>NZ_JAUXSP010000019.1 GCF_030679875.1 Phenylobacterium sp. | reverse complement strand
CCCAAGGAGCGCTGATGAGTCGAGCCCCGACGCCCGCCAAACGGCCCGGCTGGCAGTGGACCGAGTACTGGCGCGGCGGTCACCCCGAGGTCATGACGATCGGCGCGGGTCCGGGCCGCGAGGCGTTTGACGCCGCGTCGGTCTGGCTGGGCTATTTCGGCGCGTTTCCGGCCGGCGCGCGGTTGCTCGATCTGGCGACGGGCGGAGGCCAGGTCGCCGCCTTCGCCAGCGCCGCGGGGGGCGCCGCGGGCAAGTCGTTCGAGGTCATCGGCGTGGACCATGCCGAGCTTGCCGCACCGGGCGGCCCGGGCGCATCCGGGTGCGTGCTGATGGGCTCGGTCGCGCTGGAAAAGCTGCCCTTTCCATCAGCCCATTTCGATGGCGCCTCATCCCAGTTCGGCATCGAGTATGCCGACACGCGACAGGCCCTCGCTGAACTGGCCCGCGTCCTGAAGCCCGGCGGCCAGGCCCTGATGCTCATCCACCATGCCGACAGCGCCATCACCCGGTCGACGGCCGGGCAGGCGGCCGCCTATGACCGGGTGTTCGGGGACGGCGGGGTCATTCGTCAGGCGCGCCGGGCCTTCAATGCGCACCTGAACCGCCTGCCCGCGGACGCGACCCGGGCGGCCGAGGAGGCGTTTCGCGAGGCTGTCCGGCGAACGGCCGGCCGGCTTGAGTCCACACCAGCGTTCGCGCCGGCGCGATATCTGGTCGGGTATCTGACCGATCTCGCCGAACGGATCGCGGCCTACGATCCGGCGAGCGCGCTGGCGCGCATTGACGCGTTCGAATTCGGCAACGCCTCCTGGCGTCAGCGCCATCGCAGCCAGCTCGGCGCGGCGATGGACGGGGCGGCCCTGGAGACCTTCCTTCAGCGAGCCGCTCGCGCCGGCCTGACGCCGACCGAGCGTTCCGAAGCGCGCGACGACCGCGGAGAGCTGGTCGCCTGGCGGGTCGGGCTGCGGAGGGAATAGGGCGCCGGTCGGAGGGGACATGCACTTCAGTGCGTGTCCCCTTGCGTGCAGGGCAATCGCATATGGCTGATGCGGCCCATGAAAAGCCCTCCTCCTCGATGGAGGAGGGTTGGGTGGTGGTGTGGCGGCCCGGCATGGGCGAAGGGTTCCGCAAGGCGCCGACGCCAATTTCGAGCATTCCCCTGACGACCGTGGCCACACCACCATCCCCGGCCCTTCCTCCATCGAGGAGGAAGGGAGGGCCGTCGCGCCCGGCCAGTCCCTATGCGATGGCCCTGCCTTGGCGTGGGGGACACGCACTGAAGTGCATGTCCCCGCGGATGAACTCTCCAAAGAAAAAGGGCGGCGGACCCAAGTCCGCCGCCCCAGATCTTTCGAAGGCCGTTGGGCCTTAGAAGTCGAGCGTCACACCCATGAAGATGTAGCGACCGAAGGAGTCGTACGTCTGCGGGTAGGTGTTGCCGTTGCCGGTGGTGCCGACGCTGCGCGACAGCGGGGGATCATCATCAAACACGTTGTTGATGCCGCCGCGGAAGACCACGCCGTCCTTGACTTCCCAGTTGCCCGAGATGTCCCAGTAGTTCTCGGCCTCGAAGACGTTGTCGATCCGGGTGGGATCGCCGATTTCAACTTCACCGGTGTAGCGCCAGGTCAGCGAGATCGACGCATCCCAGGGGGTTTCCCAGGTCGCGCGGGCGCGGTGACGCCATTCCGGACGCGGCGTGTTGCCGGCGCAGGCGTAGAAGCCGACGCAGTCGAAGGTGGCCGCGCCCGAACCCGGATCGGTCACGTGCTGCTCAAGCCAGGAGCCGACGAAATTGAGCGACATGCCGCCCATGTCCGTCATGCCGATGGCGTCGAGGCTGAAGCGGTAGTTGCCCACCACGTCAATGCCGGAGGTGTGGAGACCACCGATGTTGGTGTTGGTGTCCGTAACGAAGCCGCCGCCGACCCACAGTTGGCCGAGCGGGCTGCGGTTGATACGGGCGCAGGCGACCGGATCGTTGTCCTGGTAGCAGGCGTCCAGGGTGATGTCCGCCCCGACGGTGCCGATCAGGCCGATCACCTCGATGTCGTAGTAGTCGATCGACACGCTGAGGCCAGGGATGAAGCTCGGCGTGAGCACGACACCGTAGGTATAGGTGTCCGCCGTTTCCGGCTCCAGGGCCCCGTTGCCGCCCTGAAGGAACTGGTACTGGCCGGCCGGGCTGGTCAGCGCCGCGCTCTGGTATTGAGCCAGGGGAACGCCCGTGGCCTGACACTGGGCCAGGGTCGCCGCGAACACGCCCGGAGTGACCGGACCGCAGGGGTCGCCGTCAATGTCGAACAGGTTCAGGCCCTGGGCCGTGAACAGTTCGATCACGTTCGGCGCCCGCACGGCGCGCTGGTAGCTGGCGCGGAAGCGCACGTCCGAGGTCGGAGCCCAGTCACCGGCGATCTTGTAGGTGTCGGTGTTCACGCCGCTGCCGTAGTCGGAGAAGCGGTAGGCCAGTTCCAGGGACAGCAGTTCAGCCATCTCCTTGCCTTCGATCAGCGGCAGCACGACTTCGGCGAAGATGTCGTAGTTTTCGGTGAAGCCGCCCAGACCGATGGTGGCGCCGCCCTGGCCGGCGAGGTCGCCGGTCGAGAAGGCGTTGTCGGTCTCGGAGTTCAGGCCGTCGCGGCGGTACTCGACACCGAAGGCGGTCATGAAGGCCCGGTCGGCGTAGGGGCTTTGCAGGCCCAGGCTGCCGAGGTCGCCGTTGACCGCGAAGGTCACGACCTGTTGCGTCGTCCAGGCGGTCTGAAGGCCCGGGGTCTGCAGGTACGAGAGGACGTCGTCCGTCACGTTGCCGAGGGTAAAGATGTCATAGGGCACGCAGTTCGGGTCAGTGCCGTTGACAACCGACCGGCAGGTCGGGGTGCCGCCGACGTCAACCACGTCCAGCGAGCGGCCGAGGCGCGTGACCGAGAAGTCGTTGCGGTAGACGCGCGACAGCTGGACCCGGCTGTACTGGGCCGCGAAGTCGTAGTTCCAACCGTCCGAGATCGCGCCGCGAACGCCGATGACGCCACGGAACGACTGGTAGCGCAGGTCGTCCTGACGTCCGCCGCCTTCAACGTTCCGGCGACCGATATACATGGACGTCGAATCGTCGTTGGCGATGTTCAGGGCCGAGCAGCCGATGGCGGCTGATTGCGAGGCCGACAGCAGCGGGTTGCCGCAGTTGATCGTCGCGGTGCTGAAGAAGTCACCCGACGGCGCGATCTGGGCGACCGTCGAATAGTCGGTGAACATCAGCTGGGTGAACACGTCGAAGTGCTCATTGATCTCGTAGTGGCCCATCACGCCGAGCGAATAGCGCTCGTCGGGACGCTGGTAGTAGTTCAGCGGACCGTAGTTGTACTGGTCCCGGGCGCCGGACCAGTTCATGAAGGTGTTGCCCGTGGCCGGGTTGATCGTGAAGTCGAAGGTGGCGAAGTCGGTGAAACGGCCCGGGAAGGCCGTGCTCGATCCGCCGCACGTGAAGTTGTTTGGCGTCGCGGCCGCCGGGATGGCGATGGCGCAGGACGAGTAGTCGCGGTCGCCTTGCAGGATCGCGTCGTTGTTGCGGTAGGTGACGTAGGCGGTCAGGTTGCCGCGGTCATCCGGCGCGTTGACGCCCAACAGCAGGGTGACTTCCTTGCCGTAGCCATCGATCACGTTGTCGTCGGGCAGCTGGAACTGGGAAGGGTTTCCCACCGCGCGGGCGGCGATGACCGACCGCAGGTTGCCCACGCCGTCGTAGTCGTTGTTGTGCTGGTAGAAGGAGTACTGGGCGTCGATCTGAACGCCTTCGAAGTCCTTCTTCATGATGAAGTTCACGACGCCGGCGATGGCGTCCGAACCGTAAACGGCCGAGGCGCCGCCGGTCAGGACTTCAACGCGCTCGACCATGCCGCCCGGAATCTGGTTCAGGTCGGCGGCGGCGTCGTTCGGCGAGCCGTAGCCCATCCGGCGACCGTCGATCAGCACCAGGGTGCGGACCGAGCCAAGGGCGCGCAGGTCGACCGTCGCGGTGCCGGAGGCGCCGTTCGAGACCGACGAGTTCTGGGCCGCGAAGGCTTGCGGCAGCGAGTTGATCAGGTCTTCGACCCGGGTCACGCCAGCGGTGGTGAGGTCTTCCGACGTCACCTGGGTGACCGGGCTGGTGCCGACCAGGTTAGGTTGCGGGATCCGCGAACCGGTGATGACGACGGATCCGACGTCGGTTTCCTGCGCGAAGGCAGGAGCGGAAACGGCAAGAGCCGCACCGCAGATGATGGTGGACGCCAGCAGGCGACCGCGCGTGTTTTGGAGCCTCAACTTATTCCCTCCGGTTCAGCGCGACCCGGATTTCCGGTAACGCGCCCCCTCTAAAATCTGGACGAATAGGCATCCGGACGCACGAGGCGACCGGTTAGCAGCGATCCTTGCTCTCCACTCAAAGTGCGGTCAACGACCATTACAGGACCGTCACGTTACGGGCGCCGCATTGTCGCACTTTGGCAACAGCAAGGCGGCCTCAAGGCCTTGGTGGGGCGGAGATTCATCGCTTGACACCCCCCTGCGGCGAGAACCGACCCGCAAATCCCTCCGTGGGCGAATCGCTCTCCCCCGTCAGTGAGGCTTCGTGCAGAGCCAGCGGGTGCGATGATGATCCAGCAGGTTGTCCACCCAGCCGGTGATTCCCGGACTGACCAGGTTCTTGTTCACATAGAAGTAGACCGGGGCCACCGGGGCGTCCTCAAGCATCATGTGCTCGGCCTTCGCGATGTAGGCGGCGCGTCTGGCCGCGTCCGGCTCCTGGTCGGCCAGGGCCATCAGACGGTCGTATTCGGGATTGTTGTAGTCGCCATAGTTCTGTGGCCCGTAGAACGAGCGCTGCAGGTCGAGGAAGCTGGTCGGGTCGTTGTAGTCGGCGATCCAGGCCGCGTCGGCCACCTGGAAGGCCCGGGCGCGATAGTCGGCGTAGGCGATCTGGCCCTCCTGCTGGGCCAGGGTGACCTGCACCCCGATCTCCTTCCAGTCGGCCTGGATCGCCGACATGAACAGCATGGGATCGGGCGTGTTGCGGTGCTTGATCTCGAACTTCAGCGGGCGCCCCGGGCCAAAACCCGCCTCGGCCAGCAGCCTGCGGGCCTGGGCCTGCCGTTTCGCCAGCGGCCAGGCGGCCCAGAAGGGCGGCTCCGCGCCGGCATAGTTGGCGACGCCGGGCGGAACGAAGGTGTTGGCCGGCAGCTGCCCGCCGCGCAGAAGCTTGCCCGCGATGAACTCGCGGTCGATGGACATGGCCAGGGCCTGGCGCACCCGCCGGTCCCTGAACGCGGGGAAGCCGGCCTTGGAATTGGTGTTGAAGGCCACATAGGCGACGCCCAGCCAGACGTTGGTCCGCACATACTCCGGCTTGCGTTCGCGCAGGTAGGCGATGCGGTTCGACTGGATGTCGGTGTTGATGTCCAGCTCGCCGCGAAACACCCGCCGCTCGGCGGAAATCGCATCGGTGGTCGGGTAGTAGTAGACCTCGTCGATACAGACGGTCTCCGCCTCGTAGAAGCGCGGGTTCTTCACCACCTTCACATAGTCGCCGAGCCTGGAGGCGACGAGCACATAGGGGCCGTTGCCGACGAAGTGCTCCGGCTTGATCCAGTCCCTGCCCCACCGCTCGACCACATGTTTGGGCAGGGGATACATGGTGTGGTGCTTGGCCAGCTCGATCAGGTAGGGCGCGGGATGGTTCAGCTCGACCCGCAGGGTCCTGGCGTCCAGCGCCGTGACGCCGAGCGTCTCGAGCGGGGCCGTCCCCTCGTTCACCGCCTGGGCGCCCTTCACCAGATAGAAGACCGAGGCGTATTCAGACCCCGTTTTGGGATCGAGCAGCCGGCGGAACGAGAAGACGAAGTCGTCGGCGGTCACCGGAACGCCGTCCGACCACAGGGCCTGGCGCAGATGGAAGGTCCAGGTCAGGCCGTCGGGACTGATCTCCCAGCGCTCGGCCATGCCGGGAATCGGCTTGCCGTCCGGGCCCGACTGGCTCAGGCCGATCAGCATGTCGCTCTGGATCCGATCCTCCCAGGTGCCGGTGGACAGGTGCGGGTCAAGGGTCGCCGGATCGGACGTATTGCCGTAGTGCAGACAGACCTTGCCCGCCGGGCACGGCGGCCGGTTCGGACCCGAGGGTCCACAGGACGCCAGGCCCGCGACGGCCAGGGCCGCGAGGAAGAGATTGCGGATCACGCGGCCCGGCCTTTCAATGGCGGCAGAAGAATTTCGGGAGTCGTCCATGTCATCGCTCGCCTTGCGCCATAGATCCGGCATCGTCCTGGCCGCGGGAGCGGCGGTGCTCGTGCTGGGGAGCCCGGCCCTCGCGGCCGAGGGAATCCCCGGCCGCGCCGCCCCGCTGCAGGCCGTGGTCGACTGCCGCAAACTGCCCGATCCGACCGAACGCCTGGCCTGTTACGACGCGGCGACGGCGACGCTGGACGCGGCCGAAAAGGCCGGCGACGTCGTGGTGGTCGACCGGGCCCAGGTGCGGGAAGCGCGCCGGGCGGCCTTCGGTTTTGACTTCAGGATGCCGGCCTTCATGACCGCCGGCGAGAAGCCCGAGGAGATGGATCGCCTCACCGCCACGGTCGATTCGGCGCGCATGGGCGCCGACGGCAAGTGGGTCATCAAGCTGACCGACGGGGCCGTCTGGCGGCAGATCGACACCAAGCGGATGTTCAAGGATCCGAAGCACGGCTCGACCGTGGAAATCCGCACCGCGACCATGGGCAGCTTCTTCATGAAGGTCGACGGCCAGATGCAGATCCGGGTTCATCGCGACAACTAGGTCGGTTTGGACGCCCCGTCGTTCAAGCAAGACGCGGGCTTGGTCGCTCCCCCCCGGGGGAGCTGTCAGCCCGCCGGGCTGACTGAGGGGGGCGTTGGCCACATCACATGCCCCCCTCCGTCCCGGCTTCGCCGGGCCACCTCCCCCTGGGGGGAGGAACCCGGTCGGCGACCGCGCCCGTCCTGCCTGAGAACACCCGGACACTATCGATCCTTTGGATCGAGCGCGTCACGAAGCCCGTCGCCGATGAAGTTGAAGGCCATCAGGGTCACGACCATGGTCACCGACGGGAAGACCAGCAGCCAGGGCGCCAGCTCCATGTCCTGCGCGCCGATGGCGATCAGGGTGCCCAGCGACGCCATCGGCGGCTGGACCCCCAGGCCGAGGAACGACAGGAAGCTCTCGGCGATGATCACAGCGGGGATGGTCAGGGTCACATAGACCACCACCGGGCCCAGCAGGTTGGGCACGATGTGGCGGAAGATGATCTGGCCTGAAGACAGGCCCGCGGCGCGCGCCGCCTCGATGAATTCCTTGCTCTTCAGCGACAGGGTCTGGCCGCGCACGATGCGCGACATCGTCAGCCACTCGACCGCCCCGATGGCCAGGAAGATCAGGAAGATGTTCCGCCCGAACGTCACCATCAGCAGGATGACGAAGAAGATGAACGGCAGGGAATAGAGGGTGTCGACGATCCGCATCATGATCTCGTCGATCCGGCCGCCGACATAGCCGGCGACGGCGCCCCAGGCGACGCCGATGACCAGCGAGACGCTGGTGGCCACCACCCCGATGGCCAGCGACACGCCCAGCCCCGCCAGCAGCCGCGCCAGCAGGTCGCGGCCCAGGGAGTCGGCGCCCAGCAGATGGCCGCCGGTCAGGGGCTTCATCCAGACGTCGGTCTTGGTCACCGTGTCGTAGTTGAACGAGACGAAGAACGGCCCGACGATCGCCAGCGCCACCATCAGCGCCAGCACGATCATGCCGGTGACGGCGGCCTTGTTGCGCAGCAGGCGACGGCGGGCGTCGTCCCACAGGGACCGGCCCTTGACCGCGTTCTCGATCAGCGCGCGCCGCGAGGGCGAACCAGGGATCATGTCGGCGGCGCTCACGACAGCCTCACCCGGGGATCAAGCGCCGCATAGAGCATGTCGGCGATCAGATTCAGCGCCAGGATCAGCAGGGCGTAGACGATAACCATGCCCATCACCACGGTGTAGTCCCGCTGCAGCGCGCTCATGACGAAGAACTTCCCCAGGCCCGGCAGGTTGAAGATCTTCTCGACCACCAGCGAGCCGGTCAGCAGGCCGGCGCAGGCCGGGCCCAGATAGCTGACCAGCGGCAGGATGGCCGCCCTCAGGGCGTGTTTGCGGACGATCAGGCTCTCGGGCAGGCCCTTGGCCCGGGCGGTGCGGATGTAGTTGGAGCGCAGCACCTCAATCATCCCCGCCCGGGTCAGGCGCGAGATAATGGCGATCTGCGGCAGGGCCAGCACCGTCACCGGCAGGACCATGTTGAGCAACGCCCCATCGTTCCAGCCCGCGGTGGGCAGCCAGCCCAGCCTGGAGGCGAAGGCCAGCACCAGCAGCGGCGCGGTGACGAAGGTGGGAATACAGACCCCCAGGATGGCCACCGCCATGGTCAGGTAGTCGGCCATCCTGTTTTGTCTGAGCGCCGCGATGATCCCGAGACTGACCCCGATCAGGGCGGCCAGCAGGATCGAGGACAGGCCCAGCTTCAGACTGACCTTGTAGTTTTCCTTGAGGATGTCGACGACCGTCCGGCCGCGGTACTTCAGCGACGGGCCGAAGTCGCCGACCGCCACGCCCTTGAGGTAGTTGACGTACTGCTCGACCAGCGGCCTATCCATGCCGAACTCGGCCATCACGGCTTTCTCGACCTCGGGCGACAGCTGGCGTTCGTTGACGAACGGACTGCCCGGCGCCGCGCGCATCATGAAGAAGGCGATGGTGATGACGAGGAACAGCGTCGGGATGGCCACGAGCAGACGGCGGAACAAAAGACGCAGCATCGTCGGCTCACTCGCGCGGGCAGGTCCGCAAAGGCGTTGCGAAACTTCCATCCACCTTGGATGATGTCAACGAAACCCCACCCCGGATGAACCAGAGATGACCGAATTCAGGCGCGTGACCGAGGACTTCTCCGTCAGCCCGCAGATCGAGCCCGCCGACATGGCCGCCGCGGCCGCCCAGGGCTTCACCCTGGTGATCAACAACCGCCCCGACGGCGAGGTCGAGGGCCAGCCGACCAGCGCGGAGATGGAGGCCGCCGCGCGGGCGGCGGGGATGGACTATGTGCACATCCCGGTGGTGAGTTCGCCGAACGAGGACCAGGTCACCGCCAACCGCGTGGCCATCGAGGACGCGGACGGGCCTGTGCTGGCCTTCTGCCGGTCAGGGACGCGCTCGATCGTGACCTGGTCGCTCGGCCAGGCCCTGTCGGGGGTGCGGTCACGCAGCGAGCTGGCCGCGCTGGGGCGCGGCGCCGGGTATGACCTGTCGGGGGTGCTGGGGTAGGCCTCGGGGACATGCACTTCAGTGCGTGTCCCCAAACAGCGTGCTGAACAGCCGGACAAAGGGGACACGTACCGAAGGCGGTACATGTCCCCGCGCTAGAATCCCCCCAGCGTCACCCTGGCCGCGCCCATGGCGACCGGTTCGGGCTCGCAGCTGGCCAGGACCAGTTGGGCCGCGACGAGACAGAGGAAGGCGAACGCCGCCCTCTGGAGCCGTTTTGATACAAAGATCGCCGCGTCCGCAGCCATTTCGGCCTCCTGCCGTCCTGTCACGCGGGATCCAGCGCAAGACGGGCGCCGCGACGGACGGTCGCGCGGTCACGGCGCTGTCACGGACTGGTCGTTTGTCTGTGATCGAAATTACACTAGTTAGACGCGTCGAGACGGCCGCGGGGGCGGCGAGAGGTTTGTATGAGCGGGACGCTATGGTCGTCCGATTTCCACGTCGAGGGTGGACGGGTGAAGGTTCGCGCCACGGGCGCCGACCTGGCGCTCGACCGCGCCCTGTTCACCGACATTCGACTTTGGCTCGGCTACTACGTGCCGGTGCGGCTGATGGGGCTGTGGACCCGCCTCACGCGCCCCGGTCCGAAAGTCTGGTTCACGCCAAACGCCCCTCGCCCCTGGTACCTGCTCGGGCTGGCGGTCTTCTGGGGCGGGGTCCGCATCGCCCGCTCGCCCGGCGACGCCCAGGCCGCCGTCTATTTCGAGGATTCCACTGTCGGCCGCCCGCCTGCCTGCGACGTGCCGCAGCGGTTCAACTTCGACTGCACCGACGTCTCCAAGAGCCATGTGGCCAGGGTGTTCGAAGCTGTGTTCGGCTATCCCCTCACCGTTAACCCGATGACCTGGACCGGGCCGGTGGTCGAGAAGGGCGAGGGCAACGGCGCCCACGACGGCCGCATCGTCCAGGGGCCCTGCCCCGCCGCGCCGGGCCGGGTCTACCAGCGGGTGATCGACACCGTCGATGGCGGCCATGTGGTCGATCTGCGCACGCCCTGCGTCGGCGGGACACCGGTGATGGTGTTCATCAAGCGCCGCCCTGTCCGGGACAGATTCGCCAACTACAATTCCTCCGTGTCGCTGCATCGGCCCGGGGACATCTTCTCGCCGGAGGAACTGGCGGTCATCGAAAGGTTCTGCGCGGCCATGCGGCTCGACTGGGGCGGACTGGATATTCTCAGGGATTCGGCGGACGGCCGGCTCTACATCGTCGACGTCAACAAGACCGACATGCCGCCCCTGCGCCTGCCCTGGACGCAAAAGATGCAAGCCATAGCGAGACTGTCGCGTGCGTTTCTGGCTATGATTAACGGCGAATCCGCGAGGGGGGGCGCATGATCCCGTTCGTCCGCGACATCACGTTCGAATACGGCGTCTGCGACCGGCTGACGCCGATGATCCGCCGCGTGGTCGCCAACAATCCCGGGCCGTTCACCTTTCGGGGCACCGGCACCTACATCATCGGCAACGGCGAGGTGGCCGTGATCGATCCCGGGCCGGACATGGACGACCACCTGGAGGCGATCCTGGCGGCGACGGCCGGCGAGCGGATCAGCCACATCTTCGTCACCCACAACCACATGGACCATTCGCCCCTCTCCCGGCCGCTGGCCGCGCGGACCGGGGCGGTGATCTACGCCTGCGCGCAGCAGGGGCTCGCCACCGAGTCGGAAGTGCGGATGGAGGCGGGCGACGACCGGGTGTTCCGGCCGGACGTGGGCCTGTGCGACGGCGGGGTATTCAAGGGCGGCGACTGGACCATCGAGGCCATCCCGACGCCCGGCCACACCTCCAACCACATCTGCTACGCCCTGCTGGAGGAGAACGCCCTGTTCTCCGGCGACCACATCATGGGCTGGTCGACCACGGTGATCAGCCCGCCGGACGGCGACATGGGTGACTATTTCGCCAGCCTGGAGCGCATCAAGGCGCGGAGCTTCGCGACCCTCTGGCCGACCCACGGCCCGCCGGTCACCGAGCCGGCCCCCTTCGTCCAGGCCTACATCGACCACCGTCGCGCCCGCGAGGGGCAGATCCTCGCCGCGCTGGCTTCGGGCCAGACGCGGATCAAGGCCATGGTGCCGGTGCTCTACAAGGACGTCGACAGCCGCCTGCACGCCGCCGCCGCGCACTCGGTGATGGCCCACATTATCCAGCTGGTGAAGGAAGGCCGCGTGCTGTGCGAGGGCCCGCCCGGCCTGGACAGTGATTTCCGGCCGGCAGCGTAGCGGCCTGATCAGCCGCCCTTGCGGCGCAGAGGCCAGGGCGGCTTGGGCTTGTTCGGGGATCTGGGACACATTTGCCGGACCGCGGCCCATTCGGACGCTGAAAGCGCGGGCATCCCGGCCTTCGCCCGCGCCCGCGCCGCCTTGGCGCGCCGGCCGCTGTCAGGATGGGTGGCGAACCATTCGGCGGCGGCGTTGACCTGTTCGGGCGCGGTCTTGTCGGCCAGCCGCTCGAAGAAGTCGGCCATGCCGGCCGAGGAGATCCCGTTGGCCGCCAACAGTTCGAAGGCCCGATCGTCCGCCTCACGCTCCAGGGTGCGGCTGTAGCGCTGCTCGGTGAAGCTGCTCGCCAGCAGGACCGCCTGCTGGCCTGCGCCCGAGCCGCCGCCGACGACCGTGTCCAGCACCAGCCCGACCCCGAGGGAGCGCCAGACGGCCTCCATCACATGGCGTTTCTCGATGTGAGAGATCTCGTGCGCCAGCACCCCGGCCAGCTCATCCGGCGAGCGGGCGCCGGCGATCAGGTCGTCGGTGACCAGGATCGTGCCGCCCGGCAGGGCGAAGGCGTTGATCATCGGCGCATGCACCGGAATGACCGCGATGCGGAACGGCATGTCCGCGTCACGCGCCAGCCGGCTGGTCAGGGCGTCTAGACTGTCCTGCCCATAGGCGTCCCCGGTGCAGGGCTTGAAGGCAATCTGCAGCTGCTTGGACATGTTGCGCCCCATGGACGCCTCCAGCTCCAGCGGAGTTGCCCGGGCGAGCGGGCGGGCCGCCATCGGAATGCCGACGAAAACGCCCAGCGTCAGGCTGATCCCGACCACCGCCAGCACGCCCACCAGCCACCCTTCCTTGCGAAGGGCGGCGCGCTGGACGCGGGTCACCGAGAGGCCGCTCGCCGCCTCCCAGTCGGCGGCCTGGAGAATCAGGCGGCCATCGCCGGTCGCCGGCGCCAAACGAACCCGACCGTCCCTCACCTCGATCAGGCGAATGCCCTTGAGCGGCCAGCGGAAGGAAACACCCGGGCCTTGGCCCAGGATTTCGCCCGCGACCACCGACACCTCGACATGGTGCTTGCGGGAGGTCAGGCCGTCGAAATATTCGCCCTGCATGGTCAGATCGGCGAGAAGCCGAAGGCGTCGGCGAGACCTTCGCCCGACCCCGGTCCCTTGCGGGCCTGGCGCGCGTCCGCGAGGGGGGCTGTCCCCACGGCCGACAGGCGGCGGATCATGAACCGGGCCGTGCGCGCCTGAACGAACGGCGACAGGAAGCCAAGGCTGACGACCACCAGGATGATGTTGCTGACCGTCAGGCCCAGCAGGTCGAGGGTCTTCAGCTTCAGCTCGAACCGGGCGTCGCCGATCTTCAGCGAACCGATGATCGCCCGCAGGAGCGCCGCCTGATAGGGCGCGAAGACCAGCAACATGTAGAGGGCGAAGACGAAGAAGGCGGCATAGGTGACCAGCATGAAGACGAATGTCGGTTGTGCAGGGGCCTCGCCCCCCTCAGCCGGCGTAGGCAGCAGGCCCGACGTCATGATCAGGCCCATGTAGGCGCCGATGAACACGAAATAGCCGATCACGAAGCCGATCCAGCCGATCGCGAACGGGCCGTAGATGCCGTCGCTGGCGCGCGGAACCCAGCGCAGGTTGAGGCTGCCAAAGCTCAACCCGCCCCACATCTTCTCGGCCAGGCGCATGGACGCGGCGGGCTGGAACCAGCCCAAGGTCAGGCCGACCAGGAGGCCGTAGCCGAGGTTGGCCAGCCCGTAGTCCCAGGGTGATCCCCGCAGGTGGAAACGCACCCCGCGCCAGACCGTCCGGCTGGCCATGTAGCGGAAGGCCAGGAAAATCGCCGCCCCGACAAGGACGGGCAGGCCCAGATAGAGCGGGAGGATGATCAGCAGGGCGTACATTGGACCCAGGAACTGGGCGCCGCCAACGATGACAAGGAACGGCAGACCGACCGTGAACAGGGCGATCAGGAACCCTATGAACAGCTCGCGCCCCTTGCCCGTGTATTCGAAGGCCTCGCCGTTCAGCTTCACATGCGACCACACCCGGCGGCGGACCTCGGTCCGGCCCCAGAAGCGATACAGGGTCAGGGTGATGAGGTTGAGCAGGCCGTTTTTGAGACTCAGGCCCAGGAAGGACCGCACATCGAGGGTCTCGCTGAAGGCGAGCGTCTCACCTTCCGACGTTTCAGTCTGATCTTGCATGCTACCCCGCCCCAGTGTCCGCCAAGTGTCAGGGCTGCAGCGCCGACGTCAACCGTCGGCTGCACGACCGGTCGATCTTTCTCGTCGCGTCAGTCGGGCTAACCCGTAATCGCCGTCGCCAGGCTCTCGATGCGGCGGCAATTGGCGCCCATGTCGCTGGCGCCCAGGCGGCGGACGGCGCGCAGGTCGATGCGTGACCCGGCGCCGTCGGCCCGCACCCGCACCACCAGGTCGTCCTTGAAGCCGTAGAGCAGGCTGACGGCGGTCGCCTCGATGCGGCCCGACGCGGGGTCGGCGGTGACGATCGACAGGCCCGCCCCCTCGATGGCCGACTTCACATGGGCGAAGGCCTGGTCCGCCGGCACGGCCACGGTCACCGGCCGGGCCGCCGGGCAAGTCTCGGCGTTGACCTCGGCCAGGGAGCGGCCGGCATAGATTTTCGACCCGATGGGCAGGATCGGCGAGGGATCGACCGGGTTGGCGTCCGGCCCGCGGGCCTTGAGCACCGTGGGCGAGAACATCAGCGGCTCGGACCAGTCGGTGGCCACGTCGTGGACCCCCGGGACGCGGTTGCCCATCGCCCCGAAGGCGATGACGGCCGCCCAGGTCAGCAGGGTGATGGCCAGGGCCAGCACCGCCTTGCCCCACAGCCTCGAGAAGCCGGCGAAGGCCGCGACCAGCAGGCCAATCAGGCCGGTCAGCACCCCGACCAGGGCGATCGCCGGCGCCCAGCCGAGGGTCTCGGTGGGTCCCTGAATCAGCATGGCGTCGAAGCCCTGGGCCTGGGTGATCAGGCCAAACCGCGTGGCCAGAGCCCCGGCCAGGGCCATGGCCGCCGGCGCCAGCGCCACCAGCAGGGCGAGGTCCAGATAGCTGTCGGCCCAGCCTTTCTTCGGCTTGGCCTTGGGCCGCCGTTGCTGCCCGGTCATCGGCGAGATGAACAGCGGAGCGTCGTCGGCCTTCTTCAGCGCCGGTCCCTTGGTCGGCGAGGCCTTCACAGCCAGAGGCGCCTCGCCGGCCGGACTGGCCGCCGCCGCACCCATCGGCGTCATGTCTGGCATGCCGGACAGCGGCGGCGGAACCTCGCCGTTGCTGTCCTCAGGCTTGGGGCTGTCCTCAGGCTCGGCCGGCGCGGGGTCGTGCGCCGGCGCCTCGGCCTCCGGAGCGGCCGCGGGCAGGATGTCCTCGAATTCTGCGTCCATGGGCTCATCGGCCCCGGCGAATGACGGGCTCGCCGGGGCCTCAGATTTTCCCGAGTCGTCCTCCGGCGCGTGAAGCACCGGATCAGGAGCGGCCCGCTCGGCCACCGCGGCGGCGGCCAGGATCGGGATCGCGGGCAGGACATAGTCCTTCATCCGCTCGCGCAGCAGCTTCTTGTCGATCTTGCCGGTGGCGCCCAGCGGGATGTCATCGACGAAGGCGACGTCGTCGGGCATCCACCATTTGGCGATCTTGCCGACCAGGAACTGGAGCATCTCCTCCTTGGTGGCCTTCTCGCCGTCCTTCAGCTTGATCAGCAGCAGGGGCCGCTCGTCCCACTTCGGATGGAGCACGCCGATCACCGCCGCCAGCGCCACCTTGGGGTGGCCCATGGCGATGTTCTCGATGTCGATGGTGCTGATCCACTCGCCGCCGGACTTGATCACGTCCTTGGCGCGGTCGGTAATCTGCATGAAGCCTTCAGGGTCGATGGTCGCCACGTCGCCGGTGTCGAAATAGCCCTCGTCGTCGAGAATCCGGCCGCCGGCGCCCTTGAAGTACTCGCGCACCACGAACGGGCCCCTGACCTTCAGGTTGCCGAAGGTGCGGCCGTCGTGCGGCTGGCGCGCGCCGGTGTCGTCGGTCAGCTTCAGGTCGATGCCCAGCGGCGGACGGCCCTGCTTGAGCTGGTAGGCCAGGCGTTCGTCGTAGGAGAGGCCGGCGATGCGCGCGTTGGGCGAGCCCAAGGTGCCCAGCGGCGAGGTCTCGGTCATGCCCCAGGCGTGCAGCACGTCGACGCCGTAGCGGTCGTGGAAGCCGCGGATGATCGCCTCCGGACAGGCCGAGCCGCCGATGACCACGCGCTTGAGGGTCGAGAGCTTGCTGTTCGTCTTGTCCAGATGCTGCAGCAGCATCTGCCAGACGGTCGGCACGGCGGCGGAGAAGGTAACGCCCTCGGCCTCCAGCAGTTCGTAGATCGACTCGCCATCCATCTTCGAGCCGGGCATGACCAGCTTGGCGCCCACGGCCGGGCCGGCGAACGCGATGCCCCATGCGTTGGCGTGGAACATCGGCACGACCGGCAGGACGGTGTCGAGGGCCGAGATGCCCAGCACGTCGCGCTGCAAGCCCACCAGGGTGTGGATGTAGTTGGAGCGGTGCGAATAGAGAACGCCCTTGGGGTCTCCGGTCGTGCCCGAGGTGTAGCAGAGGCCGCAGGCGGTATTCTCGTCGAAACCGCCCCAGGCGACGTCCGGGCTGCTGCCCTCCACCAGGCTCTCGTAGGTGTGGGCGCCCTTCCAGTTCAGGGTCGGCACGCCGCGGAGCTGGAACGCCGGCATGTGCTGGTGGTCGGTCATGACGATGACGTGTTCGACCGACGGGCAGTTGGCGAGAATCTCTTCCAGGATCGGCACGAAAGTCAGGTCGACGAAGATGATGCGGTCTTCGGCGTGGCGGATGATCCAGGCGATCTGGTCGGGGTGCAGACGGGGATTGAGCGTGTGGCAGACCGCCCCGATGCCCATGATGCCGTACCAGGCCTCCATGTGCCGGGCCGAGTTCCAGGCCAGGGTCGCGACCCGGTCGCCAAGCCGGATTCCGAGGCCCAGCAACGCGTTGGAGACTCGCTTGGCGCGGTCGTGCATCTGGCCATAGGTGGTCCGCACGATCGGTCCCTCGACCGACCGGCTGACGACCTCGCGGTCGCCGTGCCAGCGTTTGGCGTGATCCAGGACCGTGTCGACGGTCAGCGCCGACTGCTGCATCAGGCCCTGCATGGCCGCGTCTCCCCCTTGTTTTCCTTGCTGCGACGACCCTAGCGGCGCCCGGCCGCTCGGGCAACGCGCGGCGCGCGGAGAGCGAATATTCACCATGCCGACCGTTGGCAAATCCGTCCGGTTGTGGCCGATAGGTCCTCATGAGCGAACCCCCCGCCCCACCGCCGCTGCTGATCGCCGTTTCCGGAGGGTCCGGTTCGGGCAAGAGCACCCTGGCGACGGCGCTCGAGGCGCGGCTGCCCGCCGGGACGGTGACCCTGGTCATCGAGGACGCCTACTACGGCGATCATGGCGGCAAACCCGGGTTCGACGCGGCCAGCTTCGACTTCGACGACGTCTCGGCCAAGGACCACGGCCTGCTGGCGCAGCACCTGGCCGCCCTGCGCGCCGGCGAGACGGTTCAGGCCCCGCTCTACTGTTTCGAGACCCACCGCCGACTGGACCCGGTGGCGACCATCACCCCCGCGCCCCTGATCGTGGTCGAGGGCGCGCACCTGCTGTGCACCGAGGCGCTGGCGGCGCTGTTCGACCTGCGGGTGTTCGTCGATACCCCGCCGGACGTGCGGTTCATCCGCCGGCTGATCCGCGACCAGGCGCAGCGCGGCCGCACGGCGGACTCGGTGATCCAGCAGTATCTGGCCACGGTCCGGCCGGCGCACGAGCGGCTGATCGAGCCCTCCCGTCGGCGGGCCGACATCGTCATCGCCGATGATCGCGGCGCGGTCGTGCCGGACGATCCCTCCGAATTCGACCGCCTGCTGGCCCCGGTTCTCAGCCACCCGCTGCTGCGCACCTACGCGGCCTGACGCCCTGTCAGGAGCGGTTGTCCTTGCGAGGTTGAATTTTTCCCCTATAGGCTGAGTTGGTGACAGCGTTTTCCGAGGGGACATGACGGCGTCGGTAATGGGTGAATCCCGGTCGGAGCGAAAACGCGAACTGGTTCTGAGGGCGGCCAGGGTCATCTTCGCCCGGGACGGTTTCTCCCAGGCGGGCATGGAATCGGTGGCCCGCAGCGCCGGCGTTTCCACGGCCACCCTCTACGCCCACTTCCCCGGCAAGGCCGATCTGTTCCGCATCGTTGTCGAGGCCGCGCTGGCCGACATCGCCGACCGGGTGCGGCAGTCCGCCGAGGCGCAGGGCGACGCCCGCGCGCGGCTGCGGACCTTCGGCATGGCCTACGCCGAGCTGTACTGCGCGGCGGACTCCCGGGCCCTGTTCCGCATGGTGATCGCCGAGCGGCGGCGTTTCCCCGGCCTGGCGGACCACTTCCGCGACCATGCCCGGATGGCGCTGGGCGGCACTTTGCTGGCCGTCGTCGGAGACCTGGCCCGCATCGGCGAGATCGCCATCGACAAGCCTTCCTGGGCCGCCGGCCAGCTGCAGGGGATGATCGAGCACGCCACCCTGGTGCTGGGCCTGGTGGCCGGCGACCACGTGATGCCCGTGCGGCCCCTGGAGACGATCGTGCACGAGGCGGTCGAGACCTTCCTCGCCCGCTACGCGGTCAGGGGAAAAGCCGCGTAGTTCCCCACCCCTCACCCTGGCGCTCGAACACCAGCCGCTCATGCAGGCGGAAGGGCCGGTCGCGCCAGAACTCGATGGATTGCGGGGTCAGGCGAAAACCCGACCAGTGCGGCGGCCGCGGCACCTTGCCCAGGCCGAACTTCAGGCCGGCCTCGGCAACCCGCTTGCCCAGCTCCAGCGTATCCTTCATCGGCCGCGACTGGTCGGAGGCCCAGGCGCCGATCTGCGCCGGACGGGCGCGGGTGGCGAAATAGGCGTCGGCCTCCGCGTCACTCACCGGCGCAACGGTCCCGCGCACCCGCACCTGGCGGCGCAGCGACTTCCAGTGGAACAGCAGGGCCGCCGAGGGATGGGACGCCAGCTCCCGCCCCTTGGCGCTTTGCAGGTTGGTGAAGAAGACGAAGCCGCCGGCGTCGATGCCCTTGAGCAGCACCATCCGCACGTCGGGCAGGCCCGACTCGTCCACCGTGGCCAGGGCCATGGCGTTGCCGTCGTTGGGCTCGGACTTGTGCGCCGCCGTCAGCCAGGTCTCGAACAGGGCCAGCGGGTCGGCCTCCGGCAACAGGGGCAGAGGCTCGGCCTCGGTCACCTGGCGGACGTAGTCGTCCTCGGCGGGAGACGGCGGGATCAGGTCGGCTTTGTCGCTCATGGACTTCCTATAGCGCGGCGCGCGCGAGGATTCAGCTTAACTGACCATTGACCCTGTCCGTTCACCTTGGCGCCGATGACCGGGGACGGGCGCAGGATGACCGCGCGGATGGCGCGCGAACGGCTCGGGGTCGGACCGGGCGCGGACGGCCATGCCCTGCGCGCCGCCTTCCGCGAAGCCGCCAAGCGCTGCCACCCCGACCGCGGCGGCGATCCTCTGGCCTTTCGCGAGGTGATGGAAGCCTACCGCGTCCTGCGCGAGGAACCGCTCGAACCGGTCGCCTGGGGCCTGGCGCCCATCCCGCCGACCGCCCCCGTGCGGCTGGTGATCGAGATTTCCCCCGACGCCGCCGTGCTCGGCGGCGAGGCGGTCGTCGACGCCCCTGGCGGGCGGCGGCTGAAGATCCAGCTGCCCCCCGGCCTGCGCCCCGGCGACCGGGTCCGGGCCGGGCAGGACGCCTTCGAGGTGACCATTCGCGGCGACGCCGCCATCGTGCGCGGCGATGACCTGTGGATCACGGTCAAGGTCGATCCGGCCGTTCTGACCGACGGCGGGCGGCTGTCGGTCGCAACCCCGCGCGGCGAGCGCACCGTCTGGGTCAGCCGCAAGGCCGCCGCCCGCGCCCTGGTGCGGCTGCCGGGCGAGGGTCTTCCCGAGCGGGACAGCCGGCGGCAGGGCGACCTGTTCGTGCGGCTGGCCGCGGGGGCCGCCCGGGCCGAGAGCCCCGCGCGGGTGCTGCTGCGCCAGTTCGCCGCCGCCTGGGCGGCGTGATGGGGTGGCGTGAGTTTGTGACCCGCGCCCGGTTCCGATAGAAGCGCCCCATGTCGCACAACACCTTCGGCCACCTGTTCCGCGTGACCACCTGGGGCGAAAGCCACGGGCCGGCGCTCGGCTGCGTGGTCGACGGCTGCCCGCCGGGGATCCCGCTGACGGCGGAAGACATCCAGGTCTGGCTCGACCAGCGGCGGCCTGGCCAAGGCAAGTTCGTCACCCAGCGCCAGGAGCCGGACGCAGTGCGCATCCTGTCGGGCGTGTTCGAGGACGACCGCACCGGCGGCCCCGTCACCACCGGTACGCCGATCTCGATGATGATCGACAACACCGACCAGCGCAGCCGCGACTATTCAGAGATCGCCCAGGCGTTCAGACCCGGCCATGCCGACTACCCCTATTTCGCCAAGTATGGGGTCCGCGACTACCGTGGCGGCGGACGCGCCTCAGCCCGGGAGACCGCCGCGCGGGTCGCCGCCGGCGCCGTGGCGCGGAAAATCCTCGCAGGCGTCACCATCCGCGCCGCCGTCGTCCAGATCGGCCCTCACCAGATCGACCGCAGCCGCCTTGACTGGGACGAGACCCGCAACAACCCCTTCTGGTGCCCTGACCCCGAGACCGTTCCCGTATGGGAGGCTCATCTGGAACAGGTTCGCAAGGGAGGCTCATCGACAGGCGCCGTCGTCGAGGTGGAGGCCACAGGGGTCCCCGCCGGATGGGGCGCGCCGATCTATGGCAAGCTCGACGCCGAACTGGCCGGGGCGCTGATGTCGATCAACGCCGCCAAGGGCGTCGAGATCGGAGCGGGATTCGCCTCCGCAGCTCTTTCGGGCGAGGAGAACGCTGACGAGATGCGGATGGGCAATGATGGCCTGCCGGTCTTCCTGTCGAACAAGGCGGGCGGCGTCCTGGGTGGGATTTCCACCGGCCAGGCCGTCAGCGCCCGCGTCGCCTTCAAGCCGACCTCATCGATCCTGACGCCGCGTCGCAGCCTGGACGAGGCTGGCCAGGAGATCGAACTGCGCACCAAGGGACGTCACGATCCCTGCGTCGGCATCCGCGCCGTTCCCGTGGTTGAGGCCATGGTCGCCTGCGTCCTGGCCGACGCCTACCTGCGCCACAGGGGTCAGATGGGCGAGGCGCGATTTTCACCGGGCGCGACACTCTAGCTATCGAACTCAGGGTTTGTCGCCGAGGTCAAAAATCGACGGTTTTCAGATTGACCGCGCAGGGGACTTGCCTGAAATGGGCCGCCTCGCGAACCGGCGGCCCGCCGGTCCTTATGTGACCTGACCGCGAAAGACGGACACTTTGCGATACGAACTGCTCAGGATTCTGCTCGTCGACGACAACCACCACATGCGGGTGCTGTTGACCGAGATTTTGCGCGCCATCGGCGTCGTGCACATTCATGAGGGCGCAGACGGCGCTGAGGGGCTCCAGCAACTGCGCAATCACGCCATCGATATCGTCATGACTGACCTGTCGATGCAGCCGCTGGATGGCATCGATTTCGTACGGCTGCTGCGCAACTCCCCAGACAGCCCCAATCAGATGGTCCCGGTCATCATGATCACGGGCCACTCCACCATGCGCCGGGTGGCTGAAGCGCGGGACGCCGGGGTCAATGAGTTCCTGGCCAAGCCGCTGACCGCCCGAGGCGTGCTGGAACGGCTGAACCGCATTGTCGAATATCCGCGGCCCTACATCCGAACCCAGGACTATTTTGGACCCGACCGCCGCCGGCGGGCAGATCCGTCCTTCGCCGGACCCTGGCGCCGCCAGGGGGACGCGGCGGTCGCCCTTTCCCATCAGCTGGATTGAGGATCGCCACCATTTGGTTATGATTTATGGGTCTTCTGGGGGCTGACCCTGGGGATTCACCATGACTGCGCCACTGCTTCTTCGCCTCAGCCTGATCGGGGCGCTGGCGCTCACCCAGGCGGGCTGCCTAGCGGCCGCCGTCGTTGGCACGACGGCCGGCGTCGCGATCGGCGTCACCGGCGCCGCGGTGGGAGCCACAGCCAAGGGCGTGGGCATGGTCGCGGGCGCCGTCATCCCTGGGGGCGATGATGACGATGACGACGACCACAAGCGTCGCAAAGACCGCTAGATTTCAGCAGTTTAAGCGCGTCCCGCCCTAGGGCCGACTCCCACCACTACCGAACGCGCCCTAGATATTCAGCGCGCAGCTCTCACCGATGGTCGGGCGGGAGACCTTGATGCGCGACAGGCCCGGAAACTGCGCCTGAAGCCGCTCAGCGAAATAGAGGCAGAGGTTCTCCAGGGTCGGGCTTTCCAGCCCCGGCCTCTCGTTGAGCAGGCCGTGATCCAGCTCCAGGGCGACAGCCCGCAGCGCGCCGTCCAGTTCAGCCAGATCGGCGACCCAACCTACCGGCGGCTGCGGGGCTCCGGTGACGGTGGCCTCCACCTGAAAGGAATGGCCATGCAGGCGCGTATACGGGCTCTGCGCCGGACCGTCAGGCAGGTAGTGGGCCGCATCGAAGGTCGCGACCTTGGTGATCTCAAAAATATGCGATGTCATTGCCGCGCTCAGGCGATCCGTTCAGCCAACCGGCCGTCAGGGAATGCCCAGATATTTGTGGGTTTGCACGCTTAAACGCCACTGAGGGTGGGCGAGGCAATAGGCGATCGCCGCCTCGGTGTTGGCGCTGCGGTCTGGCCCGTCCATGGGCTGCAGGTAGAAGCGTTCGAAATCCAGCGCCGCGAACCGCTGCGGATCGACCCCGGGCTGGGGGTAGACCAGCTTCAGCTCCTGGCCTGACATCTGCGCCAGCGGCGCCTGGGCCTTGGGACTGACGCAGATCCAATCGATGCCGGCCGGCGCCGCAAGGGTGCCGTTGGTCTCCACGGCGATGGTGAAGCCCCGGGCGTGAAGCGCGGCGATCAGCGGCTCGTCCAACTGCAGCAAGGGCTCGCCGCCGGTGCAGACCACGAGGCGATGGTCCCCTCCCCCGGCCCAGGCGCTGGCCACGGCGTCGGCCAGGGCCTCTGCATCGGCAAACCGCCCACCCCCGGGACCATCCATCCCCACGAAGTCCGTATCGCAGAAGGTGCAGACCGCATGGGCGCGGTCGATCTCGCGGCCAGACCACAGATTGCAGCCCGCAAAGCGGCAGAAGACGGCTGGCCGCCCGGCCTGGCCGCCCTCGCCCTGGAGGGTGAGAAAGATCTCCTTGACCGAATAGCTCACGCCAGAAGCTCCGGGCGATCCTGCGCCACCCACGTCTCCCAGCCGCGGGCCCGCAGGTCGCAGGCCGGACAGTCGCCGCAGCCGTAGCCCCAGGCATGACGCACGCCACGTTCACCCCGATAGCAGGTGTGGCTCTCCTCGCAGATGAGCGCCACCAGGGCCTCCCCGCCAAGCCCCTTCGACAGCGCCCAGGTCTGCGCCTTGGTGAGCGACATCAGCGGCGTCTGAATTCGGAAGTCCTGCGCCATGCCGAGATTGAGCGCATGTTCCAGGGCCTCGATCGTGTCCCGCCGACAGTCGGGGTAGCCGGAAAAGTCGGTCTCGCACATGCCGCCCACGAGATCGCGGGCGCCGCGGCGATCGGCCAGGGCCGCGCCATAGGTCAGGAAGACGAGGTTCCGGCCCGGAACAAAGGTCGAGGGCAATCCCTTGTCGGTGACCTCGAAGGCCCGTTCGGCGGTCATGGCGGTCTCGGCGATGGCGCCAAAGCCGGTCAGGTCGATCAGATGGTCAGGACCCAGCCGTCCGGCCCAGTCAGGAAACTGCGCCCCCATGGCCTGGCGCACCACCTGGCGGGCCTGCATCTCCACGGCATGGCGCTGGCCGTAGTCGAAGCCCACAGTCTCCACATGGTCATAGCGGGCCAGGGCCCAGGCGAGGCAAACCGAGGAGTCCTGTCCCCCGGAAAACAGCACCAGGGCGCGCCGGTCGCGGTCGGTATCGATCATGCCCTCCATATGCGCGAGCCGGCGCGCAAGGGGAAGCCTCCGACCCCTTGGGGCGCGGCGCTGGCCCCGGCTCGGTCAGACGACCACCGAGTCCCCCACGCGGCGCAGACGGCGCATACAACACGCAGTCTCTCGAGATGATTTGAATATCAGGTGTGCTAAAGACTCTCCAGCACACGGGCGCGAATCGGTTAGCGGGACAGGAGATATCCGGATAACGTCGGTCGGTTTTGTGCAGCCTGTTTGAAAGCGCGGTATTTTCGCCACGCCAAGCGCAAACCGTCGCCCTAATTGTCGCCTGAACGCAGATAAGTTTGACTGATCCGGCGGTTGGAACGAGGTTCCCGGCCCTGAACCGCCCCTCCCCATGGGCGGCTCCTGCTCACATTCAAAACAACGGGCGGCGCTCAAAGCCGCTTGGGAGGACACATGTCGTCGTTCACGCACACTGGTCTGCGCCGCCTGCTGGCGGCCAGCGCTTCGGCCGCCGTTCTCGCCGGCGCCAGCGCGGCCACCGCCCAGACCGCCAATGAGCCCTTCACCATCCAGGAACTGGTCATCACCGCTGAAAAGCGCGAGCAGGCTCTGCAGGACGTCCCGGTCGCTGTGTCCGCCTTCACCTCGGAGCAGCGCGACACCCAGGGCATCACGAACATCCAGGACTTCGTGAACTTCACGCCGGGCATGAACTATTCAGGCGCCGACCGGGTGTCCCTGCGCGGTTCGGGGCGCAACACCTTCTACATCGGCAATGATCCGGGCGTGGCCGCCTATTCGGACGGCTTCTATTCGGCCAGCTCATCGGAGCTGTTCAAGACGCCGCTGTTCATTGAGCGCACCGAGATTCTCCGCGGCCCCCAGGGCACGCTCTATGGCCGTAACGCCATGGGCGGCGCGATCAACCAGGTGTCCAAGCGTCCGGACTATGAATTCTCAGGCGAAATCCGCGCCGCGGTCGCCAACTATGACTACACCCGCATCGAAGGCGTCGTGTCCCTGCCGGTGGCCGAGAATCTCCGCTTCAAGGTGGGCGGCAACCAGGAATGGCAGCGCAAGGGCTTCATCGAGAACATCGGCAGCGCCAATGAGGGCGCGTCGATCAAGCGGACCTATTTCGAAGCCCAGATGGAGGCCGAGCTCGGCGAGGATGTGGAGGTCTGGGTCCGCTACAACCGATCGAACTGGGACGACAGCCTGGGTGTCGGCGACCGGCTGGCCAACCTGATCAGCCCCTATGACACCACCCGCGCCTTCCAGCCCATCGGCGGCCTGGTGACCAACCTCCAGTTCGGCGAGACGGTGGCCAATCCGGGCGTGCGTGACCCCTATGTCCAGAACACCAACCGCGATGGCTACGGCGCCCTGCGCGGCAACCATGTCCTGACCGGTCAGGTTACCTGGGACCTAGGCTTCGCCGACCTGAAGTATATCGGCGGCTTCCAGCAGTACGACTATCAAACCGGTGGCGACTACGACAACACCAGCCGCACCGCGCCGATCACCGTGGCCGGCGTCCCGGGCATCTATGTCGACTACACCACCGATTTCTACGAAACGAAGAAGTACTATTCAAACGAGCTGAACCTGACCTCCAATTCGGATGGCCCGCTGAGCTGGATTCTGGGGGTCTATCAGTACGAGGAGGACTACAGCCAGCGCATCCAGCTGGGAAATCCCCAGCAGGCGCAGATGGCGGCTCCCTGCTACTTCATCGGCCCGCCGAATTTCTGCGCCCCGGCGCCAGCCAATCCGAGCCGCAACTTTGTCGACGGTTATGCCGAGCTGAACTCCAAGGCCCTCGCCGCCTTTGGCCAGTTCTCTTACCAGCTCAGCGACGCCTTCGCCCTGACCGCGGGCCTCCGCTACAGCAAGGATGAAAAGGACGGGTTCGAAAGCCAGCGCCTGGTGCTGTTCTCCCCGGCCGGCCCGTTTGGCCCCCAGCTCGGCGGCGCCTTCGCCTTCGACGTCTCCACCGACCTGCAGCCGGGGACGCCGGGCGTCCAGAACTTCCGCACCCTGTCCAAGTCCTGGGACGCCGTCACCGGCGTGGTCAATCTGGACTGGACCCCGGATGACGACAGCCTGTTCTACGCCAAGTACAGCCGCGGCTATAAGTCCGGCGGCTTCCTGCTCGGCACCCTGGCCCCCAACCCGGAAGGCGAGGCCGAGTTCGTCAACGCCTACGAGCTGGGCATGAAGAAGACGATCGCCCGGCAGCTGATCGTCAATGGCTCGCTCTATTACAACGACTATTCGGATCTGCAGCTGAACCTTCAGCAGCTGAACGCCGCGGGCACCGCCTCGGCCAACAACTTCATTAATGTCGACGCCAGGGCCTATGGCCTGGAGCTGGAAACCATCTGGCAGCCCAGCCGCAACCTGCAGGTGTCGGTCAGCTACGGCTATCTGAACACCGAGATCACTGAGGGCTGCTGCTTCTATGATCCGGCTGATCCCAGCGCCCAATTGGCCAGCGCCCGGCCTGCGGGCGGCACGGCGGTGCAGAACAACGTCCTGCTGGTCTTCCAGGACCTGAAGGGCTCGCGGCTGTTCCAGTCCCCCGAGCACAAGGTGGCGCTCAACGGCAACTATACGTGGGACTTTGCGGCCGGCTCGCTGATCGCCTCGGCGACGGCTTTCTGGACCGACGAGACCACCTACCAGCCGTTCGATAACCCCGCCTTCGCCGTGCCCGCCTATTCGGTCGCCGACTTCCGCCTGATCTGGCGCGAGCTCGGCAACCGCTATGCGGTCATCGGCTATGTGAAGAACGCCTTCGAAGAAGAGGGCTTTACCTCGACCGGCACCACCAATCCCTCCGCCGTCTACGGCGCCCCCAATCCGGGCCTCGTGGTGGGCGGCCAGCCCTATCTGCAGCAGACCGGCACGGCGATCACCCGCGGTCTGATCCAGCCGCGGACCTTCGGCCTCGAGCTTCAGTACCGGTTCTAAGACCGGCCGCATTTTTAGGCGCAACCGGGACGGGCGGCGGGGAGACCTGCCGCCCGTTCTTCTTTTTGACGCCCGCGATCAAAGAGCGCCGTCAGGCTTAACGTCTCTGCAAAGGGTTTCCGCCATCCTGGGTGGAAGATTGCAATGGCGCCCAAACCCATGTCCCCGTCTGAGTTCTTCTTCGACCAAGTCACAGAAGAAATCCGCATCCAGGTCGAGGGCATGCGGGCGCTGACCGACCGCCTCGGTCGACAGCATCTCTCTGCCGACGCCGCGGCCTGTGTCGAGGGTATCGATGAGGCCGCAAGCTCGGTGTACCGCCTCCTGGCCACCGCCCATGACCTGAAGACCGCTGCCGCTGAACGCCTTAGCCTCTGCCCCGCCCCTCATCAGTTGCGCGAACTCATGGACGGGGTGCAGGAACGCTGGCTCCACCGGGCCCGGGAAAGCGGCGTCACTCTGCTCGTGGCCTACGAAGGCGACCCGGGGGCCGCCGCCGTGGTCGACGCTCACCGCCTTCACCAGATTTTCGACGGCTTCATCGGACAGGCCATTTCCGGCGTGCGGCGCGGTGCGGTGGAGGCCACTCTCGAAGTCACCTCGTCCTCCGCAGGAACGCTCAGTCTGGTGGGGCGCGTGCGCGGCGCGGGCGATGTGATCGACGGCAGCTTCTCTGGAAGCATCGAAGAGATCACCGCGCGTTTCGGCCTTGAGACCGCCCTCGGCGCGGCTCTGGGTCAGCGCATCCTTCAGGCCCTGGACGGCGAGGGTCGAACCGAATTCAACGCCGGCGGCGGCGAGACCGCCGTCTTCACCCTGACGGCGCCCTGTGCGCCGACCCTTGAGGCTGAGCCCTCCGAGTCCGCCTCCGACCGGGCCGCCCACGTCCTGATTGTCGATGACAACGCCACCAACCGTATGGTGGCCGAGACCCTCTGTGAGATGTTTGACTGCACCGCCGAGACCGCCGTCGACGGCCTCGAGGCCGTAGAACTGGCGCGTTCAGGTCGCTTCGATCTGATCCTGATGGACATCAAGATGCCGCGGATGGACGGCGTCGCGGCCACCCGGGCCATTCGCGCCCTGGTGGGCCCGGCCGGTCAGACGCCAATCATCGCCCTGACGGCCAATGCCGATCCTGAGGACGCCGCCGGCTATATCGCCGCGGGCATGATCGGGGTCGTTGAAAAGCCGATGAAGCCGGAAAATCTCCTGCGCGCCCTGCAACAGGCTCTGAGCACCGGCGACGCCCGCGCCGCCTGATCCTCCGACCGAAGAGAGACCACGCTGGCTCTGGCCTCAATTGGCCGGACAGGGAATGATGGCCTGAGCTTCCGGGGGACCCATGGCCAACTTCTATGAACGTCGAATCCTGCCAAGTCTGCTGACCTGCGCCTGTGGGTCGCCGGCCATCATGCGACAGCGAGCCCGGGTTGTGCCGCAGGCAGAGGGACGGGTGCTGGAACTGGGCGTCGGCGGCGGCCTGAACCTAGCCTTCTATGATCCGACCAAGGTCGAGAGCGTCACCGGCATCGATCCGTCGCCCGAACTCCGGGCGCGAGCGCTTGAGGCGCCACGCGACGCCGCGCTGAAGGTCTCGGTGGAGGCCGGCGAGGCTGAGAACCTGCCCTTCCCAGACCAAAGCTTCGACAGTGTCGTCTGCACCTTCACCCTCTGTTCCGTCGGGGACCCCGGGAAGGCGCTGGCTGAAGCTCGGCGCGTGCTCAAGCCCACTGGACGCTTCCTGTTTTGCGAACATGGTCTGTCGCCAGAACCGGAGGTCGCCCGTTGGCAGCGTCGGCTGGACCCGCTCTGGAGCCGGCTGGCGGGGGGGTGCCATCTCAACAGGCCGGTAGCGCAGACGCTGATTGCGGCAGGCTTTCGCCTAGGCTCTTTAGAGAAGGCCTATCTGCCCAAAACGCCCAAAATCGCGGGCTGGAACGAGTGGGGCGCGGCTCAGCCTGGCTGAACCGCGCCCCGCCCGTGACGGACTGGAGAGCCCTGATCTACATGTCGGAGACGGGGTCGGCCTGAGCGTCAACTTCAGCCTCGGCGCCCACATCGCCCTCCGCCTCCGGGGCGGCTTCGGCCTGGGCCGCAGCATCGGCGCTGGCCCCAGCGTCGGCCTGCATGGACTGGCCGATACGGGCGCGAAGTTCAGCGTCTCCCTGGGCGGCTGCGGCGATCTGATTGTATTCCTCAGCCGTCAGCCCGGCCGCTTCGACCGCCGCCGTCATTTCGGTGGTCATCTGCTGTTGCAGAGCCGCCCGAGCGGTGGTGTCGGCCTCGCCGGCCACACGGGGGCCGTACTGGTCATTGAGAGCCTGGATGTCGGTCATGGCGTCGGCGAAGCCGTCCACCTGAGCATCCGTGAAGGTCGCAGCCTCCACCGGTGCGCCGACGGCCGGCGGGCTGGTGACCGGAGCGTCCATATCCTGAGCCAGGGCGGCCGGAGCGGCCATCAGCGCGACCGTGGCCGCAGCGGCGAAAAACGTGGTCTTGAGGGTCATGTCAGGGGTCTCCTGTTTCTGTCTACTCCCCTCACAAACCCGTGACCTGCAGCGAAAGTTTCCTGAACGGCGCCTTTTTATCACGCCCCCGTGAAGGCTGGAGGCCTAAAGGATGCGCCGCCGCCCATGCCGGCGACGGCGCATCCCGCGAGCTAGCTGAGGGCCGCAGCGTCCAGATCGACCTTCAGCTCCCGCGCCCAGAGGCGGATATTGCGACAGGCTTCGACAAAGGTCTTGGCGTCCTTTGCACCCGACAGGGCGATGAAGCCCTCGTCCATATCCTCGGCGACGCCAGCCTTCTCGAACAGAACAGCCGCGGCCTCGGTGTGGGCGATGAACTTACAGTGGGCGAAGGCGTCGTTGACGAAGTCCTTGGCGGTCTTGTCCTTGGAGAGCATGGCTGCGCCCTCTTCCGACACCAGGACGGCGACGGCGTCGTAGAGGACCGACGGACCCCCATCGATCTTCTGGTCGGCCGCGAGCAGCACCCCGTCGCTGAGCTTCACGCCGCCGATGTGTGGTGCGATCACCTCGAAGATCGCGCCCTCCGCCTTGATGGCCTCAGTCACAGCCTTGAACAGCGCCGCATCGGCGCCGTCGGTCATCAGGAGCCCGAACTTGCGGCCCTCGAACCTGGCCAGGGGCCGCTTGAGCATGCTGAGCGCATCCGATGGCGGCAGGTTATCGATCACGGCGCGCGCGGGCTTCAGGGCGGCCGGCATCTTCGCAAGCCCCAAGCCCGTGGCGACGGTCTTGGCGAGGCCCTCGTCGATATTGCGCAGATGGCCCACCATGCGCTCGCGGATGTCGAGCCGGTCGCACTTGCTGAGTTCGAAGACCAGGGCGTCGCCCATGTGCTTCTGCTCGATCGGCGTCTGGCTGACGAAGAACTGCCGGGCCTGGCTGTAGTGGTCGGCGAAGGTCTCGGCGCGGATCTGGCGAGTCTCGCCGGATTCGGCGGCCGCGAAGTGGGGGTAGCCCCGCTCCGGGCTTTCACGCGGACCGCCCTGATCGCCCCAGCTGTTGGGCTCGTAATTGGCCCGACCGACCGGATTGCGCATGGCCATGTGGCCGTCCTGCTGGAAATTGTGGACGGGGCAGCGCGGCGCATTGACCGGAATGTGGGTGAAGTTGGGTCCCCCCAGTCGCTTCAGCTGCGTGTCGAGGTAGGAGAAATTCCGCCCCTGCAGCAGGGGGTCGTTGGTGAAGCCGATGCCTGGCACCACGTTCTGAGTGCAGAAGGCCACCTGTTCGGTCTCGGCGAAGAAGTTCTGGACGTTGTTGTCGAGCACCATCCGGCCGATGATCCGGACAGGAACCCGCTCCTCGGGGATGATCTTGGTGGGGTCGAGGATGTCGAACTCGAATTCGTCGGCGAAGGCCTCGTCGAAGACCTGGACCCCCAGCTCCCATTCCGGCGGCTGACCGCTGTCGACCGCGTCCCACAGGTCGCGGCGGTGGAAGTCCGGATCGGCGCCGTTGATCTTGAGCGCCTCGTTCCACAGCACCGACTGGAGGCCAAGCTTCGGCTTCCAGTGGAACTTCACAAAGCTCGACCTCCCCTCGGCGTTGATGAACCGGAAGGTGTGGACCCCGAACCCCTCCATGAACCGCGGGGACCGAGGAATGGCCCGGTCGGACATGGCCCACATGATCATGTGCATGGATTCTGGGGTCAGGGTGATGAAGTCCCAGAAGTTGTCATGGGCCGTCTGGGCCTGCGGGAAACCGCGGTCGGGGGCCGGCTTGGCCGCATGGACCAGGTCTGGGAACTTGATGGCGTCCTGGATGAAAAAGACTGGGATGTTGTTGCCCACCAGGTCCCAGTTGCCCTCCTGGGTATAGAACTTCACCGCGAAGCCGCGGACGTCCCGGGGCAGGTCTGGAGAGCCCTTGGCGCCAGCGACGGTGGAGAACCTTGCAAAGACAGGCGTGCGTTGACCCGCCTTCTGGAAGGGGTCGGCGCGGGTCAAGTCGGCCAGGGATTCGGTCGCCTCGAAATAGCCGTGTACGCCGAAGCCCCGGGCGTGGACCACCCGCTCAGGGATCCGCTCATGGTCGAAATGGAATAGCTTTTCGCGCAGGTGGAAGTCGTCCAGCAGGGCTGGGCCCCGCGCGCCGACCTTCAGGCTGTTCTGATCGTCGGCGACCGGAACGCCCTGCTGGGTGGTCAGGACCGGGGTGTCGCCGGAGGCGGTCTGATGGGTTTCCCCGCCCGCGCCAGGATTGCGTTTTCCGTAGATGTCGTCAGCCATGGCGTGTTCCTCCTCTGGAGCCGACGCAGAAGCGCGCGAGACTGCAGAAGGGTTCAACCTGGAGGGACAGCCCGCGCCCCTCCTGTGGCCAGAGGCTTCAGATCGCCCGGACCTCGGGCGCTTCAGCCAGGCTCGGCAAGGCAGTCGAATTAGCGGCGACCACCTGTTCGATTTGACTGAGAAGGGTTTCAAACTGGATCGGCTTGGCCGCAACGAGGTCAATGCCGGCCCCGGTATAGCGACGAATTTCCTCAGCCATGACGCTGGCGGTGACGGCGATGACCGGCGTGCGGTGGCGGCCAGCTGAGCGTTCCAGCGCTCGAATTTGACGGGCGGCGGCCAAGCCATCGAGCCTGGGCATGTGGATGTCCATCAGGATGACATGCCACCGGCCGCTCTCCCACGCGTCCAGAGCTTCCAGACCATCGGCAGCCAGGCCGCATTCGGCCCCCTCCCCTTCCAGCAGCGTCTGAAGGACGGCGCGGTTGGCCAGGTTGTCATCGGCGATGAGAATCCGCCTGCCGACGAGTCCGTTCAGAGCCGGCTTCGGTGCCAGGCCAGGCTGGGTCTTGACCTGCGGCTTGTCGAGAGGCGCTTCGGCGCGGCTCTCGACGGCGCACAAGGGCAGTTCCAGGGTGAACCGGCTGCCCAGTCCCGGCTGACTGGCGAAGGTGATCTTTCCGCCCATCAGCTCGGCCAGCTCGCGGCAGATGGCCAAGCCCAGACCGGTGCCGCCGCTGCGCCGGGTGTTGGAGGAATCCGCCTGGACGAACTTCTCGAAAATCCGCGCCTGGTGCTCGTGCGGAATGCCCATGCCCGTGTCCTGCACCTCGCAGATCAGTCGCTGGTCATCGCCCCCGATTCTCACGACCACCGAGCCCGCCTCGGTGAATTTCAGGGCGTTGGAAATGAGGTTGCTGAGAATTTGCCGCACGCGGACCTCGTCGCCCACACGCTGACCGGAGGCTGCCGACGAGACGTCGAGCCGGAAGCCCAGGCCGCGGTCAGCAGCCAGCTGACCATAGAGCTTCCGAAGGGTGTCAGCGAACCGGTCCAGGTCGAAGGGCGCCACATGCAGCGACATCTCGCCGGCCTCAATGCGGGAAACGTCGAGAATGGCGTTGAGGATATCCAGGAGATCAACCGCAGAGCCGCGAACCGTGGCGAGGCGCTCGCGCTGGGTGGGCGCCAGATCGTCACGCTCCATCACCTGCACCATGCCGAGCACGCCGTTCAGAGGCGTGCGGATTTCATGGCTCATGGTGGTGAGAAACTCGCTCTTGGCGCGATCGGCGGCCCGGGCGGCGACCGCCAGTCCCTGAGCTTCTCGGGCCAGGTCCTGGTTGCGGGCCAGCTCGTGCCGCAGGGCGCGGTTCAGCCTGTCTGTGGCGAGCCGGGCGCGAATTTCCCGCATCACCGCCTCGCGCATAAGTGACGAGATGCCGATGGCGGCGAACAGACTGGCGAACCCCACATAGACGTACTCGTCGATCAGATTGCCCGGCCCGCCCCGGGCCATCAGCACGAGTCCGGCCAGGGACACCAGCGCAGCGCTGTAGCCCACCCGTCGCGTGGGCGCCGAAGTGGCGAAGGCCAGGGCCAGGAGGACATAGTAGATCAGCTTGAGAGGCTCGAAGTGGAAGCTGAGCTGAACCGTGACGTTGGTGAGGAAGAGCCCGTAGAGCAGGACGGCCGCCGCTTCCAAGCGGGGCAGGCTCATGGGATCGCGAAGACGCCGCCAAACGAAAAATGCGCTGACGGTGGTGGTCGCCGAGAGGCCAGTCAAAACCCAGAGGGGCGGGCCGACTTCGAAAAACGGGTGAGAGAGCGTGATGACCAGATAGTAGATCGCCGCAAAGGCCGCGCACATGCGCAGGATTGGCGTCTGCGACTCAGCCAGCACCGCCGGTTCGACCTTGATGTCGTCGGGATTGGGGGTCGTCAGATTCGGCAAGTCCTGGCCTCGGCGTTCTGCTCAGCTAGCCGAACAGTGGCATCCGAATACCTACGATTTGATTTCCGACAGCCGCGACAAATTGGGCTCTGAGCCTATGCTGCAGGCAGGAGACCGCGATGACCCAAGAAGCCATTCTCGAGCCCGACCTGCCGATCCTTGATCCGCATCACCATCTTTGGGACATGCGCGGGCGGTTCGGGCCGGACGCGCCGCCGCCCCGCCACGGGTTTGAGGCCCTGCTCCGCCGCTCACCCCTCTATCTGCTTGACCAACTGCTCGCCGACTTGGGGGCGGGCCACAATGTGCGGGGCACCGTCTTCATCGAATGCGGAGCCATGTACCGGGCTGGCGTCCCGGCGGCGTTCGCCCCCGTCGGCGAGACCGAATTCGTCAATGGGGTCGCCGCCATGAGCGCCAGTGGCCTCTATGGGGAGGCCAGGGCCTGCGCCGGCATTGTGGGCCACGCGGACCTGACCCTGGGGGACGCGGCCGCCCCGGTGCTGGAGGCGCATCTGGCCGCCGGCGGCGGACGGTTCCGTGGTGTGAGACAGAGCGCCTCCCACGATGCCGACCCCGCGGTTTTGGGCCCCCTGGCCCGCACGCCGCCGGGCCTCTACCGCAGCGACGCCTTCCGCGCGGGCTTTGGCCACCTCGCCGGCCACGGCCTGTCCTTCGACGCCTGGCTGCTGGAGCCTCAGCTGCCCGACCTGATCGATCTGGCGAGCGCCTTCCCTGAGACGACGATCATCCTTGACCATCTGGGTACGCCGCTTGGGATCGGCGCCCATCGGGGCCAGCGTCAGGCGCGGTTCGGACCTTGGCGCGACAGCATCCTGGCCCTGGCCGAGCGTCCCAATGTGGTCTGCAAGATCGGCGGGCTGGCCATGCCATTCGCAGGCTTTGACAGCTTCCTGGCTGATCCCCCAGCGACGTCGGAGGTGCTGGCCCAGGAGTGGCGGCCCTATGTGGAGACCGCCGTGGAGGCCTTTGGCGCGACGCGCTGCATGTTCGAGAGCAACTTCCCCGTCGATGCGGGGACCTGCGACTACGCCACGCTCTGGAACGCCTTCAAGCGGCTGGCGGCCGGGGCCTCAGACGACGAGAAGGCGGCCCTGTTCCACGACACCGCCAAGCGGACCTATCGGCTCGAGCTCTGAACTCAGCGGAAGGCCAGACCCTCGAAGGCGCCAGAGCGGCGCCAGCCATCGATGTACTTGAAGTAGGCGCTGGCGCCCTGGGGATAGCCGACATTGAGCTGCGCCGCGGGGCCCGGGTCCTGGCCCTCATTGTTGTAGTAGCCCGGCGTGCAGTCGGGCGCGCCCAGCATCCGACCCATGCCCGTCAGCAGCAGACTGACCCAGGCCTCCTGCGCCTGCGCCGTCACCTCCACCTCCTTGGCGCCCCGGTCGAGGGCGTGGCGGACGGTCATGGCGATGGTGCGGCCTGACTCCGTCAGATTGTGCGGGATGTTGGAGATCAGGTTGGCGCCCTGGGTCGGCTGGACGAAGAAGGCGTTGGGGAAGTCATGCACATGGATTCCGTGCAGGCTCTTCATCCCCTCGCCCCAGGCGTCCGACAGTTTCAGCCCGCCACGGCCGGTGAGGTCGAACCCCGCCCGCTGCTCGAAGGGCGTACCCACCTCAAAGCCCGAGGCGTAGATGATGCAGTCGACCTCATACTCGACGCCGCCGACCACGAAGCCCTTGGCCGTGATCGCCTCCACGCCCTTGCCGTCAGTGTCGATCAACTCCGTGCCGGGGGTGTTGAAGGCCTGCAGATAGGCGTCGTGGAAGCAGGGGCGCTTGCAGAGCTGGCGGTACCAGGCCTTGAGCTTCTGGGCGGTCTCGGTGTCCGACACGATGGCATCCACCCGACCGCGGATCTCCTCCATCTTCTCGAAATCAGAGTCTTCGAAGGCCGCCAGCATCTTGAACGGGGTCCGCTCTTCCGGCGGCAGTTCATTGATCCTGCTGCGGATCCGGCGGGACAGGTCGGTCCAGCCGTCCATCACCAGGTCCACTTCGGCCAGGCTCCCGCCCTGGTTGGCGGTGAAGTTCTCCAGCCAGCGCTGCTGCCAGCCGGGTTCGGCCACGGTCTTGAACCAGTCGGGATCAATCGGCGCATTGGCCCGAACATCCACCGAAGACGGGGTCCGCTGCACCACATAGAGGCTCTGGCAGGCCCGGGCGAGGTGCGGCACGACCTGTACCGAGGTGGCGCCGGTGCCGATGATCGCCACCCGCTTGTCGGCCAGCTTGTCCATCAGCCCGCCGCGGGGATCGCCGCCGGTATAGTCATAGTCCCACCGGCTGGTGTGGAAGGAATGGCCTTTGAAATCCTCGATGCCCGGAATGCCCGGCAGCTTGGGCACATGCAGCGGGCCGGTGCCGAGACCAATGAAGCTGGCGGTGAAGGCGTCGCCGCGGTTGGTGCGGATCAGCCAGCGGCTTTCGCCCTCGTCCCAGGACAGGTCCTCGACCTCGGTATGGAACAGCGCATTGTCATAGAGGCCATACTGGCGGCCGATCCGCTGGCACTGCTCAAGGATTTCGGGCGCATGAGCGTACTTCTCGCTCGGCATGTGCCCGGTTTCTTCGAGCAGCGGCATGTAGATCATCGAGGCCGTATCGCACTGGGCGCCGGGATAGCGGTTCCAGTACCAGGTGCCGCCGAAGTCGCCGCCCTTCTCGATAATCCGCACGTCGGTGACGCCGGCCTCCACCAGCCGCGCGCCGGTCACCAGGCCCGCAAACCCGCCGCCGATGAAGGCGAAGGTGACGTGATCGGTCTTGGGCTCGCGCTCCACCCGCGGGGTGTAGGGATCATCGAGATAGTCGGCGAAGCGGCCGCTCAGCCGGATGTACTGATCGTTGCCGTCGGCCCGCAGGCGCTTGTCCCGCTCGGCGACGTACTTGGCGAGCAGGGCCTGCTTGTCGACTGCCCGACCGGCCGAACCCGTCGATGTTTCAGAGCCCATGGTCGCATCCCCGGAATATTCTTATGCATCAGCAATATAGCCGTTGGGCGGACGTCGCTGACCGCGACGCCCGCCCCTTATGGCTTCGAATATAGAGTTTGCGCAGGGCCGGAGCCAAGCCTCTTGCGGGAAGGTCCCGCCGGCGTGGGGCCCTTAAGGCTTGGCCGGCGCCGCCGCCCTGGGATCGGTGGCGCAGGTGGCTACGCCATCGCGAATGGTGACGATGGTCGGCTTGCCTACGCCAGGGCGATAGGTGGTCTCCTGTTCGCCCACCTTGACCCGCACGAAGTCCGGGCCGGTGAAGTGGCAGGCCTGATAGACCCCGCCGCCGGGCAGGGCGGTCTTGTACAGCTCCACGCAGTTGGCGTGACCAAACCACCGGCCGAGCGTCACCCCCGCATAGTCGAAGCTCAACAGGTCGGGACGGCTCTTGGAAACCGGCAGGGCGCCCTCCCAGACCGGACATTCCGGTCCCTGTGGCGTCCAGCGTTCGGCCGCAGCGGTGCGCTGCTGGCCCAAGGCCGCGAGAACGCCGCCAATCAGCACCACAGCAGCCACGCCGACGACGGCCAGCATGGCGAAGCCGCGCCCCTTCTTGACCGGCGCGTCATACACATTCCTCGCCATCGCAGGCCTCCGTCGCGAACGAGGCCGCAAGGGGCCTTCTGACGCCGGGAATTGCAAGGGGGCTCTGTGCTTGCCAGGGGAAGCCGTGGTGGCTCGGAGATCGCTAGAGCCTGCCCTAGGCGCCTTGCGAGCACCAGCTGACCACCACCCGCCTTAGATCTTCACAAAGTCCGCGCTCTGGAAGGCCCCTGTCGCGGCCGGGAAGCCATGGTAGCTGGGGGCGGGCTCGAACCGCCGACCTGTGGGTTATGAATCCACCGCTCTAACCAGCTGAGCTACCCAGCCATGGGTTCGCGCCGCTGACGCGCGAGGCGCGGGTTATAGGGATTTCGGATCGACGCATCAAGCGGCTTGGGCGCAGCTCAAAGCGAGGCTAGGTTCGCGCCCGCATGAGCGTGCTTCATCTTCTGGGAACGGCCGGCGAAGGCGGGGCGGAGACCTATTTCGTCGACCTGGTCCTCGCGCTGGCTGGCGACGGGGTCGCGCAGGCCGCGGCCCTGCGTCCCCACCCCGTTCGGGAGCAGGCGCTGAGCGCGGCCGGCGTGGCGGTGGAGCGGTTCGGTTTTGGCGGTCCGCTGGACCTGATGACCCGGCGCAGAGTGGCGGGCTTTGCGCGCACGCAGAGCGTCACGGTGGCCATGGCCTGGATGAACCGTGCGGCAAGGCACACGCCCAAGGGACCTTGGGCGCGGATCGGTCGTCTGGGGGGCTACTACAATCTGAAATACTATGCCGGCTTCGACTTCCTGGTGGCCAATACCGAGGACATCGCCGAGTGGGTGGTGGGCCAGGGCTGGCCGGCGGGCCAGGTCGCCTATATCCCCAACTTCGCCCAGGCGCCGGCCGAGGCCGCGCCCGCTGACCGGGCCATCCTCGACACCCCGGCTGACGCCCCCCTGCTGCTGGCCATGGGCCGGCTGCACGAGGCCAAGGCCCATGACGTCACGCTGAACGCGCTCACCCGCCTGCCCGACGCCTATCTGTGGATCGCCGGCACGGGCCCGGAAGAGGCGCGGTTGAAGGCGCTCGCCGTGGCCCTGGGGGTGTCGTCCCGGGTGCGGTTCCTCGGCTGGCGCAACGACCCCTCAGCGCTCTACCGGGCGGCCGATGTCTGCGTCTTTCCCTCGCGGTTCGAACCTCTGGGCAATGTGGTGATCCAGGCCTGGGCGCACGGGCTGCCGGTGGCTGCGGCCGCCAGTCAGGGTCCTGGCGCCCTGATCCGCGAGGGCGAGGATGGCCTGCTGGTCCCCATCGACGACCCCGAGGCCTTGGCTACGGCCGTCCGCCGGCTGCTGGACGACCCCATGCTGCGCATCCGCCTGGCGCAGAACGGGCTTGATCGCGTGGAGGCCGATTTCTCGCAAGGTGCGGTGGTCGCCCAGTGGCGTGACCTCTTCGCCCGCTACGGGGCTGGCTGATGTGCGGCATCGCCGGGATCCTGGACGGCGAGATGTCCGCCCGCCCGCTGATCGAGGCCATGACCCACCGGGGTCCCGACGGAATCCGCGTGGAGGAGACGCCGGGACGCTCGCTGGCCCATGCGCGACTGTCGATCATCGACCTGGAGGGCGGCTGGCAGCCACTGCATGCGGCCGGCGGCGTCGTGATCGGCAATGGCGAGATCTACAACTATCTGGAGCTGGCCCAGGAGTTCGGCCTGGAAGACGCGCTGTCGACCGGCTCGGACTTTGAACCCCTGTTGCACCTCTACGCCCAGGAGGGCCCGGCCGCCTTTCAGCGCCTGCGGGGCATGTACGCCTTCTGCCTGATCGGGCCTGACGGCCGCACCTGGCTGGTCCGCGACCCCTTCGGCATCAAACCCCTCTATGTGATGGAGCTGGAGACCGGGCTGGCCTTCGCCTCGGAGGCCGGGGCCTTCGTCAAGGCGGGCCTCGCGCCGCCCGCCATCACCACCAATGGCGCCCGGGAGATGCTGGCCTTCAGCTACACCCTAGGCGAAGAGACCGCCCTTTATGGCGCTCGCCGCGTGGCGCCCGGCGCCATCATCGAGGTGGTGGACGGTCGACTTGTTCCCTACGCGGTCCGCCCCGCCCTGCCCTCGCCGCCCCCGCGCCGCCGTGGCGCTAGCGAAGCCGCCCTGCTGAAGCAGCTCGACGGGGTGCTGGAAGACAGCGTGCGGGTCCATCAGCGCGCCGACGTGCCCTATGGGCTGTTCCTGTCCGGCGGGATCGACTCCGCCGCGATCGCCACACTGATGGCCCGGCTCAACAGCCGGCCGGTCACCGCCTTCACCTGCGGCTTTGACGCGCCTGGCGCCCGGGACGAGCGGACCCAGGCCGAGCGGGTCGCCCGGGCGCTGAACCTGGACTGGCGGGAGACCACCTTCACGGAGGAGGACTTCTGGACCCTGTTGCCCCAGGTGGCGGCCGCCCTGGACGACCCCACCGCCGACTACGCCATCTTGCCCACCTTCAAGCTGGCCAAGGCGGCCAAGGGGACCCTGACCGTGGTCCTCACTGGCGAGGGGGGCGATGAGCTGTTCGGCGGCTATGGCCGCTATCGACGCGCCTTGCGCCCAGGATGGCTGGGGGGCCGCCCGGCCGAGCCCAGGGGCGTCCATCCTGAGCTGTTGGCGCGCTGGCGGGCCCAGGCCCGGCCGCCGGCCGGCCTGACGCGGCTGCAGCAGGCCCAGTACGCCGACATCGCCACCTGGCTGCCCAATGATCTCCTGACCAAGCTCGACCGCTGCCTTATGGCCCACGGCCTGGAAGGCCGAACGCCCTTCCTGGATCCCGTCGTCGCCGACTTCGCCTTCAGCCTGCCAGACCGGTTCAAGGTGCGCGGGCGCCACGGCAAGTGGCTGCTGCGCAAGTGGCTGGAGGGGGTCTGTCCGGCCGCCGCCCCCTGGGCCCGCAAACAGGGGTTCACCGTACCGGTGGAGGCCTGGATCGCGCCCCGCGCCCGAGCCATCGCCGAGCGCATCGCCGATGTGATCCCCATCGGCGTGGCGATCGGCGCGCATGAGGCCCAGCACGTGTTCCTAAATGAAAACGACTCGCGACGCTGGCCCCTGCTCTTCCTTGCGGTCTGGTCGCTCATACATGTGGACGGCGCCACGCCCCAGGAGGCCCTGGAGGCGGTGGTGGGAACGAACTGAGGCGTCTGCGTCTTCAAAGCTCGACCATAGGGAGATCCGTCCATGCGAAACCTGCTTCTCACCACCGCGCTCGCCGTGGTCCTGGCCGCCTGCGGCGGAACCGATGGCGCAGCCCAGTCTGCGGCCGGCCCCACGCCGGCTGGTCAGCCGTGGGAGACTCGGGCCGCGAACGCCCCGTCACAGACCCCCGCCTTCCCCGGCCAGACTCGCGCGCCGGAAGTCACCGCGAATGTCGCCTATGAGGTCGTCACTGTCGCCGAGGGCCTGGACAAACCCTGGGCCATCGCCTTCCTGCCGGACGGCCGCATGCTGGTGACCGAAAAGCCCGGGCGGCTGCGCATCGTCACCGCGCAAGGTCAGCTCTCGGCTCCGGTGAGCGGCCTGCCAGAGGTGGACGCCCGCGGCCAGGGCGGACTGCTGGACGTGGCTCTCGACCCTGAGTTCGCCCAGAACAATCTGATCTACTGGAGCTATGCCGAGCCTGGCGGGAACGGGACCAACACCACCGCCGTGGCTCGCGGCCAGCTGGTTGAGAACCCCGCCGGCGCGCGGATTGAAGGCGTCCAGGTTATCTTCCGGCAGGCGCCCGCCATGGCCTCGACCCTGCATTACGGAAATCGGCTGGTGTTCGACCGTGAAGGGCGACTGCTGATCGCCCTGGGCGAGCGCTCCATCATCGAAGGCCGGGTCCAATCCCAGGACCTGAGTTCCGCCCTCGGCAAGGTGGTCCGCATCAACCGCGACGGCTCCATCCCTGAGGACAACCCGTTCGTTGGTCGCGACCGGGTCCGGCCCGAAATTTTCGCGTCCGGCGTGCGCAACATTCAGGCCGCCGCCCTGCATCCCACCACCGGCCAGCTGTGGGAGATCGAGCATGGAGCCCGAGGCGGCGATGAGCTCAACATCATCGAGGCCGGCAAGGACTATGGCTGGCCGACCATCGCCTATGGGCTGGAGTACTCGGGCAAGGCGATCGGCGAGGGCCAGACAGCTCAGCCGGGCATGGAGCAGCCGGTCTATTACTGGGATCCCGTCATCGGCCCGTCTGGGATGGTCTTCTATCAGGGCGACCTGTTCCCGGCCTGGAAGGACAGCCTGTTCGTCGGCGCCCTCCGCGACAAGCATCTGGTCCGCTTGACTCTCGACGGTGATCGGGTGGCGGGCGAGGAACGCCTGGCCACTGACGTCAATGAGCGCATCCGCGAGGTCGAGGTCGGGCCCGACGGGGCCATCTACCTCGCCACCGACAGCGCCCAGGGCAAGATTTTGAAGCTGGTTCCAAAGGCGGACTGAGGGCCCACGGAGAGGCCCGCGCGAGCGGGCCTCGAAGGACGTAGACCGGCATGATGATGGGGGGCGTGGGCTACGCCTGCGCGAGCCCCAACCGACTGGCCACCTCTTCCCCGATCGCCAGGGAAGAGGTGAGGCCAGGGCTTTCGATGCCAAACAGGGTGACGAGGCCTTCGACCCCATGGGCCTCAGGTCCGTCGATCCGGAAGTCCGAATGGGGCTCGCCCGGGCCGTGCAGCTTGGGGCGGATGCCGGCATAGTCCGGGCTCAGGGCCTCATCCGGCAGGGCGGGCCAGAACCTGCGCACCGTGGCGTAGACGGCTTGCGCCGCGTCCGGCTCGACGCTGTAGTCGAGTTCATCGACGAAGATCAGATCCGGGCCAAACACCGCCTGCCCGCCCAGGTCCCGGCGATAGTGGGTGCCGAGCGCGCCGGGGATCGGCGGCGGATAGATCAGCCGGGCGAAGGGCGCCTTGCCCTGCAGGCGGAAGTAGCGCCCCTTGCCGTAGTAGCCCTTGGGGATTTCAGCCTTGGGAAAGCCCTCAATACGGCCCGCCACCGCCTGGGCTGAGAGGCCCGGCGCGGTGATCAGCAAACGCACAGTGAGCGTTGTCGGCTCGGCCCCGCCGGCCCGCACCTTCCAGCCGCCGGTGACCATGGGCTCGGCGCCTTCGAAGGGCGTGGAGACCACCACCGCGCCGCCCGCGGCCTCGATCTCACCCTGCAGGGCCAGCATGTAGCCGTGGCTGTCGAACACCCCGCTCTGGGGCGAGATCAGGGCTGCGTCGCAGGACAGGTCCGGCTCCAACGCGAGGGCCTGGGCCTTGGTGAGCAGGGCCATCTCCTCGACATCGTTGGTCTTGGCCTGGGCCAGGATCGGTTCGAGCCGGGCGACCTCCTCCGGCCCATTGGCCACCACCAGCTTGCCGCAGCGGTCGAAGGCCACGTTGCGGGCTTCCAGGAACGGATAGAGCATCCGCCGTCCCTGCACGCAGAGCCGGGCCTTCAGTGAGCCGGTGGGATAGTAGAGCCCCCCGTGGATCACCTCGGAATTGCGCGAGGAGACTCCTTGGCCAATGGCCAGGTCAGCCTCCAGCACCGCCACGGTCAGACCCCGACGGGCGAGCGCGTAACCACAGGCCAGGCCCACGGCGCCAGCTCCCACCACCAGGGCGTCGAAATCGAATTCAGCCATGGTCTCTGGCTACCGCGCGAGGGGGCGAAGGGAAACGGATTTCACGCCGTTCAGGCGCTGACCTGCGCGTCAGCCTTGTCCCACCGCGCCCACAGGGCCGCCCGCCTGGCCATCGCCGGGCCCACCGAGGCCTGCTTGATGTGGCCAAAGCCGCGGATGTCCTGCGGGACCTGGGCGATCTCGACGGCCAGGGCCAGGCGCTCAGGCGTGAGATCACGGGCGATCTTGTCGAGATCGGCCTCAAAGCCCTCGATCAGGCCGCGCTCCATCCGGCGTTCCTCGGAATAGCCGAACAGGTCGAGCGCCGTGCCTCGCAGCCCCTTGAGCTTCGCCAGCACCGGGAAGCCGTACGCCAGCATCCAGCCGCCAAAGGCGATCTTGCGGGGATGGCCCTGATCATCCTTGGCGCCCAGGATCGGCGGCGCCAGCCAGACCTTGGCCTTGCCCCCCTGGAAGCTCTGGCTGCGATAGGCGTCGAAGCGGCCATCGGCATAGAGGCGGGCGACCTCATACTCGTCCTTATAGGCCATCAGCTTGTAGAGATTGATGGCCACCGCCCGGGTCAGGGTCTCCGACCCCAGGGACGCCTCGGTGTGGGCGATGGCCTCGACGCGGGCCTGATATCGCATCGCGTAGGCCGCGTTCTGATAGGCCGCCAGCTCTCGGGTGCGGTGGGCGATCAGCTCTGGCAGCGGAAGGGTCTCGGGTGTCGCCACATCGGCGTCCCGTCGGCCACGGCTGGCGGGGTCGTGAGCCGCCCGGCGGCCCATTTCGAAGGCCTGCAGATTCTGCTCGGCGGCCACCCCGTTGAGCCTGATGGCGCGATAGAGGGCCCGGCTGGAGATCGGGATCACCCCCTTCTGCCAGGCGAAGCCCAGCATGATCATGTTGGCGTAGATGGCGTCGCCGAGTTCGCTCTCAGCCATGTGATGGGCCGGGGTCTCGTCATAGGCCTTGGCGGCCGCCGCGATCCGTCGGGCCATGCCGCCGGAGTCGAACCGCACGTCCCGGTCGGTGACGAAGTCGGCCGTCGGGGACAGGTCGGCGTTGCCAAAGGCGACGGTGCGGTCCTTGGCGTAGAGGGCCAGGGCGTCGGCGCCCGCCGCCACCATGACATCGCAGGCGATCAACACATGGGCGCTGGCCGCCGGCGTGCGGCCGCCGACGATGCTCGTCTCGTCCTCGCCGATGCGGACATGGCTGAACACCGCTCCGCCCTTCTGGGCCAGGCCGGTCATGTCGACGACGGAAGCCGCCTTGCCGTCCACATGGGCGGCCATGGCCAGGATCGAGGAGGTGGTCGTCACGCCCGTGCCGCCGACGCCAGTGAAGACGATGTTGCGCACCCCCGGCGAGGGCTCGAAGGTCGGCAGGGGCGTGGAGTCGGCCGTGAGCGCCGGCAGGCGCGCGGCGTGGGGATTTTCGGCCCCTTCCAGGGTGATGAAGGAGGGGCAGAAGCCGTCCAGGCAGGAATAGTCCTGGTTGCAGGTGGACTGGTTGATCTTCCGCTTGCGGCCGAACTCGGTGTTCAGCGGCTCCACCGACACGCAGTTGGAGGCTTTTGAACAGTCGCCGCAGCCCTCGCAGACCAGGGGATTGATCATCACCCGTTGCTCAGCCGCGGCCAGCTTGCCACGCTTGCGCCGCCGGCGCTTCTCAGTAGCGCAGACCTGGTCATAGAGCAGGACGGTGACACCGGACGTGTCGCGCAGGGTCCGCTGAACCGCCATCAGCTCGGCCCGCGGCTTGACCTCGACGCCAGGCGCCAGGTCGCGGACGCCGTCGTATCGGCTGGGGTCATCGGCGACGATGACCGTGCGGGCGACCCCTTCCGAGGCCAGCTGGCGGGTGATCTGGGCCGGCGTGAAGCCGCTTTCGGCCGCCTGGCCGCCGGTCATGGCCACGGCGTCGTTGAACAGCAGCTTGTAGGTGACGTTGGCCTGCGCGGCGACCGCCGCCCGGATGGCCAGCGAGCCAGAGTGGTTGTAGGTCCCGTCACCCAGATTGACGAAGACGTGCTTTTCCGTGGTGAACGGCGCGGCCCCGACCCAGCTCAACCCCTCCCCGCCCATGTGGCTGTTGAGGTCGGTATTGGGATCGGTGAAGCTGGCCATGTAGTGGCAGCCAATGCCGGCGAGCGCCCGGGAGCCTTCCGGCAGGCGGGTCGAGGTGTTGTGCGGGCAACCCGAGCAGAAGAAGGGCTTGCGCTGCTGGTCCGACGATAGGCTGACGGCGGCCACGCCGGCGGCCGAGACCCGGTTCAGATAGTCATAGACCCCGTCCATGTGCGGACCCGGCGGCAGACGGTCGGCGATGGCCAGCGCCACCTCGGCCACCGAAAGCGCGCCGAGATCCGACAGCAGGGGATGGCCCTGCTCGTCGGTCTTGCCGATGATCCTCGGCCGCGCCTGGGCCGGCAGGTCATAGAGGGCGGCGCGGGCCTGGCCCTCGATCAGGGGACGTTTGTGCTCGATGACCATCAGGGTCTCGAGACCGGCGGCGAAGGCGCGCAAGCCCGTGGGCTCCAGGGGCCAGGGCATGCCGATCTTGTAGATCGAGACCCCCAGGTCGGCGGCCTGGGCCGGACTGATCCCCATGGCGGCGAAGGCCTCGATCACGTCCTTATAGGCTTGGCCCTGGCAGGCGATGCCCAGTCGCGGGCGGGGCGAGGCCAGCGTCACCCGATCGATCCGATTGGCCCGGGCGAAGGCCAGGGCGGCTGGGATCTTGTAGCTCCGGAGCCGGCGCTCCTTGTCCATCGGCTGGTCCTTCAGCCGGATGCCCAGGCCCCCCGCCGGCATGTCGAAGCGGGGCAGGACAAAGCGGTGGCGGTCGAGCGCCACATCGATGGTCATGCCGGAATCCATGGTGTCGGCGAGCGCGATCAGCCCGACCCACAGCCCGGAAAAGCGCGACATGGCATAGGCCATCAGGCCGTAGTCCAGCACCTCCTGCACATCGGCCGGCGAAAGCACCGGCATCTCGAAGTCCTGGAAGGCGAACTCCGACTGGGACGGCAGGGTGGAGGACTTGCAGTTGTGGTCATCGCCGGCCACGGCGACGACGCCGCCCTGGGCCCAGGTCCCGGCGAAGTTGGCGTGCTTGAAGGCGTCGCCGGTGCGGTCGACGCCCGGCGCCTTGCCGTACCACATGCCGAACACGCCATCGTACTTGGCGCCGGGGAAGAGGTTGGCCTGCTGGCTGCCCCAGACGGCGGTGGCCGCCAGGTCCTCGTTCAGCCCCTCCTTGAACACCACCTGGGCGGCGTCGAGATGCTTGGACGCCCGGTGCGCCTGCTGGTCGAGGCCGCCGAGCGGCGAGCCGCGATAACCCGACAGGAACCCCGCCGTGCTGAGTCCCGCCGCCTCATCCAGCCGTCGCTGGTCCATCAGGACCCGCAGCAGGGCCTGGACCCCGGTGATGAAAACCCGACCCTCGTTGAGCAGAAACTTGTCGTCGAGCGTCACTTCTGTGTGCCGCATCGCAATATCTTTCCCTTTGGGGCTCCCTGTAGGCTTGCAAGATCATATAAGAACGCCGCAATTGCTTACCTAAGGCGTGCCCCTCACATCCGGTTCCAGGGCACGAAACGGGCGCATATGCGGAAAATCGGGGAGAAAAGCGTGCCTGAGACCCTTGATGCGGTTGATGCCAAGATCCTGGATCTGATTCAGCACGACGCCGGCTTGTCGGTGGCCGAGATCGCCGAGCGGGTCGGACTGTCCTCCAGCCCCTGCTGGCGCCGCATCAAACGCCTCGAGGACGCCGGCGTCATCCAGCGCCGGGTGACCATCCTGGACCGCGAGCGCCTGGGCCTGAACTTCGAGGTCTATTGCACCGTCAAGCTGTCCCTGCCGACCCGCGATAATCTTGACGCCTTCGAGACCGCCATCACCAAGCTGCACGAGGTGGTCCAGTGCGCCACCGTCACCGGCTCCGCCGACTATGAGTTGCGTATCGTCACCCGGGACATGCACGCCTTCGACAACTTCCTCCGCGACCAGATTCTGTCGCTGGGCCTCGTCTCCAACATCGAAAGCCGCATCGTCATCCGCGCGGTGAAGAACACAACGGCCGCGCCCCTCGGCCTGATCAGCCCCTATGTGAGCAGCCAGGGCTAGGAGCGCGCCGCCCATGACCGCAAGCCAGCGCATCGTCCTCTCCAGCGACCACGCCGCCATCCCCCTGCGCCAGGCCATCGCCGCCCATGTCGCGGCGAAAGGCTGGGAGGTGGTCGACATCGGACCCACCACCCCAGAGAGCACCGACTATCCCAAGCACGGCGAGGCTGCCGCCCGCCTTGTCGCCTCCGGCGACTGCGCGCTGGGCATCGTGGTGTGCGGGACCGGCCAGGGGATCATGATGGCCGCCAACAAGGTCAAGGGCGTGCGCTGCGGCGTCTGCGCCGACACCTTCTCGGCTCGCATGATCCGGGCGCATAATGACGCCAACATGCTGGCCCTCGGCGCCCGGGTGGTGGGCGAAGGCCTGGCCCTCGAAATCGTCGACGCCTTTCTGGGCGCCGAGTTCGAAGGCGGCCGTCACGCGGCGCGGGTGTCGATGATCAAGGCCCTGGAAGCCTAGCGAAGCTCGGCCAGGAAGGCTTCGTGGCTGGGGATGGTCGGATCAGTGAGGCCAACGGCCAGGGACTCGGCCTCCACGATCAGGTCGGCCAGCTCGTCGTTGAAGCCGGCCCCCAGGCGGCGCAGGGCCAGGCCCCGGGCGCGCACCAGAAGTAGGGCGGCCTGCGGATGACGCGCCGAGAGCCGCTCGGACCAGGCCGGCAGATCATTCCAGGACCCGCGCAGCTCCGCCCTTCGCCTCAGGATCAAGGCCGCGGCCTCGCGATGCGCCGGCCACTCCATGAGGAAGGCCAGGGCCCGCATCAGGTCCCCGTGGGCGGCGGCGATCGCGAAGGCGCGGTCGAGCGCCACCACGTCCTCGAAGTCTGCGAGCTTCGCCACCAGCGCCCGTAGCGCGTCTGGCGAGAGGCTACGTTCGAACAGCCGCCACCGGGCCGCATCGGCGGCGCTGACGTCCCCCTCGACCTCCAGGACGGCGATCTCGGCGGCGTACCAGGTCTCGCTCTGCGGCTCGGGTCCGGCGGCCTTGCCCCGGGCCGGGCGGGCTTGAGGGTTTGAGCCACGGGCGGCCTCCAGGGCCTCGCGAGCCGGGCCTGCCCGGCCGTCATCAGCCAGGCGCCGGGCGATCTCGGCGGCGATGTCCGGCTTCTTGCGGTCGGTCTCGGACAGGGAGAGGATCCAGGCGTCCGGGTCGCCGGCCCGGTCGGCGAGCCGGCGCACCACCAGGGCCAGGCGTCCAGTGGGCGGCGGCTTGCCTGACGTCAGATCGACCAGCAGGCGCCGCGCCAGGCCCGGGCTGAGCGCCCCGGCGCCGCGACCGATCCACACCGCCCACTCGCTCAGCCGTGTGGCCAGGGCCTCGCTCAAAGGCGGTCCGGCGACCTCTGGCCCCAGTTGCGAGGCCAGGGCGGCCAGATCGCTTGAGGCCGCGTCGAAGATTAAGGCCAGCTCCCCCTTGGGGTCCTGAACCCGGCGGGTCAGCGACGGATAGAGATCAAACCAGGCGACCAGACGGTCGAGCGCCAGGGCCGACTCCAGCCCCGCCAGCCGCTCGACGATCATGGCCAGGAGCATCTTCAGTTCGGCCAGCAGCTCCGGCCGCTTGCGCCAGGAGACCCGGGTCTTGCTGGCCTCCAGGGCGGTCAGGCGCTTGTCGAGCTCAAAGGCCAGGTCAGCGGCGCCGGTCTCGGCGGCCAGCTCCATCCGCAGGCGCCGCTTCAGGGCCGGGCCCGCCGTCTCCATCAGCAGGGCGGCCAGCCGCTCAGCCCCAAGGGCCGCCAGATTGGCCTCCGAGAGGGCCTTCTTCCCGCCTGCGGGGCGACGCGCCATCGCGTCTCACCCCACCCGGCGAAAGCGGACCCGGTCCTCGCCGGCGATCAGGAAGGCGTCAAACCCGGCGGCCCGCCACGCCTCGCGCTGGACGTGGGACGTGTCGGCCTCGGTGATATTGGCCCACCACTGGGGGCGACTGGCGCTGTTGGGCAGCATGGCCCCGAGCTTTCGCTCAATCTCTGCGAAGCTGAGCACAAACTCGTCGGCCTGCTGGCGTTTCAGGTGTTCCCGCAGAGGATCATATTTGCCCATCCCCCCTAGAACGCGGAAAAGCACCCCGTTGGCAAGGCGGCGTCGCAGCCACCGTCCCGTCGATGTTGACCAGGCCGCCCGTTTGTCTCACCACCGGCCCATGAGCAACCTGACCCGCCTTACGGGCCCCATGGCCGCCCCGGCCAGCGGCCGCGATCCGCAGTCGCTGGTGATCCTGCTGCACGGCTACGGCTCCAACGGCGCCGACCTGATGGGGCTTGTCCCCTATTGGCGAGAGGCCCTGCCCGACACCGCCTTCATGGCCCCCAATGCGCCAGAGCCGTGCCCCGCCGCGCCGGGCGGCTATCAGTGGTGGGCGCTCACGGACCTCGGACGGGAGAGTCGGGCCGCCGGCGTGCGCCAGGCCGCACCCCTGGTGAACGCCTTCATCGACATGCACCGGGCCGCCCATGACCTGCCCAACAGCAAGGTCGCCCTGGTGGGCTTCAGCCAGGGGACCATGATGGCCCTGCACGTCGCCCCCCGCCGCCCCGAGACCCTGGCCGGCGTGGTCGGCTATTCCGGGATGCTGGCCGACGCCGAGGCCTTGCAGTCTGAGATGAAGACCAGGCCGCCCCTGCTGCTGGTCCACGGGGACGCCGACACCATGGTGCCCTTCGCCGCCCTGGGACAGGCGAAGACGGACCTCCAGGCCCTGGACTTCGACATCACCACCCACACCGCCCCAGGCCTCGGCCACAGCATCGATGAGACCGGCCTGAGGCTGGGCGGCGACTTCCTGGCGCGGGCGCTGCGCGGGGCTGAGTAGGGGCGGCCGCGCCTTAGAGTTCGCGGCCCAGGCGCTTTTCGACCTGCCGCTTCTCCCAGTCGCCGTTCAGGAACGGGAAGATGTCGAACACCGACGCCGCATGGGCGGCCACGCCCAGCCCCCAGCCGAGCGCGGGCCAGACGAACCACCAATAGCCCGGCTGGCCGATCAGGTTGATCAGGGCGAGGAAGGGGATGACGACGCCGTACTGTGCGAGGTGGACATAGAACCCCTTCAGCTTGCGCACCTGGGCCAGGGCCAGGGCCTCGTCGGTTCTGACGGTCTCAGTACTGGGCTTGTCCATGTCGGGCTCCGAGAGTTGGGAGATTTCAATCTCAAAGACCGCCGCCAAGGCGTTCAGGGACTCCAGGCTGCCCGTCTGGCCGCGCTCCAGCCTCTGGACCGTGCGCACGCTGAGCCCGGACACTTCGGCAAGCTGCTCCTGTGACCAGCCCCGCTGCAACCTCAGTTTCTGGATCAACACGCGCCCATTCCCCTTGTCGGCGATCGCTCCGAACCTGCCGCCTTGGCGCATTCAGCCGCCACGACAGCCCCCCGTCAACGACCTGACAGCACCCGTCGGCAGGGCGACAAGGCCGGGTGGCGTCCCTATGTTCTTATCCTCAACCCTTACTGGAGCCGCCCATGATCGATCTCGTCATTGACCAGCGCCGCAAGGATCTCGGGGGCTTTGAGGTGGGGCGGGTGCTGCCCTATGGGCGCCGACGGATGGTCGGGCCGTTCATCTTCTTCGACCACATGGGGCCAGCGCGGTTTGATCCGGGCTTTCCAGGCAATGTTGACGTGCGGCCCCATCCGCATATCGGCCTGTCGACGCTCTCCTATCTGTTCGATGGCCAGATGACCCACCGCGACAGCGTGGGCGCGGTGCAGGAGATCAAGCCCGGCGAGGTCAACTGGATGACGGCGGGCAAGGGCATCACCCATTCGGAGCGCTTCGAGCATCTGCGCAGCCATGGGGGCCGGATGGACGGCATCCAGGCCTGGTTGGCCCTGCCCAACGCGCAGGAGGAGATCGACCCCAGCTTCGTTCACTTTGGCGCTGAGGACCTTGTGACCCATGCGGAGGCCGACGGGCTGAAGGCTGTGCTGATCGCCGGTGAGGCCTTTGGCGCGAAGTCCAAGGTCCCCGTGCATTCGCCGCTGTTCTACGTCCACTGGACCCTGCCGGCCGGCGTCCGCGGGCAGCTGCCGGCTGAATATCCCGAGCGGGCGGCCTATGTCGCCCGGGGCGAGGTGGAAGTGGACGGCCACACCTATGGCGAGGGCAAGATGCTGGTCTTCGCCCCTGGCCAGCCGGTGCTGTTCACAGCGGTCACCGACGCGATCGTCATGCTGCTCGGCGGCGAGCCGGTGGGCGAGCGGTTCATCGAATGGAACTTTGTCTCGTCTTCCAAGGACCGGATCGAGCAGGCCAAGGCCGACTGGCGGGCCGGCCGCATGAAGCTGCCCGACGCCGACGACGGCGAGTTCATCCCCCTGCCCGGCGATCCGCCGCCGGAAGCCAATCCCATGTCGTGACGCAAAAAAGGCCCGGGGCGAAACCCCGGGCCTTGGTCGTTGCGGTCAGATCAGATCAGGCCGCGCTGAGACGCCAGCCGCCGCCGGCTTCCGGACAGGCGGTGTAGCGCTCGGTGGTGGCCCGGCCCATGCGGGGCTGGATGGTCTGCTGGATCACCTTGCAGTTGACGCTGGCATAGCCGCCGCCACTGGCGACAGGCTGGACCACCCATTCGGCGACATAGCCGGCGATGTAGCCGTTCTGCTCCACCAGCAGCCAGCGGTCGCCCGCCACCCGGCCAGCGACGTTGAAGGTCTGGCCGCCGCGAAGCTGGCCCACCACTGCGGCGTTGGCCGTCGGCGAGGCGCGCATATTGACGGTGTTGCGGGTCGTGTATTGGGCGTTGGTCGGCTCGAACGAGGTCCGAAGGGGCTGGGCCCGGCCGCTGAAGCGCAGGTTCGCCGCCGAGGTCGGCTGGCCAAAGGTCGCGCCAGCGCTCGCGCCGCCGCCGTAATTGGCGTTGAGGATATCGACCCGGCCGGTGGATCCGGTGGTGGGATCGTTCCAGGTCTGGCTCTGATTGGTGTTCAGCGCGGCCTCAAAGGCGGTGCGGGCGCGCTGCTGTTCGCTCACCTGCATGCGGCAGCCGATCCAGGACCCGGCCGCGGCGCCCAGACCAGCGCCGAGGACCGCGCCCAGGGCGCGTTCGTTCTTGCTGACCTGGCTGCCGAGCAGAGCTCCGGCGACGCCGCCCAGCAGGGCGCCCGTTTCCTGGCGCTGACCGCTGGCGTCACAGTTGAAGAAGTTGCCAAGCGGCGTTCCGGCCGCCTGGGCCGAGGCCAGCCCAGGGGCGGATGAGAGGGCGAGAGCGGCGACCAGTGAATAGGCGATAGGGCGCATGGGACTGTCTCTTCGTTGTTAGGCCAGCATAACGCATCGCGGCGCCATTAGCTCCACAGCAAAGCTGACCCTTGACCGTTTATGCGATTCATTCTCATTATCTGAGGCTGATCTGAGCCGGGAGAGACACGATGATGCTGCGGATGACCGGAGACGCGATGCTGGTGCGCCTGATGCAGCTGGACCGGTCGCCCGGCCCGTCTACTGCGGCGCGACCGCCCCGCCCGCCGTCCTTCACTCCGCCAGCGCCTTGCGGGTCTGCTCCCAGTACTGGGCGCCGGTGATCACCGTCACCAGGGCCGCCAGCCAGAACAGGGTGTGCGCCACCAGGCTCGCCGGACCCAGGAGTTCGGGCGTGTGCGGCAGGCCAAACGCGCCCCAGCTGGCCACGAACAGCTCGGCGGCGAGCGCGGTCATCTGCAGGGCGGTCTTCCACTTGGCCAGCATGGTGACAGGCAGGACCACGCCCTTGCCGGCGCCGACCTCGCGCAGGGCGCTCACCGTGAACTCCCGGAAGAGGATCAGGCCGGCCGGCAGCAGAACCAGGGGGTGGGGGCCGAGCGACATCAGACCCAGAACCGCGCCGCAGACCAGGACCTTGTCGCCGATCGGATCGAGGATCGAGCCCCAGACCGTCACCGCATCGTATTTGCGCGCCAGCCAGCCGTCGAACCAGTCGGTCACCGCAGCCACCACGAAGGCGTAGAAGGCCCACCGCTGCAGGGCGAACTGCGCCTCAAGGGTCAGGCGCTCGCTGACCCAGGGGGTGGCGCCTGCCGCCGTGGCCAGGGCCACGAACATGAACAGCGCCAGCACCAGGCGCATGGAGGTCAGGATGTTCGGGAGGGCTTTCATCACGGGCCTTGAATTGTCGTTCAGGTGAGTTCGACGGCCTTGGTGGCCTTGTTGAACACGCAGATGCGTTTGTCATCGCCCTCCCGCAGGACAGCGATTCCATAGGATGGCGAGCCGAAGGGATGGGTGACCACTTCGGGGTTTCTCATACCCTGGGCCCTTGCGGCGGCCAGACAGGCGCCACGCACCTCGGTGCGGAAATCCGCCCAGGCGTCGGGCGAGCTGGCCAGGGCCGACCCGGAGAGGGCGGCGGTCGCGGCGGCGGCGATCAGGCTGAGGCGAAGGAGCAAGCGCGTCTCCGTACAGATAATCCACGGGTTGACCGCGAGCATAGCTGACCCGCAGGCAATGGGGCGCCTATTTGCGGAAACGCTCGTAAATCCGCTGGGCCAGGGCCTGGCTGACTCCGTCCACCTTGGCCAGATCCTCCACAGACGCCCGCGACACGCCCTTGGCCGAGCCAAAGGCGTGCAGCAGGGCTCGTTTTCGCCCCGGGCCGACGCCTTCGATCTCGTCCAGGGGGTTCTTCTTCATATCGATGGCCCGGCGAACCCGGTGACTGCCGATGGCGAAACGGTGAGCCTCGTCGCGCAGGCGCTGGAGGTAGTAGAGCACCGGCGATTTGGGCTCGAGCATGAAGGGCGTACGCCCGGCCATGAAGAACCGCTCCAGACCTGCGTCCCGGTCCGGCCCCTTGGCGACGCCGACCACGGCGATGTCGTCGACGCCCAGGTCGGCCATGATCTCCAGAGCCGCCGCCAGCTGTCCGGCCCCGCCGTCGATCAGCACCAGATCGGGACGCGGGGCGGCGTCGCCGGCCTCCTCGTCCTTGACCATCCGGGCGAAGCGGCGGCGCAGCACTTCGCGCATCATGCCGTAGTCGTCGCCCGGCGTGAGGTCGGTCCCCTTGATGTTGAACTTGCGATACTGGTTCTTGAGGAAGCCCTCGGGCCCGGCCACAACCATGCCGCCGACGGCGTTGGTCCCCATGATGTGGCTGTTGTCATAGACCTCGATCCGCTCGGGCGGGGCGTCCAGGCCGAAGGCCTCGCAGACCCCGATCAGCAGCTTGGACTGGGCCGAACTCTCGGCCATCCGCCGGCCCAGGGCCTCGCGGGCGTTGGTCAGGGCGTGCTCCACCAGCTGGCGTTTTTCCCCGCGCAGGGGCTGGAGGATCTCCACCTTGCGGCCGGCCTTCAGGGCGAAGGCCTCGCAGAGCAGGTCGCGGTCAGCTGGCTCCACATTGGTGAGGATCAGCTTGGGGATCGGCTTGTCCTCATAGAATTGACCCAGGAAGGCGGCCATGACGTCGGCCGCCTCGTCGCTCTTGTCGACCCGGGGGAAGTAGGCCCGATTGCCCCAGTTCTGGCCGCCGCGGAAGAAGAAGACCTGGACGCAGGCCTGGCCGCCCTCGCCGTGCAGAGCGATGATGTCGCCCTCCTCCAGGCTTTCGGGATTGATCTGCTGTTCCTGGGCCACCGAGGCCAGGGCGCGGATACGGTCGCGCAGGCGGGCGGCGCGCTCGAACTCCATCTCGTCCGAGGCGGTCTGCATCTCGGCCGACAGCTTGGCCATCACCGCGCGGCTCTTGCCTCTCAGGAAGGCCTCGGCCTCGTCCACCAGTGCGTTGTAATCTTCGAGCGACACCAGACCCGTGCAGGGGGCGGCGCAGCGCTTGATCTGATGCAACATGCAGGGCCGGGCCCGGCTGTCATAGACGCTGTCCGAACACGACCGCAGCAGGAAGGCCTTCTGCAGGGTGTTCAGGGTCCGGTTCACCGCCCAGGCGCTGGCGAAGGGGCCGAAATAGTCCCCCTTGATCGAGTGCGCGCCGCGATGCTTGCGCAGCTGGGGGGCGTCATGGTCCCGCCGAATGACGATCTCAGGAAAGCTCTTATCGTCCCGCAAGAGGACGTTGAACCGGGGCTTCAGCTGCTTGATCAGATTGATCTCGAGCAGCAGGGCGTCAGTCTCGGTGCGGGTGGTGACGAACTCCATCGACCGGGTCAGGTCGACCATCAGGGCGATACGCTGGGTGTGAAAGCGGCCCTGGGCGTACTGGGTCACCCGCTTCTTGAGCGAACGAGCCTTGCCCACATAGAGCACCTCCCCATCCTCGCCGACCATGCGATAGACGCCGGGCGCGTCGGGGAGGCGTTTTACGTGATCCTTGATGAGGGCGGCGCCGATGAAGGGCGCGGCGTCGCGTTCAGCCATAGCGCCGATATAGGCGACTCTCTCCGTCAGACCCAGAGGCGCGGCGTTAGCGCGCGGACGAGATTGTTGATGTCTCGGGCCCCGCCCGCTATGGCCCACATGCGCCTGTGGATCGCTTCCCCGGTGAAAAACCTCACCAGAAACGGGGGCATAGCTTTGCTGCAGATCGATTTCAGAGCCTTGTTCGACACCTTGCCGAGTCCGCACATGGTGCTGGACCGCGACCTTTGTTTCGTCGAAGCCAATCTCGCCTATCAGCGCACCACAGAGCGGTCACGGGACGAGCTGATCGGCCGCCACATCTTCGATCTTTTTCCCAATGCGGGTGAGGGCGGGCGACGGCTCCGGGACTCCCTCGAACGGGTTCTGGCGACCGGTCAATCCGACACCCTGGCGCTGATTCCCTACGCTATCCCCCTGCCTGTTTCGTTGGGCGGCGGCTTGGAAATGCGCTTCTGGTCCGCCGTTCACACGCCCCTGTTCGATGACCAGGGCCAGACCGTCTATGTCCTGCAAAACACTGTGGACGTCACTGAGGTCCAGCGCCTGAAGGACATGGCCTTCGGTCCCTCAGGCGCCCCCGTCGAGGCCCCTGTCGAGAGCGCCACCCAACTCTATCAACGCGCCCAGGAGCTCCAGGAGACAAACCTGATCCTGCTTGAAGAGACCAATCAGATCCGAAATCTGTTCATGCAGGCCCCAGGCTTCATGGCCGTGCTGATCGGACCCGACTTTGTCTTCCGGCTGGTGAACAACGCCTATCAGAGCCTCATCGGCCGGCGCGCGGTCATTGGCCGCCCGCTGATTGAAGCCTTGCCGGAACTCGAGGGCCAGGTCTTTCAGAACATCCTTGTCGAGGTCATGCGCACCGGCCAGCCCTATATCGGCCAGGCGGCCAGCGTCATGCTGCAGCGGCAGATTGATCACCCCCCGGAAGAGCGCTTTGTGGACTTCATCTATCAGCCCATCCTGGACGCCCGCGGCGCCCCATGGGGTGTCTTCGTGGAAGGCAGCGACGTCACCGACCGGGTAAGGGCGGAGCGCCAGCAGAAACTGTTGCTCGATGAACTGAACCACCGGGTGAAGAACACCCTGGCCACGGTCCAGGCCATCGCCGCCCAGACCCTGCGCACCACCACGAGCCCGGCGGCTTTTCGGGAATCCTTCGAGGCCCGGCTGCTGGCCCTGTCGGCGACCCATGATCTGCTGACCCAGTCGGTCTGGCAGGGCGCCTCGCTGGAAGAGGTCATCCTGATGGAGCTGCGCCCGCACGGGGTGGAGCGCTATCAGCTGGAAGGGCCGCCCGTTTCCCTGTCCGCCCCCGAAACCCTGACCCTAGGGCTGGTTTTCCATGAGCTGGTGACCAACGCAGCCAAGTACGGGGCGCTGTCCAGCTCGGAGGGCTGTGTCCGCGTTCACTGGCGGCTGCGCGATGAGGGCGCGGGGCCGAGCATCGATCTGACCTGGTCAGAAGAGGGCGGCCCGAAGGTCTCTCAGCCGAGCCGCCAGGGATTCGGGTCTCGGCTGATCGAGCGCAGCCTGCAGGGTGATATTGGCGGCGAAGCCCGGCTGGACTTCGACGAAAACGGTCTGAAGTGCCATCTGCGCCTGCGCCTGCAGACGCAGGGGTCCGGCGAAGCAGCCGCCTGACCCCTGGCGCTAGAGTCGGTAGGCGCCCGCGGCCAGCTTGGTGAACACGGTCTTGGTGACCTTCACATAGCCCTTGTCGGAATCCCTGAAATACATCGGGGTCTTGACCTTGGCCGGATCGAAACCCTCGCTCACCAAGTCGACCTTGCGCTGCTTGAAGGTGCCGGTGGTCTCCATGGCCGGCATCATCCGCAGGAACAGCGGCTGCGCATAGGGCGGCAGCTCACGACCCACATGATCGGCGAACGCCGCCAGATCGAAAGACTCGTCAGTGACCAGGGCGGCCATGCCAGCCCGCCCGTCAGCCCCAGGGACCTCGACCCCATAGACGTTGGCCTCCAGCACCCCAGGCGCCTCGCCCAACCGCGCTGAGACCTCATTGGTGGAAACGTTCTCGCCCTTCCAACGGAAGGTGTCTCCGATCCGGTCGATGAAGTAGAAATAGCCCTCGGCGTCCTGCTGCATCAGGTCGCCGGTGCGGAACCAGGCGTCGCCCTTTTCGAAGACGTCCCGAAGCACTTTCTTGTCGCTCGCGGCCTTGTCCACATAGCCGGTGAACTCGGCCCGGGCGTCGCCGGTAATGCGCCCGAGGCATTCGCCGATCTGCCCGGGGCCGCACTCGACGCAGAAGCCGTCGGGCCCGCGGACGGGGATCTCGTTCTCCACGTCAAACTGGACCAGTCGGAAGTTGAAACGCTTGCGCAGATAGCGCGGCACCCGCCCGATGGCGCCGACCTTCCCGTCGAAGTTGAACATCGACACATTGCCTTCCGTGGAGCCGTAGAACTCCAGGATGTCGGGAATGCGGAACCGGCTCTTGAGCACGGGCCAGACGTCGGGCCGGAGGCCGTTCCCGAAGGCCAGGCGCAGCTTGTGCCGGGTCTCAACCTCGCTCTCGGGATGGTTGACGAGGTAGCGGCACAGCTCGCCGATATAGACGAACATAGTGCAGCCCTCGGTCGAGATGTCCGGCCAGAACTGAGTGGCCGAGAACTTCTTCTTCAGCACCACCGAGCCGCCATTCAGAAGGGCCGCTCCCAGGGCGCAAAGGCCGCCGGTGGCGTGATAGAGCGGCAGCGCCACATAGATCCGGTCGCTCTCTCGAGCGCCTGTGGAACCCGCGAAACCCCGCATGTACAGCTGTGCCCGAACGTGCGTGATGCGGGCGGCCTTGGGCAGGCCAGTCGTGCCGCTGGTATAGATGTAGAGGCAGGTGTCCTGCGCGGTCATCCCCTCGCGCACACCGCAATCAGGGGGCAGTTGGCTGCAGCTCTTCAGCGCCTGGATCAGGTCGCGCTGTTCGTTGCGCGCCTCGCCAAGCACCCACTGCTGGACATGGGTGTCGAGCCCGTCCTTGATCTCTTCGAAGGCCGGGGAGGTTTCCGGGTCGACGATGCAGTGGCTGGCGCCGGAAATGTTGAGACAGTGAGCCAGGGCCGCGCCGGTCAGCTGATTGTTGATCAGGGCGGTGATCACGCCGACCTTGGATAGCCCGTACCAGACGCAAAAGTACTCCAGCCGGTTGGGCATGAAGAGGGCGACCGTTTGACCGCGGCGCAGATTCAGACCCTTGGCCCAATGCGCGTAGCGATTGGCGATGCCGTCCAGCTCGGCATAGGTGACGGTCCGACCTTCGAAGGTCATGGCCGGACGGTCGCGCCACTGATCCACCGCCGCCTGCAGGTCGTCACAGATGAGGTTGGGCGAATCTGGCGCGATGGACTTCACCCGAGTCAGGGTGCGTCGGAGCTTGCGCATAAACCGCAACTCACGTCCTAGCCGGGCTTTCAAACGCATAAGCACCCCCTCAATACGCCTACCTTGGCGGTCGGTTCCGTGGCGGGTCAAGCCGCACCGGGCCTAAAAGATGAACATGCCCTAATTGGCGGCCCTCCCTGCGGCGCGCCCGCGCCCGGAACGTTCGCCAAGCTGCGTCCCGACGCCGCAGGCTCCGCCCTTGTAAGGAATGTCTAAGGGCGTTCTGCGCGATGCTGAGCCGACCGCAGAAGGTGGGAGATCAACATGCTCAAAGGGCTGTTTTCGCAAGGCATGGCCGAGTGGGGCACCGCCAGCCTTGTTTTTGTTTCAGGCGCTATGACCGGCCGGTTGCTGGCGACGGGTATGAACGAGAGCCAGGCGCTCGGCGCCCTCGTCGCCATCCTCGGCTCCCTGACCGCCGCGATCGCGGTCCGCATCTGGCCCGCCGCAGATCCGGTCGAGGCCCGCAGCTCCCGAGATCGCCAGGACTAGACCTGCGTCACCCGACACCCTACTTCATCTAACGTTGATTTGTGGATTGGGAAAGCTTGCCTCTGGAGACCGTCGGGGGACTGGAGCACAGCGAGATGCGTGGCCTCAGCAATCGCAACCTGCTGGCCCCCGCCGTGGCGATCGCCCTGGCGGCGATGGCCGTCTTCGTCCTCAGCCTGGTGCTGTGGAGCCGCGGCGTCGACAGTCGCACCCTCGCACGCGAAGAGGAACTGGTGCGCCAGGGCCTCGTCTCAGCCATCGGCGAGGTCGAAGCCGCCATGGTGACGGAAACCACCTGGGACGAGGTGGTCGACTTTCTCGACAACCGCCGAGACCTCGCCTGGGCCGACGCCAACCTCAATGACTTTTACGCCCTGGGCTTTGAGTTCAGCGAGCTGACGGTCCTCGATCCCCAGGATCAGCTCCTCTACCACCGACGGGGGCGCACCCGCGCCGCCCTGGACGAGGCGACCACCGAGATCTTCGAGGGCCTCCTGGCCGACGTCAGAGCCGCGGAATTGGCGCGCGCCCCCTTGAGCGCCGCGACCGCGCCCTGGGAATCCATGCCTGCGCCGATCCAGGCCAGCGGCTTCGCCGTCGTGGATGGCGGCAATGTCCTGGCCACGGCCACCCTGATCCAGCCGGACACGGGCGTCGCCATGCCTCGCGAGGATCGTGGACTGGTCATGCTCACTGTCCTGCCGGTTCGCGAGGTCTCCATTGATCTCCTCGCAGCGCGCTATCAGCTGAACGATCTGCGCACCGCACTGGGGCAGGATCATCTCAAGCCGGGCGACGCGCAGGTGCGGATGGATGTGCTGGGCTCAGACGCCCCTCTGATCCTGGCCTGGACGCCGCAGAGACCTGGCGCCTTGCTGCTCCGAAACTCCGTCCTGCCGATCTTGGCGGTCCTGCTCACTTTCGGCGCGGTAGGCGCGGTGATGGTCGCCCGAGGCCGCGCGGCCTGGCGGCGACAGATGGAGGCCCAGCGCACCCAGACCGAATTCCTGGCCAACATGAGTCATGAGATCCGCACCCCCCTGAATGGGGTCTGCGCTGTGGCCGCCGCACTGGAATCCACCACGCTCACCCCCGTTCAGCGCAATATGGTGGAGATCATCCGCTCCTCGGGGATCAGCCTGGAGCGGCTGCTGTCGGACCTGCTGGATGTGGCCCGCATGGAGTCCGGCGCCGTCCGCATCAGTTCCGAGGCGTTCAATCTGGCCGAGGCCGCCCGCACCATCGATACGCTGCTGCGCCCTCGGGCCCTGGAGAAGGGGCTGAGCCTCGACCTGGCCATCGCGCCGGAGGCCGAAGCCCGGGTGATGGGCGACCCGGTGCGCTTCAAGCAGGTTCTCGCCAACCTGCTTACCAACGCCATCAAATTCACAGAGACCGGCAGGATCGGCGTCAGCCTTACCCCCCTGCCCGATGGACGCTGGAGGTTGAAGGTGGACGACACCGGCATGGGCTTTGATCCAGCCCGGAAGGCGGAGCTGTTCAAGCGGTTCTCCCAGGGGGACGCCTCCATCGGGCGCCGCTTTGGCGGCATGGGCCTTGGTCTGGCGATCAGCCGGGAGCTGGTGGAGCTGATGGGCGGGGAGATTGACGCCGAGGGGCGCCCTGGCGACGGCGCCAGCTTCTGGGTCGATATTTCACTTCCCCCTGCCGAGGACGCGACGCAGGCCGAGCCGCGTGCGCGGGAGATCCCCGCCAACCGCCCCCTGCGCATCCTGGTGGCCGACGACCATCCGGTGAACCGCCAGGTGGTCGAGGTTCTGCTGGCTGAGTTCGACGTGGAGTTGGTCTTGGCCGAAAACGGGCTGGAGGCCTGCCAAGCCTTTGAGACAGCGCCATTCGACATGGTGCTGATGGACATGCAGATGCCCGTGATGGACGGCCTGACCGCCATTCGAAATATCCGCGCCCGGGAAGACGCCGCCCACAAAGGCCGGACCCCCATCGTCATGCTCACCGCCAACACCTTGCCCGAGCATCAGGCGGCGAGCCTGGCGGCCGGGGCGGACCTTCACATGCCCAAGCCCATTGAGCCCGAGCGCCTGATCGCGGTCCTGCAGAGGGTCGCCGAAGGCCAGGGCCCCGCCGCAGCCTAGTTCGCCGGGCCTCGCTCAAATCAGTGAGGCGGGCTCTCGGATCTCAGAAGCTGGACGACAGGGAGATGAAGCCGCGCAGTCCCTTGTTGGCCCGGGTGGAGGGCTTACGGGTCAAGGGCTTGGCGAGCTCAAAACGCAGGCTCAGCCGTTCCTCAAACACCAACCGGACGCCGGCGCCTGCAGAGGCGAGGTCAATGTCCCCCCAGCCTGGGGCGGCATTGTAGTTCCAGACCTTCGCCCCATCGATGAAGCCGTAGGACTGCACGAAGGTCAGGGGCCGCAGCTGTGGGTCCCAGCCGACCCGGAGCTCGGCCGAGCCTGCAATTCCCCGATCGCCCATGATCTCGGCGTAGTCATAGGCGCGCCCCACCGGAAGTCCGCCCGCCGCGAACTCCTCAGAGGACAACAGAGGGTCAGGAGACCACTGGCCGGACGCAGTGACAAAGAGGCCCGCCTTGGCCCCCAGGTCCCGGTAGTGTGATCCATAGGCGTACAGCTTCCAGAACCGGCCGTCGGCGTCCCAGCGGGTGCGGCCATCCCGAGGCTCGCCGCCGAGACCGCCAAAGCCACGACTGACCTGGACGAACGCCGTGGAGTAGGCGCCGTCGTTCCGGCGCTCCCCCTGGACCGCGACACGGGCCACCGCCAGTTCGTCCACCAGGTCGGCCGTCGTCCAGTTCTGCTCCACCCGTCGCACATCGGCCTGGGCTTGCACCCACAGGGACCTGTCCTGGCGTCGGACTAGGGGCGCGGAAACTCGCAGACTGGCCGACTGGCTCTCATTTCCCAGGGCCGCGGCCAGACCATCGGCATCCCCGTCAGCCTTGGAAGCGGCGACCGCGCCGCGCAGCTGGCCGCCGTCGGGAAGGGGCGCGCCATAGGAGATATCCACCTGAGTGAACCGCGGCGCGGGACCCGGCGTCGTCAGCACCCCCACCCCCAACTGGTCGCCGGAACGCATGGTGGAGTTGACGGCGCCGCGGGCGTAGACCTGCCATGGCCCCGCCTGAGCGCCGCCGCGGTTGTCCACGTAGACCTGCCCCTCAACCCGGCGGAGCTGCGTGGTCACCACCAGCAGGTGTCGGGCCGGATCATCAAAGTCCGGCTCCAGTCGCGCGCTCACCTTGATCCCGGGCAGGTCATTGGCCAGGGCCAGGCGACGGTCGAGATCGGCCAGCTTCAGGGGGCGAATGTCGACGATATCGCTCAGCAGGGCGCCGACCGCAGGCACCGCGTCGCCTTCGAAGGCCACTTCGCCCACATAGCCCTCATAGACGACCAGCCGGGCGTGCCCCTCCGCGCCCACCTGCCGCGGGGTGGCCGCGCGGGCAAGAAAGTAGCCGTCCCTGCGATACTGATCGGTCAGGGCCTGAGCGACTCCGGCCAGGTCTGAAACGCCGATCTCGGTCGCCAGGGCATTGGCGTAAAGGGGCGCAAGATCGCCCTGATGATAGGCGCTCACCCCATCGATCGTCAGTCCCGTCAGTACGAACCGGCCTTCCGCCACCCCTTCAGGCTCCGGGGCCTCTCGGGCCGCATCATTGGCCCGGGCCAGAGCCAGGTCTGCAGGACCGCCGCCAAAGCCTGCGGTCAGTACCGCTGCGACGGAAATCAGGACAGGCGTCGCGCGACGCAGAGCCAAACGCACAGACAACACCAGCCTCGGGATTGTGAGTAGGGTTAGCCAGGGTCCCTCAAGAAGGTGAATGGGGCGCTAACGATATATTTTTGTTCAAATATTAGCCCTCGATTAGCTGTGTCTCACTAGGGTTGAGCTTCGATCCACAGCCGCCGAAGCGCGGTCTGGCGTAGGAAGCTAGAAGATGCATTACGCAAAACGGACCCTGGCGGGCCTCATGGCGACCGCCCTCCTGCTAGGCGCGGGCGCCGCCGCAGCGGCGGAATGGCGACTGACCGAGGTCACGGGCCGCGTACGAGTATCGGTCCCGGGTGAAGATCCCAAGGTCGGCGCGGCGAACCTGACCATCCCCCCCGGCGCGGATATCACCACCGCTGGAGGCGCCCGGGCCGTGCTCACCGATGGCGACAAGCGCATCGTGATCGGCCCCAATAGTCGCATGACCGTCGCGGCGGGCCAGCCGGCCGGCATGACCCGGATCATGCAAGATCTCGGCTCGATCGTCTTTCAGGTGAACAAGCAGGCTCAGCCGCACTTCCGCGTCGACACCCCTCTCCTGGCCGCGGTGGTCAAGGGCACCACCTTCACCGTCGCCGTCGGCGCGGTCAGCGATTCGGTCCATGTGGCCGAAGGGCTGGTGGAGGTCCGCGCCAATGGCGGCGGAATTCCCAACGATATCCCCGCAGGCGTCACGGGTCGCGTGGCGCGTGACCAGCCTGATCAGGTCGGCGTGATCGCCCCCGCGGCCGTGGCGACGCCCGAGCCGGCCGCTCAAATTCTCCCCTCGCTTGACTACACCCAACTATCCGAGGGCGTCGTGGCCGGCCCCGTCGCAGTCCTGGGACGCGAGATGGCCGCAGGGGCGCCAGGCGCACAGGCTGGACCCGACAGTCTCCTTGGAGAAGCGAACAACGGGGGCTCGCCTGGCATGAGCTTGGCGAGCGCCTCCATGGCGGCTGTAGCGCAGTCTGCGGCCCAGTCCACGGCTCCGGCGCCAGCAACCGCCCCGCCGACCAGCAATGGCGACGCCGCCGGCCCCCCGGCGAATGTCCCCGCCGGTCCGGGCTCCAATAACGGAAATGGCGACGGTCCCCCTGCAGGCGTGCCCGCGGGTCCCGGCGCCAATAATGGCAATGGCAATGGCGATGGGCCCCCGGCGAATGTCCCGGCCGGCCCAGGCGTCAATAACGGAAACGGTAATGGTCCCCCTGCAGGCGCGCCCGCGGGTCCCGGCGCCAACAATGGCAATGGCGATGGGCCCCCGGCGAACGTGCCCGCCGGTCCAGGCGCCAATAACGGAAATGGTAACGGCCCCCCTGCAGGCGCGCCCGCGGGTCCCGGCGCCAGCAATGGCAATGGAAATGGGCCACCGGCGAACGTGCCCGCCGGCCCAGGCGCCAATAACGGAAATGGTAACGGGCCCCCTGCAGGCGTGCCCGCGGGTCCCGGCGCCAACAATGGCAATGGCGATGGGCCCCCGGCCAATGTCCCCGCCGGCCCGGGAGCCAATAACGGAAACGGTAATGGCCCCCCTGCGGACGCGCCCGCTGGCCCCGGCGCCAACAACGGCAATGGCAATGGCAATGGCAATGGCGATGGGCCCCCGGCGAACGTCCCTGCCGGCCCGGGAGCCAACAACGGCAATGGCAACGGCGGAGGCCAGGGCCGCCAGCCCTGAATTTGATGCTGAAGCGCCTCACCACGCCCTCGGGGATCGCCCTCGCCCGCTGCCTGGCGACCGTGAGCCTGATTGCGGCTCTGGTCGTGCTGGCCATGACCAGCGGCGTGCTGCGGCCAGTTGAGGACGCTCTGGCCGCTCAGCGGTTCGGACTGATCCAACGTCCGGCCAGCCAGCAGCTGGTGGTGGTGGAGATCGACGCCGCAAGTCTCGCTGCGGCCGATGTCTGGCCGTGGGAGCGGGATCGCTATGCCCAGGCCCTGAGACATCTTGACGACGCGGGCGCCCGTCTCATCGGCTTCGACGTCGACTTCAGCGCTCGGTCGTCAGAGGAGATGGACCGTGTTTTCGCCGAGGCCATCGGCGCGGCGCCCGGGACGGTCATCCTGCCGACCTTCATCCAGCCGGACCGTCGAAACTCTCGGGACGCGCAGATGATTGAGAACGCGCCACTGGCGGAGTTCTCCGAGGACGCCTTGCTGGCCAGCGTCAATGTGATCGTCGACGATGATGGGAAACTCCGGCGATACCTTCGGGGCTTCGCCGCAGATGAGGCCTACCGGCCCACCATGGCCGCCCTGATGGCCGGCGAGCCCCATGGCCGCACGGCGCCCTTCCATATCGACTTTGGTATCCGGCCCCAGACAATACCCACCCTGAGTTTTCAGGATGTCTATGAGAACCGGTTTGACCCGGCCCTCGTCCGTGGGCGCGTGGTCCTGGTCGGGGCGACCGCCCTGGAGCTGGGCGACAATCTGGCCACACCGCGCGACGGCATCCTGCCCGGCGTGTTCGTTCATGCCCTGGCCTATGAGAGTCTGGCCCAGGGAAGAGCCCTCAATGGGCCGCATCCTCTGCTCGTCCTGGTCATTATCCTCGCCGTGGCCCTGGGCCTGCGTCCCAGCCAGAGCGCGATCAATCTTGAGGTTCTGGCCCGTCGCCACATGCTGGTGCTGGCGCTGATCCTCGCGCTGCCGATCATCGTCCAGGCCCTCGGGCCGGCCTTCCTGCCGGTGGCCCCGCTGCTGCTCACCCAGGCGCTCTGCCTGGTCGCCACCATCCGGCAGGAGTTGGCGCGCCGGGGGGAAGACATTGTGCGCGCCCGGGAGGCGGGCCTGCTGCACCTGGCCATGCACGAACCCGAGACAGAACTCCCCAACCGCCGGGCCCTGCTGAGCGAGATCGCGAGGATTCGGCAAGGTGAACCCGGCGCGGTGGCCGTCATCGCCCTCGGCGTCGATCGCTACGCCCAAATGCGGGCGGCCATTGGCTACGGGATGTCCAATGAGGTGGTGCGCGCCATCGCCGCGCGCCTGCTGAGGACCACTCATGCCAGCCGGCTAGGTTATCTCTCCACGGGGGTCCTGGGCCTGGTGGTGCGCCGCGGCGATCTGCCGGCCCTGGAGGCCGAGCTGGCCTGTCTGGAGGCCCTCGAGCCCGCCTACAAGGTGGATGGGGCGCTGGTGGACGCCTTTTTGCGGCTGGGGGTGGCCTATGACTGGAACCCGGCTGAAACCCATGAACGCCTGCTGGAGCAGGCGACCATAGCCCTCGACGAGGCCCAGCGCCTGAACCGGCGGCGGATGATGTTCCAACCGGCGGCCTTCCAGGACCCGACCTTGAATCTCTCGCTGATGAGCGACCTGCGCCAGGGCCTGGCGGACGGCCAGATCTCTTTGCATTACCAACCCAAGCGGGCGGCCAGCGGGGACATCACCGGGGTCGAGGCCCTGATGCGGTGGACTCACCCGACCCGAGGGGCGATCCGACCCGACATCTTCATCCCGGCCGCCGAAGAGACCGGCGCGATCCGGGAGCTGACGGAATGGACCCTCACCCAGGCCCTGGCCGACAGCGCCACCCTGCGCGCCGCCGGGCGGCGGCTGCTGGTCTCGGTCAATGTCTCGGGCCGGGTCCTGGGTGACCTCAGCTTCAGGGAATTTGTGCTGCGCGCCGTCCGGGGCCGAGCCCACGAACTGTGCCTGGAAGTCACAGAAACCGCCGTCATCGAGAACCCACAGGCGGCGATCGAGGCCGTGGCGGCCTTCCGGGCGGCGGGGCTGGCCATCTCGATCGACGACTACGGTGTGGGGCTGTCGTCCCTGTCCTATCTCAAGATCCTGGACGCCGACGAACTCAAGCTCGACCGCACCATCGCCACGGCGGTGGATACAGAACGCGATCGCCTGATCCTGCGCTCGACCATCGAGCTGGCGCACAGCCTCAACATGCGTGTGGTGGCTGAGGGCGTGGAAGACGCGGCCGTGGAGGCCATCCTTCTGAACCTTGGCTGCGATCTCATTCAAGGCTACCTGATCTCGCCCGCCCTGCCTCTGGCCCGCCTGACAGCCTTTCTCGACGCCGCCGCCGCCACGCCCGCCTACGCCGCGGCGTCCTGACGACCCGGACTTGCCTGCCCCAGCCCCGCCGTAGCCTGAATCAGGCGAGGCCGCATCGCCGCATGCGACGATTTGCGGTGTATTATCAACATACTTAACGTGTGCATTGGGGTATCGCGACCCCAACTCGGGGACTGGATCGGCAGTCGAGGACCCTTCGCCCGTATCAGCGACCCTCTCGCACTCGGGGTTCCCAGTTCTACGAAACGCGCAGGGCGCGGCTCGCCTCTTTGACACGCGCTTCACGCTGAATGGAGTCGCCACGCCCCATGAGTTCTGCTTTTGTTCCGGTAGGGAGACGAGCATGGCTGATGGGCGCTCACAGGGGTTTGAAGATCTGGGCTCAGGCGAGTTTGTTGCAAGCCCGAAATGTCGGGCGCGGCATGTCTGGGCCTATTGCGAAGCCGCAGATTGCCGAGGCGTGGCCCCGATAGACGTCACAGTCTGGGGACTTCGGAGCCTGGCTGATGGCGAACTTTCGCGGTTCGAGGCGCGTTTGAGATGCATTTGCGGGGCTAGAAGGGCTCGCCTGTCCCCCGTTGGCCCTGACGCGACATCCCGTCACGTTACCATCTACCCATTTTCGTAGAACGTCATTCTTGCAACTTGTGGGTTACCGACGCTAGGCGGGTGTCGAGGAGCGTTCACAACTTCTCACACTTGAAATATTTTATCTGGCGGACATTCCGTTGGGTAAGCGGCGTGTGAACAAGGAGACCGAATTGACGGAGTCCACCACCAAGAGCCCAGACCCCATGGACACCGCCCTCGGGGCGGCCGTGCGCATCCGCCGCCGGACCATCGGCATGTCTCAGGAGGCTCTGGCGGAACAATGCGGCGTGAGCTTCCAGCAGATCCAGAAGTACGAGAACGGGGCCAATCGCATCTCCTTCTCCCGCCTGGTGCAGATCGCCCGGGCATTGCGCTGCCGGGTGACCGATCTGCTGGATGTGCTGGATACGCCGGATGATGAGCCCAGCGTCGATCTGGACCTGTTGTCGCGGATGCGGACCCCGGGCGCCCTGGAACTGCTGACGGTCTACGAACAGCTTCCGCAGGACGCTCGCACGGCCTTGGTCAGCTTCCTGCGCATCCTGGCGCCCGGCGCGTCAGCTTCGGTTCCTGCTGCGGCGGGCGCACGCAGACGCGAGCCGGCCTGACGACCAAGGCAGAATCGGCCGCCCGTCGGCCATCTGCAAGGGCCGGCTATTCGGCGGCGAGTACGTGGTCCACCAAGGCCTTGGCGTCATCGCCACCCCAGTCCGCCCCGCCGGAAAGTCGGGCTCGTTCGATGCCGTCCGCCCCGTAGATCACGGTGGTGGGCATGCCTGGCGCGGGCGGGACCAGATCGAAGGCAAGCTTCATATTGGGGTCGCTGTAGTAGGCCAGGGGGGCATGCTGGCCGATGAAGGTCCGCGCCTTGTCGACATCGACGGCGCGATCGATGCTGACGGCCAGGACCCGGACAGGCTGGCCCTCATAGTGGGACGCCAGCGCCGCCAGGGTGGGCATTTCCGCCACGCAGGGCGGGCACCAGGTCGCCCAGAGGTTCAGCACCACCACCTCGCCCCGGAAGTCGCCCAACCGCACCGGTTGGCCGTCAGGATCATAGATGGTCGTCACGGGCGCAGGCCGTGGCTCCTTGGGGGTTTGAAGAGCCGCCATCTCCCCCTTGGCGAAGGCCCGGAGGCCACGGCTCGCATCGGGATTGGTGGAAGCCTGGCCGATGATGTAGACCACCGCCGCGACGCCGAAGGCGGCGACGCCCCAGAGGATCCAGCGGAACAGGCTTGGTCCGGGTTTCGCCTCTGATTGACCGTTCATATGACCGACAACGCCTCCAAGACTCCGCAACACAGCGTCCATATGGCGAAGGGCGACGCCCCCGGCCAGGGCCAGGCCATGTGGGGCGGCCGATTTTCAGCCAAGCCCGCCGACCTGATGCAGGCGATCAACGTCTCCATCGGCTTCGACAAGCGGCTGGCGCCACAGGATCTGGCGGGTTCGCGCGCCCATGCAGCCATGCTGAAGGCCCAGGGTGTCATCTCCAGCGACGACGAAGCGTCCATCCAGGGCGGGCTGTCCCGTATCGAGGCGGAGATCGCCGAGGGAACCTTCCCCTTCCGCGACGAATACGAAGACATCCACATGAATGTGGAGGCCCGTCTGCGCGAACTGATCGGTCCGGCGGCCGGGCGGCTGCACACGGCCCGCTCGCGCAATGATCAGGTGGCGCTGGACTTCCGCATGTGGGTCCGCGAGGCCTGCCACCGCACCGCCGAGCAGCTCCAGGCCCTGCAGCGCGCCCTGGTCGCCCAGGCCGAAACCCACGCCGACACCCTGATGCCGGGGTTTACCCACCTGCAGCCGGCCCAGCCGGTGACCTTCGGCCACCATCTGATGGCCTATGTTGAGATGTTCGGCCGCGACGCCTCGCGTTTCACCGATGCAGCGGCCCGGATGAACGAGTGCCCCCTGGGCGCTGCGGCCCTGGCGGGTTCACCCTTCCCTATCGACCGGCACGCCACGGCCAAGGCGTTGGGCTTTGAACGACCCACCGCAAACTCCCTGGACAGCGTCTCGTCCCGCGACTTCGCGCTCGAGGCCCTGGCGGCGGGCGCCATCTGCGCCACGCACCTCTCGAGGCTGGCCGAGGAGATCGTGATCTGGATGACGCCACAGTTCGGCTTCATCTCCCTGTCGGACGCCTTCACCACCGGCTCGTCGATCATGCCGCAGAAGAAGAACCCCGACGCGGCCGAGTTGGTCCGGGCCAAGGCCGGCCGCATGCTGGCGGCCTTCACCCAGCTGGCCGTGGTGATGAAGGGCCTGCCGCTCGCCTATTCGAAGGACATGCAGGAGGACAAGGTCCCGACGTTCGAGGCCTTCGACGTCCTCGACCTGTCGCTCGGCGCCATGACCGGCATGGTCGCCGACCTGACCCCGAACGCCGAGCGCATGGCCGCAGCCGCCGGGGCCGGCTTCTCGACCGCCACGGACCTGGCCGACTGGCTGGTGCGAACCCTGGATATGCCCTTCCGCGACGCCCACCACATCACCGGCGCGGCCGTGAAGCGGGCTGAGCAGTTGGGCTGTGATCTGGCGGGCCTGCCCCTGGACCAGATGAAGGCCCTGGACCCGCGCATCGGCTCTGGCGTTTATGACGTTCTGACACCGGCCGCATCCGTGGCCAGCCGCAAAAGCTATGGCGGCGCCGCCCCCGACCAGGTTCGCGCCCAGGTCGCCCGCTGGAAGGACCTGCTGAAATGACCCTTCGCGCTCCGCTTCTCATGGCCCTGGCCAGCACGCTCGCCCTGGCCGCCTGTGGCAAGGCCGGCGCCCTGGATCGTCCGCCGCCCCTCTGGGGCGATCCGGCGACCGGCGAGGTCGTCGCCCCGCGCCCCTCCGCCAACAAGCCGGTGGACACGGTCGATCCGCGCACCCGGGCCACGAACCCCGCGCCGTCCCGCACCCTGCCCATCGACGGCACCTCGTCCAATCCGAGCTCGTCGGGCCCGCAAGGCGCCCTGCCTGACCCCTACGCCAATCCCCGATGAACCATTTCGAGCTTCGGGACGGCGAGCTCTTCTGTGAGGACGTCCCGCTGTCGGCCATCGCCGAGGCGGTGGGCACGCCGGTCTATGTCTATTCCACCGCCACCTTCGAGCGGCACTACACGGTCCTGCGCGACGCCCTGGAAGCTGAGGGCGTCCGCCAGCCGTTGATCGCCTTCGCGGTGAAGGCCAACTCCAACCTGGCCGTCCTGAGAACCCTTGCCCAGCTTGGCGCCGGGGCGGACACGGTCTCCGAAGGTGAGATCCGACGGGCCTTGGCGGCCGGCGTGCCCCCGGAGCGCATCGTCTTCTCCGGCGTCGGCAAGACCCGGTCTGAGATCGCTTTCGCGCTTGAGGCCGGCGTCTGCGAAATCAACGTCGAGTCCGAGCCCGAGATGCTGGCCATCGCCCAGGTGGCGCAAGGTCTGGGAAAGCGGGCGACCATCGCCTTCCGGGTTAACCCCGACGTGACGGCGGGTGGTCACGCCAAGATCGCCACGGGCAAGTCTGAGAACAAGTTCGGCGTCTCCTTCACCGAGGCGGAGCGACTGTACGCCCAGGCCTCCAACAACGCCTGGCTGAAACCGGTGGGCGTGGCCTGCCACATCGGCAGCCAGATCACCGATCTGGCCCCCATGGCCGAAGCCTTCGCCAAGATGGCCGGCCTCGTCCGACGCCTGAAGGCTGAGGGCCTGAACGTGGAGCGCCTGGATCTGGGCGGGGGGCTTGGCGTGCCCTATTTCAATCAACCCGAGCCGCCGTCGCCGGCTGACTACGCCAAGGTGGTCGCCGAGGCGACCCGCGACCTGGATGTGACCCTGGCCTTCGAGCCTGGCCGGGTGATCGCCGCCAACGCCGGGGTGCTGCTGGCCGAGGTGGTGCATATCCATGAACGGCCAGAGGGACGCCGCTTCCTGGTGCTGGACGCAGCCATGAACGACCTGCTGCGCCCGGCCATGTATGACGCCTATCACGACATCCGCGCCGTGCGGCCCCGGGACGGCGAGGCCAAGACCTATGATGTGGTGGGGCCGGTCTGCGAGACCGGCGACACCTTCACCCGCGACCGGGCCCTGCCCACCTTCGAAGCCGGTGACCTCGTGGCCTTCATGAGCGCCGGGGCCTACGGGGCCTCCATGGCCAGCGAGTACAACAGCCGGCCCCTGGTTCCCGAGGTCATGGTCAAGGGCGGCGACTACGCCGTCGTTCGGCCGCGCCCGACCTATGAGGAAATGCTCGGCCGCGAGACGCCAGCGCCCTGGCTCTGAAGCCTCAGTCCAAGGCGCCTACATAGGGCAGCCCGCGGTACTGGCCGGCGGCGTCCATGCCATAGCCCACGAGGAAGCGCGGCGGGGCGGTCCAGGCGACGAAGTCGGGCTCGATGGCCCGGGGGGTCGGCCAGGGCTTGGTGGCGAAGACGCAGGTCAGCACTTCCGAGGCGCCGGAGTCCCGCACCAGACGCGCGGCCTCGCTCAGCGACAGGCCCGTGTCGATCACATCGTCGACGATCAGGGCGCGACGGCCCTCCAGGGGACGTTGCAGATCGGCGCGCACCTCACATCGCCCAAGACTGGCCCGGGCGTCGCCATAGGAGGCCAGCCACAGGGCGTCAAAACGGACGTGGCGGCCGGCCCTGGCCAGGGCCCGGGTCAGATCGGCGCAGAACCACAGGCCGCCTGTCAGCAGGCAGATGACCACAGTGTCGTCGTCGATGCGTGGCGCGATGGTCTGCGCCAGCGCCTCGACCCGATGGGCGACCTCGGCCTCGTCCAGCAGGACTTCGATGGTCGGTTCACTCATTGCCCGACACCGCAAGCGCCGCGTCCGGCAGGGCGACGGCCTCGATGACTGGGCGCTGGGCGACTTCGGGGAGGGTGGCTTCAGCCGCGCCACGCAGGTCGAGCAGTTCCGTAGGCGCCGAGGGCGGCTCTGCGGCGGCCCGCAGTTCGGCGAAGGTGATCTCCAGGTCGGCGGCCGCGCCAGGGGGATCGATCAGGGCGATGGCGAAGTGGCGAGTCTCGCCAGGCGGAATCACCGGGTCGGCTGGTCGCGCGATCTTGGTGGCCACAGCCACGCCGTTCTTGTCCAGCAATCTGATCTGCAGGGGCGGGGCCGTGATGGTGCGGTCCTCGATATTGCGGATCATGCCGGAGACCGACAGCGCCGCGTAGCCATCCTGCAGGGCGGGCTCGAACTCCACCCCCTCGATGGCCAGGCCAATGCTGTTCACAGGCAGGCCCACACTGGCGAAGGCGCCGGCCGTACTCGGCCACAGGCGAACCACATCAACCCGGAAAACCACGGCGACCACGACCATCAGGGCCAGCGCCGCCGACATGCCGGCCCACACCACGCCAGTGGCGGCGGCCTCGCGAAGGCGGCGCGTATCATCGGCCTTGGCCCGGAAAGCCCGCGGCAGGGCCTCGCCCGAACGGCCGGTCGGTTCGGCGCCAGGATCGGGGGCGGCCTCTAGCGTGGGTTGATCGATCGGCCCCAGGGGGCTATCGGCGGGGGCGGGTGTGGGGCTTGCGACCGGCTCAGGCGCCGTCACAGGCGCTTCGTGGCGGGCCGTCCACCGGTTTCCACAGCTCGCGCACTTCACGACGCGCCCCTGTTGAGGGATCTTTGCGTCGTCCACGAAATAGCTGGTGGAGCAGTCTGGACAGGTCAGTATCATGGCCGCTGTATCGGACCCTCCAGCCCACCGTATCGAGGTCGCCGATTCCGGTCTCCATGTCCAGAAACCCGAACGCCGCAGAGACGGCCGACGCCTGGGACGCCGTCGTACGTTTCGACGACGTCTCCATGCGATACGGACGCGAGCCTGAGACGCTCAGGGACCTCACCTTCTCCTTGCCGCAAGGGTCTTTCCATTTCGTCACCGGGCCTTCGGGAGCGGGCAAGACCTCCCTCTTGAAACTGATCTATCTGGCCGCCCAGCCGTCCAAGGGACTCTTGCACCTGTTCGGCCAGGATGTGGCGCAGACTCCGGCCCAGGTGCGGCCTTTCCTGCGCCGCCGCATTGGCGTGGTCTTCCAGGAATTCCGTCTGCTCGATCATCTGAGCGCCTTCGACAATGCCGCCGTACCCCTGCGGATCGCGGGACAGAAACCGGACTCCTACCGCCAGGACGTCGCCGAGTTGCTCACCTGGGTTGGGCTGAAGGACCGGATGCACGCCCTGCCCCCTACCCTGGCCGGCGGAGAAAAGCAGCGCCTGGCCATCGCCCGGGCGGTGGTGGGCCGTCCCGACATCCTGCTCGCCGACGAGCCCACGGGCAATGTGGATCACGAAATGGGCCTGCGCATTCTGCGGCTGTTTCTTGAGCTTAACCGCCTGGGCACCACCGTCCTGATCGCCACCCATGACCAGGACCTCGTGGCCCGCTCGGGCATGCCCGTCCTGCATCTGGAGGATGGACGCCTGGTCCATATGGGGCCTATCCCCGCGGGAGCGCGAGCATGAGCCGGCGCCGGGGAAGCGGGTCCTTCGACCTCGACCGTTGGCGGCCGTCGCCCTTCCTTCCCGAGCGCGACACCCGCGACAGCGCCCTGGTGTTCGTGGTTGCGGTGTTATGTTTTCTCGCCTGCCTGACGGCCCTTGGGGTGATCGCCTCGGACCGGGCGGCCCGGGGATGGTCGCACCAGCTCACCGGAGAAATGACGGTGATCGTCCGGCCCAAGGCCAATGAGACCCCCGATTCGGCCGCCGCCCGCGCCGCAGAGACCCTGGCCGGGGTAAATGGGGTGGCCGAGGCTCGAGCCCTTGAACGGGAAAAGGCCGAGGCCCTCATCGCGCCCTGGCTAGGAGAGGCCGCCGATCTCGCCGACCTGCCCGTGCCCAGGCTGGTGGCCGTGATCCTCGACCGCGAGTCGCCGGCGTCTGCACGCAGCCTCCAGCAGGCCCTGAGCGCCAGGGGCCTTGATGCGGTGGTGGATGATCACACCACCTGGCTGGCCGACATCCAGCGCGGCGCGGCGATCGCCCGCTGGGTGGGGCTTGGGGTTTTCCTGCTGATTTCCGCCGCCGCCGCCGCCGTCGTGGCCTTCGCCACCCGGGCCGGCCTCGCCGCCCGACGCGAGGTGGTCGAGTTGTTGCACCTGACCGGGGCGGAAGACGCCTTCATCGCCCGCCTCTTCCAGGTGCGCTTCGCTCAGATGGCCGCTGGCGCCGGTCTGGTCGGCGCGGCCGGCGCAGCGGTCCTTGGGGCGGCCTTGCGCCTCGGGGGCGGGGGACAGGGGCTGACCCCGGTGCTGCCGGTGGCTTGGAGCGATCTGCTGGCTGTTCTACCTTGTCCATTGGCCGCAGCCCTTGTGGCGGCGGTGGCGGCGCGGATGACGGCCGCGAGCCTCATTCGCGAGCTGTCGTGAGAGCCCCATGAAAACGCTCGCCCTTCTTTTCGTGGCCGCCTTGATCTGGGCCGCTGGCCTGCTGGCCTTCGCCACGCGGGTGGAGCAGTCGACGCCAGCCCGTGAGCCCGCGGTGGCCGACGGGATTGTCGCCCTGACTGGCGCTGGCTCCAATGAGCGAATCGCCGCGGGCATGCGCCTGCTGGAGGCGGGCAAGGGCGACCGGATGCTGGTGTCCGGCGTCAACCGTGAGGTCAGCCGCGCGGACATCCGCCAGCTGAGCCGCGCAGCCCAGCTGCTCTATGACTGCTGCGTCGATCTGGGCTTCGAGGCCGCGGACACGTTTGGCAACGCCCAGGAGACCGCCGGCTGGGTGAAGGCCCGGCGCTATGACAGCCTGATCGTGGTCACCGCCGATTTCCACATGCCCCGGGCCATGCTGGAGCTCGGCTCGGCCCTGCCAGGCGTCACCCTGCAGGCCTATCCCGTGGCGACCCCCACCCTGGACGCCCGTCGATGGTGGCGGAGCGCGGGGGGGACGCGGCTGATGGTGATGGAGTATTCGAAATACCTCGCCATCCTCGGCCGCGAGATGGTCCTGCGCCTGGGTCCCAAGGACAATGAGGCCGCCAAGCCAGCGGCCCAGGTCGGTTGATCTTCCGACGCGGCGCGCCAATCCAGGGATCCAGGTCAATGCAAGAAAGAGGCATGCCATGACGGCTCTGCGCTCGCTGCTCTTCGTGGCGCTCTTCTATCTTTGGTCGGCCAGCGTGGCGATCCTGATCACCCCCCTGCTGCTGGCCCCACGGACCTGGGTCCTCCGGGCGCTGGAGGTCTGGAGCTACGGGGTTATCGGCCTCCTGCGCATCTGCGACATCCGGGTCGAGGTCCGGGGCCTGGAACACGTGCCAAAGGGCAAGGCCCTGGTGGCGCCCAAGCACCAGTGCATGTTCGACGTCTTCGCCCAGTTCGCCTGGCTGCCGGATTCCTGTTTCGTGCTGAAGAAGGAGCTGATGTGGATTCCGTTCTTCGGCTGGTACGCCCAGAAGGCGGGCATGATTGTGGTCGACCGCGAAGCCCAGGCCGCGGCGCTGAAGAAGCTGGTGCGCGACACCCAAGAGCGCCTGCAGGAAGACCGGCAGCTGGTGATCTTCCCCGAAGGCACCCGCGGCGAACCCGGCGTGCGAGGCAGCTACAAGCCCGGCATCGCGGCCCTCTATCGGGAACTGAACCTGCCGGTGCATCCGGTCGCCACCAATTCCGGCGTCCACTGGCCCAAGCACGGCTTCCTGCGCAAACCCGGCGTCATCGTCTTCGAGTACCTGGAGCCCATCCCACCCGGCCTCAAGCGCGCCGAGTTCATGCGCACCCTGGAGGAGCGGATCGAGAGCGCGTCGATGAGGCTGCTGGAGCTCTAGGCGAGCGCCCCCGCGGCCTGACGCTCCACGCGGGTCAGCAGGTCTTCCATGGCCCGGTCGCGCACGCCCTCGTCGCGGAGATGGCCCACAAGGTCTCGAAGATACGCCTCATTGGGACCCGACAGTCCGACCGCGCCGGTGATCAGCTCCGCCTGACGCTCCAGGGACAGGGCGCCAGCCCACTGAGGATGGCCGACGTCAGAGAGGAAGACGAGGCTCTCCACGCGCCGACCATCAGCCAGCCGCACGGGCCGCCTGGCCTCCACATAGGTCTCGGTGGGCTGTTCTCGCTCCATCAGATAGGCATAGACCTCGGGCCAGTCGGCCTCGGCCACGCGGTAGGCCGCGCCCCTGACCGCCCCGCCAGGCGCCAGGCCCAGCACCAGGCCCGGGCGCTCATAGGTGCCCCGGTGATGGACCGAATAGATGCAGAAGGCCCGGCGGCGGCCGTGTAGGATGGCGCTCGAGCGCTCGACAAAGCTGAAGCCTGGCCGCCACATGAGCGACCCATAGCCAAACACCCACCGCCCCTCGCCGCCCGACATTCCCGATCCGTCAGAAGAAAAGCCTGCAAAGCCCTCCATGTCTGTGCCCGATACCGCGCCCGCTCGCAAACCCCGCCGCCTGGGCCTAGTCCTGCCCTTCGCCCTCCTGATCCTGGCGATGATCGTCTGGAGCGGATTCTGGTTCTGGACCCGCATCCAGACCGGCGACCGCATGGACGCCACCGCCGAGGCCCTGCGCAGCGCGGGCTATGAGGTCAGTTGGGGGACGCGCAGCATCGGCGGCTATCCCTTCCGCCTCAACGTCACCCTGACCGACGCGGTGATCCGTGAGCCCTCGGGCTGGGCGCTGGCCACGCCACGCCTGGAGTCAGAGGCCTATATGCATGCGCTCGGCCGCTGGATCTTCGCCGCACCCGATGGCCTGACCTTCACCCGGCCGCAGTCGGGGTCGGTGCAGGTGTCCGGCGCATTGCTGCGCGCCAGCCTGGGGGATGTCGGCGCAAAGCCGCCGCGCTTCGATTTCGAGGGGCGCGAGCTCATTTTCACGCCCACCCCGGGCGCCCAGCCCTTCGCCCTGTCGCGGGCGCAGAAGGTGGCCTTCCACCTGCGACCTGGCCCTGAAGATCAGGGGGCCCTGTTCCTGGAGGTCGAGGATGGCCAGGCGCAGATGAGCGGCCTGTTCGCCCGCATCGCCCAGGACGGCGACATCGATCTCAAATGGGACACCCTGCTGACCCAGATGAGCGCGTTTGAGGGCGCCGACTGGCCCCAGGCGGTTCGCAACTGGAGCCAGGCTGGCGGCATGGCCCAGGTCCGTGAGGCCGGCCTGACCGCTGGCGAGGCGGTGATCGGCGTCAATCGGGGGCAATTGTTCGTCGGCCCCGACGGTCGCTTGCGCGGGACCCTGGACGTCACCCTGCGTCAGGCGCCAGAGGCCCTGGCCGCCCTCGGCGCCGGTGGCGTTCTGCCCCCTGAAACAGCTGACACCGCAGCCGCCGTGGCCGCCGCTCGGCAGGGGGCTGACAATGTGGCCCAGGCCGCCATCACCTTCCAGGCGGGCCAGACGACCCTGGGGCCGGTGGCCATCGGGCCAGCGCCCCGGGTCTATTGAGGTCGATGGTTTCGCCTGCAACTTTATTGCGTCAGCCGGCCCTATTGCGCCCTCTCACGCAATGACTTAGGTCGCGGCTTTCGTTTCGGGAATAGAAATGGCCGACGCCCCGCAAGCCGCGCCTTCGCCAGTCGCTCTGGACGCCGTGCGGGCGCGCATCGACGAGATCGACGCAGGTCTGCTGGCGCTGCTGGATGAGCGCACGGCGCTGGGCAAGCAGGTGGCCGCCGCCAAGGCCGCCGCCGGCCAGGCCGACCGCTTCGGTCTGCGCCCGGGCCGGGAGACCGAAATCCTGCGCCGACTGCTGGCCATGCCACGGACTGGAGCCAGCGACGCCCTGGTCGTTCGCATCTGGCGCGAAATGATGGGCCAGAGCCTGGCCCTGCAGGGGCCCTTCGCCCTGACCGTCTGGGGCGGCCCGACGCCGGCCCGGGCTTTGGAACTGGCGCGGCTGCGGTTTGGCGCGGCTCCGGCCCTGCGCATGACCCAGAAGCCGGAAGAGGCCCTCGCCGCCGCCAAGCTCAAGGGCGGCGTCGGCGTGGCCATGCTGAGCGGCGAGACCGCCTGGTGGGGCCGTCTGCTGGCCGAGCCGAAGCTCAAGGTGTTCGCCGTCCTGCCCTGCCTCAACGTCTGGGGTCCGCCCTCGGCGCTGGCCTTCGCCGAGGTCGAGGTCGAGCCCACCGGGGCCGACATCACCCTGTGGGTCACCGATGCGCCCGGCTCCTCAACCAAGGTCGCCGAGACCCTGAGCCGTGATGGCGTCGCCGCTGAACTGCTCAGCGAGGCCGGTGGCCTCAAGCTCTTCACCCTGGCGGGCTATTATCAGGCCAATGATGAGCGGCTGGCCCGGGCGCCGGGTCGGCTCAGCGGCGTCATCGGGGCTGCGCCGGAACCGTTCGACGTGTAAGAGCCAGGGCCTGATACGTCCAAACCCAGGCCCTCCCATGTCCCAGTCCTCCGATCGCGCCGCCGCCGACCGCCCGGTTCCCAAGCCGGGCATCCTCGATATCTCGGCCTACGTCCCCGGTAAGGCCAAGGTCGACGGGATCGAGCATCCGCTGAAGCTGTCGGCCAATGAGAACGTCCTGGGCTGCAGCCCCAAGGCCAAGGCCGCCTATGCCGGCGCCATCGACCAGTTGCACATCTATCCCGACAGCCGCGCCACCCCGCTGCGCCAGGCCATCGCCGCGGAGTTCCGCCTGGAGCCCGAGCAGCTGATCTTCGGCTGCGGCTCGGACGAGATCTTCCACATGCTCTGCCAAGTCTATCTGGAGCCCGGCGACAACATCGTCCAAGGCGAGTTCGCCTTCGGCGCCTACGCCATCGGCGCGCGGGCCTGCCAGGCCGAGGTCCTGAGCGCGCCCGAACTGGACTACCGCGTCGATGTGGACGAGCTCCTGAAGCTGGTGAACGACCGCACGCGGTTGGTCTTCATCGCCAATCCCGGCAATCCCACCGGCACCTATATCGGCGGTGAGGAAATCCGTCGCCTGCATGCCGCCCTGCCCAAGAGCGTGGTCCTGGTGCTGGACGGCGCCTATGCCGAGTTCGTCGATGATCCGGCCTTCGAGGACGGGACCGATCTCGCGCGCACCAGCGACAATGTCATCGTCACCCGCACCTTCTCCAAGCTGCACGGCCTGGCCACCCTGCGGGTGGGCTGGGCCTATGGGCCGGCCGAGATGATCAGCGCGCTGGACCGCATCCGCCAACCTTTCAACACCACCATCCCCGGCCAGCTGGCCGCCGTGGAGGCCCTGGCCGACAAGGACTTCCAGAAAGCCTCCCTGGACCTGCTCGCCCAATGGCGGCCCTGGCTCGCCCAGCAGTTCGGCGGCATGGGCCTGTCGCCGGTGCCCAGCGCCACCAACTTCGTCCTGGTGGGCTTTCCGACCACGGGACCCAAGAACGCCCAGGCGGCCGAGGCCTTCCTCGCCAGCCGCGGCCTGATCGTCCGCGGCGTCGGCGGCTACGGCCTGCCCCACCATCTGCGCATGACCATCGGTCTTGAGGCGCACAACCGCGCCGTGGTCGAGGCCCTGGCCGACTTCATGCAGGCCGATTGATGGCCGACCCCGTCTTCGCCCGCCTGGCCATCATTGGCTGCGGCCTGATCGGCTCGTCCCTGGCCAGGGGCGCGCGAGCGTCCGGCGCCGCGCGCCAGATCGTCATCCATGACGCCAGCGCCTTCGCCCGGGCCCGGATCGCCGAGCTGGGCCTGGCCGACGAGGTGACGCTCAGCGCCGAAGAGGCGGTGGCCGGCGCTGACCTCATCATCTTCGCCACGCCGGTGCGCGCCATCGGTGAGGCGGCGGCGGCCTGCGCCCACGCCATCTCGCCGGGCGCGATCGTCAGCGATGTGGGCTCGGTCAAGGCTGCGGTCAGCGAGGCCCTGGCCGCCGTCCTGCCTGACACGGTCCATATCGTGCCTGGCCACCCCATCGCCGGCACCGAGCAGTCGGGGCCCGACGCCGGTTTCGCCGAGCTGTTTCATCAACGCTGGGTGATCCTGACTCCGCAGGCCCGGGAGGATGAGGCCTATCTGGAGGCCGTCCAGCGCCTGGCTGACTTCTGGACAGCGCTCGGCGCCCAGGTCGAGCAGATGGACGACAAGCACCACGACCTCGTTTTGGCCGTCACCAGCCACCTGCCCCACCTGATCGCCTACAACATCGTCGGCACCGCCGCCGACATGGAGGAGGTCACCCGGGCCGAGGTGATGAAGTATTCCGCCGGCGGCTTTCGTGACTTCACCCGTATCGCGGCGTCCGACCCGACCATGTGGCGGGACATCTTCCTGACCAACAAGGACGCGGTGCTTGAGGTCCTGGGCCGCTTCACCGAGGACCTGCAGGCCCTGTCGCGGGCCATCCGCTGGGGCGAGGGCGACAAGCTCTATGACCTGTTCAGCCGCACCCGGGAGATCCGTCGGGGTGTCATCGAGGCCGGCCAGGAGAGCGCCGAGCCCGACTTCGGCCGCAAGCGAGGCGCCTGATGCCTGGCATGGCCTGGCTCTCCATCGCCATCGTCGCCGAGGTGATCGCCACCACGGCCCTGAAGGCCTCGGACGGATTTCGCCACATCACCCCCTCGGTGATCACCGCTCTCGGCTACGGGATCGCCTTCTGGTGCATGTCCCAGGCCATGCGGACCGTGCCCGTCGGCCTGGCCTACGCCATCTGGTCGGGCGTCGGCATCGTGCTGATCACCGCCATCGCCTGGGTCCTTTACCGCCAGCAGATCGACACCGCCGGCCTCATCGGCATCGGCCTGATCCTGGCCGGCGTGGTGGTGATTCAGGTGTTTTCCAAGGCGACGGCTTAGAGGCCATCTCCCCCACCGCCGTCATGCTGGGCACTGTGCCCAGCATGACGGCTCAGGGTCTCAGCTCTCAGCCTTCAAAAACTCAGCCGTCGCCTCGATGGCCTCCACCAGGCCCAGGCGCTGGATCTCCACGCCCGGCGGGAGGCTGGAGAACAGGCGGGTGGGGGCGGCGGCGTCGAGCATGACGAAGACCCCCTTGTCGTCGGCGCGGCGGATCAGGCGGCCGAAGGCCTGGGCGATGCGGCCGCGGGCGATGGAGTCGTCATAGCCCTTGCCGCCAAAGCGGACCCGGCGAGCCTTGTGCAGGATGTCGGGTCTGGGCCACGGCACGCGGTCGAAGACCAGCAGGCGCAGGGACCGACCGGGCACATCGACCCCGTCGCGCACGGCGTCGGTGCCCAGCAGGCAGGCGTCCTCCTCAGCGCGGAAGATGTCCACCAGGGCGCCGACCTCAAGGCCGTCGGCATGCTGGGCGTAGAGGGCCAGGCCCTTGTCGGCCAGGGGACCTGCGATGCGCTCATGGACCGCCCGCAGGCGGCGGATGGCGGTGAACAGGCCAAGGCCGCCGCCGCCGGCCGCCAGGAACAGCTCACGCATGGCCGCGGCCACCTGGCGGGGATCATCCTTGCCCACATCGGTGACCACGAAGGCCCGGGCATTGGCGGCGTAGTCGAAGGGCGAGGCGAGCTTCAGCGTCTTTGGCCGGTCGGGCAGGCGCGCCGCGCCAGTGCGCATCTCGGCCAGCGCGAAGGGATCATCGAGGCCCGGGTCGGCCAGGGTGGCGCTGGTCACAAGCACCCCGTGGGCCGGGGCGATGACGGCGTTGGTCAGGGGCTCGGTGGGATCGACCCAATGCCTGCGGCAGGCGGCGTCGACCACACGGCCATAGAGGAAGGTGGCGTCGAACCAGTCGACGAAGTCCGGGTCATCCTCGGCGTCCTCGTCGATGGCCCGCAGCATGGAGCGCCAGGCTGGCAGGGTCATCCGCGCCCGCCGGTCCAGCCCCCGCAGGGCCCCTTCGATCCGCGCCCGTTCGCTGGGACCGAGCGTCGCGGCCTCCGCGTCCAGCAGGTCCTCCAGGTGGCGGGCGAGCGCCAGCAGGGGCGCTTCGATGCGGGCCAGCGCCGCAGCCGCCTCCCGGGCGGTGTCGCGGACCAGGTCGAGCGCCGGGCGCGCGGCGCATTCCATGCCGACTTCAGATGGCGCAGCCCGGGCGCGAAGCTGCTCGAGCACGGCGACCAGAAAGGCCTCGATGGCGCCGATGGGATTCACCTCGCCTGTGGCGGGCGCCACGCGCCCCGACCAGCCCTCGCCCGGCAGGGCCGCGGCGGCGTGCAGGGCGTCCAGCAAGGCGCGCTTGGCCTCATCGGCGTCGCCCAGCACATCCATCAACCGGGCCTCCAGCCCCCGCCCCCGGCGGCCACGTCCTTCTGGCCCGCGCAGCCAGCGGCGCAGTTCGGCGGACTCGGCGCCGGAAATGGCGGCGGAGAACGCGCTGTCGGCGGCCTCGAACAGGTGGTGGCCCTCGTCGAACACTAGGCGCTTCAGGTGCGCGGTCTCGCTGTCGGCCTTGGAGCCGCGGGCGGCGCGGGCGCCGTCAAAGGCCGCCTGGGTCAGGACCAGCGCATGGTTGGCGATCACCAGATCGGCGCGGCGCGATCCACGGATGGCCTTTTCAACAAAGCAGGTCCGGTAGTGCTGGCAGCCGGCATGGACGCACTCGCCCCGGCGGTCCACCAGATTGGCGGCCGAGGCCTGCATCGGGGTCGGCAGGCCAAACAGGGTCGGCAGCCAGGCCGGGAAGTCGCCGCCGGTCATGTCCCCGTCCCGCGTCGCCCTGGCCCACCGGGCGGCCAGCGCCAGGCCGACCAGGTCGCCATTGCCGAGCTGGGCGGCGTTGACCGCATCCTGCAGGTTCAGCAGGCAGAGATAGTTTTCCCGGCCCTTGCGGACCACCGCCTTGCGGGCGCGGACCTTCTCATCGGGATAGATGGCATGGCTCTCGCGCTCGATCTGCCGCTGCAGGGCGCGGGTATAGGTCGAGACCCAGACTGCCGGCCCATTGGCCTCGGCCCAGAGCGAGGCGGGCGCGAGATAGCCCATGGTCTTGCCGATGCCGGTGCCGGCCTCGGCCAGCATCATGCGCGGCTCGCCCTCTTTCTCTCGGGGCTGAAAGGCGTAGGCGGCCTCCGAAGCGAACTCCGCCTGGGCGGGACGGGCCTCGTCCAGGCCAGCCCGGTGCAGCAGTTCCGACAACCGCTGGGCGGCCTCCGCGCCCTGGATGGGGCGCGAGCCGGCCTCCCCGGGGGGCGCCTGATCCTCCCACTCGACAATCCGGCTCCAGACGTCGAGGCCTGAGCCCCGAAAGGCGTTGCCCACCGGCGCCGAGCGCAGGGCGCCGATCACTGCTGAGCCCCAGGACCAACCGGCCCGCGCCAGGGTCTCAGCCTGGGCCAGGGCCTCCTCCCGATTGGGTTGCGGGGTGCGGGCCAGTTCCTCCAGCAGCAGCAGACAGGCCTGGCGCAGGGCCCGGGCCTGGGCCGGCGCGCCCTTGGGCTCGGGCAGACCGAGCGTCTGGGCGAGACCGGCGGCCGAGGGCGCGCAGAACTTGGCCGGCCGAACGAAGGCGAATAGCTCCAGGGCGTCGAAGGTGCGCGGGCTGCGGGGCGGCGGATTGAGCGCCAGCCGGCGCGCCGTCATGGCCGCATGGGCCACCAGAACCGGTCCGCGCTCGAACAGGTCCCGGGCGTCGGGCGCCCGAAGGGCCTCGGCCCGCTCGGCGTCAGCCGCGCCGGCGCGGGGGCCCGGCAGGACCACAAGGGCAGGCGCCAGATCAAGGGCGGGGGCAAGGGCGTTCACGCCGCGACTCCTAACGGGATTTGCCGTGAAACGGAACGGGAACATGCTATGAGGCGGGTCTATGGCCGAAGACGCCGCCCTTCCCGCAGACCTGTTGCCGGCCGCCTTCGCCGACTGGTTCGCCACGCGTGGCTGGGCGCCCCGGACCCATCAGCTGGAGATGGTCGCCCGCGCTCGGGCTGGCCGGGACGCCCTGCTGATCGCACCGACCGGTGGGGGCAAGACACTGGCCGGCTTTCTGCCCAGCCTGATCGAGCTGGCGCAGCGGCCGCCGGCTAATACGCCGCGGGGCATCCACACCCTCTATATCTCGCCGCTCAAGGCCCTGGCAGTGGATGTGGAGCGCAACCTGGCCACGCCGATCCGCGAGATGGGGCTGTCCATCGTCGCAGAATCCCGCACCGGCGACACCGGCGCGGCCCGACGTCAGCGCCAGCGGGTCAAGCCCCCGGACATCTTGCTGACCACGCCCGAACAGTTGGCCCTGTTCTGCGCCTGGGAAGGGGCGCGGGCCTATTTCGAGGATCTGTCCTGCATCATTCTCGACGAGATCCACACCCTGCATTCCACCAAGCGCGGCGACCTGCTGGCGCTGGATATCGCCCGGCTGCAGACCTTCAGCCCTGACCTGCGTCGGGTGGGCCTGTCGGCGACGGTGGATGATCCCGACGTCATCCGCCGTTGGATGGGCTTTCATGGGGGCGATGGCGCCCCGCCCCCGGTCGATCTGGTGCTGGGGCCGGCCGGCACGCCGGCCATTGTCGATGTGCTGCTATCGGAAGGCAGGGTGCCCTGGGCCGGCCACACCGCCCAGCACGCCATGGCCGAGGTCTATGAGGTGATCAGGAAGGCGAAGACAGCGCTGGTCTTCGTCAACACGCGTTTCCAGGCCGAGTTCGCCTTCCAGGAGCTGTGGCGGCTGAACGAGGACGCCCTGCCCATCGCCCTGCACCACGGTTCGCTCGCCGCCGAGCAGCGCCGAAAGGTGGAGGCGGCCATGGCCCGGGGCGAATTGCGGGCCGTGGTCTGCACCTCGACGCTGGACCTCGGCATCGACTGGGGGGACGTGGACCTGGTGATCCAGCTGGCCTCGCCCAAGGGCGCCTCGCGGATGGTGCAGCGGATCGGCCGGGCCAACCACCGGATGGACGAGGCCAGCCGCGCCCTGTTCGTGCCGGCCAACCGCTTCGAGATGCTGGAGTGTCAGGCCGCCCGGGAGGCCATCGCCGAGAACCGGTTCGACGGCGATCCGCCCCGGGTGGGCGCCCTGGATATCCTGGCCCAGCACATCATGGGCTGCGCCTGTTCCGAGCCCTTCGATGCGCTGGCCCTCTATGACGAAATTCGCACCTCAGGTCCCTACCGGGCGCTGGCCTGGGAGGACTTCGAGCTGGTGGTCGATTTCGTCTCCACCGGGGGCTACGCCCTGCGGGCCTATGACCGGTTCCGACGGATCGTAAAGGGCCAGGACGGGCTTTGGAGGGCGCGCAACGCCGAGACCATCCTGCGGCACCGGCTGAATGTCGGCGCCATCCTCTCACCCGCCGTGCTCAGCGTCCGGCTCGCCGGGCGCGGGGGACGGGCGGGACGCAAGATCGGCGAGGTCGAGGAAGGCTATCTGGAAGCCCTGGAACCCGGCGACACCTTCATCTTCGCCGGACAGGTCTGGCGGTTGATGGGGGTCACCGCCCTCGACGTCCTGGTCAGCCCAGCCCCGAGCAGCGATCCCAAGATGCCCTCCTGGGGCGGCTCGAAGTTCGCCCTGTCCACCTTCCTCGCCAAGCGGGTGCGCGAACTGATGTTCGACCAGAGCCATTGGGCGGTGCTGCCGGCCGATGTACGCGAATGGCTGGAGTTGCAGCGGGACCGCTCGCTGATCCCGGCCGAGGACGAGATGCTGGTGGAGACCTTTCCCCGCGGCAAACGTCACTTCATGGTCTGCTACCCCTTCGAAGGCCGCCTGGCCCACACCACGCTGGCCATGCTGATGACCCGGCGGCTGGAGCGGATGGGGGCTGCGCCCCTGGGCTTTGTCTGCAACGACTATGCCCTGGCCGTCTGGTCCCTCAACCCGATGGACGGGGTGGATCTGGACACCCTGTTTCACCAGGACATGCTGGGCGATGACCTGGAAGACTGGCTGGCCGAAAGCTACATGATGAAGCGCGCGTTCAAGGGCTGCGCCATCCTGGCGGGCCTGATTGAGCGGCGGTTCCCTGGCGCCGAGAAGTCGGGGCGACAGATCACCTTCTCGGCCGACCTCGTCTATGACGTCCTGCGTCGGCACGAGCCCGATCACCTGTTGTTGCGCTGCGCCCGGGACGATGCGGCCACAGGGCTTATCGACGTGGCCCGGGTGGGGCATATGCTGGCCCGGATCCAGGGCAAGATTCGCCACGCCGTCCTCGACCACCTGTCGCCCTTTTCAGTCCCCATGCTGCTGGAGATCGGCAAGGAGCGGGTGCCAGGCGCCGCCGGCGAGATGATCCTGGCCGAAGCCGCCGAAGACCTGATCGCCGAAGCCAGTTCATGACCGCCCTCGCCCACAGACCCGTCCCTGCCCCCTATGCCTTCGCCCAGAGCCCCTGCGGCGGGCTGGAGATGGAGATCATGGGCGCAGCCCTGCGGATGCGCGCCTCAGGCGCTCTGTTCGATCTCGCCCATCGGGCCCTGATTGTCGCCGACCTGCATTTTGAGAAGGGATCGGCCTACGGCATGCGCGGCCAGTTCCTGCCGCCCTATGACACCCGCGACACCCTGGACCGCCTGGAGGCCGAGGTGGCGGCCCTGTCACCACGGGTGGTGATCTTCCTGGGCGACAGCTTCCACGATGGCCGGGCCGAGGACCGCCTTTCGCCCGATGACGCCGCCCGGCTTGTCGCCCTGGCCCAGGGCCGCACCCTGATCTGGCTGGTGGGCAATCACGACGCCGAGGGGCCTCAGCGCCTGCCAGGCCAGGTGGTGGACACCATGCCCCTGGGCCCGCTTGTCCTGCGGCACGAACCCGAGTCCGGCGAACAGCCCGGCGAGTTGTCAGGCCACCTGCACCCCTGCGCCCGGGTCAGTTCAGGCCGCGGCACGGTGCGCCGACGCTGCTTCGCCACCGACGGCACACGGATGATCCTGCCGGCCTTCGGCGCCTATGCCGGGGGCTTGAATCTGAAGGATGCGGCGTTCACAGGCCTGTTTTGCCGCCCGCCCCTGGCTGGCGCGCTGGGCCGTGACCGGGTTCATGCGGTAGGCTGGCGCTCGCTCACCGGCGACTGAACCGGATTTAGCGCCGGCGGAAGACCACCGAGGCCAGCCAACCCGAGGTCAGGGCGATCAGCACCGAGACGATGCCGTAGAGCCAGGGCTGCTCATTGGCGAACAGGAACAGCCAGCGCTCCAGCCCCGCCTTTTCCACCGTGATGGTCCGGGCCCGGCGCGAGACCGGCTCGCCGTCCTGAAACAGGATGATCTCGGTCTGATATTCGCCGATGGGGGCCGAGGTGGGCAGGTCGATCTCGGCGCGGAACAGGCCACGGTCCACGAACCGCACGCCCTCATGGTCGGTGGCGTACAGGCTGGCCTTTTCCTTCAGGCGGATGACCGCCCGACGCCATTCGAGATAGTCGCCCCCCAGGCGGCTGACCACCACGTCGCGCACCCCGTACCGCGTCTCGATCCGCTCTTCTTCCGGGGCGTTCATCGGCAGGTGGTCGATGCCGGCCCCGAGCCGACGAAGGGTTGAGAAGCTGGCGATCTCGGTCAGGGGGCGCGAGGACGCCGCCATGTAGAAGCCCGGAGCGCCTTCGAAGACCACAGGGCGTGAGTTCACCCACAGGCCGGCCACGCGAACCTTTCGCGCGATGCGGATCGGCTGGTCTGGCCCCCGCACGATGACCACCACGTCCGACGGCCGCGTCTCGGGATCGAACACCGCCCCATAGAGGACGATCTGGGCGCCGGAAAAAGCCGAGGTCACCCGCACATTGGCGTCAGTGAGGGCGGCTGAAACGGTGGGCCCGGGCTCAGGCGCCATGATCGCCGGTGGCGGCAGGGCGGGTATGGCCATTACTTGCCGCTCCCCACCAGGATGAAGGGGTCCTCGGGGTTGATGAACAGCACCAGCCCCATCTGCAGGCCCATGATCAGGACAATGAGGCCCAGCAGCGCGCGCAGTTCCTCGGCCCTGAACCGTGACGAGGCCCGGGCGCCAAACTGGGCGCCCAGCACGCCGCCCACCAGCAGCAGAGTGGCCAGGACGATGTCCACCGACTGATTGCGTCCAGCCTGGAGAATACTGGCCAGCGACGTGGTGATGATGATCTGGAAAAGGCTGGTGCCGACCACCACGCCAGCGGGCATGCGCAGGATATAGACCATGGCTGGCACGAGGATGAAGCCGCCGCCGACCCCCATGATGGCCGAGAGAATCCCGACAAAAACACCCAGGGCCAGCGGTGGAATGACGCTGATATAGAGCCTGGAGCGGGGAAAACGGACCTTGAAGGGCAGGCCATAGAGCCAGACCGGCCGGCGATCCCGTCGCTTGGCCGGCGGTTGGCCGCGGCGCTGGCGCAACACCGAGGCCACTGACTCCACCAGCATGAGCCCCCCGATGAGACCCAGGAAGATCAGGTAGGAGAGCGAGACCACCAGATCAGCCTGGCCAAGCAGGCGAAGCCAGCGAAAGACCTCAACCCCCAGGAGGGCGCCCACCGCCCCGCCGCCCGCCATGACCCCACCCATGCGGAAATCGACCTGGCGCTTGCGACTATAGGAGATGACGCTGGAGGCCGAAGAGGCGGCCACATGGTTGGCCTCGCTGGCCACCGCCACGACCGGCGGAATGCCCATCCACAGCAGGATCGGCGTCATCAGAAAGCCGCCGCCGATGCCGAAGAGACCGGAGATGAACCCCACCACCGCCCCGAGCAGCACGAGAACCCCGGCGTTCACCGAGACCTCTGCTATGGGCAGGTAGATGTCCACGCCTTTAGCGCCTCACAGATCTAGGGACGCGTGGTTGCGTCCAAGCGGTCGGCCCGCCTCAGGCCGATCAACGCGTGAAGACGGAGAGCTTTGAAACCGTCGTCTGGTCGAGAGCGCCCGTGGCGGCCAGCCCTTGATCGCGCTGATAGGCGGCGACCGCAAGGCGCAGGGCCGGAGATGCGGCGCCGTCCGTCGGCCCCTGATAGTAGCCCAGCCGCGACAGGGCCCGCTGCGCCGTCTGCAGGGCTTCGGGAGATACGCCTGGGGCTGCGGCGGCCGCGACGGCTGTCGGCGGCGCCGGCTCTGTCGGACGGAATGCGCTGGCGGCCCGCTCGGCGACAGCCTGAGCCGCCGGCGTCAGAGCATCCTTGATGCGCTCGGCGCTGGCCGCAGCGTCCTTGTCGCCAGCGCCGCCGGCGATCATGAACCACTTGTAGGCCTCAGCGGCGTTCTGGCTGACCCCGAAGCCCTCTTCGTAGAGGCGGCCAAGATTGTACTGGCTATCCACGAGGCCAAGGTCTGCGGCCCGGCGGAACCATTGGGCCGCCGTGGTGGAGTTCTTCGGCCCGCCGACGCCCTCGAAATAGTAGAGGGCGAGATTGTGCATGGCCTTGCGGTCGCCGCCCTGGGCGGCGCGTTCAGTCCAGCGACGGGCCTCGGCCATATCCTTGGCGACACCCGCGCCACCGCCCTCATAGAGCTTGGCCAGGTAGAACTGGGCCGGCGCGTAGCCGAGATTGGCGACCCGCTTGACCTCGTCGACACCGCCTGGGGCTCCAGCCTCGACCCGACGGACCGCCTCGGCATAGAGCGCCGGGAAATCAGCACGCATCTGACCGGAGGGACCTGCGTCGACATCCTCAAGGGAGGGTTGCGGAGACAGGGCGATGGCCGCCCGCGGCGCGGCGCTGTCGCCGTTCAGTCCGGCCAGGTCATCAGGCGCCGTGCGGCCAGCCGAGACGGCCTGAGCGACCCGCGCCGGCAGATCGCCTGAAGGATCGCCCCCGATCAGCACCATCCCGCCCGCCGCCATGCCGAGGAACGCCGCGCCCCCGGAGATCAGAAGTGCGGTCTGCAGGGTCGAGCTGGCCCGCTTTTTGGGACGAACCGAGAAGCTGCTGAAGAGGGATCCACCGGCCTCTTTGGGCTCCGGGGCAGGCTTGGTCTTGACCTTGGGCTTTCGGCCCTTGGTCTCAGCGGCAGGCGCCGCCCGCGCCGCGGCCCGCGCCTGCGCAATGACCTCGCGGGTCGACAGGGCCTGAGGGCTGGTCGCCTTTGTCGTCGCCGGCGCCGGGGCGACAAATTCCGCCTCGTCTTCGAATCCGAAGTCATCGTCGTAGTCGGCGCGGACCTGAGGCGCGGGAGCTACGCTTTCGGCGCGGGCGTACGGCGATTGTGGGACCGGCTCTGGCTCGGGCTCGGGTTCGATGTACGGCTCGACCACCGGGGCCGGAGCTGGGATTGCTCGGCGGGCCTGAGGCGGGGGCGGGGCGAAGCCGTCGGCGGCCTCGAAATCCTCAGGCGAGAAGGGCGGGCGCTCGGCCTCGGCGGAGAAGGTCTGCGGCGCGGGGAAACTGTCGTCCGCGGCGGCGAAGACCTCACCGCCCCGGGGTTCTGGCAGAGGTTCTGAAGCGCCAAAGCCGGCGAAGTCCTCGAGGTCGAAGGGCGAATCCTGGACAGTAGCGGGCGGCCGCGCTGGAACAGAAGCCGGAACCGCAGCGGCGGCCTCGACATCCCTTGGCGTCTCGGCGAGCCGACGATCGATCCGCTCGCGGGCTTCTTCGAGCAGACGCGCCGTGCGTTCTTCGCTCAGCCGGATGCGTTCAGACAGTTCTTCGGCGGCGCGATCTTGGCGGCTGCTGATGCGTTCGGTGACCCGGGCGACCTGGTCGCCAACATCGTCAATGGCCTGGGCCGACCGGCGTTCGGCGGTGGCGATCTTTTCCCCGAGGCGCTCGGTGATCTTGGCGATCTCGCCGCCCAGGCGCTCCAGCGCTTCGGCATGCAGGGAGTCCGAGCGGCCCAGACGGGTCTCCATGGCCGTGGCGATACGCGCGACCTCGCCCCCGACGGTCTGGATAGCCTGGGCGCTGTGATGCTCGGCGGTCTGGACCCGGCGATTGAGGTTCTCAGCCATGCTCAGCACCTCGCGCCCCATCGCCTCGATGGCCTGGGCCGAGCGCTGCTCGGCGGCGCGGACATGGTTGGTCATCTCGCCCAACCGACGCTCCATGCGGTCGAACCGCCCGTCAGCCGCGGCGTGCAGCTTCTGGGTCATCTCGACCCGGGCGGCTTCCACGCGCTCGGTAAGGCGGGCGGCCATTTCCTCGAGCCGATGGTCGATGCCAGGCGCCTCGCCCGACTCCACCGACTGCATACGACCATCGAGATGGGCGAAGGATTCGCGCAGGCTTTCGAGCGCCTCGCCGGTACGGATCTCGGCTTCACTCAAGCGCTGCGACACCCGGCCGACGACCTCTTCGATCAGGCCAGGAGACTCACTGCCCCCCTGCGCCTCAACGCGATCGACACGGGCCTCGATGGCGCCGAGCGCCTCCCGCGTGCGGGTTTCGCCGTCATAGAGATGGTTGGCGACCTTGGCGACAGCCCCTTCCAGAGCCCGCAGGGCCTCAGCCGAGCGGGGCCCGGCGGCCTCGGCCTCCATGCGACGCAGGCGTTCGGCGATCCGCATCTGCTCGGTGGACACACCCTCGACCGCGCCCTCGAAGCGGGCGGCCACGGCGATATGCTCACGCTCGGCGGCCTCAATGCGGGCCAGGGCCGCACGGACAGAGTGCTCAACCCCCGAGACCGCCAGACCTGTCCGGCCTTCTGAGACCTCCAGACGCTCGCTCAGCCGGTCGAGCGCCAGGGCGATGCGGCCCATCTCGTCGGCAGGATGTTCAGCCGCTTCGACCCGCGGCGGCGCGTCATCGGTCCGACGGGCGCTCTCGAAGTAGAGGGGAGCAGGGCGGCGCGCGATATCAGCCTCGGAGACGGCGTCCTCCGGACCTTCATCGTCCAGAATCATTCGATTCAGCCACTCGCCCAAGGTCATACCCGAGCGTCGGGCCAGGTCCTTAGCGACCTCCCGAGCCTTCGGGTCAATGCCCTTGACGCTCCATGGCGTCGCCACGCTCATTCGAATCGATCTCCTACCCGCGATTCGACGCTAGCCACCGAACCTTGGGGTGTAAACGCACGGTTAACGCTAGATATAGCGTTTGGCGCGATGAGCTGTGGATGAGGAGCCCAATGCGGAATCCCTTAGCCCGCAACAGGGGGCGAGAGGGTTAACCAAAGGTAAACGGTCCCGTTTGCGAAGGGCGCGACACTGCGGTACGGCGTCGCAGATGGAGCTGTCCCTTACCCTGGCCCTTGGGGCCGCCCTGCTCGCCGTGACCGTCTTTTCAGGATGGATGGGCGCCCGGCCGCCCGACTTTCGCCGGGGGCCAAGACTCCTGCCCTACCGCTTCATCATGCTGATGGGGGCGGCCGGCCTGATCATGGTCCTCGTCCATCTGGTCAATCTGATGGGCGTCAGCACCGGGCCTACGCGCTTCTAGGTGTCGGAACCATCGCCTGGCCCGCCCTCTTGGCGCGGCTCGGCCTTTCGCGGGCGCTTGGCCAGCGCCGCCATGCCGCCAGAGGACAGCAGGCCCACATCGGCCAGCAGCAGCGGTATCGCCCACTTGTGCGGAGCCGCCAGGTATCGCGGCTGCCAAAGGGGGTCGTACTTGTCCTTGTAGCGGCGCACGCCCTGGAAATTGTAGATTTCCTCGCCCCGCTCATAGAGCAGCCGACCAACCCGGGACATGATCGGGGCGAAGGGGCGGTGCTCAAGACCCGCCAGGGGCGCCATGCCGAACTCAAAGGCCTGATAGCCCTGGGCGCGTCCCCAGGCGATCAGCTCCACGAACAGGTAGTCCATGATGTTCTTCGGCGCGGCGTCGGAATACCGCATCAGGTCCATGGAAAACGCCGTCCGCCCGCTGGTGGTCCAGAGGGTGGCGAAGGCCACGATTGTCCCGTTCTGTCGCACCAGGGCGATGGGGAACTCCGACACATAGGCGGGCGCAAAAGCCCCCATGGTGAAACGCTTTTCGCCCCCGGCATGATGATCCAGCCACTGGTCAGAGATCACCTGCAACTCGTCCAGCACCTCGGGGACCTGAGCCGGCGGGACCACCTCGAACGTGGCGCCCTCTTCGCCGGCCTTGCGCCAGGCCCGGCGTAGATTGCCGCGTTTGCGGCCCTCTACCGAAAAGGTCTCCAGGGGCACGACCGCAGACTCCCCAATCTTCTGCAGGGAGAAGCCCAGCTCCACCACCTCAGGCAGATCATCGGCGCCCATGGCGTAGATGCCGGGTCTCGCGGCATGGGCGTCGGCCATCTCGCGGAAACGCCAGAACAGTTCCAGCCGCTCGTCGCGGCGGCCGACCGGCGCGCCCAGGGCGATCCAGGAGCGTCCCCGAACCCCGAACATCAGGAAGGATTGCCCGCTCTGGGAAAAGATAAACCGCTTGTCGCCCAGGAGGGCGAGGTTCGAGGCCGGCTCAGCAGCCTGGGCTGAGGCGAGGATGGCGCGAACCTGCTGGAAATCCTGGTCATCGGGGCTGACCACGCGCGGCGTGGCCGCCGTCGCAAACAGCCGCCACATCCCGAACGCCATCAGCCCCAGGGCCGCGCCGACCCAGGCGCGGATCGCGCGAGCGGCGTCGTCCTCGACCATCACGCTGATCCAGCTGCGATGCCCATAGTCGGCATTCTGAAACGACCACATGCCCAGCAGTCCCGCCCCCACCACCAGGGCGGCCGCCGAGACCAGCCAGCCCGGCGTGATCTCCATGCGCAACAGGCGCGCCTCCCGGGAAAAGGCCGCTCGGAAGGGCGCCAGAAAGAGCATCAGCGCCCCGAGCCAGGCGGTTTCCTCCCAGACGATCCCCTTGAGCAGTGTCAGGGGCAGAGAGACGCCCAGGGCGACCATGGTGGCGATCCAGGCGGCGTCCAGCCGGGCGCGCAGGCCAAAGGCCAGAAAAATCAGGATCAGGCCCAGGACGCTGGACAAGAAGTGGGAGAGCTCGATCAGTATGCCGGGCGCCAACTCCGCCAGCAGCAGGAACCGGTTTGGCACCGACGGCGTGGCCGCGGACACCACCAGCATGACCCCAGCGGCCAGGGTGAGGATGGCGCCCGCCAGCGGGGCCGCGGCCAGGCCGGCGGGCCGCAGTTCGCGCATGAGCCTCATGAAGCGGAGCGTCCTGATGAAGAGTCGGCCCGTATATAGACCGGATTCGTTAAGGACGGCGCCGACCAGGCTTCAAACACGTGTTCGCAAGGCGGCTTGCCCTGCGTTCGCCCGGCGCTAATGTGGCGCGCAAAATCGGGTTCCACCCCGTCGCCATCTTTTGGGAGACAGCCATGGCCGACTTCGGCAGCGCAGACCTCGACAGCTTCCGGTCAGACGTCCGCAGCTGGCTGGAGGCCAACTATCCCGCTGAGCTGCGCGACCCGACCGCCAAGGTCGACCCCGAGGCCATGTGGGGCGGCCAGGCCTTTCTGGAGTCCGACGATCTGCAGATCGCCTGGATGCGGAAGATGGGCGAGAAGGGCTGGACCGCGCCCACCTGGCCGGCTCAGTACGGCGGCGGGGGCCTGAGCCCGGCCCAGGCGCGCATCCTGGACCAGGAGCTGAACGCCGGCCGCTATCGCACCCCGCTCGCCTCCTTTGGTGTCTGGATGCTGGGCCCCGTGCTGCTGGAATACGCCAATGAGGACCAGAAGCGCGAGCACCTGCCCAAGATCATCAAGGGTGAAACCCGCTGGTGCCAGGGCTATTCCGAGCCCGGCGCGGGGTCTGACCTCGCCTCGCTCCAGACCCGTTGCGAGGACAAGGGCGACCACTGGCTGATTAACGGCCAGAAGGTCTGGACCTCCTATGCCGACAAGGCCGACTGGTGTTTCTGCCTGGTGCGGACCGACACCTCGAAGAAGCATGAGGGGGTCTCCTTCGTGCTCATCGATATGCGCTCCCCCGGCGTGGAGACCCGCCCGATCCAGCTGATCTCCGGGGAGAGCCCGTTCTGCGAGACCTTCTTCACCGACGTGAAGATCCCCAAGGGCAATCTTGTGGGTAAGGTCAACGGCGGTTGGGAGATCGCCAAGCGCCTGTTGCAGTATGAGCGGCAGAACATTTCGGGCGGCTTCGGCGGCGGCGGCGGGGCCGGCGGCACGGCAGGCGATCTGGCCCAGGTGGCCAAGGGCTATCATGGCCTGGACGCCAGCGGCTTGCTGGCCGACACCGACCTGCGCAGCCGGATCACCCAGAACAAGATGAACATGCAGTGCCTGGGCCTGACCATCAGCCGCACGGCCGCCGAGGCCAAGGCGAGCAATGGCCCCAGCGCCGCGGTCTCGATTATCAAGTACGCTGCGGCGACCTTCGCCCAGGAGCGGTCGGAGCTGATGATCGAAGCCATGGGCCACCAAGGCCTGGGCTGGGACGGCGAGGCCTATAAGCCCGGCGAACTGCTGGCGACCCACGGCTGGCTGCGCTCAAAGGGGAACTCCATCGAAGGCGGCACCAGCGAAGTAAATCTGAACGTCATCTCCAAGCGTGTTCTGGGGCTGCCCGACCCGAAGTAGGCGGTCGCGCACAGCCGCCGGTCGCATTTTCGGCCGGCGGACACCCCGGACGACATTTTTGCAAAGGCGGATTTCCATGGCCGATTTTGGCGGCGATCTCGATACCTTCCGCGGCGAGGCCAAGGCCTGGCTCGAAGAGAACTTCCCCAAGGCGCTGAAGGGCGACCTCGGCGCTCAGACCGCCGCGGCGGCCGGCGGCAAGGAAAGCGCTGAGGCCCGCCAGTGGCGCGAGGCCATGGGCGCCAAGGGCTGGGGCGTGCCGACCTGGCCCGCCGAATACGGCGGCGGCGGTCTGTCGCGCCAGGAGGCCCGAGTGCTGGCCGAGGAGATGGCTGCTATCGGCGCCCGCAATCCGATCGGCGGCATGGGCGTGATGATGTTCGGGCCGACCCTGATCGAGTATGGGACCGAAGAGCTCAAGCGCCAGCATCTGCCGGGGATCATCACCGGCTCCGTCCGCTGGTGCCAAGGCTATTCTGAGCCGGGCTCCGGCTCCGACCTCGCCTCCCTTCAGACCCGCGCCGAGGACAAGGGCGATCACTGGCTGGTCAATGGCCAGAAGATCTGGACCTCGGGCGCCAATCTCGCCGACTGGTGCTTCTGTCTGGTCCGCACCGACACCTCAAAGAAGCACGAGGGCATCTCCTTCCTGCTGATCGACATGACCACCCCGGGGGTCGAGGTGCGGCCGATCCTGTTGATCAATGGCGGCTCTCCCTTCTGTGAGACCTTCTTCACCGATGTGAAGGTCCCCAAGGACCAGCTGTTCGGCCCGCTCAACGGCGGCTGGACGGTGGCCAAGCGCCTGCTGCAGTTCGAGCGCGACAATATCTCGGCGGGCCTGGGCGGCGGCAATATCGGCGCGCCGACCGCGGTGATGAGCGTCGAGGATGCGGCCAAAACCTATGTCGGCGTCGACGAGACCGGCCGGATCGCCGACCACGACCTGCGCCGCCGGATCATCGAGCACCGGATGGAGGCCCGCGCCTTCCAGCTCACCGTCCGCCGCGCCGCCGACGAGGCCAAGTCCAATTCAGGCCCCAGCGCCGCGACCTCGATCATGAAGTACGCCGGCGCCAAGGTCGCCCAGGATCGCAATGAGCTGCTGATCGAAGCCATCGGCCATCAGGGCCTCGGCTGGGATGGCGACGCCTACGCCGAGTCTGAGCTTGGAATGGTCCGCGCCTGGCTCCGGTCGAAGGGCAACTCCATCGAGGGCGGAACCTCGGAAATCAATTTGAACGTGGTCTCCAAGCGGGTGCTCGGCCTGCCGGACCCGAAGTAAGCGTGCGACTCCCCGAGCCACGGAATTTATGCTATAAAGAACGATAACATAATGAATTTAAGGGAGAATATTCATGGCTGACTTTGGTGGCGCTGATCTGGACGGCTTCCGGACGCAGGCGCGTGAGTGGCTGCAGGCCAATTTCCCCAAGTCGCTGGCCCATGATACCGAAGCCCAGACACGGGCCATGGCCGGGGGGGTCGAACTGACCGGCGACATGGCGCTGTGGCGTGATCGGATGGGCGAAAAAGGCTGGGGCGTTCCCACCTGGCCGGCCCAGTACGGCGGCGGCGGCCTCTCGCCCCAGGAAGCCCGGGCCTTGAACCAGGAGATGGCCGCCATCGGCGCCTGGAACCCGATCGGCGGCATGGGCGTGGGCATGTTCGGCCCGACCCTGCTGGAATACGGCACCGAGGATCAAAAGAAGGCCTACATCCCCGACATCGCCACCGCCAAGGTGCGCTGGTGCCAGGGCTTCTCGGAGCCGGGCGCAGGCTCCGACCTCGCCGCGCTGGCGACCCGGGCCGAGGACAAGGGCGACCACTGGCTGGTCAATGGCCAGAAGATCTGGACCTCCGGCGGCCAGTGGGCGGATATGATCTTCTGCCTGGTCCGCACCGACACGACGAAGAAGCATGAGGGCATCTCCTTCGTGGTCTTCCCGATGCGTCAGCCGGGCGTCGAGGTTCGGCCGATCCGCCTGATCGCCGGCTCCTCGCCCTTCTGCGAGACCTTCTTCACCGATGTGAAGGTGCCCAAGGAAAATCTGATCGGCCCGTTGAACGGCGGGTGGACCGTCGCCAAGCGCCTGCTGCAGCACGAGCGTAGCGGCATGGGCGGTCGGGCCGGCGAAGGCGGCAAGCGCGAGGCGCTCGGCGTCATCGCCAAGAAGTATGTGGGCGAGGATGAGCATGGCCGCCTGGCCGATCTCGACCTGCGGACCCGCATCGTCATGAACGACATGGACCTGAAAGCCCTCCAGCAAACCGTCAAGCGCGCGGCCCTGGAAGCCAAGGGCAATTCGGGTCCCTCGGCGACGACCTCGATCATGAAGAACGCCAATATGAAGGTGGCGCAGGACCGGGCCGAACTGACCCTGGAATTCATGGGTCACCAGGGCCTGGGCTGGGAAGGCGAGGACTTCACCGAAGAAGAGCTGGCCGCCGTCCGCGGCTGGCTAGCCGGCAAGGCGGGCTCGATTTACGGCGGGTCCAATGAGGTGCAGAACAACATCATTTCCAAGCGCATCCTCGGCCTTCCGGACGCTGCGCCGTCGAAATGATTAAAACGACTGATTTTCAAGGAGAAATTTAATGGCTGATTTTGGCGGCTCTGATCTGGACGCCTTCCGTACGGAAGCGCGCGACTGGATTGAAGCCAACTTCCCCAAGTCCCTGAAGGGCAAGGGAAGCATGATGATGCGCGAAGAGCGCTCTGAACCGACGCCGGACATGGACGCCTGGCGCAAGGCCATGGGCGAGAAGGGCTGGGGCGTTCCCACCTGGCCGGCCCAGTACGGCGGCGGCGGCCTGACCCCGGCGGAAGGCCGCATCATCCAGCAGGAGCTGGGCCGCGTGGGGGCCTACAACCCCATCGGCGGCATGGGCGTCATGATGTTCGGCCCCACCCTGCTGGAGTACGGCACCGAGGCCCAGAAGCAGCAGCACATCCCCGCGATTGTGAAGGGCGAACTGCAATGGTGCCAGGGCTTCTCCGAGCCGGGCGCCGGCTCTGACCTGGCCTCGCTGCAGACCCGCGCCGAGGACAAGGGCGACCACTACATCGTCAATGGCCAGAAGATCTGGACCTCGGGCGCCCAGTGGGCCCAGTGGTGCTTCTGCCTGGTGCGCACCGACACCACCAAGAAGCATGAGGGCATTTCCTTCGTGCTGTTCCCGATGGACGTGCCTGGCGTCGAAGTCCGCCCGATCCCGCTGATCGCCGGCAACTCGCCCTTCTGCGAGACCTTCCTGACCGACGTCCGCGTCGAAAAGGACCAGGTGGTCGGCCCGGTCAACGGCGGCTGGACGGTGGCCAAGCGCCTCCTGCAGCATGAGCGTTCGGGCCTGTCTGGCGCCGGCGGCGGCGGCGGGTTTGGCGGTCGCTCCCTGGTCAAGCTGGCCAAGGACTATGTCGGCGCCGACGAGGCGGGCCGCCTGGCCGACACCGACCTGCGCACCCGGGTGATCATGAACGAAATTGACGGTCGCGCCTTCCAGCTGACCGCCATGCGCGCCATGGCCGAATCCAAGTCCAATTCCGGACCTTCGGCCGCCACCTCGATCATGAAGAATGCGGGCACCCGCTGGATGCAGGATCGCGCCGAGCTGACCATCGAGCTCATGGGCCATCAGGGCCTGGGCTGGGAGGGCGACGACTTTACGCCGGAAGAGCTGGGCGCCGTGCGCTCCTGGCTGGGCGGCAAGGCGACGACCATCTATGGCGGTTCGCAGGAGGTGCAGAACAACATCATCTCCAAGCGCATCCTCGGCCTGCCCGACCCCAAATAAGCACTCATTCGAATTTTATAGGGAATACAATAAGATGGCCGTTCTCAACGAAGAACAGACAATGCTCCGCGACGCCGCGAAGAGCTGGGTGCAGGAAAAGTCTCCGGTCACCGCCTTCCGCAAGATGCGCGACAGCGGGGTCGAGCTTGGCTACGACGCCAACGCCTGGAACGAGATGGCGGAAATGGGCTGGGCGGGGGTGATCATCCCCGAGGAGTACGGCGGCTCGGACTTCGGCTACCTCTCCATGGGCCTGATCCTGGAGGAAACCGGCCGCACCCTGACCGCCTCCCCGCTGCTGACCTCGGCCCTGGCCTCGGCCTCGGCCCTGGTGCTCGGCGGCTCCGACGCCCAGAAGTCCGAATGGCTGCCGAAGATCGCCGGTGGCGAAGTCGTCGGCGCCCTGGCGATCGACGAGGGCGCCCACCATGCCCCGGCCAAGGTCGCGCTGAAGGCTGAAAAGGCTGGCGCCGGCTACAAGCTGTCAGGCTCCAAGTCCTTCGTGCTGGAAGGCATGGCGGCGGGCCTGCTGATCGTCTCGGCCCGCACCTCGGGCAAGCCGGGCGACACGGACGGGATCACCCTGTTCCTGGTCGCCGGCGACGCCAAGGGCGTGAGCCGCAAGCGTCTGCACCTGGCCGACAGCCGCGGCGCCGCCAACATCACCTTCGACGGTGTCGAAGTCGGCGCCGACGCGGTCCTGGGCGAAGTCGACAAGGGCCACGCCCTGCTGGAAAAGACCCTCGACCGCGCCCGGGCCGGCCTCTGCGCCGAGATGCTCGGCTCGGCCGTGCAGGCCTTCGAAGTCACCCTGGACTACCTCAAGGTCCGGGTGCAGTTCGGCCAGGTCATCGGCTCCTTCCAGGCCCTGCAGCATCGTGCGGCCAAGATGTTCACTGATCTGGAACTGGCCCGTTCGGCCGTCGAAGCCGCCCTCCAGGCGATTGACGCCGACACCCCCGACGTTCCGGAACTGGTCAGCTTGGCGAAGGCCAAGATGGGCGACGTCTTCCATCTGGTGTCCAACGAGATGGTCCAGATGCATGGCGGCATCGGCATGACCGACGCGCACGATGCGGGCTTCTACATGAAGCGCGCCCGTGCGGCCGAGGCGGCCTTTGGCAACCAGGGCTATCACCGCGACCGCTACGCCCGCATCCAGGGCTACTGAGACGCTTCTTCCGACTTCGGTCGGAAGCGTCGGATGACATGGACCCCCGGCCGCAAGGCCGGGGGTTTTCATTTGGACTAAGCTTCGCCCGCCTCGACACGCAGGCGATCGATGTGCTGGCGAATGTGCGCGGCTTCAGCCGGGGTGCGCGCCAGGGCGATGGCGCGATCAAAGGCTTCCCGGGCCTCAGCCTTGCGCTCCAGCTTCAGCAGCATGGCCCCCCTCACCCCATGGAAGTGGAAATAGGCTCCGAGCCGGTGGGCCAGGGGCTCGATCAGGTCGAGGGCCGCGGCGGGGCCTTCGGTCTTCGACACCGCCACGGCCCGGTTCAGGGTGACCACCGGCGAGGGCATATGGTGTTCCAGGGCCTGGTAGAGCCCTGCGATCTGCGGCCAGTCGGTGTCCTCAGCCCGGGGGACCCTCGAATGCAGCGCCGCGATGGCCGCCTGGATCTGGTAGGGACCTGGGACCCGGTGGCGGACGGCCTTGTCGATCAGGGCCAGACCCTCGGCGATCATCCGGCCATTCCAGCGAGTCCGGTCCTGGTCTTCCATTAGAATGATATCGCCAGCGGCATCGAACCGAGCCTCGGCCCGGGCATGTTGCAACAGCATCAGGGCGGTTAGGCCCATGATTTCCGCCTCAGCGGGAAACAGCCGCAGCAGAAGTCGACCCAGGCGGATCGCCTCGTCGCACAATCCGCTGCGGAGCGGGGCCTCACCGCTACTGGCGGAATAGCCTTCGTTGAACAGCAGGTAGATCATCGCCGCCACCGCCGCCAAGCGCTCGGCGCGCTCTATGGCCCCGGGGGTCTCAAAGGGCGACCCCGCCTTCGCCACCTTCGCCTTGGCGCGGGTGATCCGTTGCTCCATGGCGCTGTCGCTCACCAGGAAGGCGCGGGCGATCTCCGCTACACTCAGACCACAGACGATCCGCAGCGCCAGCGCGATCTGCTGGGTGGCCGGGAGATCGGGATGACAACAGATGAACAGCAGACGCAGCACGTCGTCGCGATAATCGGCGCCGTCCAGCCGCTCCACCAGATCGGCCTCGGCGTCCTCCAGGTCGGAGATCAGCACCTCCTGGGGCAATGGCGCCTCCCGGGAGCGGCGCCGCACCGAGTCCAGGGTGGCATTGCGCCCCACCAGGATGAGCCAGGCGGTGGGATCCCGCGGCGGCCCCTTGTCTGGCCAGTTGCGCAGGGCGCGGAGACTCGCCTCCTGAAACGCCTCCTCGGCGACGTCGAGATCGCGGAAGTAGCGCAGCAGGGCGGCCAGGGCCTGGGGTCGCGCGGCGGCGAGCGCCCCGTCGATCCAGGCCAGGTCGCTCATCGCCCTTCGGCGGGCGGCAGGGCGCTGGGATAGAACACCCCGATAGGACGCAACTCATAGGCGCCGCCGGGATTTGCGCGACCGAGATCGCGGGCGACCTCCAGCGCTTGATCGAGGCCTTCACAATCGACGATGTAGAACCCCAACAGCTGCTCCTTGGTCTCGGCGAACGGTCCGTCGAGCACGAGCGGCGGGTCACTGTCCTTTCGAAGCGTGGTGGCGGCCGAGGTGGGGAGCAGCCGCGCCACCGGACCCAGCCGACCCTCAGCCGTCAACTTCTGATGCACAACGTCCAGCTTCTCCATGACCGCGTCATCCTCGGCCTTGGACCAGCCGCCGACCACGGCCTCGGAGTGATAGCAAAGGATGGCGTACAGCATGGGTGATCTTCCTGTTGATCCAAGGACGGGCGATTATGCCTCGCTCCGACAAGGCGTCAGCGGAAAATAGGGGCCTTTCCCGACGCGGGCGCCTGGCCGCCTCGCCATGGCCAAGGATTTTCGCTATCGCAGCCCCTGGACAGTGTGGGGGCCGCCTTGGATCAGAATTCGCTCATCAGCGTCATCATCCTCGGGATCATCGAGGGACTGACTGAGTTCCTTCCGGTGTCGTCCACCGGCCACCTGATCCTGGCCGCCGAACTCCTGGGCTTCAAAGGCCCGGCGGAGACAACCTTCAAGATCGTGGTCCAACTGGGCGCCATCCTGGCGGTGCTGGTGGTCTACGCCCAACGCTTCGTCGGGGTCGGGCTGGGGGCGCTGCAGGCGAGGCCCGCGGATATCGCCTTCGTCCGCAACCTCGCCCTGGCTGTGCTGCCGGCCATGGTGATCGGGGTGTTCGCCTATGACGCCATCAAGCTCATGCTGGAAAACCCCACCATTGTGGCGGTGATGCTGATCATTGGCGGCGTCGCCATCCTGATTATCGAGAAGATCGCACCGCCGCCGGTTATCCACGGCATTGAGGAACTGTCCTGGCGCAACGCCCTGTTGATCGGCCTCTTTCAATGCATGGCGATGATCCCCGGCGTCTCCCGCTCTGGGGCGACGATCATGGGCTCGCTCATGATGGGGGTGGAACGCAAGACCGCGGCGGAATTCACCTTCTTCCTGGCGGCGCCGACCATGGTCGCGGCCACCGCCTATGACCTTTTCAAGTCGTGGCATCTCCTCAACTTCGATGACTTCGCCGGCATCGCCATCGGCTTCCTGGTCGCATTCGCCACGGCCCTGATGGTGGTCAAGAGCCTGATCGCCGTCGTGGGGCGATATGGTTTCGCCCCCTTCGCCTGGTACCGTATCGCGCTCGGCTCAGCTGCCTTGGCCTATCTCTATCTGGCCTAAGCGGCGCCCTCCGCTTCGCCGGGCTGCCGACCGGTTCAACAGGATCGGTATGAAAAAGGCCCCCTGGCCGTTTCCGACCAGGGGGCGATCTCTTCTCTAGTGTTCGATCCGACTAGCGGTCGACGCCGGGGATCGGCTTGACGATATCGCCGCCCGCCTGGCCCGTGCTGCGGCCCGTCTCGGTAAAGGTCTCACCGCCGCCCTGGTTGGCGAAGGATCGATTTTCGGCGAACCGACTACGCTCAACCTGGACTTCTTCCACCGTGTAGGGCTGGGCTTCCGGGTCAAAACGGGTCCAGCCCGTATCGCGGTAGGCTTGGCCACGCATCTGCGCGGTGATGCCCCGCTGCTCGTCAAGAATTTGCTCGAGCCGAGCCGCATCGTCGCCCTCGACCTTGACGCTGACCAGAGTGCCGCCGCGGCGCACGCCCTCAGCAAAGACATGGGCGTCGTCGTCAGAGTGGCCGGCCTCTTTCAGAGCGCCCAGCAGGCCGCCGGTTGCGCCGCCGGCGGCCGCGCCGATCGCCGCGCCAACCGCCGTGGAGGCGAGCCAGCCCGCCGCAACGACGGGTCCGAGCCCCGGAATGGCCAACATGCCCAGGCCGGCCAGCAGACCGCCAGCCCCGCCGATCATGCCACCGGTCGCCGCGCCCTTGCCCGCGCCGTCAGCGACGTCATTCTCGCCGTCGCCGTTGCGATCGCCCAGAGGGCCGCCCCGGGCCTTGGCCTCATCATGGTGATGCCCGGCATGCCAGTTGTCCGCATTGTTGGACACCAGGCTGATGCGATCGTGATGGATGCCAGCGCGCTCAAGGTCGTCGACTGCGCGGAGGGCTTCGGTGTGGCTGTCGAACAGCCGAGTAACAGTCTTGGTCATGTCATATATCCCTGAACAGATTTTTAGTTGGCGGCGGCGACGGCCGGCGTCACAGCGCCGCGATAATCGACGGAGACCTGAACTTCGGCGCCGTCGCGCTGGGCGGTTCCCTGCCAGATGCCCTGCTCATTTTGCGTGAGCGGCCCGACCTGGGCGTAGCCCGCGGACTCGATAGCGCTACGCGCCTGACCTTCAGTGAAGGAGTTCGCGCCAGGCGTCTGGGCGCCGTCACCCATGTTGGGTTCGGTGTCGATCGCCTCGTTGCGGGGGGCTTCCGAGGCGGAGACCATCGGCCCCTCGGTGGTGTCGGTTTCGGCGGTGTCGTTCTGACCACCGCAAGCCGCCAGCAGAGCGGCGACGGCGGTCAGGCTGAGAACGGATTTCATCATTTGGCTGGCTCCCTTGTTGCCGTCAGGAAGCCGCCAGCCGGATCATGGTTCCCGGCGATCATCACTCATCCGCCTCGGCCCAAAGCTCTACCTGAGGGCGAAGTTCGAGCTAGAGCGGGAAGATTAGCTGAGCCGTAAGTCCTCCGCCGGGCGCTGGCAAAAGCGCCAACTCGCCCCTGACCTGGGTAGCCAGACTGCGGGCGAGCCAAAGGCCGAACCGCTCGCGGACATTCTCGCCGGCTGCTCCCAGTCCTGGACCACCATCTGTGATGCACAACCGACCCATGCCGTCAGAATGGGTCAGTTCGATCTCGATCTGTCGAACAGCCGCCCCCCGCAAGCCATGGGTGAGAGCGTTGGCCACCATCTCATTGACGATCAGGGCGAGGGTTGACGCGGCCTGGTCTCGGACATGCATCGGGTCGACCCGGATCACCACATTGACGGCGTCCCCAGCCTGCCGACGTCGCCAGACCGGCGCCATCTCCTCAATATAGCCGGAAAAGTCGATGCCCTCCGGGGTCCTGCGGCGCTCCAGGGATCCGAGCGCTCCAATGGCCTCGGCCATCCAGATCATCTGCCGTCGAACCTCGGCGTCGCTCGCCTTCTGACCACGCATCCGCGCCAGGGTGGCCAGCAGTTGCAGGGTGTTGGCCGTGCGGTGGCGCACTTCCGAAGCCTGCTCTTCGGCTGGCCCCCCCGAATCTTCTGACATGCCCAAACGCCCCCTCAAGCCGGTCGATGAACATGGCTGCGCCAGAGGCGTTTGTCACATGCCGATGCGAGACGCGATGAACGGCTGGGCGCGACATGCCGCGTCTGGGGACCGCCAGCGGCCGTACAGTCCAACGGGTAAACGGGGAGACTTCAGGTGAGCAATCTACATGCGGGGCGGAAGCTGGCGGTGATCGGCGCTGTAACCTTCGCCATCCTGGTTCCAGCCGTTCAGGCCCTGACCGGCTGGGGGCAGAGCGCGGCGGAATTTTCTGAGGACGGAAACTCCACACTTCGGGCGGCGGGATACGCCTTCTCCATCTGGAGCGTGATCTATGCAGGCCTCGTGGCCTACGCCGTGTACCAGGCCCTGCCGCGGCGCGCCGAGCCGCGGCTGCTCGCCGCCGTGGGCTGGCCCTCCGCCCTCGCCGCCCTCGGGTGCGGGATGTGGATCATCGCCTCGGCCGCCGACCTCGACTGGGCCTCGGTGGCCGTCATCCTGGCGTCAGCTGGCGCCATGATCTTCGGTCTGGCCCGGGCAAGGCGTTCGGGTCTCGGCCAAGCGGGGTGGGCGCGGCGACTCGTGGTCTGGCCGCTTGGCCTCCTGGCCGGGTGGCTGACCGCCGCAGCCGCCCTGAACATCCTCACCGTATTCACCGCCCAGGGCGTCATCGGCCCGGACGCCGCCCTGCCCGCCGCTCTGGCAGGTATCGCCGGGGTGACCGCCGTGGCCCTGTTCACCGCGCCGGTCGTGCGGGTCGGCGCCTATGGCCTGGCTGTGAGCTGGGGTCTCGTGGCCGTGGCTGTGGCCGAGGCCGGCCCCAAGCCGCTGGCCGCAGCAGCGGCCCTTGCGGGCGCCCTCGCGGTCCTGGGCTGGACGCTGTTTCTCGTCCTGCGTCGCCCGCGGCGCTTTCAAACATAGAAAAGGCGGCCTGGAGCTTTGCGCTCCAGGCCGCCCGATCCTTCACCCCAACAGGGCGAACCGCCGGCCTTAGCCGAACTGGTTCATCGTGTTGTGAGCGCCGCCCGCCTTCAGCGCGGCTTCGCCGGCGAAGTACTCCTTGTGATCGTCACCGATGTCGGAGCCCGACATGTTCTGGTGCTTCACGCAGGCGATGCCCTGGCGGATTTCTTCGCGCTGCACCTGCTTGACGTAGCCGAGCATGGCTTCGTCGCCGAAGTAGCGCTTGGCCAGGTTGTCGGTGGACAACGCTGCGGTGTGATAGGTCGGCAGGGTGATCAGGTGGTGGAAGATGCCGGCCCGCTTGGCGCCATCGGCCTGGAAGGTGCGGATCTTTTCGTCGGCTTCGACGGCCAGCTCGGAGGCGTCGTAGTCGATGCTCATCAGCTTGTCGCGATCATAGGCCGAGACGTCCTTGCCGGCCGCCTTGTACGCGTCATAGACCTGCTGGCGGAAGTTCAGGGTCCAGTTGAACGACGGGCTGTTGTTGTAGACCAGCTTGGCGTTCGGGACGACTTCGCGGACCTTGTCCATCATCGAGGCGATCTGCTCGACGTGCGGCTTTTCGGTTTCGATCCAGAGGAGATCAGCGCCGTTCTGCAGCGAGGTGATGGAGTCCAGCACGCAGCGGTCGGCGCCGGTGCCTTCGCGGAACTGGAACAGGTTGGAGGGCAGGCGCTTGGGGCGCAGCAGCTTGCCGTCGCGGCTGATGATGACGTCGCCGTTGCCGACCTGCGAAGCATCGACCTCGTCACAGTCCAGGAAGCTGTTGTACTGGTCGCCCAGATCGCCGGCTTCATGGCTGACGGCGATCTGCTTGGTCAGGCCAGCGCCGAGCGAATCGGTGCGGGTGACGATGATGCCGTCATCCACGCCAAGTTCCAGGAAGGCGTAACGGCAGGCGCGGATCTTCTGAATGAAGTCCTCGTGCGGGACGGTGACCTTGCCGTCCTGGTGGCCGCACTGCTTTTCGTCGGAGACCTGGTTTTCGATCTGCAGGGCGCAGGCGCCGGCTTCGATCATCTTCTTCGCCAGCAGATAGGTCGCCTCGGCGTTGCCGAAGCCTGCGTCGATGTCGGCGATGATCGGAACCACGTGGGTCTGATAGTTGTCGGCGGCCTCCAGAAGGGCCTTTTCCTTGGCCTTGTCGCCGGCGGCGCGGGCGGCGTCGATGTCGCGGAACATCATGCCGAGTTCGCGGGCGTCAGCCTGGCGCAGGAAGGTGTAGAGCTCTTCGATCAGGGCCGGGACCGAGGTCTTCTCGTGCATCGACTGGTCGGGCAGCGGGCCGAAGTCCGAGCGCAGGGCCGCGACCATCCAGCCCGACAGGTAGAGATAGCGGCGGTCGGTATTGCCGAAGTGCTTCTTGATCGAGATCATCTTCTGCTGACCGATGAAGCCGTGCCAGCAGCCCAGCGACTGGGTGTACTTGGACGAGTCGGCGTCATAGGCCTCCATGTCCTTGCGCATGATCGCCGCGGTGTAGCGGGCGATATCCAGGCCGGTCTGGAAGCGGTTCTGCAGCCGCATACGGGCCACGGATTCGGCGTTGATGCCGTCCCAGGTTCCGCTCTTGCTCTTGATGAGCTCGCTCATCTTGGTGGTGTGATCTTGGTAGGACATGCGCTTCTCCTCGAAATCCGCCGGGGATTTGAGGGCTCCCTACAGGGGCCGAGCGGCGCTGCGAAACCCCCTGCGCGGTTGCGCTGTCAAACTTTACAGAAATTGCTTGTAATGTTGTAATGACGCCTACGACTTGAGGACTTTTCCATGTCTACCGAGCGACGCCTCTACGTCGGGGCCAACCTGCGCCGGATGCGCCGCGACCTGGGCCTGACCCAGGCCGACATGGCCGCCGACCTTGAGGTCTCAGCCTCCTATATCGCGCTCCTGGAGCGCAACCACCGGCCGCTCAGCGCCGAGATGCTGCTGCGCCTGGCCCAGACCTACCGCATCGATGTCGCCGCCCTGGCCGGCAACGCCGATTCCGACGATGCGGCCCGGCTGCAGGCTGTGCTGAAGGACCCGATGTTCGCCGACATCGACCTGCCGTCCCTGGAGAGCGCCGATGCGGCGACCAACTTTCCCGGCGTCACCGAGGCCCTGCTGCGCCTTTATACCGCCTATCAGGAAGAGCAGTTGGCCCTGGCCGATCGCACCGCCGAGGCCCACGCGACCGGGGCTGGAACCGCCATTGAGGCGCCTGACCCCGTGGCGGAGTCCCGCCGTTTCCTGGCGGCCCGGCGCAACAACTTTCCCACCCTGGACGACGCCGCCGAACGTCTGGCCCAGAACGTCGCCAGCCATGAGGGCCTGACCGGCTATCTGAAGGCCCGCCACGGCCTGCGGGTGCGGCGTCTGCCGGCCAATGTGATGGTCGGATCGGTCCGTCGGCTCGACCAGCACCGCAAGGAAATCCTGCTCGACGACTCCCTCGACACCGCCAGCCAGACCTTTCAGCTCGCCCTTCAACTGGCCTATCTTGAGATGCGGACGGAGGTCGCCACGGTGCTGTCCGAGGGCAGCTTCACTACTGAGAGCGGCGAGCGCCTGACCAGACGGGCCCTGGCCAGCTATGCGGCCGCCGCCATCCTGATGCCCTACACCGCGTTTGCCCGTGCGGTGGAGGCGCGGCGCTATGACGTCGAGGCCCTCGCCCGGCAGTTCGCCGCCAGTTTCGAACAGACCGCCCACAGGTTGACGACCCTTCAGAAGCCCGGCCAGGAGCGTGTGCCCTTCTTCTTCATCCGGGTCGACGAGGCGGGCAATGTGTCCAAGCGGCTGGACGGGGCCGGCTTCCCCTTCGCCCGGCATGGGGGCGGCTGCCCCCTGTGGTCGGTGCACCACGCCTTCCGCACGCCGCGTCAGATCGTCACCCAGTGGCTGGAGCTGCCCGACGGCCACCGCTTTTTCTCGATCTCCCGCACGGTCAGCGCCGGTGGCGGCGCCTATGGGGCGTTGCGGGTCGAGCGGGCCATCGCGCTGGGCTGCGCGGCTGAGCACGCTGATCGCCTGATCTACACCCAGGGACGTCCAGGCCCTGAGCAGGCCACCCCGATTGGCGTCACCTGCCGGCTCTGTCACCGCACCGACTGCACCGCCCGCTCGGCGCCCCCCATCGGTCGCCAGATCCTGGTGGACGATATCCGCCGCACCAGCGCCCCGTTCGGATTTTCCGACAACTAGGTTGCGGGGCGACGTCTTCCCCAGGATGGGCGATCGGCCGCAAGGATTTGCGCCGGCTCGCCCTCGCATGCGCAAGCTTCATCCTGCAATCTCCGGGCGCGGCCGGCAGGCAGGTGCGCGGCGGCCTGGGGCCTCCCTCGCGATAGGGGCTTCAAAGGCGGTCGCTTCCGTGCAGTAAAGCGGCCGAGCGAGGATGTCGCCTAGGGGCGGCCTCTTCGAGAACGCCATATCGAGAGCCTGGTTAAGCGCATGGACATCAGCAACACCCTTTCGGTCGACGATCTTCTGCACGCCTTCGTCGAAGGCGAGCTGCTGCCGGGGACGGGCATAGAGCCGAAGGCCTTCTGGGCCGCCCTTGAGGGCGTCCTGGCCGACTTCACCCCGCGCAACACAGAACTGCTCAAGCGCCGGGACGAGCTGCAGACCACCATCGACGCCTGGTGGCGCGAGCGCCGCGGCAAGGATGTCAGCATCTCCGAGCAGACCGCCTTTCTGCGCGAGATCGGCTACCTGCTGCCCGCCCCGCCGGCCTTCAAAATCGACACCCAGAACGTCGACCCCGAGATCGCACGCCTGGCCGGTCCGCAGCTGGTGGTTCCGGTGTCCAACGCCCGCTACGCGCTGAACGCGGCCAACGCCCGCTGGGGCAGCCTCTATGACGCCCTCTATGGCACCGACGCCCTGGAGCCGCCGACCGGCGGCAAGGGCTACGATCCCGAGCGCGGCGGCAAGGTGATTGCCTATGCCCGCCAGTTTCTTGATCAGGTCGCCCCCCTGTCGGTCGGCTCCCATGCCGACGCGGTCAGCTACGCCATCGTCGGCAAGGACCTGGCGGTCCGCCTGAAGGACGGGACCGAGGCGCGCCTTTCCACTGAGGGGCGGCTGGCCGGCTGGCGGGGAGCCAAGGACGCCCCCGACGGCGTGCTGCTGCGCCACAACGGCCTGCATCTGGAGATCGTGGTCGACCGCAGCCACAACATCGGCAAGGACGATCCGGCCGGCGTGGCCGACGTGCTGGTGGAAGCCGCCCTCACCGCCATCCAGGACTGCGAGGACTCCGTCGCGGCTGTCGACGCCGAGGACAAGACGGGCGTCTATCGCAACTGGCTCGGCCTGATGCGCGGCGACCTTGAGGCGAGCTTCCCCAAGGGCGGCCGCACCGAGACCCGCCGGCTGGACCCCGACCGCACCTATGCGGCCCCCGACGGTTCGGACCTGACCCTGCGCGGCCGCAGCCTGCTGCTGGTGCGCAATGTCGGCCACCACATGACCACCGACATGGTGCGGCTGGATGGCCAGGACGCCTATGAAACCGCCGTCGACGCCATGATCACCGTGGCCGCCGCCCTGCACGACCTGAAGGGCGCACGGGCCAACAGCCCGGCCGGCTCCATCTATGTGGTGAAGCCCAAGATGCACGGTCCCGACGAGGTGGCCCTGGCCGTCCACCTCTTCGACCTGGTCGAGGACGCGCTGGGCATCGCACGCAACACCGTCAAGATCGGCGTCATGGACGAGGAGCGCCGCACCAGCGCCAACCTCAAGGCCTGCATCTACGCCGCCCGCGAGCGGATCGTGTTCATCAATACGGGCTTCCTCGACCGCACCGGCGATGAGATCCACACCGCCATGGAAGCTGGCCCCATGGTCCGCAAGGACGCCATGAAGGCCGAGCCCTGGCTGCCCGCCTACGAGAAGCGCAATGTCGAGATCGGCCTGGCCACCGGCTTCCCTGGCCGCGCCCAGATCGGCAAGGGCATGTGGGCGGCGCCCGACATGATGAAGGACATGCTGGCCGCCAAGATCGGCCATCCCAAGGCCGGCGCCAACACAGCCTGGGTCCCCTCGCCAACCGCCGCGGCGCTCCACGCCCTGCACTATCATCAGGTGGACGTCGCCGCCCTGCAGGCCTCGATGGACTCAACCGAGCCCACGGGTCTTGAAGATCTGCTGACCCTGCCGCTGGCCAAGTCCAACTGGAACGCCGGCGACATCGCTCAGGAGCTGGACAACAACGTACAGGGCATCCTCGGCTACGTGGTCCGCTGGATCGACCACGGGGTCGGCTGCTCAAAGGTGCCGGACATCCACGACGTCGGGCTGATGGAAGACCGGGCGACCCTGCGGATATCCAGCCAGCACATCGCCAACTGGTTGCATCACGGCATCTGCACCGAAGCCCAGGTGCGCGAGACCTTCGCCCGCATGGCCAAGGTGGTCGACGGTCAGAACGCCGGGGACGCACTCTACCAACCGATGAGCCTCGATCTCGACGCCAGCGTCGCCTATCAGGCCGCCCTCGAACTGGTGTTCGAAGGCCGGGTCCAGCCCAACGGCTATACCGAGCACATCCTCACCCGCCGTCGTCGGGAGCGGAAGGCGCAGGCCGCCGGCTGACCTAAGGTTGAAAACTTATCGAGTACAGCCAGGGGTCCCGCGACCCGCGGCCGCATTTGAGTTAGGTGGGCCTTAACGGCGACATGGCACCGTTCTTTCAGCGAACGGAGTTTTCTATGTCGCCCGAGGAAATCGCCGATATCACCACCGTCCTGCGGGAACGGCATCGCACAACGCGGGCACGTATCGTTGCGGCGACGGTCCTGGGGGCGCTGTTCGGCGCCTTCGTCGGCTGGGGGCTCATGGCGGCCTGGTGGGCGGCATTCGTCCTCCTGCAGACCTACGAGAAACACGCCTATCCGCTGTCCCGCTCCCTGACGCCCCGTTCCGCGCGGGGCCTGCTGTGGCTCACGGCTCTGAACGCCGTGGTCTTCGCCTCGATCGCCCTGGTCGGCCCCCTTGTGGACGGCCCGTGGGGGGCCACGGGCGGAGCCTGGATGCTGGCAGGCGCCACCTGCTACGTCGTTCTATCCAATATAGCGTCCCGGCAGATGTTCCGCGCGGCGCTTGCACCCTTCGCGCTCATGATGGTCCTGCTGCTGATTGAATCGCGATGGGTTGGCGCTCCCTGGAGCAGCATATTCACAATGGGCGCCGCGGGGCTCATGGTCCTGGGCGTCGCCGGCGCCCTGTGGCGAGCGGCCGCCGCGGCGCGCGCACGCGAGACGGCGGCTCGTGACGAGAGCGAGCGACGTCGCCTCGAAGCCGAAAGCGCCGTCGCCGCAAAGTCGGCCTTCATCGCTGTGGTCAGTCATGAGCTGCGCACCCCGATCAGCGCCATTCTGGCCGGCGCCGAAGACCTTCGGCGCAACGCCCACGGAAGCGAGGCGGCAAAGGCCGAAATGATCGCCGAAGCCGGCGCAATGATGCGCACCCTGCTCAACGACCTGCTGGATCAAGCCAAGCTCGAGGCTGGCCGTATGAGTGTGGAGACCATTCCGTTCGACCTGCGTCATCTCCTGGCCCAGCAACTGATTTTCTGGCGAGCCGAGGCGCGCCGCAAGGGTCTGCGCCTGAGGCTTGAAGGCGGACGATCATCTCCCCAATGGGTGTCAGGTGACCCCACCCGACTGCGGCAGATCCTCAACAATCTGCTGTCGAACGCCATCAAGTTCACCGAGGCTGGCGGCGTCACCCTTAGCCTGGGCGCCGACGGGGAGGGTCGGGTGGTCCTTTCGGTTCAGGACACTGGCCGCGGACTTGACGCTGCGGCCCTGGAGCAGCTTTTCACCCCCTTTCAGCAGGCTGCGCCGGATGTGGCGCGAACTCACGGCGGGACCGGCCTTGGCCTGGCCATCAGTCGCGATCTGGCGCGGCTCATGAATGGCGACCTGGTCGCAGAGTCGCGGCCAGGCCACGGGGCCTGTTTCACCCTTGCCCTGCCCCTGCCGGAGGCCTCAACGCCAGCCTCGCCCCTGCAGGCCGCAGAGCAACCTGATCTGCCGCCCGCCGCCGTGCTGGTGGTCGACGACCATGAAATCAATCGCCGCGCCATAGGCCTGATGCTGCGCGAACTGGATGTCAGCCTGACTGAGGCCGCGTCCGGCTTCGAAGCCCTGGGACTCCTGGAGCAGCAGCCCTTCGATCTGGTGCTGATGGATTGCCACATGCCGGGTATGGACGGCCTGTCTGTGACCCGCGAACTGCGCCGTCGCGCCGGTCCCAACCAGCAGACCCCCGTCATCGCCGTCACCGGGGCCGGGGAGCCAGCCCACATCGCTGCCTGCCACGACGCCGGCATGAATGATCACGTTCTAAAGCCAATCGATGCGGCAAGGCTGATCGAAGCCATGGGCCGAGCCCTTTCTCCGGCGGGGAATGACTCGCTCGAAGAGCCGGCAGCGAGACAGGGCTGAACGCCAGATTGACCTCGATCATGGCCTAGCCACCCTGGGCGAGCTCAGCGTGGCCCCTGGTCAGGAGGTTGTTCCATGACGCCGATCCGGTGGGTTGTCGCCGCCGCCGTCCTGCTGGGTCTTGTTCTGGCTGGATTGGCGATCGACGCGTTTCAGCATGACATGATCCGGGCGCGGGCGCCCTTGACCGCCGGCAGCCAGCTCATCGACAGTCCGTTCGGCCCCATCGAATACGCCGATGTGGGAGATGGGCCTGTGGTCCTGGTGATCCACGGTAGCGGCGGCGGCTTTGACCAGGGTCTGGCCTTCTCGGCGCGACTTGACCGCAGCCAGACGCGCATCATCGCACCTTCGCGCTTCGGCTATCTGCGCAGCGCCATGCCGCAGGACGCCAGCCCGCAGATGCAGGCCGACGCCCTGGCCTATTTGCTGGACAACCTCGGGGTAGAGCAGGCGGTGATCTTCGGCGGCTCTGCAGGCGCGCTGTCCGCAGCCCAACTGGCCCTGCGCCACCCGCGGCTTTGCCGCGGTCTGGCTCTGGGGGTTCCGGCTCTCTACGGGCCTGGCCGCGCCCCGGAGGAGAGAGCGCCGGCCTCCTGGACCGTCCGCACCCTGACAGACCTGGCCCTCGGATCGGACCTGGTCTTCTGGCTGGCCGTGCGTGGGGCGCCCGACCTCATGACCCGCATGGTGCTCGCCACCGAACCTGAGGTGTTAAGGGCGGCTGGCGCTGAGGAATCCGCACGGGCCGCCCACGTGCTGTTCCACATCCTGCCCATCAGCGCGCGGCGAAGAGGCATCGCCATGGACTCCGCCACCGCCGGCAGTCCGCCCCCCTACCCGCTTCAGGACCTGACCTGTCCGGTCCTGGCGATCAGCGCCCGGGACGACCTCTATGGGACAGCGGACGCCGCCGCTCATGCCGTGGCCCTAGCCCCGCGGGGACGGCTGATCCTGTTCGACCAGGGCGGCCATCTGTGGGCCGGTCATGACGCCGAGATCTGGGCCGCAATCGCCGGCTTCATCGCCGATCCAGACGGCTCTGTAACCCCTTAGCCTCCTGCGCCGAAGGCTGTCAGATAGCCGCTCAAGCTGGAGAGACGCCATATGACCGTCATGGGACTGGACAACGCACGCGCCTATTATGGCGAGGTGCTGACGCACTCCGGCGACCTGCGCACCGACGCCTGCGCCACCGCCGAGGCGCCACCCCTGGCCATTCGCCAGGCCCTGTCCCAGGTGCATGACGACGTCCGGGCGCGCTACTATGGCTGCGGCCTCGTGGCGCCTCAAGCCCTGGACGGCGCGCGCATTCTCGACCTCGGCTGCGGTTCGGGCCAGGACGTTTATGTGCTCTCGCAACTCACGGGCCCGGCCGGCCATGTGGTCGGGGTCGACGCTACGGCGCAGCAGCTAGAGGTCGCCCGGCGGCATGAGGCCTGGCACCAGGCGCGGTTCGGCTATCCCACCTCCAACGTCACCTTCCTGGACGGGGACATCGCCCGGCTTGAAGACCTCGGTCTGGAGGCCGGCAGCTACGACGTCATTGTCTCCAACTGCGTGATCAATCTCGTGGAGGACAAGGCCGCGGTGTTCGCCGCAGCCTGGCGCCTGCTGAAGCCGGGCGGCGAGCTCTATTTCTCCGACGTCTACGCCGACCGCCGGGTCCCCGAGACCCTTCGCCGAGACCCTGTCCTGCATGGGGAATGCCTGGCCGGCGCACTCTATTGGGGGGATTTCCTCGGTCTCGCCAAGGGGGCCGGGTTCGGTGATCCTCGCCTGGTGTCGGATCGACCCCTGGGCCTCAACGACCTTCGGGTCAAGGAGATGGTGGCGCCCATCGCCTTCTTCTCGGCCACCTATCGCCTGTTCAAGCTGGAGGAACTGGAGCCCGCCTGCGAGGACTATGGGCAGGCCGTGCGCTACAGGGGCACGATCCCCGGCTCGCCGGGGGTTTTCACCCTCGACAAGCATCACAACATCGAGACGGGCCGGTTGTTTCCGGTCTGCGGCAACACCTGGCGGATGCTGGCCGAAAGCCGGCTGGCCCCCCATTTCGAATTCATGGGCGACCGCAGCCGGCACTTCGGGGTGTTCAAGGGCTGTGGCTTGGATCTGCCCTTCAGTCCCCCCGCCGAGGCGGGTGCGGCGGGGGGGTGTTGCTAGGGCGCGCTGCGGCTCAAGGCTGGAAATCGCGGACGAAGCGCTCCAGCAATCGCACGCTATAGCCGGCCGAACCCGCAGGACCGGTATCGGTGGCCGCCCCATAGGCGACGCCTGCGATATCCAGGTGGGCCCAGGGGGTGTCGCGGCTGATGAACTCGCCGATGAAGTGGGCGCCGGTTCCAGCCCCCGCGCCCTCGCCGCCGCCATTCTTCAGATCGGCGATGGTGGAGCTGATGTCAGCGGCATAGTTGGGATGCAAGGGCAGACGCCAAAGGGGCTCGCCGACGCGATCTCCGGCGGCGGTCAACTGGTCGGCCAGGGCGTCGTGGCGGCTGAACAGACCCGCATACTCATCCCCCAGGGCGCCGCGCACCGCGCCCGTAAGCGTGGCCACATCTATCACAGCGGCGGGTTGCAGATTGGCGTCCACCCAGGACAGGGCGTCGGCCAGGACCAGCCGGCCCTCAGCGTCGGTGGAGATGATCTCGATGGTCTTGCCGTTCATGGCGGTCAGGACGTCAGCCGGCCGGGTGGCGCGGCCGTCGGGCATGTTCTCGGCCAGGGCGGCGATGGCCACCACATTGACGGGGGCCCCGGCCTTGGCCAAGGCCATGATCGCCCCGGTCACGCTGGCGGCGCCGGACATGTCCATCTTCATATTGCCCATGTTCGTGCTCGGCTTGATGGAGATGCCGCCGGTGTCGAAGGTGATGCCCTTACCCACCAGCACCACCGGCGCGGCCGGTGCGCCGGTCCCGCGGTAGCGCATGATCAGCATGCGCGGCGGCCGCTCCGAGCCCTTTCCGACCCCCAGAATGGCCCCCATGCCCAGGCGCTCCATGGCCGGAACATCCAGCACCTCGATGGTCACGCCTGACACGCCGCTCAGGGCTCCGCGGGCGCGATCCACAAAGGTCTCAGGGTAGAGCCTGTTGGCCGGCTCATTGGAGACGTCCCGGGCCCAGGCCATGGCCGCCACCAGCGCTTCGCCTCGGGGACGGAACAGGGCCTGCGCGGCCGAGGCCGCCTCGGTGACGACGGTCACGGGCCCCGGGGCGGCGCGCTCGCGGGCCTTGGCCTGATAGAAGTCGGAACGGTATTCGCCGAGCCCCAGGCCGATGGCGAACTCCGCGGCCGCCTCGGCCGACAAACCGCCGGCCAGGACGGTCAGGCCGCCCGATTCATCGCGCAGGGCGCGGCCGGCGACCGCGCCGGACGACTGCCAGGTCTTGGCCTCAGGGGTCTCCCCCAGGCCTGCCACATAGATAGCGTCCCATGCGCCCAGGCCCCGAAGGGTCAGGGACTTGCCGTCCCCATAGGTGAACTGGGCTGAGGTGAGCGCCCGGGCCACAGCCTCGCGCTCGGCGGCGTCGAGCCCCGTGGCGCGGCGGGCCAGATCGCCTTCCGCCGCCAGAGGCAGGACGAGGACGCCCCCGGGCGCCGGCGCGTCCACCGTGAAGGTCACCTGGCGCTGGCTGGCTGGAACCGCGACGGTCGCAGCCGAGGCCTGGACGCTGCGGCCCTGAGCCTCTGCGGCGGCGGGCAGGCTAAGCGTCACGGCCAGGGCGAGGGCGCTGGGAGCGGCGAAGGCGAAGAGACGACGAGGGATCATTCAGGAGGCTCCAGGTCACACGGGATGTCGCCGCGCCGGCGAGCCGGCGACGCGCGGGGCGACAGATTGGTCGCCAATCAAGAGGGTCTATGAGCCGCCGGCAACCCCACCCGGGTCAACTATTCGGGCACATAGACCATCTTGCCGTCAGGCAGGCGGTAGGTGATCCCGGCCTTTACGCCCTGGCCTTCCCCAATGGCGCCTGAGGATTCGTAGCGAGTCAGCTCCTCGCCTTCCTTGATGATCATCGTCATGTCCGCGGCGCCCGGATTCTGCACCACAACGACGTTTTCGGCGTTGAAGGGGTTCAGCGGATTTTGAACGATGACGATCATCAGGATCGCGATCACCACCACAAAGACGTCGATCAGATTGACGACCGACAGAATGGGGTCGTCGGCCTCATCGTCCTCCAGAAATCGCATCAGGCCTGACCCCGCTCAAAGCTGCGCAGCTCCTCCAGCAGCCAGCGTCGGCGGATGGTGAGGATGACATGGGTGATGCTCGCCGCGATCAGGGCCAGGACGACGCCGGAAAAAGCCACCACCAGGTTCTCACCGATCGTCCGTCCGTCGCCTTCGCCCAGGGCCAGCAGCGCCGGCCCCATGGGGATCATGGTCGCCACCAGGCCCAGCATGGGGGCGCTGCGCGAGGTGATGCGCAGCCACTCCAGGCGCTTCATGATCCACAGCTCCAGATCCTCGCTGGAGGCGCCTGTCGCCGCCTGATGGGCGAGGAGGCGCGAGCTGTAGGCGCCAGAGCGACGCTGCATCGACTCCATCAGGAAGGCGCCGAGGGCCACAAAGGCATAGGCCAGGGCGATGACGATCAGGGTCAGGGCCGGCAGAAGAAAAAGTCGGGCAAGGTCGAACAGACCCGCCTCAAGGCCGTGCATGGGACAACTCCAGTAAGGGACGCTGACGGGACTTTGCCTGGCCGGCCGCCCCGATCAGGGTGAAGGTCAGAAGGGCCGCGAGGCCCAGCAGGGCGCGCCAGGGCGACGTAGGGATCGGGGGCGCTGGCGGTCGCACCTTCTCCAGCACCTGTCCCCGAACAAGGGGCGGCGGGGCGGGCGTGAGTTCGGCCGCTGGCGCCGGAGGTAAGGTCTCTCCCGTGGGCGCTTGGCCTTGAGGTGCGGCGGCGCCTGTCGCTGGCGCCTGCGCCGACAGGCCAAAGCCGCTGCTGAGCAGGGCGGTGGTGGTCGCCTCGCCGGCCATGGCCCCGGCCTTGGTCAGCTCTGCCCAGCGTTCGGAGAGTTGGGCCAGGGTTTCGGCGTCCGGGGTCCAGTAGCCCTTGCGGATGGTCTCGGTCAGCCGCTCGATGAGCTGGGCCTGGGCGGTAGGATTATGAGCCTCAAACCAGTCGTTCAACCCCAGATTCCGGCGGTCCATGACGAAGGTTTCGTGCATGGCCTGCCACTGGTCGGGACGGACCATGGCCGGATCGGTCACCTGCCAGCCGAACAGGTTGTTGGTGACGTCGAGAATCTCCAGCGTCCCGGCATAGCCCTCCCCCTGCATGGCGGTGATCCACTGGGGGTTCAGATAGCGGCTGCGCAGTTCGTCGGAGAGGACCGAGGCGGCGGTCCCCACCCGCGGAGTCGCCCCCCTGGCGTCGGTGATGAAAAGGTCCGGGCTCGCCCCGTCCAGCTTGCGGATCGCCATGGACAGGCCGCCCAGATACTCGAACGGATGGTCGGTGGAGAGTACGCCGTGCAGATTGGACGAGCGCGACAGCACCGCGGCCTGCACGCCGCTGAGCTGGGCGGCGAACAGGTTGGTCCCCTCGACCGTCTCCCCCCAGGCCTCAGCCCCATAGGCGTACTGCAGCCGCGAGAGGAAGCGGTCAGCCACCTCCCCGTCGGACTCCCAGGCCGTAGAGTCCAGAATGGCCGCTGGAACCCCGCTGCCATAGTCCCCGGGCGCGTTGCTGAACAGGCGAATGGCCGCCAAGCGCCTGGCCTGATCGGCCGGCTGGCCCGCCGCGATCAGCTGGGCTTCCACCCGGGCGCTGTTGGCGGCGACCTCATTGCCGACCTCCTCAAGCGCGCCCAGCCGGGCCAGCGCTCCACCCAGCAGGCGCATAAATCCGTCGAACTGGTCGCGATAGACGCTGGTGATTTGAAACACCACATCCACCCGGGGCCGTCCAAGCTCAGCGGTCGGGACGATTTCCAGGTCCACCACTCGCCCGCCCTGGTCCCAGACCGGCCGCAGACCGAGCGCATGCAGGGCCTGGCTCTCCACGACGCCAAGGGTTCGCACAGCCTCCCCTGACCAGAGGGTAAAGGCGAGTTTTCGCGGCGGCTCGCCATGTTGTTCTTGGTAGGCGGCGAGCAGGCTGTCGAAGGCCTCGCCGCCAGCGATATAGGCCGCCAGGGTCGGTAGCTTGTCAGGCTCGAAGCTGAACAGGTTGCGACCGCTCGGCACATCTGGATTCCGCACGGGATCGCCGCCAGGGCCCGCGGCGATGAAGCCGCCAGCGAGCCCGGCCAGCAGCGCCTCCATCTCTCCCGTCTCGGCCAGATGGCGATCCAGCTCGGCGGCCCGCTTCAGAAGGGCGAGCAGAGGCTCGTCGGCCACCGCCTCCAGGGGCCTGTCCTCGCGCAGATGCCGGTGGAGGAAAAGATAGGGTTCGCTCTGGCGGATCTGTTCGGCGTCTTCGGCGAACACCTCGTCGGGGTCGAGGCCGAGCTGTAGATAATAGGGCCGGCCCAGCTGCTGCATCACCGTCATCAGGCGCTGTTCAGGCGCGGCCGCCTCCCCGAAAGTATGCAGGCCAAGCGGTGTCACCGAGGCCGCCAGGGCATGCAGGTGGTCGTGCAGATCGAGCATATAGTCCGGAAAGGCCGCCTCAACCCGCGCCGCATCCCAGCCGATGTCCTGGGCCAGGCCCTCGCGCAGGGTCAGGTCAGCGATCTGGTCGGCGGTGCGGTCGCGCACCGGTCCATCCTCGAGCTGGCCGTACTCGTGGACCAGGGCGTGGACGTCGCGCAGTTCGTCATAGAGGCCGGCCGGGGCGAAGGGCGGGGTCTGGTGGCTGATCGTCACCGCCCGGCCGCGTCGGCGCGCCTGGATGGCCTCGCCGACATTGTCCTGAATGTAGGGATAGAAGACCGGGACGTCCCCGACGGTCAGGAAGGGATAGTCCTCCACCGACAGGCCGCGATCCTTGCCCGGGGTCCATTCCTGGGTCCCGTGAGTGCCGAAGTGGATCAGGGCGTCGCTGGCCAACGACCCCCGCATCAGCAGATAGGCGGCCAGATAGAGGTGGCCCGGCGGGACCTTGGTGTCGTGATAGGACTCGCCTGGGCGATCAGCCCGGGGGGGCTGGGGCATCAGGGTCAGCTTGCCCAGGCTTAGCCGGGGGATGACAAAGTGGGGTTCGCCAGCCACGCGGCGCACCGCCCAGTGGTCTTCAGGCGCGCCCCAGCGCTGGCGGACCGCCGCGCCGATCTCCGGGGCTTGGGCGTCGAGCCACGCCCGATAGGCGGCGACCGGAAGGGTGGCCGCCAGGTCCCGGGCCAGGAGATCATCCAGGGTTTCTGGCCGATAATAGCCTCCGAGCAGGGCCTGAGCCCCGCTGATCAGAGCCTGCTCGTCGGTTGGCGGCACATCATAACCCTCGGCCGCCAGTCGGGCGCTCAAGGCCTCAAGGCTGCGCGGGACGTTGAGGTTGGACGCCCCCAGGTTCTTCTCGCCCCCTGGATGGTTCCAGAACATCAAGGTCAGGCGCTTGTCGGTGTTGGCCTTGGACCGCAGGGCGCCCAGACGGGCGGCCTTGGCGGTCAAGGCGTCGACCTGGGCCGGGATAGGGCGGGTCTCGCCCCGATCCACCGTCGCCAGGACCATGGGGTCGCTGACCCCCCACGCCTCCGGGGTGGCGAGCAGAACCGCGGTGGACTGGGTGGCCAGGCCGGTGGGAGAGGCCCGCCAGGCCGCGAGGTCGCCCTCCCGGTAGACGAACCCCGACAGGACCGGCAGGCCGAGCGCCTCGAACTCCGCCTTGCGTGCGCCGCCGTTCTGCAGGTGCTGCAGATTGACCAGCACATCCAGGCCCGCCGGCTTGGCGATCGCGGTGATGGCGTCGGCCTGGGCGGCTTCGAACCAGAAGACCACCGGTGCGATTCCCTTGGCCTCGGCGCTGCGGACCAGAGCGTCCAGCAGGGCTGTCTCACCGCTGGAAATGGCGCCGCCATAGGTGATGATCCCCAGGCGGGGGGCGTCCGCGACCCAGCGGGCCTGGCCCCAGGCGAGATAGTCCGCCACTGCGGCGAACGGCCGGGGGGCATCCGGGTGGTAGATCCCGCTGGCCGGCAGGGCCTGCGGCTCGGGAAACCCGCTCAAGTCTGCGCCAGCGATCACGGCGGACGCGTAGGCGAACAGCGCCTGGTGATTGGCCGCCCCGCCATTGGCGAAGTAGGCGCTCAGCCGCGCCGCCGCCTCGGGCCGCAGGCCGCCGCCAAAGGCTGGGGGGCCGCCGCCGACCCGCAGCCAGGGAACCGGAGCATCCTCAAGGACGCCCTCCAGTCGCCCCATGACCTTGGCCAAGTCATTGGCCCGCGGGGTGTCGATCAGGATCAGGTCGACGCCTTCAAGCCAGGCTTGCGCGGGCCGCGGGTCAGTCTCGACCCAGACCCCATCCAGGCCCAGGCCCTGAGCCGCGGCCACGACCCGCATGCGTTCAAGCTTGCCGGGCAGGACGAAGTCTGTGGTGATGACCCGCATGCGCGGGATATCCTCAGGGGCCGCCCCCAGGGCCGGCGACCCCAGGGCCGCCGCCAGCCAGAGGCTGAGCCCCGCGAGCCAAAGGCGTGCGCGGCCCACCTAGAAGCTCAGATTGAAGCCGAGGTGATAGAGGCGACCAGGCTCGGCATAGGTGAAGGAGCCTGACTTGTCCGCCAGCCGCTGATCGCTCAGATTTTCGATCCCGACACGCAGGGTCACGCCCTCGAACAGCCGCTGGCTCGCTTCAATCGACCAGAGCGTGTAGTCGGGCAGGCCGCCCGTGCTGACAGTCTGCTCGCCCACATATTCCGTCCGGAGCTGGGCGCTCAGGGCCGGGCTCGGCCGCCAGCGTAGCGTGGCGTTGGCGCGGGACTCCGGCCGCTCCAACAGCGCCTGGCCGGTCTGACGGTTTTCAGTCTCAAGGCGGGTGTAGTTGGCCGCCAGGTTGAGGTTGGCCGGGAGGTCCAGGTCGCCTCCAAGCTCCAGTCCGCGAATCCGCGCCTCAGCGACGTTGCCATAGACCCGCACCTCGCGCCCCCGGACGCCGCAAAGGCGCACGCACTGGGTTTCCACCAGGTCTTCCAGATCGTTTTGAAAGACCCCGAGCCGCACCGACCAGCCCTCGCCCGCATAGTCGGCGCTGGCCTCGTAGGTCGTGCCAATCTCTGGCTTCAGGTCTGGATTGCCAAAGACGGTGAACCGGCCGCCGGCCGCCACGACCTGATAGTCCGGCGACAGCTGAGTCAGGCTGGGCGCCTTGAACCCGCGACCGACCCCGCCCTTCAGGGTCAGGCGTTCATTTAGATGAAACACCGTGTAGAGGCGGGGGCTGGTCTGCCAGTCATAGGTGTCGTGGTGATCGAAGCGCGCGCCGCCGACCAGGGACCATTGCTCAGTGATGCTCCAGACGTCCTGAATGAAGAGGCCATACTGGTCGGCTTCGCTCCGGCCCTGCGCGTTGACGGCGGGGTTGCGCAGCTCCTGGCGCCGCGCCTCGCCCCCCGCGCTCAGCACATGAGCGCCCCAGGACGTGGTCACATGGCCATCGACCACAGATTCCACGATGCGCACCGTGCCGCTGGGGGTCTGGTTCTGCGAGCGGATGTTCACCCGCTCAACCTCGCTGCGATAGGCCCGCGCCAAGGTCTGGCCAAAGCCAAAGTCGCCTCGATGACTGGCGGACACCTGTTGGCGGGTGATGTCGTCGGAAAACCGGTAATAGACCGGCGCCGCGCCTGTGGTGACCGTGTCCCGGTAGCGGAAGTCTGTACCCGCCCCAAAGGTGAGATCGATCCGCTGGGAATCATCTGGCGTCCAGCTCAGGGTGGCCGAGGCGTTGAGCGCCCGGCGGCCCTCCAGCTCGGCCAACCGGGGGTCGGCCTCCTGATAGGTGGGGTCGCGGCCAGAGGCGTCGGCGTAGAGGCTCAGGCCGAGCACGCCCTCCACCAGAGGTCCGCCAGCATAGGCGCCCATCTGATAGGCCCGGCCAGCACCACGTTCGGGAACCGTCCCATTGAGTGTGGCGCTGCGTAGCCAGGAGTCGGTGGCGCTGCGGGTGATGATGTTGACCACTCCACCCAGGGCGTCGGCGCCATAGAGAGAGGACATGGGCCCCCGGACGACCTCAATGCGCTCTATCGCCTCGACCGGCGTCCAGGCCAGGTCGTAGTCGGCATGAGCGACCAGGCCGCCGACCGCGCTGATCCGTCGTCCGTCCACCAGGACCAGGGTGTGCTCCACCGGCATGCCGCGCAGGCTGATCCCCCGCCGGGTCATGCCGATGCCGGTGATGGTGACCCCCGGTTCATTGCGCAGGGCGTCGCTGAGGTCTGCGATAGGCCGCGCCTCCAGATCCTCCCGATTGACGACCGAAATGGTCGCCGGCGCGTCCCGCAGGGCCTGTGGCCCGGCCATCGGCGTCACCACCACCTGCGTCAGGTCGGTCGCGTCGTCGGCCAGGGCCGGGCTTAGCGGCGCCAGCCAGACAAGGCTCGCCAGCAGGGCCGCCCGGCGGTTGGAGACCATGGGGCGGAGAGATGGGACAGACAGCAGCACAGAACGCCTCCAACAAAGATCGGAGGTTGTGTAACGTTATAACATATCGTCGAGTCAAGCTCTTTGCCGAGACTGGCGGTCGCCCCGCTCTGGGGCTTCAGAAAATGGGCGCCTGCCCCCCTAGTGAGAGGCGAAGATCGGGATCGGGCTGTCGGCGACCATCTTGCGGCTGACCCCGCCCAGCAGCAGTTCCTGCAGCCGGGGTCGGCCGTAGAGACCCATGACCAGCAGATCGACTCCAAGCTCAGCCACCTGTCGCTCGATCACCTCGACGGCGGACTCATCCTGGCTTGGATCGGTGATCAGCTGCGCCGTGACCCCATGCTTCGCCAGCAAGCTCTGCAGCAGTCCATCGGGACCGCCCTCCCCGTCAGGGGAAACCGTCAGGACATGGACCTCCTGGGCCTGTCGCAGGATCGCCCAGGAATCCTGAAGGGCGCGCGCCGCTTCCCGGCCGCCATTCCAGGCCACCAGCACGCGCCGCCCCACGGGCGGGGCATAGTCATCATCAGGGGTGATCAGCACCGGCCCGCCGCTGGCCAGGGTCACCTGGGCGGCGCTGAGGCCGTGCTCGCTGAGGCAGGCCTTGGCCTGGCGGGGGAAGACCGTCAGGTCACTGCGCCGGGCGACCGCCAGAAAGGCCGCCGGAGAGTCGCCGCCCACCATGCGCCAGTCGTGCTCCACGCCGCTGTCGGCGCAGGCGGCCTCAAACTGACCCTTGGCTTCGGCGGCGATCTTGGCCACGGCCTCGTCATGTCCGCTGAGCACCCTTTGGACCACATCGGCCGGCAGGGCGGTCAGGCTCTCGGCCGCCATATACTGGCGGACATATTGGCTGGTCAGGAAGACGCCGGTCAGCCGGGCGCCCTGCCTCTGGGCCAGATCGGCGGCCGCCCTCGCCCGCAGCCCCGAGGCGCGTCCTTCATCAACCTGCACAATGATTTGACGAAACGACATCATCGATCTCCCTGTAGTTGTGTCGCAGACTGCCAAAGCCCTGGGGCCAAGACTAGGCGTCTGGCGTGGCGGCCGGTTCAAATTCGCTGAGGGCGCCCGCCAGCCTCGCCAGGAGAGCCTCGCGTGACGCATCGTCGGGCGCCTCCGCCAGCCTGGTGTTAAGCGCCATGTTCAGAGCCACACGGGCGTTATGCCAGTCGGCCTTTACCGCCTGTCCCGGGGCGAGGCGTGGCTTGCGCCTCGGAGCTGCGTCCAGCCGGCCGTCGACCTTAGGACCGGAAACGACATAGGTGTCGTCCATGTCCGGGATGCGGATGGCCGCCGGGGGAAAGCCGGCCGTGGCGAGGCGGTCGCGCAAGCCCTCCAGGGCGCGGGGCTCTCCGTGGCAGAGGAAAACGCCGCCGGCCACTGGCCCGCGCGCCTTGGCCCATGAGACGAGACCGCCCGCGTCGGCATGCCCCGAATAGATGTCCAGGGCGCGGATTCTGGCGCGGACCTGGACCTCTTCGCCCTGGATGCTGACCCGGCTCGCCCCCTCCTCCAGGATCCGGCCGAGCGTGCCGACCGCCTGATAGCCCGACAGCAAAACCGTGGCCTCGCGTCGCCAGAGCAGGCGTTTGAGATGCTTGCGGACGCGACCGGCGTCGCACATGCCGCTGCCAGCCAGGATGATGTGCCAGCCACGCAGGCGATCGATCCGGTCGCTCTCGGCCGGCTTGCGCAGGAAGTTCAGCCGACCGCCGGCCCGGAGGCGTTCGAAGGGGTTGACCCCGGTGGTGCGGTTGAAGCCCCTCTGCTGAAAGACCTCTGTCGCTTCAATGGCCAGGGGAGAATCCAGGAAGATGTCGGCCTCCGGGACCTCGCCGGCCTCCATCAGGGCCACCAGGTCGGCGATGAGCTCCTGGGCGCGCTCCACGGCGAAGGTGGGAATTAGGGCTGGCCCGCCGGCGGCATGGGCGTCCCGCAGTTCCTGGGCCAGCACCGCCCGGCGCTCGGGGGATGACAGGTTCAGCCGGTCACGATCTCCATAGGTCGACTCCAGAATCAGATGATCGACCCCGGCCGGGCCTTCCGGATCTGCGGCGTAATCGCGGCCGCCCTGGCCGATGTCGCCTGAGAACAGGAGCGAGGTCTCACCATCCTCGGTCTCGACCCGCAGTTCGATCGACGTGGCGCCGAGGATGTGACCCGCCTCCCAGTAGATGGCGCGCACGCCAGGCGCCACCTCGACAGGCGCCCCCAGCTTGACCTTGGAGAACTGCCGGATGGTGCGCTCGCCGTCCCGGGCGGTGTAGATCGGCTCCACCTGGGGCAGACCCCGCCGCAGGTTGCGCCGGTTCAGGTGGCGCACCTCGGTCTCCTGGATTCCGCCGGCGTCGGGCAGCATCACCCCGCAGAGATCCCGGGTGGCCGCCGTGGCGTGAATCGGCCCTGTGAACCCCGCCTTGACCAGCTTGGGCAGTAGGCCGGCATGGTCGAGATGGGCGTGGGTCAACAGGACCGCGTCAACCTTCCGCGGATCGAAGGGAAAGTCGCCATAGTTGAGGGCCTTGAGGGTCTTCGGACCCTGGAACATGCCGCAATCGATCAGCAGTCGCGCCCGCGGCGTCTCGACCTCGACACAGGAGCCGGTGACGCAGCCGGCGGCGCCGTGGAAGGTGAGGGAAATGGACATGGAGACGCCTTCAAGCCGCAGTGAACCGGCCAGGACCATCCGACGCCTGCGGGGCCCGCCCCCTGATCCAGATCAAGACGGGCGAAGCGAAGCGTCCCACCAGGCGCTAGTCGATCGCCCCTGGACCGCCGCGGACACGGTCCATGAGGAGTTGCTTCAGCAACTCGACGGCGGCTTCCACCTGCGTCTGGGCCTCAGGAAAGAGAGCATCAATAGACAGCCCCCTCAGGGCGGCGGAGTACAGGGCCACCAGGGCGTCGCTTTCGGCCCGATTGGAGAGGCCCATCCGGCGAAGCTGACTCCAGACCAGCTCTTTGTGGCGGGCTTCAAGCCGGGCGTTCAATTCTCCCAAGCGAGCCGCGAGCTCCGGGTCGCTCCTGGAGGCGAGCATCAGTTCCAGCCGAGCCACGCCCGATGGCGATGAAACCTGTCCCCACAGAACGTCCACCAGCCAACCCAACCGTTCTGGGCCATCCGGCGCCTGGCTGGCGCCCGCCAGGTGAGCCTCGCCGCGCAGGGTGGCGATGTGCTCGGCCACCCCCACCATCAGGTCGGTCCGGGAGGGAAACTGATGCAGCAGCGAGCCGCGGCTGACCCCTGCGCGTTCAATCACCTCAGTGGTCGTGGTGCGGTGATAGCCGCGCTCGTGCAGGCAGGCGATCGCGGCGTCCAGCAGGCGGATGCGCGTCGCCAAACGCCGCGCGGCGTTGGGACCTCGACGGAGCGTTGCAGCGGGATCGGGCTTGGTTTCAGGGACAGGCATCAGTCTACCTAACGCGAACCCTCGCGACAGTCTGTAGTCAGCATTGACTAGAGGATCGCTGCGCCCATAGTGGCCTCAACAATCAGCAGAGGGAGAGGCCTATGGAACCGACACGACGCACGGTCCTGGCGACGGGAGCAGCCCTGGCCGCCCTGGGCGCGGGGGTGGGCCGCAGCCACGCCGCCGAGGGTCCGGTTTTGGAAACGGCCCATGGTCCGGTGCGCGGCGCCGTCGAGGCGGGCGTCCATGTTTTCAAGGGAGTCCGCTACGGCGCCGACACCGCCACGACGCGCTTTCAACCGCCAAGGCCGCCTGAGGCCTGGGACAGCGTCGTCGACGCCCTGGCGTTCGGCGACCAGGCCCCGCAGTTCGCGGGCGGGGACGCGGGCGGCCTGTTCACCTCCTGGGCCAATCGCATGCCCGACAGCGAGGACTGTCTGTTCCTGAACGTCTGGACGCCTGGCGTGGCCGACGGAAAGAAACGGCCGATCATGGTCTGGCTTCATGGCGGTGGCTTCGCCGCAGGCTCCGGCACCAGCCATGCCTATGACGGCGTTCGCCTGGCCAAGCGGGGCGATGTCGTCGTCGTCACGATCAACCATCGCCTCAACTATTTCGGCCACCTCTATCTGGCGGAGTTTGGAGAGCGCTTTGCGGACTCCGGCAATGTCGGGATGCTGGACATCGTCCTGGCGCTCCAGTGGGTTCGGAACAATGCCGAAGCCATGGGCGGCGATCCAGGGCGCGTGATGATCTTTGGCGAATCCGGTGGTGGGGCCAAGGTCTCCACCCTGATGGCCATGGATCAGGCCCGGGGTCTCTTCCACAGGGCTGCGGTTCAGAGCGGCGCCTGGCTCACCGTCAATGAGCCGGAGGCCGCCGCCACGGCCGCAGCCGGAGTGGTGGGGCGCCTTGGCCTGACCCCTGCGACGATCAACAGGATTCTCACCGTCCCGGTGGCGGAACTCCAGGCCGCGGCACGGCCAGGGGGCCTTGGGGTGGGATCAGGACCGGTGCGCGATGGCCGTGCTCTGAAGCGCCATCCGTTCACCCCCGATGCACCGCCTCAGTCTCTGAACGTGCCCCTGCTCATTGGCCTCAACCGAACCGAGAGCACCTTGCTGGTAGGCCCCCGGGATCCCTCGACCTTTGATCTCACCTGGGAGGCCCTACCTGGCAAGCTCGCGCCGTTCCTTCCGGGCCTCGACGTCGGTTCCGTCATTGCGAGCTACCGCCAGATGCATCCGCAGGAAACCGCCAGCGACATCTTCTTCGCCGTCACCACGGACAGCCGCTTCCTGCGGGGCCATATCGTCCAGGCTGATCGCAAGGCCGCCCAGGGCGGGGCCCCGGTCTACGTCTACATGCTCGACTGGGACACGCCGGTGGACGGGGGCAAGTGGCGCTCGCCCCACGCCCTGGAGATTGGCTTCGTCTTCGACAATGTCGCCAAGTCGGAGTCCATGTCCGGGATCGGGCCCGAGCAGCAGCGGATCGCGGACCTGATGAGCGAGAGCTGGCTGGCCTTCGCCAAGGCCGGTGACCCCAACAACCCCCTGGTCCCCGCCTGGCCCGCCTATGGGCCTGCCGATCGTCAGGCCATGATCTTTGACCTGGAGCCCAAGGTGGTCAGCGATCCCAGGGGCGCTGAACGGCGGCTGTTCGACGCTCTACCGCTTGGACAGACCGGCTAAATCCTCCCACAAGGAACCGCACGGCCGGTCTTGACGGCTCGCGCCGGCGGTCCCTTGATCCGGCTCCGGTGACCTGGAGTTGGCCTGACATGGAAATTTTCATCGACGCCGACGCCTGCCCGGTGAAGGACGAGATCTACAAGGTCGCCCAGCGCTACGGCCTGAAGACCTGGGTCGTCTCCAACGCCTTCATGATGATTCCGACCTCAGCGATGGTGGAGCGGGTGATCGTCGACGCCGGCCCCGACGTCGCCGACGACTGGATCGCCGAGCATGTGGCGCCCGGCGACGTGGCCATAACCAACGACATTCCCCTGGCCGAGCGGGTGTTACAGGCGGGCGCCCACGCCATTGCTCCGAACGGCAAGCCCTTCACCGAGGACTCCATCGGCTCGGCCATCGCCCAGCGCGCCCTGATGGAGCAGCTCCGCTCCACCGGCGATATCTATGGGGGACCCAAACCCTTCGACCGCAATGACCGCTCGCGGTTCCTCCAGGCCTTGGACCAGGTGATCCAGAAGGAGCGCCGCAAGCGGGGATGAGAATTTCGCGGCGGCTGTCGGATCGCGGCGGAGGCGTTCGTCCTTGAGCTGAAACCTGACCCCGCGAAGGAGAGACCCATGCCCTATGTCGACGGCTTCGTGCTCGCAGTCCCCAAGGCCAACCTGGACGCCTACAAGGCCATGGCCACCCAGGCCTCGGAGGTCTGGATGGAGCATGGCGCGCTGAGCTATGTGGAATGCGTCGGTGACGATGTGCCCCTTGGCGAGGTGACCTCGTTCCCCCGCGCCGTCCAGGCCACGGATGACGAGGTCGTGGTGTTCGCCTGGGCCACCTATGACTCCCGCGAAAAGCGCGACGAGGTCATGGCCAAGGTGATGGCCGATTCCCGGATGGCCTATGAGCCGGACAAGCTGCCCTTCGATGGCAAGCGGATGATCTTCGGCGGCTTTGAGTCGATGATCATCCGCTAACCGCCTCAAGGAGCCGGGTTCAGCACCGATTTCAAGAACTGGACCTCGGTGGCGCGCACGGCTTCCTGGTTCGACTTCTTGTGTACGCCGTGGCCCTCGTCCTTGGCCAGGATGTACCAGACCTCCGTGCCCTGGGCCCGGAGACTGGCGACCATCTGTTCGGATTCCGAGGCCGGCACCCGGGGATCGTTGGCGCCCTGATAGATCATCATCGGCTTCTTCATCCGGTCGCTCATATTGACCGGCGAGATCTTCTCGAACACCGCGCGCATGGCCGGGTCGCGCTCATCGCCGTATTCGGCCCGGCGCAGGTCGCGGCGATAGCCTTCGGTGTTCTCCAGGAAGGTGATGAAGTCGGAGATGCCGTAGAGGTCGATAACGCCGACGAGCCTGTCATTGTAGTGGGCGGCCACAGCGAGCGCCATGTAGCCACCATAGGACTGGCCGACCACGGCCACGCGGTTGGCGTCCAGGTCCGGCTGGGTCGCCACCCAGTCCAGCAGGGCGCCGATATCCTTGACCGAATCCTCGCGCTTCTCGGCGTTGTCGAGAGACAGGTAGGTCTTTCCGTAGCCGGTGGAGCCCCGGACATTGGGGATGATCACGGCGGCGCCCAGTTCATTCACCCAGGACTGACGGCGGGGATTGAAGTTGGGAAGTTCCTGACCCTCGGGGCCGCCGTGGATCTGAATCACCACCGGCAGCTTCCCGCCGGCGCCTTCCGGCCGATAGATAAAGGCCGGGATCGAGCGGTCATCGAAGGTCGGGTAGCGGAATAGGGTCGGCTCCACGAGCCGCTCGGGATCAAGCCCGCCTATCTCGCTCTGGGTCCAGCGGGTCAGCGCGCGACTGGCCAGCTCGTAGTCCCAGACGTCCCCTGATGTTGTCGAGGTCGAGAGGCTGAGCCCCAGGCGCGCGCCGTTCTTGGAGAATTTCAGAGCGGTCAGCACACCCTTGGGCAGGTCGGGCCCCGCCAGGAGCCGGCCGGTAGCCACATCCCGCATCAGAACCTTCGAATAGCCCTCCTCATTGACCACATAGGCCAGGGTCCTTCCATCCGGCGAAAGATCAAAGGCCTCGGCGCCCCACGCGGCGTCCGGCGCCAGGTCGCGCATGGCGCCGGTGGCCAGATCGAACACCACGGGACGGGCGACTTCCGAGCCGTCGTCCGAGAGGGTCACCACCGAGGCGCCGCCCTCAGCAAAGGCGGCCCCCTCATAGAAGACCGGACGATCGGTAGGCCCCACCGGCGTCAACTGCCCGGAGGCCACGTCGAGGACGAACAGCTCCACAAACGCGATCGAGTTATAGCGGCTGATCAGGATGCGCCGACCATCGGGAGAGATGGCCGTGGGCGCCATGGCGCCCTGCCCTTCCAGCACGACCCGGCGGGACTCAGGCGCCGAGGTCTGGGCCAGCATGATGTCGTAGTTGGGATCGCCTGGGGTGACCTGGCTCCAGACCACCACCGCGCCATCCTTGGAGAAGACGAAGTCGCTATTGCGGGTGCCCTGCGCGCTGAGGCGGACCTCGGCGCCGTCCAGGTCCCGCAGGAAGCCCTGATAGTATTCTGAGCCGCCCTCATCGCGCCGATAGACGAACCGCGCCGCTCCGGGCTGGACCTTGGCCGCGGTGATCGGCTCATTGAAGAAGGTGAGCTGCGTGCGCGCCGCCCCTGGCGCGGCCAGTCGGTGGATCTGCGTCGTCTCGCCGAACCGGGTGGAGATCAGCATCGAGCCGTCGGCCAGCCAGTCCTTCAGCTCCGCTGAACGGACCTCATAATAGGGCGAGATGGTCGCCTGCAGCCCGGCTGGGGCGGCCGGAACGCCCTCATAGACCAGCTGGCCGATCTCCCGGCGCTCGACCTGGGCCAAGGCCCCACCGGCCATCAGCAGGGCCAGGCCCGCTCCGACGAAAACTGCACGCAAAACCATGGATCGGCCTCTGAACGATTGAGCGGGCGAGACTTTCCCTTTGGGCGCGCGGCGTCAATGCCGGCCGGTCAAAACCTCACCCCTGGCGGCGCAAGGCGCTCCACAGCAGCCCGAGCCCGCCCAGTATCAGCACCTGACCGATGGCGGCGATGAGGGCGGTCGCCCCGAGCCCCAGTTGAAACAAGGCCCGCTCAAGGGCTGGCGTGTGGCCATAGGAGACCGCCAGCATGGCGCTCACCAGGGCGAACCCGGCCAGGGCCGCGGCCATGCCCCACGCCGCCCGGCGCAGGGGCGACCGCCGGTCTGCCTCGGGCTGAAAACCGTCGCCGTCCATCATCCTGCTCCCCGTGAGGCGTCAGACTGCCACGCTGTGGAGACTGCGCCTTGATCGGCGTCAAGCCGGCAGGGTGGGGGAGCCTTTGTCAGGGCGAAGGGGTTGTTTGGCGATGAGACACATCGAAAGCCGATCCCATGGACGCTGAGGCCCTGTTCACCGGCTGGGACCCGATCATCCGCATCCTCGTCGTGGGAACGGCGGCCTATTTCGCCCTGGTCGTCGTGCTGCGGGCTTCGGGCAAGCGGACCTTGTCCAAGCTCAACGCCTTCGACCTGGTGGTGACGGTGGCCATCGGCTCAACCTTTTCCAGCATCCTCACCTCCAAGGACCTGGCCCTGGCCGAGGGTGTGGCGGCGCTGGCCCTGCTGGTCGGACTGCAATACGCCGTCACCTTCCTGTCGGTGCGGATCAAGGGGATCGACCAGCTGGTCAAGTCCGAGCCGACCCTGTTGTTGAAGGACGGAGAGCCCCTGCCCGGCGCCCTGCGCCAGCAACGGGTGACGCAGGACGAGCTGCGCGCGGCCATCCGCACGTCCGGCGGCGCCGATCTTGCCGACGCCGCCTTTGTGGTCCTGGAGTCCGATGGCAGCCTGAGCGCCGTCCTCAAGGGCTGAGCCCTCAGCCCTTGGGCGTCGGCACATAGACCTCGCCGCCGGCTGCCCGGAACTTCTCGCTCATCTCCGCCATGCCCTTGTCCGCCACGTCGTTTTGAGCGCGGGCGGCCTCACGGATGTCCTGGCTGATCTTCATCGAGCAGAACTTGGGGCCGCACATCGAGCAGAAGTGCGCCGTCTTGTGCGCCTCCTTGGGCATGGTCTCGTCGTGATAGAGCCGCGCAGTCTCCGGATCGAGGCCCAGGTTGAACTGATCCTCCCAGCGGAACTCGAACCGGGCCCGCGACAGAGCGTCGTCCCAGGCCCGGGCCGAGGGATGCCCCTTGGCGAGGTCGGCGGCGTGGGCGGCGATCTTGTAGGTGATCACGCCGTCCTTCACGTCCTTGCGGTCAGGCAGGCCCAGGTGCTCCTTGGGCGTGACGTAGCAAAGCATGGCGGTGCCGAACCAGCCGATCATGGCCGCGCCAATCGCGCTGGTGATGTGGTCATAGCCGGGCGCCACGTCGGTGGTGAGCGGACCGAGCGTATAGAAGGGCGCCTCGCCGCAGACGGCGAGCTGCTTGTCCATATTGGCCTTGATCTTGTGCATGGGCACATGGCCCGGCCCCTCGATCATCGTCTGGACGCCGTACTTCCAGGCCACCTGCGTCAGTTCGCCCAGGGTCTCCAGCTCGGCGAACTGGGCGGCGTCATTGGCGTCGGCGATGGAGCCAGGCCGCAGGCCATCGCCTAAGCTGAAGCTGATGTCGTAGGCCCGCATGATCTCGCAGATGTCTTCGAAGTGCTCATAGAGGAAGCTCTCGCGGTGGTGGGCCAGGCACCACTTGGCCATGATCGAGCCGCCGCGGGAGACGATGCCGGTCACCCGGTTGGCGGTCAGCGGCACATAGGCCAGGCGCACGCCGGCGTGGATGGTGAAGTAGTCCACCCCCTGCTCGGCCTGCTCGATCAGGGTGTCGCGGAACACCTCCCAGTTCAGGTCTTCGGCGACGCCGTTGACCTTCTCCAGGGCCTGGTAGATGGGCACGGTGCCGATGGGCACGGGGCTGTTGCGGATGATCCAGTCGCGGATGTTGTGGATGTTGCGGCCAGTGGACAGGTCCATGACCGTGTCGGCGCCCCAGCGGATGGCCCAGACCATCTTGTCCACCTCGTCGGCGACGGTGGAGAGCACTGCGGAGTTGCCGATATTGGCGTTGATCTTGACCAGGAAGTTGCGGCCGATCGCCATCGGCTCCAGCTCGGTGTGGTTGATGTTGGCCGGGATGATCGCTCGGCCGCGGGCGATCTCGTCGCGAACGAACTCCGGGGTCACCAGGTCGGGAATCGAGGCGCCAAAGTCCTCGCCGTCGCGGATGAAGGCCTCGCCCTCCTTGCGGCGCAGGTTCTCGCGGATGGCCACATATTCCATCTCAGGCGTGATGATTCCGCGGCGGGCGTAGTCCATCTGGGTGACGCTGGCGCCGGGGCGGGCGCGATAGACCCGGCGGGGCTGGCTGAACTCCGGCGCCAGGTGAGCCCCCCGGGCGAAGCCGTTGTCCTCCGGCTTGACGTTCCGGGGCTCGGCCACGACCTCCACGTCGCCGCGGGAGACGACCCAGGGTTCGCGGGTGCGCGGCAACCCCTTGTCGATGTCGATGCTGGCGGTGGGGTCAGTATAGGGGCCTGAGGGATCATAGAGGGTCACCGGCGGCTCGCCGGCGCTCTCATGGACCGCCACCTCACGGAACGGCACCCGGATATCTGGCCAGAGCCGCCCGGCCTCATAGACCTTCTTAGAGCCCGGACGCTCGCCGGTGGGGATGGCGTCGGCGTCCAGGGTCGGTGTCAGCGGCTTGTTGTTCATGGTTGGTCTCTGCGAGGAAGCATGGGGGAGGCGGCCTAGCCGGCCGCGCGGCGATAGCCGACCAGGGTCAGCCAGACCCCGACGCCTACGGCGGCGAGGCCTGCGGCCACCACCAGGGGCGTGGAGGCGATGACATTGTCGGCGAGGTCGAAGAGGACGCTGGGCGCAAAGATGAGGAAGACGCCGCGCAGGGTCAGGAGCCAGATGGTCGCGCTGAGGGCGATTTCGGCGGGCGTACGCCAGCGCTGGTGAACCGCCATCAGGGCCAGACCCGCCAGCGTCAACAGCATGCCGGTGACGAAGGTCAGGGCGGCGTCGCCCTGGAAACCTTCGATGAGGGCGAGGAGATCATCACGGCGCAACACAGAGGCCGCACCGGCCACGGCCAGGAACGGCCCGAGAATCCGGGCGGTCAGTCGTGTCGAATCCAGTACCCGCGCCATGGCGCTCCCCTTCCCTTCGCCGGCATGACCCGGATCAGGTTCTACGGGTCGCGGGCTCACCCGCCTCTCAGCCGCTCACGCGCGGCCCCCCGAGGACGAACTGAACTCTAGTCGCGACGCGGCCTCACGCCAAGGGGCCGCGCCAACGCCCCGCTTTGGCCGCAATGGCTCGTAAAACCAGTATGGAACATTGGGCCGGCGGCCGTGGTTGTTCACCCAAGGAGCCATCAAAGAACATGAGCCTAAATTTTGCAGCGCCAGTGGCCGCCCTCGCCGCCCTCACCCTCGCCGGCTGCGCCGCCAACACGCCTGGGCAGCAGGCCAACGCCGCCTCGGGCGTCATGGCCGCGGCCACAGCGCCCGCCCAAGAGCGCGCCTGCTTCCGTGTCAGCGGCATTCGGGGCCAGAAGATCGTGGATCGCAGCACCGTCCTGTTCCGCACCAGCGTCGGGCCGCAGGATGTGTTCCGCGTGGACATGCGCAACGCCTGCCTGAGTACGGCGACGTCCGACCCCCTGGTGTTGATCCCATCTGGCGGCGCCGATGTCATCTGCGACCGCATGGACCTGGACATCAAGGTTTCGACCCCGATCGGCGCCACGCCGTGTCTGATCCAGGGCATGCGCAAGCTGAACGCCGCCGAGGTCGCCGCCCTGCCGTCCAACCAACGGCCCTAGGGCGCTCAGCCGCCTGGATCATGCGCTAGTCGTCGATCGGGATGCCCGCCTTCTCCAGGGCTGAGCGCAGGGGCGCCAGACCCGGTCCGTATCTGCGCCAGCGGCCGATGGAGCTGGAATAGATCGGACTGCGTACCTGCACCGAGCTGGCGGTCGCCACCGGCGCAGCGTTCTCATGGAAGGCCAGACAGCGCGGGTCGAAGTCCAGGCCACAGAAGTCGAGCAGGCGTCGCGTCTCGCCCTCCTGGTTCGCCACCAGATCCTCATAGGCGATCTCGGTGAACCGGTCGGAAGGCAGGGCCGTACGCCAATGAGCGGCCAACCGGTCGAACTCGGCGTAGTAGGCCCCGGTGTCGGCCAGGTCGTAGGCGTAGTCGTAGTAGGAAAAGCCCGTGGCGAAGAGCTGCCGGAAATTGGACAGGCAGGCGTCCATGGGATGACGGCGCAGGCAGATGATCCGCGCATGGGGCAAGGCCCGGTGGATCAGGCCGGCATAGAGGATGTTGAGCGGCATCTTGTCGACGAAGCGAGCCTCCCCGGCCACGAGCGGCGCCACGCTCCGCAGATAGGCCGCGCCGGCCTCGCGCAGGTCGATGCCGCGGGCGGTTTCCAGGGTGGTTTCATCCAGAACATAGGCGCCAGGTGAGCCAGTCATACGCTTGAGGATCAGGCCAAAGTTGGTCAGCTCCCCGGCCGAGGTCACCTGTGGGTGACTGGACAGGATGCGGTCGACCAGGGTGGTGCCGGTCCGCGGCAGACCGACCACGAAGATCGGTCTGTCAGAGCCCGCGCCCGCGGCCACGTCGCCGGAACCGAAGGTCGCCCTGGCCGCCGCGAAGAGATCGGCGTCAGCCCGCCGGTCATAGCCGACCTGCCGGCGCTTGGCGGCCTTGGCCTTGATCAACCAGTCGAGCGCCACTTCGGGGGCGCCGAGGTCCTCATGAGTCTTGGCCAGGGCGTGGCCCAGGTGAAGCCGGCGCTCGGGGTCCGGGCCTGCGGCGGCGAACTGGGCCTCCAGCTCTGGTATGAAGTTGGCCTCGGGGGTCTGGCGACGCAGCTGCACCCGGGATGACCAGGCCCGGTGCAGACTGGGATCGATGTCCAGCGCCCGAGCATAGGCCATCTCGGCGCCGTTGAAATCGCCGGAGAACTGCCGCGAAGCCGCCAGGTTGTAGGCGAAGCTGGCGTTGCGAGGCTCCCGGGCGAAGGCCGTCTCGAAAAAGCCGATCGCGCGCTCATGCAGGCCGGCCCGGCTGTACACCACGCCGAGGGTGTCCAGCGTCAGGGCGTCGGCCGGCCCCCGGCCCGCGGCCACCTGGGCCTGGGTCAAGGCTTCGTCCCGCCGGTTGAGGGCGATCAGGCAGCGGGCCAGCTGGGCCGGCGCCCGAGGGTCGTCGAGATCGAGGGACGCTGCGCGTGCGAAGAGCTCCGCAGCCTTGGTCGGGTTGTCGTGATCGGCGGCCAGGACGCCGAGCAGGAACCAGGCGCGGGCCGCGCTGGGATCAACCGACAGAACCTCCATGCACAGGGCGTGGGCCGGCTCATAGGCCTTGTCAGCCATCAATCGCTCGGCCCGGGCGAGGCGCTCGACGCTGACATTCGGGGGGATCGCAGTCATGGGGCGCCGTCAAACCAGTGCATACGCGCACATATTTTCGTCATACTGAATATTTGCGTTCTGCAGTGCAACAAGGGCCTTGAGACCCGAGCACGCCGGTCCGCAGCCTGCCTCTCAGCAAAGCCGAGGGGAAGAACCATCATGCGTCTCAACCTGTCTCCGCGAGCCACTCTGCTGACCTCGATCAGCGCGCTCGCCGTCACCACCGCGATCCCGACGATCGCGTCGGCCCAGGCCGTCGAGGTCCAGGAACTGATCATCACCGCCACCCGGCGGGACTCCACCGTGCAGGATGCGCCGATCAACATCGCCGCCGTAGGCGCGGTCGAAATGGAGAAACAGGGCCTGTCGGACCTGTCGGACGTGGCCAAGTGGGTGCCCGGCATCCACATCGTTGACCAGGGCTCCCGGGGCGACAATCGCATCATCGTCCGCGGCCTGAACGCCGATCCCCTCGGCTCGGCGGAGGGGGTCAGCGGCGGCGGCGGCACGGTGGCGACCTATGTCGGCGAAATCCCGCTCTATGTGGACCTCAAGACCAATGACCTGGAGCGGGTCGAGATTCTGCTGGGGCCGCAGGGCACGCTCTATGGCGCCGGCACCCTGGGCGGCGCGATCCGCTACATCCCCAACAGGCCAGACTTCGCCGCCCCCATGATGGAGGTCCGCGCCGACGCCTATCAGTATAGCGAGGCCAGCAGTCTCTCCCGCGACCTGGGGGTCACCTTCAACGCGCCGCTCGGCGACTCCTTCGCCCTGCGGGCCTCCTTCGACCAGCTGCATGACAGCGGCTTCATCGACTACAACTTCCTGGTCCAGCAGCCGGGCATCTCAGACCCGGACCCCGACTTCAGCGACCCGGCCGCCGTCTCCCAGAGCCTGACCAACAAGAAGGACGCCAACTACGAGTCGGTCACGTCTGGCCGCTTGGCGGCGCGCTGGGCGCCGACCGACTGGCTGGACGGGACCGTCACCTACCATTTCCAGGAAAAGGACGTCGGCGCCCGCCAGGTGAGCCACCGCCGCAGCACCCTGGCGACAGGCGACTATGTATCGGCCGGACGGGTCCTGGAGCCGAACCGACGGTGGAACGAGTTGCTGGCGCTGGAGGTGACCGCCGACCTGGGCTTCGCCCAGCTCACCTCGTCCACCGGCAAGTCGCGCTATACCGAGCGCGGGCAGCGGGACCAGACCGATCTGCTGATCAGCCTCGAATACAGCTACGAGGCCTTCCCGACCTTCACCGCCTACACGCTGGAAGAGTCCGGCCAGCAGGTTTTGAGCCAGGAACTTCGCCTGGTTTCGGCCTATGAGGGGCCGATCAGCTGGATCCTGGGCGGGTACTACTACGAACTCGACTCCAACACCTCGAGCAAGGAATTCACCCCAGGCTACGCCGAGTGGCTGGGTGGCGAGCGCCCAGACGCCCTGGAATACTACAATGTCGGCCTCACCGACCTGAAGGAGCAGGCGCTCTATGGCGAGGTCACCTACGAGATCACGCCGGCATGGCAGGTGACCGTGGGCGCAAGGCGCTATTCCTACGAGCTGAAGACCTTCCAGGCCGTCGATTTCCCCTTGCTCTACAGCGTCTTCTTCGGCGCCGGACCCGACGAGATCAATCTGAACTTCGAGCCTGGCGGCCAGGAGGACGACGGCTGGCTCTACAAGTTCAACACATCCTACCAGTTCACCGACGACATTCTGGGCTATCTGACGGTCAGCGAAGGCTACCGGATCGGTAATTCCAACGGGGTCGGCCCCTGCCCCGTGCCGCTGCCAGCCAACCAGATCAGCTGCGCCCTGCCCAATGAACTGGCCTACCAGCCCGACAAGACCCTGAACTACGAGGTGGGCCTGAAGACCCAACTCTTCGATGATCGCCTGACCCTCAACGGCTCGGCCTATTTCATCGAATGGAGCGATCCGCAGGTCTCCTCAGCCACCGAAAATGGCCTCATCCCGATCACCAAGAATGGCTCGGCCGCGGAATCAAAGGGCGTTGAGCTCAACTTCATTGGCCGTCTGGCCCAGTCCTGGACCGTGAGGGGGAGTTATTCCTACAACACCTCTGAGCTCACCGAGGTGACGCCGAACCTGGTGCCGCGCTTCAACCCGCCGGGCTTCCAGAGCACCATCACCTATGAGGACGGCATGCCCGGCGACCGGCTGCCGGGCTCACCGGAACATCAGGGCAGCCTGTTTGTCGACTATGAGCGCACCCTCGGCAATGGCCTGGATTTCGGCTTCAACTATGGGGTGACGGCGCTTGGCGATGTGCTGACCCGAACCGGCGGCCGGGCTGAGAGCCTGACCCTGGACGGCTACCAGGTGCACAACGCCGCGGTCTCCCTGGGGGCCAGCGACTGGACGGCGACCCTCTATGTGAAGAACCTCTTCAACGAGTTCGCCGAGACCGGCGCCCGGGCGACCAGCCAGTACAACCAGCCCGTTTTCGACGGGAACGGCGACCCGGTCTATGTGCGCAGCTACTACACCTATGTCCTGCCGCCCCGGGCGATCGGGGTGCGGTTCACCCGCAAGTTCGGCGGCTGATCTCCCGCTGAACCGCGCGGCGTTGACGCCGGGTCGTCCTTGACGGCGGCCCGGCGTCGGCGTCCCCTCAAGCTGAAGCTCCACCAGGGAGCGCTAAGGGGGAGAACGCTATGACCATTGAACTCGTCATGCTGGCCTGGACTTTGGTCCTGGCCTTCATTCAGATCCTGCTGTTCGACATGGCGCGCACCGCCCAGTACGGGCTGAAATGGAACACTGGGGCCCGGGACGAGGACATGCCGTCCCTCAGTCCCCGCGCCCAGCGGCTGCAGCGGGCCCAGGCCAATCTGTTCGAGACCTTGCCCATCTTCATCGGCGTGGTCCTGATCGCCCATGTCACCGGACGGGGTTCAGACCTCAGCGCCATCGGCGCTCAGGTCTACTTCTGGGCCCGCGTCGCCTATGTCCCGCTCTACGCCTTCGGGGTGCGGGGCCTGCGGTCCCTGGCCTGGCTGGTCAGCATCGCCGGGTTGGGTCTCGTGGCCGCTCCAATCCTAGTTCCCTGATCTGCTGCGGCGCAGACGCCGGGGCAAGGCGCGTGCTAGGGCAGGCTCAAGTTCATTGAGGAGCCGATCATGCACCTGGCCCGCTTTCCCCGCGTCCGCTTCGCGCACCTGCCGACGCCCCTTGAGGCCGCCCCCCGCCTGGGGGAGGCCCTTGGGGGGCTGAATCTGTTCATCAAGCGCGATGACGCCACGGGCCTGGCCGGCGGCGGCAACAAGACCCGCAAGCTCGAATTCCTGGCCGGCGAGGCGGTGGCCGAGGGCGCCGACACCCTGGTCACCCAGGGCGCGATCCAGTCCAATCATGTGCGCCAGACGGCCGCCGCCGCCGCCAAGCTGGGCATGGCCTGCGAGATCATCCTGGAAGCCCGAACGGGCTCTGGCGCGGTGGACTACAACAACTCCGGCAATGTCCTCCTCGACCGCCTGCTGGGCGCCAATATCGAGACCGTGCCCGGCGGAAGCGACATGAACGCAGCCCTGGAGCGCGTGGCTCAAGCCGTGCGCGAGCGCGGCGGCCGGCCCTATGTCATTCCCGGCGGCGGATCCAACGCCATTGGCGCGCTCGGCTATGCCGACTGCGCCCGCGAGCTGGTGGTCCAGGCCGACACCCTGGGGCTGAAAATTGACCGGATCATCACCGCCACGGGGAGCGCGGGCACCCATGCGGGGCTTGTGGCGGGGCTGGCCGTGATCGGCGCTGACATTCCCGTCCTGGGCATTGGCGTCCGGGCGCCGCAAGCCACCCAGGAGGCCAACGTGTTCAAGCTGGCCCAGGAGACCTGCGCGCTGCTGGGCCAGGCGGGCCGGGTGACCCGCGATCGCGTGGCGGCCAACTGCGACTATGTGGGCGCCGGCTACGGCCTCATCGATCAGGCGGTGATCGACGCCTTGAAGCTGGCGGCCCGCACGGAGGCCCTGATCCTGGACCCAGTCTATAGCGGCAAGGCGATGAAGGGGCTGATCGACCTTTGCGCCAAGGGCGCCTTCCAGGGTGAGACCGTGGTTTTCCTCCATACCGGCGGCGCCCAGGGCTTGTTCGGCTATCAGGGCGAGCTGGAAGGCCTTCTGGGATGAGCCTGATCCTTGGCGTCCTGGGGGGCATGGGGCCGGCGGCCACCCTCGACTTCCTGGGCAGGCTGCAGGCCTACACCCCCGCCGAGCGGGATCAGGACCACATCCGCGTCCTGATGGACCTCAATCCGCAGGTCCCTGATCGCAACACGCCGGGCGCGGCCGCGGGTCCGGTGCTGGCCGAGATGGCCGGCGGCCTGGCGGGCGGCGGCGCGGAGGTGCTGGCCATGCCCTGCAATACCGCCCACGCACATGCGGACCTGATTGTTCGCGCCAGCGGCCTGCCGCTGATCGACATGATCGGCGGCGCCGCCAAGGCCGCGGCCGACACCGGCGCCCGCCGCGTCGGGGTGCTCGGCACCAAGGGGGCGCTACGGCTCTACCGGGAGTATCTCGCCGCCCGGGGCCTGGGTCTGGTCGCCCTGGGGCCTGAGCGCCAGGAGGCCTTCATGGCGCTGCTCTATCGTATCAAGGGTGGCGATCTGTCGCCCGAGGCCCGGTTGGAAATGGCGGCGCTCGCCCATGATCTGGTGGCCGAGGGCGCCGAGACCCTGATCGCCGGCTGCACCGAGGCGCCGTTGGTGCTGTCGGCCGCCGAGATTTCGGTCCCGCTGATCGACGCCGGCGACCTCCTGGCCCGGCGCTGCGTGGCGGTCTGCCTGGAACATGAGCCGCCGCCGCCCATCTGAGCTGGCTAGAGACGGCTCGCGCTGAAGGTGTCGCAGGCGTTGGGATCACCGGTCTCCGCGCCGCGCCGGAACCAGGCCATCCTCTGGGCGCTGGAGCCGTGGGTGAAGGCGTCGGGGACCACGCGACCCTGGCTCTGCTTCTGCAGAGTGTCGTCGCCGATAGCCGAGGCCGCCGCCAGACCTTCGGCGATGTCGTCCGGCCCCAGCGCCACAGCGCCGCCCGAGGCGACTTCGGCCCGGGCCGCCCAGACGCCGGCATAGCAGTCAGCCTGCAACTCCAGCCGTACCGCGCCGCTTTCGGCCCCCTGGGAGCCCAGGCGTCGGGCCTGATCCATCTGGCCCGTCAGGTTCTGAACATGATGAGCGATCTCATGGGCGATGACATAGGCCCGGGCGGCCTCGCCTCCTGCGCCGAACCTGTTCTCCAGATCGTCCCAGAAGGACAGGTCCAGATAGACGCTGCGATCAGCCGGGCAATAGAAGGGTCCCATGGCCGCCTGGCCTGTGCCGCAGCGGGTGCCTGTGGCCTGCTCGTAGAGCACCATGGCCGCCGGCGGTTCATAGGTCTGGCCCGACTGCTGGAAGAGTTCGGTCCACACCTCGGCGGTGGAGGTTTCAATCACATCGACGAACTGGCCGGACTCGTCATCGGGCGCGCCGCGGACGCCGGACGCCTGGGCGGCGGGGGCCCCGGCGCCGTTCACGACGCTTAGCGTGGTGCTCGGATCGATGCCGAAGACGAAGTAGCCAATCAGGGCCAATACCACGCCGCCGACGCCGAGCCCGCCCGCCACGGGGCCAACCCCACGACGGTCATCGATGTTTCCGGATCGCCGTCCACCCCGCCAGCGCATACGTCACGTCTCCAGAAACCCGAGCCAAGCCGGCCTCGTGGCGACCATGCCCTGGTCGGGGGTCATAGACTACCGCTTGTCGCGCTCCAGGATCGCACGGATCCGGGCGTTGGAGTCGGCCAGGCGATCATCGGGAATCCGGACCTCATCAGGTCCGGCCGCAGGCGCGGCCCACAGGGTCGTGGGCGCCAGGACCGGCGCCTGGCGCTGGCGGCGCATGTCCTGCAAGGCCCGCTCGGTCTGAACCTCAGCCGACAGGGCGTTCAGTTCGTTCTGCTGAACCACGCCGCGATAGCGGTCCATCTGTTGCTGGGCCTCCAGCACGCCCAGTTGATGCTGGGTGTAGGCGTCCTGCGCTGCGACCGGTGCGGCGATGACCAGCCCCGACAGGGTCAGGGTGGCGAACAGCAGCGAAACTCTGGTCTGGCGGGGCTTTGGCGTCGTCATGACAACACAACGCGTGGCGGCCCGGGCCGCTCCCTCGCTCAGTTTGGAACCGTGCGCGTGGTGACCGAAAACCGCGCCAGCTGCTCCGTCGGCGCCGCCCAGTCAGGGGCGAGTTCCTGCGCCTTCTGGTAGTCGAAATAGGCCGAGCGGGCGTCCTCCAACCCCTCATGGGCCAGGGCGCGATTGTAGTAGGCCTTGGCCGGCTCCTCGACGCCAAGCTCAAGGCCCCGGTCAATGGCCGGGAGGCTGTCGGCGTAGCGCTTCTGACCAATCAGCGCCGCGCCGCGGTTCACATGCCCCTCCCCCAGATCCGGCTTCATCTTCACGGCCAGATCGAAGTCGGAAATCGCCCGAACGTACTCGCCCCGGCGCATCCTGAGTACGCCGCGGTTCACATAGGTTCCGGCCCTGTCCCGGGCGTTGAGGAACTCGGTGTCGAGGGCGATGTCGCAAAACTCTTCGAAGCGCTCATCGGACCGCCCGGCCACGGCCGCCTTGGAGCAGGCCTCGGCCATGCCCCCGCCAATAACGGTCACCGCGCCATGAGCCGCGCCTGCGGTGGCGGTGGCGGTGAGGGCGGCAAGCGCCGCCAGGATGGAAAGTCGACGACCCATGGTCTGACCCCCTCGGGAGGATTCGCCGACCCAGCGCCGACGCTCATCGCAGAGTCCTCCCGTATCCTCGTTCCGTCAATGTGACAGAACACGTCAGCGCTGCAATTTAGCTTGAGAAATCAACCTTGGGAGGTCTCAGCTCTGCCGCTCGCGGCGCTTGATCGTCTCCCGATAGAGGATGTAGAGGCCGCTTGCCGCGACCACCCCGGCGCCAGCCAAAGTCAGGGCCTTCGGTAGCTCGTCCCAGACGAGATAGGCGAACAGGCTGGCCCAGACGAGCTGGGTGTAGTCGAACGGCGCCACCACCGCGACGGGGGCGACCCGGATCGCTTCGGTCAGCAGGAGCTGGCCGACGCCGCCCAGCAGCCCCATCAACCCCAAGAGAGCGAAGACGCCGGCGTCCGGCATGACCCAGCCAAAGGGCAGGCTGGCCAGGCCTGCCAGGGCGCCGGCGATGGTGAAGTAGAAGACGATCCTGGGCCCCGGCTCGGTCATGCTGATCTGGCGGATCGTGATCATCGCCAGGGCCGAGCCCATCGCCCCGATCAGGGCGAAAATGACGCCGATATCGGCCAGGTTGGCGGGGTCTGGCCGGATCATGATCATCACCCCCACAAAGCCCACGGCCACAGCCGCCCAACGGTGTGGCCCCACCGCCTCCTTGAGCAGGGGGACCGACAGGGCGGTCATGAAGAGGGGCGCCGAAAAGGAAAGGGCCGTCGCCTCAGTCAGCGGCAGGTGGGAGACCGCGACAAAGCCGCCGATCATGCCGGTCAGCCCCACCATAGCTCGCACGGCGTGCGCGCCCGGCCGGCTGGTCCGCAGGACCCCAAAGCCGCTGGTCCGGTGGATGTAGATGGCGATGGGTATGAAGGCGAAGGCGTTGCGGAAAAACAGGGTCTCGAAGATCGGAATCCCCCGTTCGGACGCCACCTTCACCAGACCGAACAAGCCGGCCATGCACGCCATGGCGCAGATCCGCAGAAAAATTCCCAGACCAATCCGGGAGGGGGGTCGTCCGGTCGGATCAAGGATCGGGATCGGCGTGTCACTTGGCATGGCTGGCCATGACCTGGACCTCGTCCAAGGTCAATCGGCGGGCGTGGGCGCGGGCTGATTTCCCCCGAAGGTGAGGCCAAGCCGGGCCAAGGCGCCGAAGGTTCGCTGGATGTCGCCCAGATGCGCCAACAGAACGCCGCGCGCGACCGCCGTTTTCAGAGCGCGGGCCGGGACGATCACCCCGCCCCGGGTACGGGCGCAGCGGTGGCCGCGGATCAACCTGTTGACGTTTCGACGGGTGGTCTCGAAGGGCTGTCCAAGTTCGCCGGCGAGGGCCAGTACGCTGACCGGCGCGAGCAGATCGTCAGGGGGCAGATGGGCCAGACCACCATATTTGCGCGCCAGGGCGGGGTCACGGTGCAGCGGCTCGAAGTTATGGCGCAAGATCGCCAACAGTATCAGGCCGCGACCGACGTCGCCCGCCACGACGCCCAGACGTTCGGCGAACCGCAGCACATATTCGGCGCTGACCCTGGCGGCCAGGCGATCTGGCGCCGGGGGCGGAGGGCCTGGCGCGCCCGGCGCGCCGCCGGTCAGGTCAAAGCTCGGGGCGGCGGCTTGAATTTCGGTGGCGAGGCTCTCCAGGGCCCGAAAGGTGCCGGCCAGGGCCAGCCGATTTTCCTCAGTGATCAGGACGGCGGTCGGGATATAGACGCCTTTGCCTGTCCGGACGCAGACCCCCGCCGCCTCCAGCGTAGCCACCCGCCGCCGAGCCGCCTCGTATGGGATTCTGAGGGACTCCGCCAAGGCGCTGACGCTGACCGGCCGGCGGGTGGAGTCTGGAGGCGGCGCGTCGAACTGAGCATGTCGCAGGGCCAGGACAGGGTCACGGGCCACATGGCGGACATTGGCCTCAAGAATCGCGAGGGTGAGAATGGCCGATAAGGGATCGCCCCCCGAAAGATGAGCCATTCTTTGCAGACCATCGAGGAAATATGGGACGGCGCACTGGAGCACCAGACGCGATACCTCATCACCGTTCGACCCATCGGAGAGCGGCTCGAGCGCGCCCCTCCGAGGTCGCGGGCCATCGCTCACGCCCATCCTGGCCTTGGTCTCGTCCATGGGACCTCCGCGGCGTCTGGAGACTCCGGATGACGCTAGGTTAGCATGTCTTGCGGCCAGGAGCCGCCCGCCCGCTGGCGCGGGGGCGGGGGATGGGCTCATATTGTGCATGGCTAAGGCTGCCGGCCAGTGAAGAGACTCGGGCGGCCAGGGGAGAAGACGGGTGGGCGAACAGAAGCACAGCGAGACCGTGCGCGCACGGGCCCGTCGCCAGGTGGCGGGACTGGGGATCGGGCTCGGCGCCTTCATCGCCATCATGCTGGCCCCTGAGTTTGGCGCCGGGCCCGCCGTTCAGCCGGTGGCCGCTGTGACCGTCCTGATGGCGATTCTCTGGATGACCGAGGCTGCGCCCCTGGTCGTCACCGCCCTCATTCCCCTGGCGCTCTTCCCAGCCCTGGGGGTCAGCGATATCCGCACCGCCGCGGCCCCCTATGCCGACCCGGTGATCTTCCTGTTCCTGGGGGGATTCATCCTCGGCGCCGCCATGGAGCGCAGCAGTCTTCACAAACGGGTGGGCCTGGGCTGCGCCGCCGCGGCGGGCGCCACCCCGCGCCGGCTGGTGGCGGGCATGCTGGGCGCCACGGCGCTCGTCTCCATGTGGGTCAGCAACTCTGCGGCGGCGGTGCTGATGATGCCGGTAGCCATGGCTGTCCTGGCCCTGGCCGAAGACCACGGCGGACGCGATGACCCCGCATCTCACCGCAATCTGGGCGTCGCCCTGCTGCTGGCGGTGGCCTACGGCGCCAGCATCGGCGGGGTCGCCACACTGATCGGCACGCCCCCCAACGCGCTCCTGGCCGGCTACATGGCCCAGGAACATGGTGTTGAGATTGGCTTTGGACAGTGGATGATGGTCGGGGTTCCCGTCGCGCTGATCCTGCTGGCGGCCGCCTGGGGAATTCTCATCCTGCTCAATCCGGTCAAGTTGGTGCTGCCGGAGGCCGGCGTCCTGTTTCGCGAGGAAAAGGCCCGTCTAGGCGCGATGAGCCGGGCGGAGACAAGGGTCTGCATCATCTTCGCCCTGGCCGCCTTCGCCTGGATCTTCCGCCCGCTGCTGAGTCCCTACGCGCCCTGGCTCAGCGACACCGGGGTGGCGATCGCCGCCGCCGTGGCGCTAGCCTTCACGCCGTCAGGCAAGGCCCCGGGCGACCGGTTGGTGACGGAGGCTGAGCTGAAGCGCCTGCCCTGGGGCGTCCTGACCCTGTTTGGCGGCGGCCTCAGTCTGGCCGCGGCCATCTCCACGAGCGGGCTGGCCGCCTGGCTTGGAGACCTGCTGGCCATTCTCGGCGGCTGGCCCGTGGCGGCCCTGGTGGTCATGGTCACCCTGGCGATGATCTTTCTGACCGAACTGACCAGCAACACCGCCTCAGCCGCCACCTTCCTGCCAATCGGCGGCGCGCTGGCCCTGGCCATAGGGGCTGACCCGTTGCTGTTCGCCGTGCCCCTGGCGCTGGCGGCGTCCTGCGCCTTCATGCTGCCGGTGGCCACGCCCCCCAACGCCATCGTCTACGGGGGGGGCCTGATCAGCATCGCCCAGATGAGCCGGGCGGGCCTGTGGCTGAACCTGATTGGGGTGGTCGTCATCTCGGCGATCGCTCTGATCGCCGTGCCGATGATCTTTGCGGCGAGCTAATCTGCCATCGCGCGCAAGGTCTGGTGCCCCCGGTCGGACTCGAACCGACACACCTTGCGGTACCGCATTTTGAGTGCGGCGCGTCTACCAATTCCACCACAGGGGCCCGCGGGTGGCGCAATCTAGCCAGACGCCACGGCGCGTCAACGGCGCGTGGCCACAACCGGCAGGTCGCCTGCAGTCACAGGGCTTGCATCCCGGGCGCCAGACTTGTAACTGATAATCGTTCGCAGAATATCGCCGCGGCGCGACCACCCGCCCAGACCTCCGGGATCCTGACATGGACGACCTTCACCTTCGCCAGCCGTCCGCCGCCGGGGATCTCGCCCCAGGCGAGGTCCGGCTGAGCCATGCGCGACGGGGGGACAAGGGAATCATCGGCGCCGTCGGCGCGCCTGCAGCAGAGGCCGGTCTGGACGCCGAGGAGCTGGAGCGCAGACTGCTGGAGCTGGGATTTGTGGAGGGCGCCGCGATCGAGGTGATCCATGAGGGCGCTATCGGCCACGACCCCATCGCCGTGCGCCTCGACGACATGAGGGTGGCCCTGCGCCGCAAGGACGCCGCGCAGATCCTGGTTCGCCTGGCCGGAGCGGCGCAATGAGCGCAGCCTCCGCCCGGGTGGCCCTGGTCGGCAATCCCAATTCCGGCAAGACCGCCCTGTTCAACGCCCTGACCGGCAGCCACCAGAAGGTGGCCAACTATGCCGGCGTCACGGTGGAGAAGAAGGAAGGGACGATCACCACCGCCAGCGGACGCGTCGTCTCGGTTCTGGACCTGCCCGGCACCTATTCCCTGCGCGCCCGCAGCCCTGACGAAGCGGTGACACGGGACGCGATCCTTGGTCAGCTCAAGGGCGAGACCCCGCCCGATGTGGTGGTCTGCGTGGCCGACGCCACCAATCTGCGGCTGGTGTTGCGCCTGATCCTGGAACTCCGCCAGGTGGGGCGACCCATGGTGCTGGCGCTCAACATGTTCGACATCGCCCAGCGCCAGGGCCTGCGCATCGACCTTGAGGGCCTCTCTCGCGACATCGGTGCGCCGATCGTCACCACAGTGGCCACCCGCAAGCGCGGTATTGAGGACCTGGTCGCCCAGATCGAGGCCAAGGTCGAGGCCCTGGCCGCCTCCGGCAGGCTAGAGGCCGCCAACACCTGGCATGAGCCGAGCCCCGCCGAGATCCGCCAGGCCCATGCTGAGGCTCAGCAGATCATGAAGGCCCATGTGCGGCCGGCGGAACGCCCCGACACCCTGACTGGCAAGATCGACGGCGTTCTGCTGCACCCCGTCGCCGGCCTCGCCATCCTGTTGTCCCTGCTGTTTGTGATGTTCCAGGCGGTGTTCGCCTGGGCCGGGCCGCTGATGGACGGGATCGAAGGGGGCATCGGCGCCCTCGGGGGCCTGGTGGCGACTGTGCTGCCAGACGGCCTGCTGCAGAGCCTGATTGTCGATGGCCTGATCGCCGGGGTGGGCAGCGTGCTGGTCTTCCTGCCGCAGATCCTGATCCTGTTCCTGTTCATCATCCTGCTGGAGGACTTTGGCTATATGGCCAGGGCCGCCTTCCTGATGGACAAGATCATGGGCGGCGCTGGCCTGCACGGCCGGGCCTTCATCCCGCTTCTGTCCTCCTTCGCCTGCGCCATCCCTGGCGTCATGGCCACCCGGGTGATCGATTCCAAGCGCGACCGCCTGACCACCATCATGGTCGCGCCGCTGATGACCTGCTCGGCGCGGATTCCGGTCTACACCCTGATCATTGCGGCCTTCATTCCCAACCAGACGGTTTGGGGTTTCGCCAGCCTGCAGGGGCTGGTGATGTTTGGCCTCTATGTGGCCGGCATAACCAGCGCGCTGGCCATCTCCTTCATCGCCCGCCGGCTGTTCTGGCGGGGTCAGGTCGAGCCCTTCCTGATGGAGCTGCCGACCTACAAGACCCCTGACCCCAAGAGCGTGCTGCGTAACCTCTGGCAGCGGGCGGCGATCTTCATGAACCGCGCCGGGCGGATCATCCTGCCGCTGATGGTGCTGATCTGGGTTCTGTCGACCTTCCCCTATCCGCCGGAAGGCGCCACGGGGCCGGCCATCGACTACAGTTTCGCCGGCCAGCTCGGCCACCTGCTGCACCCCCTGTTCGCGCCGATCGGCTTCAACTGGCAGATGACCGTGGCGCTGATCCCGGGGATGGCGGCGCGGGAAGTGGCCGTCGGCGCCCTCGGCACCGTCTATGCCGTGGCCAACGCCGAGGAGCAGGTCGGCACCCTGGCTGGGGCGCTCTCGGCCGACTGGTCGCTGGCCATGGGGCTGGCCTTCCTGACCTGGTATGTCTTTGCGCCCCAGTGCGCCCCGACCCTGGCCGTCGTGAAGCGCGAGACCAACAGCTGGCTGTGGCCGAGCGTGATGTTCGCCTACATGATCACCCTGGCCTATCTGGCGGCCATGGGCGTCTATCATGGCGCGGTCGCACTCGGCTGGGGTTAGGCTCCCTCGCCCCGTTCACCGGCCAGGACGCCGGCGGCGCCCTGCAGGCGCATCAACAGCCGCTTGAGCAGGGCCACCTCGCTGGGATCGAGGCCCGCGATCAGGGCGGCCTCGTAGGCCAGCGCCAGGGGGGCGATTTCAGCATACAGCCGCACCCCCTCGGGGCTCAGCGCCACCACGTGGGAGCGGCCGTCCAGGTCGTTTTGCGATCGCTCCAGCAGATGGCGTTTGGCCAGCCCCTGGGCGGCGCGGCTCACGGTCACCTTGTCCATGCCCGTGCGGCTGACCAGGGCGCTCTGATTTATCGGACCGTCCTCGGCCAGGACGCAGATCAGCCGCCACTGGGGGATGGTGAGCCCGAAGCGATCCTCATAGGCCCGGGCGATCAGCCGGCTCACCGCATTGGAGGCGACTGACAGGCGGTAGGGCAGATAGGCGTCCAGCTGGAGGCCGGCGGTGTCGGCCGGCTCCGGCCGGGACTGCGCGGTCATGGGGCTTGGACCTCCTGCTCGATGGCGCCGAATATCGAGTGGCGGCGCCCGTCGCGCATTTCAATCCGCACCGTATCGCCGACTTTCAGGAATGGCGTTCTGGGCGCCCCATGGGCCAAGGTCTCCACAGTCCGCACCTCGGCGAGGCAGGAGTAGCCGACGCCGCCCTCGGCGATCGATTTTCCTGGACCGCCATCGGGGCCACGATTCGACACCGTGCCCGAGCCGATGATCGTGCCTGCAGCGAGCGCCCGGGTCTTCGCCGCGTGCGCAATCAGCACCCCGAAGCCGAAGGTCATGTCGACGCCGGCGTCGGCGCAGCCCAGCACCTGGCCGTTCAGCTCCACCTCCACGGCGCCATGCAGGCGGCCGTCGCGCCAGGCCTCTCCCAGAACGTCAGGGGTGACGGCGACGGGGGAGAAGGCCGAGGCTGGCTTCGACTGGAAGAAGCCGAAGCTCTTGGCCAGCTCGTCGGGGATCAGGTTGCGCAGGGAGACGTCGTTGACCAGCAGGATCAGCCGGATATGCGACAGCGCCTCGTCGGGGCTCACCCCCTGCGGCACATCGCCGGTGACGACGGCCACCTCAGCCTCCAGGTCGCAACCCCAGGCCTCGTCGGCCAGTGGGATGGGGTCGCGGGGCGCCAGGAAGCCGTCGGAGCCCCCCTGGTACATGAGTGGATCGGTCCAGAAGCTCTGGGGCATTTCCGCGCCGCGCGCCCGGCGCACCAGCTCCACGTGGTTCACATAGGCTGAGCCGTCAGCCCACTGATAGGCCCGCGGCAGGGGGCTGGCGGCCTCATGCTCGTGGAAGCGTTCCCTGGGCACGCCGCCATGTTCCAGGCTTTCGGCCAGGGCCCGCAGCATGGGCTCGCAGCGGTCCCAATCATCGAGGGCCGCCTGCAGGGTGGGCGCCACGGTGGCGGCGTCGGTGCACCAGGCCAGGTCATTGGAGACCACCACCAGACGGCCGTCACGGCCGGATTTCAGCGAGGCGAGCTTCATCTTGGGGTCTCCGCTTGAGGGCTAGGATTGTTGTTGGATCAGGGTCTGGAACAGGCGCACCCCGGCCTCGAAAGCCCGGGCCTCATAGACATGGACCTCCACGCGGATGTCGCCGCCGGGGGCGGCCTCCCACATGTAGTTGCGCTCGAAGCAGACCGGTCGGCCCTGGGGGCTGAAGCCTTCAAAGGTGTCACCCCAGGGCGTGCAGGGCGCAAGCGCCCGCCAGCCGAGATCGCAGGCCTGGGTCAGCTCCTCCTGGGCGGCGGCCTCCAGGTCGTCACGGACCGCAGCGGTCATCGGGCCTTCCAGCTGTCGACATAGGCGGTGTTCTCCACCGGACCGGCCGCCTCGCCCACCTCCAGCGGATCACGGGTGTCGATCATCACCGCATATTCGTCGGTGGCGGGCTTGGGCTGGGACAGCATGTTCTTCAGCGCCTTGGGATGGGGCCCGTGGGTGAAGCCCGACGGGTGGAAGGTCATCATGCCTGCATCGATGCCGTCGCGGCTGAAGAAGTCGCCCGCGTGATAGAAAAGCACCTCGTCATAGTCGTCATTGTTGTGGAAAAACGGCACCTTCAGCGCGCCGGGATCCGTCTCGAAAGGCCGCGGCGCGAAGGTGCAGACCACGAACCGATCGGCCAGAAACGTCGTGTGGGCGCTGGGCGGCAAGTGGTAGCGATGGCTGACCACCGGGCGGATGTGGGCGACGTTCAGGCGCACGGGCGCCAGCTCTCCGTGCCAGCCCACGGCGTCGAGGGGATTGTAGGGATAGGTCACGGTCGAGACCTCGCCGCGCTTCTTGATGGCGACGATCGTCTCGCCGTCCTGCGCCTGATGGTCCCGGAAGGCCTCATCCATCACCGGCGTATCCAGCATCGCGGGATCGAAGATGGCGTGGGGGCCCAGGAGCCCTTTGTCGGGCAGGGTGAAGTGGCTGTTGGTCGCCTGGATGGTCAGGATGGCGCAGGGCTCGTTCGGCGCCAGGCGCCACATGGTCCCTCGGGGCAGATAAAGGTAGTCGCCCGCGACGAAGCCGATACGGCCATAGTCGCAGAAGAGTTCGCCGGCCCCCTGGTGGACGAATAGCAGTTGGTCCCCATCAGCGTTGCGGACGAGGCCGGGCATGGGCTGATCCAGCTTCCAGAAGCGGATCTCGGTGGCGGCGTTGTGCAGCACCACCGGGGCGCTCCAGGGCGAGGCCTGGGGTTGGTTCAGCCGGGCCAGATCAAAGGCCCGGGGGCGCAAGGGGCCCTCGAAGCTCGTCCAGCCGGTGGGCGGCCGGGGATGATGCAGGAAGGCGGCAGGGCCGAAGAAGCCCTCCTTGGAAATCTCGCGCTCATAGGTGCCGGCCGGCATGTCGGCATGGGCCTGGCGGGAGTGCGTTCCCTGCGCGCCGCGCGATGGAATCCAGTTGCGGGTCGCCATCAGGGTTCGTCCTTGTAGATCCCCACGCTCAGGGGTTCGCCGGCCGCCAGGCGGGCGCGGTACATGCCAGAGGTGTTGTAGCTCCAGGCCATCTGGCCGTCGGGCGCCACGGCGATGACGCCGCCGTCGCCGCCAAGCGCGGTGAGCTTGGTCTGGATCACCTCATCGGCGGCGGCCTGCAGGGACAAGCCCTTGTGCTCAACCAGAGCGCAAACCTCGCGCGCCACAGTCAGGCGGATGAAATACTCGCCGGTCCCGGTGGCCGAGACCGCGCAGGACGCGTCCGACGCATAGTTGCCGGCGCCGATGATCGGGCTGTCGCCCACCCGTCCCCAACGCTTGCCTGTCGTGCCGCCGGTGGAGGTGCCCGCCGCCACATGGCCGGCCTGATCCAGGGCCACGACGCCCACCGTCCCGTACTTGCCCTCGTCATGGGCCAGGGCGGCGGCCTCGTCGGCGACCACCGCGCCCGTGGGTCGGGAGGGAACCGGCAGCTTCTGTTCGGCCAGGAACTTCTCCAGGGAGCGCCAACGACGTTCAGTGAAGAAGTAGGCGGGCTCCACCTGCTCGGCGCCACTCTCGCGGGAGAAGGTGTCTGCGCCGGCGCCCATCAGCATGACGTGGGGCGACTTTTCCATCACCGCCCGCGCCAGAGAGATCGGATGTCGGGTACGCGTGACCCCGGCCACCGCCCCGGCCTTCAGGGTCGCCCCGTCCATGATCGAGGCGTCCAGTTCGTTACGCCCCTCGGCGGTGAACACCGCCCCACGGCCCGAATTGAACAGGGGGTCGTCCTCCAGCAGGTGGATGGCCGCCTCGATGGCGTCCAGGGCCGAACCGCCCTTGGCCAGGACCTCGCCGCCGGCTTCCGTCACCTTGGTCAGAGCGGCGCGATAGGCCGCTTCCTGCTCAGGAGTGAGGTCCGCGCGTTCGATGACGCCCGCCCCCCCATGCACCACAATCGCCCACTTCGGCTGCGCCATCGCACTTCCCGTCACAAAACTCGCCAGCACCACCGCCAAAGCGAACGTCCGCATATCTAGTCCTTCTTCGGCAGCACGCCCCGGCGGATCTGGTCGAGTTCGATGGACTCAAACAGCGCCTTGAAGTTGCCCTCGCCGAATCCCTCATTGCCCTTGCGCTGGATCATCTCGAAGAAGATCGGACCGACCATGTTCTCCGTGAAGATTTGCAGCAGCAGACCTTGGCCCTGCGTCGGGGCGCCGTCCACCAGGATACGGTCGGCGCGCAGACGCTGCAGATCCTCGCCGTGGCCCGGTACCCGGGCCTCGATCTGGTCGTAGTAGGTTTCCGGGGTGTCCTGGAACCGCACACCCCGCTCACGCATCGTCTCAACGGCGGCGAAGATATCGTCAGTCCCCAGCGCCAGGTGCTGAATGCCCTCGCCCTTGTAGTCCCTCAGGAACTCCTCGATCTGGGAGTGATCGTCTCGGCTCTCGTTCAGCGGGATGCGGATCTTGCCGCAGGGGCTGGTCATGGCCTTGGACAGAAGGCCCGTCTGGGCGCCCTCGATGTCGAAATAGCGGATTTCGCGGAAGTTGAAGATCCGCTCATAGAAGTCGGCCCACTTGGCCATGTTCCCGCGGAATACGTTGTGGGTCAGGTGGTCGAGATAGGTCAGGCCCACCTCACGCGCAGCCTCGGCCTCCGCCGCCCCGGCGATGGGGACGAAGTCCACATCGTAGATCTCCTGGGCCCCATAGCGATCCACCAGATAGAGGTTCGATCCGCCAATCCCCTCGATGGCCGGGATTTTGAGCTCCATGGGCCCCACAGGACCCTGGACCGCCGTCGCACCCCGCTCCACCGCCAGGGCCAGGGCCTTGGCCGCATCCCGCACCCGGAAGGCCATGGCGTTGGCCGAGGGGCCGTGCGCCTGACGGAAGTCGGCCGGCTGGCCCGACGGCTCCATGTTGAGCAGGAAGTTGATGTCCCCCTGGCGATAGCGGACCACATTCTTGGAACGGTGCCGCGAGACCGCGGTGAAGCCCATCAACTCGAACAGGCCACCCAGCCGTTCCGGCTCGGGCGAGGTGAACTCCACGAACTCAAACCCGTCCGTGCCCAGGGGGTTTTCGAACAGGTCGGAACCGGAGGTGTCGGCGGTCGCAAGGGCGGTCATGGTGGTCTCCCGTCGGCGAGATAGTATCAGTTGCAACTATCTACCAAAGGCCTCGCGCCGCGCAAGCCGTCGGGACAATTGCAGGCCAATGCTGCGGACCTGTGGCGTCGGCGGCGAAAGTGCGGTTCAATCAACACCCATGATCCCTGGCCTTGATCCGATCCTCCATCGCTGGCGCCTGACCGCCCTTCTCGCCTCTGCGGGCATGTTGGCCATCGCTCATGGCTTCCAGACCTTCGGCGAGCTGGCGCCCTGTACGCTCTGCCTGCGCCAGCGTGAGGTCTATTGGGTCGCCGCCGCGGTCGCCCTGGCCGGTATGATCCTGACCAGGCTTCAGGGGGGCGCCCGGTTCCGTCCGGCCTTCAATCTTTTGCTGGGCCTGATCTTCCTCGGGGGGACGGCGGTGGCCGTCTATCACGCCGGGGCGGAGTGGAAGTGGTGGCCAGGCCCCAGCGCCTGCGCCTCCTCCGGAGGCGCCGTCAGCCTGGACGCCATGAGCGGCCTGCTGGCCGGCCAGGCGATCACGGCGCCGGCCTGCGACACCGCGCCCTGGGTGTTCATCGGTCTGTCGATGGCTGGCTGGAACGCCGTGATCTCTCTGATCCTGGCGGCGCTGAGCCTGGCTGCGGCCGTCCATGAAAGAGCCAAGCGATGAGCGACAAACCCCTGCCCGCCCGGCCCGGCGCCGGAACCCTGGAAGCCCGACTGGCCGAGATTCTGAGGGTCGACCATGCGGGCGAGTTGGGCGCCGTGCACATCTATCAGGGCCAGCGCGCAGTGCTGGGCGCCGCCAAGGGCAAGGAACGCCTGGCCGCTCAGCTCGAGGAGATGGAGGGGCATGAGGCTGTCCATCTGGCCCGTTTCGATGCGCTGCTGAACCAGCACGGCGTCCGTCCGACGATGATGACGCCCCTGTGGCGTCTGGCCGGTTTCGCCCTGGGGGCCGGGACCGCCCTGATGGGCGAGAAGGCCGCCCACGCCTGCACCGAGGCCGTCGAATCGGTGATCGAGAAGCACTATGCCGGGCAGGTGGCCGAGCTGTCGGAACGCGAGCCCGAGTTGGCGGCCGAACTGGCGAAATTCCGCGACGAGGAACTGGCCCACCGGGACCTCGCCGTCGAGGAAGGCGCCCGCGACGCCCCCGGCTACGCCCTGCTCTCGGCGGTGATCCAGGCGGGTTGCCGCACCGCGATCCGGATCAGCGAAAAAGTCTGACGGCGCGGCCCGCCTGACGACGGATACCTCCAAATGAAATCCTGCGGTTGACCCTGGGTGGGTCGGGTCTACTGATCGAGGATCAGGCGGCGCGAGACTGGCCAGAGGGGGATTGTTTGATGCGAAAGACCCGACGGGCCGCAAACCTGCGTCGAGTGGCGAACCCCTCTTCATGAACTTCCGCATCTATGTCCTGGCCCTGTCGACATTCGCCTTCGGGTCGGGCGCCTTCATCTTCGCGGGCCTGCTGGAGCCCATGGCCGCCGAACTGGGGGTTTCCGTCGGCGCGGCTGGCCAGCTCCAGACCGTCTATGTCCTGACCTCGGCCCTGGCCGGCCCTCCGCTCGCCTTCCTGGTGGGTCGGTTCGAGCGCAGGCGCGTGCTGGTGGTGGCCCTCAGCGTCGCGGTGCTGCTCAATCTCGCCTGCCTGATGACCCCGGGGTTTGGCGCCCTGCTGATCCTCCGTGCCGTCCTTGGGGCGATTGGCGCCATGGCCGGACCGGCGGCCTCGGCGGCCGCCAGCGCCCTGGTCCCTCCGGAACGACGGGGCTCAGCCCTGGCCATCGTCATGGGCGGCATGACTGTCGCCTTTCTGATGGGCATCCCGCTGGGCAGCGTCGTGGGCGCGGCCTTCGGCTGGCGGGCCACCTTCCTGCTGTCGGCGGGGCTGAGCGCCTTCGCCCTGGCGGCTATTCTCATCTTCATCCCGCGCGTGACGCCGCCGGCGCCTGGGGTGGGTCAGGGGCTGAGGGGCGCAGGAGTCCTGCCCCTCTTCGTCTCCACCTTCCTGGCCTTCGGCGCCAATATGACCATCACCACCTATATTGCGCCGATCCTGCGCCTGCAGATCGAGGTCACCGGCGCCGGCGTCGCCGCCTTCCAGATGCTGGTGGGTGTGGGCAGCTTTCTGGGCCTGGCGCTCGGCGGCCGCGCGGCCGACCGGCGCGCCGGTGGCCTGAGTGTGACCCTGGGCTTCCTCGGCTTGGCCGTGGCGGCGGCGCTGCACGGGATTGAGCTCGCCCGTACGGGCGCGCCAGGCGCCCTGGCCTATGGGATCGTCGGGCTGGCGGTCCTGACCGGCTCCACGTCCCTGTTCTCGGTTATGCCCGTGATCCAGACCCGGCTGATCGCCAAGGCCCCAGCCTCCGCCCCCCTGGCCCTGGCCTTCAACGGGTCTTCGGCCGCCCTTGGCCAGGCCTTTGGGGGTGCGCTAGGTGGGGCCCTGCTGACACAGACCGGGGCCCTGTCAGTCACGTTCGCCGCGGGGCTTGTGGCCGTGGGCGCTGCGATCTTCTGGCGCTTCACCCAACAGGCGACCATCCCCACCTAGTCACCGCGTGCAAGACGTGCAGCCTTCGCCCAGCAGGCGAGGGCCCATGCATCTCGCCGCGAACACAACTAGAAACGGCTCGAATTTTGGAGCCTAATTTCATGACTTTTCGACCGTTGATACTGTTGGTCGATGATGATGTAACGCTGTTACAGATTTTGTCTTCCCATCTTCACCTGGAAGGATCTGAGACGACGCTATCTCAGACTGCGGCTCAAGCAATTGAGTTTCTGCAAGAACTGCCAGTATCTCTGGTTGTCGTAGATATATTCATGCCCGATCAGGACGGTATGGAGACCATCGGCGAGATTCGCGCCCGATGGCCGCAGATGCCCATCGTCGCCATGTCAGGCGGCTGGCGCACCATTGGTCCCGACACGATTCTGGAGACGGCCAAGGCCCTGGGCGCACAGGCCGCCCTGGCCAAGCCGTTTGACCGGGCGACCCTGGTGGAGGCCGTGCGGAGGGCGCTGGGACCCCTATGAAGAGGGGCCGTTGGATAGGAGAGAAAGCAGGAGCGCAAAAGCGGTAGAGGGCCACCCTTGCGCTCCAACCTCATTGGTCTTGCTTCAACCAGAGGTCGGCTGAACCAAGGGTGATTCTAATCCTGTGGCTCCAGCTTGATGATCAGCGGGTTGGGCTCGAGATCGAGCATGGCGCCCGAGGCCACATCTACGCCGGCGCCGATCACGCCACCCAGCAGGACGTTGCCCGCCATGCCCGCGCCACCCGCGCCGGAAACCCGGGTCGTCACCTGACCTGACCAGGTCTTGTAGCCGTCCTTGCTGATGGTCACGCCGAACTCCGACTTCCGCGGCATCTTGAAGGTGCATGGCGTCGCGTCGCAGGCGAACTGATTGCTGGTCTTGACGGTGGCCCCGGAAGGCTCGGTCTCGACAGTCCAGGTGGTGTTGGTTCCGCGCGTTACCGTCGCGCACGCCGTCAGCGCCAGCATCGAGCTGGCGATCAAAATAGTCCGAAGCATTGAGTCCCCCCATGAGCCCAAACATTGGGCTCATGCAAATAGGAGGAGCAGCCACCTCGGCACAAGCAGAAGCTGTACCATGACGGGGCTTGTCCCTCACGCGCAGGCGCAGGGACGCCGCCCTCAGGCTTCCAGCTCAATGTCCCAGTAGAGGTAGTCGAGCCAGCTCTGGTGGAGGTAGTTGGGAGGGAAGCGGCGGCCCCGCTCCTGCAACTCGTGGGCATGGGGACGGCGGGGCGCCGTGAGCGGGCGCATGCCGGCCTCCTGCGGGGTGCGGCCGCCCTTGGCCAGGTTGCAGGGCGCGCAGGCGGTGACGATGTTTTCCCAGCTGGTGCGGCCGCCCCGGGACCTCGGCGCCACATGGTCGAAGGTCAGGTCCTCACCTGAGCGACAGTACTGGCAGGCGAAGCCGTCGCGGAGGAACAGGTTGAAGCGGGTGAAGGCTGGCGGGCGATCCTGCGTCACATAGCTTTTCAGCGCCACGACGCTGGGCAGACGCATGGCGAAGGAGGGGGAACGGATCATGTGGTCGTAGGTCGAGACCACGTCGACCCGGTCGAGGAAGACCGCCTTGATCACCTCCTGCCAGGGCCAGACCGACAGGGGATAGTAGCTGAGCGGCCGGTAGTCGGCGTTGAGCACAAGGGCTGGCCAGCCCGACGGAGGATGCTGGATCACCTGCATCGCCGGAACGTCCATGCCCGCCGGGGCGCAGAACGCCCTATGTCAAAAGCACTGAGACTGAAGACGCAGATCCTCCCTCTCGTGTCGTCGCCGGGAACCCCGTGGACCCTTTTACCATAGGGCCGATTCTGTGACGGCTCCATGGCGTCTCGCGAGCCGTCGCGCGCAAAAAAAGAGGGGGCCCGGCAGGGCCCCCTCTAGGCGACAGACTGGGAGAAAACAGATCGTCCTCAGGCGAAGGCGCCCAGGAGCGCGCCCACCAGGACGAGGCTGAGCGCCACGAACAGAGCGGGGGTGAGACGGTCGAAGACGCGCTCGGCGGCCGAGAGGGAAGCGAGAGACATGACACACACCTTGTGAGTTGGAGCCCCGGGGAGGGGGCCGGTTTCTTATTTGAACAACGCTAAGATAGTGCACATCTAAGCGTCGTCAAGATGATCTTTACGGCGATCAGATAGAGAATTACACTCGAGGTAATGAGAGAATCTGAAACCCCTGAGTCGCGCCCCTATCACCACGGCGATTTGCGCCGGGCCCTGGTGGAGGCCGCCTGCCGTCTGCTGGAAAAAGAGGGGGCCCAGGCCCTGTCCCTGCGCGCCGTGGCCAGGGAGGCCGGCGTCAGCCCGGCCGCGCCCTATCACCATTTCAAGGACAAGAGCGAGCTGCTCGACGCCGTGGCCCACGAGGGTTGGGAAAAACTCGACCTGGCCTTTCAGGCGGCCCGGGACGCCCAGACCTCACCGCCGGACCGCGTACGGGAGCTCGGCGTGGCCTATGTCCGGTTCGCCAGCCAGCATCCCGACCTCTACCGGGTCATGTACGACTGCTCCCGGGACAAGGCCGACATGCCCGCCCATGTCCACGAGAACGAGGAAAGCGCCTATCGGCGGGTCCGGGAAGTGCTGATCTCGGCCGGCGCCGATCCGGCGGGCGAGGTGGGGCTGGAACTGGCCACTATCGCCTGCTGGTGCGCCGCCCATGGTCTGGCCGAGATGACCAGCTTCAAGCAGTTCGAGCCCCTGAAGGCCGCGCTCGGCGGCGAGGACGCCTTCCTCCGCGGCGTGCTCGCCCATGTGGGGGTGTTCGCCAAGGGCCTCTAGCGCTAGAGGCCTTGGGGTGAGCCCGCCCTTCATCACCCGCTTCGCCCCCTCCCCCACCGGGCTGCTGCACCGGGGACATGCCTATTCGGCGCTGCTGGCGCATCAGGCCGCGGGCGCCGCTCGGGGGACCTTCCTGCTGCGGATCGAGGATATCGACCTCACCCGCTCGCGGCCGGAGTTCGAGGCGGCCATCTTCGAGGACCTGGCCTGGCTCGGCCTCTCTTGGCCTGAGCCGGTGCGGCGCCAGTCCGAACATCTGGCTGACTATGGGGCCGCCCTGGAGCGACTTCAGGCCGATGGCCTCATCTATCGCTGCTTTCGCACCCGCAAGGAGGTGGCCCAGGCCATGGCCAGCGCCCCCCACGGCGCCATGGACACCTTCCGCAGCGCCCCCCTTCCGGCCCACGAGGAGGCAGAGCGTCTGGCGCGCGAGGAGCCCTTCGCCTGGCGCCTGTCGCTGGATGCGGCGGCGGCGCTGCTCGGTGGGTTCGAACACCTCGCCTTCCAGGAAGAGGGCCAAGGACCCGGCGGCGAGACCGGCCTGATAGCGGCCCGCCCGGAGCTTGGCGGCGACGTCGTACTGGCGCGCAAGGATGTGGGGGTCGCCTATCATCTGGCCGTGGTGGTGGACGACGCCCTGCAAGGGGTGACCCATGTCATCCGCGGCGGCGACCTGTTCGAGGCCGCCCATGTGCAGCGCCTGCTTCAGGCCCTGCTGGGCCTGCCGACGCCAATCTATCGCCACCACCGGCTGCTGGCGGGCCCCGACGGGAAACGCTACGCCAAGCGCGACCGGGCTGAGACCCTCCAGGCCCTGCGGGGCGCGGGCCTAACCCCAGAGCGCCTGCGCCAGGAGATGGGCCTGTGACCGCGCCACAAGAGCCAAGGGCGGGGGATGGCCGCGCCCTGGCCGTGCTGATCTTCGGCGCCATCGTCATCGGCTTCGTGCCCATCCTGGTGCGCCTGTCCGACACTGGCTCGGCTGCCGCCGGCTTCTGGCGTCTGGCCTTCGCCCTACCCCTGCTGGCCCTGTTGACCCGGCGAGCCGGCGCTGGCCTGGGACGCGCGCCCTCGCGCCTGGCCATGATCGCCGGGGTGATGTTCGCCCTCGACCTGGGCTTCTGGCACTATGGGATAGCCCTGACCTCCGTAGCCAACGCCACGGTGCTGACTAATCTCACCCCTGTGGTGGTGACCGCGGTCGCCTGGATCTTCCTGCGCCAGACGCCGCGGAAGCTCTTCCTGCTGGCCGTGACCCTGGCTCTGGCCGGCGCCTTCACCATGGCCGCGGCCCGAGGCGGCGCAATAGGACCCGCCCCTGGCCTCGGCAACGCCGCAGCCGCCCTGACGGCCCTGTGGTACGCCTTCTACTTCCTGGCCGTGAGCGCGGCGCGGCGGACGGAAGCCGCGCTGAGGATCATGTTCTGGTCGAGCCTGACCGGCGCACCCCTGCTGCTGATCGCCGCCCTGCTGCTGGGGGAGAGCGTCATGCCCGCCAGCCTGGGGGGCTGGGCGGCCTGCGCCGGTCTCGGCGTGCTGCATGTGGCCGGTCAGGGCGCTATCGCCTGGGCGCTGGGACGCCTGCCGCCGGCCACCGCTTCGGTGGTGGTGCTGATTCAACCCGTTGTGGCCGCCGCCGCAGGCTGGTGGCTGTTCGCCGAGGCCCTGGGTCCGATCCAGACCCTGGGCGGCGCCATCACCCTGGCCGGGGTGGCGCTCGCCCAATGGTCCGCAAGGCCGCCCAGGATCGCCGCCCCGGACGCGCCAAAACCGCTCTAATCGTCGCTCAGGCCATAGGCCTGGCGGGCCGTCTCGATGGCGGCGAGCTTGGCTTCGAAGGCGCTCCAGTCGTCGGCCTGATCTATGCGCGCCCAGATCGACTCGATCTCCTCATAGATCAGCTCCTGCGGCTCAGGCTCGGCGAAATAGTCATGCTGCAGGGCCCCAGGATCGGTCGGCTCGTAGTGGGCGAGCTGGCGGCGAAACTCGGTGAAGGGCTCCTCCCGGTAGATCTCACCGCGCACCCCCGCCAGGGCGCGGGCCTCATCGCCGCCGAACCAGTCGAAGAAAAAGGGCTCCCACCGCAACGCGTCACCTCCCCCCGCCAGGGCCTGGAAGGCCGCCTGGGCGAGGCTGGCGTCCACTTCGGCGCCGCGGCTCCGCACGCCCAGCCGTCGGCGCATGGCCCGGGCCAGTTCTGCGCGATAGATCCCAGCGAACAGGTTCAGCGCGGCCACAAGCGACTCGTCTTCGACGACCAGGGTGAAGCAGCCGGCCAGCTGGCGGAGATTCCAGAACACCGCCTCGGCCTGCCGTCCGAAGCTGTAGAGCCCTGTCTGGTCGAAATAGGCGGCGACGAAATTGGGATCGTTGCGCGGCAGGAACCGGTAGGGGCCGTAGTCGAAGCTCTCGCCGGTGATGTTCATGTTGTCGGTGTTCAGCACCCCATGCACGAAGCCGGCCGCCATCCATGAGGCGGTCAGCCGAGCCATGCGCCCGATCACCGCCTCCAGCAGGGCGGCGGGTCGATTTTCCGCGCCCTCCAGCGCCGGATAGTAGTGGGCGATCACGTGGTCGATCAGGGCGGAGATGCGCTCAGGGCTCTCCTCGAAGGCGTGCCGCTGGAACGTCCCGAACCGGATGTGGCTGTGCGACAGTCGGGTCAGCACCGCCCCGCGGGTGGGGCTCGGCTCGTCGTTGCGCTGCAGGGCCTCGCCGGTCTCGATCAGGGAGAAGGAGCGAGAGGTGGGCACGCCCTGCGCCTCCAGCATGGCGGTGGCCAACACCTCGCGGACGCCACCCTTCAGGGTCAGCCGTCCGTCACCGGACCGCGACCAGGGCGTCTGGCCCGAACCCTTGGTGCCGAGGTCCAGCAGGCGGCCGCTCCCGGCCTCGCGCATCTGGGCGAACAGGAAGCCCCGCCCGTCCCCAAGGTCTGGATTATAGGTGCGGAACTGGTGGCCGTGATAGCGCATGGCCAGGGGCTGTTTCAGATTGTCCGGCAGGGGGACGAAGCGGCCGAAGTGGGCGATCCATTCCTCGTCCGTCAGCCGGGCCATCCCCACATGCATCGCCGCGCGGTCATTGCGGTAGCGCAGCAGGGTCTGCGGGAAGTCGGTCGCCGCAACGGGATCGGCGAAGTCCGGGCCCATGGCCCCAAACTGCGGATCAGGCTGGTAGGCGGGCGAGATCGGCATGGGCGTGCAGCTCCTGAGCAGGGGTGGACGTCAGATAAGCGCCCGAGCCCAGTCCTGCCCGTTGCGAGGCGCGGAAATGATGAGAGCCCCGGGGAGGAAGCGCGCCACATCCTTAGCGGTTTCGGCGAAGTCCGGCGCGCTGGGATCGGCGTCCTGGCTGAGGATCACCGCCGCCAGGTCGAGACCCCGGGCCTGGACGACGCTCGCGGCGGTCAGGGTGTGGCTGATCGCCCCCAGATAGGAGCCCCCGACCAGGATGACCGGCAGGCCAAGGGCCGCCATCAGGTCGAGATTGGTGGCGTCTTCGCTGAGCGGGGACATCACCCCGCCGGCCCCTTCGATCAGCATCAGCTCAGGCCCAGCCGCCGCAAGAGCGTCCTGGCAAAGCCCGACCAGGGTCTCCAGGCGCAGATCATAGCCCTCCAGCCGCGCAGCCATCGGGGGCGACAGGGCGGCCCGGAAACGGAGCGGCGACATGGCCTGCAGATTGGCCGCCGTCAGGGGCCTGTCGAGGGCGGCCAGCAGCCGGCCGGGATCGCTGTCGCCCCAGTCGCTCGGGTCCATGCCGCTGACGGCCGGCTTGAACGCCCCGACGGCCAAGCCCTGGGCCCGCGCCGCGGCGATCAGGGCGCAGGCTACATAGGTCTTGCCCACATCGGTATGGGCGCCGGCTATGAACAGGGCGCGCATCAGTCGGTCTCCATCAGAACACCGACCGCATCAGCGAGACGGTCAATGTCGGCGTCGTCGTGGTTGGCGGTGAAGGCCAGTCGCAGCCGGGCGGTCCCGGCGGGCACAGTCGGCGGGCGGATAGCGACGGCCAGGAAGCCTTGCGCCTCCAGGGCCTGCATGGCCGAGAGCGTGCGAGCGGCGTCACCCAGGATCACCGGAACAATCGGGCTCTGCGCCTCAGCCAGCCCGAGGGCTGAGGTGAACCGCCGCGCCTTGGTCAGCGGCCGAACGGTCAGCGCATCATCTCCCTCGATGATCTCCAGGGCCGCCAGGGCCGCGCCGGCGCTCGCCGGCGGCAGGCCAGTGGAATAGACGAAGGTTCGCGCCCGGGTGCGCAGCAGATCGATCACCGGACCGCTGGCGCAGACATAGGCGCCGTAGCCGCCGAGCGCCTTGGAGAAGGTCCCCATGGCCAGGTCGATCTGGGCGGTGGGAAACAGGGCGGCGGTTCCGCGGCCCTGCCCGACCACGCCCAGGCCATGGGCGTCATCCACAAGCAGCCAGGCCTCATGCCCCCGCGCCAGGTCGCTGATGCGATCCAGCGGCGCGATGTCGCCGTCCATGGAAAACACCCCGTCGGTGGCGATCAGGGCGTGGCGCAGGCCTGCCCGCTCGGCCCCGAGCTTCGCCGCAAGGTCGGCCACATCGTTGTGGGCGAAGGGTATGATCCTCGCCCCCGACAGCTGCGCCCCGGCCCAGATGCAGGCATGGGCCAGATCATCGATGAAGACGCCGTCGCCAGGACCGATCACCGTCGGGATCAGGCCGGCGTTTGCGAGGTAGCCGGAGCCGAAGACGCACGCGTCTTCCGTCCCCTTGAAGGCCGCCAGCCGCGCTTCAAGCTGGCCCAGCAGCGGATGGTCGCCGGTCACCAGCCGCGAGGCCCCGGCGCCGGCGCCATAGGCGTTTGCGGCCGCGACCGCGGCCTCAATCACCGCCGGGTGGTGGGACAGGTTCAGATAATCGTTGCAAGAAAACGACAGCAGCCGTCGGCCGTCCCGCTCCGCCCATAGCCCGTCGAGCCGATGAGTGGGCGTCAACCGGCGGCGCAGCTGGGCGGCGTCCAGGTCAGCGAGCTTGGCGGCGGCGAAGGTGGAAAGGGTGTCAGTCACGGGGCGCGGTATGCACGAGGCCGCGCCCGCGTTAAAGCCGCCTTCCTTGGCGAAGGAGGCCTCCATGACCGACTGGCTCGAACGGGGCGCTCCCCACGTGTGGCGGCCCTATTGCCAGATGAAGACCGCCCCGGCCCCCCTGGCCGTCGCCCGGACGCAAGGGTCGCGCATCATCCTGGAGGACGGCCGCGAACTGGTGGACGGCATCGCCAGTTGGTGGACCGCCTGCCATGGCTACAACCATCCCCACATCGCCAAGGCGGTGGCCGACCAGCTGGCCCGGGCGCCGCACGTGATGTTCGGGGGCCTGGCCCACGCGCCAGCCTATGACCTGGCCCGGCGGCTGGCCGCCCTCCTGCCGGGCGACCTCGACCACGTCTTCTTCGCCGAAAGCGGTTCGGTCTCGGTGGAGATCGCCATGAAGATGGCGATCCAGTTCTGGATCAACCGGGGCGTCCAGGGCCGCCACCGCTTCGTCAGCTTCCTCGGCGGCTATCATGGGGACACCCTGGCCACCATGACCATCTGTGATCCCGAGGAAGGGATGCACAGTCTGTTCGCCGGCGTCATGCCGAGCCAGCATGTGATCGCCCTGCCCCGGGACGCAGAGAGCGCGGCCGCCTTGGACGCCCTGCTGACCGACAAGGGGCACGAGATCGCCGCCCTGATCGTCGAGCCCCGCATCCAGGGGGCCGGCGGCATGCTGGTCCATGACGATGAGGTGCTTCGCCGCCTGCGGGCCCTGGCCGATCGCCACGACGTACTGTTGATCTTCGACGAGATCTTCACCGGCTTTGGCCGAACGGGCGATCTCTTCGCCTGTCAGGGCGCGGGCGTGACGCCGGACATCATCACCCTGTCCAAGGCGCTGACCGGCGGCACCCTGCCCCTGTCGGCCGCCGTGGCCAGCCGCCGGATCTTCGAGGCCTTCTGGTCCGACGACGCCGGCGCGGCCCTGATGCATGGCCCGACCTACATGGCCAATCCGCTGGCCTGCGCGGCGGCCGGCGCCTCGCTGGACCTGTTCGAGGCCGGCGGCTGGAAGGCCGATGTGGCGCGGATCGAGGCGGCTCTGCAACAAGGCTTGGAGCCCTGTCGCAAGGCCAGGGGTGTGGTCGATGTCCGCACCCTGGGCGCCATAGGCGTGGTGGAGTTTGACGCCGCGGTGGACGCGGGCGGCCTGTGCCAGCAGTTCGCCGAACTGGGCTGCTGGATTCGGCCCATGGGCAAGGTGATCTATCTAACACCGCCCTTCGTCACCACGGACGCGGAGCTGGGGCGGCTGACGGACGCGATCCGAAAGGTTCTGGGCGTGTCCGCATCCTGGGACTAGGCTGATGGTCATGGATTCTCAGGCCCTACTCGACAGTCTCGACCTCGTCGCCGACCGCAGCGAGGATCCTGCGCCGCTGGTTTATGAGCGCTTGTTCGCCCGCTATCCCGAAACCGAGCCCCTGTTCATGGGCGACACCCGCGGCGCGGCCCGGGGCCAGATGCTGCGCCAGGCCATCGAGACCTTGCTGGACTATCTGGGGCCCAACGCGTTCGCCGCCAACTTCCTGCGGGCCGAGCTACGCAATCACGACGACATCGGCGTGCCGGGCGAGATCTTCCCGAGGTTCTACCAGGCCATGGCCGAGGCCTTCGCCGACATCCTTGGGGAAGACTGGACCCCAGCCATGCAGGGCGCCTGGAACGACCTCACAGCGCAGGTGGAACAGATCGTCCAGGGCGAGCCCCAGACGATCTGATTGCACATCCTTAAGTCAGCGCCGCCTTCAGCGACGCCGCCGTGGCCTTGACCGCCTCACCTACCGCCGGCGAGACGTCGGCCATGATGTAGAAGTCGTGGATCAGGCTGGGATACTCCACGTGCTCCACCGCCACACCGGCCGCCCGCAGCCGCTCGGCATGATCGCGGCCTTCGTCCTTCAGGGGATCAAAGCCGGCGGTGACCACCAGGGCCGGCGGCAAGCCCGCGCAATCGACCTTGCCCAGCATGGCCCGGTGAGACTGCGGATGGCCGATGGCCGCCAGACACTTGTCGAACCAGGCGATGGCCTGCTTGGTCAGCAGAGGACCATCCAGCGCCTTGCGTGAAGCGGTTTCCTCCTCGGGCCAGATGCCCGGATAGAGCAGGAGCTGGAAGGCGATCTTGCGTTGGGGGTCGTTCTTCAGGTCCGAGGCGACTGAGGCGGCTAGATTACCCCCGGCGGAGTCGCCGCCGACGGCGAGGCGGGTGGGATCAAAGCCGATCTCGGCAGCATGGTCGAAGGCCCAGCGGGTGGCCGCCAGCGCGTCGTCATGGCTGGCGGGGAAGGGGTTTTCCGGCGCCAGGCGATAGTCAACCGACAGGACCCGTACGCCAGCCAGGCCCGCCAGACGGCGGCAGTGGCCGTCATGGCTCTCCAAGTCGCCGATCACGAAGCCGCCGCCGTGGAAATAGACCAGCCCACCGGTGGTCGCCGCGGCGCCAGCCGGTGTGTAGAGCCTGGCCGGTAGTTCGCCGGCCGCGCCGTCGACCTGCAGGTCGCGGGTCTCGACATCCTTGGGCGCGTTCTGGTCGGTGGCCTGGCGCTGCATGCGATAGCCGGCGCGGACCATGTCCGGCGGCAGGGCGTCCAGGGGCGGGGCGGCCTGGCCCTCGGCCGCCTTGGCCTGGGCCTCCATCATGGCCTGGAAGTGGGGGTCCATCATCGGCGATTTCCTCGTTCGCAGGGTCGCGCTCTTGCCGGCGCGGTCATGAAAACGGCCCCCGGCGCATCGCCGGGGGCCGTGGGTCTCGTGGGCCTTGCAGCCCCTATTCGGCGGCCTGCTTGGGCGCGTAGCCCATGACCGCCTTGACCTCCAGGAACTCGTGGAAGGCGAAATCGCCCCACTCGCGCCCGTTGCCGCTCATCTTGAAGCCGCCGAAGGGGGCCGTCATGTCCGAGGCGCCATTGATCGACACCTGGCCGGCGCGGAGTTTGGAAGCCACTTCCCGGGCCTTGGCCAGGTCGGCGCCATTCACATAGGCCGCCAGGCCGTATTCGGTGTCGTTGCCGATGGCGATGGCCTGATCGAGGTCCTCATAGCCGAGGATCGAGAGGACGGGACCGAAGATCTCCTCGCGGGAGATGGTCATGTCCGGCGTCACATTGGCGAACACCGTCGGCTGGACGTAGTAGCCCTTGTCCAGGCCCTCGGGACGGCCGGGGCCGCCGGCGACCAGGGTGGCGCCTTCGTCGACGCCCTTCTGGATCAGGGCCTGGATCTTGTCCCACTGGGTCTGGGAGACCACCGGACCCAGCATGGCGTTGCCTGTGGGGTCGCCCACAGTCACCTGGGCGGCGGCTTCCTTGGCCGCGGCGATCGCCTCGCCCATCCGCTTGGAGGGGACCAGCATCCGGGTGGGCGCATTGCAGGACTGGCCCGAATTGGTCATCACCTGACGCACGCCGCCAGCCACGCTCTTGGCGAAGACGTCGTCGTCCAGGACGATGTTGGGGCTCTTGCCGCCCAGTTCCTGGTGGACGCGCTTGACGGTCGGGGCGGCGTTCTTGGCCACCTCGATGCCGGCCCGGGTGGAGCCGGTGAAGGAGACCATGTCCACTTCCGGATGGGTCGAGAGCGGCACGCCCACGCCGAGACCATCGCCGTGAACGAGGTTGAACACGCCGGCCGGCACGCCGGCCTCATGCATGATCTCGGCAAAGATCTGACCGGTGAACGGCGCAACTTCCGACGGCTTCAGCACCATGGTGCAGCCGGTGGCGAGCGCCGGAGCGACCTTGCACATGATCTGGTTGAGCGGCCAGTTCCAGGGCGTGATGAAGCTGCAGACCCCGATCGGCTCCTTGACGATCATGGTCGAGCCACGGTCTTCCTCGAACTTGAAGTCCTTCAGAATGCCGATGGCCGTGGCCAGATGGCCCATACCGGACGGGACCTGGGCGCGTTGGGCCAGGGAGGCCGGGGCGCCCATTTCCTCGGTGACGGCGTTGGCCAGGTCGCCGAAGCGCTTCTGGTACTCGGCCAGGACCCGCTGCATGACGTCCAGACGCTCTTCGCGGCTGGTCTGGGACCAGGTGGCGAAGGCCTTGCGGGCCGCCTTTACGGCCTTGTCCACATCGGCTTCGCCGCCGAGGGCGATCTTGCCGACCACCTCTTCAGTGGCGGGATTGATGACGTCCAGGGTCTTAAGCGACGCCGGCTCGACCCACTGGCCGTCGATATAGAACTTCAGATATTCGCGCATGCCGTCCTCCTGGACCCTAGATTTCTTGGCGCCGGCTCCACGGCCCGCGCAATTTCAAACAGGCATTTTAGTTATCGATGTTCACCAAGGGAACATCAATCCGGTCGGCGCGGGTCGCGCGCCACATCCCACCCCAAGGTGGCGCGCCTGGGCGCTCGCCGCAACAGGCCCCGCGCGGTTTTGCGCCGCGCTTGAACCCATGGCTCGCCTTGCGGGCCGGCGCGGGCCTCGCTAAAGCCGGGGGGCGTTATGTTTCCTGGAGAGCTCCATGACCGCCATCCTCACCATCCTGGCGTTCCTCGTCGTGATCTTTGCGATCAACATCTATGAGTTCGGACGGCCGGACTAAGCTGCGCTAGCGGAGCGGGCGGCCTTGACCGAGCCCCGCGGCGCGGCCCTCGTCACCGGGGCGGCGCGACGCATCGGTCGGGTTCTGGCGCTCAGCTGCGCCGAGGCTGGCTATGACGTGGCTCTGCACTGCCGGGCCATAGATGACGACGCCGAGACCGTCGCCGCCGAGATCCGCGCCCTGGGTCGCCGCGCGGCCTTGTTCACCCGGGACCTTCGCAAGGAATCGGAGACCGCGCCCCTGGTCGGTGAGGCTGAGGCCGAGCTTGGGCCGGTCAATCTGCTGGTCAACAGCGCCTCAGTGTTCGAGGACGACGCCTTCACCACCATGAACCGCCAGTCCTGGGACCTGCACATGGAGACCAATCTCCGCGGGCCCCTGGTTCTTTCCCAGGCCTTCGCCCGGCGGATCACGGGTCAGCGACAGGGCCTGATCGTCAACATTCTCGACCAGCGGGTCCTGCGCACACAGCCGGCCTTCTTCTCCTACTCCCTGAGCAAGGCCGCCCTGTGGGAGGCGACCCGCATGATGGCTCTGGCGCTCGCTCCCCGGGTGCGGGTGAACGGCATCGGGCCAGGCCCGGTCCTGCCTTCCATCCACCAGACCCCCGAGGATTTCGCCCAGGAAGCCGCCAGCACGCCTCTGGCCCGGGCCGTTGACCCCAGGGAGATCGCCCAGGCCCTGCGCTACCTCATTGACGCTCCGTCAGTGACGGGCCAGATGATCGCCATCGATTCCGGCCAGCATCTGGCCTGACCCCCGCGAGCCCGGAGGGCGTCCCCATGGCCCTGTCCCCCGTCACCGAAGACCAGCTGTCCCCGGAGTCCGGCGGCTGCCGGGTGGTGGCCAGCAAGATCTTCGTCTCCACCCTGCGGGTCGACGCCTATGTGGGAATCTACGCCCATGAGCGCGGGCGCAGCCAGCCCCTGGTCATCGATGTCGAGCTAGACGCCGCCGTCGCCGGCGCTGAGCTCCTGTCCGACACCGTGAACTATGAACTGGTGGCGGAGGCCGCCCGGTCCCTGGCCGCATCAGGCCATATCGGCCTGGTGGAGACCTTCGCCGAGATGCTGGCCCGGGCCTGCCTGGCCGATCCCAGGGTCACCCGCGCCCGGGTGCGGGTCGACAAGCCGCAGGCTTTGGCCCCGCACGCCGCGAGCGCCGGCGTCGAGGTTGTCCTCGTTCGGACCTGACAGCATGGCGACGGTCCACCGCGCGCGGATTTCGCCCCTCCTGCCCATCACGGAATGGACCCTGGTCGAGGGCGAACTGACAGAACGGCGTGGCGTCCGGGTTCGTCGATTCCCTCTGAGCGAATTGCGGCGTCTGTCGATCACCGAGGGGCTGGCGCGGGCTGACTTCGCCCGGGGCCGGGTGCGTATTCCCGCTCGCAGCTTTGGCCGAGGCGGGCGGTTGGATGATCATGGGCCAAGCTTCGTCCAATTGACGGAAGCCCTGGCCTCCGAGAGTGCGGCCTACGCCCCGCAGCTTCGCCTGGGGCGACCCCGGCGCCAGGCGGCGGAGATGTTGGTCTGGACCATTGTCCTGTGCGGCTCAGGGGCCCTGGCGGTAATGGCTGCAGCCGCCATGATCGGCGCCTGGGCGCTGGGCCTGGCCCTGGCGGCGCGACTGATCTTCGTCCTGATCCTGACGGCCGCCGCTCTGCCCTGGATCGATCGACAGCAGATAACGCCGAATTAAGGTGCTCGCGGCCCCCCGGCGCCGCAAGATCACGACCAACGCCTTGAAGGATCCCGCCATGACCGACGCCTTGACCGACGCCACGCCGCCGGCCGCCCCGAGCGAAGACCGCACCATGCCCGCGGTCGTCTACGGGCTCTACCTGCTGGGTCTGGCCAATGTGATCACCATCTTTATTGGACTGGTCATCGCCTATGTTAATCGCGACAGGGCGGGGCCGGTGATGGCCAGCCACTACACCTTCCAGATTCGCACCTTCTGGCTCTCGATCGGCTGGTTCGTCATCGGCGGCCTGCTGCTGCTGTTTGGCATCCCGCTGTCGTTCGTCCTGATCGGCATCCCAGCTGTGATGCTGGGCGTCTTCATCATGGGCGCCGTCTGGATCTGGTTTGCGGTGCGCTGCGTGCTGGGGGTCATCTATCTGGCGCGCGGCGAAGCCTATCCGCGGCCTTTGAACTGGCTGATTTAGAGGCGCCCTGCCCAATTCGGGGGCGGCCGGGGCCCGCCGCCCTACCCCAGGGGTTGCATCCCCTTGAGGCCGCCGCCCGTAGCTCACCTAGCTTAACCATACAGGCGGACAACGGGGGAGTTGGCATGCTGGGGCGGATTATCGGATTGCTTCTGGGGCTCGGACTGGGCGGCCTCGCCTATGCTGTCCTCAATCCAGGCGGCCTGGAGGGACAGATACCTTCCATTGATCTTGGCGCCTTTGAGGGCGTGCGGCGCGGCGTCGCTCTGGCCGCGGGCCTCCTGGGCGCCGCCCTGGTGGTCGCGGCCTTGATGCGCAGCCCCGCACGACGCAAGGCCCGCGACGGGCTGCCGGTCATCGCCGATTTCAAGTTCGCCGACGACGTCCAGGACGCAAAGGAGGCGGCGCTCCCGGAAGAGCCCCGTCCCTTTCCAGGCCTGAGCCCGCTTCAAGCCCTTGAGGCTTCGCCGGTTCCTGAGCCTGCGCCCTTCCCCGCCGCGACCGTGGCGGACGCCCTCGACAGCGCCCCCGAGCCGGAGCTGGAAACAGAAGTGATCGAGCCTGCGCCCCCGGCGACGGGCGCCCTGCCCTCTGCTGAGGAAGAGTCTGAGCCCGCGGCCGAACTTCCGGCGCCCCTGGCCGCGGTGGCGGCCGCCTCGCTCACCCCGCCGTCCGAGGCCGGGATTGAGCCTGGGATTGAGCCCGCCTCAGAAGCCGCGTCGCCCTCGACCATCTTGGACGAGGGCGCGCCCGATTCGCCGCCGCCGGCCGGACACGATTTCGACGCCGCCCGCGCCGAACTGCGCACCCACGCCCGGGCAGAGGCCTGGGCTCCCGCCGCCCAGGCCCTGCAACGGGTTTCCGCCCTGGCCGCCACCGATCGCCAGCAGATGCTGGCCGCCCAGGACGCGGGGGATTTCGCCCGCGCCCAGGGGCGCACCGACGACGCCATCGAGTCCTATGACCTGGCCCTGGCCTATGCCCGCCAGGCCGAGGCGCCGGAGCTGATCGCCGACGCCCTGCTCAATGTGGGGGACATGGCCTATGAGGAACACCGGTTGGACGCCGCGGTGGAGTCCTATGAGACGGCGCTGATCCTGCGTCGCCAGATCGCCCAGGAGGTCGGCGACGCCGACGCCCGCCGCGCCCTGTCCATAGCCCTGGAGCGTCTGGCCGACGCCCGCGAGGATCGGGGTCACCGCACCCGCGCGCTTGATCTCTACCGCGAGAGCGAGGCGATCGCCGCCGATCTGGCCGAGACCGACGCCGGTCGGTACGGCGCCGATCTGGCCGCCACCCGACTGCGCCTTGAGGAGCTTGAGGCCCGGATCATGGCCTGAACGAAAGCGCCCCCTCCGCCAGGGGCGAAGGGGGCGTGTCTGTCGGCGGACGCCAGGGGCGTACTCAGGCCGGCTGCAACTGACGGCGGACCATCTTGGCGTAATCGTCCATCAGGCTCAGCGAGATGTTTCCGGGGGTGAAGCGGTACTCGCCGATCTGCGAGACCGGAGTCACCTCGGCCGCCGTCCCCACCACGAAGCACTCGGTGAAGCCGGCCAGCTCCTCGGGCTTGATGTGGCGCTCGACCACCTCGAAGCCCTTGCCCTTGGCCAGGGCGATCACCGACTGGCGGGTGATGCCGTTCAGGAAGCAATCGGGCGTCGGCGTGTGCAGCACCCCGTCCTGGACAAAGAACACGTTGGACCCGGTGCTCTCGGCCACATAGCCGCGATAGTCGAGCATCATGGCGTCGGTGTAGCCGTCCTTCTCCGCCGCATGTTTGGAGATGGTGCAGATCATGTAGAGGCCGGTGGCCTTGGCGTGGACCGGCTCGGTTTCAGGCGAGGGGCGCTTGTACTTGGCCCAGCACATCCGAATGCCCTTGGCCTTCTCCTCTGGCGAGAAGTAGCTCGGCCACTCCCACACCGCCACGGACACGTGGATCTTGGTGTCCTGGGCCGAGACGCCGATCATCTCCGATCCGCGCCACGCGATAGGCCGGACATAGGCGTCGGTCAGGCCGTTCTTGGCGCAGGTGTCCTTGCAGGCCTGATCGATCTCGGCCACCGTGAAGGGGATCTCGAAATCCAGCATCTCCGCCGACTTGAACAGGCGCTCCGTATGTTCGGTAAGCTTGTAGATCTCTCCGCCATACATCCGCTCGCCTTCGAACACCGCCGAGGCGTAGTGGAGGCCGTGCGTCAATACGTGCACCTTCGCCTCGCGCCAGGCCACGAACTGGCCATCCAGCCAGATCCATCCATCGCGATCGTCAAAGGGAACGAGAGCCATCGGCGTAGAGCCTTCCTTTCAATGCGCCCCCCTTACAACGCTCCAGATCGCGCTCGTCAAACGAAATGGCCACGCCGACGCGATGGCCGCGGAGACCAGAGCGGCCTATCCTGTCACCCTGCGCCACGGGGAGCCGCCAGACGCATGAGCCTTGCTGAAGCTTCTGGGCCCCTGGCCCGCCATCTGCTGGTGGTCGATGACGACGACCGCATCCGCGAACTGCTGAAAGCCTTTCTCAGCCGTGAGGGGTTTCGCGTCACCACGGCGGCCGGCGGGCCGGCTGCGCGGCGGCTTCTGGACAGCCTGGATTTCGATCTGGCGGTGTTCGACGTGATGATGCCCGGTGAAGACGGGGTCTCTCTCACGCGCTGGCTGCGCGGCCGCGGGGGCGAGACGGGGCGCACGCCCGTGCTGATGCTGACCGCCCTGGGCGAGGCCGAGCACAGGATCGAGGGCCTGCAGGTCGGCGCCGACGACTATCTGGGCAAGCCCTTCGAGCCCCAGGAGCTGCTGCTGCGCATCGAGGCCATCCTGCGCCGCACGGCCCAGCGCGCGCCGGCCGCCGGCCGCTTCTCACTTGGGGCCTGCGCCTTTGATCTGGCCCGGGGCGAACTGTCACGGGAGGGGGCGCCGGTGCGCCTGACCGAGGGCGAGGCCGTGCTGCTGCGCCGGCTCGCCCAATCTCCGCATGAGCCGGTCGACCGGCTGGAGCTGGCTCGCGACACCGTCGATCCCTCTGGCCGGGCCGTGGACGTGCAGGTCACGCGCCTGCGCCGCAAGATTGAGGCCGACCCAAAGGCGCCGCGCTATCTGCAGACCGTCCGCGGGGTCGGTTACATGCTGGCGCCGGACTGATGCGGGTCCGGCTGCCGCCGCGCTATCTGGGCCGGCTGATCAAGCGCCGGCTGCCGACCAGCCTGTTCGGCCGCTCCCTGCTGATCATCGTCCTGCCGGTGGCCCTCATGCAGGTGGCGGTCACCTGGATTTTCTTCGACGCCCACTGGGACACTGTCACCAGCCGCCTGTCCGATGGCCTGGCGGGCGAGGTGGCCTGGGCGGTGGCGGGCTATGAGGACGACAAGAGCCCCGAGGCCTTCGCCGTGCTCGCCGCCCGGGCTGAAGAATCACTCAGTCTGTCGATCGCGCTGCAGGAGGGGCGCGACCTGCCCCTGAACCGCCGCTACTCCTTCTTCGCCCCCGTCGACAGGTCCCTGAAGCGGGCCCTGTCGGAGCAACTGGACGTCCCCTTCTGGTTCGATACGACCCGCTACCCGGCCTATGTGGACATCCGGGTGCAGGTGGACGAGGGCGTGCTGCGCATTCTGGCGCCGCGGGACCGGGCCTTCGCAACTCAGGGACATATCTTCATCCTGTGGATGACCGTGGCGACCCTGTTGCTCACAGCGATCGCCATCCTGTTCATCCGCAACCAGACCCGGGCCATCGAACGGCTGGCGACGGCGGCGGACGCCTTCGGCCGAGGCGAAGACGACAAGGCCTTCAAGCCGCACGGCGCCCGGGAAGTGCGACAGGCGGCCCACGCCTTCCTGGCCATGAAGTCCCGCATCCAACGCCATATCGAACAGCGCACCGCCCTGCTGGCCTCGGTCAGCCACGACCTGCGCACGCCCCTCACGCGCCTGAAACTGGAGCTCGCCCTGGCGCCGCCGTCCTCGCGCACGGGCGACATGAAGCGCGACCTGGCCGAGATGGAGCACATGATCGATGAGTACCTCGCCTTCGCCCGCGGCGAGGGGGGCGAGAGCGTCGAGGACATCCTGCTGCGCCCCCTCCTGGAGGAGGTCGCCGAGGGCGCCATCCGCGCGGGCGCGGCCGTGCGAGTCGAGGCGCCCGAGGGCCTGACAGCCCGGGTCCGCCCAAGCGCCCTACGCCGGGCGGTCTCCAATCTGGTGATGAACGCCGCCGTTCACGGCGAGACCGTCGAAGTGATCGCCCGCAGGCTCCCCTCGGGCGGGGTCGAGATCGCGGTGGACGACGACGGCCCCGGCATTCCGGTCGCCCAGCACGAGGACGCCTTCAAGGCCTTCAACCGCCTGGACGAGGCGCGCAATCAGAACATCAAGGGTGTCGGCCTGGGCCTGGCCATAGCCCGGGACGTGGCGAGGGGCCATGGGGGCGAGGTGCTGCTCGACCGCTCGCCCCTGGGCGGCCTGCGGGCCGTCATCCGCCTGCCGGCCTGAATCCCTGGGCGATCGCCCAGGGTTCATTGCGGCGCAGGTCAGGCGGCCCGGCGGGCGGCGATGTGGTTGTCGATCACCGCCTCGAGCACGGTCAGGGGCACGGCCCCCGACAGCAGGCCAGCATCATGGAAGGCCCGCAGGTCGAACTGGTCGCCCAGGGCCGTCCGGGCCTTTTCCCGCAGCCGCAGCCAGACGAGCTTGCCCACCATGTAGCTGCAGGCCTGGCCCGGCCACACGGCGTAACGCTCAATCTCGGTGGTCGAAGATGAGATCGGAGAGCCGTCAATCGAAGACATGGTCTCGATGGCCTGCTCACGGCTCCAGCGCTTGGCGTGAATGCCGGTGTCGACCACCAGACGGGCGGCGCGGAACAGAGCCGCCTGCAGATAGCCGACCTCGCCGAGCGGGTTGTCCTCATAGACCCCCATCTCCTTGGCCAGCTCCGCGGCATAGAGCGCCCAGCCCTCGCCATAGGCCGACAGGAAGGTCGCGCGCCGGATCATTGGCAGATCCGCCTCCTGCTGCAGGGCGAGCTGCATGTGATGACCTGGCGCCGCCTCGTGATAGGTCAGGGTCGGCAGGGTCCAGGTGGGGTTTTCAGCCGAATCCCGCAGGTTGATCCAGAAGATGCCCGGCCGGGAGCCGTCCAGGGTCGGCTGGTTGTAGTAGCCCCCGGGCGCGCCGGCCTCGATGAACTTGGGAACCCGACGGACCTCGACCGGCGCCTTGGGCAGGGTCCCGAAATATTCGGGCAGGCGCTTGTACATGGCCTCGGTCATGGTGTTGAGGGACTCGATCAGCTCCTCCTTGCCGGCGTCGGTGTCGGGGAAGTGATATTTCGGCTCCTTGAACAGGGCCGCGATCCGCTCGCCGACCGTCCCCTGGGTGTAGCCTTCCGCCTTGAGGATGACATCGGCCCGGGCCGATAGCTGACGGGCCTGCTCCAGGCCCATCTGATGGACCTCCTCGGCGCTCAGTGTGGTGGTGGTGGAGGCGCGCAGGGCGTGCTCGTAATAGGCTTCCCCATCGGGCAGCCGCCAGACGCCGGCGTCATGGACCGCCCGGGGGGCCAGCTCGCCCATCAGGGCGATCTGGCGCTCCAGGGCCGGCAGCACCTTGTCGGCATAGATGGCCTGGGCCTGGGCGGCATAGTCTCCGGCGATCCCCTTGGCCGCGGCCCGCTCAGCCACCGATGTGACCAGGGGGGATTGCCCCGGTTCGGCGCGTAGGCCGCTCATCTGGGTCAGGGTGCGTTCGATGACGAAGTCCGGCGGGATGACGCCGAGGTCCACGTCGCGACGCACCCGCTCGACCTCCTGGTCCATCACCGTGGCGAAGGCCTCAAGGCGGGAAAGATAGGCGTCGGCGTCGCCCTTGGTCTCGATGACGTGCTGAGATCCCAGGAAGTCCGGCACGCTCTGATAGGCGCCCGACAGCTGCGAGATGACATAGGGCTGGCCTGCGCCACGCCGGCCATAGACGAAACTGCGATTGGCCGCGTGCTCAGTCTCCAGGGAGAACTTCACCGCGTCATAGTTGATGGCGTCCATCCCGGAGAGCTCGGCCCGCGGCAGGGTCTGCATCCGCGCCAGCTGATCGGCGGTCTTGGCCCGGTCAGACTGAAGGGCGGCGACGGAGGCGGGGCTCAACTGCGCCTTGGCGCCGGCGCGGGCGCCGGAGTCCAGGCCAAGCCGGGTGACAAGCTCGGGCACATCGTCCAGCGCCTGCTGGTAGAAGGCCTCCAGCAGGGTGTCGAGACGGTCTCCTGCCAGAGCGGGCGTCTGGGCGAAGGCCAGGTTGGCGCGCCCTGCGGTCCCGGCCAAGGCCAGGGCGCCGGCCGCGCCAAAGAGCATCTGACGACGGGTCTGCACGACGGAATTCCTCACGGTGACTGTTACCTCTGTTACCAGCCACGCTAAGGGGCGTGGCTCGCGAGGAAAACCCGAAAGGCGGGATCGGCCCCGAAATTTGGCGCCGATCCCGCGACAGCGGACTCAGTCGTGGTCAGGACCGGCCTTCCGATCACCCTTGGCGAGCTTGAACACCACCCCAGACAGCAGGGCCAGGGCCACGAGATTGGGCAGGGCCATACTGGCGTTGGAGATATCCCCCAGTCGCCAGACGAAGGTGATCTCCTGGAACGACCCGATGAAGATCATCAGCACCCACAGCAGGCGGAACGGGATGGCCAGCTTCTCGCCGAACAGGTGGGTGACCGCCCGTTCGCCGTAGTAGCTCCAGGTCAACAGGGTCGTGAAGACGAACAGGATCAGGGCCACAGAGGCGATCAGTCCGCCGATGGCGAAGCCGAATACCTCCAAGGGGAAGGCCGCTGAATAGGCCGCCTCGGTCATGGCGAAACCGTTGAGGTCGGAGCTCCACACATGCTCCTGCATCACCGTGACGCCTTCGGCGTTGGTGGCCGGGAAGGCGCCCTGGACGGTCAGAAGGACAAGTCCCGTCGCCGTACAGATCACCAGGGTGTCGATGAAGGTGCCCATCATGGCGAACCGGCCCTGGCGGGCTGGATCCTCGGTCTGGGCCACGGCGTGGGCGATGGGGGTGGAGCCCTGCCCCGCCTCGTTGGAGAACAGGCCCCGGGCTACCCCTGCCCGGATGGCCATGATCATGCCAGCGCCGACAAAGCCGCCGGCCGCCGCATGGCCGGTGAAGGCGCTTTCGAAGATGGTCGCGAAGGCGCCGGGCAGATCCTCGAAATTGAGGATCAGGGCGATGACGGCCATGGTCACATAGGCCAGGGCCATGGTCGGCACGACCTTCTCGGCGATGGAGCCGATGGACTTGATACCGCCGATAATCACGGCGAACACCGCGGCGGCGACAACCAGCCCCGCCACCCACTCTGGCGCGCCGGTGATCGCGTGGATCGAGTCGGCCACCGAATTGGCCTGGATCATGTTGCCGGTGGTGACCGAGGAAAACAGGGTGCCGACGCAGAACAGCCCCGCCAGCCAGCCCCACTTCTTGCCAAGACCGAGGCGGATATAGGTCATGGGGCCGCCACGGTAGTCGCCATTGGGCCCCTGTTCGCGATAGCGGATGGCCAGCGCGCCCTCGGCGAAGGCCAAGGCCATGCCGATCAGCGCGGTGACCCACATCCAAAAGAGGGCGCCTGGCCCTCCCAGGGTGATGGCCGTAGCCACGCCCGCCAGGTTGCCGGTGCCGACCTGCCCCGACAGGGCGGTGGACAGAGCGGCGAAGGGAGAGATCTCGCCCTTCTTTCCATCACCGGAGGCGTCGGCGTCCTTCTCACTCTTGAACAGGCCGACGAAGGCCTTGCCCAGGTGAGTGATGGGGTAGAAGCGCAGACCGAACATCATCCATAGGCCGACCCCAAACAGGGCGATGACCATCGGCGGGAAGGGCAGAACCGCAACCCCGTTCCAGGAGCCCCCCCAGATGAAGTCGCTGACATTGGTCACCTGAGCGTAGAAGGCCTCTACGGCGCTGGTCTCTTCCGGCATGAATGTCCCCCTAGACAGGCGCCCGTCGCGCGAAGTCGCGAACCTAGCTCTCCTGGCGCGGATTTGACCAGGGGCCACGCATCATGGAGCCTGGGGCCCCACCAGCAACGAAAGACCTGTGCGCTGCAGGAGCGTTCAGCGCATCATGGCGCCTGCGTCGCAGCCATAAGCCACAAGAGAGACCCCACGGATGACCCTTCGAGACCGTCTCGCGCCCGCCCTCGCCGGTCTTTCGGCGGCCTGTTTTCTCAGCCTGGGCGGGGCGGCGCAGGCGCAGGAGACACCGGTTCCCGCCATCGCCGCCTCGGCGGCCTTCGCTGAGGCCAAGGCTTATCTCGCCAAGGACTTTGAGCGCACCGTGGCCGACATCATCACCCTGACCGAGATCCCCGCTCCGCCCTTCCAGGAGGCTGAACGGGCCAAGGCCTATCTGGCCATGCTCTCGGCGCACGGCCTGACGGAGACGACCACCGACGATGAAGGCAATGTTATGGGGCTGCGGCGGGGTTCGGGCGCCCCGGGCGGCCCGGTCCTGGTGGTCTCGGCCCATCTGGACACCGTCTTCCCCGCGGATACGGACGTGACCGTCCGTCGGGAGGGTACACGGCTCATGGCGCCCGGCGTCGGCGACGACACGCGCTCCCTGGCGACGCTGCTGGCCTATATCCGGGCGATGGATGCCGCCAGGATCGTCACGGAAAAGGACATCCTGTTCGTCGGCACCGTCGGCGAGGAGGGGCCCGGCGACCTGCGCGGGGTGCGCCACCTGTTCACCCAGGGCGCCTACAAGGACCGGGTCGAGGCCTTCTTCTCGTTTGACGGGTCTGATCCTTCGCGGGTGGTGACCGGGGCTGTGGGATCCAAGCGCTACAGGACATTCTTCCGCGGACCTGGCGGCCATTCCTATGGCGCCTTCGGCCTGGTCAATCCCATGGCCGCCATGGCCCGGGCGACGGTGGGGCTCTATGAGATTGAGGTCCCGCAGACCCCGCGCACCACCTATTCCGCCAGCGTCACCGGTGGCGGCGTATCGGTGAACTCGATCCCGGCCGAGGTCTATACCGAGTACGACATGCGCTCAGAGAGCCCCGAGGCGCTCGCCCGCCTGGAAGCCCAGCTGCTGGCCGTCTTCAATGAGGCGGTCGCGGCGGAAAACTCGGCCCGCTCGGTCTCCGAGGGCGAGATCACCGTGGAGCCCCTGGTCATCGGCGACCGGCCCGCAGGAGGAACCGATCCCGAGAGCCTGCTGGTGCGCAGCGTGATGGCGGCCAACCGGCTTCAGGGGTTTGAGCCGAAGTTGTCGGCCTCCTCCACCGACTCCAACATCCCCATGAGCCTGGGAATCCCAGCCATCACCATGGGGGCTGGTGGGACCGGCGGCCGGGCGCACGCCCTGGACGAGTGGATCGACGTCGAGCCCGTGGAGAGCCTGCGGGGCATGACGGTCGGCCTGCTCGCCATCCTGGCGGTCGCGGGCGTCAACTGAGGCGCCGGGGCCGCATCGGCGACAAACCGACCAGAGGCCCTAGGCGCCCCGAGTTGCGGAAGGGTACAAGGGGCGCATTGAGATGAACACCGTACCTGTCCAGACGTCCAAGCCACCCCGTCACTATCCGACCCCCTCGGCCAAGTGCGCGGACCTCTGCGTCCACGTGATCGGGCTGACGGCGGCCCTGATCGGCGGGAGCGTCCTGATCGGCCTGTCGGTCTGGCGGGGATCGCCCCTGCTGACGACGGCGGTAGGCATCTATTCGGCTGGCCTGCTGCTCATGCTGGCCTGCTCCACCGCCTACAACTTCGCCCCAGCCCGGCACCGCCCCCTGCTCCGGCGCCTCGACCATGCGGGCATCTTCATCATGATCGCCGGCTCCTATACCCCCTTCACCGTGGCGGGACTGAGCGGCGCCTGGGCTGTCGCCATGACCGCCGTGATCTGGGGCGTCGCGGCCCTGGGCGTGGCCGGCAAGCTGTTCCTGAACGGCCTGGACCGCAAACTGTGGGTGGGCATCTATCTGGCCCTGGGCTGGGCGGTGGTGGTGGCCTTGCAGCCCCTGATGGCGGCCTTGCCAGCGACGGCCATGTTGCTGCTGGCCATCGGCGGGGCGGTCTACAGCCTTGGCGTCATCTTCTACATGATGCACCGCCTCCCCTTCCGCCGGGCTATCTGGCATGGCCATGTGATTGGGGGCGCAGGCGTCCACTATGCCGCCGTGCTGGTGGGCGTGGTTCTGGGTCAGCACGCCGCAGCCTGAGCCCACGCGCAAGAGCTCTCCGTGGGCCTTGGGCCACAAGGCCGCTATTTCGTCCAGGATGTCGCATTGGGGGGGTGCATTTTGCCCCGCGCACGTCCATTTGAACGCCACAGCCGAAACCTTCCAGCCCGCAGGTCCGACCGTGGTCGACGACGTCCACCGATTCTCCGACATTCTCGCCGGTCTCGCCGAGCGGTCGCACCCCAAGGTGACGGTCGCCGACGTGCTCGACGCGTTCGGAGACCGGGCGTTCGGCGCCCTGCTGGCGGTGTTCGCCGCGCCGCTGGCCCTGCCCATGCCCCCCGGGGTTTCCGCCATTCTGGGCGCCCCGCTGATCTTCATCGCCTTTCAGCTGATGATCGGCCGACCGACGCTCTGGCTGCCCAAGGCGCTGATGAACCGTTCGATGCAGCGGGCCGAATTTCAGACCATGGCCGTGCGCCTGGCGCCCCATCTTCAGCGCCTGGAGCGCCACCTGCGGCCCCGTTGGCGGGTTCTGTACGGACGCGTGGCCGACCGGTTCATCGGGGCGGTCTGCCTGATGCTGGCCGTGATCGTTTTTCTGCCCATCCCCTTTGGCAACATGCTGCCTTCCTTCGCCATCGCCGCCTTCGGCTTCGGCCTGCTGGAGCGTGACGGGGTAGCAGGCCTGGTGGGCGCCGTGGCCGCGGCCCTCAGCGTGATCATCCTGGCCCTGATCTGGAACGCCCTGATCCTGGCGGCGGTGACCTTTGTCGGCGCCCTGGGAGATTCGTTTGAGAGCCTGATCAACCTGCTCTGAACGCCTCGATCCGACGCGCGGCTCAGGCGCCCAGGACGCGGGAGCGATCGGCGGCCGCATCCACCGCCCGCGCCAGCAGCTGACCCAGACCATCGGGACCCATCAGGACCTCCAGGGCCGCCTGGGTTGTCCCCCCGGGCGACGTCACCTGTTGGCGAAGCTCGGCCGGCTCAGCCCCGCTCTGCGCCAGCAGGGCCGCCGCGCCGCTGATGGTCGCCCGCGCCAGGGTGCGGGCCGCGTCTGGCGACAGACCCGCCCCGGCGCCTGCGGCCTCCAGGGCCTCGACAAAGGCGTAGAGATAGGCCGGAGCCGAGCCTGAAACCGCGGTGGCCGCGTGCATCAGAGATTCGTCCTCCAATTCCACCACCGCGCCCACGGCGCTGAACAGCCTGCGGGCGATCTCCGCCGCCCTGGGATCGGCGGCGTAGAGACTGGCCGTGCCCTGGCCGATCGCCGCCGCCGTGGTCGGCATGATACGGGCCACCGGCCGGCCGCCAAAGGCGCGGGAGATATCTGCGGACGACACACCGGCGGCGATGGAGACGATGACGGCGTCCGGCGACAGGGCTGCGTTCACCTCCGCGGCGGCCTCGCGCCAGAGCTGGGGCTTTGTGGCCAGCAGGACAATGGCGGCCCGGCCCATGGTCTGGGCGTCGGGATCATGGAGGGCGCCCTGGGCAATCGCCAGCCGGGCCTCGTCGCCGGGGTGCGGGTCGCGGATCATCAGGTCCTGAGGGATCATGAAACCGGCGAGTCGCCAGCCCGAGATCAGCGCGCCGCCCATGCGGCCAGCGCCCAGCATCAGTAACGGCCCCATGGGATCCTCCTCCGCCTCTTGGAGCGAAGGTTCTAGAGCGCGTTCCGTAAAAGTGGAACCCGGTCTCGCGGTCGAAACGCGCTCAACCTTTTGAATCTAGGTCATGATTCAAAGACCAGACGATACCGCCTGACGCATCGAATCCAAGCCCCGGGGCGAGGGCCGGCGCGCGGCCTCAGGCCTCGCCGACCGTCTCGAACATGCAGGCGGCCATGGCCTCGGCGGGTGTCTTGGCGCCGCGGACCATGAAGTCGAAGGCAGGGAAGAACCGGTCGGCGCCTTCCACCGCAATGTCGATCATGGCGGCGGCCTGGGACAGGCTGGGCCGCTCGGCGCTGGTCAGGGCCATGGCGTGACGGAAGACGATCTCGCCATCGTCCCATAGCTCGAAGTGGCCAAGCCACAGACGCTGGTTGACCAGGCCCACCAACTCATGGGCCGCAGGCCGCGCCGCCGCATCGATCGTGTGGCCCAGCGAAAGGCAGAGCTGCAGACAGTCAGCTTCCGGCCGCCAGGCGAACCAGAGCTCATAGTCCTTCCACTCACCGGCCAGGGTGAAGGCCAGGTCGCCGTCCTCAGTGCGGTCGAACTCCAGATTCTCGGCCGTGAGCACGTGTTCGACGACGTCCAGGGGATCGAGGCCGAGGACGACGTCTTCGTCAGGCTGGGGCATATCCATGGAACCCAGGGTCCTTTCGCTGCGGCGGATCAGGCGCGTGGCCCGACCGACTCACCGGCAGTCGTGAAACTAATCTGCTTTGCAGGGGCCCCGTCACCGGGTTCTTCCGGTGCGCGAGCCCCTTCGCGTATTCGTGAACGCGGGGCTCAGTCCTCGGCGGCCTGTCCGCGAAGGGTCTGGATTTCCGCTCTCAGGCCCGCCACCTCGGCCTTCAGGGCCTCGAATTCCTCGCGTCGGATCAGGTCCAGTTCGGCCGCCGCCCGATCAGCCTGGGCCCGAAAGGCGGACCTGGCCTCTTCGCTGGCGGCCTGGGCCATGCCCATGGCGGCGGTGGTCAGCTTGGCGATTTCGTCGAGAAATGGGTTCTGGGTCTGCATAGGGGGCTCAAGAGGCGCGGGACTTTCCGCCGCGCACCATCAATATGGGGCGCCGGGGGATGAATGCGAAGGCCTTGTCGGCTAAACAGGCGACAATTGGCTGGAGAACGCGCCGGTGCCCTTTCCTGATTTCGACCCCATTCTGATCCAGATCGGGCCTTTCGCCATCCGTTGGTACGCCCTGGCCTATGTGGCCGGCATCCTGATCGGCTGGCGATACGTGGTGACGCTGGTCCGCAATCCGCGGCTGGCGCCGACCCGCGGGCCCGCGGCCACCCCGGCTCAGATCGACGACCTGATCCTCTGGGTGACCCTGGGCATCATCCTCGGCGGACGGCTCGGCTACATCCTCTTCTACACGCCCGAGACCATCTGGACGAACCCGCTGGAAATCCTGCAGGTCTGGCAGGGCGGGATGAGCTTCCACGGGGGCGCCCTCGGCGTCGCCATCGCGGTGGCCGCCTTCGCCAGGTCCAACGGCATCGACCTTCTGCGCCTGGGGGACCTGGTGGCCGCCTGCGCGCCCATCGGCCTGTTCTTCGGCCGGATCGCCAACTTCATCAATGGCGAGCTGTGGGGACGGCCGACAGAGCTCCCCTGGGGCGTCGTCTTCCCCGGGGCGGGGCCCTATGCCCGGCATCCCAGCCAGCTCTACGAGGCTCTGCTGGAAGGCCTGGTCCTGTTCATCCTCCTCCGCCTGGCCACCCATAAGGCCCATTGGCTAGAGCGCCGCGGGGCGGTCGCAGGCCTGTTCCTCGTGGGCTATGCGGTGTTTCGGACCCTGGTGGAGCAGGTGCGCGAGCCCGACTCCTATCTCCCGGACTTTCCGCTTGGCCTGACCATGGGGATGATGCTGAGCCTGCCCATGCTGCTGGGCGGCGCCTTCCTGATCTGGCGCGGCCTGCGCGAGCCCGTTCCGGCCGGCCAGGCGCCGTCCGAACCCCTGCTCGCGGAATCGCAGCCGAACACCAAGGCCGAAGACCCCTTCAGTATCCGTCCGGCCCCGGGATCCGATGGCCCTGCGTGAACGGCTCGCAGGTCAGATCGCGGCCACCGGGCCCATAAGCCTCGCCGAATACATGACGATCTGCCTGCATGATCCGCAGGCCGGCTACTACGCCACACGCCCCGGCCTGGGGGCGGGGGGAGACTTCCTCACCGCGCCACTCGTCAGCCAGATGTTTGGCGAGTTGATCGGCCTGTGGGCGGCGGCCTGCTGGCGGAGCCTGGGCGCGCCATCCCATTTCCGGCTGGTGGAGATGGGCCCCGGCGACGGAACCCTGATGGCTGACCTGCTGCGGGCGGGAGAAACCGTCCCCGGCTTTCTCGCCGCCGCCGATCTGTGGCTGGTCGAGGTCTCGCCGCCCCTGCGGGTCCTGCAAGCCGAGCGTCTGGCGCCTGCCGCCCCACAGTGGGCTGAAAGCCTGGCGGCGGTGCCTGAGGGGGCGCCGATGATCCTCGTGGCCAATGAACTGCTGGACTGTCTGCCGAGCCGCCAATTCGTCCGCACCCCGCAGGGTTGGGCTGAGCGGATGGTGGGGCTGGACGAGGCGGGGGGCCTGGTCTTTGGCCTGTCGGCCCCCCTGCCCGGCGAAGGCCGCCCCGGGGCGTTGGGGGCCGTGGTTGAAGCCTCGCCCGCCCAGGCCGCCCTGGGTTCAGAGATCGGCGCCCGCCTGGCCGCCGACGGGGGCGCGGCCTTGCTGATCGACTATGGGCCCGCGACCGGCGAAGCGGGCGGCGACACCTTTCAGGCCCTGAAGGGTCATCAAAAGGTCGATCCCCTGGCCTGTCCTGGTGAGGCCGACCTGACCTTCCACGCCGATTTCGCGGGGGTGGCCCAGGCGGCCTGCGCCGAAGGCGCTCTGGCGAGGCGGCTGCTGACCCAGGCAGAATTTCTCCGCCGGCTCGGGATCGAGACCCGGGCCGCGAGCTTGGCCGGGAATCGCCCCGACCTGGCTGATCAGATCGGCCGCCAGTTCGACCGGCTGACCGCCCCCGACCAGATGGGGGTTCTGTTCAAGGTCCTGGCCCTGCATGGGCCAGGTTTCATCCCTCCGGCCTTCGAGGCGGATTGACCATATGACTGAATCCACCGCCGCCCTGCCGGTGATCACCTCGCCCCTGCTGACCCAAGCGGGCGTGAGCCACGCCTTCTTCACGCGACAGGGGGGCGCTTCGGCGGGCCTTTACGCCTCACTCAATGTGGGGCCTGGATCGGCGGACTCGCCCGAAGACGTGTCTGAGAACCGCCGCCGGACCGCCGCCCATTTTGGTTTGCCGCACGAAGCCCTCAACACCTGCCACCAGGTTCATTCCGCCAGGGCCGAGATCGCCGAGCGGTCCTGGGGCGCGGCGCGGCCGGAGGCCGACGGGGTGGTGACGGCCACCCCTGGCCTGATCTGCGGCGCCCTGGCGGCCGACTGCGCCCCCATCCTGCTGGCCGACCCGGAAGGTCGCGTGGTGGCCGCCGCCCATGCCGGGTGGAAAGGCGCCCTCTCAGGGATCGTCGCAGATACGGTGGCGCAGATGGAGCGGCTGGGCGCCCGGCGCGATCGCATCCTGGCCGCCGTCGGCCCGTGCATCGGGCCAGCCTCTTATGAGGTTGGCCTGGAGTTCATCGACCGCTTCGTGGAGGCCGACGCAGCTCATGGACGGTTCTTCAGGCCGGGCGCTGCGCCGGACAAGCGCCAGTTCGACCTGCCGGCCTTTGTCCTGGCCCAACTGGCCGCTGCGGGCGTGGAGCAGCGGGAATGGGTCGGGCGCGACACCTGCGCGGAGGCCGACCACTTCTTCTCCAACCGCCGGGCCTTTCAGCGCGGCGAGGAGGACTATGGTCGCCTGCTCTCGGCCATAGTTCTCTAGCTGAGGGTTGCCGGGGGTCGGCCCCCTGCATTAAAGCCCGCCTGACAGATGCGGAACGACCCCGAGGGATCCCATGAAGCTGCTGGCGGGCAATTCTAACCAGGCCCTCGCCCAGGCCGTCTCCGACCATCTCGACGTCCCCCTGACGCGGGCTCAGGTCAAACGGTTCGCCGACAACGAGGTCTGGGTGACCATCGACGAGAACGTCCGCGGCGAGGACGTCTTCGTCATCCAGTCCACCAGCTATCCCACCAACGATAATCTGATGGAGCTGCTGATCTGCATCGATGCGCTCAAGCGCGCCTCGGCCCGGCGGATCACCGCGGTCATGCCCTATTTCGGCTATGCCCGTCAGGACCGGAAGACCGGCGGTCGCACGCCGATTTCGGCCAAGCTGGTCTCCAACCTGATCACCCGCGCCGGCGCCGATCGGGTCCTGACCATGGATCTGCACTCGGGTCAGATTCAGGGCTTCTTCGACATTCCGACCGATAATCTGCTCTCAGCGCCCCTGCTGGCCAACGATATCAAGGCCCACTACCCCAAACCCGACGAGTTGATGATCGTCTCCCCCGACGTGGGCGGCGTGGTCCGCGCCCTGTCGGTGGCCAGCCGCCTGAACGCCGAGCTGGCCATCGTCGACAAGCGTCGTTCGGGGCCCGGCAAGAGCGAGGTGGCCAACATCATCGGCGACGTCCAGGGCCGGCGCTGCGTGCTGTTTGACGACATCATCGACGGCGGCGGCACGCTCTGCAACGCGGCTCAGGCCCTCGTGGACGGCGGCGCGTCGGAGGTCTCGGCCTATGTGACGCACGGGGTGCTGTCAGGCGCGGCCATCGAGCGGGTCGACGCCTCGGTGCTCAAGGAGCTGGTGATGACCGATTCGATCAGCGCCCCGGAGCGCGCCGCCTCGGCGCCAAAGATCCGCTATGTCAGCTGCGCGGCCCTGATCGGTGAGGCGGTTCGTCGCATCGCCAACGAGGAGTCTGTCTCCAAGCTGTTCGACTGACCCCTGCGCCTCTCGGCCTCGCTTCACAGGTGAGACAACTGGCTAAGCTTGGTGAACAATAGTTTACGATCTGGGGGCCATGATCTCGCCTGACCGAACATGCTATGTTCGACGCGAACCATTTAGGGGAACACAGACCCATGAGCTCGGCTATTGGCTTTCGTAGCGCGCTGACCGCGCTGGCGCTGATCAGCGCCACGGTGCTTGCAGGGTGCGCCGAGCCCAAGCCGGAGGCGCCCGCGCCGGCTCCGCCGGCCCTGGCGCTCGCCCCTTCGCTGATCGAACAGGCCAGCGCTTATCGCTATTACATGTCCCGCTCCTCGGCCATTTCGCCGGCCTTTGACGACGGCGCCGAGATCGCCGAATCGCTCAAGACCAGCGCGGCCTATGAGCCGATCCAGCTCCTGAAGGGCGCGGTGGCCTATGGCGCCGTGGCCGCCCTGCAGGATCCGGAATTCGTCGCCGCGGTGCGGAGCTATTCCACCAACCCCGAAACCCGAAACAAGATGTTCGCCGATCTGGTGGCCGATCCCACCTATGCCGCGACCCTGCCGGGCGCCCGCAGCGCGGCTGGCCTGGTGATCGCCGCCTATGGCGCCGAGGGCAAGCGTCTGTTCGAAACCGGCTCTGCGGTGAAGCAGGCCGCCTATGACGTCCAGAAGGCCAAGTGGTCCAAAGCCGACGTCGAGAACCGCGCCCTGCGCCTGTCCCAGGCCAAGGCCCTGTCAGCGACCCCGATTGTCGGCGAGATTGAAGAAACCGTCCGTCTCCAGCAGGCGGCGGTCGGGGCGGGCGTCCTGGACCTGGCCGCAGGCCCAGTGGAGCCGCCCTACAGCCGGATGGTCCTGCGAAGCCTGGCCGTGGCCGCCCTGGCCGTCCTGGGCGAGGCCGGCGAGAACCGCGCTGAATTGCTCACCGCGGTGATGGTGGAGCCGACCTCGGCCTCTTGCCTCAACATGGCCAAGCTCAATCTCTATCAGTGTCTGGCCGTCTCCAAGCCGCACTACGAGGACGTTTTCTGCCTGGGTCAGCACGCCTTGATGGACACGGGTCAATGCCTGATGAAGGGCGCGGGCCTGCCTGATCCGACCAAGGCCGCGCCGGTCCAGGTGGCCGAAACCGGCGCCTCGGCCGAGACCGTGGCTCTTAGCGGCGTAAAAGCGCGCTGAAGACGGCGGGCGCCGTTGCCAGAGGGACAACTTCTGTGTAATGACGCCCACCTTCCGATCCCCCCTGGGATCGCGACCCACGCCGCGCGGGTTCGCGCGGCGGTTTCGTTTTGAGGCAGGGCGATGGCCGATATCGTATTGAATGTTGAAGTGCGTGAGCAGACCGGCACCGGCGCCACGCGCAGTGTGCGCCGCAGCGGCAAGGTCCCAGGCGTGCTGTATGGTGGCTCCAAGGATCCGGTGGCGATCGCCGTGCCGGCCAACGAGTTCCGCAAGGCGCTCTACACGGGCAAGCTGCTGGGCCACCTGGTGACCCTGAAGTATGGCGACGAGACCCAGCCGGTCATCGCCAAGGCCATCGATATGCATCCGGTGTCCGACGAGCCCTGGCACTTCGACCTCTACCGGGTCGATGAGCACCAGAAGATCAAGATCTCCGTGCCGGTGCACTTCACCAACCACGAAGAGTCCCCAGGCCTGAAGCGCGGCGGCACCCTCAATGTCGTGCGTCACGATGTCGAGCTGTCCTGCCTGGCCGACGCCATCCCCGAAGAGCTGATCTTCGACCTGACGGGCTTGGAAATCGGCGACACCATCCGCATCTCAGGCTTCAAGCTCCCCAAGGGCGTCGAGACCACCCTGGACCGTGACTTCGTCGTCGCGACCCTGGCCGGCTCCTCAGCCCAGGCCGCCCAAGACGCCGCCGCCGACGCTGAGACCGCTGGTCCCACCGGCGCCACCGAGGCCTAGGTTTCTTTCCGGTTCAGATGGCCTCATCTGAACCGGGCCAGGCCCGCCCTTGACGCTGCGCCGAGCCCGGAGCCGTCCATCCGGCGGCCATCTGTCGCGGAGGGTCGCATGCTGATCTTCGCTGGCCTGGGCAATCCGGGCGGCCGCTACGGCGCCAACCGGCATAATGTCGGCGCCATGGCGGTCGACGAGATCGCCCGCCGCTGGAGCTTTGGCCCCGAGCGATCCCGGTTTCAGTCCCTGGCCCGCGAAGGCGGCATCGACACGCCGACCGGCGCTGTCCGCACCCTGATCCTGAAGCCGCAGACCTACTACAATGACAGCGGCAACGCCGTCGGCGAGGCGCTGAAATTCTACAAGCTGACGCCGGCCGACCTGGTCGTCTTCCACGATGAGATCGATCTGGCGCCCGGCCGCTTTCGCATGAAGGCCGGGGGCGGGGCGGCGGGCAACAACGGTATCCGCTCCATCACCGGCCAGGTGGGTCCTGACTTCCGCCGCGCCCGGCTGGGCGTCGGCCATCCCGGCCACAAGGAACTGGTCCAGGGCCATGTGCTGTCAGACTTCCACAAGGTCGAGCAGGCCTGGCTGAACGATCTGCTGCGGGCTTGCGCCGACGCCGCCCCCCTGCTGGCGGCGGGCGAAGATGAAAAATACCAGGCTGAGGTCATGCGCCTGGCCCCGGCCGACAAGGCCGACACCCGCCAGCAGCGCCAGGGCCGCGAGACCCCTTAGGCTCCGCCGTTGACGACAATCCCGGCCGGCTCGGCTAAGACGGCCCCGGCTCCAATTCTCCGAGGACTCCATGGCTCTCAAAGTCGCCATCGTCGGCCTGCCCAATGTCGGCAAGTCCACCCTGTTCAACGCGCTCACCCAGACCGCAGCGGCCCAGGCGGCCAACTATCCGTTCTGCACCATCGAACCCAATGTGGGCGACGTGGCCGTGCCTGAGCCCCGCCTGGAGGCCCTGGCCAAGGTGGCCGGCTCCAAGGAGATCATTCCAGCCCGCATCAACTTTGTCGATGTGGCGGGCCTCGTCCGCGGCGCGTCCAAGGGCGAAGGGCTGGGCAACCAGTTCCTGGCCAATATCCGCGACTGCGACGCCGTCGCCTTCGTCGCCCGCTGCTTCGTCAATGACGACATCACCCACGTCGAAGGGCGCATCGATCCCCTGGCTGACCTGGAGATCATCGAGACCGAGCTGATGCTGGCCGATCTGGAGAGCCTGGAAAAGCGGGTCAGCAACCTCGATAAGCGCGCCAAGACCGGCGACAAGGAGAGCGCCAACACCCTGCGCCTGGCCAAACTCGCCCTGGAAGAGCTGAACGCCGGACGCCCGGCCCGGGTAGCCAAGATCTCCGAGGATGACGAGAAGGCCTGGCGGATGCTGCAACTGTTGACCGCCAAGCCGACCCTCTATGTCTGCAATGTGGACGAGGGCGCGGCCGGGACCGGCAACGAGATGTCCAACGCCGTGGCCGAGCGGGCCAAGCGCGACGACGCCGAGAGCGTGGTCATCTCCGCCCAGATCGAGAGCGAGATCGCCATGCTGGACGCCGCCGAGCGGGCGGAGTTCCTGGAGACCCTCGGCCTCGAGGAGCCGGGCCTGAACCGGATGATCCGCGAAGCCTTCAAGCTGCTTGGCCTGCAGAGCTACTTCACCTGCGGCCCCAAGGAGACCCGGGCCTGGACCATCCCCGTGGGCGCCACCGCCCCGCAGTCCGCGGGCGTGATCCACACCGACTTCGAGAAGGGCTTCATCCGCGCCGAAACCGTCGCCTTTGAGGACTACATCAAGTTCAATGGCGAATCCGGAGCCCGGGACGCTGGCAAGCTGCGCCAGGAGGGCAAGGAGTACGTCGTCCAGGACGGTGACGTGATGAACTTCCGCTTCAACGTCTGATCGCTCACAGGGCGTGACAGCACCCCGGTCCTCCCCCTAGGCTTGAGGCCAAGGGAGAACACCATGGGCGAGACCATCACGCTGAAAAGCGGCGCCGACGGCTATCAGCTGTCGGCCTATCACGAGGCGCCGTTCACCCCGCGCAAGGGCGGGGTCATCGTGCTGCAGGAGATTTTCGGCATCGACAAATATGTCCGCGCCGATGTCGAGCGCTGGGCCAAGGCGGGCTACGAGGCGCTCGCCCCATCCCTGTTTGATCGCCGCGAGCGGGGCTTCACCGCCGGCCATGACGCCGAGGGCATGGCCGCCGGCATCGCCCATGCCCGGGCGACTCCGTTGGATCAGGCCCTGGCCGACATCGCCGCGGCCCGCGACTTTCTTCAACCCCGAGGCAAGGTCTGCGTGGTCGGCTACTGCTATGGCGGCTCTCTGGCCTGGCTGAGCGCGGCCAAGGTCGAGGGGATCGCCGCCGCCTCCAGCTATTACGGCAGCATGGTCAAGGCCAATGCCGAGCTGCCGCTGGCCTGCCCGGTCATCGTCCACCTCGGCCACACCGATCCCGGCATCAAAGCCGAGGAGGTGGAGACCGCGGTGAAGTCCGCCCATCCGGATGTCCCGGTCTATATCTATGAGGGCGCGGGCCACGGCTTCAACAATGAGAGCCCCGAGCGCTATCACGAGGAGGCCGCCGACCTCGCCCGCCTGCGCACCCGCGAACTGTTCGAAAGCGCATGAGCCGGGCCGGCGAGACGATCCGGCTTGAGAGCCGCGCCGACGGCTTTTCCTTCGACGCCTATCATGTGAAGCCCGGCGACGCCCGCCGCGGCGGCCTGGTGCTGATCCAGGAGATCTTCGGGGTCACCGACCACATCCGCGAGGTGGCCGACGGCTTCGCTGTGGATGGCTATGAGGTGATCGCGCCAGCCTTCTTCGACCGCCAGCAGCGAAGCTTTGAGGCCACCTATGAGGCCGACGACATGACGCGGGCGGTGGCTCTGTCGCAGGCCGCCCCGTGGGACAAGGTCGCAGGCGACGCCCAGGCGGCGATAGACGCCCTTCAGGGCCCTGTCTTCGTGACCGGCTTCTGCTGGGGCGGCGCGGCGAGCTGGGCCGTGGCGGCCCGTTGCGAGGGCGTAGCGGCCGCCTCCTGCTTCTACGGCCGGCGGATCAGCGAGCTGCTGAGTGAGCCGCCCCGCTGTCCTACCATCCTGCACTTTGGGAAGACCGACGCCTCCATCCCGATGGAAAAGGTCGAGGAGATTCGCGAGCGCTATCCCGACATGCCTGTGCACCTGTACGACGCCGGCCACGGCTTCGCCTCGGACCGGCGCAAGGACTACCAGCCTGACGCCGCCCGCCTGGCCCGCCTGCGCACCCTGCAACTCTTCGCCCGCAGCGGCGGAGGCCGGGGCGAAGGGGCTTGATCAAGGCCTACCGAGATCAATGCCCTTCGAACGCCACCAGGGTCGAGACGGGCACGCCGGCGGCCGCGAGCTGCGCCGCGCCGCCGAGGTCGGGCAGGTCGACGACGAAGGCTGCGGCCACGATCTCCGCCCCGCCCTGGCGAAGCAGATCGACCGCGGCCAGGGCCGTGCCACCGGTGGCGATCAGATCGTCGACCAACATGATCCTTTCGCCGGCCACGAAGGCGTCCAGGTGAACCTCCAGGGTGTCTGAGCCGTATTCCAGGGCGTATTCCACCGCCCGCGTCTGGTGCGGCAGCTTGCCCTTCTTGCGCAGCGGAACGAACCCCGCCGACAGCTGGTGGGCGACCGCCCCGCCCAGGATGAAGCCGCGGGCCTCAATGCCGGCCACCTTGTCGATCTTCAGCCCCGCAAAGGGCTGCACCAGTTCGTCCACGGCCCGGCGGAAGGCCCGCGCATCGGCGAGCAGGGTTGTGATGTCGCGAAACTGGATGCCCGGCTTGGGATAGTCCGGAATGGTGCGAATAGCGGCGCGCAGGTCCATGACCTCTCCCCTCTCTGGCGGGCCTCTGTTATGGCCGACGGGATGCGGCCCTGGCTATGGCCGCGACGGGATCTGACGATGATTGCGCGCGCCGCCCTACTGGCCTGCGGTTTGGCCGCCTGGAGCGGCGAAGCCCTCGCCTCGGAGATCGCCTGCTGGCTGGACCGCGGGGTGCTCGTGGCGCCGGCCACGGCCGCTGGGGTGAGCGGCGACTTCATCATCGATACGGGCGCCGACCACAGCGCGATCCACAACACCCGGGCCCAGGCGGCCGGATATGAGGGCGAGACCCTGTCAGGCGAGGTCAGCCTGGCGGGTGCGAGGGTCGTGCGTCAGGGCCTGGCCATCGAGGACCTGGACGCCCGGACCTGGGCCTTTCCCACCCCCATCGCCGGGGTGATCGGCGCGGACATCCTGCGGGCCTTCGTGGTCGAACTGGACGTCGCGCCGTGTCGCCTGACCCTGGCCACTGGGAGCGAGCCGCCGCCGGCGCGAGGCCTCGGCCTGCCGATCAGCTGGACTGGCCCATCGCCCACCATTGACGCCGCGGTCAGCGATGGTCCGAGGGCGATGGTTTTGGCCCTGACTCCCGCCACAGGCCTGGACGCCGGGCTGCGGCTCTCGCCGCAGATCGCCGACATCCCGGGGGCCGACGCAAAAACCGTGGGGCCCTTTGAGAGCGGGCGGGCGGAGCTGCGCGCCCTGTCCCTCGGGGGCGAGCTCTTTGAAGCTGTGCAGACAGGCCTGACCGATGGCGCGGGGGCCGCAGACGGCGCCTTGGGCCTTCAGGTTCTGGGACGCTGGCGGCTGCGGTTCGACTTTCCGGCCGCGCGGCTCTATCTGGCGGACCGGTAAGACAAAACCCGCCGGGTCTCCCCGGCGGGTCTTTCGTCAGGTCTGGCTGATCGCCTAGTGGGCGACGTTGCGCCAGATACGGCGGTAGCTCGCATAGAGCAGGCCGGCGAAGATCACGAGATAGATCATGGCGCCGAAGCCGAAAGCCTTGCGTTCTTCCATCTTGGGCTCGGCCGCCCAGTAGAGGAATGCGGCCACGTCCTTGGCCTGCTGATCGATGGTCGAGGGAGTGCCATCGTCAAAGGTGATCTTGTCCGGCGCCAGCTGCGGGGGCATGGCGATGAAGCCACCCTCCGGCGCATGGCCATCACCGCTCCAGAACGGGGTCGTGTCCCCGGCCATATAGGGGTTGTAGTACTGACCCGGCGTCACCGTCAGGCCGGCCGGCGGCTCGCGATAGCCCGACAGCAGCGAGTAGATGTAGTCGGCCCCATGGTGGCGGGCCTTGGCCATCACCGACAGGTCCGGCGGCATGGCGCCGCCATTGCCAGCCCGCGCCGCCGCCTCATTGGGATAGGGGTTCGGGAAGGCGTCGGCCGAGGTGCCGGGACGCTGGATCACGTCACCGGTCTCGGAGTCGATGTCGTTGATCTGGTACTCCGCCGCGATGGTCTTCACGTACGGGTTGTCGTTTTCCTGGACGCCAGGGACGTAGAACGGTCCGCCCTTTTGGCCAAGGTTGCGGAACGAGAGCAGGTCCATGCCATGACAGGCCGCGCAGACCTCCCGATAGACCTTGTAGCCGCGCTGCAGCTGGGCCTGGTCGAACTTGCCGAACGGACCCTTGAAGCTGAAGTCGACGTGCTTGGGGGCCGCAGCGGCCCCCGCGGCGAGCGCCGGGCCGCCCACCAGGGCCAGTCCAAGCGCCGCCAGGGCGATACCTTTACGCAGCATCTGGGCTCAACCCTTCTTTTCAGGCGCAGCGACTGCGCCGGCCGGCATACCCGCCGGATGGGACAGGACAGGCGTAGAGATGGATTCTGGCTGGGCCGTCGGCGTCTCGGTGAGGCCTAGGATCGGCAGGACCACCAGGAAATAGCCGAAGTAGTAGAGCGTGGCCAAGCGCGAGAGCCAGACGAAGCTGTTCAGATCGGCGTCGATCAGGGTGAAGGTCGACAGCCCCGGGATCACATGGTCGTCGGGGAGCTGACCACCGCAATAGCCGAGCACCAGGCAGGCCAGGACGAAGATCAGGAAGTAGAGCTTGCCCGTCGGCCGATAGCGCATGGACCGCACCTTGGAGGTGTCGAGCCAGGGCAGGACGAACAGCACCGCGATGGCGCCGAACATCAGGATCACGCCGCCGAGCTTGTCCGGCACCGCCCGCAGGATCGCGTAGAAGGGCAGGAAGTACCATTCGGGCACGATGTGGGTCGGCGTCACCAGCGGGTTGGCCGGGATGTAGTTGTCGGCGTGGCCAAGAGCGTTGGGATTGTAGAACAGGAAGGTGGCGAACAGGATCAGGAACAGCACGATCGCGAAGCCATCCTTCACCGTATAGTACGGATGGAAGGGCACCGTGTCGGCCTTGGACTTCACGTTCACGCCGGTCGGGTTGTTGTTCCCCGGCACGTGCAGGGCCCAGATGTGCAGGCCCACCACGCCAGCGATCATGAACGGCAGCAGGAAGTGCAGGGAGAAGAAGCGGTTCAGGGTGGCGTTATCCACCGCAAAGCCGCCCCACAGCCAGGTGGTGATGGCCTCGCCCACGATCGGCAGAGCGCCGAACAGGTTGGTGATGACCACCGCGCCGTGGAAGCTCATCTGACCCCAGGGCAGGACATAGCCCATGAAGGCCGTGGCCATCATCAGCAGGTAGATGATGCAGCCCAGGATCCACAGCACCTCGCGGGGCGCCTTGTAAGACCCGTAATAGAGGCCGCGGAACATGTGGATGTAGACCGCGATGAAGAACATCGAGGCCCCGTTGGCGTGCATGTAGCGCACCAGCCAGCCATAGTTCACGTCGCGCATGATGCGCTCGACCGAGGCGAAGGCGTGGTCGATGTGCGGCACATAGTGCATGGCCAGCACGACGCCGGTGACGATCTGGATCATCAGGCAGACCGCCAGAATCCCGCCGAAGGTCCACCAGTAGTTCAGGTTCTTGGGCGTCGGATAATCGACAATGCTGTCCCAGCCGAGCCGGATGATCGGCAGGCGGGTGTCGAGCCAGCGCTCGACGCCAGTCTTGGGTTCGTAAGTGGAGTGTCCGCTCATCGCTGTCAGCCCACCTTGACCGTCGTGTCGGAAAGGAATTCGTAGTCCGGCACCGGCAGGTTCAGGGGTGCAGGCCCCCTGCGGATCCGGCCTGACGTGTCGTAGTGCGAACCGTGGCAGGGGCAGAACCACCCGCCGTAGTCGCCGCCCGCGAAGGTCGGCACACAGCCCAGATGGGTGCAGGCGCCAATCAGGATCATCCACTCGGCCTTGCCGGGCTTATGACGCTCGGCGTCGGTCTGCGGGTCAGGCAGGTTGGCGCCGTCATCGGCGATCGCCGCGGCGATCTCGGCCTCGGTGCGCTTGCGAATGAACAGGGGCTTGCCGCGCCACTTGATCGTGACCTGCTGCCCCAGCGCGACCTTGGACAGATCGAACTCAACCGAGGCCAGGGCCAGCGTATCGGCCGAGGGGTTCATCTGATCGATGAACGGCCAGGCCAGCGCGCCCACCGCGCCCACGGCCGCAGCGCCTGCGGCGATATGAATGAAGTCGCGCCGGTTCGGGTCTTCGCCCGCGGCATGCGGATCGGGATTTTCGCCCACGACGGTGTCAGCCACCTTTAAGCTACCCTTCGGTTTTGGCGCCGGCCCCTTGGAACCGCCGCCCGTTCGGACGCTCACGAAGTATGCCGCGACGCCCCGTCTGTCGGCCTGATCAGGAGCCCTGAGCCAAGCCTGCTATGGAACCCATACAGGGCCACGGGAAATGTCGCACTAGCCATGCCGCACATATGCAGCGACAAGCCTCGCGATTCGTCCCACGCCCCAGCTAATTCCGTCGGTGGATCGCTTAGAATGCGTTTGGCCCTTTTTCAACCGGACATTCCGCAAAACGTCGGCGCGGCTCTTCGTCTCGCCGCCTGCCTCGACATTGATCTCGAGGTGATCGAGCCCTGTGGATTCCCGCTATCCGATAAGGCGGTGAAGCGCGCAGCCCTGGATTACGGGCGTCTGGCCAGGTGGACGAGGCGGGAAAGCTTCGCGGCCTTCATGGCCGCGCCAGAGCGCCAGACGGGCCGTCTGGTCCTGTTCACCACCCGCGCCGCCCAGCCCCTGCACAGCTTCGCCTTCCAGCCGGGGGACACGCTGCTGTTTGGCCGGGAGAGCTCCGGCGTACCTGCAGATGTGCATGAGGCGGCCCAGGCGAGGCTCCTCATCCCCCTGGCGCCAGAGGCCCGCTCCCTCAACCTGACCGTTTCGGCGGCCATCGGCCTTTCGGAGGCGTTGCGCCAAACCAACGGATTCCCTAAGCCCTTTGCCTCATGACAGACGCCGCCGAACTCGCCGCCACGCTTGAAGACCGCAACACCCGCGCCCGGGCCTGGTTTGATTCCCTCCGCGACCAGATTGTCGCCGCCTTCGAGCAGCTCGAGGATGAAGCGCCAGGCGATCTCTATCCCGGCGAGCCAGGCCGTTTCGAGCTGACCCCGTGGGACCGACCCGCCGGCGGCGGCGGCGTGATGGGCTTCATGAAGGGCGGCCGCTTCTTCGAGAAGTGCGGCGTCCACATCAGTCTTGTCCACGGGACCTTCACCCCGGAAATGGCCGCCACCATGCCCGGCGCGGACAAGGACCCCCGCTTCACCGCCACGGGCATCAGCCTGATCGCCCACATGCACAATCCCCATGTGCCGGCCGTGCACATGAACACCCGCTTCCTGGCCACCAGCCAGAGCTGGTTCGGCGGCGGCGCCGACCTGACGCCGACCCAGGACTATCAGCGCACCCAGGAAAACCCTGACGCCATTGGGTTTCACGCCGCCATGAAGGCCGCCTGCGACGCTCACGATCCGGCCTGGTACGCCCCCTACAAGGCCCGTTGTGACGAGTATTTCTTCCTGCCCCACCGCAATGAGCCCCGGGGCATCGGCGGCATCTTCTATGACCACCACAATTCCGGGGACTGGGAGCGGGACTTCGCCTTCACCCGGGATGTGGGCCGGGCCTTCGCCGAGGTCTATCCCGCCATCGCCCGGGGCCGCATGGCCACCCCCTGGACCGAGGCCGACCGGCAGGAGCAGCTGGTCCGCCGCGGCCGCTATGTGGAGTTCAACCTGCTCTACGACCGCGGCACCATGTTCGGGCTGAAGACTGGCGGCAACATCACCTCGATCCTGTCGTCCATGCCGCCGATGGTCAGCTGGCCCTGAGGCCGCCCCGGCAAATTTGCCTTACCCAGCTTGGCTATGCGAGGGTCACGACATGCGAGCCCTGTTGAGTACTGTCGCGGTCGGCCTTTTTCTGGCCGCCTGCGGCCCGCAGACCCCCGAGCCAGCCGGGCCATCGCCCTCGGCGGCGGCCCAGCGCTCCCAGAGCCCGGCGGTGGTTGGCCCGATCCTGATCACCTTCAATGAGACGGGGGCCGGCGAGATCAACGGCGCCACGCCGTTCAGCCTGCGCAGCGTCGGCGACTACTTCCCCAATTCGACGGTCCAGCGCGCAGGCCCTTCCGGATCAGGCGTCATCACCGTGAGCCGACCGGACGGTCTGAGGCTTGAACTGCACCCCGGCGCCGACCCCAAGCAGGTGGGAAAGATCGTCGGGCTGGCCGGACCGGTGGTGGGTCCGCTCGGCGAAGAGATCGGCTCGGACTGGCAGTCTCTGGGTTTCGACGCCGAATCCTGCGGCCGCGGTCAGGACGATATGTCGCACGCCTTGATCTGCTACCGGGCCGGGGCGCCGCGCCTCGGCTATGTGGTGGATCTGCCCGGATTCGAGGGGCTTGAGGATCAGACCCCTGAGGCCGAGTACCTCGATCAAAGTGCGCGGCTGAGCGCCTTCATGTGGACGGCCGCGGAGGTCTGATCCGCTACGGCGCGCCCTGACTCAGGTCAGATCGTCGAGCATGGCGACAAAGACATCGGGCGAAATCGGCTCTGGATTGGCGGCCTCGGATTCCATCCCCGCCACCATCAGGGCGGCTGCGGCGCTGGCGACGACAATCATCAGACGAAAGGGCTTCATTAACGAGGCTCCCTGTTTGGCGGGCTCCAGACAGACCTAATCCCTGGTGCTCGGAAGTGTTGCGAGAAAGGTTGAAATCCACTCGCCCAGGGCGGCCCGGTCGTCCGGCGCCGCATAACTGGCCAGCGCCTGATCGGCCTGCGCATCCTCATAGCGGCTGCCGCGACGGGCCTCGATCAGCGCCTGGGCGTAGGCGGGCTCGAATTCGGGATGAAGCTGGACAGAGGTGGCTGGCTGGTCGCCATAGGCCAGCATGCCAAAGGGGGTGAAGGCGCTGGAGGCCAGGACCCGCGCACCGGGCGGCAGGCTCACCACCTGATCCTGGTGAGAAGCCGGCGCCGAAAGCGCCTGCCGCTGTTCCAGACCAGGGACCTTCTCCTGGAGCGCATAGGCATGCAGGCCGATCCCCCAGCCCTTCGGCGACTTGGTGACCTGACCACCGAAGGCCTGAGCCATGACCTGGTGACCGAAACAGACGCCGACCAGACCCGCCCTGCCCCGGGCGGCCCGCAGGAAGGCGATCAGGTCGGCGATCCAGGGCTCGGGGTCATAGACCCCGACCGAGGACCCCGTGACCAGATAGGCGTCACAGGTCTCTGGGCGCGCGGGGGTTTCACCCGCCGCCACATCAAAGATCACGTAGTCGTAGGCGTCGGGTCCCAGCAGGTTCTGGAACATGTCGGGATAGCTCCCGAACTGCGCGTCCAGCGGAGCTGGCGGCGCGCCCGTCTTCAGAATGCCAAGCCTCATGCCGGTCAGTAGGCCAGGCCCTGGGCCACGGCCTTGAGCTTCTCGATGGCCGAGAACTTGTCCTCCAGGAAGTCGTGGTCGATCCACCAGTCCTCGACCTCGCGGAGCACCTGGCCGACCATCGGACCCTTCGGCACGCCGGCATGGACCACCTCGTCCCCGGTCAGGGGGAAGGGCGGCGGCGCCCAGCTGTCGCAGAGGGCCAGCAGGCCCCGCCACTGGGCGGCCGTGGCGGTGCGGTTTGACTTGGCCCAGGCGAGCTTGATCCGGTCATGGAAGGTCGGCGCAGACAGCGCATAGACCGCCCGGCGGGCTTCCCGCGGGCTCATCCAGCTGGTGATCCGCGGCCCCTGCCCCTTGGCGGCGACCAGACGGTCCCGCTCGGCGTTCGAAAGCCGCAGGCGTTCGGCCGCCTGGGCCACGGCGATCTGGTCGGCCGGCAACAGGCAGGCCAGGCGCAGGACGGGATCGCACTCGAACAGCATCTCGCTCTCAATCTCGACCAGGGCCTCAAAGTCGTGGAGGTCGCCCACAGGAGGCAGGATCACGTCGAGGATTCCGGCGGCGGCCATCTGGCGGATGCTGGCTCGCGGATCGTCGGCGGCGAGCAGCTTCAGCAGCTCCTTGGAGATCCGCTCCCCTGGCCGGTCAGCCAAGGTGTCGCGCAGGGCCTCACAGGCGGCCAGGGCGTCTGGATCGGCCTCGCCGCGGCCATACCAGGCCTGGAAGCGGAAGAAGCGCAGGATGCGCAGATAGTCCTCGGCGATCCGGGTGCGAGCCTCGCCGACAAACACCACCCGGCGGGCTCTGGCGTCGGCCAGGCCGCTTCCCAGGGGGTCATGCAGCGTCCCATCGCGATCAGCATAGAGGGCGTTGAGGGTGAAATCCCGACGTTGGGCGTCCTGCGCCCAGTCCGTCGTAAAGGCCACCACCGCGCGGCGGCCGTCCGTCTCGACGTCCTGGCGCAGGGTGGTGATCTCGAAGGTCTGGCCCTGGGCCAGCGCTGTCACCGTGCCATGATCGACGCCGGTGGGAATGGCCTTCAGCCCCGCCGCCATCAGGGCCTCTGTGACGACATCGGGGGTGAGCTGGGTGGCGATGTCGATATCGCCCACGGGCGCGCCGATCACCGCATTGCGCACCGCGCCGCCCACCACCCGGGCGCAACCTGGGCCGCCCTTGGCTTCCAGGGCGTCAAACACCGCAGCTGTCGCGGGCGCGCTCAACCAGGGACGGGGACCAAGACTCTCGCTCATCGGGCCGGCGTTTCCTTCTCCTGGAAGCGGCCTGGGCTGACCCGGCCGCCTTCTGTGACTTCCGCGGGCACATAGACCTCGCCGCGGTTGTCCGATTGGAACACGACCATGAACATCAGAGAAAGGCCAAACAGCACAGCTGAGGCCGTGGCCAGCCAGGCCCAGGGGGTGGCGCCCATGGGGCGGCCGTTGCGCTTGGCCCACTCGGCCCAGGCGAACCAGATGATGAAGGGCAGCGCGATCAGCACTGAGCGGATGAGGATGACCCTAAGCAAGCGCGCCTCCGTATAGCCGGTCGTACAGGGATCGGAGCATGCCGGCGGTGGCGCCCCAGATGAATCTGTTCTCGTGGGTCATGGCATAGAAGCGGCGCAACTGGCCCGCGAATTCCCGTTCGTGCTCCTCATGGTTGGTCGGATCCATGAGAAAGCCGAAGGGGGTTTCGAACACGTCGGCGACCTCGGCGGGATTGGGCGTCAGGGTGAAGTCCGACGCGATGAAGCCCACCACCGGCGTCACCAGAAAGCCCGTGCCGGTGCGATAGGGGGTCGAGAGGCCGCCCAGGGTCACCAGGCTGCGGGAAATGCCCACCTCTTCCTCGGTCTCCCGCAGGGCGGTCTCCCAGATGGTCTCGCCCGGGTCCCGGCGGCCGCCGGGAAAGGCGATCTGGCCGGTGTGGCGACGCAGGGTGTCGGCCCGCCGGGTGAGCAGGACCGAATAGCCGTGCTCCCGCTCCACCAGACCCACCAGCACCGCCGCCGGCGTCAGGGGCGCAGGCGCATCGGCCAGATCGGCGCTGTGCGGTCCGAAATCCGACTCCACCAGACCTTCGGCCGGCTCGCGGTCTTCCAGGGGGTCCAGGCGCTGGGTGATCCACTCGCGCAAGGCGCCAAAGGGCGCATTGGGGCTCACGAGACCGGCGCCTCCACTGGGCCGATGGGAAACCAGGTCCCGCCAGACTCGACGCCCAGCATGCCGTCCCGCTCCTGCGCCATCTCCACCAGCTCATAGAAGACCGGGCGGCTGATCAGGGCCTCCAGTCCCCGGCGAACGTGCAGATAGGGCCTGGGCTCCTGGGTGGCGGGGTCGATCTCGACCCGGATCGCGTGGTCTGGCCCGGCCTCGACCTCATCGCCCACATTGGTGGTGAAGCGCAGGCGGGGGCGTGCATCGGCGTCAGAGGGGCCGTCAGGGGCGGCGTCCAGAGCAGTTGCGATGAACGGCGCGTCCTCGACGGTGATCTTCATCTTCTCCACCGGCGTCACCAGCCAGTAGCCGTCCGGGTCCTTGCGCAGGACGGTGGAGAACAGCCGCACCAGGGGCGCGCGGTTGATCGTCGCGCCCTCGTGAATCCAGCGACCATCGGCGGCGATGACGATGTCGATCTCGCCGGAATGGGCGGGGTTCCACAGGTGAACCGGCGGCAGCCCGCGCCCCGGCGCCTGTTTGGCCGCTGCGATCACCCCGTCCAGGCCGGGTTTGGCGTCGATCTCTGTCATCGCCAGAAGGTAGGCGCGTGGGCGGGACGCCTCAAGGCGCCGTAACGGCGCCCTGCAGGACCAAGTCGTCGCCCTCGCCCGCCAGGCCAAGCGGCTTGAGCAGCAGGCGGCGGGGATCGATTGGGCCGGGCATGAGGATCTGGCCCGTGGCCTGGGCGGAGAAACCCAGCCGCCCAAAGAAGGACGGATCGCCCACCAGCAGCACCTCGCCAAAGCCGGCCGCCTGGGCCGCCGCGCAGGCGATCTCCACCAGCTTGGCCCCGGCCCCCAGGCGCCGGGCCCGGGTGTCCACCGCCAGGGGGCCGAGAAAGATCAGCCGGTGGCCCCCCACCGCGATCTCGGACTGACGCACCACGCCCACCAGGCGTCCGGCCTCCCAGGCGCAGAAGGACAGGTCTGGCCGCAGGGGCGCGAACTCCCGCACCCGCTCCGAGGCCTTGGCGAAGCGGCCGGGACCGAAGGCGTGGTCCAGCAGGGCCTCGATGGCGCCGCGGTCCTGGGGCGTCTCGGGGCGGATTTCAGGGACGAGACTCGGGGCGGAGTCCGCGAGGGAGGCGACGGCGGCGGTCATGGATGAACTTTGCAGGCTGCGGGACAGACGAAACCGGCCCGCCGTTTGGCAGGTCCAGTCGGCTCTAGAGGGCGCGGATCACGCGCCCGGTTCGTCGCAGCGCACGCATGGCGCCCCTCGCAGTCGGCCTCGGCGATCTCATCGCCGGAAACGCGCGGATAAGGCGCAAGCTCCGCCAGGTCAATGGAAACCCGAAACGGCCGTTGCGGGGCGGGGCGGCTCAGGCCAAGTTCGCCGCCCATGTCGCAGCCCCCCGCCCCCGAGCCGCTTCCCTCCGCCCGCGCCCTGCTGAGCCAGCGGAGCTACCTGCTGTTCTGGGGCTCGCGCTGGGCCGGCTCCCTGGCGGTGCAGATCCAGAGCGTCGCCCTGGGCTGGCACATCTATGCGCTGGCCCGGGAGACCATGAGCGTGGCCGAGGCCGCCTTTGTGGTCGGCATGGTCGGCCTGGTGACCTTCATTCCGGTCTTCCTCCTGACCCTGCCGGCCGGCGAGGCGGTGGACCGCTATGACCGGCGCAAGATCCTGCTGGCCTGCTACGTGATCGAGATGACCAGCGCCGGCATTCTGGCGGTGGCCACCTGGCAGGGCTTCGCCTCGGTGACCCTGCTGCTGTGCGTTGCGGCCATGTTCGGGGCGGGCCGCGCCTTCATGTCGCCGGCCGGCACGGCGCTGGGCCCCATGCTGGTGCCCCGCAGCCTGCTGCCCCGGGCCATCGCCTGGAACTCGCTGGCCTGGCAGACGGCCTCGATCGTGGGCCCGGCCATTGGCGGCCTGCTGCTCGCCCGCTCGACGGCGCTCGCCTATGAGACGGCGTTCTGCCTCTACATCGCCGCCGCGACCCTGACCTTCTTCATCAACGGCCGCACCAAGCCTGATCTGCAGCCGGGCTCGCGCCTGGCCCTGATCAAGGAAGGCCTAGTCTATGTCTGGCGCCAGAAGATCGTCTTCGGCGCCATATCCCTGGATCTGTTCGCCGTGCTGCTGGGAGGCGCCACGGCCCTGCTGCCGGTGTTCGCCCGGGACATCCTGCATGTGGGCGAGGAGGGCTTTGGCCTGCTGCGCGCCGCGCCTGCCGCCGGCGCCACGGTCATCGCCCTGATCCTGGCGGCCCGGCCAATCCGCTCCAACGCCGGGGTGACCATGTTCGCCGGCGTCGCCGTCTTTGGCCTGGCGACCATCATCTTCGGGGTCTCGCGCTCGCTCTGGCTGTCGGTCGCGGCGCTGGCCATCCTCGGCGGGGCGGACATGCTCAGCGTCTATGTGCGCCAGACCCTGATCCAACTGGTCATTCCCGACAATATGCGCGGCCGGGTGGCGGCGGTCTCGACCCTGTTCATCGGCGCCTCCAACGAACTTGGCGAGTTTCGCGCCGGGGTCTTCGCCCGCTTCATGGGGGTGGTGGCGGCCGCCGTGGTCGGTGGGGTGGGGACGTTGATCGTCACCGGCCTTTGGGCCAAGCTCTTTCCCGACTTGCGCAAGGCTGACCGCCTCGAATAACAATTCGCGCGATATTCTTTTAGGGAGATAGATCCATGGGCGTATTAGACGGCAAGGTTGTCCTCGTCACCGGGGGCGGCAACGGCATTGGCCGGGAGTGCGCGCTGATCGCCGCGCAACAGGGCGCCAAGGTTCTGGTCAATGACCTGGGCGGCAGCCTGAAGGGCGAGGACGAAGGTTCCGCCGGTCCGGCCGAACAGGTCGCTCAGGAAATCCGCGCCGCCGGCGGCGAAGCGGCCTCCAACTCCGAGAGCGTCACCAACTACAAGGCGGTTCAAGGCATGGTCGAGCAGGCCATGGACACCTTTGGCGGCCTGCATGCGGTGATCAATCCGGCCGGGATCCTGCGTGACGTGATGTTCCACAAGATGTCGGAAGACGACTGGGACAAGGTCATCGACGTGCACATGCGCGGCTCGTTCAATGTGGCCCGCGCCACCATTGAGCTGTTCCGCAACCAGAACGACGGCGCCTACATGTTCTTCACCTCGACCTCGGGGCTGTTGGGCAATATCGGCCAGGCCAATTACGGCGCGGCCAAGATGGGGATCGCCGGCCTGTCGCGGATCATCGCCATGGAGGGCGAACGCAATAACGTCCGCTCCAACTGCCTGGCGCCCGTCGCCTGGACCCGCATGACCCAGTCGGTGCCGATCAAGGACGAAGCCGCCGCCAAGCGCCGCGAAGTCATGGCCCAGGCCATCCGCGCCGACCAGCCGGCCCGCCTGTCGGTGGCGCTCGTCTCGCCGTCCGCCGCCCACATCTCGGGCCAGGTGTTCGGCGCCTCGGGCGAGAACATCATCCTCTACTCGCAGCCCCGCCCGATCTCGACCCAGACCAAGGAAGAGGGCTGGAGCGTCGACACCATCCTGTCCGAAGCCATGCCGGCCATGAGCGACAAGTTCTTCCCGCTCTCGCGCCCGCCGCTCGCCAGCCAGGGCGCCGCGGCGCCGGCCAAGGCCGGTTCCTAAGCGTTAGCCGGTCGACCTAGACCAAACGACGAGGCCCCGGTTCGAAAGAGCCGGGGCCTTTTCGTTGGCGTGGGTTTGTGCCTGAGCCAAATCCTGCATGTCAGCGGCTGAGCCCAAAGGCGAGGTTTGGAAGTGGGGACGCACGACTCTCTCCACGTCATGGTCGGACTTGATCTGACCCCATGAACACCGCGGCCAGCAGGGTGTGCATGGACCTCGGGTCAAGCCCGAGGGTGACGGATGACAGGTGAGCCTCCGGAGGCTGGATGCGACCTAGACCTTAAAGGGGGAAGGTGACGTCGACGACCAGGCCCGTCGGCTCCCAGTGGCGCGAAATCTCGCCATTGAGCTGGCGCACCACATTGGCCTTGAGGGAGGATCCGAAACCTTCTCGCGTGGGCGCCGCCACCGACGGGCCGCCCGCCTCCCGCCACTGAAGCCTCACCTGAGGCCCGTCCAGCGTCCAGGTCACCGACACCCGCCCGCCGTTGCGGCTGCAGGCCCCGTACTTGTTGGCGTTGGTCGCCAACTCGTGGAGCAGCATGCTGATAGGCTGAACCTGCTGAGGGGCGAGGTTAACCTCAGGGCCTTCTATGACCACGCTGTCCTTAGGGCAAAGGGCCTCCAATTCCTCCCGGACCACATCTTCCAGCCGCCCGCCTTCCCACCGGCGGCTGGCGAGGGAGGACTGAGCCCGCGCCAGCGCGCTGATGCGCCCGGCCAGGATGTCCTTGTAGGTCTCCAGATCGTCGGCGCTCGTGAAACGCGTGAGGGACAGGACAATGGACAGGACGTTGCGCGCCCGATGGTCCACCTCGTGCATCAGAAGTCTGCGCGCCTTTTCGTTGCGCTTATCCTCGCTGATGTCACGGGCCTCGATGACGGTCCCGACCACCTTCGCCTCGTCGTCGCGGATCGGGCTCGCGGTGAAGGCGACAGGATAGAATGAGCCGTCCTTATGGACGAAAATCTCCTCCCCTTGCGTTCCGGACTTCTCCGGAAAGGCGCGATCGATGGCGCACTCCGAAATCGGGAAATGTGAACCATCAGGATAGGTGTGATGGATGACGTCGTGCAGCGGACGCCCTCTCGTCTCATCGAAAGCGTAGCCTGTGAGCTGCTCTGCCGCCTTGTTCATGAATACACAGTGCTGCTGCTCATCCATGAGGAACACGGCCATGGTTGTGTTGCCCAAAATGCTGTCAAAGCGTCTGGCTGTTCGTCTCAGCTCAGATTCGAGGTTCCGGGCCTCTGTCACATCTTGGACGGACGCATAGTAGACGGCGTCATCACCCTCATCGAAGAGCTGTAATTTGACGGAGACGTCATATTCCGTGCCGTTCTTCCGCCGGTGAACCGTCTCGAAATCAACGCGGTCAACTCGACCGTCCTGCAGAGGTTTAACGAGATCGAGGAAGTCTTCGCGACTCAGATGGGGCTTCAGATCCCAGGGGGTCAGGCCGGCGAGCTCATCAAGACTGTATCCGAGATTTTCCCGCGCGCCCTTGTTGACAAGCCTGAAGCGAAAGTCGTCGGCTGAAAAAACATAGACCTCGCTCGCGGCTTCCTCGACGATTCGGCCAAGTCGTTCCCTATCCAACCCGACTGACTGTGGCATGCTGACGGAATCATTGCTCGAGGAATTAGGCTGCTGCGTATCAGTAGAAAGGCGCCCGCGCCGTGGCAATGGCTTCGAAGCAACCGCTCACGGCCAAGCTTGGGCGCTGTAACGGTCTAGTGTGCGGGCCTTCCTGAGGATGCTCTACGCAATTTGCGGGCCGCACCTTCGTGTTGACCCTGGGGCGCACCGGTTGGCGACGCATGGACGCTCAAATCGCCGTCCAGTCTAAGGTGGTCCAGCGCGCCAAGCCTCTCGCGTCAGCTCCCAATAGACGCTCCGCCGGACAGTCCCATCGGGGCGCACCGTCTCCCGCTCGCCCCTACGGACGAAGCCCGCGCCATCGATGGCGGCGATGGAGCGGACATTGTCCAGCGCCGCGGTCAGGCCGATCAGGCGCACGCCCAGGGTCTCGAACATGAAGGCCGCTGCATTGGACACCCCGCCGCGCCCTCGGCCGGCGTTCTGGCGGTCGGCCCGCGCAGCGCCGGCGATCTCGGCCGAGGACCGGTCGGGCCAGACGGTGATGCGGGCATAGCCGGCCACCTCGCCCGCATCATCCAGGGTCACCGACAGGATGCACTCCCCCCGCTCATGGGCCGCCCGGCCCTCCTCCACCCATGCGGCCACCGAGGCCCGTGTGAAGGGCCGGGGCAGGTCGTAGATCGGCTCGGACACCCGGGGGTCGAGGAAGAGGGCCAGCAGACCCTCCACATGCTCCGGTCCGGCCAGCACCCGGTCGTTCACCGCCCGCACGGCCGCGCGGATGGCGGCTTCCTCCTCCGGGGTCGCCTGCAGCACCGTGACCGGCGGGGCGCTCATGGGTCTCGCCCTAGCCGATCTTGACGCCCGGCGGCGGAACGGAGTCTTCCGGCACGAAGAAGTCCGGCATCAGGGGGGCGGTGGGATCGACCCGGTACTTGTCGAAGTCCCGCTCGCCCTCGCCATAGAGGAAGGTGTCGTCGATCAGGAAGTTGCCAGTGAAGTCTCGCGAGCGCTTGTTGAAGATGGCGTAGGCCGCATCAGCCATGATGTCGGTGGTGCGGCAGCTCTTCATGCCGTCCTCGCCGGCCAGGGCGAACTGGATGGCGGCCGTGGCGATGCCGGTCCGGGGCCACAGCGCGTTGAAGGCCACCCCGTCCTCGCGGAACTCCTCGGCCATGCCCAGAACGCACATGCTCATGCCGAACTTGGCCATGGTGTAGGCCACATGACCCTTGAACCAGCGGGGGTTCATGTCCAGCGGCGGCGACAGCATCAGGACGTGAGGATTGGCGGCCCGCTTCAGGTGCGGGAGGCAGGCCTTGGAGGTCAGATAGGTCCCGCGCGCATTGACCTGGTTCATCAGGTCATAGCGCTTCATGTCGGTCGCAAGCGTGCCGGTCAGCTGGATGGCCGAGGCGTTGTTCACGCAGATGTCGATGCCGCCGAACTTCGCCGCGGCCTGTTCCACCGCGTCCATCACATTGGCCTCGTCGCGGACATCGACGATCAGCGGCAGGGCCTTGCCGCCGGCCTTCTCGATCTCCTCGGCGGCGGAATAGATGGTGCCGGGCAGGTGCTTGTGGGCCTCGGCGGTCTTGGCGGCGATGGCCACATTGGCGCCGTCGCGGGCGGCGCGGAGCGCGATGGCCAGGCCGATGCCGCGGCTGGCGCCGGTGACGAACAGGGTCTTGCCTTGCAGGCTCATAGGGTCGCTCCCACGGTTTCTTCTGTGAGGATCCACAGCCGTTCGGCGGCTTCGGGATCCTGGGCGTGGTCCATCACGCCATGGTTGGGCTTGTCCTTGGTCCAGGGCATGGCGACGGAGCAGTCCTCCAGATAGAGGCCGCCCTCTCCTTCCAGTTCATCGGCCACGGCGGCCCAGACACTGGTGGACGCCCCCTGTTCGGGGGTCTTGAAGCCCTCGACCGGCTTGCCGTCCTCGTCCAGCCAACCCATGGCCGCCATCTCTTCCTGGGAGAGATGGCGCTGCAGCGGGGTCATGATGCCCCCGGGCATGACGGCGTTGGCGTTGATGCCGTGCTCGGCGAAGCGCTCATCGAAGGCCAGTGCGAACAGGGCGTTGGCGGTCTTCGACTGACCATAGGCCTCCCACTTGTCGTAGGGGCGGTTGCGATAGTGGATGTCGTCGAAATGGATCGGGCTGCGGCGGTGGCCGATGGAGGACAGGGTGACCACACGGGCGGCGCGGTCCTCGTCAGCGGCGTTCATCAGCGCCCGCGCCAGGCCGATGCTCAGCAGGAAATGGCCGAAGTGATTGACCCCGATCTGCATCTCCAGATCGTCGGACGTGTATTCCAGCGGGCAGGCCATGACCCCGGCGTTGTTGATCAGCACGTCCAGGGGCTCATCCCCCCAGGCGTCGACGAAGGAGCTGACCGAGGACAGGCTGGACAGGTCGAGCGTGCCGGCCACCACCTTGTCGGCGCCGATGCTCTCATTGATCTGCACCGCCGCCCGCTCGCCGGCCGAACGGTCGCGGACCGCCAGCATGACGTCGGCCCCAGCCCCGGCCAGGGCCCGGGCGGTCTCCAGGCCGATGCCGCTGGCCCCGCCAGTGACGATGATGTTGCGGCCGTTCAGGTCATGCTCGCCGGCGACGATGCGGGCGGGGGTAAAGGCGCCGAACCTCACCGGCCGCCGACCTTGGCGAAGTCGGGCGCGCGCTTTTCGGCGAAGGCCGAGAAGGCTTCCTTGGCCTCCGGCGACTTGAGCTGGTCGGAGAAGTGACGGCCCTCCCGGTCCATCCGTTCGGCCAGGGCGACGGGATCGCGCATCAGGGCCTTGGTGATGGTGACGGCGGCCGGCGGCCGGGCGGCGACGGCGAGCGCCGCGGCCCGGGCCCGGGCGCGCAGCTCCGAGCGGGGCAGGACCTCATTGGCGATGCCCCAGGCCAGCGCCTTCTGGGCGTCCACCGCCTCGCCCAGCACGAACATGGAAAAGGCCCGCGCATGGCCGATGCGGTCGGGCAGGGTCAGGCTGGAAGCGGCCTCCGGCACCAGGGCCAGGTTCACGAACGGGGTGGTCAACACCGAATCCTCGCTCAGATAGACCAGGTCGCAGTGCAGCAGCATGGTCACGCCGACGCCGACGGCGCGGCCATTGACCGCGGCCACCAGGGGAGTCTTGGCCCGGGCGAGCGCGGCCAGCAGCGGATTGCCGCCGCGACGGGCCTCATTGGCCGGCGCCTCGCCAGCGTTCACCGCGGCGAAGTCAGACAGGTCGTTGCCGGCGGTGAACATGTCGCCCTCGGCCTGGAACAGGACGCAGCGCACGTCCTTGTCGAACTCTGCGCCGTCGATGGCGTCGCCCAGGGCCTGGTACATGTCCCGGGTGAGCGCGTTCTTCTTTTCCGGACGATTCAAGGTCAGGGTCAGGACCCCGTCGGACGTCTCGGCGATGACATGCTGGCTCATGTCGGTCCTCCCAATTGATCTTACTTCGTAAATTCTAGGCCCGGACGCCGCCACCGTCGACGGCCTTCTTCCCGCTGATCCGATTGAGGACCAACGACGCGCCGCAACAGTGCGCGTCCCCGTCAGCCGTCGTTCATCTTCCATATCCGATGGTGGATCCAGGCCAAAAGCCAGGCGAAAGCTTGCTTGCGGCGCTCGTCACTCAGCCGTCCGTAGCGGCGCCACAGTTCGGTCGTCAAAAGACACGACCTTGACCCCAATGGTTCGCGGAGGCTTATCTCCGCGCAGAGGAACCACCCCCAGGAGATGAGCTTATCATGAGGCGCAAGACAATCGGGCTCGCCGCAGCCCTGGCCCTGGTCGCCCTGGCGCCGGCCGCAGTCATGTCGCAGTCCCGCGACGCCGGCGTCACCGAAAAGGCCCGCACCCAGGGCATGGCCGAGGCCCCCGCCGTGGCGCAGGCCGCAGGTCTGAACTGTCAGGTCGTCGACGCCCGTTTCGTCGGCAAGAACGAAGACCGCCGGGCCAAGACCTCGACCTCCTACTACGAAGTCGACTGCCAGGAGGGTATGGGCTTCGTCATTGAGGCCGTGGCCGGCGGCGCGACCAACCTCTATAGCTGCATCGAGGCTGCGGCCCCGACCCCCGATGGCAAGCCGTCGGCCCTGGCCTGCCAACTGCCCGGCAACCAGAACCCGCAGGCTGAGCTGGCCAAGCTGGCCGCCAAGGACGGGGTGACCTGCCCCATCGTCAACAGCCGCGCCATCGGCCGTTCGGCCACCAACACCTTCTTTGAAGTGGCGTGCGAGGACGGCGTCTCGGGCTACATCCTGAACACCGGCTATCCGGCCACCGCCGACACCAAGGTCGACGCCACCAACTGCCTCGTCTACGACCAGACCGAGACCAACATCCGTTGCGAGCTGGGCGACGCCGCCTCGCGCCTGCGGGTCGTGGACCAGATGGCGACCGCCGACGCCAAGAGCTGCGCCGTCAAGGAGCGCCGCTTTGTCGGGGCCACCACCGACGGCTCCAACTATTTCGAAGCCGCCTGCGAAGACGGCAAGGGCTACATCTACAAGGTGGCCAACACCGGCCAGCTGGCGGAATCCTGGGACTGCGCCCGTGCGCTGGGCATCCTGGGCGGCTGCACCCTGACCGACGCCCGTGAAGCGGCCACCGAACAGGCCGCCCTCTATACCCGCCTGTCCAAGGCCGCGGGCTTCGACTGCGATGTCGAGAAGTATGCGGTCTTCCCGGCGTCCGGCGGCAAGGACGTGGTCGAGCTGGTCTGCCAGGGCGGCAAGCCCGGCGGCGTTGGCGTCTTCGAAGCCACCAAGAGCGCCATATACAACTGCGCCTACGCCCCGATCGTCGGCTACCGCTGCGGCCTGAACCCCGAGAACAGCGCCTATGCCGCTCTCACCGCCGACCTGAAGAAGCACGGCCGCGACAGCTGCACGGTTTCGGGCCAGCGCCTGGTGGGCAAGACCGCCGACGGCTCGGCCTATATCGAGGTCGCCTGCTCCGACGGCCTGGCCGGCTACATGATCGAGTACAAGCAGAACCCGATCAATTCGGTGGAAGCCATGGGCTGCGCTTTCGCCAAGGGCATCGCCGGCGGCTGCAAGCTGCCGGGCAACACCTGATCCCTCGGATCAGACAGCACGAAGAAGGGCCCGCGGCGCAAGCCGCGGGCCCTTTGCTTTGGCCGAAGATCGGACCGATCAGGCGATGGCCGCCTCAATGAACATCGGGCCGGTCTGACGCATGGCTGAGGCGAAGGTGGTCTCGAAGGATTCGGCGGTCTCGCAGCGCACTGCGGGAAGACCCATGGCCTTGGCCATGGACACCCAGTCGATCCGCGGATCGCCCAGGTCCAGCAGCTTGGCCGCAGACGGCCCCGCCTCGCCCGCGCCGGTGCGGCCAAGCTCGATCCCCAGGATCCGATAGGCGTGGTTGGCGAAGACCACGACCGTGACGTCCAGGTTCTCCCGCGCGATCGTCCACAACCCCTGGACCGTATACATCGCCGCCCCGTCGCCGTTCAGCGACAGGACTTTCCGATCAGGGCAGGCGACAGCCGCGCCAATGGACAGCGGAATGGCCTGGCCGATCGCCCCGCCGGTGAGCGACAGCACCTCATGGGGCGCCGCCGTGCCGGTCTGGCTGGCCACGCCGCCGCCAGATGTCACCGAGTCGTCGCAGATAATGGCGCCTTCGGGCAGGTGACGGGCGATGGAGACTCCGGCCGCCTGGGGGGTCATCGGCCCCGTGGGCGCGCCCTCCGGCCGCTTGAGCGGCTGCACCGGGCCAGAGGCCGGGGCGCCCAGGGCGTCGGCCAGGGCGCGCAGGCCCGCCGCGGCGTCCTCGGCGCGGGTGGCCAGGGTCATCAGGGCGCAGCCCTCCGGGACCAGCAGGCTTGGACGGTCGGGATAGGCGAAGAAGGCCACCGGCTGGGTCGTACCGGCCAGCAGCATCAGATCGGTCCCCTCCAGGTCCGCCAGAGCCGCCTCGCCAAAGTACTGCATCCGGCCAGGCTGGAAAGCGCCGGCGCCTCGAGCCTGCCTGGCGACAAAGGTGTCAGCCAGCACCCGAACCCCGTGGGCCGCCAGCCGGGCGGCCTGGACCATGGCCTCAGCGCGACAGGCCTGACCGCCGATGAGGATCACGGGTTTCTGCGCTGCGCGGACCGCCCGCGCCGCGGCCTCGACGGCGTCCGCTGATGGCGCGGCCCTCTGCGGCTTGCGCGCCTTTACCGCACCGGCCTGGGTTTCGGTCCAGGCGGAATCGGCCGGCAGGATCAGGCTGACCGGTCCGCCCGGAGGGCCGTAGCTGGCGGCGATCGCCTCGGCGGTGATGGCGGCCACATCGTCGGCCCGGTCCGCTGACTTCACCCACAGGGAGTTGGGTCCCACCAGCGTCGGGATGTCGGAGTTCAAGGGCGCGTCATACTGGCGGTGATAGGTGGCGTGGTCGCCGATCACATTGACCAGGGGCGTGTAGGCGCGGCGCGCATTGTGCAGGTTGGCCAGGCCGTTGCCGTAGCCGGGGCCCAGGTGCAGCAGGGTGCAGGCCGGGCGGTCAGCCATGCGGCCAAAGCCATCGGCGGCCCCGGTGGCCACCCCTTCGAACAGGCAGAGCACCGGACGCATGGTCGGTCGCCGGTCCAGGGCGGCGACAAACTGCATCTCGCTCGTGCCGGGATTGGCGAAACAGGCGTCGACCTCATTGGCCAACAGGGTCTCGATCAGGGCGTCGGCGCCATTCATCAGTCAAACACCATCACTTCAGGGGGTGGAGGATCAGCGAACAGGCGGCTTAGCGCCTCCGCGCGAAGGGTGCGGGCCAGGGCCTGGGCGATATAGCCCTTGTCGGTGATCTCGCCCGAGGCGCCGTCGGGGCCGTCGGGCAGGACAAGCGCCCGGGGGATTCGACCACCACCCCGGGTCTTGGCGTTGTAGGCCACCAACCCCGCCTGGACAGCGGCTTCGACCTCGGCCCGCGGTCTGCGGGGGTCGGGATAGAACATGAGGCCCAGCCCCGCCTGGCCCTCGCCGCAGACCACCGCGTCGGTGACCGTCCCGCCCACCGCCGACAGGGCCGCGATCCGCACCTCGCCCACGGCGACAAAGGTGCCGCTGGCCAGCTTGAAATTCTCCGAGATACGTCCGTCGAAGGCCAGGCCTTGCTCCGGCGCCTCCAGGTCCACCAGCCGCGCGGCGTCCCCCAGGATATAGAAGCCGTCCTCGTCGAAGGCCTGGGCCGAAAGCTCCGGCCGACCGAGATAGCCGGGACTGACCTGTGGTCCCTTGACCCGGAACTCCATCTTGCCGGCCACGGGGACCAGCTTCACCGCCGTGCCGGGGATGGGCAGGCCGATCAGACCCATACGGTCGTTGGGCCAGTGGACGTTGCAGGCGGTGGGGCCGGTCTCGGTGGCGCCATAGCCGCTGGCGAAGCTGATCTTCTCGCCCACCGTTCGCACGGCGACGGCCTGGATGCGGTCGCTGATGTCCTGGCCGAGGCTGGCGCCGCCGTACTGCATCAGGCGTAATCGCGAGAAGAAGGTGCGGGCGAGCGCCTCGTCCTTCTCCAGTTCGTCCACCAGCAGCATCCAGCCGGCCGGGACCATGTTGTGATAGGTGGGCGCGATCTCCCGCAGATTGCGCACCGTCTCGGCGAACCGCGCGGCCGTGGGCTGTCCGGCGTCGATGTAAAGCGTGCCGCCGCGGGTGGCGCACATGTGCAGGATCGAATTGGCCCCCAGGCTGTGGCTCCAGGGGGCGGAATTGACCATCACCGGCGGCTCGGCGTCCTCGAAGCCGGCGGTGATCTGGGCGGAGTTCAGGGCGAGCGCCTGCTGGGTGATGATCACCGCCTTGGGCAGGCCGGTGGAGCCGGAGGTCAGCAGATACTTGGCATGGTGGTCGGCCCGTGCGACGGGCGAGGTCGGCGCTCCATAGAGTTCGGCCAAGGCGATGTGGCCCGCATGGGCATTATGCGCGGCCACGACCGGCAGGCCCGCCAGGATCTCGGCCGACAGGCCGGTGGCGAAGCGCTCGGCGTCCTCGGTGAACACCGCCGCCGGCTTCAGCACTTCGCAGGCGTGAGTCAGCCGCGACAGGTTCGCCCCCGCCAGCCCATACTGGGGCGAGACCGGCGCCACCGGCGTCCCCTGACTCATGGCCGCATACATCAGGAGCGCATGGTCGATGCCGTTATGCGCCAGGATCAGGATCGGCCTGGGACCCGTCAGTCCCCGGGCGACCAGCCCGCCGGCCAGGTGAGTCACCGCATGCCAGGCCTCGCCATAGGTCAGGGCGCGCCAGCCCTCGCCCGCCCGTTCAGCCAGCCAGACCCGGTCTGGCGCGGCGGTCCGCCAATGGTCCAGGGCGTCCAGGGCGGTCTGGAACTCGTGGGAAAACGGCGTGGGGTTGGCCAGGACCAGGGTCCCGTCCGCCCGCCGCTCAATCTCCAGCCGCCGCGGGGCGTAGCGGGGATCACGGAACGGGACCGTCTCGATGCGAAGCTCTGCGTCCATGCGACTTTATGGACGCGGGCGATGGCGCCTGGAAAGGGGGGCTGTGCAGCTCACGCGCCCGGCTAGTCCGAACTAGGGCGGCGCGGCTGGTCATCGCAGGCGGCTTTGATCTTTCGCCAGTCGTCGGGCGAAAACGCCGGGGCGCCGGGCCGGGCGCGTAGATTGCTGGCCTCCGCGCGGCGCAGGCTGTCGGGGTGGGTCGACAGAAATTCCATCACGCCCGCCGCGGGCTCGCCGCGCTGCTCCTCACCCGCCAGGCGGCGGAAGAAGGGGCCCATGCCTTCTGAGGAATAGCCCAGCGACTGCAGGATTTCCTGCCCGCGCACATCAGCCTCAGCCTCGGCGTCCCGACTGTAGCGGAGTTCCGTCACCGATCCCGCCAACAGCACCGCCTGCTGGCCAGCGCCTGTGCCGCCGCCGACCACGGCGTCAAGGATCAGGCCAAGACCAAGGGAACGCCAGACCGCCTGCATGACATGGCGCTGTTCCACATGGGCGGCCTCGTGCGCGATGACGGCCGCCAGTTCGTCAGGGGTCTCGACCTCGGCGATGAGGTCGCCGGTGATCAGGACGCGCCCGCCCGGCAGGGCGAAGGCGTTGACCATGGGCGCCTCCACCGCCTCGACCATGATGTTGAACGGGCTGTCCATGCCGTCTTCGAGGCGATCGCCGAACGCGTGGAGGACATCCTGGCCCTCCTGTCCGGCGCAGGGAGGAAAGGCGATGCTGAGTTGGGCGGCATAGGTGTCGCCCAGACTCTCCTCCAGGGCCGGGGGAGTCATTCTCGCCAGGGGACCCGAGGCCAGGGGCACGCCGACGAAGACGAACAGCAGAATGGCGGCGGCGGCGATGAACAGACCGATGACCAGACGCCGCTCCCGCCGTCTATGGCGACGCTCTACGGGCGCGGCGTCGCCGGCCACCGCAGCGCGCCAGTCCTCGGCGGCCACCGTCAGGCGCGCAGCCTGGCCGCGGCGTCTCAGGCGGACCTGATCGCCCAGGGACTCGACCTCGACCTCCGACATGCGCCAGAGCTGGGCTTCGCCTCCCAGGCGAAAGCTGATCGCCCAGCTGGAGACCTCCACCTCAACCTCATGGACCGCGGCGGTCTCACCATCATGGGCGCGGGCGCGCATGCTCAGATGATCGAAAGGCCGAAGGCGTCGGCGAGGCCTTCGCCCTGTCGGGGACCAGACTCCGCCGACTGGTGGATGGCGTCAAAGTCCACCTGGCCCTCCAGGACCAGGCGGTTGAGGATGAACCTGGCCGATCGCGCCTGCACCAGGGGCATGAGAAAGCCGAGGGAGATTATGACCAGCAGGAAGTTGCCAAGGTACAGCCAGCCGACGGCCAACGCGCCGATCTTCAGGCGGACCTTCACCCCTTCGAACTGAATGCCGCGGGCCACTGATCGCATCATAGCCGCCCGGTAGGGCAGGCTGATCAGCAGGAAGAGAAGGCCGAATAGAAGCGCCACGGCGTAGATGGCGAAGAAGGCAGCAGGGTCCCCCTCAGGATCGAAGTCAGGCTGCATGGCCACGCCCATGAAGAGGCTCGCCAAGACGGCGTAACCTACGATGCCGCCCAGCCACATCAGGGTGAAGGCGCCGTAGACATTCTCCTTGCGGGCGGCGACGAGGCTGAACCGGAAGGGGCGGTCGCCGAAGCGAAGATTGGCCCAGAGCGGCTCGGCGAGCTTGCGTTCGACGAACGGCCAGGCCCAACCCAGGGTGACGCCGGTCAGGATCATCAGGCCGAAATACTTCAAGCCATAGCTGGCGGCTGAGCCGGCCAGATGGAATCTCACCCCGCGCCAGGCGGTGCGGCTGGCCAGGTAGCGAAAGGCCGCATAGATCGCAAAACCGATCAGACCGATCAGCCCGACATACAGGGGGAGGATCAGCAGGACGGCGAAGGGCCCCAGGAACTGGATACCGAAGACAAAGAGCAGGAACACCAGGGTCAGGCCGGTGGCGATCAGGAAGCCGATGAACAGCTCCATGCCGCGCCCGGTATATTCGAACGCCTCGTCATTGAGATAGGTCGAAGACCAGATGCGTCTGCGAACCTCGGTCTTGCCCCAGAACCGGTAGAGCGTCAGCGTCAGAAGGTTGAGAAACCCGTTCTTCAGGCTGAGCCCGAGATAGGACGAGAGCTTCGCCCTCTGCTCCAGGCGCAACGACGTCCCCGCCGCCTCTGGCGCGACCATAGATTCCGGCATGACCTGAAAACTCCCCTTCCCCTAAGGCGGAGCTTGGCATGGAAATGTGAAGGTCGCCAACGTCTGGTTGCAGGCCCCCTAGCCCGACAACGTCTCAGCGAAGCGCACCGGCTCCCCAGTCCCCTCGGCCACCACCTCGTCGTCACGCATCACGACCCGGCCGCGGATGATCGTCGCCACGGGCCAGCCCTTGGCCTCCATGCCGTCAAACGGGGTCCAGCCGGCGCGGTTGGCCTGGGCGGCGTGGGTGATGGTGCGGCGAGCCTTCAGATCGACGATGGTCAGGTCGGCGTCATAGCCCTCCGCCAGCCGACCCTTGTCGGCCAGGCCAAACAGCCGGTTGGCGCCATGGCTGGTCAGGTCCACGAACCGCTCAAGGGACAGCCGCCCCTCGGCCACATGGGTCAGCATGATGGGGACCAGGGTCTGGACGCCGGGCATGCCCGAGGGCGAGGCGGGATAGGGCCTGGCCTTCTCCTCCCGAGTGTGGGGCGCATGGTCGGAGCCGATAACGTCGGTGACGCCAGCCGCCAGACCCCGCCAGAGGCCTGCTCGGTGGCGGGCGTCCCGGATCGGCGGGTTCATCTGGGCGAAGCCCTTCAGCCGCTCATAGGCCTCGGGACCTTCCAGGGTCAGGTGCTGGGGGGTCATCTCAACGCTGGCGACGTCCTTGTGACGGGCCAGGATCTCCACCTCTTCAGCCGTGGTCACGTGCAGGACGTGGATACGCTTGCCGAGCTTGCGGGCGATGCGCAGCAGCCGTTCGGTGGACTGGATGGCGGCCTGGGCGTCGCGCACCTCGGGGTGGCTGGTCCAGTCGCCGGTTCGGGCCAGGTCCCGGCGATCGGCCAGGCGGTACTCGTCCTCGGAGTGAAAGGCCGCCCGGCGGTTCACATGGCGCAGGACCTGTTCCACGCCCTCATCGTCCTGCACCAGCAAGGTGCCGGTCGACGCGCCCATGAACACCTTGATCCCGCAGCAGCCGGGCAGACGCTCCAGCTCTCCCAGGAAGGTCGCGTTCTCATGGGTGCCGCCCACATAAAAGGCGTGGTCGCAGTGCATGCGCCCCTTGGCCCTGGCCAGCTTGTCGGCCAGCGCGTCGGGGTCGGTGGTGGTGGGCTCGGTGTTGGGCATCTCGAAGACGGCGACCACGCCCCCGAGCACCGCCCCGCGGGAGCCGGTCTCCAGGTCTTCCTTCCACTCCAGTCCGGGCTCGCGGAAGTGGACCTGGGTGTCGATGACGCCCGGCAGGACAGTCAGCCCCGTGGCGTCGAAACGCTCGCCGGCCGAGGCCTGGGACAGATCGCCGATGGCGACGATCTTGCCGCCCCGCACGCCGATGTCGGCGGCCCCACGGCCGTCATGATTGACGATCTCGCCCCCATGGACGATCAGGTCATAGGTCTCAGCCATGGCTCTTCTCCGTCTGCGCCAAGAGGTCGTAAGCCGCCTTCGCCACGGTGTCGACGCTGAGGTCCATCATGTGACAGAAGCTCTGATTGAGACCTGGATCCTGCAGGCGGATTTGCTCGAAATCACGGACCCCGCGGACCACGCGGGTGTGCGGGCCCCACGGCCCATATTGCGTATCATCCGAGGGGCCAAACAGGCCGAGCGTCGGCGCGCCGGCGGCGGCGGCCATGTGCATCAAGCCCGAATCATTGCCCACGAACAGCCGTGCGTGTTTGAGCGCCGCATAGCTGGTCAGCAGATCAACCTTGCCCACGAGGTCGATGAACCGCGCCTTGGGAACCACGTGGCGCAGGGAGGCGACGACGCCGGTGTCATCGGATGAACCGAGCACCATCAGCCGCGCGCCCTGCAAGGCGCCCCCCTCCCCCAGCAGCCGGATCGCCAATTGGGCGAAGCGCTCCAGGGGCCAGGTCTTGCCGACCCAGTTGGCGGCCGGGGCCAGCGCCAGGATCGGCCCTTCGCCGCGGGTCAGGGCCGCCGCGGCGGCCTCGGTCTCGGGGCTGGTAAACAGATGCGGGGCCGGCGGCTCCTCCTCCAGCTTCAGCAGGCGAGCGGCCTCCACCACCTTGTGAAGCGGCAAGCCCGGCTGGCGCCTGAAGATCGCCCGGCGCTTGGTGCGCACGAAGCTGGCCATGGCTGAGCCGCGCAGGTCGACCACCAGGCCCCAGCGACGGCGGCGCACCTGGCGCCATAGGGACAGCCAATGGCCGCCATGGGGGGACTTCTGAAGAACGATCAGTTCGTCCAGGCTGGGCGTATCGGCGAACAGGGGCGCAGCGGCGGGACCCGCGACGATGGTGAAGCGGGCGTGGGGAATTTCTTCGCGAAGCTTGGCCAGAAGGCCTGACGACAGCACGGCGTCCCCGATCCGGGTCGCCGTGATGAATAGTATGGGGAAGGACCCTTGCGTCATCTGCCGGTTATAGAGTGGGTCTGGCTGGCGCGCGAGCCGCCGCGATCCTAAGTGCGACACCATGGTCCAGACTCTGCATTACGCCCGCCTCGACTCCCGAAGCCTGATCGCCCTGGGGGGGCCAGATTGGCGGGACTTCCTGCACAATCTGATCAGCCAGAATGTCGAAACTCTGGCCGTGGGCGAGATCCGCTTCGGGGCCCTGCTCACCCCGCAGGGCAAGGTGCTCTACGACCTGTTCGTGGTCGGCCGCGAGGACGGCTGCTGGCTGGACGTGGCCGCCGAGCACCGCGACGCCATCCTGCAGCGGCTGATGATCTACCGCCTGCGGGCCAAGGTGACGATCGCCGCAGAGGAGGCACCGGTGACCGTTCTGTTCGGCGGGGGGCCTGCGCCAGGTGAAGGCTGGCTGGCCGATCCGCGCCTGCCGGACCTGGGCTGGCGGGGCTATGGTCTTCCGGCCCCGCAGGGACTGATCGAAGGTGGTGAAGCTGACTACGCCGCCTTCTCCCGGTCGCTCGGCGTGCCGGGACCGGCGGACTGGGGGGTAGAGCAGACCTATCCCATCGAGGCCAATTTCGACCTGCTGGACGGGATCGACTTCAAGAAGGGCTGTTTTGTCGGCCAGGAGACCACCTCGCGCATGAAGCGCCGCGGGACGGTGAAGACGCGCTTCCTGCCCATCGCCTTCGACGGCGAGACGCCGCCGCCCGGCGCCGAAATCCTGGCCGGCGAGCTGAGGGCCGGCGTTGTGCTGAGCGGCGCCGACGGCCTGGCCATGGCCTCCCTGCGCCTCGACCGAATCGCAGGCGCCGACCTGAGCGTGGACGGCCAACCCGCGCGGGTGGTTCGGCCGGACTGGTTCGATGCGCGAATGGCCGCCCCTTTCTAGGGGCGCTTGCCCGAAGCGGCCTGGGTCGCAAGACTCGCTGGCATGAGCAGCGACCTGATTCGATGCGGTTGGCGCGGCATGGCGGGCGATCCCCTGTACGAGGCCTATCACGACACCGACTGGGGCGTGCCCGAGTACGACCCCCAGGCGCTGTGGGAGAAGCTGGTGCTCGACGGCTTCCAGGCCGGCCTTTCCTGGATCACCATCCTGCGCAAGCGTGAGGCTTTCCGCGAAGCCTTTGGCGGCTTTGATCCCGAGATCGTCGCCCGCTTCGGCGAGACCGACCGCGCCCGGCTGATGGCGGACGCTGGCATCGTGCGCTCCAACGCCAAGATCGACGCGGCGATCAACAGTGCGCGGATCTATCTGGACATGCGCGAGAAGGGCCAGGACCTGTCGTCCTTCCTCTGGGCCTTCACCGACGGCAAGCCGATCCAGAACCAGTGGAGCGAGATCGGCCAGGTTCCCGCCCAGACGCCCCTGGCCGTGGAGGTGTCCAAGGCGCTGAAGGCGCAGGGCTACAAGTTCGTCGGTCCGGTGATCGTCTACGCCTTCATGCAGGCCGTGGGCATGGTCAACGACCACCTCACCTGCTGCTTCCGTCACGACGACGTTGCGGCTATGAGCGCCTGATGGCCCGCAAGCCCGCCCCCCTTCTTGTCGTCCCCGACCTGCTGCTGGAAACCGCCTGTCCCTCGCCGGTGTGCGGCGTGGACGAGGCGGGCCGCGGGCCCTGGGCGGGGCCAGTCAGCGCCGGGGCCGTGATCCTCGATCCGGCGCGCATTCCGGCCGGCCTGAACGATTCCAAAAAGCTGACCGCCAAGGCCCGCGCCGGCCTGGAGATCGAGATCAAGGCCTGCGCCATCGCCTGGGGCGTGGGCTTCGCCTCGGTGGGGGAGATCGGCGAGCTCAACATCCTGCACGCCGCGGGCCTGGCCATGTGCCGGGCCATCGAGGCGCTGGAGGTGACGCCGGTCTTCGCCCTGGTAGACGGCAACTATCCCTTCAAGCTCCCCTGCCCGGTCAAGACGGTGGTCGGCGGCGACGGCAAGTCCCTGTCCATCGCCGCGGCTTCGATCCTGGCCAAGGTCGCCCGGGACCGGCTGATGGTCGAGATGGACGAGCGCTATCCCGGCTACGGCTTCGCCGGCCACAAGGGCTATGGCGCGCCGATCCATATCAACGCCCTGGAACGGCTTGGCCCCTGCGAGATTCACCGCACCACCTGGGCGCCGGTGCAAAAGGTGCTGCGCGGCGAGAAGATCACGGGGAACCTCGCCGAGTTCGACGCCGCCCCCCCGCAAGGCTGATTGGCGACTCGGGTTCACCGACCGATGGCGCTTGACCTGCGCCCTCCGCCCCCGGCGAATGACAACCAGGACGTGTTGGTGTGAACAGGGGCTTGGCCGCGGTCATGCAGCCAGGAGAGAAGCGTAAGCTGGCGGCGGGGACCGCAACCGGCGGGCTGGGGGCTGAGCGCCTCCTGGCCTCGATCGCCCGCGTGTCTCAGGATGCGCCAGCGACGGGGGCGCCCCTGTCCGTGCCCGCCCAGGCCCTGGCCAGCGCCGCCTTTTCCAGCTCCGGCCGTCTGATCATCGCCGACCCCGCCTTCACAGACGCCTTCGGACTCGATCTGCAGCTGGACGCCGCCCCGGCCCCAGGGGCCTATCGGCTCCTCGTCCAGCCATGCGAGGACGGCTCGGTGGCGGTGATGCTGATCGCTTCGCCCCTGGCCGCCCGGGGCTGGCCCCTGTCACCGACGATAGCCGCTGTGGCGGGCGAAGCCCGGTTTGTCGCCCTGACCTATCGCCCCTTCGCCCACCCCAACCTGGTCGGGCGGGCTTGTGAGGGGTGGCGGCTGACCTCCCTGGAGACCCGGGTGGTTTCCGCCCTTCTCGCGAACGACAACCTTAAGGTCGCCGCCCGGACGGCTGGCGTCGCCTATGAGACCGCCCGGGAAGCAATCGCCGCGGCCCTGCGCAAGGCCGGCGCGCGCCGGCAGGCCGATCTGGTCCGCCGCCTGCACATGGCCGCCGGAGTCGGAGAGTTTGATCTGGCGGAGGTCGGTCTCTTCGCCCCGGCTCTTGGTCTGCCCCTTCGCCAGGCGGCGGTGTGCCGACTGGTGGCCATGGGCCTGACGCGGCCTGAGATCGCCGCCACCCTGCGGGTCAGCGAGCATGTGGTGAAGGCCGAGCTCAAGCGCCTGTTCGAAACCCTTGGGGTGCGCACAGCCGGCGCCTTGAGCGAGGTGGCCGTCCAGGCCTCGATCCTCCTCGCCTTGGCGGGCGCCGACAATCTGGCCCATGCGGCCCAGGCTGACGAGTTGCGGCCCCTTCGTCTACTGAGCCGGCCCGAAGGGGGCGGCCGGATCGCCCTGTCGGACTACGGACCGGCCAGCGGCGCGCCAACCTTCCTCATGCATAGCGCGCTGACCGGCAGCCTCATCGACCGGGGCCTGATCAAGGCCCTGCAGCGCCGGGGCCTTCGGCCTATCGCCATCGAGCGGCCGGGTTTTGGCCTCACCGATCCACCACCGACCGGCAGCGAGAGCGCGGCCGAACGGGCCGCCGCCGACATGGCCCTGGCCGCCGAGGCGCTGAAACTGAAGCGGGTCCGCCTCCTCTGCCGAGGGGGCGAAGCCGCCGCCCTGATCTTCGCCGAGGCCCATCCCCAACTGTTCGCGGGCGGCGTCCTGCTCAATCCCTTTCGGCCCTATGAGGTCGACACCCGGTGGGACGGGTTGATGAACATGGCCAAGCGGATGATCGCCGCCCAGCCACACCTGATCGAGTCGATCGCCGCCTTCCTAGTGCGGCGCGCCAGTCCGAGGTCAATGGCCGGTATTGTGCGCGAGGCGGTGAAGGCCAGCCCGTCTGACCTCGCTGCTCTGGAGGACCAAAGGATCCTGGCCGACTATGTGGCGTCTGCGCGCCTGGCCGCCCTGGCCACGCCGTGGGGCTTCATCCAGGAACAGAGCGCCTATGTCGGCTGGCGCCCGCCTCCCATGGCGGACGGTCGGGCCTGGACGCGGCTGCTGGGCGAGCAGGATGTCCTCTATCTGCCAGGCGAAGGCGACGAGGTGTGGGACGAGGCCCTGCCCGGCCACCGGGTGATCCGAATTCCGGAGGCTGGCCGGCTGATCCACGCCTCCCACCCCGAGATCGTGGCCGAGGTTGTGGCGGGCCTTACCTGACCCCCCAACCGGGGATTCCTGGCCAGCGTGACCGGCCGCATCCTCGGCCATCATGACGCACCAGACCCTGAACACCTGGCCTCACATCCCCGTCTCGACCGCCTGGGCGCTCGCACCGCCGCTGACCCAGTCCAGCGGCGCGGTGCTGGTGGTCGATGGCGGCGATCGGGTTCTGGGCGGAAACCCCGCCGGTGCGGCCCAGTTCAACGCCATGCTGGGTGTGATTGAGGGTGATCGGCTGGCCTTCCGGGACGTCGCCTGCGCCGAGGCCCTGGCCGCCGCCCGGCAGCGCCTGCGCCAGGACCGCCTGGGCGAGGTCATCATCCGGTTCGAGGCCGACGCGGGCGGACCCTTCTTCGCCCTCCTGTCAGGCGGCGGCGACTGCTACGCCCTGGTCCTGCCCCCGCTCGCCCGCACTGAAGCGGTGGCCGGCGCCCTGATGAGCAGTTTTGGACTGACGCCGGCGGAGACCCGGCTGGCTCTCACGCTCCAGGCTGGCCTGACCCTCGCCGAGGCCGGGCGCGACCTCGACATCTCCGTCAACACGGTCCGCAACCAGCTCCGGGCCATCTTCGACAAGCTCGGGCTCCGCCGGCAGAGCGAGCTGGCCCGCACCCTGGCCCAGCTGGAAGCCCTGGCGACAGCCTAGGTCGTTCTTGACTTAACCCCTCGTTCACTACGTTTCGAAACGGCCCCTTCACCACGATAGGGGAAGATTCCCTTCTGTAGATCTGAGGGGCGTCCATGAGCTTTCCCGCCGAGACCATCATCCAGGGCGATTGCATCGAGGAGCTGAAGAAGCTCCCGACGGGGTCTGTGGACCTGGTGTTCGCCGACCCGCCCTACAATCTGCAGCTGGGCGGCGACTTGCTGCGGCCGGACAATTCCAAGGTCGACGCGGTGGACGACGACTGGGATCAGTTCGAGAGCTTCGCGGCCTATGACGCCTTCACCAAGGCCTGGATGGCGGAATGCCGCCGCGTCCTGAAGGACGACGGCGCCCTTTGGGTCATCGGCAGCTACCACAACATCTTCCGGGTCGGTGTGACCCTGCAGGACCTGGGCTTCTGGATCCTGAACGACGTGGTCTGGCGCAAGACCAACCCGATGCCGAACTTCAAGGGCACCCGCTTCACCAACGCCCATGAAACCCTGATCTGGGCGGCCAAGTCCCGGGGCGGGCGGCGCTACACCTTCAACTATGACGCCATGAAGATGGCCAATGACGAACTGCAGATGCGCTCGGACTGGACCTTTCCCCTGTGCACTGGGGAGGAGCGGATCAAGGACGCCACCGGCGCCAAGGCCCATCCGACCCAGAAGCCCGAAGCCTTGCTGCACCGCCTGATCCTGGCCTCGACCAGGCCCGGCGACGTCATCCTCGACCCCTTCTTCGGCTCGGGCACCACCGGCGCGGCCGCCAAGCGCCTGGGCCGGCGCTTCATCGGCCTGGAGAAGGAAGACGAGTACATCGCCGTCGCCAAGACCCGTATCTCCAAGGTGCTTCCCGTTTCGCCCGAAGACGTTCAGGTGACCGGCTCCAAGCGCTCCGAGCCCCGGGTGCCCTTCGGCCAGATCGTTGAGGCCGGCCTGCTGCGGCCTGGTGACGTCCTCTATTGCCCCAAGGGTGAGCGGGCGGCCCGGGTCCGCGCCGACGGCAGCCTGGCGGTCGGCGAGATGACCGGCTCGATCCACAAGGTCGGGGCGATGGTGCAGTCGGCCCCAGCCTGCAACGGCTGGACCTACTGGCACTTCAAGACCGACGCGGGCCTCGCCCCCATCGACGTCCTGCGGATCAAGATGCGCAAGGAAATCCCGGCGGTCGCGGCTTAAAGCAGGTTCGACAGCCCCGCGCGCGCAGCCTTCAGGAAAACGCTCGGCAGGGCGTCGAGGTCGCGCCGGGCGCTCCAGATCACGCCGTCGGCCTCGCCCTCGGCCCGCAGCAGCCGCAGGGTCAGTGAGAAGTGGGTGAAGACATGCTCCACCTCGCCAGCGCCCCGCCAGTCGGCTGACACAGGGGCTGCAGTCCTCGCCTCGGCCTCTGACCACCGGGCGTCCCGCCAGTCGCTGGTCGGCAGGGCCAGCATACCGCCGAGCAGGCCCTTGGGCGGGCGGCGCACCAGGGCCACCTCGTCTCCACGGGTCAGGATATAGGCCACCCCGTGGCGATGGGGCCGGGCCGCCTTGGCGGTCTTGCGCGGATAGGTCTCAGGCGCGCCCGTCGCGAGGCCCGCACAGGCGCTCGTCAGAGGACAGCGGTCGCACAGCGGCGACTTCGGCCGACAGACCGTGGCCCCCAGGTCCATCAGCGCCTGAGCCCAGTCGCCGGGGCGCTCACCTCGGACCAGGGCGGCGGCCAGGCTCTTGAGCTCCGGCTTGGCGGCCGGCAGGGGCGTCTCCACGGCGAACAGCCGCGCCATTACTCGCTCCACATTGCCGTCGACCACATTGGTCGCCTCGTCAAAGGCGATCGCCGCCACCGCCGCGGCCGTATAGGGGCCGAGCCCCGGCAGGGCGCGCAGGGCCGCCTCGGTGTCGGGAAAGACGCCCCCATGCTGATCGGCCACCGCCCGGGCGCAGGCCAGCAGGTTGCGGGCGCGGGCGTAGTAGCCAAGGCCGGCCCAGGCGGCCATGACCTCATGGTCCGGCGCGGCGGCCAGGTCAGACACAGTGGGCCAGCGGGCGGTGAACTTCAGGAAGTAGGGGGCGGCGTGCGGCACGGTGGTCTGCTGCAGCATCACCTCCGACAGCCAGACCCGGTAGGGATCGGAACGCAACCCGTCCTGCCCGGCCGCGGGGCCCGTGCGCCAGGGCAGGTCGCGGGCATGGGCGTCGTACCAGGACAACAGGTTGAGGCGGATCTGTTCAGGGCTCACCGCCAGAGACTTAAGGCCTCTTGCCGGCCTTGTGCAGGGGGACTCCGCGACGGGCGTATCCGGGTGTATCGTAGCGCCGACATGGCCCCCCGCTCCCTGCCCGACCTGGAAGAGACCCGTCAGATCCTGGCCAGCCGTCGCACGCGCCCGGCGCCGCGACCGCCGCCGCCGGCGGGGCGCGGCCTGTCCAAGCTGATCCGCGAGCTCGACGCCCGCTTTGGCCAGGGCCCCGGCGCCCTGCAGGCCCGCTGGCGCGAGATCGTCGGCGAGCAGATCGCCCGGCGCACCGAACCTGTGAAATTGGTCAAGGGTCGCAATGGCGCCGGCGCCGCCCTTGAGATCCGGGTGGCCGGGCCCTCAGCGGCCCTCGTCCAGCACCAGGCGCCGGAGATCCTGTCCCGGGTGAATCTGTTTCTGGGCTCCGGCGCGGTGGAGCGCCTGCGCATCGTCCAGGGCCCCTTGAGGCCCGCGCCGGCCAGCACAGCCCAGGCGCCCCGCAAACGGCAAGCCCCCCTGGACGCCGCTCAGGAGGCCGAGCTGAGCCAGAGCCTTGCCGGCGCCGCCGAGGGGCCCCTCAAGTCCGCCTTGCTGGCCCTGGGGCGCGGCGTGATGCGGAACGCCCAGCGACGTTGACATTGTTGGTCTGCGGCCGTTCTTGCCGTCCAAAGGCGCCATGGGCCTTACCCTGGGAATCGCGTTTTACTTCACAATCTCGACCTTCATGCACAAAGGGCCGACCACCATGCCGAACCTCAGCCGCCGCCTAATGATGGCCGTCGCCGCTGCGACCCTCTTCCTGGGCGCCTGCTCGGGCCAGTCCTCCGCCGCCGCCGATGGCGACATGAGCCTGGGCGACCCCAATGCGCCGGTGAAGATGGTGGAGTACGCCTCCCTGAGCTGCGTGCACTGCGCCACCTTCAACAACGAGGTCTTTCCGGAGTTGAAGGCCAAGTACATCGACACCGGCACAGTCCACTACACCCTCAAGGAATTCCTGACGCCGCCGAACGAGGTGGCCGCGGCGGGCTTCCTGCTGGCGCGCTGCGCGGGCGACGACAAGTACTTCGGCGTGATCGACTCGATCTTCCACAGCCAGCAGGAGATGTTCACCTCCGGCGACATCCGCGGGACCCTGCTGAGAGTGGCGCGCTCGGCTGGGCTCAGCGAAGAGCAGTTCCAGTCCTGCATTTCGAGCGAAGAGGGCCTGCGCGCCCTGAACGCGCGGATCGACAAGACGCAGCGCGAAGCGCGTATCACCTCGACCCCCACCTTCACGATCAATGGCAAGGTGGCCAAGGAAGGCGCGATGAGCATGGCCGAGATCGACGCCGCCGTGGCTGCAGCCCAGAAATAGGCCTGAGGGGGACCTAGGCGCCCGTGCGCTTCCAGCGGCTTCGGCTCACCGGCTTCAAGTCCTTCGTCGATCCGACCGAGTTCCGGATCGAGCCGGGGCTGACGGGAATTGTCGGGCCGAACGGCTGCGGCAAGTCGAACCTGCTGGAAGCCCTGCGCTGGGTCATGGGCGCCAATTCCGCCAAGGCCATGCGGGCCGGCGGCATGGACGACGTCATCTTTGCGGGGTCGGGCAAGCGTCCGTCCCGCAACCATGCCGACGTCACCCTGACCATCGACAATGCCGACCGACGCGCGCCGGCCGCCTACAACGACCATCCGGTTCTCGAGGTGGTGCGCCGGATCGACCGGGGCTCGGGCTCCACCTACCGCATCAATGGCAAGGAGGTCCGCGCCCGGGACGTCCAGCTGCTGTTCGCCGACGCCTCCACCGGTTCCAACTCCCCCGCCCTGGTGCGCCAGGGACAGATTTCCGAGCTGATCGCCGCCAAGCCGCAGAACCGGCGGCTGATCCTCGAGGAGGCGGCCGGCGTCTCAGGCCTGCATTCACGCCGCCATGAGGCCGAGCTGCGGCTGCGGGCGGCCGAGACCAACCTCGCCCGCCTGGACGACGTGGCCCAGGAACTGGAAGGCGGGCTCAACCGCCTGCGCCGGGAAGCCCGGCAGGCCGAGCGCTACAAGCGCCTGTCCGCCGAGATCCGCACCCTGCAATCGGCCCTGCTCCACGCCCGCTGGACTGAGGCGCGCCTGGCTGCGGAGCGGTTGCACAGGGAGGCTGGCGAAGCAGGTCGCGCCGTGGAGGCGGCCGCTCGCGCCGCCGCCGCCGCCACGACAGACGCCGCCATCGCCGAGGCGGCGCTCGCCCCCCTGCGTGAGGCCGAAGCGGTGGCCGCCGCCGTGCTGGGCAAGCTCGCCATCGACAAGGACCGCATCGAACGGGAAGACGAGGCCCTGGCCGCCGAAGTGACCCGCGGCGAGGCGGAGATCAACCGCATCGACGCTGACCGGGGTCGCGAAAGCCAGATGGTCGAGGACGCTCAGGCCGCCCTCGCCCGCCTGGTCGAAGACGTCGAGGCCCTGGAGGCCGCCGTGGCCCAGGCGCCCGAACGCCAGCCCGAGCTTCAGGCCGCCCTCAGCGAGGCCGAGGCCGTGCGGGCGGCCGCCGACGCCGAGGTCGAGCGCCTGGCCGCCGCCCTGGCCGCCCAGGAGGCTCAAAGCCGCGCAGCCGCCGCCCGGATCAGCGAAGCCGAGACGCGGGTCGCCCGGACCCGCCGCACCCTTGATCAGACCCGCGCCGAGCGGGCCGCCATCGGGCCGGCGCAGGATCCCGCCATCATAGAGGCCAAGGCCCGGTTCGACGCCGACCTCGCCGCCCTAAGCGCCGCGCGAGCGCAACTCGAGGCCGCCGAGGAGGCCCAGAGCCGGGCGGCCGCCGCCGAGGCCGAGGCCCGCGAGGCCGCACGAAAGCAAGACGAGGTTATCGCCCGCCTCACCGCCGAGGCCCGGGCGCTGGCCCAGATCGTCGCCCCCCAGTTGCGGGGCGGCTTCGCCCCGGCCCTGGACGCCGTCGCGCCTGAGCGGGGCTATGAAATGGCCCTGGCCGCGGCCCTCGGCGATGACCTTGAGGCCGCCCTCGACGCCAAGGCGCCGGCCTATTGGGGCGGCGGGGAGGCCGAGGCGCCCATCTGGCCGGCTGGCGCCACGCCCCTGAGCGACCACATCAAGGCGCCGCCGCAGCTGGCCGCGCGGCTCGCCTTTGTCGCGCTGGTGTCCCGGGACGCCGGCGAGGCTCTGGCCAAGCTGATCGCCCCCGGCTGCCGGCTGGTCTCCCGCGAAGGCGATCTCTGGCGCTGGGACGGCTTCACCGCCCGGGCCGAGGCCAAGAAGCCCGCCGCGGTGCGGCTGGAGCAGAAGACGCGGCTGGCCGAGGTCGAGGCGGAGATCGAGGCGCTGACCCCCGCCGCCCAGGGCGCCCAGGCGACCCTGGCGGCCGCACAGCGCATGCAGGCGGAGGCCGAACTCGCCCAGAGGGCGGCGCGGCGGGAGCCGCCGGCCTGCGAACACCGCCTGGGACAGGCCCGCGCGGCGCTGGAGCGGCTGGAGCGGGACTCCGCCCGACGGGAGGCTCAGGCCCAGTCCCTGGATGACATGATCGGCCGGTTCGAGGCCGAATTGGCCGAGGCCGAAAGCCACCACGCCGCCGTCCTCGCCGAGCTGGGAGGCGCGAGCGCGAATGGCGACCTGGCCCAGGCGCTGGCCACGGCCCGCACCGCCGCTGGCCCTGCCCGGGAAGCCGCCGCGGCCGCCCGCTCGGCGCTGGATGTCGAGACCCGCGAACGGGAGGGGCGCTCCCGGCGCCTGGCCACCCTGGTCCGCGAACGCGACGACTGGGCGCGGCGGGCCGACACCGCCGCCCGGCGGCTGGAGAGCCTGGAGGCCGAGCGGACCCGCAGCCTGCAGGCCCTGGACGCCGCCCGGGAGGCCCCCAAGGCCCTGGAGTCCCGCCGCATCGCCCTGCTGGACGCCTTCGCCGCGGCCGAGACCCGACGGGCTCAGGCTCGCGACGCCATGCTGGGCGCCGAGACGGCGCGATCGACCACCGAGCGGGCCCTGCGCGCCGCTGAAGCCGCCGCCGCCCAGGCGCGCGAAGCCCGCGCCGCCCTGGACGCCCATCGGGAGGCCGCGGCGCAGCGGCTGGCCGAGATCACCGAGCAGATCCGGGACACCGCCCAGGTGGAGCCCGCGGAACTGGCCCGCCTGCTGGCCGATGAGGCGGTCGCCATTCCCGCCGACGCCGGCGGCATGGAGGCCCACCTCGTGGCCCTGGAGCGGCAACGGGAGTCTATCGGCGCCGTCAATCTGCGCGCCGAAGACGAGGCCCGCGAGAGCGCCACGCGCCTGGAGACCATGCAGACCGAGCGCGCCGATCTGACCGGCGCCATCGCCCGGCTGCGGCAGGGCATCGACGAACTGAACAGCGAAGGCCGGGAGCGGCTGACCGCCGCCTTCGAGGTGATCAACGGCCACTTCAAGACCCTGTTTCAAACCCTGTTCGAAGGCGGGCAGGCCGAGCTGCGCCTGGTGGAGTCCGACGACCCCCTTGAGGCCGGCCTGGAGATCTTCGCCTGCCCACCGGGCAAGCGCATGGCGACCATGAGCCTGATGAGCGGCGGCGAGCAGGCCCTGACGGCCGCGGCCCTGATCTTCGCTGTCTTCCTGGCCAATCCGGCGCCCATCTGCGTGCTGGACGAGGTGGACGCCCCCCTGGACGACGCCAATGTGGACCGGTTCTGCAATATGCTCGACGAGATGCGCAGCCGCACCGAGACCCGGTTCATCACCATCACCCACAATCCGGTGACCATGGCCCGCATGGACCGGCTGTTTGGGGTGACCATGGCCGAGCGGGGGGTCTCCCAGCTGGTCTCGGTGGACCTTCGCCAGGCCGAGGCCCTGGCCGCGGAATAGGCCCGACAGGGGCCGAATCGACGGACTAGGCCGATAGCCAATACAAATCAAACAATTAGACACAGGCGTCAGCGCCTTGACGCTGTACCCTCGCCCCTTTAGGTTCCGCCGCGATCGAACCAGGGGCGCCGGCAGGCCGCCCACGCCCCCGGAAGGCGCCATCCGCTCATGTCGCAACCGACCGATCCGCACGAAGAGGCGCTGAAACGCCTCGATGCTCAACTGGACGCCGTCGATGTCCAGCGCGCGGCGCGCGAGCGGAAGGGGAAGTTCGATACGGGCGCGATCGGCTCTGGCTACAAGCTGGTGGCGGAGCTGATCGGGGGTGTTCTTGGGGGGCTCGGCCTTGGCTGGCTCTTCGATCAATGGGCTGGAACCTCGCCGTGGGGCTTGCTCCTGGGCGTGCTAGTGGGTACCGCCCTGGCGATGTTCTTGATCTCGCGCTCTGCGGGACGCATGAGCGCGCAGGCGGCGGCGAAGGCCGGACCGGTTTCCTCGGTCCCCTTCGACGACGAAGACGCAGACGACGACGGCTGGCCCGCGGGGCCTGGCCAGAATAAGAGGGACTGAGGCGTGGCCGATCCGATGCACCAGTTCGAGATCCAGCAGGTTCTCGAGCTTCCTGCTGTTGCGGGCTTCGATCTTTCGATCACCAATTCGGCCCTGTGGATGATCATCGCCGCGGCCAGCGTCACCCTGTTTTTCGCCGCCGCCTCGGCCAAGGCCGCCGTGGTGCCGGGCCGACTGCAGTCGGTTGGCGAGATGCTCTATGAGCTGATCCACAATCTGACCGACTCGATCATCGGCCACGAGGGCAAGCGCTACTTCCCCTTCGTCTTCACCCTGTTCGCCTTCATCCTGGCCATGAACCTCCTGGGCATGGTCCCCTATTTCTTCACCTCGACCTCGCAGCTGGCGGTGACCGCCACCCTGGGCGTCCTGGTGATCGCCGTGGTCATCGCCGTGGGCTTCGCCCGCAACGGCCTGGGCTTCTTCAAGCTGTTCGTCCCCTCAGGCGTGCCCTTCTTCGTCCTGCCCCTGGTGGTGGTGATTGAGGTCATCTCCTTCCTGGTTCGTCCGGTGACCCTGGCCCTTCGACTGTTTGGCAACATGGTCGGCGGCCACGTCGTCCTGAAGGTCTTCGGCGGCTTCGTGGTCTCCCTGGGCGCGCTGGGCGCGCTGGGGATCGTCGGCGCCCTGGTCACCCTGACCGGCACCGTAGCCATCACCGCCCTTGAGTTCATGGTCGCGTTCCTGCAGGCGTTCGTCTTCGCCGTGCTGGCCTGCGTCTATCTGAACGACGTCGTGAACCTGCATAGCCACTGATCACGACCGACTGCTCACCCCCGTTTCCCGACCCCATCGCTTACACGGAGCACTCTCGATGGATCCCCTTGCTGCTAAATACGTCGGCGCTGGCCTGGCGATGTTGGGCATGATCGGCGCCGGTATCGGCCTCGGCACCATGTTCGGCCAATACCTCAACGGCGCCCTGCGCAACCCGTCGGCCTCGGCCGGCGAGCGTCCGATGCTCTTCCTGGGCATGGCCCTGACCGAAGCCCTCGGCATCTTCGCCTTCGTGGTCGCGCTGCTGATCCTGTTCGCCGCCTAAGGCGAGACTATCCGTGCGTTGGGGGGCGGGCTGGAGAACGGCCCGCCTTTCGCATGGCCCGCCCTGCGGAGGGCCCCTACAGCCGCATGGACCTGAGCAGACTCAACGGAGCGCCTTGAATGGCCCAGACCACAACAGAGCTTGAGCCGGGCGGGGCGATCGTCGAGACCCCACCGACCACCCTGAGCCACGATCTGCACGAGAGCACGGAAGCGGCCGAACACGGTACGTCGGGCCTGCCCCAGTTCGAGTTCGGCTACTGGCCGGGCCAGATCTTCTGGCTGCTCATCGTTTTCGCCATTCTCTACGTCATCCTGTCCAAGCTGTTCCTGCCCCGGGTGGGCGGGGCCATCGAGGCCCGGGCGGCGAAGATCGAGGGTGACCTCGCCGACGCCCGCGCCGCCCGCGATGAGGCCGAGCGCCAGTCGGCCGAGGCCGCTGCGGAACTCGCCCAGGCCCGGGGACGCGCGCAGAAGACCGCCGCCGACGCCAAGGCCGCGGCCAAGGCTGAGGCTGACACCCGCAACGCCGCCGAGGAAGCCAAGCTGCACGAACGGCTGGCCGTCGCCGAGGCCGGCATTCAGGCCGGCCGCGAGAAGGCCATGGCCAATGTGCGCAGCCTGGCCGCCGAGACCGCTGAAGCCATCGTCGAGAAGCTGAGCGGCCAGGCGCCGACTCGCGCCGAGGTGGACGCTGCGATCGCGCGCAACGCCGCCTGAGGAGAGACCAGATGTCCTTTTTCATAACCGCCGAATTCTGGGTTCTGGTCGCCGTCCTGATCTTCTTCGGGCTGCTGATCTATCTGAAGGTGCCCGCCGCCCTGGCGGGGGCCCTGGACGCCCGCGCTGAGCGGATCCAGGCTGAGCTGGACGAGGCCCAGAAGCTGCGGGCCGAGGCCGAGCGCCTGCTGACGGAGATCAAGGCTCAGCGGGAAGAGACCGAACGCCTGGCCGCCGACATGCTGGCCCAGGCCAAGGACGACGCCGAGCGGATGCGCAAGGACGCAGCCGTGAAGCTCGAGGAGCAGATTGTCCGCCGCACCGAAATGGCTGAGCGCAAGATCGCCACCGCCGAGGCGCAGGCCATGGCCGACGTCAAGGCCGCGGCTGCGGAGCTCGCCGCCGAGGCCGCGCGCACCGTCCTGGCCGGCCGCCTGGCGGCTGCGACCACCGATCCCCTGGTGGACAAGGCCATCGGCCAGATGGCCGCTAAGCTACAATAGTCGAAGCCCTGCGGCGGCGCCGGAACAGGCGCCGCCCGCGGATCGCCACCCGGTAGCGCCGCGGGACCAGCAGACGCTCGGTCTTCAGGGTCATTTCCCACATCACCGAAAGCACTTCTGGTCGACGCCGCAGAAGTCTTCGGACCGGACGCAAGGCCCGCGGGTGAGCGCGCTGGAAGCGCACAAAGGCCCGGCGAGCCTTGTAGGAATTTCGCAGAATCAGGATCAGGCCCACCGTCGCCACCGGCAGCCCCATGGGCCCCGGCAAGGGCGCGATGAGGACCCCGGCCAGTACAATCACCCCGCCAAGCGTCGTCAGCCCAAGCCGGATCAGCCGACGCGACAGCCGGCCAAGGCCCCCGCGGGCGGCGGTGGGGTCATAAGTCCGCGCGGAGAGGGCGAGAGACACGCTGGCAAACCTGGAATGGTGCGCGGGCCGACCCTTCCGGGGAGGCGGGGCCCCCGCGCATCTTCCTCATATGTGCAGCGTCAGTCTGAAAGTAAGGCGACAGCCGGGCCCTTTCGAGGCCCGACCGCTGCTATTCTGCGGCGAGCGGCGCCGGCGCCACACCCGGCTCCGGTTTCCAGGTCAGCCGCGGCTTGCGCGCCGCCAGGGTCTCGTCCAGACGGCGCATGGGAGCCAGATAGGGCGCCCCCTTGAAGCGATCCACATCACCGGCCTTCGCCGCCTCGGCCAGGGCGATGAGCGCGTCGCAGAACCGGTCGAGTTCCTGCTTGGACTCCGTTTCGGTGGGCTCGATCAGCATCGCCCCATGGACCACCAGCGGGAAATACATGGTCATGGGGTGGAAGCCCTCGTCGATCATCGCCTTGGCGAAGTCGAGCGTGGTGACGCCGGTCCCCTCAAGCCAGGAATCGTCGAACAGGGCCTCATGCATGCACGGCCCCTCCGGGAACGCCGGGGTCATGACGCCCGACAGGCGCGCCTTGATGTAGTTGGCGTTGAGGACGGCGTCCTCGGCCACCTGGCGCAGACCATCGGCGCCGTGGCTGCGCATGTAGGCGTAGGCGCGGACAAACATGCCCATCTGGCCGTGGAAGGCGCTCATCCGGCCAAAGGCCTGGGCGGCCTCTTCCACCGTTTCCTCCACGAGGGTCAGGCCGTCAGGCCCGTGCACGACCCAGGGGGCCGGCGCGAAGGGCGCCAGGGCCTCCGACAGCACCACGGGGCCCGCGCCAGGACCACCGCCCCCGTGGGGGGTGGAGAAGGTCTTGTGCAGGTTGATGTGCATGGCGTCGACGCCCAGGTCGCCGGGGCGGACCCGGCCGACGATGGCGTTGAAATTGGCGCCGTCACAATAGAAGTAGGCCCCGGCCTCATGGGTCAGGCGGGCGATCTCGATGATATCGCGCTCGAACAGGCCGCAGGTGTTCGGATTGGTGACCATGATGGCCGCCACGTCCGGACCCAGCTTGGCGGCCAGGTCGGCGAGATCGACGCGCCCGTCATCGGTCTGGGCGATCTCGGTCACCGAATAGCCGACGAAGGCCGCGGTGGCCGGATTGGTGCCATGGGCGGAGGTCGGCACCAGGACGCGGCGGCGGGGATCGCCCTTCGCCTCATGGGCCGCCCGGATGGCCAGCAGGCCGCACAGCTCCCCGTGCGCGCCGGCCTTGGGCGACAGGGCCACGGCCGGCATGCCGGTCAGCGTCTTCAGCCAGTGGGAGAGCCGGTCCATCAGGGTCAGCGCACCCTGGATGGTGGCCAGGGGCGCCATGGGATGCAGATCGGCGAAACCGGCCAGCCGCGCCATCTTCTCGTTCAGGCGGGGATTGTGCTTCATCGTGCAGGACCCCAGGGGATAGAGGGCCAAGTCGATGGCGTGGTTCTTCTGCGACAGGCGCACATAGTGGCGCATGGCCTCGGGCTCCGACAGGCCAGGCAGGCCGATCGGGCGCGTGCGAACCAGGTCCCCGAGGTCATCGGCTGATCCCTCGACGGGCGGGAGGTCGACGCCGGTCTTGCCCCAGCCGTCCCGCTCGAAGATCAGGGCTTCGTCCTGCAACAGGCCACGGCCGCCGGTCAGGGAGGTGAAGCCGGCGTCCAGGGGCTGGACATCCTCAGGCCGGGTGGGCCGGCCGACAGTCTGCATGGTCATTGGCCGATCCTCCGGGACAGGGCCTGGGCGAAGGCGTCGATATCCTCATCCAGGGTGGTTTCGGTCGCCGCGCAGAGCAGCACATCGTCCAGCCCGGCGGCCGGGTCGAGCCGCGAGAAGGGCACGCCGGCGACGATCCCGTCCTCCAGCAGCGCCTCGACCATCCGGGCGGCGTCCCCCGGAAGCCGGATGGCGATCTCGTTGAAGTAGCGCCGCGTCAGAACCTCGACGCCTGTGACCGCGCCCAGGGCCCCGGCCAGACGCTGGGCCTTGGCGTGATTGATCGCCGCCAGCTGGCGCAGGCCCGTCTCCCCCAGCAGGGAGAGATGGACGGTGAAGGCGAGCGCGCACAGACCCGAATTGGTGCAGATGTTGGAGGTCGCCTTGTCCCGGCGGATATGCTGTTCACGGGTCGACAGGGTGAGCACGAAGCCCCGACGCCCCTCGGCGTCCACGGTCTCGCCGCAGAGCCGACCCGGCATCTGGCGGACCAGCTTTTCCCGACAGGTGAACAGGCCGATATAGGGGCCGCCGAAGTTCAGCGCATTGCCGATGGACTGCCCCTCGGCGACGGCGATGTCGGCGCCCATCTCGCCGGGCGACTTCAGAAGGCCATAGGACACCGCCTCGGTGGTCACCACGATCAGCAGGGCGCCGGCCGCATGGGCGGCTTCGGCGATGGCGGTCACGTCGGTCGCGGTCCCAAAGACGTTCGGCGTCTGAACCACGACGCAGGCGGTCTCAGAATCAATGGCGTCGATCACCGCGGCCTCGGCGTCCAGGGCGACCGCCTGGCGCACAATGTCCATGCCCTCGGCATGGGCGATGGTCTGGGTGGTGGCGGCATAGTGCGGATGCAGGCCGCCTGAGAGCACCGCCCGCTTCCGGCGTGTGACCCGCCTGGCCATCATCACCGCCTCAGCGCAGGCCGTGGAGCCGTCGTACATCGAAGCATTGGCCACATCGAGGCCGGTCAGGGCGGCGACCTGAGTCTGGAACTCAAACAGGACCTGCAGGGTGCCCTGGGCGATTTCGGGCTGGTAGGGCGTGTAGCTGGTCAGGAATTCCGAACGCTGGATGATGTGGTCCACCGTCGCCGGAACGTGGTGGCGGTAGGCGCCTGCGCCGCAGAAGAACGGCCCCGCGCCGGCGGCGCGATTCAGCCCCGCCAGGGCCGACAGCTCGCGTTCCACCTCAAGCTCGCCGGCATGGTGCTGCAGGGCGAAAGGCTCGGACTTGCGCGCCGCGGCGGGCACGTCGGCGAACAGGTCATCAATGGTCGCAGCGCCGATCACCCCCAGCATCTGGGCGCGGTCGTCGGGTGTGAGCGGCAGGTAGCGCATGGGGGTTACAGGGTCTCCAGATAGGCGTCATAGGCGGCGCGATCCATCAGCGCCTCATAGGCCGAAGCATCGGCGATCTTGACCTTGGCGAACCAGCCGCCGGCCTCAGGCGCCTGGTTGACGGTCTCAGGGGCCTCGGCCAGGGCGCCGTTGGCCTCCAGGACCTCGCCCGACAGGGGCGCGTAGACATCCGAAGCCGCCTTGACGCTCTCGACGACGGCGAGGCCGTCACCCGCCGCGACGGTCTTGCCGACGTCCGGGGTCTCGACGAAGACCACGTCGCCGAGCTGCTCAGCGGCGTAGGCGGTGATCCCGATGGTGGCCACGTCCCCGTCCAGGGAAACCCATTCATGATCCTTGGTGAAGCGCATTTCGGGACGTTCCTTCTCTAAACCTTGCGCACATAGCGATGGGGGACGAATGGGGTTGCAACCACCTGGGCGGGCTGGGCCCTGCCCCGGACGATCACCTTCAGCTCGGTCCCGACGGCGGCCAGGGCCGGCGGCACGAAGCCCAGGGCGATGGGGTAGCCCAGGCTCGGCGCAAATCCCCCGGAGGTGACGAGGCCGACGACATCGCCATCAGCATCGGCGATCTCGGCGCCTTCCCGGGCCGGGGCGCCCTCGACCTTCAGGCCCACCGTCTTGCGGGTCAGGTCCCCTGCCAGCTCGGCGGTGATGCGGCGGGCGCCGGGGAAGTCGCCGGCGTCGCGGCGCTTCTTGGACACCGCAAATCCCAGGCCCGCCTCAATGGGGGAGACCGTCTCATCCAGGTCGTGGCCGTAGAGGGGGAGTCCCGCCTCCAGGCGCAGGCTGTCACGGGCGCCCAGGCCGATGGGTCGCACCCGCTCATCGGCCAACAGGGTGTTCCAGATGCGCAAAGCCGCCTCGCCCGGCACGGAAATCTCGTAGCCGTCCTCGCCGGTATAGCCCGAGCGCGACACGATGGCGTCGACCCCGAAGGCCTGCAGGGCGGCCGTCTCCATGAAGGCCAGTTTTGCGGCGTCCGGCGCATGAATGGCCAGCACCTCTGCAGCCTTCGGCCCCTGCAGAGCCAGCAGGGCCCGATCCTCGAGACGATCGATTCGCACCTGACCGGCCAGTTCGTCGTCTATGACCTTGAAGTCGTTTTCCTTGCAGGCCCCGTTGACCACCACAAACAGGCCGTCGTCATCGGGACGACCGGCCATCAGATCATCGATGATCCCACCCTTCTTGTTCAAAAGGACGGAGTAGCGCTGCTTGCCGGGCTTGAGGCCGATGAAGTCGCCCGGCGTGACCTCTTCGAAGGCCGACAGGGGCGAAACCCCGCGCAGGCGGGCCTGGCCCATATGGGAGACATCGAACAGGCCGGCGTTCTCGCGGGTCCAGAGGTGTTCCTTGAGCACGCCGTCCCTGTACTGCACCGGCATGGAATAGCCGGCGAACGGGACCATCCGGGCGCCGGCCTCCAGATGGGCGGCGTAGAGGGGGGTCAGTTTGAGCGTCTCGTCCGACACGGCGGGCCTCCGGCTGATGTTGCGACGCGCCGGGGGCCTGGTCGCCCATTCCCCATACGCGCCCCCGCTGTCCTTGAGCCTGAGAGATTTAGAGGCGGACAAGCGGGCCCGCGCCCATTGCTCCTTCGGCGAGCCCTACCTGTCGGCGGGCTGCTTTCCAGCGTTCATCAGCTCTTCGCGGTCCGTTTGCCTGAGCGTTTCCGGGGCGGTTGCGCCTTCGGCGCCGACCCAATCAGGGGTCGGTCTCTCCCGCGAGGAGTAGGCCGAAACTCCGCGATCACCGGGCGGGAGTCAACGCGCAAAGTCGACGCCTCCCCCCGACCGGCAAAGGCGCCTCAGCAGCAGGCGGCGACAGGCTCAGCCTTCGGCGCCGGACCACAGCAGGCCGCGGTTTCAGGCTGCATTTCGACGGCGGCGGGAACGTCGTCCTCGCCATAGGTGACCGCTTCACCGAAGGTGTGGAAGGTCTCCCAGCGCAGGCCCGCCGGATCGCTGACCCAGGCCTTGTCTGAGCGGGCGTAGCAGCAGGTGGCGTTCTCCTGATCGAACGTGGTCTCGCCTGCGGCTTTCAGCCGGCCCGAGAGCTCGGTCAGTTCCTCAGCCTCATCGACCTGGATGCCCAGATGGTCCACGCCCACTTGCGCGCCATGGGTCGAGATGGCGAAGTTCACCCGCGGATCCTCCAGCATCCACTTGGCGTAGTCACCCTTGACCACAGCCGGGGCGCTCCCGAACAGGGTGGCGTAAAAACCGATGGACCGGTCGAGATCCTCGACCGAGACGTGAACATGCAAACGCTTCATGGCAGGCTCCTTCAGAGGCGCTGCGGATCTTCTGGCTCACAGGCCTCGAACCCCAGCTCGTTTCTATATTTCTATGATTATAGAAATAAGGAGGGCCGTCAAGGGGTCAGGCCACGGGCTGGCGGGGTCCAAACAGAATGATCGCCGCGCCGATCAGGCAGACCAGGAGCCCGATGACGTCCCATCGGTCGGGCCGCACCCCCTCCACCGCCCAGAGCCAGATCAGGGCCGAGGCGATGTAGATCCCGCCATAGGCGGCGTAGGTCCGTCCTGCATGAGGGGCGTCCACCAGGGTCAGGAGCCAGGCGAACAGGGCCAGGGCCGCCATGCCCGGGATCAGCCAGAGGATGCTCTGTCCCTGTCGCAGCCAGGCCCAGAAGGCGAAACAGCCGGCGATCTCGGCGATCGCGGCGCCCACATAGGCCAGGAGCGAAATCTGCATGGGTCCCCGCCTCTGCTGGAGCGGGACAGCCTACATCCGTTCGGGCGTCGCGATACCCAGGAGCTCCAGGGCGAGCTCAAGCTGCTGCAGAGTGACCCTGGCCAGGGCCAGGCGCGAGGCCTTGACCGGCGGCTCGGCGATCAGGATCGGACAGGCGGCGTAGAAACGCGAAAAGGCCTGGGCCAGCTTGTAGGCGTGATCGGCGATGAAGTTCGGCGCCTTGCGCTCATAGGCCTCAGCCAGAGCGTGGTCGAAAGCGTCCAGCAAGAGGGCGAGCTCGCGCTCGGCCGGCTCGACAATCACGATCTCTCCGGCAGGGGCGCCCTCGTCGGCGGCCTTGCGCAGGACCGACTTCACCCGCACCGCCTGGTAAAGGAGATAGGGGCCGGTCTTGCCCTCGAAACTGGTGAAGCGGTCGAGATCGAACACATAGGATGTGCCGCGGAAGTTCTGCAGGTCTGCGAACTTCAGGGCCGCGACGGCGACCTTGTGGGCGGTGTCCTCGAAGGCCTCGGGGTCGAGACCGGCGCCGAGATCCGCCTCTTTCAGGCGCTCGCGGGCCTTGTCCCGGGTCATCTCGATCAGGTCGTGCAGCTTGAGCACCCCGCCCTCGCGGGTCTTGAACGGCTTGCCGTCAATCCCGTTCATGGTGCCAAAACCGATGTGCTCGAGACTGCCCTCCTCGGCATAGCCCGCCAGATAGGCGGCCCGGAAGACGATCTCGAAATGGTCGGCCTGACGCTGGTCGACCACATAGAGAACCTGGTGCGGGTCAAAGCCCTGCTTGCGGTCCAGGATGGTGGCGAGATCGGTCGTCCCATACATGGCCGAGCCTTCGGAGGAGACCACCAGCAGGGGGGGCAGCTCGCGCTTGTCCCCCTGACGATTCACCCGGATGATCCGCGCGCCCTGGTCCTCGACCAGCAGGGCCTTGTCCTCGAGGTCCTTGACCATGTCAGGGATCAGGGGATCAGCGTCGCTCTCCCCCTTCCAGAGGTCGAAGTCCACGCCGATGGCGTGAAAGTCCCGGGCCAGGGCTACCTGGGTCACCCGGGCGAAGTGCCGCCACAGCAAATGATAGCCGCGATTGTGCGCCTGGAGCTCAGCGGTCAGTTTGCGGGCCCGGTCGCGATAGTCAGGGTCTTCCTTGCCCTTGGCCGCAGCCAGGGGATAGAGCCGGTCCAGATCAGCCAGGCTGATCCGCTCGTCCAGAGCGGCGAAGGCCTGGACCTCATCCTGCGGCGACAGGGGTGAGGTGCGGGCGCTGACCTGCTCGACCAGCCGGGCGACGAAGGCGTCCTCATCGCAGACCGCGCCGATCAGCAGCCCCATCTGGTAGCCCCAATCGCCGAAATGGGCGTCGCCGACGACCTCATCGCCGCGGAACCGATAGAGCCGCTTGACCGCCTCGCCGATGATCGAGGACCGCAGATGCCCCACATGCATGGGCTTGGCGACGTTGGGGCCGCCATAGTCCACGAGGATCCGTCGCGCCGCCTCGACCTTTGACGCGCCCAGGCGGGGGTCTGCGGCGATCTCGTTGGCCCGGGCCGACAGGGCCTCAGGCGCAACCCGCATATTGATGAAGCCGAGCCCGGCGATCTCCACCGAGGCCAGTCGTGGGTCCTTGGCGAGTTCGGCCACCACGCCGGCGGCGATCTCCCGAGGATCGCGACGGGCCTGCTTGGCCGCGGCCAGCGCGCCGTTGCATTGGAAGTCGGCCAGGTCGGGCCGGTCGGACGGCGTCACACGGCCAAGCTCGGCCGACAGACCCGCAGAGGCGAAGGCGGCCGCAACCGCCTCACCCAGGCCGCGCTTGAGATCGGTCATTGGTTGGCTTGGGCGGTCCCAGCGGCGACATCGGTCCCGACATCGATACGGAACCGCTTACCGGCGCGGTTGAACTCGGCCATCTCGGGGGTGACGTCGAAGCCGACGAGGACTTCGAAGTTGGCGCCGCTGGTGGTCAGCTGGGCCCGCGGAATGACGATGCCCTCGATCATCTGACGGGCGTAGACCCGGTCCTGGCCTGACGCAAAGGTGACGGGAAGGTCGAAATATTCCTTGGCGATAACCGCGTCGTTGCGCTTGGTCACGGCCACCCAGTAGCGATAGGTCTTCTGCGATCCCTGGGCGGTCGGCCCGCGTCCTAGCTCGAACAGGACCTCCATGGCCATCTTGATCGGCTGCTCATCCTCGTAGGAGCAGCCGGCGGAAATGCCCTGGACCTCACCGGAAAAGCCCACCGCAGCGGAGGCTTCCCGGCCACCCTCGAACTCCACATAGCGACTGGCGTCGTAGAGCGTCTTGGCGAAGGGGCAGGGGCCGGCGTTGCGCAGTTGCGGCAGCGGGGCCTGACGGTCGCCCCATTCGGACTGACGACGGCGGCGGTCAGTGGCCTGTTCCTGACCGTCAGCCTCCTGGCCGCGACGGTTTTGCGCCGCGCTTTCCAGCGGGAACGAGGTGACGGCGAGCGCCAGGGCGAGGACCGATAGCAGGGAACGGCGCATAAAACGTCCAACTCTGTCGGCGCGGTGGGACCGCGCATGAGATGCCTCTACTAATGGTTCTCGATTGAGGCCGCAACGCGGCTGGCGGCCTCGCGTCGGAACCCTTAAATTCCCCCCATGACCCTCGCCCCCGCCCGACCGCCGCTCACCGTCCTGTTGGCCGCCCCCAGGGGGTTCTGCGCCGGCGTCGACCGCGCCATCCAGATCGTCGAGCGGGCCATCGAGAAATTCGGGGCGCCGGTCTATGTGCGCCACGAGATCGTCCACAACCGCCACGTCGTCGATCGGCTGCGGGACTTGGGCGCGGTGTTCGTCGAGGAGCTGGACGAGTGTCCCGATGACCGCCCCGTGGTGTTCTCGGCCCATGGCGTGCCCAAGTCGGTGCCGGCCGAGGCGGGCCGCCGGCAGATGCTCTATCTCGACGCCACCTGCCCCCTGGTCTCCAAGGTCCATGTGGAAGCCCAGCGCCACCATGAGGCCGGCAAGGAGATCGTGCTGATCGGCCATGCCGGCCACCCGGAAGTCATCGGCACCATGGGCCAGCTGCCTGACGGCGCGGTGACCCTGATCGAGACCGTGGAAGACGTGCAGACCTTCACGCCCAAGGACCCCGCCAACCTCGCCTTCGCGACCCAGACCACACTGTCGGTCGATGACACGGCCGGCATCGTCAGCGCCCTGCGCGCTCGCTTTCCGCTGATGGCGGCGCCGCACAAGGAAGACATCTGCTACGCCACCACCAATCGCCAGGAGGCGGTGAAGTCGGTGTCGACCCGGGCTGACCTGCTGCTGGTGATCGGCTCGGCGAACTCCTCCAACTCGGTCCGGCTGGCTGAGGTCGGCGCTCGGGCCGGTTGCCCCGCCCACCTGATCGACGACGCCCAGGCCCTGGACTTCGCCTGGCTTGCCGGCGTGCGCGTCGTGGGCGTGACCGCGGGCGCCTCGGCGCCGGAGGACCTCGTTCAGGGCGTGATCGACAAGCTTGCCGAGCGGTTCGACCTCACCATCGAGATGGAAGAGGCCGCCCGCGAGGCCGTGACCTTCAAGCTGCCGCGGCTGCTGGCCGAGACCGAGACCGAGACCGCCTAGCCTGCCAGAGGAAAATGGACGGCCGACCGTCCTCTGGCTTGACCGCGCCAACAGCCTCCCCCATGCCCGCGCCATGGCCGTCTATACCGACATCTCCGATGAAGAGCTCGCCGAGCTGCTCGCCCGCTATGACCTGGGCGCGGCACAGGCTTTCAAGGGCATCGCCGAGGGGGTGGAGAACTCCAACTTCCTGCTGGAGACTGATCGCGGCCGCTTCATCCTGACCATCTATGAGCGCCGGGTGCGGCCAGAAGACCTGCCCTTCTTCCTCGGCCTTATGAGCTGGCTGGCCGATCACGACTATCCCTGCGCCACCCCCATGCCCGGCCGCGACGGCGAGCTGATCCAGACGGTGCGGGGAAAGCCCGCCGCCATCGTCGGCTTCCTGCAGGGCCTGTCGGTCCGGCGTCCTGGCGTCGCCCATTGCCGCGAGGCCGGCGAAGGCTTGGCCCGACTGCATCTGGCGGCCGAGGGCTTCCCCATGGGCCGGGCCAATGACCTGGGTCAGGCCGCATGGGAGCCGCTGTTCTCAGGCCTGAAAGATGCGGCCGAGAGCCTGAAGCCCGGCCTGGCCGCCACCATCGCCGCTGACCTTGCGCATCTGGCCGCCCGTTGGCCGACGGACCTTCCCCAAGGCGTCATCCACGCCGATTATTTTCCCGACAATGTCTTTTTCCAGGGCGAGCGGTTCGCCGCGGCCATCGACTTCTACTTCGCCTGTGTCGACGCGCTGGCCTACGACCTCGCCGTGGCCCTGAACGCCTGGTGTTTCGAGGCCGATGGCAGTTTCAACATCACCAGCGCCCGCGCCATGGTGGCCGGCTATGAGCGCCACCGTCCGCTGAGCGGGCCTGAGCGCGACGCCCTGCCGATCCTGGCGCACGGGGCGGCCATGCGGTTCTTCCTGACCCGACTGAACGACTGGGGCGCGACGCCCGCCGGCGCCCTGGTGCGGCCCAAGGATCCCCTGGAATACGAACGCAAGCTGGCGGTGCATCGCAGCGCCACCGACCTGGTCCTGTTCGGAGATCGGTCGTGACGCCCAAGGTGACGGTCTTCACTGACGGCGCCTGCAGCGGCAATCCCGGCCCCGGCGGCTGGGGCGCCATCCTGATCTTTGGCGACAAGGAAAAGGAGATCTGTGGCGGCGAGCCGGCGACCACCAATAACCGCATGGAGATGATGGCCGCCATCCAGGCGCTCGAAACCCTCAATCGTCCCTGCCACGTCGAACTGCACACCGACAGCCAGTATGTGATGAAGGGCATCACCGAGTGGCTGCCGGGCTGGAAGGCCCGCGGCTGGAAGACCGCCGCCAAGGCGCCGGTCAAGAACGCCGACCTGTGGGTGCGACTGGACGAGGCTCGCCTGCGCCATCAGGTGGACTGGCGCTGGGTCAAGGGTCACGCCGGCCACGTCCTCAACGAACGAGCCGACGCCCTGGCGGGCAAGGGCCTGCGAGAGGCTCAGGCCGCCAGGGTCTGATCAGCCCGCCGTGGGATCACCCCATGGCCAGGAAGCCCAGATAGGCGGCGTAGGCGATCAGGAAGGCGACGCCCTCCAGCCGCTGCAGTCCGCCACCGGTGCGCAGGAACACCACCAGCAGGCCCGTGGCCCCCAGCAGCACCCAAATGTCCAGGCTGGCGATCTCTGGCGGGATGCGGATCGGATAGACCATGGCGGTGACGCCCAGCACGCCGAACACATTGTAGATGTTCGAGCCGATCACATTGCCCACCGCGACATCAGAGTGACGGCGCAGGGCGGCGATGACGCAGGCCACCATCTCCGGCAGCGAGGTGCCCACGGCCACGATGGTCAGGCCGATGACGGTCTGGGACACGCCGAACCCTTCGGCCAGATCGATAGCCCCGCTCACCAGAAGGCGAGCGCCCAGCACGGTGAGCGCGATCCCAGCCGCGGCCATCAGCAGAAACTTGCCGACCGCCCTGAGGTCCGCCGGCGCGCGCGTCACGTCGGAGGCCGCGTTCACGGCCGCCATCCGCCGACGCTCGCGCACATAGGCGAAAGCCACATAGGCGATCAGCACGGCCACCAGCAGCCCGCCGAACCACCGGTCGATGAAGCCGGCGAGCACCGCCAGCAGGGCCGCAGCCGACGACAGGCCCAGCACGATCATGTCGCGACGGATCGCCGACGGCCGGATCATGATGGGCGAGATGACGGCCGTCACCCCGAGGATCAGCAGGATGTTGGCGATATTGGAGCCGACCACATTGCCCACGGCGATGCCGGGAGAATGCTGAAGCGCGGCCATCAGACTGGTGACCAGTTCCGGGGTCGAGGTGCCAAAGCCCACAATGACCAGGCCGGTGAGCAGGGGTGAGACCCCCAGGGTGCGGGCGACGCCGACCGCGCCCCTGACCAGGGACTCGCCACCCACGGCGAGCAGGACCAAACCTCCAAGAATGAGCAGGCTAATAATCATCGGGATCGGATGTCTCCACGACGGCCCTCAGGCCCCATTGCACTTCTGGCGCCCGCGCCGGCTGGACGGCGGACATCGCGATCAAACGCACAATGCGATGAAATCGGTCCGAGCCCAGGCATCGAGCACCCTCGATGCGGTCCGACATCACAGTCACCACGACTGTCAGAGGGGCCCGGTCCGCAGCGGACAAATTGGCGTCGCGCCGTTCGCTGTCAAGGTCCGTCGCGCCTGGCGCGAACCCCGTCACGGTCTCAGGGCGAGATCCTCCTCCATCTGCTCCATTTCCAAGGCCTTGCGCCGGGCCTCAGCCTCCCGGGGGTCGACCCGGTGGCGGACGGCGGCGAGGCTGGAGGCCAAAGCCTGACCCCGGCGGGCGGCGGCCGCCTCGGCGATGCGGCTGGCCCGGCTGCATTCGGGATATTCCGCCCGACGGCTGGCGAAGCCGGCGTTGAACGCCTCCTTCAGCCGCCGGTCCAGGGCCGCATCGGGGGCCTCGGCGTCGGTGACCCCCATCATGCGGTCGCGCCAGTGCTGGTCATAGGCGCCCTCGCAGGACTGTCGAAGCGCGTGGCTCTCCCCCAGCACATAGGCGATGTCCGCCAGGGTCTGGCGCTGAGATGGCGTGCGCTCCTGCGCCGCGGCCGGCGGAGCCGTGGCCAGGACCAGCAGGGATGCGGCAAGGAGAAGGGCGGCAGGACGCATGGGGCGAGGTTAAGCGTCGCCGGGCGTCCTTGTCACGATCTCGCGCCTGTGGGGCGAATGCTCGCGCGGGTCACGCACTTCTGATAGCGGATCAGAGGAGATCCTTGGGGGAAGAGATGATGGCTAAAGCTGAGCTCACAAAGGCCCTGGCCATCGGTCTGGCGCTGGCCATGGTCGCAGGCGCGGCCCGGGCCGAGGCCCCGGCGCGCGATCCCAGCACCCTGATCGCCGTGCTGGCCGGCATGGGCGCGCGGGGCGAGATGGAGGGCCGCGAAGGCGGTCAGGTCCGCCTCAACGTTGTGACCCCGGGGGGCATATTCGGCGCCGAATTCATCGGCTGCGACGAGGCCGGCCGGGCCTGTCGGGCGCTGGGCTTCTCGGCCAGCGTGGAGAAGCGCGCCCTGACCCTCGAGCATCTCAACGCCTTCAACAGCCGCGACATCCTCTGCCGCACCGTGATGCGGGGGGACCAGGCCGATATCCGCTATGGCCTGCTGCTGGCTGACAGCCAGACAGAAGGCGACCTGCGCGATCAGGTCGCCGTCTGGCAGCGGTGCCTGGGCGCCTTCGCCGGCCTGGCCAACGACCCCGAGGCCTTCCTCGGGGCGCCTTGAGGCGGTTCAGGCCGGAACGAGACCCCGAAGCCGGGCCATCCGGTCAATGGCCGCCTCGGCCTCGGCGACCATTTCAGCGACGATCTGGGCGGCGGGCTTGATGTCGTGCACCCCCCCGGCTGACTGACCCATGGCGAAGCAGGACTTGTCGGGATCGAGGCCCTCGATCTGTCCGCCGATGCCGCCCATGACGCCGGCCTTGGACGAATGCATGGCCTGCATGGGGAAGGGCTGGATCTCCTGGGGCCGGGTCTCCCAGTCCTCCACATAGGGGTTCTTCACCACCCGCATGGGCTTGCCCGAATAGCAGCGGGTGCGGACCGTATCGACGTCCTGGGCCGCGACCACAGCCTCGCGATAGGCCTGACCCGCATGGGCCTCGGTCGAGGCGATGAACCGGGTGCCGATCCAGACTCCTTGCGCCCCCAGGGCCAATGCCGCGGCCAGGCCCCGACCATCTGAAATACCGCCTGCGGCGACCACCGGGATCTTCACCGCCTCCACAGCCTGGGAGACCAGCGGCAGGGTGCCGACCAGGCCCGTATGGCCGCCGCCCTCCCCTCCCTGGCAGATGACCGCGTCGCAGCCGGCCTGCTCGGCCTTGACCGCATGTTTCACCGCCCCGCAGACCACCATCACCAGAAGGCCGGCGGCCTTGAGCTTCTCCATGATCGGCATGGGCACGCCGAGGCCGGCGATGAAGGAGGACGCGCCCTCTTCAATGATGATCTCCACCGAGGCCGTCAGGCTCTCGGGCGAGGCGGCCAGCAGGTCGACGCCGAAGGGCTTGTCGGTCAGCTTGCGGACCTTGCGCATCTCCTCGCGGATGAAGTCCGGCGAGCGGCCCGCCATGCCCAGCACCCCATAGCCGCCAGCCTCGCAGACCGCGGCGACGAGCTCGGCATAGGCCACCCCGCCCATGCCGGCCTGCATGATCGGGTGCTTGACCTCCAACAGGTCGCAAAGGGGCGTGTGCAAGGTCATGGCGTCATCTCCCGTGGTGTTCTCTTTGTCCCCACCATGGCGCCGTCGGCCCCGGCCGCAAACACTGACCCTGCGTCAGGGGCGAAGCCCGAAGATCGACCACCAAGCGGTGATCGGGGGTCAGAAGACGCCGTAGCCGCCGTCGATCAGGAAGGAATCGCCGGTGTGAAAGCGCGAGGCGTCCGAGGCCAGATAGACCGCCATGCCGCCAAAATCGGCCGGATCGCCCCACCGGCGCATGGGCACGCGCTTGATGACGCTCTCATTGAACTTGTCATTGTCCTGGGCCGCAGCCGTCATGTCGGTGGCGACCCAGCCGGGCAGGATCACATTGGCCCGAACCCCATATCGCGCGTGCTCCACGGCGATGGCCCGGACCATGGGGATCAGGGCGCCCTTGGTGGCCGCATAGGCCTGGTTGCGCGCCGCCCCGTCCAGGGCCGACAGGGACGAGATCGCTACCAGAGAGCCCCCCTGCCCGTCTGCGCCCCGGGCGACCATGTGCTTGCACGCCTCCCGGAAGGTGAAGAACACCCCGTCCAGATTGACCGACAGCACCTTGCGATAGGTCTCGGTGGGAAACTCCGAAAAGGACCTGGCCCCGCCGCCGATGCCGGCGTTGGCGATGACGGTGTGGACCGCCCCCATCCTGGCCACGGCCTCTACCATCCCGTCAGCCACGGCGGCCTCATCGGCCACATTGACCACCTGGGTCAGGACCCTCACGCCGGTGGGTTTGAGCTTCTCTTCCGCCGCCCGGTTCTTGTCGGGATTGGAGCCCCAGATGACGATGTCGGCGCCGGCCTGGGCCATCGCCTCGACCATGCCAAAGCCGATGCCGCCATTGCCGCCGGTGACCAGGGCCACCTTCCCGGTCAGGTCGAAGGGATTGTAGGCCACGGCGTCCTCCTCATTTTCAAACACTTGTTGGGCTTGAAGAGAGGCGGGCGAAGGCGGGAGGTCAAGGGCGAGGGTGGGGTGGGGTGCGCCCAATGGTCGGAGATGGGCTCTGAGGCGACCTTGGGAAGGTCTGTCTCCTGCAGCGGCCGACGCGCTAGCGACGTCGATCCTGGCAACGCAGGAGCTCGGCCACCTATCCGCAGGACATGTCTGCGGCGCGGCCTGATCCTGTTGAGGGTCCGCTCACGTCCGCAATTGGCGTCGAGGTGTTTCAGAGTAGTTGCAGGAATTTTTCCACGGAAAGGTTATGCTTAAGAAAGCCTTTCCGCTTGGAGTGGATGGTGCGCCGCGACGCAAGCTTCGCATGAGACGCGACAGAAGAGTTTGACCATGGCTGAGACGCAAATCGAGTGGACCGACTCCACCTGGAACCCCGTGGCGGGATGCTCCATCGTCACCGCCGGCTGCACCAACTGCTACGCCATGCAGATGGCTAGTCGGCTAGAGGCCATGGGCGTCCCCAAGTACAAGGGCCTGACTCGCAAGAGTGGCAAACGCGTCATCTGGAATGGCGTGGTCCGCGAGGACCGTGCGGCACTCGAAATCCCTTACGGCTGGCGCAAGCCCAAGAAGATCTTCGTCAACTCGATGAGCGACCTCTTCCACGACGCGGTGAGCGAGGAATTCATCGTCGACGTTTGGCGCGTGATGCGCGAGACGCCCCACCACAACTATCAGATCCTTACCAAGCGCCCCGAGCGAATGGCCGAAGTGGTCGCGCGCCTGATCCCCGACGTCCTGCCAAATGTCTGGCTGGGCACCAGCGTTGAAAACGCCGATGTCGCCGAGCGTATCGACCATCTGCGCGACGTGCCCGCGGCGATCCGCTTTATCTCTTTCGAGCCTCTGATCGGCCCGGTTGGTGACGTTAATCTCACCGACGTGCACTGGGCCATCGTTGGCGGGGAGAGCGGGCTCAACGCTCGTCCAATCAAAGAAGATTGGATCGACGAAATTTACACGCAATGCGATACCTACGGTACCGCTTTCTTCTTCAAGCAGTGGGGCACCTGGGGCAAGGATAACAAGAAGCGTTCCAAGAAGGCCAACGGCCGCGAGTATCGCGGCCGCACCTGGAACGACATGCCAGCGGCACTGGAGGCTTAACGCCGGGGCCAGGTTCGACGGGGGATGGGGCTTGAAGACTGCGGGTTATGACGATTGGCTCGAAAAGGCCAAGCTGGACGACCATAGTCGGCGTAAGCACAAGATCCTGCGAGATTACTTCCGTCAGTACCTGATCGTGCGTTGCCAACTGCCCAAGCGCGAGCGGTTTCGCCTCGCGATCGTCGACGGGTTTGCGGGCGGCGGCCGGTACAACTGCGGCTCCGCAGGCTCACCCGTGATCTTCCTCGAAGAACTCGAAAACACCCTCGATGCGATCAACACCCAACGCGCTGTGCAGGGTATTAGTCCGATCGAAATCGAAGCGATGTTGGTGTTCAACGACGCGTCACCCGATGTCGTGGAACTGCTGCGCTCGCGATGTGAGCCGCTGGTGGCGGCGATCAAGGACAAGCCCTCCAAGCTTCACATCCAAACTCAATACTTCTCCGACCCTTTCGAGATCGCTTACCCGGCGATGAAGGCGATCGTTGAAGGGGGGCGCTATCGCAGCGTCATCTTCAACCTCGACCAGTACGGACACGCCGACGTTCAAGTCGCAACCGTCCAGGACATCATGCGCACCACGGCCTCGACAGAAGTCTTTTACACCTTTGCGATCCAGACGCTGGTGACCTACCTTAGTCAACGCGACCCTGAACTTCTAGAACGCCAACTGAGACATCTAAGCGTGACGCCGGAGCAGTTGCGCCACTTGGACGACAAACTGATGTCCAAGAAGGAGTGGCTTGGGGCCGCAGAGAAGACGGTCTATGAGGCGCTCAAATCGTGCGCGCCCTTTGTCAGCCCCTTCTCGATCCGCAATCCCGATGGATGGCGATACTGGATGCTCCACCTCGCCAACAACTACCGGGCACGCCAAGTCTATAACAACGTCCTCCACGACAACGGCGAACTCGACCACTTCGGCCGATCGGGCCTGCGGATGTTCAACTACAACCCCGCCAACGAAGGGCGCCTCTACCTCTTCAAGGACGACGACCGCGCCGCAGCCCGAAACCAACTCCACTCGGACATCCCAAAGTTGGTGATGGAAGCTGGCGACGTCATGCCGATGAGCGACTTCTACGAGTCCGCCTACAGCGCCACGCCCGCCCACAAGGACGACATCCACTCAGCAATGCTTGAAAACGAGGACCTTGAAGTGCTGACGCCGGAAGGGGGCGTGCGACGCAAGGGCAATACGATCTCGGTCGAGGACACCCTGCGGCTCAAGCGTCAGCGATCATTCTTCCCGATGTTCGCGACCAAGCCAAAACTCTAACCGCGATACGTCCGGATCTGGCCGCCAAAATATACGACGCGCCCTTTACCCTCAGGTCGCCGTCCAGCCGCCGTCTACAGACAGCGCGGCGCCGGTGGCGGAGGCGCCCATGTCGGACACCAGGTAGAGCAGCATGCCGGCCAGGTGATCGTATTCCACGAAGGCGCGGTTGGGCTGGGCCGCCAGGATCACCTCTTCGACCACCCGGTCTTCGGAAATGCCCCGGGAGCGGGCCTGGTCGCCGATCTGGGCCTCCACCAGGGGGGTCTTCACATAGCCCGGGCAGATGGCGTTGCAGGTGACGCCGGTGCGGGCCAGCTCGACACCGACCGCCTTGGTCAGACCCACCACCCCGAACTTGGCCGCCACATAGGCCGACTTGAAGGGCGAGGCGACCAGGCCGTGGGCCGAGGCGATATTGACGATCCGGCCGCGCGCTTGCGCCTTCATGATCGGCACGGCCGCGCGGGTGGCGTGGAAGGCCGAGGACAGGATGATGGCGATCAGGGCGTCCCACTTTTCGGGCGGGAAGTCCTCGATGGGCGAGACATGCTGGATGCCGGCGTTGTTGACCAGGATGTCGAGCCGGCCGAACTCGCGCACCGCATAGTCCACCAGATCGGCGATCTCGTCGGGCCGGGTCATGTCGGCGCCGTGATAGCGGATCGACGCATTGGTGCGGGCCTGCAGCTCGCGCCGGTTGGTCTCGATCTGGGCGGGGTCCCCCAGGCCGTTGAGGATCACATGCACCCCTTGTTCGGCCAGGGCCGAGGCGAGCGCATAGCCGATGCCGCTGGTGGAGCCGGTGACGATGGCCACATGCCCGGCGATTCCATAGTCCACGGCCATGCTGCGCTCTCCCGGGGTGGTCTCAGGCCGCGGCGGCGGCGTTGGGTTGCTGACGGATAAAGGTCCATTCGCCGGGCTGGGAGTCGGCCGCCGCGAAACGGTAGCCTTCCCCATCAAAGCCCTTCAGATCATCGGCCCGGCTGATCCGGTTGTCGATGGCCCAGCGGGCCATCAGGCCCCGGGCCTTCTTGGCGTAGAAGCTGACGATGCGGGCATGGCCGTCCTTCTCGTCCAGGAACCGGATGGTCAGGACCGGCAGCTTCAGGGCCCGGGCGTCGACGGCGCCGAAATATTCCTGGCTGGCCAGGTTCACCAGGGTCGGGTCGGCATGACCCTCGCCGGCCACGTTCAGGGCCAGGGCGATCCTGTCGGCCCAGAAGTCATAGAGGGTCGCCCCGCGCTTGGTCTTCAGCCGCGTGCCCATTTCCAGGCGATAGGGTTGGATCACGTCCAGGGGCCGCAGCAGGCCATAGAGGCCCGACAGAATCCGCAGGTGATCCTGCGCCCAATCCAGATCAGCCTTGCTCATCTGACGGGCCGCCAGCCCGGCATAGACGTCGCCGTTGAAGGCGAGCGCCGCCTGCAGGCCGTCCTCGCTCTGCGGATCGAAGGCCTGGAACCGGGCGCGGTTCAGCTCCGCCAGATTGTCCGACAGGGACATCAGGCGTTTGAGGTCCGCGACGCTGAGCTTGCGGGTCGTCTTGGCGAGTTCAGCCACGTCCTGGTCGAACTGCGGGGCGGTCATGCCCAGGAGTTTGTCGGGGGCGGAGAAATCCAGCGCCTTGGCCGGTGAAAGGAGGAACAGCATGGCGCGGTCCTTTGACCTGTCTTCGTGACAAAGCCAAGGCGGTTAGCGGCTTCAGAAATGAACCCGCGGATTCATGATGCGCTTGGGATCGAGGGCGGTGCGGATCGCCCGCAGGGCGTTCACCTCCACCGGGGCCTTATAGCGCAAGGCCTCCTGGGTCTTCATGGCGCCCAGGCCGTGCTCGGCGGAGATCGATCCCTCGAGGCTGGCGACAATATCGTGAACCCGGCGCGATCCTTCGTCGCGGGCCGCCGAATGGGCGGCGTCGTCCCCGCCATCGGGGCGCAGGACGTCATAGTGGATGTTGCCGTCTCCCACATGGCCGAAGGCGCAGATGCGGCAGCCCGGCGCAAAGGCGTTCATGGCGTCGCCGGCCTGGTCCAGGAAGTCGGCGACACGGCTCACCGGCACCGAGACGTCATGTTTCCAGGTCGCGCCCTCGGGCTTCTGGGCCGGGGACTGGTTCTCCCGCAGGGACCACAGGGCGTGGGCCTGGGTCTTGGTCTGGGCCACGACGGCGTCGGCGATCAGGCCAGACTCCAGGGCCTGGCCCAACAGCCGCTCGAGCGCGGCTTCGGCCGATCCCGGCTCGCCCGAGGCGAGCTCCACCAGCACGTACCAGGGATGGACCTCGTCCAAGGGGTCGCGCTGGCCAGCGATGTTCTTCAGGGCGAAATCCACCCCCACCCGGCTGATCAGCTCGAAGGCCTCGACGCCGCCGCCGGCCGTCTCCTTGGCCCGGGCCAGCAGCTCCAGCGCCGCCCGGGGACTGGCCAGGCCGACCATGGCCACGGCCCGGGACGGCAGAATGGGAAAGAGCTTCAGGCTGGCGGCGGTCACCACGCCGAGGGTGCCCTCGGCGCCGATCAGCAGCTGCTTGAGGTCATAGCCGGTATTGTCCTTGCGCAGGCGTTTCAGGCCGTTCCAAACCTCGCCATTGGGCAGCACAGCCTCCAGGCCAAGCACCAGGTCCCGGGTGGTCCCGTAGCGCAGCACAGCCGTGCCGCCGGCGTTGGTCGAGATCACCCCACCGATCGTGGCCGTCCCCTGGGAGGCCAGGTCCAGGGGGAACCGGCGGTTCTTGGCCAGGGCCGCCTCATGGGCGCCGGCCAGGGTCACGCCGGCCTCCACCACCATGACATCGTCCAGGGCGTCCACATCGCGGACCGCTCGCAGGCGCTCGGTGGACAGCAGAATCTCGCCCATCGGGATCTGGCCGCCCACCAGGCCGGTGTTTCCCCCCTGCGGGGTGATGGGGACGCCAGCCTCGAAACAGATCCCCACCACCGCGGCCACGTCCTGGGTCGAGCCCGGCAGGGCGAGGAAGGGGGTCTGGCCGCTCCAGCGGTCACGCCACTCCAGCAGCTTGGGCGCCAGGCGCTCAGGGTCCTGGCTCCAGCCGCCCTCGCCGAGCACGGCCTTCAGGCGGGAAATGACGTCAGCAGGCACGGAAATGGTCATGGCGGAAATCTAGCCTCTCAAAGCCTAGCCGACAAAGCCCGCCGCCCGGCGCAGGCGATCTTCTATGGCCTCGCCCAGGCCGTGGCGGGGGATCGGCGCCACGGCGATGGCCCGCGGCGCGGTGCGGTCCGCCGCCCGCAGATAGGCGAACAGATGGGCCGCCGCCTCGGCCAGGTCGCCGGTCGGGCTGAGATTGAACACCCGCGGGCCTTCCGGCGCGCCGGGTCCAAAGGCCAGATAGGCCTCGTCCGGCTCTGGCGCGGTGACATCCAGGCGCACCGGCGCCTGGGGGGCGTAGTGGCGGGCCATGCGGCCAGGCGAGCGCCGCGCGTCATCCTCGGCCTCAGCCAGCGGGCCGATCACCGCCTCGATCTGCTCACGGGTCACCGCCCCGGGGCGCAGCAGCCGCGGGGCGTCCAGCAGGGCGACGACGGTGGACTCCAGGCCCACGGCGCAGGGCCCGCCGTCCAGGGCGGCCAGGGCGAAGACCCCGGTCTCCTCCAGGGCGTCTGCGAATGTGGTGGGGCTGGGTCGGCCTGAGCGGTTGGCCGACGGCGCCACCACCGGACGCCCCAGGGCGGCGATCACCGCCCGGGCGACGGGGTGGGCCGGGACGCGGATGGCGACGCTGTCGAGGCCCGCGCGCGCCAGATCACAGACCGCCTCGGTATCCGCCACCGGCAGGACCAGGGTCAGGGGACCAGGCCAGAAGGCCTCAGCCAGGGCGGAGGCGCGCGCATCAAACACCCCGACCCGCCGCCCCATGGCGATATCGGACACATGGGCGATCAGGGGATTGAACCGCGGCCGACCCTTGGCCTCGAACAGGGCGGCGACGGCCCGGGGATCGGCGGCGTCGGCGGCCAGTCCATAGACCGTCTCAGTGGGCAGGATGGCGAGCGCGCCGCTGGCCAGGGCCCGGGCGGCGCGAGAGGCGGCCTCATCGGCGTGCGTCATGGTCTCGGTTCCATCCTGAAATCGCGCCGGTGATAGCCGCAAAGTCCTGGGCTTGTCGCCTCGCGGCCCCGCAAGCCTTGGTGACGCCACGTCACCGGGCCTAAATAGCCCTGCCTCAACAGGAGCCGCCCATGACCTTTCGCGCCCCGGTCCGCGACATCGCCTTCGCCCTGCACGTCGCCGGCCACGGGGACCTTGTGGAAACGAGCTTCCCGGAGCTGGACGCCGACACGGTCGCGGCCGTGCTGGAGGCCGCCGGCGCCTTCACCACCGAGGTGCTGGCGCCGCTGAACTGGGCCGGCGATCAGGCCGGCGCCAGTCATGCGGACAACAAGGTCACCGCTGCGCCGGGCTTCGCCGAGGCCTATCGCGCGTTTGCGCAGCAGGGCTGGAACAGCCTGTCGGCCGACCCCGAACATGGGGGCCAGGGCCTGACCAAGGCCATGGAGCTGGCCGTCTTCGAGATGGTTCATGCCGCCAACATGGCGTTTGGTCTCTGCCCCATGCTGACCCAGGCGGCGATCGAGGCCCTGACCCTGCACGGGGATGAGCGCCAGAAGCGCCTGGTCCTGCCCAGGCTGGTCTCCGGCGAATGGACCGGCACCATGAACCTGACCGAGCCCCAGGCCGGCACCGACCTGGCGGCCCTGACCACCCGCGCCGAGCCGGACGGGAATGGCGGCTACAAGCTCTTTGGCCAGAAGATCTTCATCACCTGGGGCGACCACGACGCCGCCGACAATATCTGCCACCTGGTCCTGGCGAGGCTGCCCGACGCCCCGCCCGGGGTGAAGGGCATCTCGCTCTTCCTGGCCACCAAGCGGATCGTCCAAGACGACGGCTCCCTTGGCGAGGCCAACAGCCTGTGGCCGGCCTCCATCGAGCACAAGCTCGGCATCCATGCCTCGCCGACCTGCGTGATGATGTTCGAGGGCGCCCGGGCTGAACTGGTCGGCGAGCTGAACCAGGGTCTGGCCCACATGTTCGTCATGATGAACGCCGCCCGCCTGCAGGTCGGCGTCGAGGGCGTCGGCATCGCCGAGCGCGCCTTCCAGCAGGCCCTGGCCTACGCCCAGGACCGCACGCAAGGAAAGTCGGCCTGGACCGGCGCTTCGCCGGCCCCGATCTATGACCATCCTGACGTGCGCCGCACCCTGATGCTGATGAAGGCCAAGATCGAGGCGGCCCGGGGCATCTGCTTCATGACCGGCGTGCTGGCCGATCATGCGCGGCTGGCGCCGACCCCTGAGGCCCGGGCCAGCGCCAAGGCCCGCCAGGAACTGCTGACTCCCATCGCCAAGGCCTGGTCCACCGATGTGGGGGTCGAGGTGGCCTCCCTGGGCGTCCAGGTCCACGGGGGCATGGGCTTCATCGAGGAAACCGGCGCCGCCCAGCACTATCGCGACGCCCGGATCGGCCCGATCTATGAGGGCACGAACGGCATCCAGGCCCTGGACCTGGCCGGGCGCAAGCTCTCCATCGGCGAAGGCTCGGTGATGGACGCGCTTTGCGCCGAGATGGCCATGACCGCCGAGGCGCTCACCGAACGCCCGGACCTGACCGAGGCCGGCCGGCGCCTGGCGCAGGGGGTCGCCGCCCTGGAGGCCGCGACGGACTGGCTGCTGAAGAACCGTGGGACCCCGTCGGCTGCGGGCGCGACGCCCTATCTAAAGCTGGCCGGCGATGTGCTCGGCGGCTTCGTCCTGGCCCGTCAGGCCCTGGCCGCCGCGGGATCGGAGGATCCCTGGTTGCAGGCCCGCCTGCCCCTGCTGCGCCTCTATGCCGGCCAGGTCCTGGCCGGCGCCCCAGGCCTCGTGGCGGCGGTGACGCAAGGGGCTGAGGACCTGGAGGCGGTGAGCGCCGCGGCGCTGGCGGGCTGAGGCGATCAGAGGCCGCCGTCCACTTCCTGGACGACCCGGGCCGCGCCATTGTGGATCTGAAAGAACAGGCCCTTCTCACCGTTGTCGGTGAGCGCCAGAACCCCTTCGACTTCCACCAGATGGTAGCCGGCGCGGATCGGCTTATCGAGCCAGACCTCGATCACCTCATTGGGCTCGGCTGGGGGATGGTAGAAACAGACCGGCGTATAGGGCGAGATCAGAAAGCGCCGGGTCCGTTCGGCCATTTCCAGGGGGAGCATGAAGCCCTGGATCTTGAACGTCTTGCCCGCCAGGGCGCGGACCTCGGCCGGGTGCCGGGCGCGGAACAGCTGGGTGGGTTCATCGACCCAGACCGTCGTCTTGCGCAGCTTCGCCCACTGGGGGCCATCGGCGGTGGGCAAGGTCAGCTGCAGCGCCCGCTCGCTGGCCAGTTCTTCGACCATCGGCGACTGACCCGACTCAAACTCAGCCCACATCTCCGCGTTGGGAGCCGCCTCAGCGGTCACATCTGATTCTGTCGGTTCGCCAGCCTCTGCCGTTACAGCCGCGATCGGGGCCAGCGGGGCTGCATCTGGCGCCTCTGCCGGTCGCTCGCCGCAGGCTCCAAGCAGCAGCACGGCCAGGAGCAGGGCGGAGTCAGGTCGAATGCGCATGGGGCGGGACGGCGCGGCCTCTCCAGTTCACCAGATGACCGCCGGCCAGGGTCAATCCGCCGGCGACCGTCATCAGGGTCTCTGCGTCCGGATAGGACAGGGCTGTCGCCATCAGGGCAAGCCCCGTCGCCGCCAGAGCGATGGCCAGGGGGCGGCGGGGCCGCGTCAGGAGCAGGGCGCCCGCGGACAGGGGGGCGGCCAGCAGGACGAGGGTCAAGTGGACCCACTCGGCCTCGCTCCATACCCCCAGCAGGGGGGCGAAGGCGGCGGCGACCGGTAGGGCGAGGCAATGGATCAGGCACAGGCCAGAAAGACCGATGGCGGACCCATCGAGAAGGTGGGGGGTGGACAGCTTCATGGGAGACTCGATTTCGTCAGATCGCAGGGCTCAGGCGAGCGCGACTTCGGGCTGGGGCGCAGGCCCCCATTCCGGAAAGGGATCGGCCAGACGCTTCCAGGCGTCAGGGCCGCGTCGGGTCTCCTCCGGCGTCAGCAGCGCCGCGTCAAAGAGCGCCGTGAGGCCGGCCTGGTCCATGTCCTTGCCGATCAGAACAAGTTCCTGTCGGCGGTCCCCGTAGGGCGCGCGCCAGCGGCTGGAGATGGCCGCCCGGGTCTCCGCATCCTGGGGGCGACGCTCCGGCGGGATCGCCGCCCACCAATAGCCTCCCCATTCAAAGGTCATGGCGGCCCCGGCCTGGCTCCAGGCGCCGGCCTTGGACATCCGGGTCGCCATCCAGAGGAATCCCTTGGAGCGCCAGACGCCGGGCCATTCCTGATCCAGCAGCGCCTTCAGACGCTCGGGGTGGAAGGGCCGCCGGGCGCGGTAGACGAAGGTCGCCACGCCGTACTCCTCCGACTCCGAGGGCGCCCCGAACTCCAGGGCCTGGCGCCAGCCCGGGGCGGCGGCGGCCTTCTCCATGTCGAACAGGCCGGTATCAAGGATGTCGGCGAGCCGAACCTCGCCCCTCACGGCGCGGACGATCCGGGCGCTGGGATTTAGGGCCCGGCAGACCGCCTCCACCTCATCGGCGACGACGGCCTCGACGAGGTCGATCTTGCTCAGCACGATGACGTCGGCGAACTCCACCTGATCGACCAGCAGGTCGACGATGGAGCGGACATCGTCCTCCCCCAGGCTCTCGCCACGGTCGGCCAGGCGATCATAGCTGCCATAGTCACGGTGGAAGTTCAGCGCGTCGACCACCGTCACCATGGTGTCCAGACGGGTCACGTCGCGCAGGGAGTCGCCGCTCTCCTCCAGGAAATCGAAGGTGGCGGCCACCGGCATGGGCTCGGAAATGCCCGTGCTCTCGATCAGCAGGTAGTCAAAGCGTCCCTCGGCGGCCAGGCGGCGCACCTCGGCCAGCAAATCCTCCCGCAGGGTGCAGCAGATGCAGCCATTGCTCATCTCCACCAGCCGCTCCTCGGTGCGCGACAACTCGGCGCCGCCGTCGCGGACCAGCTCGGCGTCGATGTTCACCTCGCTCATGTCGTTGACGATCACGGCGACGCGGAGCCCCTCGCGATTGCGCAGGACGTGGTTCAGCAGGGTGGTCTTGCCCGCCCCCAGAAAGCCTGAGAGCACGGTCACCGGCAGTCGCGTCATGCGCCCGATCCTCTTGATGTTATACTATAACATCTACAAGGGGTGCAGGGCGGTCAAGCCGGTTCTTGAAACATTATAACACCAACATACCGTAGCGTAGAGACGAGACTCCCCAACCGCTGTTCGCCTATCATGGGCTCAGGCGCCTGGCGGAGTCCGGGCCAAGGGGAAAACAACAATCATGAAGACCAGACTGTTCACGCTCGCCGCCTTCGGGGCTCTGTTGGCTGGCCCGGCTGCGGCCCAGTCCGCCTGCGAGACGCCGCCCGTGGCTCGCTGTTCGGGCGCCGAATGCGCCACCTCGCCCGTCCTCGCCAATCTGGGCGATGTGACCGATCCCAAGACCGGCCGCAGCTTCTTCCTCGACATGCCCTGTGATCTGAAGCCGGGGGAAGAGGTGACCTTCATCCTCAACCTCCATGGCGCAGGCTCCATCGGAAACTGGCAGCGGCATTACTTCCCAGCCGCTGACTACAAGGATCAGCGCCGGCTGGTGATCGCCACCCCCACGGCGGCGACGGAGACCTCGATGTGGCCGGGGGGCGCGGCGGTGCGCCGCTGGGATGGCGAGGCCGACGACGCCCATCTGCAGAACATCACCGAGATGGTGTTCGAGAAGGTCGGCCTGGCCAATGTGGCGGCCTTCTGGCTCGCGGGCCACAGCCAGGGGGGCTTCACCTCCAGCCGGATCGTCTGCTCGGACTTCTTCAAGGACAAGGTCGACGGCTGGCTCAGCCTCTCGGGCGGCCGCATCGGCCAGGCGCCCTTCGTGGCGGCTTTCGGTCCGCCCCTGGCCGACGGCTCCCCGCCGCCCCCGCGGACGGCCATGCGCGGCGAGATGACCATCGCCTGCGACATCTCCCACATCTTCGCCATTGGCGAGCATGAGATCGAGTCCCTGCCCGACACCTCGCCCTGGGCTGAAAAATACGCCTGCGGACCCCGCGTCCGCCGGCCTGATGTGGTCGATGACCAGCCCGGCCACGTCTGGGACTATGCCCGCTCGACCTACAAGGTCTGGGGCTTGGCGGCCGCGCCCGGGACGGCGGAGATCTTCGCCTGGTCCGATTGCCAGGACGGCCGCGTCGTCGCCGACGTGGTGCGGATCAACAAAGGCCACACCGAGGGCCTGGAGCCCAAGGTCACCGAGGCCATCCTCGACCTGATCCAGTCGGCCCCCGGCGGCAAGGCGCGCCAGGGGATCTGAAGCGGTGGCCCCTGCGACCGGCTGTCGCGGGGGCCCTCCACCCTTGATTCAAACTTTCCCGGCAGGGTTGCGGCCTGTTTCTGGGATTCATTTGCATGACCATCAACGCGTCTGCCGCCGCCGTCCCCTGCCAGGGTTGCCGTGACGGCGCCGGCCTCGACTTCGACTTCTCCATGGCCTTCCAGCCGATCATGGACATGGAGACCGGCCAGCCCTTCGCCTATGAGGCCCTGGTGCGGGGTCCGGCCGGGGAATCGGCCTGGAGCGTGCTCTCCCAGGTCACCGAGGAAAACCGCTACGCCTTCGACCAGCAGTGCCGGGTCAAGGCCATCGAGACCGCCGTGCGAGCCGGCCTCTTGGACGGGCCTGCGCGGCTGTCGATCAACTTCCTGCCCAATGCGGTCTATTCGCCCAAGGCCTGTATCCGGCTGACCCTGGCCACCGCCAGCGCCGTGGCCCTGCCCTCCGAGCGGCTGATCTTCGAGTTCACCGAGAACGAGCAGATGGCCGACCCGACCCATGTGGCCAATATCGTCGCCAGCTATCAGCAGATGGGCTTTGGCACCGCCCTGGACGACTTCGGCGCCGGCCATGCGGGGCTGAACCTGCTGGCCCGCTTCCAGCCGGACATCATCAAGATCGACATGGAGCTGGTCCGCGGCCTGGACGAGAGCCTGCCCCGGCGGATCATTGTCGCCGGCATCGTGCGCATGTGCGCCGAACTCGGGATCAACGTCATCGCCGAGGGGATCGAGACCGAGGGCGAGCTGGCGGCCCTGCGCGCCATCGGCGTGCGCCATATCCAGGGCTATCTGCTGGCCCGGCCGGCCTTTGAGTCGCTACCCATCGTCCATCTGAGCGCCCCGCGCCTGGCGGCGACGGGCTGAGGCCTCAGGCCGGCTGGACGCCCAGGGGCGCGGGCTCAGGTTCGGCCACCAGGGCGCGATAGGCCCGCCAGCTGGACAGCCCCAGCCAGGGGAACACCACCACCAGGGCCAGGAAACCCGTCGCCGCGCTGGCCAGCAGCAGGCCCGCGATCAGGGCCGCCCACAGGATCATGGGCGCGGGATTGAGCGCCACGGTGCGGAAGCTGGTCAGGGTGGCGGCGAACACATTGGCCCGCGGATCCAGCAGCATCGGCGCCGAGACCACGATCAGGGTGAAGGTGAAGAAGGCGAAGACCCCGCCCACCACGGTCCCGGCCAGCAGCATGTTGTGCCCCTCAGCCGTGGTCAGGGCGAAGGTCGTGAACGCCTCGACCGTGTCGTACATCTGGTAGGTGGAAAGCCCGAACACGATCTGGGCGATCCGCCCCCAGAACAGATAGATCAGCAGAAGCGCCAGCCCCAGATAGGCCACGTCCTGGCGGAAGGCGGGCTTGACCAGGGCTACCTGGATGAGGCTCGGCGCCTCGCCGGCCTCCAGCCGCCGCCCGGCCTCATAGGGCCCCATGGCCAGGATCGGGGCGATGAAGACAAAGCCGAAGGTCAGGGTCAGGGCCCAGAAGGCCGCGTCCGACACATAGAGTCCGTAAAGCAGGCCAGAGCTCAGACCGGCGATCACCATGCCATAGGCCAGCATGGGGACCGGCGCCCGCATCAGGTCGGAAAATCCCTGGCCGAGCCAGAGAAACGGGTCGAACAGGCCCACGCGCCGCACGCCGGGCAATCCGCCATTGGCATCCATCGTCTCGCTCCCACGGTCCCAGCGGCTTTTCGCCGTCTCTGATGGTGAAGCTTAGCGCCTTCGCGCGCACCGTCACCCTCGGGCTTTCCCGGAGGGTCCTTGTCACCCACCTCCCTCATCCTGAGGTGCGAGCCAAGGCGAGCCTCGAAGGACGCGAAGGCCCCCCGGTTGCCGACCCTAGGGGAAGGGGCGCCATCCTCGCCCGCGGACGCCGAGGCGACATCGGCGCGGGAGGATGACCATGACGAGCCGCCCCACCGCCTGCATCATCGGCGCCGGCCCCTCGGGCTTCACCACGGCCAAGCGGCTGAAGGACGAGGGCATATCCTTCGACGTCTTCGAGATGTCCGACGACGTGGGCGGCAACTGGTACTTCAACAATCCCAACGGCATGTCGGCCTGCTACGAGAGCCTGCACATCGACACCTCGAAATGGCGCCTGGCCTTCGAGGACTATCCCGTGCCCGCCGACTGGCCAGACTTCCCCCACCACAGCCAGCTGCTGGCCTATTTCCGCGACTATGTGGACCACTTCGGCTTACGCCCGCACATCACCTTCAACACCGCCGTGACGAAGGCCGCCCGCACCGACGAAGGCGCCTGGGCCATCACGCTCTCGACCGGCGAGACCAGGACCTATGACGTCCTCTTCGTCGCCAACGGCCACCACTGGAACCCGCGCACGCCGGACTATCCCGGTCCGTTCTCAGGGGTGGCCATGCATGCGCACGCCTATCGCAGCCCGTTCGCGCCCGTGGACCTGCGCGGCAAGACCATCGTCGTGGTCGGCATGGGCAATTCGGCCATGGATATCGCCTCGGAGCTGTCGCAGAAGCCGATCGCCAAAACCCTGTGGGTGGCTGCGCGCCGGGGCGTCTGGGTGCTGCCCAAATACATGAACGGCAAGGTCGCCGACAAAGCCGCCATGCCCCACTGGATGCCGCGCAAGCTGGGCCTGCGCCTGGCCGCCAAACGCATCCGCAAGCTGGTGGGCAACATGGAGGACTATGGCCTGCCCAAGCCCGACCATGAGCCGCTCACCGCCCACCCCTCGGTCTCCGGCGAATTCCTCACCCGGGCCGGCTGCGGCGACATCAAGTTCAAGCCGAACATCGCGCAGCTGATGGGCGATCAGGTCCGCTTCGAGGACGGCAGCGTGGAGGCGGTCGACGTCATCATCTACGCCACGGGCTACAAGATCAGCTTCCCCTTCTTCGACGACCCGGACCTATTGCCGGACGCCGAGCACCGCTTCCCCCTGTTCAAGCGGATGATGAAGCCCGGCGTGCCCAACCTCTTCTTCATGGGCCTGGCCCAGCCCCTGCCGACCCTGGTCAACTTCGCCGAGCAGCAGGCCAAGCTGGCGGCCGCCTGCCTCACCGGCCGCTACGTCCCGCCGCCGCGCGCTGAGATGGAAGCCATCATCGCCAAGGACGAAGCCACCCACCTCGGCCACTTCTACAAGAGCCAGCGCCACACCATCCAGGTGGACTTCGGGGTCTACGTCCATGATCTGATGAAGGAGATCGGGCGGGGCGAGAGACGGGCGACACCGCTTGTAGAGGGTCGCACACCTGAAATCCGCCCATGACCTTCAGCTAAAAAGAACAATTGATGCCATAAAATCAACAGGCATCAATTCATGAAGCTCATTAGGTCTATACATAGCCGAATTTAAAGCCGCGAATTATCGCCGGTATCGAATAAAATCCACCGAACAAAGCGGGCAATAAATCCATTTATCTCTGTATTCTAAGCTATCTAACCGTCTTCTTTTCTTTGTGGACGCCGACGTATCTTACGCCATAGCGCGCAGCGAATTCCCGCCGCAACTTCGGAGTTAGCTTCTCGCGGGGCGTCGCCGCGACAAGCTTGCCGGTGATGCATCCGTATCGCTCGCCAACATAAGTCGGATAGCCATCAGGCCCGACCTCGGCGCAGCCAGGCGCACAAGCGGCATCTGCCGCATCCCAGTTGGGCTCGGCAGCGAAACTCGCACTGGAGGCCAGTAGCCCCACCCCGAGAACTACAGAAAGAACATTCTTTTTCATCAAAAGTCTCTCCAGAGAATTGGCGGGGGCGCCTAGGCTCACGGCGCCCCCGCGCGCTCAGTTGCGAATGGCGGCTTTGTTGTCCGGCGCAAGCCTGACCTGCGCGAGTGACTGCCTCACGCCCTTTGCCGTGGTCAGCTTCAGCCGTTGCCGCAGGTTCGTAATGGGGCCAGCTGAGGCGATAGCCAAACCGCAAGCGCAGTGTTGCATGCCATTGGTCTTTTTCGGATTACCGTTTGCGTCGGCTACGGCGCAGCAGTCAGCACCTGCTCCTTTGCAGGCCTTGTCCGCAGCGTCCCAAACAGCGTCGGCGAAGGCAGCACCGCCGCTGCCCAGCAAGACGACAGAAGCAACTATAAGCCCGATCTTTTTATTCACTTCCTGTTCCCCCCATTTTCGAATTGGCGCAGCAAAAATACAGATTGGCTGAGCCAGCGAGCCAGTATCGGCCACGACCGAATATCTGCCGATATCGCTATGAACACAATCTGAACGAATTTCTTTCCGGTTTCTGCCAAGAATGACGGCGATCGGCGCGTGAGGCCTTGTGGGCTAGTGGCTCAAATAGCCCACTCGCCCGATCGTCTGGTCTGCCCAACCAAAAGGGTGGGTGTTCACACGTTTGGTCGCAGGCGCCGAGAAGCCTCGACGTAGTAGTCGCTTGGAATCCAATTTCAGTCTGGGCTCGCTGGCATCGCTGCGAGGATGCTTCACTGGCCAGCCCCATCGACCCCCTCTATCGACCCCCCAGATAAAATCGATTTCTGCGATGCAGCATGCGGTGGTAGGAAGGCGGTGTTTCCTCCCCCTCCTATCCAAACCAACGCCCGGAGAGATCGCGCATGGCTTCCGTCAACACGTCCATTCTTCCCTTCACCGCCCAGGCCTATAAGGGCGGCAAGTTCGTCGAGGTCAGCGACACCGACCTGAAGGGCAAGTGGTCGGTGGTGTTCTTCTACCCGGCCGACTTCACCTTCGTCTGCCCGACCGAGCTTGAGGACCTGGCCGACAACTACGCGCAATTCCAGAAGCTGGGCGTGGAGATCTATTCGGTCTCGACCGACACCCACTTCTCGCACAAGGCCTGGCACGACTCCTCGCCGGCCATCGGCAAGATCGCCTACACCATGATCGGCGACCCCTCGGGCGTGGTCACCAACAACTTCGGCATGATGCGCGCGGGCCAGGGCCTGGCTGACCGCGGCACCTTCCTGATCGACCCGCAAGGCGTGATCCAGTTCATGGAAGTCACCGCCGAGGGCATCGGCCGCAACGCCATGGAGCTGCTGCGCAAGATCCGCGCGGCCCAGTACGTGGCCGCCCATCCGGGCGAAGTCTGCCCGGCCAAGTGGGAAGAAGGCGAAAAGACCCTGTCGCCCTCCCTCGACCTCGTCGGCAAGATCTAAGGGCGCGCCAAGCGCCCCCCCCCCGACGAACTGACCGGACGAACTGACCGGACGAACTGACGGAATAAGGGGCGTCGCCCCCCGCCATCTGGCCTTGCGGCTGGCAGGCGAGGGCGGCGCCCCCCACCGGCCCCGGCGTCCCCTGGACGCTGGGGGCCCCGCCGTCCCTATCCTTTGAAGACCTCTCTCGCCCTCCCCGCCTGCGGGGGTGCGCGCCGATCACGGCCCTGCGCGCTCTTGCTTAAAGACACCGGACCCGAGCCATGTTGGACGCCACGCTGAAGAGCCAGCTGCAGGGCTATCTGCAGAACGTGACCCAGCCGGTCGAGCTGGTCGCCTCGCTGGGCGACGGCCCCAAGGCCGCGGAGATGGGCGAACTGCTGGAAGACATCGTCTCGGTGTCGGGCGGCAAGGTCACCCTGCGCACCGACGGCGATGACGCCCGCAAGCCCTCCTTCGAGATCCGCCGCGCCGGAACCGATGTGGCCGTGACCTTCGCCGGCCTGCCCATGGGCCACGAATTCACCTCGCTGGTGCTGGCCCTGCTGCATGTGGGCGGCCATCCGCCCAAGGTCGACGCTGAGGCCATCGAACAGGTGAAGGCGCTCGACGGCGACTTCGTGTTCGAAACCTATTTCTCGCTGTCGTGCCAGAACTGCCCCGACGTGGTGCAGGCGCTGAACACCATGGCCGCGCTGAACCCGCGCATCCGCCACACCGCCATCGACGGCGGCTTGTTCCAGGCCGAGGTCGAGGCGCGCGGGATCATGGCCGTGCCGACCATCATGCTGAACGGCGTCGAGTTCGGTCAGGGCCGCATGACCCTGGAACAGGTGCTGGCCAAGCTCGACACCGGGGCGGCCGCCCGCGACGCCGCCAAGATCAAGGCCAAGGAGCCCTTCGAGGTGCTGGTCATCGGCGGCGGTCCGGCTGGCGCGGCCGCGGCCATCTATGCGGCGCGCAAGGGCATCCGCACCGGCGTCGCGGCCGAACGCTTCGGCGGCCAGGTGCTCGACACCATGGCCATCGAGAACCTGACCGGCACCCCGCACACCGAGGGCCCCAAGCTCGCCGCCGACCTGGAGCGCCATGTGCGCGACTATGAGGTCGACATCATGAACCTGCAGAAGGCCGCCAAGCTGATCCCGGCGTCTGAGACCGGCGGGCTGGTCGAGGTGGTGCTGGAGAACGGCGCGTCGCTTAAGTCGCGCACCGTCATCCTGGCGCCCGGCGCCCGCTGGCGGCAGATGAACGTGCCTGGCGAAGACAAGTATCGCAACAAGGGCGTGGCCTACTGCCCCCACTGCGACGGCCCCCTCTATAAGGGCAAGCGCGTGGCCGTGATCGGCGGCGGCAATTCCGGCGTCGAGGCCGCCATCGACCTGGCCGGCATCGTCGCCCACGTCACCCTGATCGAATACGACGGCAAGCTCCGCGCCGACGAGGTCCTGCAGCGCAAGCTGAAGAGCCTGAAGAATGTCGACGTGATCACCTCGGCCCTGACCACCGAGGTCATCGGCGACGGCGCCAAGGTCACGGCGCTGACCTATAACGACCGGGGCACGGGCGAGGGTCATACCGTCGAGCTGGACGGCATCTTCGTGCAGATCGGCCTGGTGCCCAACACCGAATGGCTGGCCGAGGGCGGGGTGGCCCTGTCCCAGCGCGGCGAGATCGAGGTCGACGCCAAGGGCCAGACCTCGGTGGCCGGGGTGTTCGCCGCCGGCGACGCCACGACGACGCCCTACAAGCAGATCGTCATCGCCATGGGCGAAGGCTCCCAGGCGGCGCTGTCGGCCTTCGACTACCTGATCCGCCTCGCCCCCGTGGAAGCCCGCCAGGCTGCCTAAGCGACCAGCGCCCCCGCGACGCCTCAGCCCCCCACCTCCCTCATCCTGAGGTGCGAGCGCCAGCGAGCCTCGAAGGACGCAACGCGCCCGCACTCTCCGTCACCCTCGGGCTTGACCCGAGGGTCCATGCACACCGCGGCCAGTCCCGTGTTCATGGATGGTCGGGTCAAGCCCGACCATGACGGCGTGAGCGAGACCCACCCCAACCCCACTCCCTCATCCTGGGGTGCGAGCGCCAGCGAGCCTCGAAGGACGCAGAGCGCCCCCCGACAAAAGGTCGCAGCAAAAAGCTTGGCCGGAGAGGTCTCGTTAACCTCCCCTCATTGATCATCATCGACAGTGCGATCACGGGCGTTGGATTCGGGATAGCCCATCCCAGCCGGCCCCCTTGGGCCACAGCCGAGCGCTGGGAGGCGTTCTGAGCATGACCGGACAGCCCCTCGCCACCAGCGGCGAACTGATCACCGTCGTCATTGGCGAACAGCGGTTCGCCATCGACATTCAGCTGGTCCGGGAAATCCGCGGCTGGACCAACTCGACCCCCCTGCCCAATGCGCCGGACTATGTGCTGGGCGTCATCAATCTGCGCGGCGCGGTGCTGCCGGTGCTGAACCTGGCCGCCCGCCTGGGCCTGCCGGCCAGCGAGGCCCGCTCCTCCTCCGTCGTCATCGTCGTCGATCTGGTGGGCCGCACGGTCGGCCTGCTGGTGGACGCCGTCTCCGACATCATCAATGTGGGCGAGGGCGAGATCCAGCCCGCGCCGGTCATTGGCTCAGCCTCCTCAAAGGGTCTGGCCCGGGGCATGATCACCACTGATGAGGGCATCATCACCCTGATCGACATGAGCGGCATCCTGCCCGCCCCGGAGCTGGCGGCGGCCTAAAGCGCGTTCCGATAAGTGGGAACCGGTTATCGGAGCGAAACGCGCGCCAGCTAAGGCCCGCCCGCCTCAGCACTCCACCACATTGACGGCCAGTCCGCCGAGCGAGGTCTCCTTGTAGATCTCGTTCATGTCCTCGCCTGTCCGCTTCATCGTAGCGATGACCTTGTCCAGGCTCACCGAGTGCTGGCCATCCCCCAACAGCGCCAGGCGCGAGGCGTCGATGGCCTTCACCGCCCCCATGGCGTTGCGCTCGATGCAGGGCACCTGAACCAGGCCCCCGATGGGATCGCAGGTGAGGCCCAGATTGTGCTCCATGGCGATCTCGGCGGCGTTCTCGATCTGGGCGTTGGTTCCGCCCAGCGCCGCCGTCAGTCCGGCTGCGGCCATCGAGCAGGCCACGCCGACCTCCCCCTGACAGCCCACCTCGGCGCCCGAGATCGAGGCGTTGCGCTTATAGAGCGCCCCGATGGCTGCGGCCGTCAGCAGGAAGGTCCGGCGCCCCTCGGCCCCGCCCCGGTAGAAGCGGTCATAGAAGCGCAGCACGGCGGGCAGCAGGCCTGCGGCCCCATTGGTCGGCGCCGTCACCACCTTGCCGCCCGAGGCGTTCTCCTCGTTCACCGACAGGGCCCACAGGTTCACCCAGTCAAGGGCGGCCAGGGGGTCGCTGATATTGCGCTCCATCCGCCGGGTCAGTTCGTTGAAGTGCTGGCGGGCCCGGCGCCGGACCTTCAGGCCGCCGGGCAGGCAGCCGTCCTGGCGCAGCCCCCGCTCGATACAGGCCTCCATGGCCTCGAAGATGGCGTCGAGGCCGGCGTTCACCTCTTCAGGGCTCCGCCGGGCGATCTCGTTGCGCCACATCAGTTGCGCGATGCTCACCCCTTCCCTTTGCGCCATCTCCAACAGTTCGTCAGCGCTGGCGAAGTCGAAGGGGATGGGCGGGCCCGACGGCGCCGGCGGGGCGTCGAACTGCGCCTCATCGACCACGAAGCCCCCGCCGATGGAGAAGTAGAGCCCCTCGGCCAGGGTCTCACCGGCCCCGTCCAGGGCCCGGAACCGCAGGGCGTTGGGATGCTGCGGCAGGCGGGTGCGCCCCTGCCAGAGGATGTCTTCGGCCGCCGAAAACCCGATCTCCGGGCCGCCGGCCCCCAGGGTCAGGCGGCCGCTTTCGCTGACCTGCGCCAGCTGCGCCTCGGCGGCGTCCGGATCGATGGTCGCCGGCTCGAACCCCGCCAGGCCCAGGATCACCGCCCGGTCGGTGGCGTGGCCGCGGCCCGTCATGGCCAGGGACGCATAGAGCGTCGTCTCCACCCGCGCCGTGGCCGCCAGCGCGCCGGCCGCCTCCAGCCGCGCCAGGAAGCGGGCCGCCGCGGTCATCGGCCCCATGGTGTGGGAACTGGAAGGCCCGACCCCGAGCTTGAAGAGGTCGAAGACGCCGGCGCTCATGGGACACTCATCGCTGAAGAGAACGAAGGCCGGGACCATAGACGCCGGCTACGCCGTGGCCAGGGCCGCTCAGCCGGTGCCGCGAAGTCCGGCGGAAATGCCCGCAACCGTGAACTCCACCGCCCGTTTTAGACGCGGATCGTCATCCCCACGGCGCCGCCTTGCCAGCAGTTCCAGTTGCAGCCGGTTCAGCGGAGCGATGGAGTCTGAGGCCACCTGCACCCATTCGGCGAGCGCCGGGCGATCATCCAGCAGCCGCGTGCCGCGGCGGATCGACACCGCCAGTTCGCAGGCCTGCTCATGGTCGGCGCGGATGACGTCCATGATCGCGCGCGCGGCGTCCCGGTCCGGCGACAGCTCGGCATAGGCGCCCGCCAGCTCCATGTCGGCCTGGGCCAGGGCCATCTCCATATCGGCCAATAAAGCGGGGAAAATGCGCCCAATATGCGCCATTTCGGCCAGTTCTGAGGGGGTCAGTCCGGCCCGCTTCACCCCCCCCGCAAAGCCGAACCAGCCCGGCAGCATGAACCGCGACTGGGTCCAGCTGAACACCCACGGAATGGCCCTAAGGTCTTCAATCTTCCGGCTTTTCGTCCGCGAAGCCGGCCGGCTGCCGATGTTCAGCTCGGCGATTTCCCCGACCGGCGTCGCCGACCAGAAGAAGTCCTCAAACGCCGGGTTCTCATAGACCAGCTCCCGATAGGCGGAAAACGCCCCCTTCCGCAGCCGGGCCAGGCGCTCGGCGTGGGCTTCGCTGGGGGAGATCTGCTGGCGGGCGCCGGCGGCCAGGACGGCGCCGACCAGCTCGTCCATGCGGCGCTTTGCAGACTCCTCGTCGCCGTAGCGGCGGGAGATCATCTCGCCCTGCTCGGTCCAGCGCATGCGGCTGGGGATGACCTCGAAGGGCTGGGCCATGACCGAGGCCGCCGCTGGCCCCCCGCCCCGGCCGATGGAGCCGCCGCGGCCGTGGAAGATCTGCAGGGCCGCCCCGTTCTCCAGGCAGGCGGTGGAGAGCGCGCTGGCGGCCAGGGCCACATGCAGCCGCGAGGCGATGTAGCCGCCGTCCTTGTTGGAGTCCGAATAGCCGAGCATCACCTCCTGGTAGCCCGCCTGACCGACAATGGCCCGGGCCGGCGCCATGGCCAGCCAGTCGCGCAGGATGTCCGGCGCCTGCTCCAGGTCGGTGATGGTCTCGAACAGGGGGCTGAGCCGCATCCGCGTCGTCGGTCGCGCCCCGCCCCGCGCCAGGCCCGCCTGCTTCATCAGCACCAGCAGGGCCAGGATGTCCGACACCGCCGCAGCCTTGGAGATCACATAGGCCCCCAGCGCCTTGGGCCCGTAGAGGTCCAGCGCCCGGGCCGCAGCGTCGAGAATGGACAGCTCCTTGGTCGTCTCGGCCGAATAGTCGAGATAGGGCGAGCGCAGGGGCCGCTCATGGGCGAGCTCGGCCAGCAGGACGCGCCGCCGCGCCGCCTCGTCCAGGGCGGCATAGTCCTTGGTGACGCCGGCGCGGTCCAGCAGCTCGGCGATCACCCGGTCATGCACGTCGGCGTTCTGCCGCAGGTCGATGGTCAGCAGGTGGAAGCCAAAGGCCTGCACGGCCAGGATCAGCCGCTTCAGACGCGGACCGACCATCCGCTCGCCGCCGTTGGCCTCCAGGGACTCCGCCACCGCGCGGAGATCGGCGATGAAGTCCTCGGGCTCGCCATAGGGCTCGACCTCCGAGGCGGTCAGGGCGAAGGCCACCGGCTGGCCGGTCAGCTTCTGGGACACCGCGCCCAGCCGGTCGAAGATGGCCTCGAGCGCCAGGCGATAGGGTTCGTCGCGGCGGTGGGGGGACGGGTCGGGCATGGTTTCGCCCAGGGCGCGAACCGCCTCAGAAACCTCCGAAAAGCCCGATGAAATGGCCAGATCACGCCATAGGGCGCGCAATTCGCCGGCATAGAAGTCGCAGATCAGCCGGGCCTGGGCCTCCAGCGCGGTGCGCAGAGCCTCGGCGTCGACGCCGGGATGGCCGTCCCGGTCGCCCCCCAGCCACGATCCCAGGCTGAGCACTGGCGGCGTCTCGGCGTCGCTGAGCAGGCCCTGCCAGTCGGCATAGAGGGCGGCGACGGCCGGCAGCACCGACTGGCGCACCACCGAGAGCACATTGCGGATCTCGTCGGCGACGGCGATCTTTTCGGGCCGGTTCAGTCGCGTGCGCCAGAGCAGCGCCACCTCCCGGAACAGGGCCTCGCGGGCCTCGGCCTCCAGGGCGCTCGGCAGCCGGTGGCGGCGCAGCGCCATGAGCCGGGTGATCTCGCCTTCCCGGTCCACCAGGGCCCGGCGGCGGACCTCGGTGGGGTGGGCGGTGAAGACCGGCGCGACCCGCAGGCGCGACAGGGTCTCGGCGATCTCGCGCTCGCTGCGGCCGGCCTTGGCCAGGGCCTCGACGGCCCCGCGCAGGGTGACGGCGCGACTGGCCCCGGCCGAGCGGCCCTCGGCCTGACGGCGCCGACCGGTCACCTCCTCGGCCATGTTTTCCAACAGGGCGTGGCAGGCGAAGGCGCGCGCCAGGAACTCGGCCTCGTCGGCCGACAGCTCCTCATAGGGGCGCAGGCCCTCGGCCGCCCGGGCCGCGTCCACCCCGGCGGCGGCGGCCTCCCCGTCCAGATAGGCGATGGCCTCGCGCAGCAGCTGAGACAGCAGGCCAGCCTGCAGCCGGACCTCGCGGGCGTCATCGCCAGCCTCGCCGCCAAGGTCCAGGGGATGGGCGGGCGATCGGGTGTCGGGGGTTTCCATGGCCCCATCCTGACTCCAACCGGGCGCGACGGACAGGGGCCGTGGCGGCGAAGTTGACCTAGGGGCCGCCTTTGACATCGCCGCCTCGGCGCGTTCACCTGGGCGCCATGAGCCTTCCCATCCTGCCGACCCAACCCGCCCACACGCCCTGGCCCACGGCGCAATGGCCGCTGGGAGAGCCTGAACATGCTGACGGCGTGATTCTGGACGCCCTGGTCGAAACGGCCTTCGCCGCGCCAGACACCGAGCTGCTGGGCGAAACCCACGCCCTGGTCATCATCCAGGGGGGCCGGCTGGTTCTGGAGCGCTATGGCGAGGGCTTTGGCCCGGACGCCACCTATCCCTCCTGGTCCAAGGGCAAGAGCATCACCCAGGCCCTGGCGGGTCTGCTGGTCGCCGACGGAAGGATCGATATCCACGCCCCGGCCGATGTCCCCGAATGGCGTGAGACCCCGGGTGACCCCCGGGCGGCGATCACGCTGGACCAGCTGCTGCGCATGTCCAGCGGGCTGGCCTTTGTGGAGGACTATGTGCCGGGCCACGTCTCCGACGTGATCGAGATGCTGTTCGGCTCCGGCAAGGCCGATGTGGCCCACTATGCCGCCAGCCGACCCCTGGCCCATCCGCCGGGGACTGCCTGGTCCTATGCCAGCGGCACGACCAACATCGTCGCCCGTTGCGCGGCCAGGGCGCTGGGCGTCGATGAGGCGGGGTTCGAGGCCTTCATGCGTGAGCGCCTGTTTGGCCCCCTGGGCATGACCAGCCCGGTCCCCAAGTTCGACGCGGCCGGGACCTTCATCGGCTCGTCCTTCTGCTTTGCGACGGCGCGGGATTTTGCGCGGTTTGGTCTGCTCTATCTGCGCGGCGGCCGCTGGGAGGATCGCCAGCTGCTGCCGGCCGACTGGGTCGACTATGCCCGCACGCCCACGCCGCAGCCGGCGGTGCGCGAGGGCGACTATGGCGCCCACTGGTGGCTGAATATCGCGGGCCCCGGCTCGTTCAGCGCCAACGGCTATGAGGGCCAGTACACGGTCCTGGTCCCCGACCTCGACCTGATCGTCGTCCGCCACGGCAAGACGCCGCTGGACAAGAAGGACAATGTGAAAGCCTGGATCGCCCAGGTGGTCGACGCTTTCCGGTAGAGCCCCTTGGCTCCCACCCTGCTCGGAAGCGGCCGATAGGGCATTCTCCCTCAAGCTCCAGTAGCCGACACTCTGAGCGGCTGAGAAGGGTGGAAAGGCGACTCTCCAAACGTCTGCTTCCAAAACCCGCCAGATTTTGAATCTGGCGCGTCTTTAATTTCACCGCTCGCGCCGCGCCCCGTCTTCTGGCGTCAAGGGCCTCAATCCTCCAGCGCATGACGACGTCTGGCTTGCTTCCAGCGCGATCACCGTCCGCTACTCCGTGGCGACGCCCGGTTCCGCAGCGAGTGGTTCCGGCCCGATTTCCTCCTCTTTGCCATCCTGGAGATCAGCGGGAAGGGGGATTTCGCTCATCGGGTAGAGGAACCTTAGCTGCTCGCCGGTGAGATCGATCACGGGGTACTCGGTCTTTTCCCATTCGAACAGCTTCCTACCGAACAGGTAATGCGCGTCGGGTGCGGTCCGCACCACAAAAGGTAGGCTCTGGCTAAACGGATAGATCTTCAACATCTGAGGTGCACCGCCAATGGCGGAGAACTCGTGCTCGGCGCCCGGTCGGGCGAGCAGCCTCTGCAAAGCTATAAGCGGCTCATACTCCAGATCGACAAACCGCTTCTCATCGCGCCGCTCCGACACGCCATGTCTCTCCGCCAAGACCGCGGCAAGTTCGTCGAGGTACTGCCGCTTGTAGTCGCCTACAAAAAGGAAGGACCGATCGTTCTCGTACCAGGGGTGTGGAATTTTGGTCCGCGCGCGCCTGAAGACAAATTCGCCATTTTCGTACTCGAACAGACCCAGGCGAAATTCCTGTGACCGTGCGGACCAGCCGGTCAGCACGATCCGGGTGCTGTTCAGTTCCTCCGCCTTCTCGTTGGCGGCAAGGTCCCAGCTGCCCACCAGAGCGTTGAGCAATTCGCTGAAGATGTGGGACAGGACATTGAGGTCCGTTGCGCGGGACCGGGTCTTGATGAAGTTGTTGAGGGTGGACCCGGCCTGCATAAACAGCGGGTAGGCCACCTGCGCATCGCCGCAGAAGCTGAGTGCGCAATCTCCACGCTCCAGTCTGATGATCTTCTGAGCCTGGTTGAGCGCCCCGCGACTGCGGAGTCGGCTGTCGGAGGCGACAACCAACTCGACGGCGTCCCTATTCCGCCGCACCCATGCGAGCGAGATCGTCATGCGGTATTCCTTGGTCCCGCCCGGATGTCGCGGTGACGCTCGAGATACACCCCATGCACTAGGGGCGGTAAGGGTCCCACGTTTTGCGCCGCAGGAAGTACGCGTCGTCGTTGCCGAAGATGCCGAATGACTCGCTGAAATAGGGCACCTCGTGGCCCGCGAGCTGGGCTTGGTGACCTAACTCATTCATAGCGAGGCTCAGAAAGCGGATGATCCCGAGACTATACATCCGGCCATAGCGCTGCAGCGTGTTGATCTGGCCCGACGCCGTCGATGCCGCGGTGATCGAGGTGATCATGGAGCCATCCTCGGCTGTGTGCAGCACGGAGGTTACGTCGCCTAGCAGCGGCCCCATGATCTGAGCCTGCATTTCGTCCTTAGCTCGTTGACGATTGCTGTAGTGAGCGACGAGGATGGGAGCTCCGACGCGTGCGTGCCACGCCGCGATCGGCTCTTGCATCCTCGCGGCTCGACCACCCACCAGTAGGTCGAGATTGTAATAGCGCGTCGCCGTCGCGAAGTCGGACAGTACGTCGATGATGCCGACCCGGATAGGGTCGGTCGGCAGCGGGACCGCCCGCTCGAGGCCCCGTCGGACCCTGATCTCCTCCACGGCCGCAAGTAGGTCGACCAACCTGTGGCCCAGCACTCGCAGCTGAGCGTCGGTCGGATAAGCATTATTGGCCAACAGATGGTCGAGGACGAAGCTCAGCTTGGCCAGCCGCTCGAAAGCGATCGACAGGTTGAAGAAGGCGGCGAGGTAGTAGTCCTTGGCCGCGTAGTTCGCCTTGCCGATGCTGGTGATGCCGTGAGCGATGGCCGACGCGGCGATCCCGGCTTCGCTAGTCAGAGCTTGGAATTGTGGCGAGAACATCGGGCGGGCCTGCGGCTAGGGGGGCGGTCGACAGCATCTGCCACCGCGTGGGTTCAATATCCGGTTCTGCGCAACACGCCAAAGCCACCTAAGGGTCGAATCCCGTCACAGAGCCCGGAGCCAAAAGCGGACCTCAGCGCACACGCCAGAAAGCAGACCTGCCGAACCGCGATATCCCAACGCATCTCGGCGCCTTGCGGTAAGCGTCTAGTCCTCCACCGTCCGCCGCAGGGGGGCGAGCGCCACGAGGCTGACCAGGGCCGCGGCGCCGAGGTAGAAGCCGACGGGCACAAGGCCGCCCCGGTCGGCCAGGAGCTGGGCCACCAGGGGGGCGAGGCCGCCGCCCAGGATGCCGCCGACATTGAAGGCCACCGAGGCGCCGGTGTAGCGGACCCGGGCCGGGAACAGGCCCGGCAGGAAGGCGCCGAGCGGGCCGTAGACGAAGCCCATGCAGAACAGGCTGAGCGACAGGAAGCCGAACACCAGCAGCAGCGAGCCCGAGCCCAGCATCGGCGCCAGCAGGAGGCCTGCGATGATCACCATGCCGCAGCCCCACATCAGCACGCCCCGGGGCGTGGTGGCGTCCGACCAGTAGCCGGCGATGACGATGCCGATGGCCATGAACAGGATGGCGCCCAGCTGGATGGCCAGGAAGGCTTCGCGAGAATAGCCGAGCGTCGTGACGCCGTAGCCCAGCGCAAACGAGGTCGAGAGGTAGTAGGTGGCGAAACAGGCCACCACGGCGAAGGTGCCGCCGAGCGTCTCCAGAGGATGGCGGGCCAGGAGTTCGAACAGGGGCGTCTTCGGCGGCGGGGCTTCTTCCAGGGCCTTGGCGAAGGCCGGGGTCTCAGTGAGTTTCAGGCGCACCCAGAGACCGACGCCGACCAGGACCGCGCTGAGCAGGAAGGGGATCCGCCAGCCCCAGGCGATGAACTGTTCAGGGGTGAGCAGCAGGCCGAGAATGAGGAACAGGCCGTTGGCGGCGATGAAGCCCACCGGGGCGCCCAGTTGCGGGAACATGCCGAACCGCGCCTTCCAGCCGGGCGGGGCGTTTTCCACCGCCAGCAGGGCCGCCCCGCCCCACTCGCCGCCCAGCCCAAGCCCCTGGCCAAAGCGCAGCAGACAGAGCAGGGCCGGGGCGATCCAACCGGCCGTGGCATAGGTGGGCAGGAAGGCGATGGCGAAGGTGGAGACCCCCATGAGCATCAGGGAGGCCACCAGGGTCGATTTGCGCCCGATCCGGTCGCCATAGTGGCCAAACAGCGCCGCCCCGACGGGCCTCGCGAAAAAGGCGATGGCGAAGGTGGCGTAGGACGACAGCAGCTGGGCCGAGGGCGAGGCGGCCGGGAAGAACAGGGGACCGAACACCAGGGCCGCAGCCGTGGCGTAGATGTAGAAGTCGTAGAACTCCACCGCCGTCCCCACCAGGCTTGCGCCCAGCACGCGGCGGGTGGAGGGCGCCTTCAGCACCTCTGTGGCTTGCGACATGGTTTCCCCTCCCGTCGAGGCCATCGCCTTGGCCTCCGCCGCCAGTGAGGTCAAGTCTCCGCCTCTGGCGACCCCGCGGCTTGCCCCGGCCTGCGGACGGTCAAGGTCGTTGGAACGCAAGCGCGACGATGGCCTGAAAAATTCGGGATCGCTTCGCGCCGTTCCCGCTTTTCCTACCGGAGGAGAGAAATATGCTGCTCGAAAAGATCAAGACCCCCGGCCTTTCCCACCTGTCCTATCTCATTGGCTCCGGCGGCAAGGCGGCCGTGATCGATCCCCGGCGGGATTGCGAATGCTATCTGGAGATGGCCCGCGCCGAAGGCCTGGAAATCACGCACATTTTCGAAACCCACCGCAACGAGGACCTTGTCTCGGGGGCGCCGATTCTCAAGGCGCTGACCGGCGCCCGCGTGCTGCACGGCCCCAATCCCGGTGGTGAGGTGGTCTATGCCGACACCACCCGTGAAGGTGACGCCTTCGAGATCGGCCAGTTGAAGATCGACGTGCTTGAAACACCGGGCCACACCGACGACCATCTGGCTTTCGTCCTGTACGATACGGCCTATCCCAAGGGCGCGGTGGGCGTGTTCACCGGCGACGCCCTGTTCGTCGGCGATGTGGGGCGAACTGATTTCTACCCCGACCGGAAACGCGAAGTGGCGGGACTGCTCTACGATTCCCTCCAGAAGATTCTGGCGCTCGGCGATCAGGTCATCCTCTACCCCGCCCACGGCGCAGGCTCGGTCTGCGGGTCCGGCATGGCGGAACGGGAATTTTCCACGCTTGGGCACGAGCGCGCAAACAACCCGCGTCTGCAGATCAACAGCCGCGAGGCCTTCATCGACCTCAAGATTGAAGAGAACCACTATCAGCCGCCCTATTTCCGGCTGATGGAGCGGCTGAACCTCGAAGGCGGATCTCCTGCGCCTCGCGTCATGCGTCCGCGCCCCCTGTCCCTGCGCGAACTGCAGGCGCTCAATGTTGACCACCTGATCGATGTGCGCGAGCCGCTGGCCTACGCAGCAGGCCACCTGCCCGGGGCGATGAACCTGCCCGTCGGCATGATCTCCGCCTTCGCCGGCTGGTTCGTCCGTGAGGGGGAGGAGGTCGCCCTGGTCGCATCGGGCGAGGGGGAGCTCGAAGCCGCCATGACCCACCTCGTTCGCATCTCGCTCGACAATGTCGCCGGCGGCTATGTGGGCGTTGTTCCCGCGGCCGCGCAGGGCCAAGCCATGAAGACCATTCCGATGATCGGGACCAGAGAAGTCGAAAACCGCCTCGACAGTCGTCCCGACGGCTGGGTTCTGCTGGATGTGCGCGACGCCGACGAACGGGAAGAAGGTGCGATCGACGGGTCGCAGCATATCTATGTGGGTGAGCTCAATGAGCGCTATCGCGACCTCGACCCGGCGAAACACTACACCCTCATGTGCGCCAGCGGGATGCGGGCGACCGTAGCCGCGGGGTGGCTCGCCAGTCGCGGCTTCGACAAGCTCGATGTCTATCTGGGCTCCATGGGGGCGTGGAAAGCCGCCCATGGCTGATCTCGATCAGGCGCCCCCGCCGGCCTGAAGGCCCATCCCGCTTCCGAACCACGAATCATGGGGTCGCTGAGGGTGAGGGCCTGGCCTCCGACGCAGGCGAGCATGAGCGTGGGCCCCCTTGCGATCACCCTGCGTTGTGCCACCTTGGGGGCCTCTAACGATCAGAGCCGCCAAGCGGCCGACCAGCCCCGGGGAGGGCGAACCCGATGACGATTCCACCCACGAAGGGGCCACCGACCGAGGGACTGCCGGCCAAGGGCGCGCCCTGGGCCGAGGTTTCCGCGCGCATGGACCAGATGGGCCAGGGCGACGTGAAGTGGCGCGAGGGCAAGGCCGCCGTCTATGTCTTCAACGCCGGCCCGGAGATCGAACAGGTGCAGAAGGAGGCCTATGCGAAGTTCGCCTCCGAAAACGGTCTGGGGCCGGCGGCCTTTCCGAGCCTGAAGCAGATGGAGGCCGAGGTGGTCGGCTTTGGCCTTGGCCTGCTGCACGGCGATGGAACCTGCGTCGGCAACATGACCAGCGGCGGCACCGACTCCATCCTGATGGCGGTGAAGGCCGCCCGCGACCATGCCCGCAAGGTGCGTGGCCTGACGGGGCGGCTGAACCTCGTCCTGCCACGCTCAGCCCATCCGGCTTTCGACAAGGCCTGCGCAGTGATGGAGATCGAGGTCCGGCGCACGCCGCTGAAGGATCTGCTGGCTGATCCGGGCGCGATGGAGGCGGCCATCGATGGCCAGACCATCATGATCGTCGGCTCGGCGCCCTGTTTTCCCTTCGGCCTGATCGACCCCATTGAGGCCCTGGGCGCGCTGGCCCTTCGGCGGGGGGTCTGGCTGCATGTGGACGCCTGCGTCGGCGGCTATATCGCGCCTTTCGTGCGGATGAATGGCGCGCCAATCCCACCCTTCGACTTCGAGGTCGAGGGCGTCTCGTCGATCTCGGCGGACCTGCACAAGTACGGCTACTGCGCCAAGGGGGCCTCGACCGTCTTCTTCCGCAGCGAGGCCCTGCGCGCCCACATGATCTTCGAGGTTGGCGACTGGCCGGCCGGCAAGATGGTCACCCCGACCCTGGCCGGCACCCGGCCCGGCGGGGCCATCGCCGCGGCCTGGGCGGTGATGAATGTGCTCGGCGTCGAGGGCTACCGGGCCAAGCACGCCGAGGTCACCGACGCCCGCCAGGCCATAGCCGAGGGCGCCCAGGCCCAAGGCTGGCGCCTGCTCGGCGATCCGAGGCTGGGCATACTGGCCTTCACCCGGGACGACGTGAACCCGTTCGCGGTGCTCAAGAAGCTCTATGAGCGCGGCTGGGTGACCAGTGCGGTGACCGAGCCGGCCGGCCTGCACCTGATGCTGTCGCCCGTTCACAAGTCGGTCGCCGATACCTATCTGGCGGATCTGGACTGGGCGACCCAGGCGGCCAGGGGCGACGGCGCCCGGCCGGCCGAGGCGCGTTATGGGGGATAGATCGGTGGGACCTCGTCACCGCGCAGACCGTCAGACCGAAGGGGGCCGGGGCGTCCCCTGGGCCCTGCTGACCGCCGTGGCCATCCCCACCGCCCTGGTGGGCGGCTTCCTGCTGGCCCGGGGCCAGCTGAACGACGAATCGGTGCCCCAGACCCGGGTCCTGCCCGGGGTCGGCGAGGGGGTGACGGTGCTGGCCATCTGGGCCCACCCCGACGACGAGATCACCTGCGCCGGAACCCTCGCCCAGATGGTCAAGGCCGGGGCGCGGGTGGTGCTGGTCTATCTCACAAGGGGCGAGGCCGCCCAGGACACCGGCTACGCCCCCGCGGCGCTGGCCAAGGTGCGCATCGAGGAGGCCAAGGCCGCCGGACGCCTGCTGGGCGCCGACGCCGTGGAGGTGCTCGACTTTCCAGACGGCGGCCTGTCGCGGATCGATCCCGCCGGGCCGAAAGCCGCCATCGCCGAGCTGATCGGCCGCTATCGCCCGCAGGTGCTGGTGAGCTTTGACGAGAAGGTCGGCTTCTACGGCCATCCCGACCATGTGCGCACCGGCGCCTGGGTCCGCGAGCTGTTCGAAAGTCCGCCGCGGGACGGCGCCTGGCCGCGCCTGCTTTATCAGGTGACCCTGCCCAAGGCCCTGGTGCGGCTAGCCCTGCGGCTGGTCGAGGCGTTTCGCAACAACTATCCCAAGGGGAAGGGCCAGGGCCTGCCCCCGCCGCAGATGGCGGTGAACATCGCCTATGAGGCGCACACCAAGCGGGCCCTGCTGGACGTGCATGCGTCTCAGGCCAAGATCATCGCCGACGTACAGCCCTATTATGACCGCCTGCCGGCCTGGCTCTACTACCGGCTGTTTGACCGGGAATATTTCGTCCAGCTCCGCCGGCGCTAGGTCCAGAGCGGCGAGGCGGCCTTGCTGAAGGTCAGGCAGAAGGTGAGCCGCGCCTGGTCTCGGCCGGTCTTCGGATCGGCGATCAGCACGTCGAACCAGACGGCCTCGGCCTCCAGGCTCTCGGTGACGGCGTGCAGCCGGGTGCGGGCGAGATAGTCCGCGCCGGCGCGCAAGGGCCCCTCCAGGAACTGGATCTCCACCCCGCCCAGACGACCCGAGGCCGCCAGCTCAGCCCCCACTGCATGAGATATCGCGACACCGGCCAGCTCCACCGCCTGCGAGGGCGCCAGCGCCGCCTGGGGCGCGGCCTTCGCCGCCTCGGCCGGGAGGCTGAGGGCGATGCCCTGGGCCTCAGCGCCGACGGTGAGGCCCGTCAGGATCCGGACGGCGCTGCGGGGCGCGGCCTCCTGGCTCAGCAGGCGCCGGGACAGCTCCGAGCCGGCGTCCGCATGGTCGGCGCCTGTGCCCTGGCACACCAGGACCATGGCCTTGGTGCGAAGCTCCAGCCTCGCCCGCTCCCGCCCCGGCGTCGCCTCAGCCCGCAGGGGGTCGCCTTCGGCGGCCGATCCCTTGAACATCACCGACAGATTGCCGCCGGCGCACCAGCCCTCGCCAAACATCTCGATCAGCAGGGGGACAAAGGAGTCCAGATTGTCCGCCCCGCCAAGGGGACCGGCCATGGGGCGCGACAGGAAGGGCGGACCGACCAAGGTCGTCCCCTCCGCCGCCGCCTCGTGTGCGACGCGCATCTTCGTTTCCTTCCCGTGCCCGATCATGTCGCCGGGCTTTTTGGTTTTTGGCAGGGAAGGCGGCGAGACCGCCGACGCCCTGGCCGGCCCCGCGACGCTCTGGCCGCGACGGCCGACCCCGCATCCTGGCATGGGGATCAGGGAGCGTCACGACGCCAATTGTCGCCCATCGGACACAGGAACGTCACCGGCCTTTGGTGGGCGGAGGGGGCGGGTGGAGACGGTCTTTGTCCCAGGACGGCGAAGGGTTTAAACTCGCCGCAGGCAAGTGGATGGATGAGATGAGCGACGCGGTCGGCCCTGGCGATCTGGTTCTGTGCGTCAATGCGGCCCCCAATCACGCGACGGGGCGGCCGGTGCCCCTGCAGGCCGGTGAGACCTATCGGGTCTGGGCGGTGATGGATTTCGTCTGCCCCTGCGGCCGCTCCGACGCGCTCATCGATGTCGGCATCGACTTCGCCTGGTGCCAGTCGCGGTTCCGCCTGCTGCCCAAGCCCAAGGCGCAGGCCAAGCCCCAGAAGGTGTCGGCGCCGCGGGAGAAGGAAACGGTGCGGTAGCGGTAGAATGAAACTTGGCCCCGCGCTCGTCATGACGCCCGACCTTGACGCAGCGCTGGCGTTCTATGGAGAGGTTCTAGGCCTGCCCCTGAGGGAACGGGCAGAAGACCAATTGGTCTTCGACGTGGGCGCAAGCTCCCTTCACGTCTTCCGGTGCCAGAAGCAGAGAACCGAAATTCAGCACGGCGAGGATGCTGCCTCCGTCGTCACGTTCGAGGTGCAATGCCTGGACGCCGAGATGGCCCGATTGCGAGCGCGCGGCGTGACCTTCCTGCATGAGAGCCCTGGCCGCAACGCGCTTGCGGGGCTCAGCTACGCCGCTTTCCTGGCGCCCGGCGGCAACGTGCACGAGCTTGTAGAGCGCGTGCGCAGCTAAAGCCCCTGGCGCGGGCGTCCGCCGCCTATTCCCGCTTCAGCAGGCGCTCGGTGAAGAAACTTCCCCACCACTTGGCGCGGAAGTCGGCCTTGATGGCGTCGGGCTGGTAGGCGGGGCTTTCGACCCATTCGATGAAGGACAGACCGGCGGGTTCGCCCTCGGCCAAGTAGCGTTCGAAGGTGTAGTCCAGCACGCCGGTCTTGCCGGCCTTCACGTGCAGGTAGCGCAGGTGAAGCTGGTCGAGGGCCTCAGCGATCGTCTTGCCCTTGCGAAAGTGCATGTAGAAGACGCTCATGATGCCGGCCCGATCCGCGCCGGACTTGCAGTGCATCAGGGCCGGGTACGCGATGGTCTGGAACAGGTCCCGGGCGCCCAGGACCCGGGCGCGACTGGGCACTTCGCGCGAGGTGATGGTGAAGTCCACCAGGGTCAGGCCGAGGGCCTCGCAGGCCTCTTTTTCCAGGACGTGGAAGCTGCCGTCGAAGCCGCCGCGCAGGTTGATGATGGTCTTGATCCCCCGGGCCTTCCAGCCGGCCAGCTGCTCGGGCGAGGGCTGGTTGGTGCGCACCAGCTCGTCGCTGATCCAGTGGGCGTTCTGGAAGCGCAGGCGCAGGAAGGCGTGGTCGTTCCACATATAGTCCCGCCGGGCGCGCTTGCGGCCTTCGGGGGTGCTGAGGTCGAATTGGGCCAAGGGGCGCTCCGGGATTTGCCGCATAACTAGGCGGTCGGGGGCCTGAACGGAAGCCTTGAGGCCGCGTCTGGCCCCGGGGCTTACTTGACTTGCGGGCCGTGACGGACGACGCCAGGACCATGAGTTCCACGGCCACACCGGAGCCGGTCCAGACGCCCGCCCGCGTCCTGATCGGCCGCATCGCGCAGGTCTATCTGAAGCCGCGCTGGAAGGGCTTCGCCCTGGCGCTGGTGGCCGCCGTCATCGTCGCCTTCTCCAGCGCAAAGCTGGTGCAGATCCTGGAGCCGGCGATCAACGACCTGCTGGTGGAGCAGAAGCCCGGCGCCATCTGGGCCATTCCGCTGGCCATCGCCGGCTACGCCATCCTGCGGGGCGTGGCCCAGGTGACTCAGGCCTCCCTGGTCAACCGGATCGGCAATGGGGTGGTGGGCGATGTTCAGGTGCAGCTGTTTGGCAAGCTGGTGCGGGCCGACCTCGCCCGCCTGCGGGGCCAGCATTCGGGCGCCTATGTCTCCTCGGTGCTGTATGACGCCGGCCTGATCCGCGAGGCGGCGACCTCGGGCCTGGTCAACTACACCCAGCACTTCCTGACCGTGATCGGCGCGGTGCTGGTCATGCTGTCCAACGATCCGATCCTGACCCTGGCCATCCTGATGGCCGCGCCGCTGGCGACGGGCATCATGCGGCGGTTCTCCAAGAAGACCACCAAGGCCGCCCGGGGCGCCATGGCCGAGACCTCGGCGCTCTCGACCGCCATCATGGAGAGCCTGGACGGGGTCCGCGTCGTCAAGATCGAGAACCGCGAGGCCTTCGAGGAGGCCCGCGTCGCCGAGGTGGTGGCCAGGCGCCAGGCCCATCTGGTCAAGGGCGCCAACGCCCGGGCCGCCGCCGCGCCGGCCACCGAGACCCTGATGACCCTGATCGTGGCCGGCGTCATGGCCTATGCCGGCTGGCGGGCCTCGACGGGTGCGATGAATGTCGGGGCCTTCGTGGCCTTCATCGGCGCGCTGGGCATGGCGTCCCAGTCCCTGCGCCAGCTAGCCAATCTGCAGACCGTCTTCGCCGAGGGACTGGCGGGCGCGAGACGGCTGTTTACCGCCCTGGACGTGGAGCCGCTGATCCGGGAGCCGGTCAGCCCCCGCCCCCTGCCCCACAGCGAAGGAGCCATCGCGTTCGAGACCGTCAGCTTCGCCTATGGCGAGGGGGCGCCGGCGCTCACCGGGGTGAGCTTAAGCGCCCGTCGCGGCGAGACCATCGCCCTGGTGGGTCCGTCGGGCGGCGGCAAGAGCACCATCCTGAACCTGATCCCGCGCTTCTATGACGTGACCGCGGGCCAGGTGACCATCGACGGGATCGACGTCCGCGATCTGACAGTGGCCTCCCTGCGCGACCAGATCGCGCTGGTGACCCAGGAGCCCTTCCTGTTCGACGACACCATCCGGGCCAATATCGCCTATGCGCGGCCCACGGCCAGCGAGGCCGAGATCGAGGCGGCCGCCCGGGCGGCGGCGGCCCACGACTTCATCTCCAGCCTGCCCGAGGGCTACGCCACCCTGGTGGGCGAGGCCGGCGCGCGGCTGTCCGGCGGCCAGCGCCAGCGGATCGCCATCGCCCGGGCCTTCCTGAAGGACGCCCCCATCCTGCTGCTGGATGAGGCCACCAGCGCGCTCGACACCGAGAGTGAGGCCCAGGTTCAGGCCGCGCTGACCCGCCTGATGGCCGGGCGGACCACCATGCTGATCGCCCACCGCCTGTCGACCGTGCGCGGCGCCGACCGCATCTATGTCATCGACAAGGGCCAGGTGGTGGAGACCGGCGACCATGCCAGCCTGGTCCGGGCCGAGGGGCTCTATGCCCGTCTGGCCAAGAGTCAGGACCTGGAGACGGAGAGCGCCGCGTGAAGGGCCTGCTGCGCCGTCCGGGCGTCCAGACCTTTCTGGGCTGGATGCTGGCCGCCTATCTGAAGCTGATCCTGCGCACCGTGCGCTGGCGCCATGTGAATGTGGACTGTGTCGAGCCGGTGCTGGCCGGACCCTCGGGGGCGGTGGCCCTGTTCTGGCACGGCCGCATCCCGCTCTGCCTGTCGGTGGCCCCGCAATGGTGGCGCAAGGCCGGAACCAAGGCCCTGATCTCCCCTTCCGCGGACGGGGAGTTCGTCGCCCAGGCTTTGGAGCGGGCGGGCTTTCCGGCCATCCGCATGTCTTCGGCCAAGAAGGGCGACGCCACCAAGGCCCGGGCCGCCGTGGCCGGCTTCCGCGAGGCCCTCAACTTCGTCGGCGGCGGCGGGGCCCTGATCATCACACCCGATGGCCCCCGCGGGCCCCATGAGGTGATCGCCTCGGGCGCCCTGCAGATCGCCAAGCGCACCGAAGCCCCGGTCTTCCTGATGGGTATCGCCGCAAGCCCCGCCCTGCGGCTGGACACCTGGGACCACGTCATGCTGGCCGCCCCGTTCGGCCGCGGCGTGGTGGTCTGGGACGGCCCGCTGCATGTGCCGCCGGGCGCCGGCGAGGCCGAGATCACGGCCCTCGGCGCAGACTGGTCGGCGAGGCTCTCGGCCGCCACCCGACAGGCCGAGGCCCTGGTCGGCGCCCCCGCCGCCAGACCCAGCGAGGCCTGAACCCGTGGCGCACGATCACACAGACCCCCATCATGGCCCCCATCATGGTCATGCCCACAGCCACGATCACGGGCACGATCATGGGCACGACCATGCCCACGGCCTGGGCGGTCACCACCACCACGCGCCGAAGGATTTCGGCCGGGCCTTCGCCGTCGGGGTGATCCTGAACACCGGCTTCGTCGCCGCCGAGGTGGCCGCGGGCCTGTGGTTCGGGTCGCTGGCCCTGCTGGCTGACGCCGGCCACAACCTGTCGGACGTGATGAGCCTGCTGCTGGCCTGGGGGGCGGTGGGCCTGGCCAAGCGCAAGCCCTCGGGCCGCCGCACCTACGGGCTTCGCAAGGCGACGATCCTGGCCTCTCTGGCCAACGCCATCCTCCTGCTGGTCGCCGTCGGCGCCATCGTCTCCGAAGCCGTCCGCCGCATCGCCGAGCCCGCCGAGGTGGCCGCAGGCCCGGTGATGATCGTCGCGGCCATCGGCGTGGTCATCAACACCGCCACGGCCCTGATGTTCATGGGCGGCGCCAAGGGCGACCTGAACATCCGCGGGGCCTTCCTGCACATGGCCGCCGACGCGGCGGTCTCGCTGGCCGTGGTCATCGGCGCAGGGGTCATCGCGCTCACCAGCCTCTACTGGCTCGATCCGGCGCTCAGCCTGCTGATTGTCGCGGTGATCCTGGTCGGCACCTGGGGTCTCCTGCGGGACTCCGTCGACCTGGCCCTGGACGCGGCGCCCCGGGGGATTGATGTCGAGGCCGTGCGGACCTGGCTCGCCGGCCTGCCCGGGGTGAGCGACATCCACGACCTGCACATCTGGGCCATGAGCACCACCGAAACGGCCCTGACCGTGCACATCACCCGCCCTGAAAACACCGAGTCCGACGCCTTTCTGCACGCCGTCTGCGCGGGTCTGCAGGACCGGTTCGGCATCGGCCACGCCACCTTGCAGGTGGAGACGGGCGAAGCCGCCCACTGTCGCCTCTCCCCGGCCGAGGTGGTGTGAAGGCCCCGCCGCGCTCCCTGGGCCTGCGCGCCTACGCCCTGGCCCTGGCGGCCCTGGAGCCCCTGGCGCCCGCCCTGCTGCGGGCCCGCGCCCGGCGGGGCAAGGAAGACGCCGACCGCCTGGATGAGCGCCTGGGCCGCCCCCACGCCCTGCGCCCGCCCGGCGAGGTGGTCTGGCTGCACGGGGTCAGCGTCGGGGAGAGCGTCTCCCTGCTGCCCCTGGCCGAGGCCCTGATGACACGCCGGCCTGACCTCACCCTGCTGGTGACGTCCGGCACCCGCACGGCGGCCGAGCTTCTGGCCCGTCGCCTGCCCGCCGGCGTGATCCACCAGTACGCCCCGGTGGACGGGCCAAGGGCCGTGGCGGGCTTCCTCGACCACTGGCGGCCGGCGGCCGGCGTGCTGGTGGAGAGCGAGCTCTGGCCCAATCTCATCACCGCCGCCATCCAGCGGGGGGTTCGCCTGGCCCTGGTTTCGGCGCGAATGACGCAGAAGAGCGCCGATGGCTGGGCCCAGGCGCCGGGCGCCGCCCGCGCCCTGCTGGCGAGCTTCGACCTGATCCTGCCGCAGGATGCGGAGACCGACCGGCGCCTGCAAGGGCTGGGCGGAGCGACCGGGCGGCGACTGAACCTCAAGCAGGTGGGCGCGCCCCTGCCCTGCGACGCCGGCGAACTGATCCGTCTACGGACGCTCACCGCTGGCCGGCCAGTGGTCCTGGCCGCCAGCACCCATCCCGGCGAGGAAACCCTGATCGCCGAGGCGGTCCACGCCCTGCGCGCCCACCAGCCGGGCCTGCTGCTGATCATCGCCCCGCGGCATCCCGAACGGGGCGCTGCGGTGGCCGAACTCCTGACCGATGCCGGGTTCAACACCGCCCGCCGCAGCGCTGGCGAGATCCCCGGCCCCCTCACCACGGCCTATGTGGCCGACACCCTGGGCGAGCTTGGTCTCTTCTTTCGCCTGGCTGACCTGGTGGTGATGGGGGGCGGCTACGCCCCGGGCGTGGGCGGCCACAACCCCCTGGAGCCGGCCCGTCTGGGGGCGACCATCCTCACCGGGCCCTCGGTGTTCAACGCTTCGGCGACCTACCAGGCGATGTTCGAGGAGGTCGCCGCCCTGTGCGCCCCCGATGGGGCGACGCTGACCCGCCATCTGGGGGGCCTGCTGGACAATCCCGCCATCGCCCAACGCATGGGCGAGGCGGCCCTGGCCCACGCGCAGCAATATGGGGCCGCCCTTGATGAGGCCCTGGCGCAGCTTGCGCCGCTGCTGCCGCCTCGAGAGTCCCCATGAAGCTGTCCACGCCCCGCTGGTGGTATGTTCGCGAACGCGACCGGGCGTCCATGCCCATGACCCGGATCCTGCTGAAACCCCTGTCCTGGATCTGGGCGGCGGTCACGGCGCGGAAGATCGCCCGGGCGAGACCTGTCGATCCCGGCGCGCCGGTGATCTGCGTCGGCAACATCACCATGGGCGGGACCGGCAAGACCCCGGTGGTCCGGGAGATCCTCGCCCGGCTGCGCGCCATGGGCGTCGAGGCCCAGGGCCTGTCCCGGGGCTATGGGGGCCGCCTGCCTGGCCCTGTCTCGGTGGACCTGGCCGTCCACACCGCCGCCGATGTGGGGGATGAGCCGCTGATGATGGCCAAGGACGGGCCCATCTGGATCGCCCGGGACCGGGCGGCCGGCGCCCTGGCCGCTGCAGCCGCCGGTGCGCGGGCCATCGTCATGGATGACGGCCACCAGAATCCGGGCCTCGCCAAGCGCCTGTCGCTGATCGTCGTCGATGGCGAGACCCGCGATGGAGAGTGGCCGTTCGGCGACGGGGCGGTGTTTCCCTCCGGCCCCCTGCGCGAGCCCCTGGCCGCGGGCCTCGCCCGGGCCGACGCCGTCGTGCTGATGCTGCCCGAAGAGGTGGCGGCGCCCGACCCCGAACTGCTGGCCCTGTTTGGCGCCACGCCCGTCTTGATCGCACGCCTGAGCGCTGTCACCCCCCCGCCGCCGGGGCCGCAGGTGGGGTTCGCCGGCGTCGGCAAGCCCTGGAAGGTGGAGCGGGCCCTGAAGGCCGCCGGCTGCGAGCTGGCCGACTTCGCGCCCTTTCCGGACCACTTCGCCTATGACGCCGCCACCCTTCGCCGGCTCGCGGCCCGGGCTGAGGATTTTGGCGCAGGGTTGGTGACGACGGAGAAGGACTGGGCCCGACTGCCCGCCGACTGGCGTGACCGGGTCAACGCCTGGCCAGTGCGGGCGAAGTTCGAGAACGAGGCCGCCCTGGACGCGCTGTTGTCCAGGGCGATGACCCCTGCCCCTTAGGCTGTCGCGCCGGCCTTCTGGGCGAAGCTCCAGCCGGCCTTGGCCAGCAGCGGGACCCGTTCGGCCATGGCCGCGGCCTGGGGGCTGTTGGCCGTGCCGTCGCGGACGCGGCCGACAATCCCCTGGATGATGCCCGCCAGACGGAAGATGTTGTAGGCGAAGTACCAGTTGAGGTCCGGCAGGCTGTCGCGGCCGGTGAGGCGGCAGTATTCGGCCACATATTCCTCGATCGAGGGGACCCCATGGGCCTCCAGGTCCGGGATCTGGGCGATGGAGCCGTTGACCCAGTTCATCAGCAGATAGGTGAAGTCGGCCAGGGGCTCGCCGAGGGTCGACAGCTCCCAGTCCAGGACCGCGATGACCCGGGGCTCAGTGGGGTGCAGCACCATGTTGTCCAGCCGGTAGTCCCCGTGGACGACGGAGGTGCGCTCCTGAGGCGGCACCGTGCGGGGCAGCCACTCCATCAGCCGCTCCATGTCCTCGAGCTTGACCGTCTCGGAGGCCCGGTACTGCTTGGTCCAGCGATCGACCTGCCGGCCCATATAGTTGCCGGGCTTGCCGTAGTCGCCCAGGCCGATGGCCTCATGGTCGGTGTTGTGCAGGTCGGCCAGGGTCTTGAGCTTGGCCATGAAGATCGCCCGGCGCTCCTCGGGCGCATACTGGGGCAATTGCTGGTCCCAGAGGATGCGCCCCTCGACCATGTCCATCACGTAGAACATGGTGCCGATGACGTCATCGTCGGTGCAAAGGCCATAGCTGCGGGCCACCGGGAAGCCGGTGGGGTAGAGGGCGCTGATGACCTTGTATTCCCGGTCCACCGCATGGGCCGAGGGCAAGAGCTTGCCTGGGGGCTTGCGGCGCATGACGTACTTCTTGGTGGGCGTCACAAGCTGGTAGGTGGGGTTGGACTGGCCGCCCTTGAACTGGCGAACCTCCAGGGGGCCCTGGAAGCCTTCCACATGGGCCTGCATCCAGGCTTCAAGCCGCGCCTCGTCGAACCGATGGGACTCGGCGACCTCCTTGGTGCCGGTGTTCAGCTGTTCGCGCTGTTGTTCGGCGGCGTCCACGGCCATGGGCGGTTTCCCTTTACTCACGTCTGGGTTCGCGTGTGTCTTACGCTTGTTTGAACCCACCTTACCGACCTGCGACGGGGCGCCGCAAGGCGTTCGGCGCCTGCCCATACCAGGCTCTAGAAAAGCAACGCCTGGGGCAGGTCAGCGATCGAGGGCGCGCCAGCCGATATCGGTGCGATGGAAGCCGCCGGGCAGATCGATGCGCGACACCGCCTCATAGGCCCGGGCCCGGGCCTGAACGAGGTCGCTCCCCAGGGCGCAGACATTGAGGACGCGGCCCCCCGCCGCCTGCAAGACGCCGGTCTCGTCCCGTCGCGTGCCGGCATGGAAGACTTCGACCTCGCGCCCGAAGTCGCCGTCGGCCCCGGTGATCGAGGCGCCGGCCACCGGGGCGTCAGGATAGCCCTCGGCGGCCATCACCACACAGACCGCGGCCTGATCGCGCCAGACGGGCGGGGCCAGCCGATTCAGCTCGCCGGTGGCGCAGGCCATCAGATAGGGGACGAGGTCGCTCTCCAGGCGCAGCATCAGCACCTGGCATTCCGGATCGCCGAACCGCACATTGAATTCGACCAGCTTGGGCCCTTCGGCGGTGGCCATGAACTCGACGAACAGCACCCCGCGATAGGGAAAGCCCTCGGCGGCGATGGCGGCGAAGGCGGGCTCGGCCAGCTCCTTGCGCACCCGCTCCACGAGGTCGTCGGTGAACAGGGGCGCGGGGGCATAGGTCCCCATGCCGCCGGTATTGGGGCCCTGCTCGCCGTCATAGGCGCGCTTGTGGTCCTGGGCGTGGCCGAAGACCATGGCGTGGGTCCCGTCGCACAGGGCGAACAGGGAGCCGATCTCGCCGTCGAGAAACTCTTCGATCACCACCCGGGCGCCGGCGGCGCCGAAGCGGCCCCCCAGGGCGTCGTCGATGGCGGCCTCGGCCTCGCCCCGGGTGGGGGCGATGACCACGCCCTTGCCGGCGGCCAGGCCATCGGCCTTGATCACATAGGGCGGTTGGAACTGGTCCAGGGCGGCCTTGGCCTCGGCGGCCTGGTCGCTGACCACATAGGCGCCGGTGGGCAGGCCGTGGCGGGCGCAGAAGGCCTTGGTGAAGGCCTTGGAGGATTCAAGTTGTCCGGCGGCGCGGCTGGGGCCGAAGCAGGGGACGCCCGCGGCGGCCAGGGCGTCGGCGAGACCCGCCTCCACCGCCGACTCCGGGCCGATCACCACCAGGTCCGCTTGGATCTCCCGGGCCAGGGAAACGAGGGCCGGGACGTCGGTGACCTTGACCGGCCGGGTCTCCCCCAGGGCGGCCATGCCGGGGTTGCCCGGGGCCATAACCAGACGGCTGAGCCGGGGCGACTGGGTGATCTTCCAGGCCAGCGCATGCTCGCGCCCGCCCGAACCGACGAGGAGGATGTTCATGGGCGCGCTTTGCCGCGCCCGGCCCGGGGCGTCAAGCTGGCGGCCTCAGGCCTCGAGGTCGAGGGAATAGCCCGCCGAGCGCACCGTGCGGATGGGATCGGCGGCGGCCTCACGGTTCAGGGCCTTGCGCAGGCGGCCCACATGGACGTCCACCGTACGGGCCTCCACATAGACATCCGAGCCCCAGACGGCGTCCAGCAGCTGCTCGCGGGAGAAGACCCGGCCGGGATGCTGCATCAGATAGTCGAGCAGGCGGAATTCGGTGGGGCCGAGATGGATCTCCTGGCCGCCGCGGCGCACCCGGTGGGCCACCCGGTCGATGACCAGATCCCCGATCCGCACCCGGTCCTCAGCCAGGCCCGGCCGCAGGCGGCGCAGCACCGCGCGGATGCGGGCCGAGAGCTCGGACATGGAGAAGGGTTTGACGATGTAGTCATCGGCGCCGGTGTCGAGGCCGCGGATACGGTCGGTCTCCTCCCCGCGGGCGGTGAGCATGATGATCGGGATGTTGCGGGTTTCGGTGCGCGCCCGGAGCCGGCGGCAGACCTCGATCCCGGAGACCTTCGGCAGCATCCAGTCCAGCAGGATCAGGTCCGGCAGCTTCTCGTCGATCAGCATCAGGGCTTCTTCGCCGTCCGCGGCGACCGCGACGGCGTAGCCCTCTTTTTCGAGGTTGTAGTTCAGCAAGGTGGCGAGGGAGTCCTCGTCCTCGGCGATCAGGATATTGGGGATCAAGGTTCTGGCTCCCGTCACGGGCGCTGAAGGGGATCAGTCTTGGGACGGGTGGCGGCGATCACCTCATCCCCGGTGATCTCGTAGTGGATGATCTCGGCGATGTTGGTGGCGTGGTCGCCGATGCGTTCCAGGTTCTTGGCCACGAACAGCAGGTGGGCGCAGGCGGTGATCGTCCGCGGGTCGCCCATCATGTAGGTCAGCAGTTCGCGGAACAGGCTGTTGTAGTGCTCGTCCACCTCGTCGTCCCGCGACCAGACCGACATGGCCCGCTCCAGGTCGGAGGCGGTATAGGCGTCGAGCACCTCCTTCAGACGGGTGACCACCAGGCGGCCCATCCGCTCGATGGACCGGGTCAGGGGCACCATCGGATCGGAGTCGATGATGACGATGGTGCGCTTGGCGATGTTCTTGGCCAGGTCGCCCACCCGCTCGAGGTTGTTGGCGATCTTCATCGCCGCCACCGTGCGGCGCAGGTCATTGGCCAGCGGCTGACGCAGCGCGATCATGCGGATCGCCTTGCGCTCGATATCAGCCTGCAGCACGTCCAGCCGTTCGTCCCGGGCGACCACGGAATCGGCCACCTGCTGGTCGCGGCGGACCACCGCTTCCAGGGCGTCGGCGACAGCGGCCTCGGTCAGGCCGCCCATCCGCGCGCACTCGGCGGTGAGCATGTTGAGCTCGTCTTCGTAGGCCTTGACGATGTGTTCGTTCATGGCGGCGTCCTTCCGGTCAGCCGAAGCGGCCGGTGATGTAGTCCTGGGTGCGGGAGTCCCGGGGGTTGGTGAAGATTTCGTCGGTGGCGCCGGCCTCGATGACCGCGCCCATGTGGAAGAAGGCGGTGCGCTGAGAGACCCGTGCGGCCTGCGCCATGGAGTGGGTGACCATGATGATGCAGTACTGGCTGCGCAGATCGTCGATCAGTTCCTCGATCTTGGCCGTGGCGATGGGGTCCAGCGCCGAGCAGGGCTCATCCATCAGGATCACCTCCGGGCTGACCGCGATGGCCCGGGCGATCACCAGGCGCTGCTGCTGGCCCCCGGAAAGGCTGGTGCCCGGCGCCTGCAGGCGGTCGGCCACTTCCTTCCACAGACCGGCCCGCTTGAGCGACGACTCCACGATGTCGGCCAGCTCGGCCTTGTTGTCGGCGAAGCCGTGGATGCGCGGGCCATAGGCCACGTTTTCAAAGATGCTCTTGGGAAAGGGATTGGGTTTCTGGAAGACCATGCCCACCCGAGCGCGCAGCAGGACGGGGTCAACGCCGCGGTCGTTGATGTTCTCGCCCTCGAGCATGATCCGTCCCTCGACCCGTGCGCCGGGGATGGTGTCGTTCATCCGGTTGATGCAGCGCAGGAAGGTGGACTTGCCGCAGCCCGATGGACCGATCAGGGCGGTGACCATGCGGTCGGGCATCTCCAACGAGACGTCGAACAGGGCCTGCTTGTCCCCGTAGAATACACTGACGTCGCTGGCCGAAACCTTGCCGACCGGGACCGGGCGGGCCGCAGCCGAAAGGCCCGCGGCCAGGGCGTCATCGCTTTGCGCGGTCATCTTGAGGCTCGAACTGGGGTTGGTCGAAAGGGTCATCAGATCACCACCGGCGCTCGAAGCGGCGACGCACCATCACCGCCGTCAGGTTCATGAGCACCATGAAGACCAGCAGCACGATGATGGCCGCGGCCGTCCGCTCGTGGAAGGCCCGCTCCGAGGCGTTCTCCCAGATGAAGATCTGAACGGGCAGCACGGTGGCTGCGCTGGTCAGGGTCTCCGGCGCGCCGGGCACGAAGGAGACCATGCCGATCATCAGCAGGGGGGCGGTCTCCCCCAGGGCGTGGGCCAGGGACAGGATGACGCCGGTCATCATGCCGGGCATGGCCAGGGGCAGGACATGGTGGAAGACGGTCTGGGTTCGCGAAGCGCCCACGGCCAGGGCCGCTTCACGGATCGAGGGCGGCACCGCGCGCAGGGCTGAGCGGGTGGCGATGATGATGGTGGGCAGGGACATCAGCGCCAGCACAAGGCCCCCCAGCAGGGGCGAGGAGCGTGGCACGGCCAGCCAGTTGATGAACACGGCAAGGCCCAGGAGGCCGTAGATGATCGAGGGGACCGCGGCGAGATTGTTGATGTTCACCTCGATCAGATCGGTCCACCGGTTCTTCGGTGCGAACTCCTCGAGATAGGTGGCGGCCAGGACGCCGATGGGCGCGGCGAGCATGGCGGTGACAAACAGCATCATGGCCGAGCCGACCACCGCCCCCCAGACCCCGGCCTGTTCAGGCTCGGTGGAGTCCGAGCGCGACAGGAAGGTCCAGTTGAAGCCCCCGGAGACCAGCTCGCGCTCGCGAAGCTCATCAAGCCAGTCCAGTTGCCGATCGCTCAGCAACCGCCCGCCCACCTCGGTGTCGCGGCTGATCTGACCCTTGTAGTAGAGACTGGCGTTAGCCTTCATCGGGCCCTGCACCGTGATGGTCTGACCCACCAGGCTCGGATCGGCGCGCAGGCGGTCGAGGATCTGGAATCCCAGGTCGCCTGACAGGATGGCCATCATCTCCGCGCTGGCCTCGCCGTACGGATCGTCGGTCTCACCCAGCAGGGCCAGGGCGGATTCCGCCACCATCAGGTTGAAGTTCGACCCGCCAAGGTCCGACAGGTCCACCCGCTCGGCGGTCACCTGGACCGGCAGACTGACCCGGTAGTCGGTGAAGGTGGAATAGCCTTGCAGGCCGATCCGGCCGAGCAGGAGCACCAGGAAGGCCAGGGCCAGGACGATGGCGGTCCGGCCATAGAACCGGAACCGCGCCTCGGCCCGGTAGCGACGCTTCAGGCGGGCTTCAGCCTCGGCGCGGGCGCGGGCCTTGGCGGCCTGGGCGGGGGAGATGACCGCGTCAGTCATACTGTTCCCGATAGCGCTGGACGATCCGCAGGGCGATGATGTTGAGCATCAGGGTGATCAGGAAAAGGGTCAGGCCCAGGCCAAAGGCCGACAGGGTCTTGGGGCTGTCGAACTCCTGGTCGCCGGTCAGCAGGGTGACGATCTGCACCGTCACCGTGGTCACCGTGTCGAGGGGATTGATGGTGGCGCGGGCCTGAAGGCCCGCAGCCATGGTGACGATCATCGTCTCGCCCACGGCGCGGGAGACCGCCAGCATCAGGGCGCCCATGACCCCTGGCAGGGCCGCAGGCATGATCACCCGGGTGATGGTCTCTGAGCGGGTGGCGCCCATGGCCAGGGACCCGTCCCTCAGGGACTGGGGCACGGCGTTGAGGATGTCGTCCGACAGGGAAGAGACGAACGGGATCAGCATGATGCCCATGACCGCGCCGGCCACCAGGGCCATCTGGTTCTGAACCTGCATCAGATAGAGGCCCAGGCTGTCGAAGGGGCCGCCGATCAACTGCGCGCCGATGTCGTTGAAGAAGCCCCGGAACAGGGGTCCCACGGTCAGGGCGGCGAAGAAGCCGTAAACCACCGTCGGGATGCCGGCCAGGATCTCCAGAAGCGGCTTGACCACCGCGCGGACGGATGGCCCTGCATATTCTGACAGGTAGATGGCCGCGAACAGGCCCACCGGCGCAGCCACGGTCATGGCGATCATCATGATCAGGAAGGTGCCCATGAACAGGGGCACGGCCCCGAAGGCGCCCGACGAGGCCACCTGGTCGGCGCGAATGGCGATCTGCGGGTCCCAGGTCAGGCCAAACAGGAAGTCAAAGATCGGCACCGCCTGGAAGAACCGCCAGCTTTCCCAAACCAGAGAGGCGACGATTCCGAGCGTGGTCAGCACCGCCACCACCGAGCAGGCCAGGAACAGGGCCGCGACCCATCGCTCCACCCTCGGCCGGGCGGCGAAGTCGGCGCTCAGGCGCGGCCAGGCTATCGCGGCGCCGGCCAGGGCCATGAGGAGGGCGGCGGCGAGGACGCCGGTGATCAGATTGCGATGAATCTCGTGGGCCTGGGCGAGCTTTGCCGCGAAGGCGTCCCCCAGGGCTCCGTCATAAACGGTCTGGCTGACCTGCCCGCCGGTCGCCGTGGCCACCACATCATTATAGAAGACGTCCTGCGTACTGGCCGGCAGGGCGGACACGGCCGCCGGCGGCTCGCCGCGCAGGATGAGCTCCTCGACCTGGGCGCCCAGCATGCCCACCAGGAGCAGCAGGATGATCGCCGGCGCTGCGGTCCAGAGCGCCAGATAGGCGCCGTGATAGCCCGGCAGGGAGTGAAGCAGGCGCGAGCGTCCCCCCGCGGCGCTGAGCACCTTGCGGCGGCCGGCCGTATAGGCCGTGACGGAGAACAGGATGAGCCCCAGGAGGGCGATCCAGATGAGCATTCAGGCCTTCGTCTTGCCGGTGGAGACGCGCGTCATGCGGCCCGGATGGCCCATCGCCGCCCAGGCTCGCGCGGGGCGGAACCTGCCTACCGTTTGCTGACGGAACGCGACAGTTTCATGACAGTTTTGCGACATCGTAAAAGTTGTCGGGCGCAGGCGCCGCGCCCGTTTCCGCCAGGGGGAAGTAGGCGGTGAAGACCGTCCCGGCTCCGGGGCGGCTTTCTACGGACAGGCCGCCCCGGTGGCGGTTCATGATGTGCTTGACGATGGCCAGACCCAGGCCCGTGCCGAGTTTCTCGCCGCTCTTTTGCCCCTCCACCCGGTAGAATCGTTCGGTCAGCCTGGGAAGGTGCTCGCGCTGCATCCCAGGGCCGGCGTCGATCACTGACAGGGTGGCGTAGCGTTCGGGTCCATGGTCAGGCGTCAGCAGGGACAGGCGGGCCGCGGGCTCCATCCGGGGCGCCACACAGGCCTCGGCGGCCAGGCCCGTCTCCAGAAGGATGCGAATGCGCCCGCCACGCTCGGAGTATTTCAGGGCGTTGTCGACCAGGTTCTGCGCCACCTGGATCACCTGGTCCCGGTCTCCGGTGATGGTCACCTCGCCCCTGGGGGGAGCCTCAGCCTCCAGGGTGACGCCCTTGTCCCGGGCCAGGGGGGCGAGCGCATCGATGACGTCAAGCACGGCGGCCGACAGGTCGACGTCCTGGAGCGGCCGCACGTGTTCGTTCAGCTCGATCCGGCTGAGCGACATCAGGTCGTCGATCAGCCGCGACATCCGTTCGGCCTGGACATGCATGATTCCCAGAAACCGGTCCCTGGCCAGTTCGTCGCCCCGGGCGTGGCCCCTCAGGGTTTCGATGAAACCTGAAAGGGAGGCCAGCGGCGTGCGCAGTTCGTGGCTGGCATTGGCCAGAAAGTCAGCGCGCATCCGTTCCACCCGGCGGATGTCGGTCTCGTCATGCAGGACCAGGAGCGCCAGCCGCGACCCGTCACCGGCGGCGCCCAGCGGTCGGGCATAGACCCGGAAGATTCGCTCCTGCATGCCGCCCGGCTCATAGACGGCCTCGCCCTCCAGCCCGCCAAACAGCGCCTCGTCCACGACCTCCAGGACGTCGGGATCCCGGATGGCGGTCACCAGCAGCCCGGCCTCCCGCTGGATCTTCAGAACCCGCCTGCCGGCCCGGTTGACCATCACAAAGCGTCGTCCGGTCAAATCGTCGGGCTCGTGGGCGGAGATCACCATGACCGGATCCGGCAGGGCGTTCAGCACCGAGGTATAGGGCAGCGACAGGGCTCCCTCGGCCACCTCCACATGGGTCTGGGCCAGTTCGGCCCGCAGGCGGTCAGCCTCCTGTCTGGCCCGCCTCGCCTGGAACAGGGTCAGCGCCGTCAGGGGGGCGGCCAGGACAAGGGCGGCCAGGACCTCGGCGTCCGTCACCAGAGCCATGGCGACCAGCGCCAGAAGGCCGGCGAGGCCCGTTACGACCACTGGCCTGGCGACGAACCCGGGTCGGGGTCTCAGGGGCAGGGATGAGGTCGGCTGCGGCACAATCGAATCTCCGTTCGCCGGATCATCCACCAAGCCGCAGGCATGTGTCATTGGCGTGACACATGAAACCTTGATCGCTCAAGCTGCGGCCGTCCGCCGCGCCCGCGTGGAACCCGGGAGGGGAGCCGGCGTTTGCTGCATCCGGGGTAAGGCGGCGTCGAGCATGGCGGAACAAGGAAACAGATTTTTGGCCGACAGCCTTCTGGCTCCCAAGGTGGGGATTGACGATCCTTTCGCCGCGGCCGTTCACGCCACCCGCATGTCGATGACCATCGTCGACGCCCAGGCGCCCGACATGCCCCTCGTATTCGTCAACGACGCCTTCCTGAACATGACCGGCTATGCGCGCAACGAGGTGCTGGGCCGCAACTGCCGGTTCCTGCAGGGCCCAGACACCGAGCAGGACGCGATCCGCGGACTGGCGCGCGCGACAAGCGCCGGCGAGCCGGTGAACCTCGACATTCTCAACTACCGCAAGGATGGCGTCCCCTTCTGGAACGCCCTGCAGATCAGCCCGGTCCGCAACGCCGAAGGCCAGGTCGTGTACTTCATCGGCTCCCAGGTTGACGTCACCGCCCGCAAGGCCGCCGAGACCGCCCTTGAAGCCGCCGCCGCGGAGCAGGCCAAGACCGCGCAGCAGGCTTTGGCCGACCGCACCGCCCTGCTCCATGAGGTGGACCACCGGGTCAAGAACAACCTCCAGCTCATCACGTCTCTGCTGGTGCTTCAGACCAGGCGCACCCTGGACGACAGCACCCGGGCGGCCCTGCAAAGCATGCTGTCACGGGTCGGCGCCATCGCCACGGTGCATCGGCGTCTGTTCCAGAGCCACGATCTGGAGCGGTTCGACGTGGCGACCTTTGTCCGCGACCTGATGGGCGACGCCACGTCAGGCCGCGAAGAGGTGGAGGTTGAGCTTGACCTGGAAAGTGTCGACATCGCCGCCGCCCAGGCTGCGCCCCTGGCGCTGGCCGTGAACGAGCTGGTGGACAATGCTTTCAAGCACGGCCTGGCGCCTGGCCGACCCGGACGCCTGGCCCTGAGGGTCCGACGTTTGAACGGGCACTTTATTATCGAGGTCTGCGACGACGGACCCGGATTGCCTCCCGGTGGACAGTTCGAACCCGGCTTTGGCCTGACCATCACCCAACTTCTGGCGCAACAGCTCCGGGCGACCCTGACCTTCGAGTCGGGTGAGCCTGGTGTCCGCGCAACCCTGAAGCTCCCGGCCGATGGATAGGCAGGCCCCCATGTCCCACCCGCTGTCTGTCCTGATCGTCGAGGACGAGGTGCTGCTGGCTGTCGAGCTAGGCTTTCTGGTCCGGGAGGCTGGAGGGGTTGATGTCGGTCACGCCCTGGATTCGGCCGACGCCGTCCGACTGGCGCGGACGCTCAAGCCCGACCTGGCCCTGGTTGACGTGCATCTGTCTGACGGACCGACCGGCGTGGACGCCGCCCGTGAGATCGCCGGGTCGGCGGGGGCCATCGTTCTGTTCATGACCGCGAACCTGAAGCGTCTGCCCGACGATCTGGCCGGGGCGTGCGGAGTGATCGGCAAACCCTATTCCGACCGGGCGGTCCGCCGGGCCATCACCTTCGTGGCGCGGTGTCTGCGTGATGGCGCCGCGCCGGAGCTCCCGCCCCCAGGACTGGTTTTGTCAGAGACATTCGTGCGGCGCTGGGGAGTCGATCAGCTAGAGGCGGCGGGCTAGGTGATGGAACACGCCTTCCTGCCTGAGGCGATCGGCTTCTGCGCCGGCCTGTGCTCCATGGTCAGCTTCACGCCACAGATCATCAAGACCTGGCGGGAGAAGGACGCCCGCTCCATCTCCCTTCGAATGTACGTGGTCACGGTGACCGGCTTTGGCCTGTGGGTGACCTACGGGGTGATGATCGGCAGCCTGCCAGTCATGCTGACCAACTCGGTTTGCCTGATGCTCTCAGCCCTGATCCTGGCCATGAAGTGGCGCTTCTCGCGCCCCGACCATGTGGCCCGGCGCGAGGCGGCGGGGGATGCGGTTGGCGCCGGGGCGCCGGGTCACTAGGATCAGCGCCATTCCCGCGCCCCCGGGGCGTGGGCGCCCGACGCCGCTTCCCAGGACCTGCACATGACCGATCGGATCGCCGAAGCAGAGGCCGCCCTGCAGGCTGGCCGCCTTGAGGAGGGCGTCGCCCTGATTGAGGCCGTGCTTACGGACGAGCCCCGCTCCCCCTTGCGGCTCTATCAGAATTTTACCGGCCTCCTTTTCCGCAAGGGCATGTTCGAGAAGGGCGCCCGATGGTGCCGCGCGGGCCTGGAGGTCCATCCCAGGGACATAGAGCTCTGGAACATCCTCGGCGTCTGCCTGCGCAGGATGGGCGAGCCGGAGGCGGCGGTGAAGGCCCTGGACGCCGGGCTGAAGATCCAGCCCCGGCACGACGGCCTGCTGCAGAACAAGGGCAATGTGCTCAATGATCTGAAGGATGGTCCGGGCGCCGTTGCGGTGTTCACCAAGCTCGTCCGGAATGCGCCGACCAACGCCGAGATGCAGCGCGCCCTGGGCCGGGGGTACTGGCACGCCAGCGACACGGACAAGGCTGAGATGCGCTTTCGTCTGGCCACCAAGCTGAAGCCTGATCTCGCCGACGCCTGGCTGGACCTCTCAGCCCTGCTGGCGGAGACCAAGGGCGCCGATGAGGCCATCGCCGTGCTGGAGGAGGCGCTGAAGAGCCAGTCATCGCCCCGATTGATGGAGGCCAAGGCCGTCGCCATCCGCCGCGGCCAGAAACTGCGCCAGGCCGAGGCCTATCTGAAGGAGGTCCTGGCGGACAACCCCAATGAAGCCTGGGCCCACTATCAGCTGGGCGGGGTGATTTCCGACATCGATCGCCCCCGGGCCAATATCCACCTGCGACGGGCCGTCGAGCTGAATCCAGAGGATCTGGACTATCGGATGGCCCTGGTCGAAAGCCTGGTGCGCTCACGCCATGGGGATGAGGCCGCCCACCTGGACGACGCCTATGCCGAACTGAAGGCAGCCAGCGCACTTAGAACCCTGACCAGCCCGGCCCAGCTCAAGGTCGCCTCCGAGGTGCTGTCCCGGGTGGCGGATTTCGAAGGCCTGGATGCGGTCTGCGACTTCAAGGAGACGGGCCGTCTGTGGGCTGACCAAGGGCGCCACACCGCCCTGCTGAGCCAGCTCTCCCGGGTGAAGACGCCGGAGGATCGCGGTGAGCTGATCCTTCAGCACCGAATCTGGGGGGAATATGTTCAGGAGCGTGTGAAGCACTATCCCCTGCGGCGCCCCACCACGCCGCGGCCGGACAATGGCAAGATCCGGATCGGGTTCATGTCCTCGGACCTCCGGATGCATCCGGTGGCCTATTTCTCGCTGCCCCTGTTCGAGAACATCCCGCGCGATCGCTTCGAGATCTATTGCTACTCCTACTATCAGGGCCAGGAAGACAGCCTGCAGAAGCGGATCACCGACCTGGTGGACGTCTTCCGCTGGGAGCAGGAAATCAGCGATTTCGACGCCGCCCAGATGATCTGCGACGACCAGCTGGACATGCTGATCGAGCTGGGAGGCTCGACCCACATGAACAAGCTCAATGTGATGGCCTGGAAGGCCGCGCCGCTGCAGGCCAGCTGGCTGGGCTATCCGCATTCCTCGGGCCTGGACACGATCGACCATCTGATCCTCGACCCCTATCTCGTGCCGCCGCGGCGCGATCTGCTGATTGAGCAGCCCCTGCTGATGCCGGCCAGCTGGATCGCCATGGGTGAGCTGGCCTTCCCTGAGCGCCCCATGGCCGCCGAGCCGCCCGTCGTGGCCAATGGCTATGTCACCTTCGGGACCGCCAACAACCCCTACAAGTACAGCCGCGCCATGGTCGCTGAATGGGCCAAGGTGACCGCCGCGGTTCCCAATTCCCGCTTCATGTTCGTGCGGCCCGAAGGCGGCACGGCGGCCTTCCGCGACAATATCTCGGCCATCTTCGAGGCCGAAGGGGTCAGCCGTGACCGCCTGCGCTTTGAGGCGGTGCGCGGGGCCCACATGCCCTTCTACAATGAGATGGACATCTCCCTGGACACCTTCCCCCAGACCGGCGGCACCACGACGTGCGAGTCTCTCTGGATGGGTGTCCCAGTCGTCACCCTGGTGGGGGCGGGGCTATTCGAGCGCCTGAGCTGCTCGATCCTCGGAAATGCGGGGCTGCACGACCTCTGCACCGGCGACCTGGACGGCTATCGCGAGGCCGCGGTCAGGCTGGCCGGCGACGTAGAACGGCTGCGCAAGCTGCGGCGGGGGCTGCGGCCGACGCTGAAGGCCAGCCGCCTGGGACAGACCAAGGCCTTCGCCGTCGATTTCTACAAGATGCTGGAAGCTGCGGTGGCCACCCGGCGCGCCGCCGAACAGGCCGCGCGGGATGAGCCCGCCGAGGCCCTAGCCTAGGTAGAAGCCGGGCGCGGCCAGGGCCTCTGCGATCAGCTCGCGGGGATCGCGGGGACTGATCCCATGGGCGAGCAGCCGTTCGACCGCACAATGCGGGGCCGGCGGCATGGGGCGCTCAGGCGCCAGGTTCAGGGTCCAGCCGGCCGCGGCGAAGACCTGGGCCAGGTCGGCGTTGGAGACGTTCCGGCCGCTGGCGACATTCACGATGCCGGAGGTATCCCCCTCGCCCATGGCCAGCAGGGCGGCGATCACATCGTCGGCGTGGATATAGTCGCGCACGGCGCCGGGCGCGGAGTCCAGGGTGATCGCCTTGGCCAGCCGCGCCTTCTGCAACAGCTCCGGCAGGAAGCCGCTGGCCCCCTGCGCCAGGTCGAACACATTGGACAGGCGGGCCACAGCGCCACGGCCATCGGACCTGGCCAGGGTCAGGTTCTCCCCCAGGGCCTTGGACAGGTCATAGACATTGCGCGGGGCGGCAGGGTCGAAGGCCAGGATGTCGTCCTCCCGCCCGCCGGCGGCGCCCAGGCTGTCATAGAGCCTGGTGGAGGACAGGTAGATCAGGCGCTCGAAGCGGGCCTTGGCCAGCACCTGGGCGAGCAGGGTGACGTGGGCCTCGACCGTATCGAAGGGCCGGACGGCGAAGTCGCCAGTCAGGCCCGCGCAATAGAAGACCCGGCCCAGATCGCGCTCGAACAGGCCGCCCTCGCCCCGGGCCGGGGCATAGACGTCCTCGCCGCGGGCCCGCAGGGCGTGGACCAGCCGTCCGCCGATGAAGCCGCCAGCGCCGATGACGGTCCAGCCGGTCACGCCTTGCCGCGCTCGCCAATGCGGCGGACCGGCACGCCAGCATAGATCCCGTAGGGCTCGAGCGTGCCGCGCACCACCGCGCCGGCCGCCACCACGCAACCCTTGCCGATCACAGCCCCGTCCAGGACCACGACCCCGGCGCCCAGCCAGACATCATCCTCGATGACGATGCCGCCGCGGCTTTCCATGAAGCCCTGGTCGCGGATGCGGGCGTTTCGGTCGGCGATTTCGTGATTGGTCGGCGCCAGGGTGCAATTGGCGGCGATCAGAACCCCCTCGCCAATGCGCACGCCGTTGCCGGTGTAGATCACGGTGCCGGAATTGACCGCGGAATCCGCGCCGATGACCACCTCGCCAGACCCGCCGACCGCCTTGATCTTGACGAAGGAGTCGATGAGCACACCGGGCCCGATCTCGATCAGCGTGCCCCGCACCGAGCGCTCGATGTCAGCCAGGGGCGAGATGACGGCCGTAGGATCGATCTTGAGCATCAGCGGCCTCCAGGCCCGGGCTCGGGACGGTAATCAGCATAGCTGGCGTCCCGTTCGGAAATCACCTGAGGCGCCGCCGGCCAGGCGATGGCGAAGGCCGGGTCGTTCCAGCGCACGCCCTCCCCGTGTCCCGGCTCGAACATCGGCGCGATCTGGTAGAGCACGTCGGTGTCAGGCTCCAGGGTCAGGAAGCCATGGGCGACGCCTTCGGGGATGAAGAGGGCGCGCGCGCCGGCGGCGTCCAGCTCCACCCCGGTCCAGCGGCCGAGGGTGGCGCTGCCCGGGCGCAGATCAAGGGCCACATCGAAGATCCGTCCCCGCACGACCCGCACCAGCTTGGTCTCCCCATGGGGCGCCGGCTGATAGTGCATGCCACGCAGGGTGAGCGCCGCAGTGTTCCGCGACAGACTGGTCTGGGCCGGGGCGAAATCGATGCCGGCGTCTGCGAACTCGGCGGGGCAATGCAGCCGGGCGAAGGCGCCGCGATCGTCGAGAACGGGGTCAGCCTCGACCACCACCACCCCCGCGATCATCGTCGGCGCAAACCGCATCAGTCGAGGACCTTGGTCACCGGCGAGGCGATGACGAACTGGCCGCCCCAGTCGCGGATATAGGCCAGCTGGCCCATGATCTCGTCCTTCAGGTTCCAGGGCAGGATCAACACATAGTCCGGCTTGATCTCGGCGACCTTGTCGGGCCCGTAGATGGGCGCATGGCTGCCGGGCAGGAAGCGGCCCTGCTTGTGCGGATTGGCGTCGAAGGCGCAGACGATGTCGCCAGGCCCGACGCCAGCATAGTTGAGGAAGGTGTTGCCCTTGGCCGCCGCCCCATAGGCCGCGACGGTCTTGCCCTGCGCCTTGGCCTGGCGAAGGAAGGCCAGGAAGCTGTCGCGCACCTCATCGACCCGAGCGGCATAGCCCTCATAGGTCGCCAGGGCGTGCAGGCCGGCCGCCGCCTCGCGGGCGCGAAGGGTCTTGAGCGCCTCGGTCTCCTGATGGCCCGACGCCTCATGGGCGCAGAACAGCCGCAAGGACCCCCCGTGGGTCGGCAGCAGCTCCACATCAAAGGCCCGCAGGCCATTGGCCCGCAGCACCTGAGCCACGGCCAGCAGGGACAGATAGGAGAAGTGCTCGTGATAGATGGTGTCGAACTGCACCATCTCCAGCATGTTCAGGAAGTGCGGAAACTCGAAGGTGAGCACGCCCTCGGGCTTCAACACCTCGCGGAAGCCGGCCACGAAGCCGCCGATGTCCGGCACATGGGCCAGCACATTGTTAGCCGCCATCAGGTCGGCCTTGACGCCCCGCGCCGCCAGGGCCCTGCCCGTCTCGCCATGGAAGAACATGACCTCGGTGGGCACGCCCTTTTCGATAGCCGCCTGGGCGGTGTTGGCGGTGGGTTCGATCCCCAGCACGGGCACGCCGGCGGCCTTGAAGTGCTGCAGCAGGTAGCCGTCGTTGGAGGCGATCTCGACCACCAGGGAGTCCGGGCCGAGGCCAAAGCGCCCGATCATCGCCTGAGCATAGCGGCGGGCATGCTCCACCCAACTGGCCGAATAGGAGGAGAAATAGGCGTAGCCGGCGTCGAAGATCTCGTCGGCGGCGACGGGGTCATCCACCTGCACCAGGAAGCACTCAGGGCAAACCCGGGCGTGCAAGGGGTAGGTCTTCTCGCCCCCGGCGGCGAGCTGCTCGGCGGTCAGGTTGCTGTTGGCGAGCGGCTGACGGCCCAGGTCCACCAGGGTGTGGGTGAGTGGTGTGCGGCAGAAACGGCAGACAGGCGTCGTCATCACAGGCTTTCGTAGGCTTCGATCTGCGCCAGGCAAAGGTCCCGGGCGGCTTCGCCCAGGCCCTGACGACGGTACCAGTCCATGGTCCAGGCCACGGCGGCGGGGCCGTCGAGCGTGCTCTCGAAGTCGAGGGTTTTGCGAGCGAGGCTGGCGTCCACCGCCAGGCTCCGGGCCTCGATGGAAGCCGGGTCGGGTTCGTGGCGCCAGGGGGCGGCGTCCAGGGCGGCGATGGCCTGGGTGGCCAGGTCGCCGACGGTGATCTCGGCCGCGCCGGGACGGGGGCCAAAGTTCAGGGCGCGCGGGGTGTCGGGTCTCTGCACCAGGGCCTGGGCGAAGACCAGGTAGCCGGCCACGCAGTCGAGGACATGCTGCCAGGACCGCGTCATGCTGATTCTGCAGGACGTCGACGGCGGCGTCAGCCTGGACGGCGTCGAAACGCAGGAGGGGGGCCCCGGCCGCCACCCGCTGGCCCTCGCGGACCAGAATCTCGGAGACCACGCCACCTTCCCGGTGGCGCAGGGTCTTGCGGCTGGCCTCGACGCGAACCTCGGCGGGCGCCGAGGTGGCCGAGCTGATCTGCGCGATGGCCGCCCAGATCAGCGCCCCGAACACAAAGACGCCGACCACGGCGCAGCCAATCAGAATGGGCCGCCACATGCGCTTGTCCAAGGCCTTGTCGGGCCCAGGCTCAGTGACGTCGAAGCGCGCGTCCACGGGGCGGACAGGGCCCAGGATCCGCTTGATGGGCTCGAGGTCGAACTTCATTGACCTGCCTCGACGGGCCGCGCGGGCGCCGGTTGTGTGAACCTGGCCATCACCGCGTCCTTGGGGCCAAACAGCTCCATCCGCCCGTCGCGCAGGACGAGCATCTTGTCGGCGGCGCGCAGGATGGTGGGCTTGTGGGAGACCACCACGATGGTCGTCCCCTGGGCCTTCAGAGTATCGATGACCCGCATCAGGGCGTCCTCGCCCTCAGCATCCAGGCTGGCGTTGGGCTCGTCGAGCACCAGCAGCCGGGGATCGCCGAGCAGGGCCCGGGCCAGGCCGACCCGCTGGCGCTGGCCGGCCGAGAGCATGTAGCCGCCATCGGTCAGCTCGGTCTCATAGCCCTTGGGCAGGCGCAGGATCAGGCTGTGGACATCGGCCAGGGTGGCGGCTCTGACCACCGCCTCGTCCGTGATGTCGGGCAGAAAACGGGCGATGTTGTCGCGCAGGGTGCCGGCGAACAGCTCCGTGTCCTGGGGCAGATACCCCACATGGCGGCCAAACTCCGCCCGGTTCCACGAGAAGACGTCGGCGCCATCGAGGCGGACATGACCGATGTTGGGGCGCCAGACCCCCATCAGCAGCCGGGCCAGGGTCGATTTGCCGGCGCCGGACGGGCCGATGACTCCCAGCATCTCACCGGGCTCGATCTTGAAGTTCAGCCCCTGAAGCACATAGCGGTCGGCCCCGGCCGGGGCGAAGCTGACGCCCTCGATGCTGAGCTGGCCCAGGGGGCGCGGCAGGGTGGTCGTGGAGGCGGCCGGCTTGTAGCCTTCGAGGGCCTTGTTCAGCCGGTCATAGGCTCGACCGCCGTTGACGATGCCGTCCCAGGCGCTGACGAGCTTTTCGATTGGTTGCAGGGCGCGGCTGGCCAGGATCATGTTGGCGAACAGCATGGCCGGACCGATCTTGCCGATCACCACCAGATAGGCGCCGACGCCGATCACCAGAATCTGGATGAACATGCGAGTGAACTTGGTGGCGTTGCCCATGAAGCTGGCGCGCTGGGAGGCCCAGGCGCCGCGCTCAATGGCGCGGGCGCGATAGGCCGACCAGCGGGCGCCGATCGCCTGCAGCATGCCCATGGCCCGGACCACCTCACCATTGCGCAGGGCGGCGTCGGTGAAGGCGTAGCCCTTCAAGGTGGCCTCATTGGCCTCCTGCAGCGGCGGGCGCGACAGCCGGTCCTGCAGCATGGCGAGGCCAAACAGGGCGAAGGCGCCAAACAGGGTGATGAAGCCCACGGCGGGATCAATGACGAACAGGATGGCGATGAAGATCGGCATCCACGGAAGGTCGAAGATGGCCGCGAAGACCGCCCCGGTCAGCAGCTGACGGAAACTGTCCAGATCGCGCAGGGCCTGGGCGCTCCCCTGCCCCTGCCCCTTGGTCTCAGCCTCGAACAGGGCGGCGAACACATGGCTCGACACCTTCTGGTCCAGGGCGATGCCGTAGTTGATCAGCACCCGGGTGCGCAGTTCATCGATCACCGCGGAGACCACGAAGACCAGGACCGCCCCGATCGTCAGGACCACGAGGGTGGAAATACTGTAGCTCGCCAGCACCCGGCCATAGATCTGGAAGGTGTAGAGCGGCAGGGCGAGATAGAGCAGGTTGCTGACGAGGCTGAACCCGCCGGCGAAGGCCAGCGGCGTGGAGCCATCCTTGAGCGCCCGCGTCAGCAAGTTGTCCGGCAGCGACGCGAACGGATTGAGGATCTTCATGCGTGCGGGCGTCCGTCGGAGCCAATTCGCCCCGAGGGCCTGGGGCGGTTGAGGCCGCGACACATGACGAGGCTAGCGGGGCGAGTCAATGGCGCCGCCCTTATGTGGCGAACATGCTAAGGCCAGGGTTGAAACCGGCCCGGGGAAGGATTCATGGCCAGGATCGCCATCATTGGAAGCTGCATCACCCGTGACCTCTGGCCCCTGCGCGAGGCCGCCCCACGGGACCTGCTCTATGTGTCGCGGACCAGCCTTCCGAGCCTGCTGTCGCTGCCGGTCGCCGACTATTCCCCACGGCCAAGCCCGCCGCCTGATTTCACCCGCTATCAGCACATGGCGGTGGAGGCTGATCTCCTGAAGACCGGCCTGCCCCAACTCCTGGCCCACCGGCCCACCCATCTGATTTTCGATTTCATCGATGAGCGCTTCGATCTGCTGCGGCTGCCCGCCGGCTCGTTGATCACCCATAGCTGGGAGCTGGAGAGCGGGGGCTATCTGCAGCATCCGGCGCTGGCTGATCCGCAGCCGATCCCCCGACTGTCGGCGGCCGCCGAGCGCCTCTGGCGGGACGCGGTGGTCCAGTTGGTCGGGCTTCTCCGGCACACAGTCCTGCGGGAGGCGAAGATCATTCTGCACACCGCCCAATGGGCCAGCCGCCAGGGCGCCTCAGACGGTTCGTCCGAACCCCTGCAAGGATATCCGCACATCTGGGATGGCCGCCCGGCCGATCTGGCGGCGCACAACCAGATGCTGGCGCGCTATGAGGCCTACTTCCTGGCCATGATCCCGGAAGTTCATGTGGTGCGCGCAAGGCCAGAGCACCTGCTGGCCGATCCGGATCATCGCTGGGGGCTGAGCCCCTTCCACTATGTGCCGGCCTATTATGACGACATCAGCCACGCCCTGGCTGAACTGGGCGCCGGAGACGCGACGACCTCACCGGTGTGAGGATGGCGGCTGGCTGCGCAGGGCCCAGTGCTCCAGGGGCGTCAGGCCGCCCGCAACCAGGTCGGGATTGGCCGCCAGATAGGCTGCAGGGGCGAACCCCGGCCGCGCCGTATCGGCGAGCCAGGCGCCCCCGGTGAGGTAGTCGACCAGCGGGTTGGCGTCCGCAGCCAGACCTGCCCCGCGGGCCTGACGATGGGCCGCGCAGGAGAACCAGCCGCTGGGGTCAAGACCATGGGCGGCCCCCTCCCCCAGGAAGTGGGACAGGGGCTCGACCCCCTGGGCCTCGATCTCCGGGTCCTGGCGCACATACCAGGCCGGATCGAACAGGGGATGGGGCTTCAGCCCGGCGCGCCAGCCGCGGGTGACATAATGGACCAGGGGCGGGCCCTGGCGCTCGGCCTGCGGCAGCTGCGCCACATAGAAGTCAGGGGCGAACAGGGGATGGGGGCTCAGGCCCGCCCGCCAGCCCTCGGTCATGTAGTGGACCAGGGGATTGGCGCCGCTCTGCGCCAGTTCCGGATCCTGGGCGACATACCAGTCGATGTCGAAGAGGGGGTGGGGGCTGCAGCCCTCGGCCGCCCCGACCCGAACGAAATGCTCCAGCGCCCCCAGTCCGCAGCCGCTCAGGGCCAGGGCGTTGCGCGCCGTGTAATAGGCCGGATCAAACAGCGGATGGGGCGCGCGGCCCTCGTCCGCTCCCCTGGTCACATAGTGCAGAAGCGGCGAGCTCACCCCAGTCAGATCAGGGTTGCAGGCCAGATAGAATTCCTCGTCCACCAGGGTCGGCGGCTGGATCGCGGCCGAGGAGCCGGCGGCCAGACAGGTTCTGATCTCGCCCATTGTCTGGATCAATCCCGCCCCAGGCGGCCTCGGCCAAAGCCCCGACCGCAGGATCACGGTGATCCGGCCCGGGCCGCCGAGCCGCAGCAGAAGCCGGTCCAGGGTCTTGGATATCCGGTTACGCCGTCGCGGCGACTGGAGGGCTGAGCGTCTGTAGAGGCTCGTCCGCTGGGCCCGGAGGCCCGCCTCGGCCGTGGCGCGGCCCTCCAGGGCGTGCATCAGGGCCAGAGTCAGGCGGGCCCGCGTGAAGGCCGTTTCGGTCTCGGCGTTGAGCCGCGCGGTCTCAAGGGTGCGCTCGCGCTCGGCGTGGCGCTCGACCAGGCGCTGGACCTTCGCCAGCAGGGGATGAGCGGTCTCCCGGTCCCGGGGCGCAGGGGCGATCATGCGGCGGCTCCCGTCGGCGCCGCGCGGCCGTGGGCGACCAGCCATTCCTGATAGCTGCCCGGTCCCGAGGCGAAAGGGTCGTCGAAATGGGCCTGAAGGTCGGGGCTTTCGCGCCACTGCACCCGATGGGCCTTGTCGATGGGGGTCCCGTCGGCGAAGGCGCCATAGGCCCAGTAGCGTCCAGGGATGGCGGGGTCGGTCGCCTGGGCCACCTGGCGCTTGTACCAGTTCCAGATCTCATAGACCTCGAAGTTGTCGCCCGCGTACTTCTTGGTCATCAGATCACCCGTGGGGCCCAGCTTGGTGAAGTGCCAGAAGCGCAAGGGGGAGCCGTTGACCGTGATCGACCCGTCCTTGCCGATGGCCACCTTGCGCTGGGACAGGTTCCAGCTGGCGACATTGTAGCCCGGATCGCGCACCACCTTGACCCCGTCGAACAGGGCCGGGACATGGTCGCACCACCGCTGATCGACGAACAGGCCCCGGGGCATGTCGTCGTAGCAGTACTCCAGCAGACGATCATTCCACCACTTGGCGAAGCGCGCGCCCTCGCCGGTGGTGCGGATGGCCACGAAGCCCAGATTATAGATTCCGGTCCTCGAGGCCGACAGGTCGTTGTCGAGGATCGCCGTCCGCTCGGTATTGGGATCGATCAGGTGCGGCGTGAGCAGGATCTGATGCTCGCCCAACAGCTCGATCAGCGGGTCCAGCGGCGCCAGCAGGGCGGTGTCCGGGTCCAGATAGATGGCGATGTCGGCCTGGTCGCAGGCCTGGTGAAGGAAGGGGCCCTTCACCGCCGTACAGACCTCGACCACGTCGTGGCGGAACAGCCAGTTGCGGAAGTTCTCGATGCCCAGGTCCTGCGCCCAGACCACCCGGTCGAAGGGCTCGCTGGCGGGGTCGAAATCAAATCCCGGCGGCGGCGCGTCGGTGATCAGGGCCACCAGCTCCCAGTCCGGGTGGAAGCGCCTCAGGGTCGAATAGAGCACCCGGGCGCGGTTGAGATAGGAGAAGGTGAAGCTGGAATAGCAGAGCACCTTCATCGGGCGTCCTCCCCGTCGAGCAGGTCGATGGTCAGGCGGCTGTAGGTCAGGTCAGCCGGCGCCGGGGTCCGGCGGGCGCGCGACAGCCGCACGATGTCGCCGCTCTCGAACAGGTCGAACAGGGCCTGCTGGTCGGCGATCACTTCGCCAAGGCCGGTGGCCTGCACGAAGGCGGCCACATTGCCGCTGTCGGGCCCGGTGAGGATGGCGGCCCCCGCCGCGGCGGCCTCGTGGGTGGTGAAGGAAAAGGTCTCGCGGCACAGGGACCAGACCATTACGGCGTCCACGCCCTCGGCCTCGATCGCCGCCTGCATGGCCTTGGGGTTTTTCTGCGTCACCGTCACCGAGTGGAAGGCCAGCGGCAGGCCTACGGCCGGATCGCGGGCCAGGTGGAGGAAGTCATAGCGGGGATCGTCGGCGAACCGCAGGACGAGGTCGCGGAACACCGGCCAGCCCTTGAGCGGACTCGGCAGACCCGGGAAGGCCAGGCGGAAGGGTCGATCCGTCTCGGTCGCCGAGGCTGGTCTGGTCGCCCGAGACACAAGCTTGGCCAGGGGCGCCACCACCGTCTGCGCCGCCGGCAGGTTTGCGCCGCGGCGCCAGGTGTCCAGGGCCGCCTGGCTTGGCGCGGCGACCGACATCCGCAGGGCCCTGAACAGCCGCTCATGCTCGTCCAGGTGAAACTGCCGATAGGGGCCATAGACGCAGACCCCGCAGGCCGCGCTGCCCGGCGGGGGCGCGCCGCAGTCGGCCACATCGTTGCGCAGCAGGTGATAGCTGGCGCAGGCGCTGGCGAAATCATGGACCCAGAACCAGCCTTCAGTGAGGCCGACGGCCCGGGCGATGGCCAGAACGTCGCTCACCGAATGGCCCAGCAGGCTGTGGATGGCCAGGCTCCGCCGCCCAGGGGAGATGTCGGCCAGATGCGCCTCTAGCCCCTCGACCAGGGTGGAGAGGCCGAAGATCCCGACCGGCGTCCCGTTCCACACCACGCCCAGGGGCTCGGCATGGCCAGGGCGCCTCAGCAGAGGCCGGGAATTGACGGGATAGAGGTGCAGGTGATCGCGGCCCGTCGCGGCGGCCGCTGCACCCTCCCGCTGAAGGCAGAGCTGCACGCCGCCCAGATTGGTTGAATAGTCGTCATGACTGAAGGTCAGATGCAGATCGGCGAGGCCCGAACGAGACTCCGCCAGCAGGCTGGCGAGGTGCTGCGCATCGCCGGGCTCTGGCCATTCGTCATGGATCTCCGCCGCCTCGATACGCGCCTCCAGGGGCGCAAGGGCGGCGAGGATGCGGTAGCGGAACCCGAGTTCCAGGCGCGCGACACGCCCTTCCTGACGACCGGCCTGGAGAAAATGCACAAAGGGATGCATGGCCGAGGCCGCGACATCGGGATTGAGCTCTAGATAGTCGGACACCGAAAACCACGGCGCCGGATCGCGACCTTCCCGCCAGCCTGCTTCGAGAAAATGTGCGACCGGATCAAGACCGCTTTCGGCGACGTCCGGATTCTCCGCCAGATAGAATCGGTGGTCGAAAGCCTCGGCGACGAGATCGTAGACGGGGTCTTGGTGATCCTCCTGCGCCGCTCCAGCCTCCTGCGTCGGACTGGGCGGCTCGAGGTTCGCGCTCGGCGCCGGCCTGTAGTCCCATCCCGACCAAGCGACGTCTCCGCCCCGTCGCTCTGGCGCCAGGGCCGAGGGGCGAATCTGGCGGCCTTCGCCGGCGCCAAACTGCAGAAAGTGCGCAAACGGCTCGCCGCCGGTCGCAGCGACGTCGGGATGGTCCTCAAGATAGGCGGCGCTGGAAAACCAGGGCGCGGGGTCGCGACCTTCGCGCCAGCCCGCCGTGACATAGTGCGAGTAGGGATCTGAGCCGGCGGCGACCACGTCGGGATAGGCGCCCCGGTAAAAAACCGGGTCGAGAGCGGTGCTGACGAGCGCAAAGGTGAAGTCTTGGGCGGCCGGAGCGGCCATGCGGGGCTCCCTGTAGAGGCCGGAGGGTTGTGTGCATCAGTTGATCGAAGGGATCAACCGCAGCGTTCGCGTCTTGCCGCGCGGCCCGCACGGCCATACAGCACCTTGTGTGACCCAAGCCGCAAGCCAGCCTGAGGACCGCCAAGCCGTCAGCTCTTCATCGAGCCGGGCGGCCTATGTCGTGCTGGGCATGCACCGCTCCGGCACCTCGGCCATCACCCAGGTGCTGGCCCTGGCCGGCGCCTCCCTGCCCGAAAACGTGATGCCGGGGGACGAGCACAACGCCAAGGGCTATTTCGAGCCCTGGCGGATCGCGGTGTTCAACGATCAACGCCTTCGCGCCGCCGGCGGCGCCTGGGACGACCCGTTCATCTTCCCCTATCGCGCCCTGGACCCCCGGGAGGAGAAACGCTGGATCACCCGGGCCACGGACCTGTTCGACGAGGAATTCGCCGGCGCCCGCCATCCCTTGATGAAGGATCCCCGGGTCAGCGTACTGGGCCCCCTGTGGCGGACGGTGCTGCAGGACCTCGGTCTTACAGCCCGGGCGGTCATCCCTGTGCGCCATCCTCTGGAAGTGGCCGGCTCGCTCGCCAAACGCGATGGATTCCCGGTGGAGAAGTCGCTCCTGCTGTGGGTGGCCTACATGCTCGGCGCCGAGAACTGCAGCCGCGACATGCCCCGGGCCTTTGTCTCCTATGACGGACTGCTCAGCGACTGGCGAGGACAGGCGGCGCGGATTGAAGCCGCCCACGGCGCGCCCCTGCCCGCCCTTACCCCGAAGGCCGCCAAGGCCATCGACGGGTTCCTGACCCGAGAGCTTCGACACAACGCCGCGGCGGACGATCTGACCCAGATCCCCCTGGTCGGCCCCCTGGCGGCCCGGGTTTATGCCTGGTTCGAGGCCGCCGCCAGCGACCAGCCGCGCCCCGCCGAGGAGCTGGCCGCCGCGGCCCGCACCCTGGAAGACATGCGCCAGTCCATGGGGGTGTTCGTCTCGCCGGTGACATCCGACCTCGCCCTGGCCCGCGCCGAGCTGCTGGAAGCGCGCCAGATCGCCGCCTTCGAACAGTCCAAGATCCGCGCCCTTGAGGCCCAGATGGCCGAGCATGCGGCTCAGGCCGAGGCGCATCGCAGGCTGGAGGGGGCGGTGAACGACCTCCTCGACGACTTCCTCGGCGAAAGCTGAAATCCCGCTTACCGACGGATCGCCGTGTCAGATTCCAGCTCTTCCTCGCCGACCGATCAGGCCGCCGAACGCCTTGGCCAGCGGCGCTATGTCCGCCTGCAGGCCGCCGCCGCCGCCGCCCAACGCTGGCGACGCTATCGCGAAGCCCGGGCGCGGCAGGCCGCCAGCCTCGTCCTGCCACGGCTTTCCCGGCGGGCCGCCGCGATCCTGGCCCGGGGCAAGTGGCCCGGGCGGGCGCTTCTGATCCTGTTGTCGGGGGTCTGGAGGAGCGACGAGCTTCAGGGGCTTGGCGGCGAGCCGACCCTGACCGCCAATCTCGACGACTATGTCCGCGCCGGACCTGACCCCGCCGCTCAGCCGCGCGCCCTGTTCGACCAGTCGGCCTATCTGGCCAGGGCGCCCGAGCTGGCCGGCTCGCGGTGGGCGCCGCTGGCCCACTACCTGACCCTGGGCGATGGCGCCGGCCTGGATCCCCATCCCCTGCTCAGCGTCAATGACTACCGCCTGCGCCATGGGGCGGCGCTGGAGGCCAGTGGGCTGAGCGTGCTTCAGCACTACCTGCTGGTCGGCGCGGGCCAGGGCCTTGATCCCCACCCGCTGTTCGACCTGCGCCACTATGTGGGACAGTGCGAGGCGGTGGCGCTCTCCGGGGAAGATCCCCTGATCCACTATCTGCGCGAAGGCTGGCGCCAGGGGCTCGACCCCCACCCCCTGTTCGCCAATGACTGGTACCTGGAACGTCACCCGGAGGTGGCGGCCGCCGGGATCGCGCCCCTGCTGGACTATGTCAGCGGCGGCGCGGAGCTGGGCCGCGACCCGCATCCGCTGTTCGACGGCGCCTGGTACGCCGAGCGCTACCGGGACCTGCGCACGCCGGGCTTTAACCCGCTCGCCCACTTTGTCCGCTTCGGGGCCCGGGAGCATCGCGACCCCTGCCCGCATTTCGACACCGCCTACTACCTGCAACAGGACGGCGTCGCCGAGCACGCGGGGACCGACCCCTTGAGCGACTATGTCACCCGCGGCGCCTTCCAAGGACTGTGGCCGGCGGCGGACTTTGACGAGGCCGCCTATCTTCTGGCCAATCCTGAGGCCGCGGCCGCCCCCTACAGCAGCCTGGAGCATTGGGCCCGCCATGACGGCGCCAAGCCTGCGCCCCTGGCCGGCTCCGGGGCGCAGGGGTCTGCGGCCCTGTTCGACCAGTTGCGCGAGACGAGCCGTCGGCGCGATCCGGCCGCCTATGACCTGCAGGCCTATGATGATCTGACCCGCAACTGGGCCAGGATCCAGGCCGAGCGGGTGGAAGGGTTCGCGCCCACCCCGCCCAGGATGGTCACGGTCAGCGGCGACCTGGCGGCGGCGGCGCGGAAGATCACCGTTCCGGCGCCCGCCAAGCCCAAGGTCTCGATCATCGTCCCGGCCTTCAACAATCTGCGCTTCACCCTGGAGTGCCTCCAGGCCCTGACCGAGGCCGGGGGGCTGGACGAGGCCGAAACCCTGGTGATCGACGACGCCTCCACCGACGACACGGCCGCCGTTCTGCCGGCCGTCTCGGGCCTGAGGATCGTCACCAACACCGAGAACCTGGGGTTCATCCGCACCTGCAACCGGGCCGCCAGCGAAGCCCGCGGCGAGGTGCTGATCTTCCTGAACAACGATGTCCAGGTCCGGCCGGGCTGGCTCAGCCCCCTGGTCGAGGCCCTCGCCGATCAGAAGGTCGGCGCCGTGGCGCCCAAGATGCTGTTCCCGGACGGACGGCTTCAGGAGGCCGGCGCCCGGATCAACGCCGACGGCACCAGCGAGATGATCGGCCTGTTCCAGGACCCGGACCTGCCCCGGTGGAACGTCCGCCGAGAGGTGGACTACGCCTCGGGCGCCTGCCTCGCCGTGCGGCGGGCCGATTTCGAGGCGCTGGAGGGCTTCGACCTGGCCTTCGCCCCGGCCTATTGCGAGGACGCCGACCTCTGTTTCCGCCTGCGGGAACGGGGCGCCAAGATCGTCTACGAGCCGCGCTCGGAGATCATCCACCACCTCAGCATCACGGCCAACTCCATCGACGCCGGCTACAAGCTGCGCCTGGCGACCCGCAACCAGCAGCGCTTCGTCAAGCGCTGGGCCCACCGGCTGGACGCCCTGAACCAGGTGCGCACCATCGCCTTCCACCTGCCGCAGTTCCACGCCATTCCGGAGAATGACCGCTGGTGGGGCGCGGGCTTCACCGAGTGGACCAATGTCACCCGGGCCCTGCCGAGCTACCGCGGGCACTATCAGCCGCACCTGCCCGCCGACCTGGGCTTCTATGACCTGTCCGATCCCGCGGCCCTGAAGCGCCAGGCGGCGCTGGCGGCCCGCTATGGCCTGGGGGGCTTCTGCTTCTACTACTACTGGTTCTCCGGCGGGCGACGGGTGCTGGAGACTCCGCTCAATCATCTGATGGCCAAGGACGGGCCAGACTTCCCGTTCTGCGTCTGCTGGGCCAATGAGAACTGGACCCGGACCTGGGACGGCCAGGAGCAGGACGTGCTGCTGGCCCAGACCTACAGCCCAGAAGACGCCGTGGCCCTGATCACCGACATGGCCCCGCTCATGGCGCTGCCGAACTATATCCGGGTGGACGGCCGGCCCCTGCTGGTCATCTATCGTCCGGGCCTGCTGCCGGACGCCGCGGCCTGGGCCAGGACCTGGCGGGAGACCGCCTGCACCCTTGGTCTTGGGGAAATCTATCTGGCCTTCGTGGAGACCTTCGACGTGGCCGGGACCTATCCCGACCCCGCCGCCCTGGGCTTTGATGCGGCCATCGAGTTTCCGCCCATGGGGGCCGCCCAGCCCATCAACCCGCCAGGTCCGCTGCAGAACCGCGGGTTCAAGGGGGTGGTCAGCGACTACCGCGAACTGGTGCGGCACTTCCTGAAGGCGCCGACCCCGGCCCACACCCGCTTCCGCGGGGTGGCGCCCTCCTGGGACAACACCGCGCGCAGGCAGGACAACGCCTATGTCTTCCACCATGCCAGCCCCGGCGCCTTCCAGGCCTGGACCGAGGCCATGCTGGCCGAGACCAGGCGCCAGAACTTCGGCGATGAGCGGATCGTCTTCATCAACGCCTGGAACGAATGGGCCGAGGGCGCCCACCTGGAGCCCGACGTCCGCTTCGGCCACGGCTGGCTGGAGGCCCTGCGCAACGCCGCCGAGGCCGACCTGCTGGAGCCCCGCCCATGAGCGCCCCCGACCGCGACGGCGATCTTTCCGACCTGGTGGTGGTGGGTCACCCCTTCGCCCCCATCGGCATGGGGGAACATATGCGTTCCACCGTGCGCGCCCTACGGGCGGCGGGCCTGAGACCTGGACTGCTGGACGTCTATGGGCTGGACCGGGGGCGCGATCCCGACCTGGAACGCGCCTATGGCCCCGACGTGACCCGCAAGCTCTCCCGGTCCGTGAACCTCTTCTGCATCAACGCCAATGAGGTCGACGAGGTCTGCGCCCGGCTGGATCCGGCGGACTTCGCCCAGGCCCGCAACATCATCTTTCCCGCCTGGGAGTTGCCCGACTATCCGCAAGCCTGGGTGGAGACGCTGGCGGCCTTCGACGGCCTCTGGGCCCCGAGCGCCTTTGTCCAGGACGCCATAGCCCGGGCGACGGGCCGCCCGGTGACCCGGATTCCCCTGGCGGTGGACATGAAGCTCTCGGCCTTTCTGGGGCGTCGCTGGTCGGACATTCCCGAGCATGCCTTCGTGGTCATGTTCGCCTTCGACTTCTCCTCCTACGCGGCGCGCAAGAACCCCTTCGCGGTTCTGGAAGCCTTCGAACAACTGGTGAAGCGGCGCCCTGAGGCCCCCCTCCACGCCCTGATCAAGTACAAGGGCGGCGACCCGAACAATCCTGACCGCAAGGCCCTGGAGGGCCGGATCGCGCGTCTGAACGGCCGGGTCCAGACCATCACCCGGGAGATGTCGGACAACGAGGTCAAGAACCTGTTCCGCAACGCCGATGTTTTCGTCTCCCTGCACCGATCCGAGGGCTTCGGACGGGGCCTGGCCGAAGCCATGGCCCTGGGGACGCCGGTGGTCGCGACGGGATGGTCGGGCAATATGGACTTCATGGACGCCGAGACGGCCCTGCTCGTCGACCATCGCCTGGTTCCTGTGAAACCCGGTGAATATCTGCATGGGGAGGGGCAGCACTGGGCCGAGCCCGACGTCGCCCAGGCCAGCCGGCTGATTGAGCAGGTGCTGGATCGTCCGGCCCAGGCGCGGGCCATGGCCGAGCGCGCGCGGCGCAGCATCCGCGTCCACCTCAATCCCAAGACCGTCGGGCTGGAGGCGCTGGAGGCCCTGCGGTCCGCCTGACCCCGCGCGCCTCAGGCGGCCGGGCGCAGGGTGGGGGCCGGGGCGTTGGCTGGCGGCTCGGTGACAGCGATCTGGTGGATCAGGAATTCACCGCCGGCGGCGTCGTCGAAGTCGAGACGAATGCTCTCGATCAGGGATGTGACCCAATCCTCGCCGCCCAGGGTGGGGTTGCGCATGTCATAGGCCAGGATCACGGTTTCATTGACCTCTGGGGCTGCGCCCTGGAAGGGCTTGGCCATGAAGCCAGCCGCCTCGGGGTGAGCAGCGGTGACATAGTGCAGGGCGCCGTCCCAATCGGAGGCCGCCGCCAGCCGCGTGACCCGGACCAGGACATGGCTGAACCGCCGACCCTCCAGGGCCAGGCCTGAGGGGCTGCGCAGGGCCGGGTCGAAGGCCCGGGCCGCCAGACGCAGGCCGCTGGTCTCGGCGGGCAGCACCTCGCCGCCGGCCATGACGAAACCGTCCGTGGAGCCCTCGAAGGTCCAGAGCCGGCCAGCCCGCAGGGGCTGGCCCTCGAACGTGAAGGCCCCCGCCGCGGCGTCCCAGGCATAGGGGCCAGGGCGCTCCACCGCCGTCGCCGCAGAGCGAGCGGGGGGCGGCAGGACCCGGTCGTCGGCCGGCTGGGGTCTGGGATTGAGCTGGGGCTCCCGCGGGCGCGGTTCATCACAGGCCGCCAGCAGCACGGCGCAAAGGGCGAGCATCGACAGGACGGGCGACTTCATGGGGCGATCTCCCGGCGACTCCAGCGCCAACGTCGGCGCAGGCGGCCATAGGGTGGATCAAGCGCCAGATAGAGCAGCCCCGCCAGGGCCGCCAGGTCGAGATAGTAGAGGTAGCGGTAGTCACAGGCGATCGAGATCAGGGCGAAGCTCGCCGTGAAGGCCAGGGCCGACAGCAGCATGGCGGCGATCACCACGTCGGCGGCTTCCCGGCGCCAGAGCAGCACGCCGGCGCTGACCAGCGCCACCAGGGCGTAGAAGACGTGGGAAAACAGCGGGGTGTCCAGATACCAGGTGCTGTAGTTGTAGAGCGCCTGATCGGAGGGCTCCATCAGCGGGGCGATCCCCAGGGCGGTGGTCAGGGCCTCGGGTCCGCTGACCCCCACATAGACCGGCAGGCAGGAATCGATCTTGGGCGTGGCGAACACCCAGCGGAACACATCCCACCGGTGGCGCAGATAGGCGTCGGGATGCTGGATCAGGATGGCCCGCCACTGGGCGAACACCACCTCGTCAGGCAGGCCCCACAGGGCGGCGCCGATCTTGTCGTCGTGACCGAGATAGTCCACCCGCTCGGGTGTGTAGAGGGGCGTCGCCCGATGGCGAATCTGTTGCTCAGCCAGGGGGTCGTGGTTGCGGATGACATCCAGGGGCAGGGTCGGCTTGACCGCCGCCGAGCCGATGATGTCGTAGTGGGCGACGATGCGGACGCCCCGGGAGCCGGCCTGGTCAGGGCCCGCCTGCGCGGGCTGGGACAGCAATCCCATGGCCATGGAGGCCGCCAGGGTGGCGACGAGCCCGCCCAGTCCCCAGGCGAGGCTGGAGCGCCAGCCTCGACCATAGGCGATCCAGGCCAGGGCCAGGGACCCGAAGACCGGCGCGACCAGGCCGTTCTGGCGCACCTGGGCGGCGGCGGCGAAGGCCAGGAGGGCGCCGGCCAGCGCCCACCACGGCCGGCGAGGGGCGTCCCAGACCCTGGCCGCCTGCGCCAGGCAGGCGAAGCCGGCCAGGGCCAGATTGGCGAACAGCACGTCCTTCCAGACCACCCCCTGATAGATCAGCAGAGTCGGGGTCAGGACCATCAGGGCGCCCAGCACCACCGCCGCCCAGGAGACCTGACGCCGCAATCGGCGGAAGGACAGCAGGCTGCCGGTGACCAAAAACCCGCTGGCGGCCACATAGAGGCCCGTTCCCGGCGAGACCGAATCAAAGGCCCCCAGGATCCAGGCGTAGAGGGCCGGGCCCCAGGTCTCACGGACCTGCATCCGGCCCTCGTGCAGCTGGGCCAGCGAGTCGTAGGACAGATGCCCTGGCAGGTTGAGCGCCAGCATCAGCACATAGCCGGTGAGAAGTACGGCCCCCAGGGCCTGACTGGCCGTGAAGCTCGGCCTTGGCAAAGTCATCATTCTGATCGAGCCCGCCCCCTGATCGCCCTCTGGTACGACCGGGCCGCGCAGACGCAAAGCGCCAATCGTCGCTTTCTTGGCGCAACCGCCCATTCGTGGTCATTTGACGCCGATGGACAACGCCCCCCTACACGTGCGCCCCACGCAGACCTCGGCTGAGGCCCTGGACGCCTATTCCGGTCTGCTGTCGACGGTGTTCGGCGACGGGCCGAAGTTCGCGGCCCAGGCGCTGGCCTGGCGCTATCGCGACAACCCTGCCGGGTCCGTGGTCGGGGCCGACGCCTGGTCCGGCGAGACCCTGGCCGCCCACTACGTCGCCTGCCCCCTGCGGGCGAGCGTCGAGGGCCAGGCGCTGAAGGGCCTGCTGTCCCTGAACACCGCCACCCACCCCGACTTCCAGGGCCAGGGTCTGTTCACCCGGCTGGCCCGGACCGCCTATGACCAGGGCGCGGAGCTCGGCTATGACTTCGTGATCGGCGTCGCCAACGCCCAGAGCACGCCGGGCTTCCTCGGTCGCCTCGGCTTCCAGCAGGTGGGCCGCCTTGAGGCCGGCCTGCTGTTGCGGACGCCGCGCCGGTTCGCCCCCGCTGAGCTGCAGTTCAGCGGGACCTGGGACGAGGCGACCCTGGCCTGGCGTCTGGCCAATCCGGCGGCGGCCTACAGGACCGTTCGGCGGGGCGATCTCACGGCCGTCTATGCCGACACCCACCTTCCCGGCGTGCGATGCGCCGGATTTGTCGAGACTGACGCCGGCGAAGCCCCACGGCCCGCCCCGCTCGGCCTGACACTGTTCATGGGGTTGGACCCCCGGATAAAACTGGGTCAGCTCGGCTACTGGCCCTTGCCGGACCGCTTCCGCCCCTCGCCCCTGAACCTGATCTACCGGCCGTTGAGCGCACGGGCGCCGCGCAGCCTGGACCCCCGGGCCACGGCGATCAGCTTCCTGGACTTCGATCCCTACTGAGATGGCAGACGTCTATATCCTCGCCCATTGCGACGACGAGTACGCCGCCCTGCCCCTGATCCTGGAAGCTAGGGCCGCAGGTCGCGATCAGATGTTCCTCTATGTGGCGGAAAATCCCGGGCCAGACCTGCCCGACAGGCGCCTTGCCGAGGTGCGAGCCTTCCTGGCTGAGCTTGGTCTGCCGCCTGAGCGCGCGCAGTACGCCGCGCCAGGTTCGGGGGCCTATGACGGCCAGGTCCACCTTCATCTGCCCGCCTGTCTGGCTGCGTTGCGCCAACGGCTTCAGGCGATCGCGCGGGTGGACAGGATCATCATCGCCGCCTGGGAGGGCGGGCACCCAGACCACGACGCCTGCGCGGCCTTGGCCGCCGTACTGGCCGCCGAGCGCGGCGTCGAGATCGAGCAGTTCAGCCTCTATAATCGCCGCGGCCTGACGATCCTGCCCTTCCAGGCCTGCGCGCCGATCCCGGAAAACGGGGCCGTGCGCCAGCTTAGGCTCAGCCCTGCTGAGTGGCTGCGGTGGGCGCTGCTGGTGCGCTGCTATCCCTCACAGGCGACCAGCTGGCTTGGCCTCTGGCCCTCGATGTTCGCCGGCTTTCTGCTGCGGGGCGGTTACGGCGTTCAGGCCCTGGATCCCGCCCGCCTCTTTCAGCGGCCCCACGAGGGCGACCTCCTGTACGAGCGGCGCTTCGGGGTGTCCTACGCGGCGGTGGCCGCCGCCGTCGCAGGGGTCGTCGGACCGGAGCTCAGGCCTTGCCCTGCGCCTGCATGACCACGACGAAGCCGGCCAGCATCAGGCCGTAGCCCAGGGCGAAGCGCCAGGACATCGGCTCCTTGAACAGGACCCAGGCCAGGATCGGCACCAGGGCCGAGCCCAGGATGGAAAAGACATAGGCCTGGGACAACGGCACCCGCGTCAGGATGTAGAACCACAGGAGCGCGGTCAGCCCGTACCAGGAGAAGGCGCCGATCAGCGGCAGGTTCTTCATCAGCCGCAGGATCAGCGGCCCGTCCAGGCGCTCGTTGTAGAGGGCCGCCCACTTGAACATGATCTGACCCAGGGGCAGGGCCGCGGCGAAGACGACGCACAGCAGGGTGTCGCGCAGAGCCATCATGCCTGGGGCGCCGCCGATAGAGAGCCGTCGGCCAACTCGCCCTCGACCTGGGCGGCGGCTTCGATCCGCGCCAGGGTGCGCAGATAGGGGTGGATGGGCCGCACCGGCACATTGACCACATCGAAATTCATGGCCTGCAACAGCAGTTGGACGCCGATGATGATCGGCAGGGCCGCGGTCATCACCACGCCGGCCGAGGCCGCCATGCCCGGTTCGCGGACCGCCATCCAGTTCAGCGCATAGAGGGTTCCGAAGCCCAGGAAGAGGGCGCCGAAGATGAGCTCCAGGGTCGCAACATTGAAATCGCGGACGAAGTACTGCCCCAACACCCGGCGGATGAAGTTGCGCAGGTGACGCCCGGCGAAGGGGCCAATGATCTGGCTGACCTTGAGATTGCTTACCTCGTCGCCATAGCGGGCGGGGATGGGCACATCGCGAACCACGGCCCGCAGGGTGCCCAGGTGATAAAGAAGGTCGGTCTCGAAGAAGAACCGTCGGGCCACCGGCTTCTGCGCCACAAGGCGGGCCACGCTGGCCTCGATGGCCGTGAACCCGTTGGTGGGATCAAACACGTTCCAGTAGCCGGTCGAGAGCTTGGCCAGGAAACTCAGGCCCGCATTGCCGAAGATGCGCAGGCCCGGCATGGCCTGCAGGTGACTGACCGAGGAGAACCGGTTGCCCTTGGCGTAGTCGGCCTCCCCCAACAGGATCGGCGTCACCAGCTGAGGCAGGTAGCCCAGGTCCATCTGGTCGTCCCCGTCCACCTTGACGAGGATCTGGCCGCCGAGGCGCGCGGCCTCCTGATAGCCGGCCAGGGTCGCGCCGCCGACGCCCTGGTTCTGGGCCAGACGCAAGACGCGCACCCGGGGATCGTCGCTCTGAGCCTCGATCAGGTCGCCGGACCGGTCGGGGCAGGCGTCATCGACGCACACAATCCCTTCGACCCAGGCCGGGGTGCGGGAGATCACCCTCATGATGTGATCGGTGACCTTGTAGCAGGGAATGACCAGCCAGACCCCGGCGCCTTCAAGGGCGGGCTCGAGATTGCGGAGGTCCTGCGGCGGGACGAAGTGAGGCCGGGCGAACTGATCCATGGACGACATGCGGCGCGGCCTCCCTAGAGCGTAACGCGATCAGACGGACCCGTCTGACCGTTGAATCATGCCCCAGAATCCAAAGTTTGAGCGCGTGTCGGCCGCAAAACCGGTTTCCCTTTTACGGAACGCGCTCGGGTCGTGGGCTAGCACGGGGCCCGCCTGCGGCCAAGTCGAAGGCAAGGCGCCATGCTTGCGCCGCAAAAATCCACCTGATACCAGCGGCGCTCGCTTTGGGAGACCCTATGGAATCCGGTCAACACATGCTGCGGACCGGACGGCGTGGCACGCTGTTCGAGTTCAGCATGGCTCTGAGGGACCTCGTCACGTCCTATCATCGCCGGGGGCTGGCCTGGTCCCTGGCCTGGCACGACGTGGTCTCGCGCTATCGCGGCTCCATCCTCGGCCCGTTCTGGATCACCATTTCGATGGGCCTGATGGTGCTGGGCATCGGCCTGCTCTACGCTAAGCTGTTCGGCATCTCAGTGGCCGAGTTCATGCCCTATGTGGCCATGGGCATCGTCTTCTTCGGCCTGATGGCTGGGACGATCAACGAAGGGTGCGACACCTTCGTGCAGGCCTCAAGCATGTTGAGCCAGACCTCCCTGCCGATGTTCACCTTCATCTGGCGCACGGTCCTGCGCAACCTGATCAACCTGGCGCACCATGCCGTGATCATCGTGGGCGTGATCCTGTTTTTTGGTCTCTGGCGGGTGATGGACGTGTTTCCGGCCCTCGGCGGCCTGCTGCTGACCATCGTCAATCTGGCCTGGATCAGCATGCTGGTGGCCATCGCCTCAGCCAGGTTCCGGGACATTCCCCAGTTCGTCATGTCGGTGATGCAGTTCGCCATCTTCATGACGCCGGTGTTCTGGAAGCCCGACGCCTTCCCCGATCGTCACGCTTTCCTGACGCTGAACCCATTTTACCATATGCTGACCACCATCCGGGCGCCCTTGCTGGGTCAAGAGGCGGACGGGCTGTCCTACGTCGTCCTGGCCATCATGGCCGTGCTGGGATGGGCGCTCACCTTCTCGGTCTTCGCCATCACCCGCCGCCGGATCGTCCACTTCCTATGACCGAAGTCTCCATCAAGGTCACCGACCTGACTCTGCGCTTCCCGGTCTATGGGGTCGACGCCAAGTCGCTGAAAAAGAACCTGGCCCGGGTGACGGTGGGGGGACGCCTCAGCTCTTCCCAGACGGGCGCCACCGAAGTCACGGCCCTGTCGCACCTGAACCTGAACCTGCGGGCCGGCGACCGGCTGGGGCTGATCGGCCACAATGGCTCGGGCAAGACCACCCTGCTGCGGGCGCTGTCTGGCGCCTATGAGCCCGACGAGGGCCAGATCGAGGTCCGTGGACGCATCGCCGCCCTGCTCGACCTGTCGCTCGGCATCGACCCTTCGGCCACCGGCGTCGACAACATCCGCCTCCGCGGCCGGATCGCGGGCATGTCCTCCAAGGAGATCGAGGACAAGATGGACGAGATCGCCGAGTTCAGCGGCCTCGGCCCCTTCCTGGCCATGCCCATGAAGACCTATTCGGCGGGCATGCAGGCCAGGCTCGCCTTCGCCGTGGCCACCGCGGTCGAGGCCGATGTGCTGCTGATGGACGAGTGGATCTCTGTGGGCGACGCCGATTTCCAGAAGCTGGCCCATCGCCGCCTGCTCAACCTGGTGGAGCGGGCCGGCATCCTGGTGCTGTCGTCGCACGACGCGGGACTGCTGCGGCTCTACTGCAACAAGGTCATGCGCCTCGAAGGCGGCGTGGCCTCCGAGGTCAAGGACATCAGGCGCCTCGACGAACTTCTCGCCGCGGCCTGACATTGCCGGGCGCCTCAGCCCGCTGTTAGACAGGCGCAGCCGTCGGGAGCGGGCCCTTGGACGTCGTCTTCACCATCGTTTCGCGGAACTACGCCGCCCAGGCCGCTGTGCTCATGCGCAGCCTGGCTGCGGCTGAGCCGGACGCCGCCCGGGTGGTGATCGCCGCCGACGGCCCCATTCCGCAGCTCGAGTCCCTCGCGCGGGTGATCGAGGCGTCCGACACCGGCGCGCCCATCCCAGCCATGAGCGTCTATTACGACGCCCTGGAGCTGAACACCGCCATCAAGCCCCACGCCTTCCGAAGGCTTCTGGCCGAGCCCGGCGTGACCTCGGTCACCTATCTGGACCCCGATATCTTCGTCTATGCGCCCCTGACGCCGGTGCGCGAGGCGCTGGCGCAGGCGCCCCTGGCGCTGATCCCTCACCTGACCCGGCCGCTGGCCGGCGAGGCCAGTCCCAACGACCACACCATCCTGACCTCGGGCGCCTATAATCTCGGCTTCCTGGCCGCCCGGCGGACCAGCGAGATCTTCGCCCTGATGGACTGGTGGGCCGAGAAGTGCCGCTTCGACTGTCGGGTGGACTTCGCCAACGGCCTGTTCACCGACCAGAAGTGGATGGACCTGGCGCCCGGCCTGGTCAGCGATGTGGCGATCCTGCGAGATCCGGGCCTCGACATCGCCTACTGGAACCTGGAAGGGCGCACCCTGGCGCGGGGTCCTGAGGGCTGGCGGGTCAATGGCCAGCCCCTGGGATTTTTCCACTTTTCCGGTTTCGACCCCCGGCGGAAGGATGTCCTGAGCAAGCACCAGGACCGGATCGTCGTGGCGCGGGACTCCCCCCTGTCGCAGCTGCTGGCGGACTACGCCCAGGCGCTGCTGGACAACGGCCATGATCAGGCCAGCCGGATCGCCTACGCCTATGGCGCCTTCCCCTCCGGCCGCCCGGTCAGCCGGGCCATGCGTCGGTGCGCCCTGCGCGCCGCGCGGGCGGGCCAGTCCTTCGAGTCAGGCCTGACCCCTGAGGTCGAAGCCTGGATGGACGCGCCAGAGCCCCTGGCCGCCGTCGATGGCCTGCCTGACATCAGCCGGGAGATGGACCAGGTCTGGCGCGACGATCCCACCGCGGCGGTCCGTTTTTCCCGCAACTCTCTCCAAGACCGGCTGGCCCTACACGCCTGGTTCGTCGCCCGCAGCGACACCCATCCCGCCGCCGCGGCCGCAGCCAGCGGGCTGGTTGAGGCCTGGCGCGCCGGCGCCCGCCGTAGCGCCCCCTGGCCGCAGGTCGACGCCCCTTGGACCGGTCCGTCGGCCGGCGTGGCCGACTGGGTCTCGGCGCCGTCGGAAGGGCCGTGGCCGCGGGCCGCTGCGGGCCTGCTCGCCGCCCGGGGGGACCTGCGCGAGCGTTTTGGCGAGGCTTCGCCCGAGACCCTGCTCGCCTGGCTCCTGGGGCCCGAGGCCGAGGCCGGGCGTTTCGCCCCGGCGCTTCTGGACGGCCCCACCCTTCTCGACCTGAGCCAGGACATCGCGCCCCTGCTGGACGCGGCCCGATTCGCCCGCGCCGCCCATGGGGAGACCTCCGATATTCGCCTGCAGATCTCGGCGGGCTATGGGGTCGCCGTGCGGGCCCGCTGGCCCGAAACCCTGCGCCGGGCCGTTCGCGGCGAGGGCGACCGGCTGGTGGGAAGTCTGTCTGGCCCCTACCCCTTCCCCCGGGTGCTGCTGCGCATCTGGGACAGTCGCCCCGATCTGCAAAGGCTGTTTGCGCTCCACACCCTTGTCGGGCGGCTGGCCTATCTGCGCTGGCTCATCGGCGGGGGGCTCCGCGAATACGACATCGAGCCCGACGGCCTGCCGGAGAGCCTGACCCACAGCGTGGTCTACCGCCTGGCCCGGCTCAGCGTGCGCGACGCCCGCCCCCCTGCCCGGCGGGGAAGTCCCGGCCGGGCGGCGGCGATCGTGGTGGTCCAGACGCTCACCCCGGCCATGGCGGATTGGCCCAACGGGGTTCTCATCTGCGAGGCCAGCTCCGGGCGCCTTCGCAGGCCGGACGGCGCCCCCGTCGGGCCGACGGAGGTCGACACGGTCATCTTTGGCTCATGCCCGGGCTTTGTCGCCGCCGACGCCCAGACGCTGATCGCCCAAGGGGTGAGCTGGCGCCATGCCGCCGCCGTCTGGAGCGCCGCCACCTTGAACGCGCTTGACGATGACCACCCCGCCTGGGGCTTCGTCGACGAGGTCTGGAGCAATGCGGCCGCCACGCGGACCAGGCCCCGCCCGGTCGATATCCTGTCATCCGACATGCCGCTGCAGGCGCAACTCGCCGGACTGATGGCGTCATGAGCCTGGTGGGCGGTCTGCGCCGGTCCTGGCGAGGCTTGGCGCCCGAGAGCCTGCGGCGGGCGGTTCAGCCGTTCCTTTCGCCCCTGCTCGAGGCCCATGTCCGCCGACAGGCCCGCCGCCCCCATGGCGCCGGCGGCGAGGCCGGCGGCCCTCTGCGGATCGTGGGCTACTTCTCCGGATCGCATGGCATCGCCGCATCGGCCCGGTTGGCTGCGCGGGCCTTCACCGCCCTGGGCGTCCCCGTCGAACAGATCGACGCCGCTGGCGCGGCCTTGACCTGGGAGGCGAAGGGCCCGGCGCCCACGCCAGCCAGCGCCTGGATTTTTCATCTTAACCCCCCCGAATTGCTGGCCGCCCTGGGTCAGATGGGGGCCGCGCGGCTGGTCGGGCCCCGTTACGGCTATTGGGCGTGGGAGCTGCCGAAGGCCCCGCCCCTCTGGCTGAAGGACGCCGGCCTCATTGATGAGGTCTGGGTTCCCAGCCGCTATGTGGCTCAGGCCATGTCGGGGGCGCAGGCGCCCGTCCGCGTGGTCCCCCATCCGCTGTTTCTCGAAGACTACGACTCCGTGCGCCCCGCCCCGCGCCAGGCCGAGTTTCAGGCTGTCAGTCTGTTCGACTTCAATTCCTCCGCCGCCCGGAAGAACCCGCACGGGGCGCTCGCCGCCTTCGCCCGGGCCTTTGGCGAGGATGGGTCTGCGCGGCTGGTGATCAAGACTCAGAACGGCGCGCGCTTTCCACACGCCCTGAACGCCCTGCGGGCTGCGGCGCCCGCCAATGTCGAGGTGATCGACGGCGTCTGGCCCTATGAGGCGGTCAAGAGCCTGATCGCCGGGTCCGATGTGCTGATCTCCCTGCACCGGGCCGAGGGCTTTGGCCTGACCCTGGCCGAAGCCCTGGCGCTCGGCACGCCGGCTGTGGCCACAGGCTGGTCGGGCGTGACGGACTTTCTCGACGATGAGGTGGCGGTGCTGATCTCGGCTGGCCGCACGCCGGTGGAGGACCCCCAGGGCATCTATGCCGGACAAAGCTGGGCCGAGCCCGATGTCGATCAGGCCGCCGGCGCCCTGCGCGCCCTGCGGGCCGAGCCGGAGCGGCGGGCGCGGATGGCCGCCGCCGGCCGCCGGCGGGTGGCCGAGCGGCTATCGCCGCAGGCCTGGTTCACCACCCTGCCCGACGCGGTGAAGGCCGCCGCAATGCGGGCCGCCCAGGGCCGTTGAGGCGCCGCGCCTAAAGGTCGAAGCGAACGCCCTGAGCCAGGGGCAGGGTCGCGCCGAAGTTCACCGTATTGGTCGTCCGGCGCATGTAGGTTTTCCAGGAGTCAGAGCCCGCCTCCCGGCCGCCGCCCGTCTCCTTCTCGCCGCCGAAGGCTCCGCCGATCTCCGCGCCCGAGGGGCCGATGTTCACATTGGCGATGCCGCAGTCCGATCCCCAGGCCGAGGTGAACTGCTCGGCTTCCCGCAGGTCGTTGGTGAAGATGGCGGACGACAGGCCCTGGGGGGCGGCGTTCTGGGCGGCGATGGCCTCGCCGAGCTCATGGTATCGGGTCACATAGAGGATCGGCGCGAAGGTCTCGCGCAGCATCACCGCACTCTGGATCGGCATTTCCACCAGGGCTGGACGGACATAGACGCCGGGCCCCTCCAGCCGCTGTCCCCCGTGAACCTGGCCACCCTCGCCACGGGCCTGCGCCAGGGCGCGGTCCATGGCCTCGCCCGCCGCCCCGTCGATCAATGGTCCGATCAGCACTCCGTCGGCCCGGGGATCCCCCACGGAAACCGAGTCGTAGGCCCCCTTCAGCCGGGGAATGAAGGCGTCATACAGGCTCTCATGCACGAACAGCCGGCGCAGGGTGGTGCACCTCTGGCCCGCCGTGCCCATGGCCGCAAAGGCGACGCCGCGCAGGGTCAGGTCAAGATCGGCCGAGGGGGCCACGATGGCGGCGTTGTTGCCGCCCAGCTCCAGCAGGGCGCGGGCGAACCGCTGCGCCAGCCTTGGCGCCACGGCCCGGCCCATGGCGGTGGAGCCGGTGGCCGAGACGAGGGCCACGCGGGGGTCATCCACCAGGGCTTCGCCCACCTCACGGCCGCCGATCAGCACCTGGGACAGGCCGGGGGGCGCCTCCCCGAACCGGGCGGCGGCGCGGTCGAAGGCGGCCTGCACCGCAAGGGCCGTCAGCGGGGTCTTTTCCGAGGGCTTCCAGATCACCGGATCGCCGCACACCAGGGCCAGCGCCGCATTCCAGGACCACACCGCCACGGGGAAGTTGAAGGCGCTGATGACCCCCACCACGCCCAGGGGGTGCCAGGTCTCCATCATCCGGTGGTCCGGACGCTCCGTGGCCAGGGTCAGGCCAAACAGCTGGCGGGAAAGACCGACCGCATAGTCGCAGATGTCGATCATCTCCTGCACCTCGCCGAGGCCCTCGGAGACCACCTTGCCGGCTTCCAGGGTGACGAGACGCCCAAGGTCAGCCTTGGCCGTTCGAAGCTCGTCGCCGAGCAGCCGGACCAGCTCTCCCCGTCGTGGCGCGGGAACTCTACGCCAGGCCAGGTACGCCACCTGAGCCTTTGCGATCGCCGCCTGGACCTCGCCTGCCGTGGCGTCTCGCACCGTGGCCACAGCCTCGCCTGTGATGGGCGATGAGACGGTCCGCTCTCCCTCTTGCCAGAGGGAGGGGGCGACCCCCAGGCGCGACAGGGTGGCGGCGACGTCGGCGGCGGCGTCCTGGGCGGGGGCGGGTTTCAGGGTCAGGGTCATGGGGCCCTCTCTCAGGCGCTGCGCAGGGCTTGATCGTCGCCGGCGTACCAGCGGCCGAAGCGATTGGCGAGGAACCGGTCCAGGGGGATGTCTTCCTGCCGGATGAAGCCGCGGGACGGCAGGTCACCGCTCGCCAGCATGTCGGCCACCGCGCAGACCGAGGCGGCTGTGGTGATCTGGATGGCGCTCTTCTGGGTCCCGGCCACAGGCTGGGCATAGATCTTGTTCACATAGGTCTCCTGCATCAGGGCGCCGGCCTTCATGCCGCTGACCGTGACAAAGACGATGACCACGTCCTGCATTGTGGCTGGCACCGCGTGCTCCAGGATGTCCTTCAGAAGGTCCCGGCGGTGTCGCAGGCCCAGATCATCCAGCAGGGTCCGCATGATCGCCGCATGGCCGGGGTAGCGGATGGTGCGATAGTTCAGGTTGCGCACCTTGCCGGCCAGGGTTTCGCACAGACTGCCCAGGCCGCCGGAGGTGTTGAAGGCCTCATAGGTCACCCCATCCAGGGCGAATTCCTCCAGCCCCTCCAGGGCGGCGACCTCCTGGCGTCGGCCCTGGACAATGGCCTCGCAGGGCTCGCAGTACTCGTTGATCACCCCTTCGGTGCTCCAGGTGAGATTGTAGTTCAGCCCGTTGGTGGGATAGCGCGGCAGGGCGCCGACCCGCAGGCGCACCTCGTGCAGGTCATCGAACCGCCGCGCCAGATCGCTGGCCACGATGGAGATGAAGCCCGGCGCCAGGCCGCACTGGGGGATGAAGGCGCTGTCGGCGCCCTCGGCCAGGGCGCGCACCTCCCGGGTGGCGGCGACATCCTCGGTGAGGTCCAGATAGTGGGCGCCGGCCATCTTCACGGCCTGGGCGATGGGGACGGTCAGCTGATAGGGGGCGGCGCTGATCACCGCGAAGGCGCCCTCCAGGGCGCGGGCCAGGGCCGCGGAGTCGGCCACATCGACACTGATCTGCTCCAGGCCAGCCTCGGCGGCCCGCAGGCGGCCGGGGTCACGGTCGAGCACGGCGACCTGGTAGGCGCCGGAGCTCCGCAACATGTCGACAATCGCGGAGCCGATCTTGCCGGCCCCCACAACCGCTATTTTCCGCATGACCACCCCTCCTTGCGAGTCCATCGCCAAGGTCATCGAGTTCGTCGTCGACACCAATTGCAGTTTCGGCGTAAATGACGGTAATTCTCGGCGATATGCCGAATATTTCGGGCGATCTGTCATGGACGATCTGGACCAGCACCTGCTCGCACGCCTGCAGGAGAACGCCCGCGCCCCGGTGGCCGAACTGGCTCGCAGCCTTGGTCTGTCGCGCACCACCGTCCAGAGCCGGATCGCCCGGCTGGAGCGGCGGGGGATCATCGCCGGCTATGCGGTCCGCACCTCGCAGGCCCACGAGCAGGGGCAGATCCACGCCTTCGTCATGCTGACCGTCCAGCCCAAGGCGGCCGGTGTGGTGGCCAGCGCCATGCGCAAGATGCCCGGCGTGCGCCGGCTGCAGTCAGTCAGCGGCGCCTTCGATCTGATCGCCACGGTCTCCGCCGCCGAGGTGGCGGCCATGGACGCCCTGATCGACGAGATCGGCGGGCTTGAAGGCGTCGAGCGGACCAACTCCTCCATCGTGCTGTCGACCAAGTTCGAGCGCTAGGCCCCGGGCGGCCCCATCATTCCCGGAACTCTCTGGCGCGCCTGCGGATTGGAGCCTCGTCAGAGAGGGACCCGCCATGACCGACGACAAAGCTACACCCCCCGACGAGGGCTTTCGAGAAGACGCCGAGCGCGTCGCCCGCGACGAGCGGGACATTCAGAAGACAATTGATCGCCATGACGCCAAGGCCGGCGACTCTGAAGATGAGCCCAAGGCCATGCAGGCCGGCGCCCGAGAATACCCCGCTCCGCCGCTTCCCCAGCAGCATCTGAAGAAGCCGGGCCTTGAGGCGGACCTCAAGCTTGAGCCGATGTACGACGCCCCCTTCTACAAGGGCTCCGGCAAGCTTGAGGGGTTTGCGGCCCTGATCACCGGCGCGGACTCCGGCATCGGCCGGGCCGTCGCTGTCCTCTATGCCCGGGAGGGCTGCGACGTGGCCATCGGCTATCTCAATGAGGACGAGGACGCCCAGGTCACCAAGGCCGCGGTGGAGAAGGAGGGGCGCCGGGCCATCCTGCTGCCCGGCGACGTCGCCGATCCCGCCTATGCCCGCCACGCTGTGGACAAGACCCTGGAGGCCTTCGGCCGCCTCGACGTCCTGGTCCACAACGCCGCCTTCCAGGAACACGCCGACGATCTGGAACAGATCACCGATGCGCACTTCGACCGGACCCTGAAGACCAATCTTTATGGCGGCTTCTATCTGGTCCGGGCGGCGGTTCCGCATATGAAGCCAGGGTCTGCCATCCTGATGACCGGCTCAGTGGTCGGGTTGCAGGGCTCGGGGGAACTGCTTGACTACGGGATGACCAAAGGCGGCCTGCACGCCTTCGCACGCTCCCTCTCGGCCCAGCTGATCCCCAGGGGGATCCGGGTCAATGTGGTGGCGCCCGGTCCAGTCTGGACGCCGCTGAATCCCGCCGATCGCCCGGATGTGACCCAGTTCGGATCCGGGGTTCCTATGGGACGGCCGGCTCAACCTGAGGAAATCGCGCCGGCCTTCGTCTTTCTGGCGTCCCCTCAGATGTCGAGCTACATCACCGGTGAAATCCTGCCGATCATCGGCGGGTACTGATCGCAAAGGGGCTAGACCTTGGCTGACACCGAAGCGCGCCCCACACCGGTCCCGGCGAAAAACGGGGCTGTCGCCGCCGCTCTTTCCCCTGTCTTCGTACGCCGGGTGTTGTTCCTGGTGGGTGTCGGCCTAGTTCTCCTGGTGGCCTGGAAGCTGCTGGACGTCCTGCTCCTCGTCTTCGGGGCCATACTGGTTGCGGTCCTGCTGCGCAGCCTCGCCAATCCCATCCACCGCCTCACGCCGCTGCCCGAGGGCCTGTCCCTGCTGGCGGCAGGCCTGATCATCATCGCGCTGCTGACGGGCGCGGGATGGCTGTTCGGGGCGACGGTGACCCAGCAGATTCAGGAGCTGATCGAAAGTCTTCCGCAGTCCCCTGAGGAGTTCCAGGCGCGCCTGGCTCAACTGCCCCTCGCCGGGGAAATCAGCGCCCAGCTCGAAAATTTCGACATGGAGTCGGCCCGCAGCGCCGCAGGCCCAATCCAGAGCATCCTTGGCCAGGTTGGCGGCTTCGCCATGACGGCGGCCGGCGCCTTGACCAATCTGCTGGTGGTGATCTTCGCCGGCATCTACCTGGCGATCAGTCCCCTGACCGCGCGCGATGGCTTGCTCAGCCTGGTGCCCGCCGGCCCCCGGGAACCGGTGCGCCACGCGATGAACGTCAGTGGGAATGTCTTGAGGCGCTGGCTGCTGGGCCAATTCGTCTCGATGACCATCGTCGGGGTCCTGACCGGTCTGGGAGTCTGGATGATCGGGCTGCCCTCGCCGGTGGCGCTGGGGTTGTTTGCCGCCATCGCCGCCTTTGTCCCGATCGTCGGGCCCATTGTGTCTGTGGTCCCGGCCGTGATGCTGGCGCTGCAGGACGGGCCGATGATGGTGGTCTGGACCATCCTGGTCTACATCATCGTCCAGCAGATCGAGAGCAACCTGACTTATCCGCTGATCCAGCGGAAGGCGGTGGACCTGCCGCCGGCCCTCACCCTGTTCTCGGTGCTCGGCTTCGGGGTGTTGTTTGGCCCCCTGGGCGTGGTCTTCGCCGCCCCCCTGCTGGTGGTGCTCTTCGTGATGGTGAAGATCCTCTACATCCGCAACACCCTGGGCGAGCCAGCCAACGTGCCCGGCGAATAGTCACAGGCACGAAGAAACCCGCCGCGCAGGCGCGGCGGGCTCCCCTTCTTTCAACAGGGCGAAGCCTATTGAGCGGTCGCTGTCTCCAGGGCGCGGGCCCGTTCGAGATGCGCCTGCAGTTTGGGAACGGTCTCCCGGGCGTGAGCCGCCAGCGTCGGGTGGTCGGTATTGTCGGCGAAGCCCTCGTGCAGGGTCAGGGCCTCCTGGTGGGCGGCGACCTGTTGTTCGGCGAAGACGCGGTCGAACTCCGCGCCCTGAGCCGCCCGGAGGTTGTCCAGCAGGCCCTTGCGACGCTCGTCCATTTCGGTGGGTGGGGTTTCACCCGCCGCCCGGGCGAGACCCGCCATTCGCTCAGAGGCGGCCGTGTGGTCGCTCACCAGCATCTCGCCAAGCGCCCGGGTTTCGGCGCGGCTCCCCCGCTCCTGGGCCATGCGGCCGGCCTCGACCTCGTACATGTCGCCGATGGCGGCGTTGCTCACATAGCCCCCCAGGGTGTTGGCCCCGAGCGTCGCCGCCGAGGTCTGTCCGACCACCGCAGAGGTGGCGTCCTGGGCGGCGTTCACCGGCTCACTCTGGCCGACGGTCGTCCCATCATTCTGGTCGCCGCACGCCGCCAGCCCCAGCAGGGCGGCCGCGCCAGCGGTCGCGATCAGATAACGTTTCATGTTTGAGCTCCCTCAGTTGATCGAGGGAAAATCCGTGGGGGCTCAGATGGGTTCCACAAACCCTGACTCCCGGCCCGCCCGCAGGCCGAGACCTGAACCGCTCTGGAAGAGAAATGGCGCGCCCGGAACGATTCGAACGTCCGACCCTCAGATTCGTAGGCTGACGTTTTTCGTTGATTTGATTGAGGAAAGTTGCAAACCACCCCCTCCGGGGGGGTTTGTTTTCGTTAGAGATTTTTGGGCGGCTGCAAACCGATTTGGCCCCCTCATCCTGGCGAATCATGGGGGCTTTGCACCTTGAGCCCGCAGTTGGACAGCCGCGCGTTCACCGCAGCGTAGCTCTCCTGGCAGGCGCGCGTCATTGTGGATCCAGACCTCGGACAGCTCGCCAAGCTGCTCCCCTGCCACCTGACCCACATGTTCGGTGAGAGCCAATCCACCTGGCCCGCACAGGATACCCTCGCACGGGCCCTGTCGGTCACGGTGCGCCGACGCGACACCGCTATGGCCGCGAGCTGGATGCAACGTGTGATGTTGAAAGCCCCGTCTACTGGTGTGGCTATGCCAATGACGGACTGAGGCAATCCATCGAGCCGGTCATTCAGGCTTGGCTGCGGGAGAAGCTCCGACTGAATTGAGCCCCGGTCATTTTCCGTCTGTCGGGCTGTTGCGGGCTGCAGAGGGCGGGCGACTCGCTGGAGCCGCCCGCCAATTCTTCGCCTGAAGCCTGGAGCCGGAATTCCTTCGCTCGAACAGAAGGGGCCGAAGATGGCAGCACGCCGTTAGACGACGATCCGGAAGTGATCGTAACCTCAGCCTCGTGAGGCCATTGGGCGCGGACATTCGCACATGCCGATGCGGCGAATACCGCGCTTAATCTCTGCATAATGTGCGGTGAATAACCTTGCTGTGCGGAGATTGCGGTGTATGTTCCCGGCATAAAATGCGGGGAATATGATGTCTGGCTATATCCATGAGAGGGAGAACTGGCCTGAGTTCCGGTGGGACACGGACGCGCTGCTCCAACAGCTCAGCGCGGTTCGCTACCGTCAGGGCCGACTGTTCGGCCGAATGGAGGCCCTCGGGTTCGAACTGCGGGCCGAAGCCCTGCTCGAAACCCTCACCGAGGACGTCATCAAATCGAGCGAGATCGAGGGCGAAATCCTCGACAAGGACCAGGTTCGTTCGTCGATCGCGCGGCGGCTGGGCATGGACGCCGGCGGCGCCGTCGAGGCTGACCGCAACGTCGAAGGCGTTGTCGAGATGATGCTCGACGCAACCCAGAATTTCGCCCGACCCCTCACGGTCGATCGACTGTTCGGCTGGCACGCTTCCCTGTTCCCGACAGGCTACAGCGGTGTTTCGAAGCTCACGGTCGGGGCCTGGAGGCCGGCCGAGGTTGATCCGATGCAGGTCGTCTCCGGGGCCTACGGCCGCCAGAAGGTCCACTTCGAAGCGCCGGCCGGCAAACGGCTCTCGGAGGAGATGGATGGCTTTCTGTCGTGGTTCGATGGCGACGCCACGATCGACCCCGTCTTGAAGGCGGCCGTCGCCCACCTGTGGTTCGTCACCATCCACCCATTCGAAGACGGCAACGGCCGTATCGCGCGAGCCATCGCCGATATGACCCTCGCCCGCTCCGAGGGCAGTCCGCAGCGCTTCTACAGCATGTCGGCGCAGATCCAGCTGGAGCGGAAGGCCTACTATGACCTCCTCGAATCCACCCAGAAGGGCGATCTCGACATCACCGCTTGGCTGGCGTGGTTCCTGCTCTGTCTGGAGCGAGCCTTTGACGGCGCCGAGACCATCCTGAGCGCAGTCCTCGCCAAGGCCAGGGTTTGGGAAGCGCTGGCCGGGCAGGCGCTCAATGACCGCCAGCGCAAGGTCATCAACCGCTTGCTCGACGGGTTCGAAGGCAAGCTCACCAGTTCGAAATGGGCGGCCCTGGCGAAGACCTCGCCCGACACCGCCCTTCGCGACATCAATGACCTTGTCGACCGGGGCATCCTCGCCAAGGAGCCGGGCGGAGGACGGAGCACCAGCTATGTCCTCGTGGACCTCGCGCGATAGGCTAGCGTCGCCATGCCTCGCGCCGCGTGATCCAGCGGACCTCGGCGCGCGCGGCCCGTCTAGAACGGCAGGTCGGGTTGGGTCGCATTGGCCCAGGGGTCGAGACCACGCGTGCGACGCCCATCGGTCTTGAAGGTGGCGCCGTCGTCGGTCCGGGCCTCGACGTCGGACAGGGCGTAGATCACGCAGCCGCCCACCTTGCGGAACTTGGGTCCGGTGCCGCTGGTGCGGTGCTTCTCCAGGGTGCGGGGAGACAGGCCCAGTAAGTCGGCCACTTCACGGGTCCGCATGAATACCGGCCAGGGCGGGGCCGTGACCATCGCCATCTCACCCTGCTTCCGGCCAAGCCGGAGCCGCGCCCCCTGTCGCACCGTAGGAGGCCGGTCTCACGCGCGCGGTCCGTAAGCTTACGGTGTGCGCGTTCTCAGACCTCGGCCGGGCGGCGAGCGCAGCGAGCCGGTGGGGGCAGATGCCAGCGACATTGAGTGGGCAGGTTGCGTGCGCCGGCGAGTCGAGGGCCCGTAAGCTTACGTATCGAGGAACCCGGGCGAAATGAGCCAGTCTGCGTGGGTCGCTGTCTAGGGCAGGATAGGCCTAGCGGCGCCGTTGTATGACAGGGCTGCGCCGTGGCTGTGATCAACCTCCGCCTCCCGGACGACCTCGCCGACCGCTTCGCTGCGGTGGCCGCGCTTGAGGGCGGCCGAGCGCTGCTGTTGCGGCGGCTGATTGGCCAGGCCGTGGACGCGCCACCGAGTGGGTTGAGCGGCGGGTCGCAGCATCGGTTCGCAGGGCGGGTACCCGATCGGGCGGGGCTCAGAGCGTTCCGACAGAGGCAAACAATAGCTGCACCCGACCCGCCGCAGGATCTCGCCATCTTCCTATTTTGGCCATTTAACTTGGCTTCCTTGACTGAATCGGCCACATATGGACAATGCTACAGACCCCGACCGAACTTCTGCACTCCCTCGCGGGGCGCCTCAAGGCCCGCCGTGTGGCCTTGGGCTGGACGCAGGTCGACGCCGCTCAGCGGGCCGGTGTCGCCTATCGGACCTGGCGCCGGCTGGAGAATGGGGGCCAGGCCTCCTTGGAGGACATGGTGAAGGCCGCTGTGGCGCTGCGATGCGACGAAGGCCTGGAGGCGCTGTTTCCCCTGCCGGCCGCCGCCAGTTTGGATGAGCTTCTGGCGCGGCAGGCCCTCACCGCGAAGCGCCCATCCCGCACGCGCGCTCCGCGGACCAGGACCGGCAAATCATGAGGCTCGTTCCCGGGACTCCGCTGGCCGCCAGCCTGTGCTTCGAGGAGGACGCCCCCGGCTCCCCCGTCGGGCGCCTGGCGATGGCCGACGGCTTGGCGCAGCTCGAGTGGTCACCGGAGATGATCGCGGCCGACCTGCCTGTGTCGGGCCTCCTCTATCCACCGCAGCCAGGACTCCATCCCGCCCGTAGTCGTGAGTTTGACGGACTGCACGGCTTCCTGTCCGACAGCTTGCCCGAAGGCTGGGGCCATCTGGTCATGCGACGGCGATTGAGCCGGCTAGGCGTGAACATAGACGCCCTGACGCCCCTCGATCGCCTGGCCTTGGTGGGCGACGGCGGCCGTGGCGCGCTGACCTACAGGCCTGCCACCGCGCCGCCTCCAGAGGTGCAAAGTCTCGACCTGGACGCCCTGGCCAAAGAGTCCCAGGCCCTCCTGGCCGGTGACGAGGGCGAACTCGCCGCAACGCTCGCGACCCTGGGCGGCGGCTCGGGCGGGGCGCGGCCCAAGATCCATGTGGGGTTCGACGGACAAGGGCGGATCTCGGTCGCCGAAGGGGAGACCGCACCCGCCAGCACAGCTATCTGATGGACGAGCACGGCCAATGGCGCCTGGCGCCGGCCTATGACCTCACCTATTCCGCCGGCCCCGGCGGCGAGCACTATCTCGACATCGAGGGCGAAGGCCGAAACCCCACGCGAGAGCACGTACAGGCTCTTGGTCGCCGCCACGGCCTATCCAACCGGGTCATCGATGTGGTTGTCGAGGAGGTCCGTGCCGCGGTCGCCGAGTGGGGGCGCTTGGCGACCGAGGCTGGGGTCACCAGCCGGTCCAGGGGCGAGGTGTTAGCAGCGCAAGAGGCGGTCGCGGGGCTCTTCCGGTGAGCGCAGTTCGTTTCGCGAGCAAGGCTGAGCTTGAACGTCTCTCAATCCATGGACCAAATTGAACCTGACATCTCCCAATCCATCCTCGCCACTCCTCGCACCGGCCTCTTGCCAGCCAACTCAACCAAGGTCAAAATTAACCCGAGCCTCTCGTTATCGCTGGATGAGAAACGGGGGTCAGGTCCTCCCGGAGGATGTCGACCTGGCCAGCGCCGCTCCAGGGGCGTCATGTCGATCGGTCCGGTTGCGAAGGCGACGTCTCGGTAAGCTTCAGTTAGCGGAACGGATGAAGTCCACGCCGATCCGTGAGAGCCAGGCGCCGGTCTGCTGGAGGAAGCGGCTGGCGTAGTCGGCGCGCACCTGCCCAACGACCCTGTACGTGATCGGTTGAAGCGTCGCCGGCAGCTCAACGGCGTTCTCGTCCCTCCACATCCTGAAGCCCTCGAACGTTGGGGTCTCCTCATCGAGGACCATGGGACCGCCACGGAGGTAAATGAACTCGTAGTTCTGGCTGCCCACGTCGGAGGTGACGTCGAAGACGTGAACCACCTTGTCCTTGCGGATGAAGAGGCTACGCGAGTTCTCCGCCTCCTTCAGGCCCTTCGGCGCGTCCTTCGACTTCAGGCGGATGGCGACGATCGGCTTCATCGGATGAAGCCGCTTCAACCAATCCTGATCGTCGGCGGGTGGGCGATCGACCATGTCGCAGGACGGCGTCATGCAGACCCAGTGGACTCCGCCGCTCTCGAAGACTGTCCCGGTCGTGAGCTGCCCGCGGAACGGCTCGGACGAAAGGAACGCGTTCAGCTTAAGAAGCGCCTGCAGGGCGTCGAGCTCGTCTTCCCGACCCGCCATCTCTTGCGCCTTCTTGAATAGGCCGGTCCGTCGCGCTCTTCGATCATTGCCGTAGTCGGGGATCTCGAGACGCTCGAGCTCCTTCGCCAGGAGGTCACCGGCGAGCTTGCTGAGATCGCGATCGGTGACGAGCCTCTGGCGCACCCCCTCCACGAGCTTGTCGAGCAGGGCATGGATCGGGCCGTCGAGCGAGTCCCGCGGGGGAGCCCCGCCGCTCAGCGCGAGGAGGAGGAAATAACTGAGGCTGACCTGGGTGTGGGGATCGCGGAGGTGCAGCTCGTGTGTCGCGATAGCGTCCGACTCCAGGATGTTCTGGATCTCAGAGACGATGATCTGAAGCAGGTTAGGCCGCCAGTCGCACAGGGCCGCGTCGAGCGCGTCGAACAGCTTGTCGGGCGCGACAGACCGACCGTCAGAGGTCGGCTTGCCCATGATCGCGACGAAGCAATTGCCGCTTTGCAGCCAGAGCGGCCCGTCCTTCTTCCACCGACCGTCGACGCTGTGGACCTCGGCGTGGATGCTGTCTTGGTCGTCCTTTAGCATCTTCCGAACCTCACGCCTGACGAGGGCGTCCACGACCTCGAGCCGCTGCTCCTTCGTGAGGTCTCGGTCAGCGACCTCGTCACAGATGGCTTTCCACTCGCCGGTATGATGCACCGGAACGGACCGCCCCACGATATGGTCGGCCATCAGCTCGCGTGAGGGCGGTTGGAACTTCTTGTCTTCGTCTTCGAGCCCTTCCAGGCGAGCCTCGGGGCCGCTCTCATCCGCCGCACGCGCCCAGCCGCCGCGAAGCGCCATCGCGATATTCAGCCAGACCTCGTGCAGGTCGTCGGCGGCCGTGTAGACGATGATGGTGTTGAAGTGCTTTGTTCTCGCCAGGGATCGGACCAGCGAGATCGAGAGCCGCGTGTCCATGGGCCGAAGATTGTAGTCGAGGACGATGAGGTCGCTCTTCCGGATCCGCTCCACGTCCTCCTGAATGGAGTTGACGGTGTTCTCGACATCACAGGGGATCTGGTTCGCGCGGAACAGATCATAGAGCTCCGTGGCGAGCTTCCATTCCTTGAACTTGGTTTTGGCCTTCTCGCCCTCGGCCAGCTCGCCGTAGGTCGGGAAGCAGTCGTCGATGATGTGCGCCGTGCGCAGGGCGTTCCTGCGGAACGTCTCGACGATCGCGCCCTCGTACGCATCCGTCATTGCGGCTCAACCCCTCGGAACTCGATGATGAAATTTGCGCCGTCGAGGACCTTCGGATCCTCAGCTGTCGCATAGCGGATGCGGTGATTGCCCAGCGCCAAGTTGGCTCGGCTGAGATAGAGGCCGACGCCGCGACCGAAGCTGCGCCGGGTGAAGAAGAGGTCGAAGAGGCTGGGGACGTCATCGCGATCGACACCCGGACCACTGTCGGCGATGACGACCTTTCCGTCGACGAAGTCCAAGCGGATGCGCCGTTCCTCGCGCTGCGACACCCAGTAGACGGCATTGTTCACGAGGTTCAGGAACACCGGATAGATGCGGGCCGGGATGTCCACGATCCGGACATCGCGGAAGGCGGCACTCGCCGTGAAGTCGATCCTCTGATCGCGGAACACCTTCTCGAAGAACTCGCCGACGTAGTCCGCGATGTCGGCGCCGGTGATCGTCTCCCTCGCACGGTAGCCCGCCACCTTCATCGGCGAGAGAAAGCGCAGCCGTTCCGCGAGCGCGACGTGGGCATGCATCGCGCGCTGGAACGCCGTGGATGCCCTGACCTCCGTCGGCAGGTTGCCGAGGTTGCGCCGCACCTCTCCTTCCAAGGACTCGAGCTCATGGCCGAGGATCTCCACCGTAACGCCGACCTGCGCGACGGTGTGCAGGTCACGAAGGCGATCCTCGAGCTCTGCCCGGTCGTCCTCCGTGGCCGCGAAGGCGCTGTCGAGGTCGATCCCGTCCCGCAGCTGCTGCAGCGCCCGCAGGAGCGGGGGATAGCGGCCAGCGAACTCCTCCTCCATCTCCGCGCGCCCGGCGTCGAGCAAGTTCAGGGCGGCCAGCAGTCCTTGGCTCTCGAGCTGCCCCGACATGTAGTGGGAGAACCGACGGCGATACTCGCTGCGCTCCCCCGTGATCGTCTCTCGCCAGCGGTTGCCAAGCTGGCCCAAAGCCTGACCGATGGAGCTGTCATAGGCGTCGAGCCGGCGTCCGAGAGTCTCCTCGTGCCGTGCGAAGCTCCGCTCCAGGGCCTCCGCTGGCGACATTGTGCCGACCACGGCCTCGACCTCAGCGGTGACGCGTCCCAGGTCGCTCAGCCGCTCGGTGAATGTCGAGTAGCCGTCCCGATATGCGCGGTAGTCGGCCTCGAGCTCGCCGAGCTTCGACGCCACCACCGGAGGCCGAAGTCCATCCCGCGCGGCGAGCATGTCGTGATAGCGCGACTGCATAACAGTCGCCTCGACTTGATCCCCAGATTCGCGGACCGACTCAGCCAGCGACTGGAGCGACTCGAGCCGCTGCAGCGCGTCGTCCAAAGGTGCCTGCTGCTCCCGCAGGAACTGCCGGATGCCCTTCCTGCGATTGGTCCGGGCCTTGTCCGCCGCGGCTTTCGCTGCGGCGTTGCGCGCCATAATCTCCGGGAGGAGGTCCTTCCGGTAGGAGGAGTCGGTGCCGAAGAACCGGGCGGCGAAGTCGACCAGCAAGTCGGTGACGATGCGGCGAAGCTCACGCCGCGCGCGATTGTCAACGAGGCCCTCGCGCCCCGCCTTGTCGCGGAGGTTCGGATTCTCGCCCCGGCGGAAGGCGATCCGCCCGAAGCTTCGCCGATGGGCCCAGAAGTAGCGACCGGCATGGCGCCCGCGCCGTGCCTCTATCCCGAGGAAGTCCGCGTCCTCCCGACCATAGGGCATCACCCGCAGGTCGTCGCGATACACGTTGATGCCGCCGAACTGCTCGGCCTTCTTCATGAGCCCCGCATGCACCTGCTCGTCGTGGGTCGACCGGCGAAGCTCCTGTTCGAACGTGCCGATGCAGAAGCGGAAGCTGCCCACGCGATCGCGGGGCGACGACGGCGGCGGCTCACGCGGCACGAAGCTCTGTATGCCGAGGTCGCGGCCGAAGGCGACAACGCGGCCGCTGAAGACACCGCTCTCGTCGAATACCCCCTCGACCGAGTGCTCCAGTCCCGCGAAATCGCCAGCGCCGAACACCGCATCCGCCGATATGACACACTCGTTCGCGCCGTCGGCATGGTGGGCCCACACTTCGTAGTCGAAGTCCGGTCGAGGCTCTGCGAACGGATCGGTGAATCCGATCAGCGTCTCGCGCAGGTCGTCCTTGACCATTTTCGCCTCGGTTGACAGGTCCGACGGGCGGACCAGGACGTCGAGCTCGCGGTTCACTCCCACCAGGAACATCGCGGTACCGTGGTCGGCCAAGCCCACGAAGACCGGCCATTCCTCGAGGTGCCGCTGGCCGAGCGGGAATTGGGACCAGGTTCGGCGGATCGCCTCCGCCGTCTGCGGCTGCTCAAGTTTGAGCTCGTAGGCGGCGTAGCGCCGCCACGCCTCGACGCGCCCCTCGTCATCCGAACCATCCGGCCCAGGTTCGAGATTTGAGAGGAGGACCTCCACCATCGAGGTCAGCCCCTCGAGGACCTCGTCGGCCGTATCGAACTCCGCGACGGGCAGCCGAACGTCCTGGAGGGCCAGGAATGGATTCTCGAACAGCCGCCAATCGACCAGCAGCGCCGCGAAGCCGCCGCCGAGCTGCTTCGAGAGCAGGATCGTCGCCGGCGCCAGGAAGGCCGCCGAGAGCCGCCCGATGCCCTTCTCGCCCTGGCGCGGACGATGTTTCAGGCCCAGCGTATCGGGACCGGCGAGAGCGTCCTCGACTTTGGACTCGGTGCCGATCACTAGCCACCGCTCCAGCAGGTCACGCTGACACATCCCGAAGCCGTCGTCGAAGATGGCTGCGATCGCGGGGGCTCCCGAGAAGACGTGAAGCGAGACCCGCGATGCGTAGGCGTCGTAGGCATTCTTCCAGAGTTCGGAGACTGCGGTGGGTGCGTCGGCGATCTGACCGCGGCCCAGGTGGTCGATCGTCCGCGCTCGGGTCTGGAAGCTGACCTCGCGTGTCATCCGTATGTGCCGTCCCTCGCGACGGTCTCGGCGGCGCGGAGCTCGAGCGCTGCCTGGACCAACGGTTCGACGAGCACTCGCGCCATGTCCACCGGCACAGCGTTTCCGACCTGCACACCTCCCGCCATCAGTCCGCCTTCGAAGGTGTACCAGTCGGGGAAAGTCTGGAAGCGCGCGGCATGGCGCAGTGTAATCCCGTGGTGTTCGGTCGGGTGCACGAAGCGGCCCTTGGAGGGATTGATACACGCCGTGGTCATGGTGGGCCCCGGCCGCGCGGGATCGATGCGCCCGTAGACGTCGTGATGTCCTCGATGCTCGGCGTGGCACGGCAGCACCCGACCAGAATCCTTCCGTGATCCGCCATTGGGGGGGGTCCGCGCAAAGGCCTCTAGCAGGGTGGCACCGTGGTTCATATGCACGTCATTGATGTCGCCTCGCGGCGCGGGTGTCGCAAAAATCTCCGCGGCCGTCTTCCAGGTAGCCCCCGTCGGGGTGAGGCTGGGCGCCTGGTGAGTCGGCGCTGGCGGCCAGGTCGGAGCGTCTGTGCGTCTGCGATCATAACCCAGGATGAAGACCCTACGGCGGTTCTGTGGAACGCCGTAGTCGCACGCGTTCAGCAAAATGGGCTGGAACGTACCGTAGTCCGCAGCGTCGGCCGTGGCATAGAACGTCTCGACGAAGTCCTTATGCCTCGGCCACAGGAGTCCCGGTACATTTTCTACGAGGAAGAACGCTGGCCGGAGTGCCCTGACGTACTCGAAGTAGCGCAGGAGCAGGCGATTGCGGGGGTCACCCACTCCCGCGTCGTTCAGGCGATGCGCCGAGAAGCCCTGACAGGGTGGACCGCCCAGCAGGATATCGCAGTCGCCGGGATCGATCCCTGTCTGCCGCATTAGGTCCGAGGGATCGAGGTCGAGGATGTCCTCATCAAAGAGCCTAGCGCTCGTGAGGCGGCTCTGGACCAGGTTCCGCCTGTAAGTCTCTGCTGCGTTCCTATTGTTCTCTACGGCGACGCCGATATCCGCGCCGGCCATATAGGCGCCCAAGCTGAATCCGCCAGCACCGGCGAAGAGGTCCGCGATAACGGGGCGGCGTCCGGGAATCGTAATTCGGGCCCGACGGGTGTGATCCATGGGGTCGTGCAGCTCCGGCGCTCGTTGAGGGCACCGTAACCAGGCCAGCATTAGGTTAAGAAGTTCGCCCATAGTTGGCCGCGTTGCGTATCCCCTTCGAATCAACCAAAGCGATACCCAACCGACCTGGGCAGCCCATCTAGGTCAAGCCTACAAGTTGGAAGGCGGCGCCAGGCGTCCTTGCTGGCGGGGAGCTACGCCCGACGTCTATCTCAACGATCCTTATCGAGCCAAGGCCGAGGTGCTGGGCCGGGCCCACCAGGTTGACCCCATCGCTCGAGCCAAGCGCTCACCTCCTCGTGCGTCGCAGACTTCCCTGCATCTATGTCGGCCATTGCCTGTCGCAGGGTCTATAGAAGGTCAGGACAAATGCTCGACGTGTCGCAAGACAGAAGTCCATGTTTGGCAATGGGCCCGAGGGCGGAGCGGTCTCTCCAGCTGACAACGATCCCAGCTTGCTCACTCTACTGGGCGCCCGCCGGAAAACCTCTGTTGGAAAATGGCGATCACCTCAGGTCGCCAGTGCGCGTGGGACGCCGGCCCGCCTTTCAAGGTCATCCTGAAACGCCGGGAACACCCGCCAGGGCCACGAGACTTCGCGGAAACTAATCCAACGAGGCGTCCAGCCGAGCCACTTTGACCCGCGAGTAGCGCCTGAGCTCGTTGGACTTCGGCGTGAGATGTCTCCGCTCAAAGGCCTGCGCTGTCTCGAACCTGCCAGCACCTTGATCCGATGGGCCGCAGACATCGTCATCACGCATCATCAGCACACCAAGCCAAGCGTTCCGAGGCCACCGGAGAACCGCATCCTGGCGTTCTCAACCTATGCTTTTATCGAGCTATCTGCCGGATGGTGATCGGGCCGTAACGTGCTGCTTCGCCGTTGAGCGCGGTCGGCAAAGGCCCGGGCTGCTGCGGCGTTGCGGCGACTGGAGGCCTTGGTTAGTTGGGAGACGCGTAGCTCACGCACTCGCTTCGGGAGCAGCCACGAATCCGCCGCCATTTAGTAGCGTCGGGGCTGTGCGCCCAGCGCCAGCGTAATGGCCAGCTCGCTCTCCTCGCGTTCAAGGATGACGTCGAAGTAACAACTCTGGCCGCGGAGGCCGATGGGGTTGATCGATGACGACCCGAGCACCATGGTGGCCACGGTCGCCGCCATGCTGGCAGCGCGTTGGGTGTCGACTTCCCAGACCAGAAGCGTCCCCGCCGCGAGGTGACTGCTAGTCGTACGCTGGTCACTGTCGCTGCCGTCCATAGCCGCTGTCCTTGTATCCGCGCCCTTCGGCGGGTACGTTGTTCCCTGTTGTCCTCTGAGAGGGTGTCGAAGCCCGGACCCAGAGTCAACGGCTCATTCGGGATAACGCGGAACAACATGACGAGAACGCTGACGGCCTCTAAGACCCGGACCAATAGACCCGGATGGTCGATCACATTCCGGCACCCTTTGCGGCAGGACAGCCAGGGCAAGCGCGGCCTGAAAGTGCGACGCGGCCTCGGCACCAGCGACGCCGCAGAGGCCGACGAATTGGTCGGCCAGATGAATGAGTTGCTGCGTGACCCGGCTTGGTGGAGTCTATCGCGGCGGGGAGAGGCGGAGAAGAAATTCGCCACGCCGATAATCAAGGCATTCTTCGACGACCTGCAGGCTGGCGCTACCCCGCATCATCAACTGCGGGAGCAATATATGGAGCTCCCAGGGAAGGACGCCGGGTACTCGAGGGTGCTGTTCGTCGGAACCACCGGTGCGGGCAAGACGACGCTGCTTCGACAGTTGATCGGTTCGGACCCGGACATCGATCGATTCCCGTCTACGGCGCCAGCGAAGACGACCATCGCCGACATCGAGGTGATCGCCGCCAGCGGCTCGTTCGATGCAATCGTCACCTTTTTCACGGAGTTCCAAGTCCAGACTTATGTCGAGGAGTGCATCCTCGACGCCGCGCTGGCGTCGCACGCCCAGCAACCCCTTGCCCGCGTCGCCGAGCGATTCCTAAACCACCGCGATCAGAAGTTCCGCCTGAGCTACATCCTCGGCCCCTGGGCCCGCGATGGTGTGGATGATGACGACGACGAACTGTCGTTCGACGAGGACGACGACGGGGACGATGAGCCCGATCTGGCCCTGCTAGGTGAAGACGCGGTTCCCGCGGACGAGCGGCGCGCCAACGGTGAAGCGCTTGAGAAGCTACTGGGCCGAATCGTCGCGCTTGCGCGGAAGACTTCGGAGCAGATTGACGAGAGCCTTGGGGTCGTTGACGTCCAGGTTTCCAAGGAGGACCAAGATGCCTACCTTGAACTCTTCGGCGAGGAATTCGAACGTGAACTCCACGCGCACGACGCCTTCCACAATCTGGTTCACGACGTCATTGACCTGATCCGCGCTCGCTTCGATCGCATTGAGCAGGGCCAAATCACTCTGGCGCCGTCCGGCTGGCCGCAATCCTGGGCCTACGCGACAGCTGATCGGACAGACTTCATCCGCCACATTCGGTGGTTCTCCAGCAACTACTGGCCGCAATTCGGTCGATTGCTCACGCCGATCGTCAACGGCATCCGGGTACGGGGCCCACTCTATCCCGACATCATGCCGGAAGGCGCGAAGTTGGTGTTGATCGACGGCCAGGGGCTTGGCCACACGCCCGACGACGCCACCAGCGTGACCACCCACATCACGGACAGGTTTGCGGACGTCGACATCGTGCTTCTGGTCGACAACGCCCAGCAACCCATGCAGGCGGCCCCGCTGTCAGTTATGAAGGCCCTGGCGATTAGTGGCTATGAGGACAAGCTGGCCATCGCCTTCACCCACTTTGACCAGATCAAGGGGCAGAACCTTCGGAACTTGACCGAACGGCGCGCCCACGTGATGGCCTCCGTAATGAGCGCCCTGTCGAGCCTACAGGAAGCTGTTGGGGGGAGGATCGTCCGCACGTTGGAAAGGGGCGTCGATGATCGTTGCTTCATGCTCGGCGGCACCCAGAGAAAACTCAGCAGCATGAACCCGAAGTCAGCCACCTACATGACAGGGCAGCTCAAAGGCCTCATCGAGCTGTGCATCAAGGCCGCTGAACCGAAGACCGACGCGGACGTCGCGATCACCTACGACCCGATCGGCATTTCCTTCGCGGTGCAGAGCGGCGCGGCGCGCTTTAATCGCACTTGGCAGGCGAGACTCGGGCTGGGATCCGAGGCGAACCTGCGCAAGGAGCATTGGACGCGAATCAAGGCGCTAAACAAGCGCTTCGCCACGGAGGAAGGCGTTGAATACGATACCCTACGCCCACTCGCCGACCTTCAGACCAGCCTGCTCGAGGCCATCTCACGCTATCTCGACGCTCCGGCGAGCGAACCTGCACCGGAGGTCGACGAGGAACAGCCTGCCACCACGCGGATTCGCCAGTTGGTGGCCGCGAGCTTGAGGAAGGTGGTCCGGCAACGCCTTGTCGGGCAGAGCCTCGAACCTTGGCGAGAGGCGTTTGCCGAGAAGGGCGCAGGGTCGACAAGCCGGCGTGCGCGCCGCATCGCCGCGATCTACGCGGCGGCGGCGCCCGTGCCCGACGTCGTTATGAGCCAGGAAGCTAAGGCATTCATGGATGAGCTCGCCAGCATCGTCGGCTCGGCGATCACGGCCGTTGGCGGCAGCTTCAAGCGGTTGGGTGACCCGACGGCATAATCGGACGCGAAACCGCCCATGTGTCTGTGCGGCGCTCGCGTCGCGGTCATAAAAAGCCGCGAGCCTGCTCAGGGGCCAGCAATCTACGAGGTCGCGGCGGAGCGGGTCCCAAGTCCATCGATCTATTGAGCTGCGAGCTTCCGCTTGCGGGCTCGGGTGGTGCCGAGCCGAAAAGTTAGGACGTGTGGACTCGGGCGCGGGCTTGCGTCACTCTCGACTCCACGGACGGCTCCAGCCCCCGCCTGCCTGGGTATCCAGTCCGTCGAATATATCGACGAGTATTTGTCGCTGGTCAGCCTCGACACTTGCCATTAGAGCGTCTATTGTGCGCGGTCTACCGAGCCGAATTGAGAAGTTCAGGTCTCTGTAGTGATCCCTGCGGTGCAGAATTGATATGCGGGCGATTCGCCGACGCGCCTTGGGACCGCCACAGCGGCCCCGGGAGCTCCAAAGTGCGGCTAGAGCCTGACGGCGTGACGCCTGAAAACTAAGCTCTCGACCAAGCATAGCTGCGAACTCGCGTAGTGCAAACTGCGCGGGCAAAGTGCTGAGCCAATCAGGCCCCGACTCGAGGTCGGCGAGCGCATGTTCCAGTTGCTGCAAGGCGTCGACCCTGCGGAGCAGGCGCGCTGCGCTCGCATGGATGACAGCAGGATGCCAAGTGCCGCCTTCGAACGCCTGCGATTGAATCAGTTGCGCCCGCACGGCGCTTGCCGCCCGAGCGTCCTCGCGTCGCTCGGCGCCGACCGCCTCAAACCCCTTATTGAAGACCTCAACGGCACTGGTGACCTTTTGCATCGCTTCGTGCTGGCGGACTTGGCGGGGCAACAACGTCGCGCGAGCAATGCCTCCGGCGTTGGATGGGATGACTCCTGTGGCGACGTCATGGACGTCAAGGCTCTCTTCCCAGATGACGGGTTGGGCCGACGCCAGCACCAGGCGGCAATCTAGGGCGATAAGGCGGCTGGGCGATACGCTGGCCGGCTCGAGATGATGGTGAAAGAGCGGGACGTCCAGCTCCTGGAAGAACTTGGCTACGAGCTCGGAACAAAAAGCACCAGGATCGTAGGCGCGCCGCCGGTCAATCAGGCGGAGAGCTCGCCGCAGAATTGGATGCCACAGCGGACCAAGAAAGGAGACTCGTGCCAAGCGCTCATATAGCGAATAGGCCCTGTAAAACTCCTGTGCACGCAGGCGTTCGGCGGCAGAGAGGATGAGGTCGGGTGACATTGCTGCCAACTGCGGATGGCGCAGAAGCAGCAGGCGGCGGAGGCCCGGGAAAGACACCACAGGTATTGGCGCGACCTTGCCCTGGCTGAGCGACAGGATGTCCTGCCAAGTCGCGCCGACGCCGTGCTCGTCGGCCTCGACGAGCTCGAGATGAGGCGGAAAGTCCGGAATGGGCCGACCCGGAAGAAAGAGTGCGGCATGGGAATAGAGCCCGTCGCTGCCGATGGCTGTCGCCTTTCCGCGCGGGTTTTCGCTGCAACTGATCAAGACATCGCCAGCCCGGACCTGGTCGAGCTTTAGGAATGGTGCCGCCTTCCGGAGTTGCTCGCCCCTCAGGGAGAACTTTTTGCCGACTTCTCTGACGGATAGATCAGGCTCTGAATTGGGCGTTTCGCTCATGCTGGCACGTTCACCGTTCACCAGTTGGCGCACCGAACGCAACCAAGTCGAGAGTCTTGAGCCGTGGACGTCCTCGCGAGGGGACCAAGGACGGCGAGAGACCCTTGCGTCCAGACGGTGGGGCTCTACCGTGAAAACAGATCAACCCAATGCCCAGGGGGTCCGACGGAGCTGCATGGCGACCGAACTGCAGGGCCACCTTGTTTGGCTAGACCCCATCGTCCTTAATCCCGAACAGTCGGGTCATGCCACGCCCAAGGCCTTGGCCTCAGCCCTGCGTCGCGAGTTGGGAGCGGCGCTTGAGGCCCAGGGGTACGAGCGTAAGGATCTTGAGCGCTGCGTCTACGTCATCCGCATGATCGGCGATTTCTCGATTGCCTATCCTGAGGACTACTCGCCAGTGCTCTATATCGGACGGGGCGATGCCTCGGTACGCCTGGGCCACCACCTTCGTAACTGGCTGACCGAGGTGCGAACCTTTGGGCACGAAATCCGCATCGAGGTGCGAATCTGCCGCCCGCGCCGCCGTGCTCGTGCCGATCTCTTCAAACATGTGGAGGCCCGGCTTATTCGCGATTTCCAGAAAGCGAATGGGGCGATCCCATTCTTCAACAGCCGCAGGGAGAGCAAGTTCGAAAGCGGAGCTAGGTTCACCAAGACCGACGAAAGACGCTTTCGGGCTGCGATTGGCCTGGGTAAGCGCACGCCGCCCAAGTGGGCGATCCAGCCAACGCCAGCCAATCCAGCCTATAACGTCTACTACAAGGGCCACGCGACCTAGTGCGCGTTCAGCGTGCCCCACTCGTTCCGGCACACCTTCGTCACCCAGCTGGCGGAGGGCGGGAGCCAGCGCCATCTACATCATGCTGACCGTTAGCCACGCCGATATCGCCACCTCGATGAAGCACGTAGCGGAGCCAGCGCGGCTCTGGGAGCTCAGCAAGAGAACTGCAAGGGCATCCGCGAAGCCATGGCGCGCCGCGCTCCCGCAGACGCTCAGGTGACCCCGCTTAGGAAGAGGTGACGCCGACCGCCGGCCACGCAAAGCCGTAGCGGCCCACATAATAGGTCGAGTGTAGGTGCCTTAAGTCAGCCTCCCAATCGGCGATGGCCTCGGCAAGCGCCTCAGGATCGCGGCGCTTTGCGGAACGGGCGAAGCTGGCAATCGAATCGGCGATCCGCTCCAGGCGCCCGGGAGACTTCGGAACGCCCCAGGCCCGGAGGTAGGTCGGCGGGAAGAGGGGCGGTATGGAGCCCTCAAACACACGCTTCAGGATCGCCCGGCGCAAGGCCGCTGGCTTGCCTTCATTTCCCACCACGTAGCCCAAGGCTTTGAGGGGGCCGATCTCAAGCCACCTTGACCCATCAAGGCTGCCGTTGCCGCCCGGCGCATTCGTCGTCGGCCATTTGAACCAGCCCTCAGGCAGGTCACCGCCAGCGCGTATAGCCCAGACATCCTCGACAGCGTCTGCGACCATCTGCGCCTCCCGACGCTTCGCGGCATCTATCGAGGTGGAGATAATCCGGAGTGCATTCGCCCAGATGGTTAGCGTCTCCTCCGGCCCCTGCAGCGGTAGGCGGGCCAGGACAGGACCAGCGCGAACATTCAGTTCTCTCGGAGAAGCGGGGGCCGGGCGAGCCGACCGCTTTGACTTGGTCCGGCGCTTCCGAACGGCGGCCTTGGAAGCGCCGCCGCGCGCCGGGCCTTTCCCGGTCATGGACGCCCCTTGGGTTGCTCACCTCGCAACGCCTCATAGAGCTGCGCTGGTCCCAGCAGCAGTCGCAGCAGCTCCTCTTGCTTCTCGGCTGAGGCCAGCAGCTGCCGGCTCATGCTCTGGAATGCAGCGTCGCTATCCATGGCGGCGTCTAAAAGCCGGCCGCGAAGGCTTGGTGAGGCGGAGAACTGCGCCTTCGTGTTGTTCCTGGCCTGAACCTTCAGCTCCTCAGAGGCCATCATCTGACTGCGGAGGAACCCATTCACATAGGCGAGCGCGTGGTCTTCGGACACGTCGTTGCCGAACAGGTCGTTCACCTTGGCGATGATCTCGTTCAGCAGGGCCTTCTGCTTCTCCTGCACCGAGCCGGACCCCACCTCGCCGACCGGGGGCAGCTTGGGGGCGTCGCCCTCGCCAAGGGTGAAGTTCTGCTTGCCCAGGCTCCTCAGTGTGTGGTGCGTCAGGACCAGCTGCGACAGGTCCACCGTGTCGCGCTCGCGGCCGAACTCCAAGAGTCGGATCAGGTGCTTGAAGAACAGGAAGCGTTTCTCGATCTCGGTGTTTCCGTAATCGAAGATCTGAGACAGGAAGGTGTAAACCCGCACGAAGCTGCCCAGGTCGCCCTTGAACAGGACCAGGGCCTCCATCTCGTCGTGGGCCTCCGCAGTCGCCTTCTCGTCCTCCCGCGCCACGGCGGCGGCCCAACGGGCCTTGGCGGCGGCATAGAGTTTCAGCAGGCGGTCGGCCACAGGCTCCATGGCGCTGATCAGGTCGCCCTGGGTGGACTTCACGTCCATGATCACCCGGGCGGCGCGGTCCACCTCATAGGCGTCATAGTGGCCCGTGGCGTCCAGCTTGGCCCGCAGGTCGAAGATCAGGTTGGGGTCGGTCAGCCCCTCCAGCTCGGCCACGTCATAGTAAGTCTTGAAGGCCCCCAGCACCTCTTCGGAGCTGTTGACGAAGTCGAGGACGTAGGTGGTGTCCTTGCCAGGGTGCGAGCGGTTCAGCCGCGACAGGGTCTGCACCGCCTGGATGCCCGCTAGCTTGCGGTCCACATACATGCCGCACAGCAGGGGCTGGTCGAAGCCGGTCTGGAACTTGTTGGCCACCAGCAGCAGGTGGAACGCCTCGTCCTCAAAGGCGTCGCGGATGTCGCGGCCCTTCAGGCCTGGGTTTAGGGACGCGCTGGTCTCGGTCACCTTGTCAGGGCCGGCCTCCTCCACCTCGATGTCGCCTGAGAAGGCAACGAGGGCGCCCAGGCGATAGCCCTGCTCCTTGATGTAACGGTCGATGGCCAGCTTCCACCGCACCGCCTCCTGGCGGCTGGCCAGCACCACCATGGCCTTGGCCTTGCCCTCCAGCAGCGGCGCGACGTTCTCGCGGAAGTGCTCGACGACGATCTGGACCTTCTGGGCGATGTTGTAAGGGTGCAGCCGCACCCAGCGCATGATGCCCTTCATGGCCGCGCTGCGCTCGACGGCGACCTCGTCCAGCTCCTGGCCATCATGGGCCAGTTTGAAGGCCATCTTGTATGGCGTGTAGTTCTTCAGCACGTCGAGGATGAAGCCCTCCTCGATGGCTTGGCGCATCGAATAGACGTGGAAGGCCTCCGGCAATCCGTCAGGCCCCGGAGATCGCCCAAACAGCTGCAGCGTCTTGGCCTTGGGGGTGGCGGTAAAGGCCACATAGGTGATGCCCGTCTCGCTCGCCCGCGCGGTCATCTGGGCGGCCAGCAGGTCTTCGACATCCACCTCGCCGCCATCGGCCAGCTGCGCCAGCTCCTCAGGCGACAAAACCTCTTTCAGCTTGGCGGCGGCCTCGCCCGTCTGACTGGAATGGGCCTCGTCGGCGATCACCGCGAACCGCTTGCCCTCGGTGGCCGCCAGCTCGCGGACCTTCTTCAGCGCCGTGGGGAAGGACTGGATGGTGCAGACGATGACCTTCTTGCCGCCAGCCAGGGCCTTGGCCAGCTGCTCGCCCTTGGCCTCGCCCTCGCTCTTGATGGTCTCGACCACACCCTTGGTGCGCTCGAAGTCGAAGATCGCCCGCTGAAGCTGGCCATCGATCACCCGGCGGTCAGAAACGACGATCACCGTCGAGAACAGCTTTTCGTCCTTGGCGTCGTGCAGTTCCGACAGGAAGTGCGCCGACCACGCGATGGAGTTGGTCTTCCCCGAGCCCGCCGAATGCTGGACCAGGAACCGGCCCCCGGCCCCCTCCTCCAGCACCTGAGCCTGCAGCTTGCGGGTCACGTCCAGCTGGTGGAAGCGGGGGAACAGGATACGCTTGATCTGCCCCTTGTCGTCCTTCTCGGTCACCAGATAACGGCCAATGATCTCCAGCCAGCTGTCAGGGCTCCAGATCTCTTCCCAAAGGTAGCCGGTGGGGTGGCCGAAGGGCGGCGTGGGATTGCCCGCCCCGCCGTTGTCGCCCTTGTTGAACGGCAGGAAGATGGTCTTCGGTCCCTCCAGCTTGGTGGTCATCCGCACCTCGCGGTTCGACACCGCGAAATGGACCAGCGCGCCGGACGGGAAGGTCAGCAGGGGTTCAGCCTTGCCGCCGGCGGGGCGCGGATTGCGGTCGAACCGATACTGGTCCACCGCATCGCCGACCCCTTGCGTGAAGTCGGTCTTCAGCTCCACCGTCGCCACGGGGATGCCGTTCAGGAACAGCACCAGGTCGATACAGTTCTCGTTGGCCAGAGAGTATCGCACCTGCCGAACCACCCGCAGACGGTTGGCGGCGTAGCGGGCGACGATGTCCGGGTTCATGCCCATGGCCGGCTTGAACTGCGCCATCTGGATGGTGCCCCGGGCCGGCAACAGGTCGATCCCATTGCGGATCACGTCCAGCGTTCCACGGGCGTCCAGGGACTTGCGCGCCCGGTCCAGTAGGGCGGCCTCTGCGGCTGCCCCGTGGGCCTTCTGGAGGGCCTCCCAGGCCTTGGGCTGGCTCGCCGCCACCCACGCGATCAGATCAGTAGGAAACAGGGCGCGGGCGCGGTCATAGGCCTGCCCGTCGCCCACTTGATAGAGCCAGCCATTGCCGGCAAGGACGGTGCAGACCTCGTCCTCGAAGCTGACCTCTTGGTGCAAACTCACCGTGGGCGCGCTTTCAGACCCAGCTCGGCGAACGCCGCGACCGCTTCGGGCCTCATGGTGAACCGGTTGGTCTCAGGATCGATGTCCGCCAGGATGCCACTATAAAAATGCCCCTCACGGGTCTCAGCCTTGGGCGCGGGCCACAGGCGGGCTTCCCGCTCCTTGCAGAGGTTCCCGAAGTGCATTTGCCAGATCATGCTGTCGTGTCCGCACACACGGCTCAACTCGGTCGATGACGCACCGGGGTTGTCCAGCAGCGCCTGGATCGTCTTGCGCTCATTCTCGCTCATCGGTGCGACGCGAAAGGCCTCGACCACACGATGCGAGAGGGGTTGATTCTTTAGTCGCTCATAAAGGCTGGCGACGTCTGCCTCCTCCTGCGCTGCCATCGCCTCAAAGACGGCTTCAGCGGCGGCCTTCTGTTCAGCCGTCCCGCTCGCACGCCAACGCTCGCAGTTTGCCCGGAGTTGGGCGCGGTCTGCATTCGAGAGGGACGGGAGGCGCGCCAGAAGCGACTGGAGGTTCATGCTGCTCTGGACCCCTCCTCAGACGCGCGAACGTCAATCTCGCCGGTGACGGCGGCTGAGATCAGGGCCGCGCGTCGCTCGAGCAATAGCGCCTCCACATCAGCCGCTGCCCGGCTCAGGCCATCAAGCTTAAGTCGTTGCTCGCTGGCGAACTTGGCAATGCGTGTCATCTCTTGCCTTGGGGGCAGGGCGAACGGCATCTTGGCCAATCTGCTCACGTAGATGTGCTTGATTGTCGTGCCCCCCGCCTCAAAGATCATTCTGCCTTGGTAGGGCTCGCTAGCTAACGCATTGGCGAGAAACTCAGGAACAACTTCTTGCCGCGGGCGGAGAACCGCAACGGATTGATTTATACACGCGGCTCGGCCGTCATGCACGGCCAGTCGGCCAAGTGTTCCATCCTTCGTCAGCAACACATCTCCACGCCTTGGACGACTCTTGTCGGTAAGGAGCTGCTCAAACGCTTCTCGGCTTGTCCTTCTTGCCGTTTCATAGGCAACAACGTTTTCACCAATATCGTTTGCCGTCAGCAGATAGGGACCTTCATCCGTGGTCGGCATCGGGTTGGTGAAGCCGTATGACAGCAATTCACAGGATCGGCCAACACTGACCAGATCCCAATGCTCCGGCACCTCGCCTAACCACTCGAAGCCGGAGTCCTTCATGGGCACGGAGGGGTCGAGGCCCTTGGTGACGGCGTGGGAGATGACGGCCTGTCGCTTCTCTTTCAACAGCTCGATGAGCCGCCGCTGCTCATCCACTAGGGCGTCGATCTTGACCGTCTCGCGGTCGAGGAAAGACGCGATGAATTGTTGCTCATCAGTTGGCGGCACTGGGCACCCGATATCGCCAAGAAGATCCAGGTTAAGCCCGTCGCGCAGGTCGCCTCCGGCCATGTTTCTTATGTTCTGATAGTTGGCGGTCAGCCACCACATGACGTAGCGAGCATCGACCCCTCTTCTCGGCACGATAGCCGCCATGGATTGATTGCAAGTCGCAGTGAAGCCCATTTGCGCGACCATGCCCTTGGTCTTGCCCTGCCCAGCGAGGGCCATCACCAGAGCCCCAGCAGGAACCCACCGCGCGCTACTGTTCGCCAACGCATCTTCAGTAATGAATGCTGAAGGCTCCTTGATAAGCCCCTGATTGACCGTGCCAGAGTTCAGCCAGGGGATCGTGCCGTCTGTCCAAAAGCTTTCGTCCGCACGGTTAGGAGTGCCGCCGGCGTAGAGCCGGGCTAGCCATCGAAGGCGGCCTTCCCTCCAGTCCGTCGGGAGACTGTCTACCCACTCGATTCCGGCATCCCTAAAACCATTTCGATGTCGAAGGCTCACGCGGCCAACTCCGCTATCATCGCCTTGATCCTGTCCGTCACCAACTTCAGGTCTGCGTCGATCTCCTCCAGGAGGCGTGGGGGTTCGAAGACATAGAACTGGCGGTTGAAGGGTATCTCAAAGCCGACCTTGGTTTTGGCGGGGTCGATCCAGGCGTCGGGGGCGTGGGGCAGGACCTCGCGCTCGAAATAGGCCTGCACATCCTCGGACAACGGCACATTCTCGGTATCCCGCAAGGCGCTGTCGGGCTGGGGCTTGCCCTTGTTCTTGCCCTTCTCGAACGTCACAGGGCGGCCTAGCTCGTCCAGCAGCGGCCGCTCGACGGTGATGGTGCGATAGCCAAAGGCAGTGGTCGGCAAGAGGCGCGACAAGGGAGCGATCTTCACCCTCCCCCCTACCGGCGGGGCGGGCGCGGCCTCGCCTTCAGGAACCGCCACCCGGTCCACCTCCTTGCCGGCGGCGTCGAAAGTGATAGCGACATCTGCGGCTTCGCAGCGGCCAAACAGCTGGGTGATCGCGGCGATCTCCGCCTCCCCCAGCTCCTTGCGCTTGGAGCCGAGGGTCTTGCGCATCTTGCGGCCGAAGCCCGAGCCGTCGATCAGCTGGACGAGGCCCCGGCGGTGGTCCGGCTTCCGGTTGCTGATGATCCAGACATAGGTGGCGATGCCGGTGTTGAAGAACATGTCGGTGGGCATGGCGACGATGGCTTCCACCAGATCGTTCTCCAGCAGGTGGCGTCTGATGTCGCTCTCGCCGCTGCCGGCCCCGCCGGTGAACAGGGGCGAGCCGTTCAGCACGATGCCGAACCGACAGCCGCCCTCCGCATGGGGCCGCATCTTGGACAGCATGTGCATGAGGAACAGCAGCGAGCCGTCCGACACCCGGGGCAGGCCAGGGCCAAAGCGGCCGGCATGGCCCATCTGATCATGCTCCCGCCGGACCTCCTTCTCGACCTTCTTCCACTCCACGCCGAAGGGCGGATTGGCCAGCATGTAGTCGAAGGTCTTCCCGACGTGACCGTCCTCCGAGAGCGTGTTGCCAAACGCGATGTTCGACACGTCCTGACCCTTGATCAGCATGTCGGCCTTGCAGATCGCGTAGGACTCCGGGTTCAACTCCTGGCCAAACAGCCGCACCGCCGCCTGATGGCCGCCGCTGGTCAGATACTCTTCGGCCACCGAGAGCATGCCGCCGGTGCCCGCCGTGGGGTCATAGATGCTGCGGACGATGCCGGGCTTGGTCAGGGCGTCATCGTCCTCGACGAACAGCAGGTCCACCATGAGGCGGATGACGTCGCGGGGGGTGAAGTGCTCGCCCGCGGTCTCGTTGGACAGCTCGGCGAACTTGCGGATCAGCTCCTCGAAGACCGAGCCCATCTGGCTGTTCGTCACCCGGTCGGGATGCAGATCGATGGCCGCGAACTTCTCGGCCACCTGATAGAGCAGCTTGGACTTGGCCAGCCGGTCGATCTGAACGGCGAACTCGAACCGCTCGAAGATGTCGCGGACCTCTTCGGAGAAGCCCTGGACGTAGGCCTCCAGGTTGGCCCGCACATTGTCCGGGTCGCCCAGCAGCTTCTGCAGGTCCATGGGCGAGGCGTTGAAGAAGCTCTGACCGGCCTTGCGCTTCAGGAAGGGGTCGGGGTTCACGCCGGCCTGAGAGCGCACCGCCAGCTCCGCCAGCACAGCGGCCTTCGTCGGGGCGAGGACGCAGTCCAGCCGCCGCAGCACCGTGAAGGGCAGGATCACCTTGGCGTAGTCGGCGGGCTTATAATCCCCCCGCAGAAGGTCCGCCACGGACCAGATGAAGGCCGACAATGTCTGGTGGTTCATAAGCGCACGCCCCCGAGCGGCTTAGCTAGCACCATCCGGACGCATCCTGGCAACCCAGACGCGTGATTGGGCTCCTTGACCCGGCGCCCGTCTCTCAACCGGCGACAGCAAGGGGTTCGGGGACCGGATCAGATTTTCTCAGCTTTTGTGGCGACGATCCGAATGCGCCAACATCAATCGGTCGGCACGCTAGGGACTGCAGCGCCCCCCGGACTCGCTGAGGATCAGCGCCCTAGGCGGCCTCCCGCTGGCCCGCCTTACCCCGCCAGCCAGATCTGCACCGCGGTGTAGGTTAGCGCCACGACAAAGCAGAGCTGCACAATGCGGAAGCTGACCCGCTTCCCAAGTTGCTCGAACCTCGCATCGAGATCAGCGCTGGTGGCGGGTTGTCTCGGGGCGTCATTGGCGCTGTCCATCATCTTTTCCTGGGTTGCAGCGACGGTCGGTTGGGCACGGCGGATGATAGCGCGGATCATGCCCGGGTGAACCCCGCCTGCCCGCGCCGCACAACCGCAGCATAGACGAAATGATGCGGCGTCTTGGGCTTGAATGGCGGCAGCCGCTCTCGGTCGACGCAGATGAACTGTAACTCTGAGAGATCGAGGTCGCGCTAGCGCGGCGGGCTGGTGGGACCGATCAAGACCCACACAGGCTGATGGGTGGTGGCCATGTGCAGCAGCTTGGCGGCGGACCCGCGACGGCGATAGGAGCCCACCTCGAAGGCCACCCGGCGGCGGCCATCGGCGCTCTCCCAGACCAGATCGACACGCCCGGCGTCGCCACGACACCCGATCGGGACGTGGTGCTCCAATCTGGCCTCGTACCCCAGGCGGTCCCCTACCGCTTTCAGCCGCCGCTGAACGATATTGTGGTGGGCGACCCGCCCGGCGCCATCGGGGATGGAGGTACAAAGCTGCTCCTCGATCAGGGCCGCGGCCTCAGCCGACAACTGACCCCCGCCAGGGGATTCCGAGACATGTGAGTGCGACATGCGATCTCTCCTTCAAACGCTTCGTCGCTCCCCTCCTCCCTTCCTTCTCCCTTTCTCGAGGATGAGCGCCGGCCCAAGGTCGCGGTTTCAATTGATGCAATCACCCGGTCGTCCGGGGCAAAGGCAGTTAACAGTTTGGCGACCGGCTCGCCGGTCGTAGCGGCCTTTCGCGGCCTGACTGGCGTCTCAGCGCGCAAGGCCTCTGCCATCGCCGGTTTGCAGGACCGCTGGAATACCGTTGGTAATACCAATTTCGGGCATCTCACGCTTTAAGTTCAAAGACTTAGCAGCGCGCTGTAGTCGCTCTGGTACTACCACTTCACGACTGGGCACGCCGCGTTTCCATTAAATTACAGAGACTTACCCACCCTGTGAGGGTGCGTATGGTCTATCGCCAGATTAAGGGTCGGAAAATCACCAAACCTCGAGACAACAGCAGCCGAAAAGGGGGTCAGAAACGTCAAAAAAGGGGGTCTCCAACCAGCGCAGCCGGAGGCGGTGGCGCATGGACCGCGCAGAGGGCCAAACGTGAGACGAATAGGAAGGAAGTAGGAAGGAAGTAGGAAGCAAGTGAGAAGCAAGTGAGAAGCAAGTGAGAAGGAAGTGAGAAGGAAGTGAGAAGATCGAGCTCACGTGAGCCAAAATCGGACAGAATGTGAGACGATCGTGGGACGACCGTAAGACTATTGAAATTCGCCGGCTCAGCCCCCGCCCCGTTAACGAAATCACCTGCCGTTCGGCCCCTCGGAATGAAGCCGCGGAGGGACGGTCTCGGAGCTGCAGGCTGGTCGGCTAGGCCAGCTTGGTAATCTCAGTCGCCCGGCCGCCGGTGAGTGGCGCGCGTGGTCTACGCCGGAGGCCGGACGCTCGCCCATTGACGCGACCACCGAGCAAAGCTCCACTGCACCGATGAAGGCGGTCTTCGATACCAAGCCGAATTCCGGCTACGACGATGAGGCCGTGCGCCGCTGTCACTTTCCTACGCAGCGCAACTATGTAGACGCCGCCCAGGCGGCCGTCGGCGACTGGATCATCTACCGCGAACCTCAGCGCAATCGTGGCCGCCGCGCCGAAGAACTCGCCGAGCGCCTAGTGCGCCAGCTTCCGAGTACGCGGATGTTCAAGTCGGATCCGGCCGCTTCAGAATACGGCCTCGACGCACTGTTCTATGCCCGCACGCCTACGGCCTGGGTGGCCCAATGGATGGAGCATGCGCTCATTCGCGCTGCGCTCTCGCAATTGGGTGGTTCCCGAAATCCCGACCTGAAGGTCGACGGCGGTGCGTGAGGTTCCGCTAATCCCGCGCGACCGCTAGTCGCAGCCCGGTTTGATGCTCGAATCGTCCGGGCAGGCCGACAAAGCTGGGCAGTAGAGGTTCCTCAAATCCCGGGTCGAGGAAGGAACCAGGAACAAGAGCGGAACGGAAGGGGGCCAGCGAAGCTACACAATGGCTGCTTTCTCTGCTGGCGGCGGCGAGCACGGGATTGTGGGAACCAAAATCGCGCGTGAGTCGGGATTACAGGAACCCTTTTAGGGGGTTGGCACGGGCTTATAGGAACTAGCCTCGGGAAATGGGGAACTTCAGCCGCACCATAGAAGGCCGATCTCGGCGATTTCGGGACTACAGGAACTGGGGGCGCGGGAGTGTGGGAACCCCACGGTCGGGTTTCACGGAACTCGCGTTCGGGATGATGGGAACTGGATTTGGTCAAGAACGCTGCTTTTCCAGTAGGTTGTGAGCCCGGCAACTACCCTTAACAGAGAATATAACCCTGTAACTTAGCGGCCCGAGGGCGGGTCCCCCCAACGCGTCGAGGGCGAGCGGGGCCCAAGTATGTGACCGCGACGCCTGGGCCAAAGACGGCCCTCACCCGGTCTACGAAGTCCGTAGCGTCAGGGTTGGCGGGCCGGTTGGCCCGGGCGAGTGTCTCGCGATCTGCGGAAATGGGGGGTGCTGTGATGGCAGGGTCCGAGGGATTGTCATCCACGGGCCATAGTCCCGGTCCGGTTCCGAGCAGCACCCTCTTGCTCTCGTTGACGCTGCTGTGAGGACAGAGCCAGGTCCTCGCCTGGGACTGAACGACGCTCACGCAATTGGAGCAGGCGCAACAGGATGACGGCGGATGGCCCATCAACTGGACTCCGCCGGGGTCGGCTGCCGTTGCCGAGTGGAGGGGCCTGGTAACAGTGCGTGCGGTGCGGACGCTGCGAGCTTACGGCCGACCGTGAACCAGCTGACGCGGGAGGGCCCCGGCTGCCCCATTTCAGGTCTGCGCCAAGAGCGGACGTTGGCACCGCGCCCCAAGTCGGACATGCTCCTGACTGCGGAAGGCGCATGCCTGACGCTTTCCGCTGGCGACACGAGAAAGAGACATGGCTGAGAACGAAGGCCTTGCTGGCATAGGGCTTCGCGAAGACGATTTTTCGTTTGAGTCTTTGTTGGCCTTCCAACGTCGAATGGAGGCCGATCCTGATGGCGTCACCGACGACGAGATTCGGGAGGAATATGGGAGCGACATCTCCCCTGCCGAACTTCGGGAGCTTTTCCGCCGAAGCACGTTCGGGCGTGCTTCCAAAAGGCCTCGCGCCAGTGCTCGAGCCAAGCTCCGGCGAAGGCTCCTTTGGCTCAGCAGATCTCTGCAGGAGGTGGAGAGTGCCGTCGACGCGGTACGTAAATCGCCCGGCCGCATAAACAAGCCAAAAGAGTTGGAAGACCTTCTCGCCGCGATTGGGGACTTTCGTAGGGCGGCCAACCTACCCGTGCCGGGCGAGCCAACTGAACTCGATCCCGATCTATTCGAGCGACTGTTCGGCATTGCGGCAGACGACGAAGGGCCAGGCTGAACGCCCATGTCCGGTAGCGCCGCATCGCGCCATCAACAGACCTTGGGCCCGGATCAGAAACCGGACCTTCGCGCGCCCCCGTTTGGGAAATCCGGCGCCGAAAATTCTAGCTCAGAACGATCCAGCTTTCGCGAACCGGGTCAGTAAAATTTCAACGCGGAGTTGACTGACCGTGGTTAAAAATCACCACACAGGAGCCGGTGATTTTATTGATTTAATTCTGTCGCTAACTTTCTGAGCGCTAGGCAGCGTCGAAAATCTCTAGATAGAAAATTAGACCGCCCCACAATATATACAGTTGTTAGGTTGGGTTAAAACTATGGCTATCGTAAATGTATCCGGGATTAACTTCGTTAACGTACTGAGTACGATCAAATATTTCGAGGTCGAAGAATATTCCAGCTCATTTGCAAAGCTGACGAATTTCACCCACGAAATCCGTGTGTGGGGAACATTTGGTATTAATAGCAACAATTCTTTGACAAACGGCATTGTCAATAGAATTGAAGTTTTTACAAGTGGGCAATTTGTCGGTTCAATTGAGGATATATCTACTAATTTAGCCGATGTAGCCTACGATATACAAATGGGATTTTATCCGTTCCTTGACGGTGATGACTTTGTATATGGTTCGGATTTATCAGATCGCATTTATTCGGGGTTGGGAAGCGATGTTATTTTTGCAGGCGGAGGAAACGACACAATTTCGACATCTGTAAACACAAGCCAGATGTTGGAAAACGATACCGTCTTTGGTGGGAGTGGGGACGATGTCATCAGGGTCGGTCGATCGGGTTATGTTCGGGGGGAAGATGGCAACGACTCCATTGAAGGTAGCGACGAATTTGATGACCTTCACGGTAACGCTGGAGATGATAGTCTGAATGGCGGCAAAGGCGATGACTGGGTTGTTGGTGGAAAAGGCAATGACCTTCTGATTGGAGGCGAAGGGCGGGATATCGTCTATGGAAACCTCGGGAATGATACTTGCTATGGCGGCGCCAAGACGAGTTTAGGGGGTGGTGACCTTATCCGAGGGGGCAAGGGAAACGATGTGCTCTACGGTGGCCCCGGCGATGATTGGATTTCAGGTGATAGGGACGCTGATACGCTCAGCGGGGGGGCAGGCAGCGATATCTTCCATACCTTCGGCGATGCCGGCATCGATATGGTGTTGGACTTCAGTCGAGCGCAGGGGGACAGAGTGCAGCTCGAGAAAGGCACAGCTTACACAGTTGCGCAGGTCGGCGCTGACGTTGCGATCAACATGGTTGGCGGGGCTCAGATGGTCCTCGTCGGCGTCGATATTGGCAGCCTGACAGGTGACTGGATTTTCGCTGTCTAGAGGTTTGAACAGAGAAGATTACACTGGCCGCTAGCCTAGGCTCTGTTGACGAGGTGTCTAACCCATAGTCGAGCCGAGGGGACGTGTGTGAAGCCGTGATAGTTGTCGCGGCCCCGTCATATCGGGTGGCCAGTCTGCGGCTGTGCTTGAGCGTGGAGAAGCACCGCTCGACGAGATTCCTCCGTGCATAGAGTTGGCCGCTGATCGGCCCGCAGATCCCGCGTGTTCGCTTGGGCGGGTTGACGGGCTCGATCCCTCGGGCTTCGAGGTCGCCCAAGATGGCGTCGGTGTCATAGCCCTTGTCGCCCATGAGCACCTTTGGCTGAGGCCCTGACTAGACCACAGCGAGCCGTAGCCCTTGATGTCGGAGACCTCGCCGCCGGTCGGTATGGCGACTGACAGCTATGTGGAGGGGGTCAGAAACAAGGCCTACTGGCGGCTGACCCAGGCCGATTGGCGCGCGCATCGGCGCCATCTCGACCGTTAGGACTGCGAGGTCTGGAGCGATCGGGCGGGTCGTCGACGACAACGTGGCGCCGGTTGCTGACTACGTCGTCACGCCGGTGGGCCTGTTACGCCCTTGATGTACGGATCATCGCTCTAAAGGCGCCGCCGTAGGCCGCTTCGTTCCAGACGGCTTCGAACTCTTTGTAGGTTGCCGACGACACGCCGGGGTCTGGCAAGTCTGGGTCCACAAACGTAAGACGCTGACGCTCACGGTCGAAGCCCGAGACAACCAAAGTGTGGCCGATGCCGCCGACGCTGATGTCGACCAAGGGCGGCCGCCCTTGGTCGACATCAGCTTCGATCAAGCTGACGCCGTTACGGAAACCGCCTTGAGTCTGCGGGAATGTGACTTCTTCCCACTCGTACCCCAGCGTTCTAAGGCCTGAGATCAAGGCCGCGAAGGGTGTGATCGAATAGTCGGCGAACGGTTGACCTGGATTGTAGTCACGCCCAGATGCCAGGGCTTTCAACTTCCGCGGCGACTGCGGATCACCATAGTGGGCTAGCACCATCGCGGCCGCCGTTGGGACGCAAAGCAGAGTCTCCTGGCGAAGGTGTGGGATCACCAATGAAGCGCGGCTCGCCGACGGCGCACTCGGCCCGCACGCAGGAACTAGTAGGACAATCGGGACGCCCAGCAGAGTTCGACGAGACAGCGACGTCATGGCGTTCACCTCCGGACCAACGGCGCCAGCAGGCTATCCGGACATTGCTCACGACTGGTTATCCCGGGCGCGAGCGGGCTAGCCCGCGCCTCACAGGGTGCAATACTTCAGGATCGCGCCAGTTGCGGTCATTGGCTGACGGCCGGATTCGAGACATTCCTCAGCCGGACGAGGGTCCGGTTGCCGGCCCATTGGTTGCGGCTGAACCCGACCCCGTTGCGGACATTGCATAGTCCGCGATCGGGCGGTTACTCCATGCGTTCCAAAGCCCTGTAGGGTTCCTCATCTGTGTCTAGTTCAAGCGTGAGTGGCAGACGTTCGCCGTCGCTGGTGAAAATCGGCGTGCCCCAGCATGGCTTGAGCGTTTCCTCGGCCTGCCTCCACCACGCGGTGATCGGCCCCTCGTAGTCGGACCGCACAGCGTAGCCGCTGTCGGCCTCATTAGAGCCCAGGTAGACACGCGCGCCATGGAACGGCGGAATCGACGCTGAAGTCTTTGGCTGAGGAATGGCGGCGATACTCTCGACGACCATTGCGAGGGCTGGGCATTGCCTCCCGTCTATCCAGTGACGTTCGATTTGAACGGTCGGCCCCGTGATGCCCGCCGTCGTCCGTTTGCGGCGCTCGGCCATCCAGAACGGACCTCCGGATGACGCGACCTTCCGCAGCGCGACACTCTCGTACAGCCCCGTATAGTGACCGGCCACGACGCGTACGCGATACATGTCCGTGAATATTGGTGCGGCGTCGGCACCGCTTGAGACCCCCAGCGCAAGGAGGGCGATGGCGGAAATGACTATCCTCATTGGCAATCGACCTAGCAACCCAGGCTGCAGCGCCCTCGCCAGTCTGCCCGACACGAAGTCAGCTTCCCACCCTTCCCGGCGGTTCATGACGTCCGCAATGCGGCCGCCCGCTCGGCGATGAGGGCGATGGCAAAGATGCGCCAGGAGCGGGCATAAACCCCGAGCCAGACTGCGGACATTCATCTGCCAGGTCAGGCGCGCCACTCTTCATTTAGCCGGGCAAACAGGCCAGTGTCGCGCCCCCCATCCCTAACCTTGCGGTCTTGGAGCATCATTCCCTCCTGGCGCATTCCGAGTTTCTCCAGAAGTCTGGCCGAGGCGGCATTGCGCGTATCGCAGGTCGCCCAGACCCGATGGAGCTCAAGCGTCTCAAACGCAGCTGCAAGAACCGCTGACGCTGCCTCGTAGCCGTAACCGACGCCCCACCAGGAACTTCCGAAGACGTAACCTAGGTCGGCCCCATCTTGCCCATCCAGCCCCAGCCTAACCGATCCGATGACCCGTCCATCCTCAAGCAGTTGGACGGCGAGATTGACGGTACCCCTCCGCCGTCGGCCGCCTTGCTGAGGGGTAGCCTGGACGTGATGCTGCGCTCGTAAGGAGACCTTATGAGCGCTCATAGCTGTGCAGCATGGCCCATATGACGTTGATGACGGGGCCCGAGCGCCGTCGTCGTTGGAGCGCAGACGAGCAGCGCGAGATCCTGATGGCGGCTTTCTCGCCCGGCGCCGTGGTGTCAGACGTGGCGCGGCAGTACGAGGTCGCCACGAGCCTGATCTACAAGTGGCGACGCGAAGTGTTGGCCGCCCGCGATGAGGGCGGCTTCGTCCCGGCGGTTGTCGTCGATGGCGGCGCGGACGTTGGGCCGGCTGCGAGCCTGGGGCCCGCCATCGTCGTTGATCTGCCGCGTGGCGCCCGGGTGACGATCAGCGCCGACACGCCCGCGGCCTTGGTCACCGCCACGCTCCGGGCGCTTCGATGATCCCAGTTCCATCGGGCGTCAGGGTCTGGATCGCCACTGGCCACACAGACATGCGCAAGGGCATGCAGGGCCTGGCCCTGCTGGTCCAGGAGCACTTGAAGCGCGATCCCCATGCCGGCGATCTATTCGTGTTCCGAGGCCGCGGCGGCAGCCTGGTCAAGATCATCTGGCATGACGGCCTGGGCATGTCGCTCTACGCCAAGCGCCTGGACCGCGGGCGGTTTGTGTGGCCCGCCACGGAGGGCGGTGCGGTCGCCCTGACGTCGGCCCAGCTGGGCTACATGCTGGAGGGGATCGACTGGCGTAACCCCCAGCACACCTGGCGTCCGACCAGCGCCGGATAGGGGCTCATTTTTCTTTTCTGGGCCTGCATTTAGGGGCGCCACAAGCGCGCAAAAGTATGATTCCATCAGGGTTATGGACGTCACGGCCCTGCCCATTCCGGACGATGTCGAAGCGCTCAAGGCAGCGCTGAAGATCGCGCTCGCCAAGGCCGGCGAGGCCCAGGATAAGGCGACGAGCGCCGAGCAGAAGCACTTCGATGTCGCTGCCGAGCTGGCCGTGGCCAAGGCCATGGCGTCAGAGGACAAAGCCCTCATCACCCATCAGGCGCTCAAGATCGCCAAGCTGGAGCGCCAGGTCTACGGGTCACGCAAGGAGCGTGGCGCCCAGCTCCAGGACCAGATGGAGCTTGAGCTCGAGGAGCGCGAGGCCAGCGCCACCGAAGATGAGATCGCCGCCGAGATCGCCGTAGCCAAGACCACGACCGTGGCAGGCTTCGTGCGCAAACGCCCCCAGCCTCGCACCACCTTTCCCGATCATCTGCCCAGGGAGCGCGTCGTGCTCGCCCCGCCGACGGCGTGCGATTGCTGCGGCAGCGGCCGGCTCCGCAAGCTCGGCGAGGACGTGACCCGCACCCTGGAGTCCATCCCCCGCCAGTGGAAGGTGATCGAGACGGTGCGCGAGAAGTTCACCTGCCGAGACTGCGAGAAGATCAGCCAGGCGCCGGCGCCCTTCCACGTCATTCCCCGGGGATGGGCCGGCCCCAGCCTGCTGGCGATGATCCTCTATGAGAAGTTCGGCGCCCACCAGCCGCTCAACCGCCTCTGTGAGCGCTACGCCCTGGAGGGCGTTCCGATCGCCTTGTCCACCATGGCCGACGCCGTGGGCGCCGGCTGCTTCGCGCTCAGCCCGATCTTGAGCGCGCTGGAGCGCCACGTCTTTTCAGCCGAGCGGCTCCATGGCGATGACACGACCGTGCCCGTTCTCGCCGCCGGCAAGACCGATATCGCCCGATGTTGGGGCTATGTCGCCGACGACAAGCCGTTCGGCGGCACAGACCCACCCGCCGCGATGTTTTACTATTCGCGCGATCGCAGCGGCGTGCACCCGCAGGCCCATCTTGCCCAGTGGTCTGGGGTTTTCCAGGCTGACGCCTTCAGTGGCTACGACAAGCTCTATGCGCCAGATCGCACCCCCGGACAGATCCTGCAGGCCGCCTGCTGGGCCCACGCGCGCCGGCCGTTCTTCATCTTCGCCGATCTCCAAGAGGCCGCCCGTCGCAAGGCTGCAGGCAAGAAGCCCGTCGTGGTCTCGCCCGTCGCCCTTGAGGTGGTCCGCAGGATCGACGCTCTCTTCGACATCGAGCGCGACATCAATGGCCAGCCCCCCGAGACGCGCCACGCCGTCCGGCAGGAGCTGAGCAAGCCGATCGCCCTGGCGCTGCACGCCTATCTCGAGGAGAAGCAATTCAGCTTCTCCCGCACCCACGACCTCTACAAGGCGATCAGATATCTACTGAAGCGCTGGCCCGCCTTCACCCTGTTTCTCGATGACGGCAGGGTCTGCCTCAGCAACAACGCCGCCGAGCGCGCCCTGCGCGGCATCGCGCTCGGCCGTAAGTCCTGGCTGTTCTGCGGTTCAGATCGGGGCGGTCAGCGGGCCGCAGCCATGTACAGTCTGATCGTCACGGCCAAGATGAACGACGTCGATCCCCACGCCTGGCTCGCCGATGTGCTCGCCCGCATCGCCACCCATCCAGCTCACCGGATCGAGGAGCTCCTGCCCTGGAACTGGAAGGCTTTGCGCCAAGAGGCGCTCACCGCCGCCGCGGCCTGAGCAGACCAGCCAGATCTGCTTCGCGATCCTTCACCGGCTGCGGCCCACGCCGGATGGGTACATTTTCGCTGGGTGCAGGTTCGGATAACCGGAGCAATCCTGCGGCTTCTAAGCGAGCTAGGGCCACGGGGTTATAGCGCTTACGCCGCTACCGTTATGTCCAAAAAATGGGTCCTAAAGCCTGAGGAACTAACGACAGGCCGGGTGCTCAGCATCCTAAGGGAGTTCGAGGAAAACTTTCGTCGGCAAGAGGCTCAAGGTTTGAAGGGCCATTTGATTGCCAAGCTGGATGGCGAGTTCGACGTCGATAACGAGCTTTTCGTTCTCCATTTCCACTGCATATGCACCGGGGAAATGGCTAGCTTTCTAAGGGGCAGGGTGGCCAAAAAACCCGCCTATCGAGGTGACGATTATATTGTCCGGCCGGTATTCGTTAGCGCACTGGGTAACCCAGCTTATCAGGTCAGCTACATAAGCAAATCGCATTGGGTAAAAGGCACCAATAATGGGCTTAGGGGTGCGGATAGGGTTCGCCATAGTGGTGGCCGTGTCCCCGAGCCATTTGCTACACATTACTTATCGGTGTTGAATGCCATACCATTTTCTAAGCTATACGTTTTAATAAATGTGGCTGTTAGGGGTGGCGTTATCGTAGATAATATGCCCATAGAAATGCGTATGAACTAATGGATACAATTGCTATTATATTGGATTGTTGTGTCCTTGCTGCCCTCTTATAGGGGTTTATATATATCTACCCATACAATGCTGCTGCTGCTTGTATTTTATATTCAAGCCTGTGTGGCGTCGGACTGAGGGCTGCAAGGATCGCTATTGTTAGCTTCTAAGTGTAGCTTGCTAGCGCAGTAAGCGGCCCAGATTTCCATAAGCTCAATGCGTTTATCTAACATGTCACCACGCCTGTAAGCAGCCTCAACAGCGTTGCTAACGACGTGTGCTAAAGCCATCTCGGCCACATCGCGAGGCGTGCTGGTTTGTTCAGCCGCCCAGTCGCGAAAGGTTGAACGGAAGCCGTGAGCGGTTAAATCCGTCCGCTTCATTCGCTCCAATAGCTTTAGCATCGACATATTGGACAACGGCTTCCCGGGCTTAGCGCCAGGAAAAATATAGCTCTCGCTTTCTGTCGCGCCTTCCTCTGGTTTAAGCAGCGAAAGGACGGCAATAGCTCGGTCGCTAAGCGGCACGCGGTGCTCCCGGCCGGATTTCATACGTTCGGCCGGGACTATCCAGAGCTTGTTAGCAGCGTCGATCTCGCGCCACTTAGCGCCTAACACTTCACCGGTTCTAGCTGCGGTTAAAACGGTAAACTCCAGCGCCTTAGCGGCTAAGCCCGGTTGCTGACGTAAGGCTAAGAAAAATGTTGGCATATCACCATATGGTAGCGCTGGATGGTGCTTAACCTTAGCGACTTTAGAGCGCGCGGGCAGTTGGTGCGCCAGATGTCCTTTCCAGCGGGCGGGATTGTCCCCGCTTCTAAGCTCCCTCGCCGCCGCCCAACCTAAAACACACTCGATACGGCCTCTAACGCGGCTCGCTGTTTCGTTCTTAGCGCTCCAAAGACGCTGCCGGTTATCAGTGGGTCCCACCTCCTGCTCTAAAACCTGCATCACGAGAGCCGTATCTATGGCTGCTACGGGCAAATCACCGATGATTGGATAAGCGTAAGCTTTAAGGGTGCTATCCCATTGAGCCGCATGTTTATTGTTGCGCCAGCCATCGCGTTGAGACGCGATATAAGCTTGCGCACACTGCTTGAACGTCAGAGCCTTAGCCGCAGATAAGCGTTTAGCCAGCTTAGCGGCTTTGCGTGTTTCTATCGGGTCAATGCCATCTGCCTTTAGCTTCCGAGCCTCCAACGCGCGAGCGCGCGCCTCCTTGAGGTCGATTTCCGGAAAGGGGCCGAGGCCCATCGTACGGGCCTTTCCATCCAGCATGTAGCGGAGCACCCACGACGCGGCGCTTGGTGGCGCGACTCGCAGATACAAACCTGCGCCGTCGCAATACATGCCTGGCTTCCTAGCCAGGCGGGGGACTTCAATAGGCTTTAGCCTCGCTGACGCGCGCGTCATCGCTAACCCTTCCTACAAAGGTTTATACAAATTGATTGGTGATTTCGGCGGTCGTCGGCGAATGCCAACGAACATTGGCCCAGCAAGAAACTGCCACGCCGCTTTGTAATATATAGGAAAAATCGGATTTTGTCGAACGCGTGCGCTCATGGGCGAACGCCTGGGGCGGCGGACGGGGTGGGATTCGAACCCACGGTGGGCTTTCACCCACGGCGGTTTTCAAGACCGCTGCCTTAAACCACTCGGCCACCCGTCCGGAGGGGCGGGCTATAGCAGGGGCCGGCCGCATGTTCCAAGGCCCCAGCTAGGCTTAACCTCGTCTCAAGGCTCAATGTTCACACTCGGGTAAGGACGCGCAGAGGAGCCGGCCATGCTCGAGAAGCCGCGGGGGCGAACCGCAACGATCCGATCCCTGGTGGGCCTGAGTCTCGCCGCCCTGGTGATCACCGCCTGCGCGGCGCCCAAGCCCAAGCTCGCCAGCCGCGTTCCCCAGGCTCAGTCCCAGGTCGGCAAGGCGCCCAGCGGCGCGGGCGGCGTCTACAAGGTCGGCAAACCCTACCAGGTGGCCGGCGTCTGGTACGTGCCCAAGGAGGATCCCGGCTACAACCGGGTCGGCACCGCCTCCTGGTATGGCGCGCAGTTTCACGCCAAGACGACGGCCAATGGTGAGATCTTCGACATGGACGCCATGACGGCGGCCCACACCACCTTGCCTCTGCCCAGCCTGGTGGAGGTCACCAACCTTGAGAACGGCCGCAAGGTGGTGGTCCGGGTCAATGACCGTGGGCCCTTTGTGGGCGATCGAATCATCGACATGTCACGGGCCGCCGCGCGGGAGCTCGATTTTCAATCCAAGGGCCTGGCCAAGGTGCGCGTACGCTATGTGGGGCCAGCCCCCCTCGGCGGCCGGGGTGATCCAGGGGTGCGCCGGGCTCAGGCGCCGACGGGCCTACCCGCAGCGCCGGTCCCCTATGCCGCCCTGTCCCGATCCGCGCCGCCCCCCCCGATCGCCACGCCACAATCTGCGCCGCCGCCGGCGCCAGAGGCCGTCGTCCAGGCCCCGACGGTGAGCTACCGGGTGCAGGCCGGGGCTTTTGGCGACCGTATCAACGCCGAGCGGGCGGCCAGTCAGCTGGCCCATGCCGGCGCGGCCACCATTGAGCCCACCGGTGCGGGGCTCTTCCGGGTCGTCCTGGAGGTCGGGGCCGACGAGGGCCGGGCCTGGGCGGTCCGCGATCAGGTGGCGAGCGCCGGTTTTGCTGACGCCAGGGTCATCCACCCCTACTGAGTCGCCGTGGCTGGACTTACGCGGCGAAACGGCCAATTTGAAGGGCGTGAACCAGGGTCGTTTCATTACATTTGAAGGCGGGGAGGGGGGCGGAAAGTCCACCCAGCTGCGTCTGTTGGCGCAGCGTCTCTCAGGTCCTGGCCGGGACGTCGTATCGACCCGTGAGCCGGGGGGCTCGCCCGGCGCAGAGGCCATCCGCGATCTGCTGGTCAGGGGTCAGGCTGATCGCTGGTCAGCCTTGACCGAGACCTTGCTCATGTACGCCGCCCGCCGGGACCATGTGGAGCGGGTGATCGGACCAGCCCTTGAGCGGGGCGCCTGGGTTCTCTGCGACCGGTTCGCCGATTCTACTCGCGCCTATCAGGGGGCGGCCGGCGGGACAGATCCGGCCTTGATATCCGCTCTTGAAGACCATGTTCTTGCGGGCGTTCGCCCTGACCTCACCCTGGTCCTCGACCTGCCGCCTGAGACGGGTCTCGGCCGGGCTGCGGACCGGGCGGGGCTCGAAACCCGTTTTGAGTCCAAAGGCGAGGCCTTCCATGCCCGGCTGCGCGAGGCCTTCCTGGACATCGCCGCCGCCGAGCCTGAGCGATGCCGGGTGATCGATGCGAGCCGGTCCCTGGAGACGGTGAGCGCCGACATATGGTCGGCGGTTGAAGACCTGCTGAGCCGTGGCGATGGCTGAGACCGCGACGCCGCCCCATCCCAGGGACGTCTACGACCTGATCGGTCACGAGGGTCCGGAGGCCGCCTTTGAGGACGCCCGAGCCCGAGGCCGCCTGCATCACGCCTGGTTGCTGACGGGTCCGGAAGGCGTGGGCAAGGCCACCTTCGCCTACCGTGCGGCGCGCCGCCTGCTGGGCGCGCCCCCCGCCAAGGGGCATGGCCTGCTCGGCGTTGATCCTGACCATCCGGTGAGCCGCCAGGTGGCGGCCAGATCCCATCCCGACCTGCTGGTCATCGAGCGGATGGGCGAGGACGGGAAGCTCCGCAAATCCATCCCGGTGGACGAGGCCCGCAAGCTCTCGGACTTCTTCTCCAAGTCCCCTGCGGCCGCTCCCCACAGGGTGGCGATCATTGACCCCGCCGATGATCTGAACATCAACGCCGCCAATGCGGTGCTGAAGACCCTGGAGGAGCCCCCGCCCAGGGGCGTGATCTTCCTCGTGTCACATTCGCCAGGCCGGCTTCTGCCCACCATCCGGTCCCGTTGCCGCCGCCTGCTGTTCCGTCCCTTGGGGCTTGAGGCGACGGCGGCCTTCGTGCGCGACCATACGCGAGCCAATCCCGAGGAGGCCTTGCGGCTGGCCCGCATGTCAGGGGAAGCGCCCGGGCGGGCCCTGACCATGGCGGCCGGCGCGGCCCTGGCCCTCGACGACGCCGCCCGGGAGATCCTCGCCCGCCTCCCGGATCTGGATGAAGCCGCCGCCCTGGCGCTCACTGACCGGTTCCGGGGCGGCGAGGGGGCGGCCAATTTCTCCCTGTTCATGGAACGCCTGGGCGAGCGCGTTCACACCCTTGCGCGGGAGCGGGCGGCCGTGGGGCGGGGCGGCCTTGATCCCTGGGCGCAGGCATGGGAGAGGCTGACGGCCTTGCCGCGCGAGGTGGAGGGCCTGAACCTCGACCGCGCCGACGCCCTGTTCATGGCGCTTCGCGAGTTGCGGACCGCCGCCCGCGCCTGACCGATCGTCCCTGATCCATGCTCATCGACAGCCACGTCAATCTGCACGCCCCCCAGTTCAATGAAGACCGGGCTGAGGTGATCGCCCGCGCGCGCGCCGCCGGCATCGCCCTGATGGTCAATATCAGCGACAAGGTCTCTGGCTTCGCCGCCGTGCGGGCCGTGGCCGAGGCGCCCGACATCTGGTGCACCGTGGGCACCCATCCCCACGAGGCCAAGGAAGACCCTGACCTGTCGGCCCGGACCCTGATCGATCTCGCGGCCGATCCCAAGGTGGTCGGGATCGGCGAGACCGGCCTCGACTTTCACTATGATCTCAGCCCTCGGGACATCCAGGCCCGCGTTTTTCGCGCCCATGTGGCCGCAGCCCGGGAGACTGGCCTGCCCCTGGTGGTCCACACCCGTGAGGCGGACGAGGTGATGGGCCAGATCCTGGAGGAGGAATATGCCGCAGGCCCCTTCAGGATCCTGATGCACTGCTACACCAGCGGGGCTGACCTGGCTCGACGGGCGGCGGCGCTCGGCGCTTGGTTCTCGGTGTCGGGGATCGCCACCTTCAAAGCCGCCCAGGATGTGCGCGATGTAATTGCGGACATGCCGGCTGAGCGCATCATCGTCGAAACCGACTGCCCCTACCTGGCGCCTGTTCCCCAGCGCGGACGACGCAATGAGCCGGCCTATCTGCCACATATTGTGGCCAAGCTGGCTGAGATTCGCGGCTGGACCCTGGGGGAGGCCGAGGCCCGCACCGAGGCCGCCTTCTTCGATCTGTTCCATCGGATACCGCGTCCGTGAGCGGAGCTCTGGAGTTCACCATTCTGGGCAGCGGGTCGTCCGGCGGCGTGCCCCGGGCGGACGGGGACTGGGGCGCCTGCGACCCCACCGACCCTCGCAACCGACGCTCGCGCTGCTCTCTGCTGGTCAGGCGTAAGGCTGCTGAGGCTGACGTAGATGGCGCGGCCATGACCTCGATCCTCGTGGACACCTCGCCCGACTTGCGGCTGCAGACGGCCGCCGCTGGCGTTCGCCGCCTGGACGCTGTGCTGCTGACCCACGATCATGCCGACCAGGTGCACGGCATAGACGACGTGCGGGCCTTCTTCATCCGCCAGAGGGCGCGGATTCCGTGCCACATGGACGCGGCCACCTGGGCCACCTTGCAGCGCAGGTTCGGCTATATTTTCGAAGCCGAGGGCGGCTATCCCGCCATCTGCGAGCCTGTCGCGTTGCCGCCGCTAGGGGAGGGGTTCTCAGTATCAGGCCCGTCCGGCATCGTTCCCGTCACCACCTTTGACCAGGACCACGGCGGCGTTCGCTCCGTGGGCTACCGCTTTGGCGATGTGGCCTATTCCAGCGATCTCGTCGACCTTCCCGAGGCGTCGTTCGAGGCCCTTCGAGGTCTGGATGTCTGGATCGTGGACGCCCTTCGCTGGCGGCCCCATCCGACCCATGCCCATGTGGACCTGGCCCTCTCATGGATCGAGCGGGTCGCCCCGCGGCGGGCGATTTTGACCAACATGCATATCGACCTGGACTTCGCCGATCTCGCCACACGCCTGCCGGCTGGGGTGGAACCGGCCTATGACGGCCTTCGCTTTGAACATGATCTAGGGGCTATTTTTCAATGATGTCTGAGCCACTTAGACTCGGATTTCTCGCCTCAAGAAATGGTAGCTCCATGCGCGCTATCCTGGCGGCCATTGCGCAGGGCGAACTCCCCGCCGAGCCGCGCCTTGTGGTCAGCAACAACCGCAATGCGCCGGCGCTGGCCCATGCCGCCGCCGCCGGGGTGGCCACGGCCTGCATTCCCACCAAGGCTGATCCAGAAGCCTCGGATCGGGCGCTCGCTGACGCCATGGCCGACGCAGGGGTGAACCTGGTGATCCTGTCGGGATATCTGCGCCGCCTGGGTCCCATCTTCCTGGCGCGTTTCCGTGGACGGGTGCTGAACATTCATCCGGGCCCCCTGCCGGCCTTCGGCGGGGAGGGGATGTATGGGCGGCGCGTCCATGAGGCGGTCATCGCTCAGGGCCAAAGGCAAAGCGCCGCAGTCATCCATCTGGTCGATGGCGAGTATGACCATGGCCCAGAGGTCGCCCGTCTCGACCTGCCGCTGCAGCCGGGAGAGACGGCTGAGAGCCTGGAAGGCAGGATGACGGCGCTTGAGCCTTCTTTTTACCTGCAAACGCTTCAGGAAATCGCCCGCGGGGACCGCGTTCTGCCTCCGCCTTGAGGTCCGCAGACGACGTAAGCTTGCTCGTCACGGTGCGACGTTTTCGCCGAACATCATTCATTTGCCTTTAAGCGGCGGCGGGGCAGTGTGAGGCGTCCTAGGGGAGCGATTCATGACCGCAACGGCCGCCACGATTATGGAACGCGTTCGCATCAGCCCGGCGAAGGCGCTTGATCTGCTGGCCGGCGAAATCGCCATGGCGTGCCATGCGTCACAGCATCTCGACGACACCCTCGGCAAGATGCTGGAACTTATCGCGCCGGAAGAGCGGCTGAAGGTGATGCAGGATCTGCACGCCATCGACCTTCTGAACCAGCACCTGACGGCCCTGGCCAACTTCGCCCGAGACCTGGGCCTGCAGGCCAGCGAAGAAGCCGCTGTCGACCTGACGTCAGCCTTGAGCCACATCACGCTCGGCGATGTCGTCAAGCGGATCGAAGGCGCGGCCACCGGCGCAAGCTATGGCTCTGATCAGGACGACGGCGACCTCGATCTGTTCTGAGCCATCCGCCGTCCCATCGCCGAACCGCCCAACTCAGCCAGATTTTCCCGCGACCCGACAACCGGCCTGACCCCGATACAATATTTCCGATAATCTATCTTAGGCGATGTTGGTGTGCGACGCGTCGCCCCTGATTTCCAAAAAGCGCGACCTGGCCAACCGGCAGATGCCGACCGACATCAAGTCCCGGCCCTGGACCTGATCAAGGCGCGTTAGGCGGACTTCGGTCCGACCCTGGCCGTTGAGACGCTGCGCGAGGTCCGTGGTCCAAGCGGATGGTTCGGAGCATTGGTGGCTCGAGGCTCGCGAGCCGCAATGCCCCCTACTCGTCTTCATCAATGACGCCACTGGCCGTCTGAAGCACCTGCTGTTGGTGCAGAACGGTAGGCGTGAATTCGCCAAGGGGATTAAGGGCGCGGCGACCGTCTCTTGCGACAACAGTGTGGTATTCAGCAAGCGAGAGACTGGTGGCAATATGATCGAGGGGGGCGAGCCCCGTCGTCGACGATCACAAGGCGTTTGTAGGCGCGTCTAAACGACCGAATGAGTGTTGCCAATTACATAGATAGGCGATTGTGACCATTCACTGAGCTGATGATTGTCTCGATGAGCTCCAAGGGTGCAATGGGTTTGTGAACTAGTCCGTTAAAGCTGTGAGCATCATCAAGCCGGTCAATATCGGAGCCGGCCGTGAAGGCCACAACAGGAACGTTTTGGTTGGGCCCGTCTTCTGATCGCAGACGCATCAATACTTCGGGACCGCTCAGACGCGGCATACGCAAATCAAGCAGAATGACGTCCACGGGCTCTGTCCTGGCGGCCTGCAGACCTACAAATCCGTCCTCTGCGTCGGTTACGATGGCCCCTAACCCTTCCAGGATGATGCGCGCCAGTTCCCGATTGGATGGGTTATCATCGACGACCAGGACGCGCAGATCCTCAAGAGGCGCCGCCGAGGAAGACGTCGTTTCCGACCTAGCATCCGCGAGCTTGGTGATGGGGGCGGCGATGTGAAAAAAGAACGTCGTCCCTTTTCCAACGCTGCTGCGGACGCCGATGTCGCCGCCCATGGCCACACTAAGTCCTTTGCAAATCGCCAATCCCAAACCGGTCCCGCCGTGGCTACGGGTTGATGAACCGTCCACTTGCGAGAACCGTTGAAACAAGACTGATTGCTGTTCAGGCGTCATACCGGCGCCGGTATCTTCAATGTCGATGTTCAGGCGTTCGGCCGCCCTATCATACGTCGCGACAAGTTTGACGACGCCAGAGTCGGTGAACTTCACGGCGTTGCCAATGAGGTTGATCAGGATTTGACGGGTCTTGTCCGGGTCGATCGAAACCCCCTCGGGGAGGAGACCGGCCGCCACGAATTCAAGGCCAAGTCCCTTGGCCTGAGCCATCGGTGAAAACAGCAGCAGCGCGTCGCGCAACATTGCGGACAGGGCGACCGGCTGTGGCTTTATTTTTACGTGACCCGCCTCAAGCTTCGAGAAGTCCAGAATATCGTTGACGATCGACAGAAGGGCCTGACTGGCGCCGGCGACGCTGGAGATCTGCGTGCGCGCCGACACGTCGAGGTCTGCGCGTTCCTTGAGAAGATTCGTGAACCCCAGAATCGAGGTCAACGGCGTGCGGATTTCGTGGCTCATATTGGCGAGAAATTCGCTTTTCACCGCCGTGGCCGTCTCGGCGCGGTCGCGAGCCTCTTCCAACAGTTGATTGGTGTGCTCAAGGCGCAATCCCGCCTCTTTGAGCGCGGTCACGTCCGTCACCTGGACGAACATTCCCCTGACCCGCCCGGCATCATCGACATCCGGAATGTAGTTGGCGCTCGTGTGGCCAATGACGCCTGATGGCTTGGTCAGAGTACGTTCGAAATTTTGATGCTCGCCGCGCATCGCCGCGCGAATGAAAGGCTCGTTCTCAGCAAACAGGCGCTCGCCCATCAGGTCTTGCATGGTGATCCCGAGCATCTGTTCCGAGGAGCGCCCAAACCAATCGAGGTAGGCGGCGTTGGCGAAACGACACCGTAAGTCGTTGTCCCAATAGCCGATCATGCCAGGAACACTGTCCGTCACCGCTCGTACAAAGCGAGCGGCGTCGACCTGATCTGTGGCGTCCTGGAACACACCGATGAGGGACTGGATGGCGCCAGCTTCGTCCAGGATGCACTCAGCCTTGGTGGTGACGTTCCTCACTTCGCCGTTTGGCCGGCGCACCCGAGCTTCCAATTCATAGCCCTGCCCGGTCGTCAGCGCGCGATCGACGAGACCGGCGAGGATGTCGCGATCCTCGTCGTGATAAAGCGCCAAGAGACTTTCAAAGTCAGGTTCATTTGCACCCACCGGCAGGCCGTGGATTCGAAACACTTCGTCGGACCAAGAGATTTTGGCGTCAGCCACATCAAAGCGCCAACGACCCAACCCGGACATGCGCTCCGCCATTTGGAGAAGCGCATTCTTCTCATCGATCTTTCGGCGACTCCGTTGCAGTTCCAGTTGGTCAACCACAACCTTGGACAGGGTCTGCAGACGCTCCAGCTCGTTGGCCGTAGGTGTGGGACGGGGCTCGCGATCGATGATGCACAGCGTGCCAAGGTTGTGGCCGTCTGACCCTGTCAGAACGACCCCGGCATAGAAGCGTATATTCGGATCGCCCGTCACCAACGGGTTGGCGCTGAAACGTGGATCAACTGACGCATCTTCGACCACAAAGGTCGTCCCTGGCGATTGCTTGATAGCGTGCGCGCAGAAGGACCACTCCCTTGGTGTGGAAGTCGCGTCGAGCCCGTGATGGGACTTGAACCACTGCCGTTGCTCGTCGATCAGAGAGACCAGCGCAATGGGGCTATCAAACAATTCGGCGGCCAGGCTGGTTAGTCGATCGAAGGCCTCTTCGGGCAGCGTATCCAGCACGCCGTAGCTACGGAGCGACCGCAACCTCTCCCCTTCGACGCAGTCCGACATATTTCCCCCCAAGCTAGGCCGTTGCGAAATTATTCGGCAACCATGGAGATCGGGTTACTCTGCCGCTCCTTCCGCGACAGCCGCCGCCCCCGCCCAACGCTGGTGGGTGACATCTCTGTCTGGGCGAACAGCGTCCTCTCCAGTCGGCGTCGACATGGTGTGTAGCCGCCCCTTTGGCTGTGGCGCGCTGGCGGGTCGCTGTATGGTCTCCCCCCGCTCGCCGGATGGAGGTGGCTGACTGTGGATGATCGCCGATGAGCCTGAGTGTGCTGGCGTCGCTGGTGGGCGGGATTGGTCTGTTCCTGCTGGGCATGTGGCTGATGACCGAAGGGCTCAAGCTGGCGGCCGGCGGCGCCCTTCAAGCTGTCCTGGAGTCCTGGACGCGATCTGCGCCTCGCGCCTTTTTGGCCGGCGTGTTGATCACGGCGCTGTTGCAGTCATCGAGCGCCGTCACAGTTGCGACGCTTGGCTTTGTGAATGCAGGCCTCCTGAGCCTAGCTCAGGCCGTATGGCTGATCATCGGAGCCAATGTCGGAACCACCATGACCGGTTGGTTGGTCGCCATGGTCGGCGTCAAGATCGATGTCGGCGCCTTGGCGCTCCCCTTGGTCGGGGTGGGAATGCTGACCCGGCTTGCGTTTCGGGGCCGGTCGCGGCTGTACGGGGCCGGCCAGGCTATCGCGGGGTTCGGGGCGTTCTTCCTCGGCGTTGGCGTCTTGCAGGAAGGGTTTGGCGAACTCCTGGGCGAGGTCGGCCATCTGGTTCCTACAGCGGCGACGGCTTCAAGTCTGCTGGTGGCCCTGGGGATCGGGGTCATGGTCACCGTCCTCACCCAATCATCCAGCGCGGCGATCGCCCTCACCTTGACCGCAGCCGCCAGCGGCAGCGTGCCTGTTGAGATCGCTGCCATGGCGGTCATTGGCACCAACATCGGCACAACGTCGACGGCGATCTTCGCAGCCCTTAGCGCTACGCCGGCCGCGCGGCGCGTGGCCAGCGCCCACGTCATTTTTAACATCGTGGCGGCGGCCGCGGCGTTGATCCTGTTGGCCCCCCTGCTGGCATTGAGCCGTTGGTTGATCGGCGTCGTTGGGCTGGAGGGAGACACCCCTGCGACCCTCGCTATGTTTCACACGCTTTTCAATTTGCTCGGCGTGCTGCCCATGGCCCTGACGGGGGGCACACTGGTCGCCTTCCTGCAAAGGCGGTTCGTTTCGGCCGAGGAAAGCCTCTCAAGGCCCCGGCACCTGGATGCGACCTTGGCCTCCGTGCCGTCACTGGCCCTGAGGGGGTTGATCCTTGAGGTCGAGCGGATGCGCGAGGCCGCGTTTGCGATGGTCGCTCAGCGGCGTCTCGCTGGAAACCTGTCTCCGATAGACGCCGAAAGTCAGCTTCAACCTTTGGGGCAAGCCATCCGAAACTTCATCGGCCACATGAGCACGGGCGCCCTTCCCGCCCCCGTGGTGAAGGCCATCCCCGATGTGATCCGGGCTGTTCAGCACCTGGAGGAGCTGGAGCGCATCAGTTTTCGCCTTCAGTCGGCGCCTGCACAGGCCAGTGCGGCTTCCCCGCGCTGGTCAGACCTGCAGCAGGCCCTGTCGGAGTCTCTCGAGACCGCCAGGGCGAGTGAGGGCGGATCTGATCCCGGATACGACCGTCTGATCGGCAATTCAGAACAGGCGTATCAGGATGTGAAGGCCGACCTGCTGCAGGCGACAGCCCAGGGTCGTCTGCCCGTTGCGGAGTTGGATCGCGCCCTTGGACTGGCTGATGCGTTGCGACGTTGCGCTGAACTCGCGGCCAAGACTCACAGGCGCCTGTCCCCATGGGACGGATATCCGAATGAGGCCCATGAGGAAGCTCAACACTTCACCGTGGAAGCCTGACGTGTCAGCGGCGGCCGCCTCCCTGCCCCGCGCCAGGCGCGGTTCGGAAGATGGCGCTCAAGACAAAGGCCGGCGCCGCGGTGGCGCCGGCCTTGTTCGCCGAGTTCTACAGGCGCCACGCGCAGGTGGCGGCCATCAAATGCGGCGCTGGCTTTAAGGGCGGTCGCAGCCTTAGCCGTTGACGGCGTCCTTGAGGGCCTTGGCCGGCTGGAACGACACCTTCTTGGAGGCGGCGATCTGGACGGCTTCGCCGGTCTGGGGGTTGCGGCCCGTGCGCGCCGGCTTGTTCTGCACCTTGAACTTGCCGAAGCCTGGCAGGGACACTTCCTCGCCGCTGATGGCGGCGTCGCGGATCGCGGCGAAAACGCCATCCACAATCTGCTTGGCCTGCGCCTTGGTCAGCTTGTCGTCGGCCGCGGCGACGCGATCGATGATGTCGGAGGTGTTCATGGATGGCTCCAGGTTGGGAATCAGCTTCCGACACTGCCAAGGGCCGGCGCCGGTGTCACCTTAGCAAATGGTCCAATCGCCCCGGATTCAAGGGAATTTTGCACGCTTAAGGTGAATGGCGGTGTCACTTGTCCGCCTGGGGTTTCGGTTTCGCCCTGCTGCGGTGGACCTGGAGCCGCGACTCCGGCACGGTTTGGGCATGCCTGTCACCCCCACCCCCCCGCCAGATGTCAGCGCGCACCTCGCTTCGCCGTCCTATCGACTGGCCGCGTTGGATCAGGAATTTCTGTTGGGAGACTCCATGCGCGGCGTCCGATTCCTGCTCGAATTCGCCAAGGCCGAGGAGGCGCTGCGGGCTTGGGGGGTGGTGTCCACGATCGTCGTGTTCGGCAGCGCCCGGGTCTCCTCTGAGGGACCTGGCCGCCAGGCGCAATGGTACGAGACTGCCCGCGGGTTCGGTCGTCTGGCGTCCGAGGTCGGCGGCGCCCTGCTGGATGGCCGGGAGGGCCGTCACAATGTCATCGCCACCGGCGGTGGACCGGGCATCATGGAGGCGGCCAATCGCGGCGCCCACGACGCGGGAGCGCCCTCCATCGGTTTCAATATCACCCTCCCCCACGAGCAGGCGCCCAATCCCTACTCCACCCCGGAACTCACCTTTCAGTTCCACTACTTCGCGATGCGCAAAATGCACCTGGCGATGCGGGCGAGCGCCCTGGTGATCTTTCCGGGCGGCTTCGGCACTCTGGACGAGTTGTTCGAACTCCTCACCCTTCGCCAGACCCACAAGAGTCCGCCCATTCCCATCGTTCTCTGCGACAAGGCCTATTGGTCGAACGTGATCAATTTTGAGGCCCTGGCAGAACACGGGATGATCTCGCCCGAGGATCTCGACCTGTTCGGCTACGCCGAAACCCCAGAGGAAATCTGGAGCCTTCTGGAAGCAAAAGGGCTGCACGCAGTCGATTAGTTGCTCGGCGGCGACATCCTGGTGAGCGTCACAGTCGCGCCACGGTTTCGCCTCAACCTGTCGGCGACCCAAAGGAGGCTGTTCCATGCGTGTCATCCGCAGCATTGCGCCGGCGCTCAGTCTGATCCTGACCTTCACGATCGGCGGCCTCGCCCTGGCTGATCCTGCCGAGGCGACGCTTACTGCGCGCCCCTTGGCGCCCCAGGTGAGCATCCAGCTCAGCCCTGAACTGGCGAAGAAAGCGCAGGACACCTACGGACTGGCCGAGGTCGAGGCGCAGGCTGAGCGCCTTCGCGCCCTGGTGGCGGAGGATCTGCAGCGCATGGGGGTCATGGCTGGCGGGCAGGTCACGTTGATCTTGGTCGATGTGCGCCCTAGCCGGCCGACCCGGCAGGAGATGTCTTCCCGCCCAGGGCTGTCGTTCCGCAGCGCGGCCCTCGGCGGCGCCAGCATCCAGGGCCAGATGACCAGCTTTGATGGCGCGACCACGCCTGTCGCCTACACTTGGTACGCCTCTGACCTGGCCGATTCCCGGCGGCAGTCTGTCTGGGGTGACGCTCAGTGGACCTTCGAGCGGTTCAGCCACCGCCTCAGCCGGGGGCAACTCTACGCCTTGCGCTGAGCCCAGAATTCGGCGTCAAGCTCATGACGTCTGAGGAGATTCATGCCGTCACCCGCCCCGCCCAGCGATTTGCCGCCCCTCGAGCGCCTGCTGGCGATCATGGCTCGCCTGCGTGATCCCAAGGAGGGCTGTCCTTGGGACCTGGCGCAGAGCTTCGCGACCATCGCCCCCTACACGGTGGAAGAAGCTTATGAGGTGGCCGACGCCATCGAGCGCAATGATCTCGTCGACCTCAAGGAAGAGCTCGGCGACCTTCTGCTGCAGGTGGTGTTCCATGCCCGTATCGCGCAGGAACAGGGCGCCTTCGCCTTCGAAGACGTGGCCCAGGCGATCAATGACAAGATGATCCGGCGTCATCCCCACGTCTTTGGTGAGGAAACCTATGCCACGGGGCAGGCCCAGACCGCCGCCTGGGAGGCCATGAAGGCGCAGGAGCGAGCCGGCAAAGGGCGGAATCACAGTCTGCTCGACGACGTGCCCGCAGGCCTGCCGGCCATGACGCGGGCCGTGAAGCTCACCCAGCGCGCAGCCCGGGTCGGTTTCGACTGGCCAGACGTGTCCTTCGTCTTGGAAAAGCTCCGCGAGGAGATCAGCGAGATGGAGGCCGAGATCGCCTCTGGGGACATTGAGGCCCTGCGCGGGGAGATCGGCGACGTGCTGTTCGTCATGGCCAATTTGGCCCGCAAGCTGGATATCGAGCCCGAGGACGCCCTGCGCTCCACCAACGCCAAGTTCGCCAGGCGCTTCCAGTTCATTGAGGCGGCGCTGGCCGAGCGCGGCCGCACCGCTGACCAGTCCGACCTGGCCGAGATGGACGCCCTGTGGGACGCCGCCAAGGTCGCCGAGCGGGCCTAGGCCTCATCCTCGGCGACCGACACGGCGCCCAGATCGATCCGGGGAAAAAGCTGTTCGAACTGGCCCAAGGCCTTAGGCGTCAATCGGACAGCCATGCGCACGGCGCCGTCGTCCTCGGTATGCCGATCGATCACCCGGCCGTTCTGATAGAGCCACGCGATGGCCGCCCCTTCGCCGGCGGGAAGATGAGCCTCCACAGCCGGCGACTCGTCCACCAGACCCGCGACGGCCAGCAGCAGAGGGGTGACTCCCTCCCCCGTCACGGCTGAGACCAGCAGGGCCGGAGGATGGGCGCGCCGCGCGTCCCCCTCGATCATTGGCCGGTCTTCGGCGTCGGTCAGATCGATCTTGTTCCAGACCTCAAGCACGCGGCGCTCGTCCATGTCGACGCCCAGACGCTCAAGCACCTCGCGGACATCGGCGGCCTCGGCGGCGCTTTCAGGGCTGGCGATGTCGCGGACGTGCAGGATTACGTCGGCCTCCTTCACCTCTTCCAGGGTGGCCCTGAACGACTCCACCAGTTCGTGCGGCAGGTCTGAGATGAAGCCGACCGTGTCCGACAGGATGGCGGGGCGCCCGTCCGGCAGGTTCAGCATCCGCAACGTCGGGTCGAGGGTGGCGAACAGCATGTCCTCCGCCATGACCTCGGCATTGGTCAGTCGGTTGAACAGGGTCGACTTGCCGGCGTTGGTATAACCAACCAGGGCGACGACCGGGTACGGCCGGCGTTTGCGGGCTGAGCGCTGCAGGGTGCGGGTGCGGCGGACCTCCACCAGTTCCTTTTTCAGCCGCCCGATTTTCTCGGCCAGCAGGCGGCGGTCGGTCTCGATCTGGGTTTCGCCAGGCCCGCCCATGACGCCAAAGCCGCCCCGCTGGCGCTCCAGGTGAGTCCAGGTCCGCACCAGGCGGGAACGCTCATAGGAGAGCCTGGCCAATTCGACCTGAAGCCGCCCCTCGCGGGTTCGAGCTCGCCTTGCGAAGATTTCCAGGATCAGGCCGGTGCGGTCTATGACCTTTACCTTCCAGGCCTTTTCCAGATTGCGCTGCTGGACCGGCGTCAGGGCGTCGTCGACAACCGCGACATCGATCTCAAGCTCTTCGCAGAGCTCGCCGAGCTCGGCCACCTTGCCCTTGCCGAACAAGGTGGCGGGCATGCGCTTTCGAACAGGCGCAACCAGGCCGCGGCGAATTTCAAGATCCAGAGCCAGGGCCAGGCCCTGGGCTTCTTCCAGGCGCGCCAGGGAGGAACGGGCGCCGCCGCGACCTTCCCGCTCAGGATGGATGATGAGCGCGCCCTGGACGGGCGTCTCGTGGTCTACGGGTGCGGAACTCAATCGGTCTCGTCTTCCGCCGGCTCGTACAGTTGGACGGGCTGGGCCGGCATAATGGTGGAGATGGCGTGTTTATAGACCAGTTGTGACTGACCATCACGGCGCAGGAGCACGCAGAAATTATCGAACCAGCTGACCACGCCCTGCAGCTTGACGCCGTTGACGAGGAAGATGGTCAGGGGAGTCTTGGCCTTGCGGACGCTGTTGAGAAAGGTGTCCTGCAGGTTCTGCTTTTTTTCGCTCATGGCTTTTCGCCCTTTTCTCCGATTAAGGGGCCACGCGCCCCCACACACACAAGGCAAGCTAGTCCATACCGGAGCCGCCGTGCAATCACGGTCGGCCCGTCAGAGGGCGGTCTGCTTCGCCCGCTCGATATAGAGGCTCCGCAGATGCTTCGCCACCGGCCCCGGCGCCCCGCCCCCGATGGGCTTGCCGTCGATGGCGATCACCGGCAGGACCAATGAGCCGGCGCCGGTGATGAAGGCTTCCTTCGCCTGCGCCATCTCCTCGGGCGTGAAGGGGCGCTCTTCGACCCTCAGCCCCGCCTGGCCGATGACCTCGAGCAGGGTGTGGCGCGTAACGCCGCGCAGGATGTTGGCCTGGGTGTCACGGGTGCGCAGCACACCAGCGGTATCCAGAATCCAGGCATTGGCTGAGGCGCCTTCCGTAATCAACCCAAGCTCATCGACAAACAGCGCCTCGCCGGCCCCGCGCTCACGGGCGGCCTGCCGGGCCAGGACGTTGGGCAGCAGGCCCACAGTCTTGATGTCGCAACGGCCCCAGCGGTTCTCAGGCGTGGTGATCACCGAGATTCCCTGAGCAGCCTTGGCTTCGGAGGCCGCGCGGTCGAGTGACTTGGCGGTGATCACCACCGAAGGGGAGATGTCGCCATCCGGAAAGGCGTGGTCACGGGGGGCGACGCCGCGGCTGACCTGGAGATAGATCAAACCTTCCCGCACATGGTTGCGTCGCAGCACCTCGCGCAGGACGATCGTGAGCGCGGCCCGTGACATGGGTTCAGGGATCTGCAGCTCAGTCAGGCTTCGCTTGAGCCGGGCGAAGTGACCTTCGGCGTCTGCAAGCCTGCCGCCAAATATGGACCAGACCTCATAGACCGCGTCCGCAAGCTGATAGCCCCGGTCCTCGATATGAACCGCGGCCTCGGCGTGCCGCTGGTAGCGACCGTTTACATAGGCGATGCGCCCCATGACTATTCGACGCCCTCCTCAAGCGCGCGGGCCCCCGACAAGCCAAGGGATTTGAGTTTCCGATGGAGCGCGGAGCGCTCCATGCCGATAAAGGCTGCGGTGCGCGAAATATTGCCGGAAAACCGCATCATCTGGGCGCTGAGATACTCCCGTTCGAAGGTTTCGCGGGCCTCGCGCAGCGGCAGGGCGATAATCCTGTCAGCCCCCAGCAGGCCGCCGCCATCGGTCGGCGGCGCGTCAGATGGCACCATTTCGGCGGTGATCGGCTCCTTGGGATCGCCTGAGGTCAGGATGAGCATCCGTTCGACCACATTGCGCAACTGCCTCAGATTCCCCGGCCACGGCCGGACCTGAAGTGCGCCGATAGCGTCCTCCGAGAGCACCCGCCGCGGCATGCCGCTGGCCTCGCAGATCCGCTCAATGAAGTTTTCCACAAGCTCTGGAATGTCCTCCCGCCGCTCCGCCACGCCCGGCACAGCCACGGGGACGACGTTGAGACGGTGGAACAGGTCCTCGCGGAACCGGCCCTCGGCGATCTCCTCACGCAGATTGCGTGAGGTCGAGGACATCACCCTCACATCCACCTGGACGTCGGCGTCGCCATTGACCCTGCGGAACCGCTGCTCCACCAGCACCCGCAGGATGCGGCTCTGGGTCTCGCGGGGCATGTCGGCGACCTCGTCAAGATAGAGCGTGCCGGCATGGGCGCGTTCAAAGACCCCGATCTTGCCTGGCCGACCGCCCTCCCCTTCGACGCCGAACAACTCCACGTCCATGCGCTCGGGTGTCATACCGGCGGCGCTGATGGCGACGAACTCGCCCTTGGCCCGCGGGCTGGCCGAATGGATCAGGCGCGCCACCGTCTCCTTGCCGGAGCCCGGAGGCCCCGCGATCAGCACACGGCTGTTGGCGGCGGCCAGCTTGGCGATCATCTGGCGGAGATGCTGGGCGGGCATGGACTTGCCGATCAGGCCCTCAGGCATGATCGCCTGGGTCCGCAGTCGACGGTTCTCCCGGCGCAGATTGGCCGCCTCCAGGGCGCGATCGACCACCAGCAGCAGCCGATCGGACTTGAAGGGCTTTTCCAGGAAGTCGTAGGCCCCGCGCTTGATGGCGCTGACGGCGGTTTCAATATTGCCGTGCCCGGAAATCATGACCACAGGCAGGTCTGGATCCAGCGACTTGAGCAGGTCCAGCAGTTCCAGACCGTCCATGCCTCCGCCCTGCATCCAGATGTCGAGGATGAGGAGGGACGGCCGCCTGGCGCGAACCGCCGCCAGCGCGCTTTCGGAATCCGACGCTGTGCGGACCTCATAGCCTTCGTCGGCCAGGATTCCGGCCACCAGGTCGCGGATGTCGACCTCGTCGTCCACCACCAGCACGTCAGCGGCCATGGGCTTCTCCTTCGAACATCAATTCAGGGTCATGCGAGGCGCTGGCAGGACGGCCAGCCACCGGCAGGCTCAGGATCACACGCGCGCCCCGCCCCCGGGCGGCGTCGGTCAGGGACAGTTCGCCCCCATGGTCTTCCAGGATGCGCTTGACGATGGCCAGCCCCAGTCCCGTGCCCTTTTCCCGGGTCGTCACATAGGGTTCGGTCAGGCGGTCGCGATCCTTATCGGGAAGGCCGACTCCATTGTCCTCGATCGATATGGTGACGGTCTCGGCCGACGCGGACATGCGCACATTGATGCGGCCAGCTGGACGGGGGCTGATCTCAAGGCGGGCGTGCACGGCCTCAGCGGCGTTTTTGAGGATATTGGTCAGGGCCTGAGCCAGCATTCGACCATCCGCCATGACGGTCACCTCGGGCGCCGGCGCCGCCAGGACGATCTTGAGGTCGGGATTGGCCACCCCTTGAGCGAAGATCTGGGCCCGAACCAGTTCGGCGAGGTCCTGAGGCGAAAATCTCGGGGCCGGCATCCGGGCGAAGGCCGAGAACTCGTCCACCATCCGACCGATGTCGCCGACCTGCCGCACTATGGTGTCGGTGCAACGGTCAAAGGTCTCCAGGTCGGCGGCCGACACGTCCTTGCGGAATTTGCGGCGGAGGCGTTCGGCCGACAGCTGGATCGGGGTCAGCGGGTTCTTGATCTCGTGGGCGATGCGTCGGGCCACGTCCTTCCAGGCCGCATTCCGCTGTGCGGCGACCAGGCGGGTTATGTCGTCAAAGGTCAGCACAAGGCCGCTCTCGCTCCGGCTGGCGCGAACCCTCAGGCGATGGCTTTCCCGGTCCCGCTGCAGGTCGACCTCGGCCTCGGCCTCCCCGGAGACTGCAGCCTGTCCGGCCACAGCGCTAAGCTCCGGCGCCAGCTCGGCCAAGGTGAGACCTTCCACAGGTCCCTCTTTCAGATCCAGCAGTTGCGCGGCCTGCCGGTTCAGTGCGGAAATCCGCCCATGACTGTCCAAGCCGATCACGCCGGCGCTGACCTCCGACAACACCGTCTCAATGAATTCCCGTCGCCCCTCGGCCTCGTCACTGGCCCGCTTCAACGCCTCCTGTTGGGCTTGAAGGTCGTGAGTCATGCTGTTGAAGGCGCGTGACAAAACGGCGATCTCTTCAAGATCATTCCTGGCGTCGACCCGGGCGCTGAGATCGCCCCCGGCCACCCGGCCCGCCGCCTGAACAAGTCGGGCCACAGGCCCGGAGATGGCGTTGGCCGCCGACATGCCGAGCCACACCGCCCCGACCAGGACCAGCAGGGCGGTCTCCACATAGCTCAAGGCGAACACGGTCTGGATCCGGGCCCGGCTCTGGGCGGCTTCCCGATAGGATATCAGGGAGCCTTCCGCCTCGATCAGATGGGTGATGATTCCCGTCTCCACGGGCCGCGCCACATAGAGGTAGGCGTCATCGTAGTCATTGAGGCGATAGAGCGCCCGCATGAGGTCTGAGGAGTCGAACGCGGGCACCGAGATATCGCCCTCGTCAGCCGCCTGGAAACTCGACTCCGGGGGCATGACGAACGGCGGCGCATCAGGCGCCTCGGACCGCGCCAGGACCCGGCCTTCCCGATCAATCAGATAGGCGGCCGGAAAGGCGTGATAGGCCGCCTGATAGGACAGGAAATGCGCAAATGTGACCGGCGAGGTGGCCAGCGCCGGGGCCGCCCGGTTGAGGTCGACCGACATCAGGGACACATGTTCGCCGATGTAGCGCTTCTGGTCCTCCACATAGGACCGCGCCACAGTGGCGGAGTTCTCCACCACCGTCTGGACCCGTTCGCTGAACCAGTTGTCGACCCCGCGATTGACCAGCACGCCATAGAACAGGGCGACCACCACCGCCGGCGCGACCGCAGCCACGGCGAATAGGGTGACGAAGCGCAGGTGCAGTCGCGCGCCAGCGTCGACAGATCGGGCGTCCAACAGGGCGAGGAGACGAAACCCCACCAGGGCGGCCAGGATCAGGATCAGCACCAGATTGAGGCTGAGCACGGTCAGGATGGCGTTTGACGCCGGCCGCAGGGGCCCGGCCTCAGGCGGCGAGGCCGCCAGCAGGATCGCCACCGCCGTCAGGATTGACGCCAGCAGATACCCGCCGCCGAGGACATAGCGGGACTGCATCGCGCGCCAGAGTCTGGCGGACGGTTTGGTGGCTTCCAGGCTCCCGAGCAGCGAGGTCATGATGACGCAGCCTAGGCCCAACTGTGTCTGGAACTCAACACAGATGTTGCTTGATTACGTCAGGTTGTTGCCTGCTGCGAGATCGCCCGGCGTCAACGGCGGCCGCGGGTTAGATCTACGCCGAGATCCTGGATTTTCTTGCGCAGAGTGTTGCGGTTCAAGCCGAGGATCTCAGCCGCCCTCACCTGATTTCCGCGGGTCGCCGCCAGGGTCAGCTGGATGAGCGGACGTTCGACCTCCTCCAGGACCCGGTCATAGAGACCGACCGGTGGCACGCCATCAGGCTGCTCGGCGAAGTAGCCGCCCAGGTGGCGCTCGACGAGTTGGGCGAGAGTCAGCGGCCCCTCCTGGCCGGGCTGGCTCGGTTGCTGATCGGCCAGCTCCTTCTCGACGATGCGGGCGGTGATCAGCTCTTCAGCATAGAGGGCGCAGACCCGGCGGATGAGGTTTTCAAGTTCGCGCACATTGCCGGGCCAGGCATGCAGCTTCAGACGCTCAAGGGCGGCCTGGTCGATCGTCTTGGAAGGCAGCCCTTCGCGGTTGGCGCGCAGCAGGAAGGAGCGGGCGAGATCTGGAATGTCCTCTGTGCGGTCGCGCAGGGGCGGCAAACGGATCGGAGCCACGTTCAGGCGGAAATAAAGGTCCTCTCGGAACAGGCCCTGGGCGATCAGCGCCCGCAGGTCGCGGTTGGTGGCGGCGATGAGCCGAGCGTTGGGCCGCCGGCCAGTCTTGGGATTGAGGGCAGGTTCCGATCCGTCGATGACCCGCAGCAGCCTGGTCTGGGCGTCCAGGGGCATGTCGCCGATTTCGTCGAGGAACAGGGTGCCACCGTCGGCCTCGACCAGCTTGCCGCTGTCGCCGTCTGCCCGACCAAACAGCTCGGCCTCAACGCGCTCCCGCGGGGTGGCGGCCAGGTTGATGACGACGAACTTGCCGTCCTTGCGCCGTCCCATGTCATGAAGGGCGCGAGCCACAAGCTCTTTGCCCGTGCCGGATTCCCCCAGGATCAGAACGGTGAGGTCCGCGCCAACCAGGCGCGCGATGGTGCGATAGACCTCCTGCATCGGGGCTGAGCGGCCAATCAGCGGCAGACGTTCGTCGCGAATGGCGCGGGCCTGGGCCCTGGACGCCTCCGGATCGGCCGGGCGCGCCAGGGCCCGCCGCGCCAGGGCGGTCATGTCGTCCAGGTCGAAGGGCTTTGGCACATAGTCAAAGGCGCCGATCTCGGCGGCGTTGACGGCGGTCAGCAGGGTGTTCTGCGCGCTCATGATGATGACCGGCAGTTTGGGCCGCTCCTTGCGGATGCGGGGCAGGACATCGAACACGTTCTCGTCCGGCATCATCACGTCGGTGATGACCAGGTCGCCCTCGCCCTCAGACACCCATTTCAGCAGGGTCGAGGCGTTGCCCGTGGCGCGGACCTGGTAGCCGAGCCGGGTGAAGGACTGCGAAAGCACGAGCCGGATGGAGGAGTCATCATCGGCGATCAGGATCTTCTTTCCGGCGGCGCTCATGCCGTAACGTCCTTTTCAGTCACAATGGGAAGCAGCACCCGGAACACTGTCCGACCGGGCTCGGATTCGAAGTCGATCATGCCGCCGTGGCCGACGACCAGCTTGGACACCAGGGCCAGGCCGAGGCCCGCACCCATCGGCTTGGTGGTCACGAACGGCTGGAAGAGGCTTTCGCGAAGATGGACTGGCACGCCGGGACCGTTGTCCTGGATGCGAATTTCCAGGGGCGCCCCGCGGAGCTGCCGGTCCTTGGCCGAACGCACCCGAACCCCATGACGATAGGCCGTGGTGATCAGCACCTCGCCGCGACCATCACCGCGCATGTGGGCGGCCTCCGAGGCGTTTTTCACCAGGTTCAGGAAGACCTGGATCAGCTGATCCTCATCCCCTGGCGTCGAAGGCAGAGACGGATCGTACTGCTCGCGCAGCAGCAGGCCATCGGCCACGCCGTTGACGGCCAAGGCCCGAACCCGGTCGAGCACCTCGTGGATGTTGACCGGATCACGAGCCGGCGGCGCGTCGTCGGCGAAAACCTCCATCCGGTCCACCAGCCGCTTCACCCGATCGGTCTCATCGACGATCAATTGCGCCAGGGGCACGTCGTCGGCCTTTGCGCCGGCCTTCAGCAACTGGGCGGCCCCGCGGATGCCGGCCAGGGGGTTCTTGATCTCGTGGGCGAGCATGCGCCCCAGACCCATGATCGAGCGGAGGCCCGCGGCGTCGCCGCCAAACTCAGAGAAGACACCGCCCTTGACCTGCAGGGAGAGCAGGACCGAACCGTCCCCCAGCGGAACCGCCGCGCCGTCGGCCTCGAAGGTCGGCTGGCCAAAGAGGCTGATCTCCAGGCCCCGTTCCCGCACGGCGCCGCCCTCTTCCAGGGCGCGGTTCAGAAGGGCGACCATGGGCGAGCCCGGCGGAAGCGCAGCGCGGAACCGGCCCCGGGCCAACAGGCCGAGGCCCTGGCCGAATAGGGCCTCGGCGGCCTCGTTGACCGCGACCAGCGCGCCCTCTCCGTCGATGACCAGGGCAGGCTCGGGGCTAAGGTCAAAGGCGGCGGACTTCAGGGCGTTCAAATCAACCCCCGCCTGTGTGCTTCGGGTCCGACTGGTCATGCGGCCAACCTCGTTTCGGGATCACGCCACAAGGCGATTAACTCCAGTTTCACCTGGGACGGATCCTCCAGTCGGCAGAGCCGCCCGCGGGCGGCTCGCCTGGCCTCGGCCTGCATGGGCCAGGGCGCGTTATCGATGTAGGCGGCGAGGTGCTTGCGGAAGATGCGCAGGCCCAGGCGCTCGCCATAGAATTCCAGGCTGTCGTCGAGATGAGCCATCACCAGGGCCAGCCGCGTCTCCACGTCAGGACTCTCGAACGGCGTTCCTGCCAGGGCGGCCTCGATCTCGGCGGCGATCCAAGGCCGGCCGTACACCGCGCGGCCGACCATCACCCCGTCGGCGCCCGACTGGTCGAGAGCCAGTTGGGCGGTACGCCCATCGACGATGTCGCCATTGACGATCACCGGCACATCCACGGCGGCCTTCACCGAGGCCACGGCGCGCCAGTCGGCTGCGCCGCGATAGAACTGACTGCGGGTGCGACCGTGCACGGTCATCGCCTGAACGCCCCGGGCCTGGAACCGCACGGCGAGCTCAGCGGCGTTGCGTGACCCCTCGTCCCATCCCAGGCGCATTTTCACCGTCACCGGGACCTCTGCGGCCTCGACCACAGCGGCGACAATGTCTTCGGCCAGGTCGGGCTCGCGCATCAGGGCCGAACCGCAGGCCACGCCGGTCACTTCACGGGCCGGACACCCGAAGTTGAGGTCGATGATCTGGGCCCCAGCGCGAACGGCCAGACGCGCGCCCTGGGCCATGGTCGCCGGGTCCTTGCCTACCAGCTGGACCACCATCAGCGGCAAGCCCTCACCGACCGCGGCCCGGCGGACCACGTCGGGGCGCCCCTTGGCGAACTCATCCGAAGCGACCATCTCGGTCGCCACGTATGACGCCCCGAGACGGCTGGCCAGACGACGGAATGGAAGGTCAGACACGCCGGTCATCGGCGCGATCCAGACGCGCCCGCCAACCTTGACCGTACCGACCTTGAGCTGTCTGCTCATTTTATGATCACCCCTACCGCTGCCTTTTTAGGCAATTTGTGCGGCGCCGTAAAGCCTGGACAACAACGCCCGAGCGCCTAAACACGGGCCATGAGCTTTTCGGCCATAGTGGTCGCCGCGGGAAGCGGCCTTCGCGCGGGATCGGGACCCCCCAAGGCCTGGCGAGATCTCGGCGGTCGCGCCGTCGCCAGGTGGTCGGTCGAGGCCCTGGCGGCTGCGGGCGCGAGCCCGGTCGTGGTGGTGGTCGCCGACGACATGCGGTCGGAAGCCCAGAGGGCGCTGGCAGGCCTGTCCGAAGTGGTTTTTGTCGCCGGCGGCCCGACCCGCGCCGCGTCGGTCCAGGCCGGGTTGGCTGCGCTGGCGCAACAGGGACCAGACCGCCCGGTGCTGATCCATGACGCGGCCCGCCCGTTCGTCACGAGAGCGCATGTTCAACGACTCCTCGGCGCCTTGACCGGCGCCGATGGCGCGGTGCTCGCCCTGCCCCTGGCTGACACCCTGAAACGAGACGAGCCCAATCATCTGGCGACACCGGCTCGTGACGGGCTCTGGCGGGCCCAGACACCGCAGGCGTTCGAACTCGCCGTTCTGCGGCGAGGATATGGCGCTTGGGACTTCCAGACAGACCCCACTGATGACGCCCAGGTGGTCACCGGCGCAGGGGGGCGCGTGGTGCTCGCCCCTGGTGATCCCATGCTGTTCAAGCTCACCTACCCGGAGGACTTCGCCATGGCCGAGCATCTGGCGAGCGGCGCGCGACAGGTGCGCACGGGCCTGGGCTATGACGCCCACCGGTGGGGACCAGGTGACGCGGTCTGGCTCTGTGGTGTCCGCATTGACCATGACCAGACGCTGGTCGGCCACTCTGACGCGGACGCCGGCCTGCACGCCCTCACCGACGCCCTGCTGGGGGCGCTGGGCGCCGGCGATATCGGGGAGCACTTCCCCCCGACCGATCCCCAATGGCGCGGGGTGTCCTCCGACCGGTTTCTCGCCCACGCGGCGGATCTGGTTCGCGCCCGCGGCGGTCAGATCGTCAATGTGGACGTCACCCTGATCTGCGAGCGACCGAAGATCAGACCGCATCGCGACGCCATGCGGGCGAGACTGGCGGAAATTCTGGGCCTGCTGGAAGATCAGGTCAGCGTGAAGGCGACAACGACCGAAGGCATGGGGTTCACCGGTCGCCAGGAGGGCCTGGCGGCCCAGGCGATCGCCACGATTGAGCTGCCGCGCTGAGCGCGCCCGGAGCGTGATTCAACACTTCCGGGCGTCTGGACGGCTAAGGTGGTCCCGTGGCTCACGGTAGCCAGGTCCAAACCTCCCTCATCCGGGCGTAGAGCGCCCCAGGAAGGTTGGTGTAGGCGTCCGTCCAGGGGGCGACCAGACTGCCGTCAGATGCTTCCCACCGGACGTCATTCTCGTAGGGCAGCAGGCCTTCGGGCGTCCGGGTGACGATGAGAACGTCCTCGGCGGACTCCCACAGAACAGGACTGTTGTAGGCTGCGGCGTGACGTTGCAGCAGCGCAGAGCCGCCAGCCGCCTCGGCCACGGCCATGGCGGGCGAGATGAGGTCCAGGTTGCGATTGGACAGGTGCATCACCAAGATCCCGTCCGGCTTCAGCTTGGCCAGATACATCTGGACCGCCTCGACGGTCAGCAGATGGGCCGGGACAGCGTCTGACGAGAACGCATCCAGCAGCAGCAGATCGTACTGCCCCTCGGGCTGATCCTCCAGGGTCAGGCGGGCGTCGCCGATGACGTAGTCGATGGGCCCCTTGGCGCATTCTGTGGTGTAGGTGAAATAGGCGGGATCATTGGCGATCTGCACCATGAGCGGGTCGATCTCGAAGAAGGTCAGCCGGTCCTCGGCCCGGACATAGGTCGCGACGGTTCCGGTGCCGAGCCCGACGGCTCCAATGGTCAGGCTCGCCTTCTCCGCGCGCTTGGCGGCGAAGACCTGCCCGATGGGGGTTTCGGGAGCGTAGTAGACCAGGGGCCGGCAGCGATGCTCTGGCGCCCGGGCCTGAGCGCCGTGCAAGGTCGTCCCGTGGGCCAGCATATGAACGGTGCCGCCGAGGGCCTGCACCGGCATCACGGACTGGCGGGCGACCCCAAAGAAGCTGCGCCAGGTCTGCCGGACATCCACCCTGTCCCCGGCCATCTGGGCTGAAATGAGCAGCATTGAGACCACGGCCATGAACAGCAGGGTGCTGCCGCGAAGGAGAAAGGCCGAAACCGTGACGACGCCAAGCAGGATGCGGACCACAGCCTCGCTCTGCGCATACAGTCCCGCCAGCACCGGTGCGGCGATGACGGCGACGATGCTGATGGCGAACAGCCCCCACCGCCAGGCCTTGCCGGTCTCCCAGGCCCAGGGCCGCGCCAGGCACGACAGGGCCAGGACCAGGGGGTACTCCCACACGTTCGTGAAGATGACGGGCGCGACAAAGGCGTTGAAAGCTCCGCCGACGACGCCGCCGATCGACAGGCACAGATAGAATTCGGTGAGTTGAGCCGGCGGGGGTCGACGGGCCACCAGAGCCTGATGGCAAACCAGGGCCGTCAGGAAGAAGGCCGCCAAGTGGATGCCCAGCTGGATCACCAGGTTGGTGGTGTGGAAGGGCATGATCACCGCACAGGCCACCACGGCGGCGGCCTGGAACATCAGCGCGCTCTCGGTCGAGATCAGCGGCCGATCCTGGAAGGCGATGATGAAGGTCAGCAGATAGAGCGCCAGCGGCACCACCCAGATAAAGGGCGCTGAGGCCACATCCGTGGTGATGTGGGTGGTGACCCCCAGCATGAGGCTCGACGGTATGGCGGCAAGGCCAATCCAGATCAGCCGCCGGCGCCAGGGGCGACCGCTGAGCGCGGCTGAAAGTTGGGCGGCAGGATGAGGCGCTGCGTTTTCGACGGCAGGCGCTCGGGCCACCAACAGACCCAGGCTGGCCATCAGCACCACGAAGCCGCCGTAGGCGAGGCTCCAGACAAAGGTCTGGGCCTGGACCGCCAGCGAGGGTTCCACCACAAGGGGATAGGCCAGCAGGGCGATCAGGCTGCCGAGATTGCTCGCCGCATAGAGAACATAGGGGCCGCGCCCCTCCCCCTCCTGATAGATTCGCGCATGCCAGGCCTGGGCCAGCGGCGCCGTGGCTGACAGGACCGCAAACGGCGCGCCGACCATGAGCGCCAGGGCGCCGAGCAGCCAGAGCGCCGGGTGATCCGAGGTCGGCGGTCCGAGCAGCTCGTGCACCCGCAAGGGGAGCACCAACGCCGCCAGCAGCAGAGCGGTCCCGTGGATCATCGCCTGACGGCGCACAGTCCCGGCCCGCTGCAACAGATGGGCGTAGGCGTAGCCGACCAGCAGCGCGCCCTGGAAGAAGGCCATGCTGGTGTTCCACACCGCCGGCGCGCCCCCCATGAGCGGCAGGAGGAGCTTTGCCGCCATGGGCTGGACCATGAAGACCAGGGTCGCACTGGCGAAGACCGTGATCCCGAACAGGGCCGGGGCGACCGTGCGCCCGGTCTTCGGAAGGGTGTCCTGCAGGGTCATGTGGCCGATTCGGCTTGTAAGGTCAGGGCGGCCGATGTTGTGGTCTGGCCGACCCGGCGCCTAGCGCCCTTTCGTTCCTGGCATCGGATACGCCCATGTTTTCCTTGGAAATCGAGACCTTGGCGCGGCTTCTCATCGACGAAGCTCGGCAGAAATCCCTGCGAATCGTCACTGCTGAAAGCTGCACCGGAGGGCTGGTCAGCGCCGCCATCTGCGCGATTCCCGGGGCCTCCGACGTTTTGGAGCGGGGGTTCGTCACCTATTCCAACCGCGCCAAGCAGGAAATGCTCGGGGTGCCAGGGGACCTGATCGCTGACCTGGGCGCGGTCTCCGAACCCGTCGCCCGCATGATGGCCGAAGGCGCCCTGGAAAATTCCAACGCCCATCTCGCCGTGGCCATAACCGGAATAGCTGGTCCTGACGGCGGCACCCGGATGAAGCCGGTGGGCACCGTGCACATCGCCACAGCGCGGACCAATCACGGCCTGACTCACCGGGTTGAGCTATTCGAGCTTGAGACCCGGTTCGAGATCCAGCAGGCGGCGACCCAGGCCGCCCTCGAGATGCTACGCGAGCGCCTGGCCTGACAATCTCAGCCTATCCCATCCCCCGCGCCATAGAGGGTGCGCGCCCTGGCCTCGAAGCAGCCGATCAGCCGGTCGACGGCGCTGTGGAAATTGGCGCTCAACAGGGCGGCCAGCATCCGCGACTTGAACTCGAAGTCGATTTCGAACTCGATCCGGGTCCCGGCCGGGTCCTCGTGGAACCGCCAGCGGTTCTCCAGCCTCTTGAAGGGCCCAGAGATCAGGCTGACCTGGATGGTTCGGCTGTTTGAATCCCGTCTCACCCGGGTGGAGAACCGCTCCTTGAGGAACGAGAACCCGACCGCGGCCTCGGCGTCGAGCATATCGATCCCCTCGCCCGCCGGCCGCTGGTTCCAGCTTCGCATCCCGGTGATCCAGGGCACGAACTCCGGATAGCGGTCCACGTCCCCGACCAGGGTGAACAACTGGTCAGCCCCATAGGGCAACACCTTCTGGACCCGATGGTACAAGTGGGTCGGCCTAGGCCTGTATCGCCGCCTGGGCGGCCGCGCGAGCGTCCTGCGCCTGTCGCGCGGCCTGCAGCTTGGCGAAATCCTCGCCAGCATGGTGCGACGAGCGGGTCAGCGGACTAGCCGAGACCATAAGAAACCCCTTGGCCCGGGCGATCTCTTCATAGGCCCCGAACTCCTCAGGCGTCACATACCGGTCAATGGCCGCGTGCTTGCGGGTTGGCTGCAGGTACTGGCCGATGGTCAGGAAATCGACGCCGGCCGAACGCATGTCGTCCATGACCTGCATGACCTCCTCCTTGCTTTCACCGAGACCGACCATCAGGCCGGACTTGGTGAACTGGATGGGATCACGCTCTTTCACGCGCTCCAGCAGGCGCAGGGAATTGTAGTAGCGGGCTCCGGGGCGGATCGACAGATAGAGCCGCGGCACGGTCTCGAGATTGTGGTTGAAGACGTCCGGACGGGCGTCGATCACCGTCTCCATCGCCGAGACCGGCTTGCGCAGGAAGTCGGGCGTCAGGATCTCCACCGTGGCCAGGGGCGCAGCCGCGCGTATGGCGCGCACCACCTCGGCGAAGTGGGCGGCGCCGCCATCGGCCAGATCGTCCCGGTCAACTGAGGTGATGACCACATGCTTCAGGCCCATCTTGGCCACCGCGTCCGCCACCCGGGCGGGCTCTGTGGGATCCAGAGGGTTCGGCTTGCCCGTGGTGACATTGCAGAAGGCGCAGGCCCGGGTGCAGATTTCGCCCATGATCATCATGGTGGCGTGGTTCTGGGACCAGCATTCGCCGATATTGGGACAGGCGGCCTCTTCGCAGACCGTGACCAGGCCGTGGGTCTTCACGATGCTGCGGGTGGCGGCATAGCCCTCGGAGCCGGGCGCGCGCACGCGCAACCAGTCGGGTTTACGCAGGAGCGGGGTGTCGGGCCTAGCCTGTTTTTCAGGATGGCGTGGACGGGGCTTAGCCAGATTGTCGATGACGACGGTCATAGTGGCCTAGATCGTCCCTCCGAGGCTCAGGATCAAGCCGCGATTGTGCGCTCTTGCGTAGCAGGCCCCAACTGCGCTGAAACTGCCCCATGCGCCCATGGCTCCCCCTCCTCGCCGCCCTCGCTTTGGCGGCCTGCGATTCGGGCGGTCCGCGCCCGGCGCTCCTGGACAGCCGCGCGCCTCCCGGTCTGGCGCCCCGCTTCCTGGCGCCCGAGGGCTGGGCCTGGGGCGCCGTCCAGCCCCCGGACGGTCCGGAGCTACGATATGGCGTCACCGCGCCGCCGGGAACGGGGCGCCGGGCGGAGGTCCTGATCCTGCCCGACAGCGATGAGCCGGCGGAGGTCTGGTTCGAAACCGCCGCGGCTCTCAATGCAGCGGGCTATGTGGTGTGGACCCTGGAATGGGAGGGGTTTGGCGGGTCAGGCCGCCCCCTGCCCCCCTATGACATGATCCACGCTCAAACCGCGGGCGCCGGGGCGAACGCCGTCGCCGCGCTCATTTCCCAGGTGATCCGCCCTAGCCCAGACCGCCCCCTGACCCTGATGGCGTCCGGGGACAGCGCTACCGTCGCCCTTGCGGCCCTCCAAGGGAACGCCCCCGTGGGCGCGGCCATACTGAGCGCCCCAAGACTGACGGCCGCCCAGTCTCAGACGCCCTGGGAGGGGCTCGCCGTGCGGGCGGGCCTCAGTCGCCTGCCCAGTCCAGACTGGCGGCCGTGGTCGCGGTCAGACTCCGCTCAGGCCCAACCGCCTGGCGCAGACCCCTGGCGCGGACGACTGATCCACAGCTGGCGCCTCGCCAACCCCGATCTGCGTCAGAGCGGCCAGAGCCTGGGCTGGCGCGCTACGCGGTCGGAGGCCCACGCGGGCGGAGTCCCTCAACTGTCAATGTCTCGCCCTCTCCTGATCCTGGCTGCTCAGGCCGAGGGGATCGCCACGGCGGACACCTGCCGGACGGAACAGGGCTGCAGGCTGGCCATCCAGCCCCAGTTTGGATCTGCGCCTCATCTGTCGCTTGAGGCGGTCCGCGCAGCCTGGCTCACCGAGGTGACCACCTTCCTGGACGAACAGATTCCCCCGACGGCCCCAGCGGCCCGCGACGACGGTGGCATTGAATAGCCACCTCAAGATCACGAACTGTCACACATCTTTTCATCGGCGAGCGACGCCTCTACGGTCGCGGCCAGCATAAGACGCCCGACAGAATGGCGTCAGGGACTTGGGAGGCCTTCGCCCGTGACCGCCGCATATGATCCCCGTGACAGCCAGATCTCGATCTTCGACGCCTTGATCGCCGCCCGGGCGCAGTTCGGCGCCAAGAAGCCGATCCTGGAAGACCAGGAGCGCAATCCGCTCACCTATACCGGCCTGATCCAGGCCTCTTTCGCCCTGGGCCGCAGGATCGCGGGCTTCACCGCCAAGGGAGAACGGGTGGGCGTGATGCTGCCCTCCAGCGCTGGCGGCGTCGTCACCTTCTTCGCCCTGCACGCCATCGGCCGTACGCCGACCATGCTGAACTTCACCGCCGGAATCCGGAACCTGAAGGCAGCGTGCGAGCTTGCGGGGGTGCGGACAGTGCTGACGTCTCACCGGTTCATCGAGCAGGGCAAGCTGCACGACCTGGTCGACGCCCTCGAGCCGATCGCCAAGGTGGTCTATCTCGAAGAGGTTCGAGAGAAGGTCGGCCTGGCCGACAAGCTGTTCGCTGCGGCCGGCGGGGTGATGACCCGGCAGTTCCGGGCGGCCAGCAAGCCCTCTGATCCGGGGGTCATTCTGTTCACCTCCGGCAGTTTTGGCGCGCCGCGAGGCGTGGTGCTGAGCCAGGCCAACCTGGTGGCTAACGTCCAGCAGATCGCCGCCCACATCGCCCTTGATCCCGACTGGGTGATGTTCAACCCCCTGCCCATCTTCCACTGCTTTGGCCTCACCGGCGGGGTCCTGCTGCCAATTCTGACCGGCATGAAGGCCTTTCAGTACCCCTCTCCCCTGCACACCAAGCAGATTCCGCCGCTGATCCGCGACTCCCAAGCCTCGATCCTACTGGCCACGGACACCTTCGTGAATCAGTACGCCCGGGCCGCTGAGCCGGGAGAGTTGTCGGGGCTGAAGTTCGTGGTCTGCGGGGCTGAGAAGGTCCGTGAGGAGACACACAATCTGGTGGCCGAGCGCTTTGGTCCCATTCCGCTGCTGGAGGGCTATGGCGCCACCGAGGCGGCGCCCGTCATCGCGGTGAACAAGCCGCTCGACAACCGCCGCGGCACCGTCGGGGGCCTGCTGCCAGGCATCGAGACCCGGCTGGAGCCGGTCGAGGGTATTCCAGGCGGCGGCCAGCTCTTTGTCCGCGGCCCCAACATCATGTCCGGCTATCTGGCCGCAGACGGGACCATCGAAGCCCCCTTGAACGGCTGGCATGACACCGGGGATGTGGTCAGCATGACCGACGATCATTGGATCAAGATCCAGGGTCGGGTGAAGCGCTTCGCCAAGGTGGGCGGGGAGATGGTCTCCCTCACAGCGGCCGAGGACATCGCCGTCGCGGTCTGGCCTGACAGCCGTCATGCCGTCATCGCCGTGCCCGATCCGCGCAAAGGTGAGCGACTTATCCTGCTGACGGATCGTCGCCAGGCTGAGGTCGACGCCCTGTTGGCGCACGCCAAGACCATCGGCGCCCCGGAGTTGACCGTGCCGCGCAAGATCGTCTGCGTCCCGGAAATTCCGGTCCTCGGCACCGGCAAGACGGACTATGTCGCCATCCAGCGGATGGCGGAGGCCGAACTGCGTCGGGTGGCTTAAGGCCTCGCCAGCTGTGATCCCAGGTCAGGCGTGCAGGACGAGGCCATAGGCGTCGAGGGCGGACTCGTGCATCGCCTCGCTCAGGGTCGGATGGGCGAAGACCGTCGCATGAAGCTCGGCCTCCGTGGCTTCCAGCGTCATGGCCAGGGCGAAACCCTGGATCATCTCGGTCACCTCGGCGCCGATCATGTGCGCGCCGACCAGGGCCCCGGTTTCCGCATCGAACAGGGTCTTCACAAAGCCCTCGGTCTCGCCCGCGGCGATCGCCTTGCCATTGGCGCGGAAGGCGAACCGACCCACCTTGACCTTGCGACCCGCCGTCTTGGCCGCCGCCTCGGTCAGGCCGACCGAAGCGATCTGCGGGTTGGCGTAGGTGCAGCCTGGGATCGGGGCGTTGAGATTCTTGGCCGGTTGGCCGGCGATATGCTCGACGCAGTGGAGGCCCTCATGGCTCGCCTTGTGCGCCAGCCAGGGCGGACCCGCCACGTCACCGATAGCGTAGAGGCCGGGCACGCCCGTTGCGCTGTGAGCGTCGGTGACGATGTGGGTCTTGTCGATCTTCACGCCCAGCGCCTCAAGGCCAAGATCCTCGACATTGCCGACAATGCCGACCGCGACGATGGCGCGCTCGGCCTCCAGGGTCTCGGTCTTGCCGCCGGTCTCGATCTCGACGGCGACGCCGGTCTTGGACTTGGTCAGCTTCTTGACGGTGGCCCCAATGCGGAATTTCAGCCCCCGGCGCTCAAAGGCCTTGCGGGCGGCCGTGGACACCTCTTCGTCCTCCACCGGCAGGATGCGTGACAGGGCTTCGACCACCATGACCTCGGCGCCCAGGGCGCGGTAGAAGCTGGCGAACTCGATGCCGATGGCGCCTGATCCGATGACAATGAGCGACTTGGGCGCGGCCTTGGGAACCATGGCCTCGCGGTAAGACCACACACGGTCGCCGTCCGGCTCCAGCCCGATCTGCGGCAGGGTGCGCGCCCGGGCGCCTGTGGCCAGGATCACGTGTTTGGCCTGGATGGTGCGCTCGCCGCCCCGCTTCTGGGCGATGACCACCTTGGGCGCGGGGGTCCCCTTCTCGAGCCTGGCGGTCCCCTCGATCACCTCGATCTTGTGCTTGCGCATCAGGAAGCCGACGCCGGAGTTCAGCTGGCCCGCCACCTTGCGGGACCGCTCCACCACCTTGGTGAAGTCGAACCGCGGCTTGTCGGCGGCCAGGCCGTAGTCGGCCAGATGATGCAGTTGTTCATAGACCTCGCCTGACTTGAGCAGGGCCTTGGTGGGGATGCAGCCCCAGTTCAGACAGACCCCGCCCAGGGCCTCGCGCTCAACGATGGCGGTCTTCAGGCCAAGCTGGCTGGCGCGGATCGCGGCCACATAGCCGCCTGGGCCCGCGCCCACGATGATGACGTCAAAATCCATGGTTCTCGGCCCCTCAGACCATCATCGCCAGGGGCTCTTCAATCAGAGCCTTGAACGCTTCGAGCCAGCGGGCGCCGGTCGCCCCATCCACCACGCGGTGGTCACAGGTCATGGTCACTGACATCACCGTGGCGATGGCCAGCTGGTCGCCGCGAACCACGGGCTGTTTGGTGCCCGCGCCCACCGACAGGATCGCGCCCTGTGGCTCGTTGATGATCGAGCCGAATGACTTGATCCCGAACATGCCCAGGTTGGAGACGCTGAAGGTGCCGCCCTGGAACTCCTCGGGCTTGAGCTTGCGGGTCCGGGCCCGCTCGGCGAGGTCCTTGGTCTCTAGGGCGATCTGCGCCAGGCCCTTGGTCTCGCACTTGCGGATGATCGGGGTGATCAGGCCGCCCTCGACGGCGACCGCCATGGCGATGTCCGCATGGTGGTGGAGGGCGATGCCCTCGGGGGAATATGAGGCGTTGGCCTCCGGCACCCGCTTCAACGCCACGGCGCAGGCCTTGAGGATGATGTCGTTGACGCTGACCTTAACCCCGTCCTTTTCGAGCATCTTGTTGATGCGCCCGCGCGCTTCGAGCAGGCGGTCGATCTCGAGGTCGATGGTCAGGGGGAAGTGCGGCACATCGCGGAAAGAGTCGGTCATCCGCCGCGCCACAGTCTTGCGCATGCCATCCAGTGGGATCAGGTCGTAGCTGCCTTCTGGGATGCCCATCTGCTGCAGGGACTGGACCGGCCGGGTTTCGCCCCGGCGCTCGGCCGGCGCGGCGGCCGCCGTCGCGGCGGGTTTCGCGCCCGGCTTGGCGTCCTTGACGTCGCGCTCGATGACCCGGCCGTGGGGGCCTGAGCCCTTGATCGCTGACAGGTCGAGCCCCTTCTGCTCGGCGATCCGCCGGGCCAGGGGCGAGGCGAAGATACGCTCTCCCTCCTGGCGCTTGGCTGGAGCTGGATCGGCCTTGGTCGGCGCCTCCGTCCTGGCCGCGGCCTTGGCCGGCGGCGCCTCAGCTGGCGTCCTTTCCGCAGGCTTGGGCTCAGGCGCCTTGGCCTCGGTTCCGCCCGACAGGCGAGCGATGGGCGCATTGACCTTGACGCCCTCCGTCCCGGCCTCGACGAGGATTTCCTCGACGACGCCTTCGTCCACCGCCTCGACCTCCATGGTCGCCTTGTCGGTCTCGATCTCGGCGATCACGTCGCCGGCGGCGACCGTGTCGCCCGCCTTGACCAGCCATTTGGCGAGGGTGCCCTCCTCCATGGTGGGCGACAGCGCCGGCATCAGGATGTCGGTCATGCGGATTCCTTGGAGAGATGCGCGAGGCCCCCGGCGTGGGCCTCCCAGTTCTGGCCGTCGAATGGCTCGATGTCGAAGTCCAGGTCCTGCGCCGGATCAAGGCAGCGGACATTGACCGACCAGCCGTCGGGATTGGACCGGGGCCGGTAGAAGCTCTTCACCCCGCAGACCTTGCAGAAGGTGTGCTGCGCGACGCCGGTGTTGAAAACATAGGTGGTGATCTGGTCCTGGCCCTGGATCAGGCGGAAGCGACTGGCTGGCACAATGGCGTGGATGAAGCCTGTCATGGCGCAGATTGAACAGTTACAGGCCTGGGCGGCCACGCGCCCAGGCAGGGACGCTTCGAACCGCACCGCCCGGCAATGGCATCCGCCACCGCGCCAGATCAGATCGCCCGCCTCAGTCATGGCCTGTAGCAGACCGCCTTGGCCGCCTTGACGATCTTCTCCACCGACGGCAGCGACAGGGCCTCCAGGTTGGCCGCATAGGGCAGAGGCACGTCCTCCTGGCAAACCCGCGCCGGCGGCGCGTCCAGATAGTCAAAGGCGTGCTCGATCACCCGGGTGATCACCTCGGCGCCGACGCCCATGGGACCCCAGCCCTCCTCGACGGTGACCAGGCGATGGGTTTTGCGGACGCTTTCCACAATCGTGGCGTGGTCCATGGGGCGAATAGTGCGCAGGTCGACGACCTCGGCCTCGATCCCCTCAGCCGCCAGCTCCTCGGCGGCTTTCAGCGCCAAGCCCACCATGCGGGAATAGGCCGTGATGGTCACATCAGCGCCGGTCCGACGGACCTTGGCCTTGCCGATGGGGACCACATAGTCATCGCCCTCAGGAACGTCGAATTCCTGGCCATAGAGCATCTCGTGCTCGAGGAAGACGACGGGGTTGGGGTCGCGGATCGCCGCCTTCAGCAGGCCCTTGGCGTCGGCCGCGTCATAGGGCGCGATGACTTTCAGACCGGGAATGTGGGCGTACCATGCGGCATAGTCCTGGCTGTGCTGGGCCGCCACGCGCGAGGCCGCGCCGTTGGGCCCGCGGAAGACCATGGGCGTGGTGATCTGGCCGCCGGACATGTAGTGCGTCTTGGCCGCCGAGTTGATGATGTGGTCGATGGCCTGCATGGCGAAGTTCCAGGTCATGAACTCCACGATGGGCTTCAGACCCGCCATGGCCGCGCCGACGCCGAGCCCTGCAAAACCATGCTCGGTGATCGGGGTGTCGATCACCCGACGCTCGCCAAACTCCTCCAGCAGACCCCGGCTGACCTTGTAGGCGCCCTGGTACTGGGCGACCTCCTCGCCCATCAGGAAGACAGTCTCGTCCCGGCGCATCTCCTCGGCCATGGCGTCGCGCAGGGCGTCGCGGACCGTGGTCTTGACCAGCTTGGCGCCCTCCGGGATCTCCGGATCGGCCAGGGGGGCTGCGGGACGCACCGCAGCAGGGCCTTCGCCCTCGGGCTCATCGCCTTTGGCCTCGGCGGGGCCCTTCTTTTCGGGATCGCCGGAGGCCTCCGCTGGAGCCTTGGCGGCCGGCTCAGCGACCGCAGGCGCAGCGCCGCCCGCGAGGCGGGCGATCGGCGCGTTGACCTTGACCCCCTCCGCGCCGGCCTCAACCAGCAATTCCTCGACGACGCCTTCGTCGACGGCTTCGACCTCCATGGTCGCCTTGTCGGTCTCGATTTCAGCGATCACGTCCCCGGCGGAAACGGTGTCGCCCACCTGTACGTGCCACTTGGCCAGCGTCCCCTCCTCCATGGTCGGAGACAGGGCCGGCATCAGGATGTCGGTCACTGGGGCGCCTCCACATAGACCTCAGTATACAGCTCGGACAGTTCCGGCTCGGGGGACGTCCGGGCGAATTCAGCCGCGTCAGCGACGATCCGCTTCACCTCGGCGTCGATGGCCTTCAGCGTCGCCTCGTCGGCCACACCGTCCCGTTCGAGTTTCTCCCGCAGATGCTCGATGGGATCGCGGGTCTTGCGAACCTCGTCCACTTCCTCGCGGGTGCGGTACTTGGCCGGATCGCTCATAGAATGGCCGCGATAGCGATAGGTCTTCATTTCCAGGATGAAGGGGCCCTCGCCGCTGCGGGCATGGGCCGCCGCCCGTCTGGCCGCGTCGCGTACCGCCAGCACGTCCATGCCATCGACCTCTTCCCCGGGAATCCGGAAGGAGGCGCCGCGCTTGTACATGTGGGTTTCGGACGAGGACCGCTCCAGGGAGGTGCCCATGGCGTACTGGTTGTTCTCGATCACATAGACGACCGGCAGCTTCCACAGGGCGGCCATGTTGAAGCTTTCATAGACCTGGCCCTGGTTGGCGGCCCCGTCGCCGAAATAGGTGAAGGCCACCTTGCCGTTGTCCTTGTAGCGGTTGGCCAGCGCCAGGCCGGTGCCCAGGGGCGCCGGCGCGCCGACGATCCCGTGGCCGCCATAGAACTCCGCCTCGCGGGAGAACATGTGCATCGACCCGCCCTTGCCCTTGGACGAGCCGCCGGACCGGCCGGTGAGCTCGGCCATGACCTCGTTGGGGTCCATGCCGCAGGCCAGCATATGGCCGTGGTCGCGATAGGCGGTGATGACCTGGTCGCCGTCCTCCTGAATCGACTGGACGCCCACGGCGATGGCTTCCTGGCCGATATAGAGGTGGCAGAACCCGCCAATCAGCCCCATGCCGTAGAGCTGTCCGGCCCGTTCCTCGAACCGTCGGATGAGCAGCATGTCGCGATAGAAGCCCAGCAGTTGGTCCTTGCTGAGGCTCTCGCCCGCCTCGGCCGGCGTACCGCCGGTCTTGGCCGCCTGTTTGGCGCGCGCCATGTCTGTCTCCCGGGTCGTGTTGCGTTCAGCCACCCTAACCCAGAGCCGGCTGCTTCGTCAGCCGCCCGCCGAGTCATCCTGATGGATGCGGATCACATAGTCTCTGGGGTGGCTGTAGCCTAGGAGAGACCGGGCGCGCTCTTCCAGAAGGTCCGCCGACAGAGAGGTGTCGCGCAGCAGCAGGGCGCGAGTCTCCAGGTCCTGCCTCTGGGCGCTCAGCTGCTTCAACTCCGCCGACTTGACCGCCAAGGCGTAGTCCCGCTGGGTCGAGGTCAGCAGGCCCTGATCGCCGGTGAAGGCGTGGTAGGCGAAATAGGTGATCAGGAGCGCCAGGGCGGCGGTCGAGATGTAGGAGCGGACGGCTGTGAGCACTGTGATTCTACGCTGCTGATTGGGACAGACTCGCCAGTTGTGCTTAATTTTGCGTTGCAGCTCAGCCGTTTGCCGGGGAAACTCTGCTCCATGGATCGCAAGCACCCGCCCAATTGATCTGAGGCTCTCGCAGCCCGACTGAAGCGCGTCGCATTCTGGGCGCTGCCGCCGCTCGCCCGGGCCCCCTATGCCCTGACGGCGGCCCTGATGCTGGTCGGTTTCGCCGACGAGTGGTTCACCTTCCTGCCGGCCGGCCTGCTCCAGGACCTGCGTGAAGATGCAGGCCTAAGTTACGCCCAGGGCGGACTAGTCCTCGCAGCCCTGAGTCTTGGCGGCGTCGTCGGCGTCGTCTTCCAGGCGGCCGCAGACTATGTGAGCCGGCGCGCCCTCTCAGCCCTCGGCACCCTGGCCTATGGCGGGTCGATGATCGCCTTTGGTCTGGCCGATTCGTTCTGGCCCCTGTTCATGGCGGCCTTTGTCTGGGGCGCGGCCAGCGACGCTTTCGTTCATGGGTGCGAGGTGGCCCTGGTGGACGTGGCGGGATCAGACCTGCCCCGAGCCCTGGCGCGGGTGAACGCCTGGTCGGCGGCCGGCGACCTGCTCGCGCCCCTAACCCTGGTGCTGGCTGGGGCGTTCGGCCTGGGCTGGCGGGGGCCCTTCCTGGCCGGGGGCGTCCTGATGCTGGGCTATGGGCTGTGGCTGGCCCGTCAGCCCTTTCCCCCGCCCCATGCCCGCGCGCACGCCGATGCTGGCCGCGAACTGCTGGCGGTGCTGACCGATGGGCGGGTGCTGATGATGGCGGTCATGATGGGCCTGTTCGCCCTGCTGGACGAACCGCTCCTGGCCTTCCTCATCGCCTATCTGGAGGACATCGCCGGCCACGGCCCGGGCATGGCGGTGGCCTTGTCCGCCAGCGCCTTGGTCGGCGGGTTGATCGGATACGGCCTCGCCGAGCGCCTGATCCCGGATGATTCGCCCGCAGCGGTCCTGGCGCCCGGCGCCCTGGCCATGGCGCTTAGCCTGCCGGTTCTGGCCTTTGGCGCACAGGCCTGGATGGTGGTCGCGGGCGGGCTGGTGTTCGGCTTCAGCGGCGCGGTCTTCTACACCGCCCTCCAGAGCCTGGTCCTGACCCTGCGGCCGGGTCAGGCCGGGTCGACCGGCGCGGTGGTGTCGGTCATCGGCCTGGCCGGAGCGGCCTTCCCCGCCCTTGTGGGGCGGGTCGCCGACCAGTGGGGGCTGGGGGCGGGGCTCGGCCTCTATGTGGCCGTCCCCGCGCTCCTGCTGGTCCTGACGCTGGTTCTGCGGCGGGACGCCTAGGCCTGCTTGATCGCCTTGCGGCCCATATAGAGGGCCTGGTCGCCCAGTTCCTGCTCGATGCGCAGCAGCTGGTTGTACTTGGCCGTCCGGTCGGAGCGAGCCAGAGAGCCCGTCTTGATCTGCCCGCAGTTGGTGGCGACCGCCAGGTCGGCGATGGTGGAGTCCTCGGTCTCGCCCGAACGGTGGCTCATCACGGCGGTGTAGCCGGCGCGGTGGGCCATATCGACGGCGTCCAGGGTCTCCGACAGGGTGCCGATCTGGTTGACCTTCACCAGGATGGAGTTGGCCAGCCCCTGGTCGATGCCGTCGGACAGCCGGGCCGGATTGGTGACGAACAGGTCATCGCCCACCAGCTGGACCTTGGCGCCCAGCTTGTCGGTCAGGAGCTTCCAGCCGGCGAAGTCATCCTCGGCGCAGCCGTCCTCGATGGAGACGATGGGGAACTTGGCCACCAGGGCGGCGAGATAGTCGACCATGCCAGCCGGATCGAAGGTCTGGCCCTCCCCGTCCAGCACGTACCTGCCGTCCTTGAAGAACTCGGTCGAGGCCACGTCGAGGGCCAGGTGGAAGTGGTCGCCGCAGCGATAGCCCGCCGCCTCGCCGGCCTTGACGATGAAGGCCAGGGCCTCTTCGGCGCTGCCGATGTTCGGCGCAAAGCCGCCCTCGTCGCCGACATTGGTGTTGTGACCGGCGTCCTTCAGGGCCTTCTTCAAGCCATGGAAGATCTCGGCGCCCATGCGCAGGCCCTCGGCGAAGGTGTCGGCGCCGGTGGGCAGGATCATGAATTCCTGGATGTCGATGGGATTGTCGGCGTGTGCGCCGCCATTGATGATGTTCATCATCGGCACCGGCAGCACCCGGGCCGAGACCCCGCCCACATACTTATAGAGCGGCAGGTCGGCGCTGATGGCGGCGGCCTTGGCGACGGCCAGGCTGACGCCGAGGATGGCGTTGGCGCCCAGGCGCGACTTGTTGGCCGTCCCGTCGAGGGCGATCAGGGTGGCGTCCAGCCGGCGCTGGTCTTCGGCCTCGAAGCCCGCCAGGGCGTCATAGATCTCGCCATTCACCGCATCGATGGCCTCCAGCACGCCCTTGCCGAGATAGCGGGCCTTGTCCCCGTCCCGCTTCTCGACGGCCTCATGCGCGCCGGTCGACGCGCCTGAGGGCACGGCGGCGCGGCCGAGCGCGCCGTCTTCCAGGATCACATCGACCTCGATGGTCGGGTTGCCGCGGCTGTCGAGAATCTCGCGGGCGGTGATGTCGACGATCTCGGTCATGGCGGTCCTCACAGGCTGGGCGGCGCAGGGTTTTCAGAAAGGCCCGGGAGGCTTAGCCACCTTCGCCCGGGCGGGCAATCGGCCACGCAAAAGGCCCCGCCCGATCAGGGCGAGGCCTCGATGTCTTGCGACAGGTCGACAGGCGTGGAGCGCCTAGTCTTCCTTCGGCGTCAGGACCTGACGGCCCTTATACATGCCGGTCTTCAGGTCGATGTGGTGGGGGCGCTTCAGCTCGCCGGTTTCCTTGTCTTCGACGAAGGAATTCTTGCCCAGCGCATCGTGGGAGCGCCGCATGTTGCGCCGCGAGGGCGATACTTTTCGCTTAGGAACGGCCATGGGAATCTCGCAGGCGTATAAAAATTGAGACGGCGGCCGCGGGGGCCGCCGACATGAGCGCGCGTGTATGACGCAATCCGCCGGGACTTTCAAGCGCCTGTCTGGGGGAGAGGAACACCGTGGCCCGTTGATCTTGCATGCGCGGCCGTGCGGACGTCTTTGCAAGCTGAATGCAGGTCTCCTCCCCCTAAACCAGCCGGCTCCGCTCTTTCGCCGCGCCGATGAAGCTGGCGAAGAGGGGGTGGGGTTCGAAGGGACGGCTTTTCAGCTCGGGGTGGAACTGGACGCCGATGAACCAGGGATGGTCGGCCCGCTCGCAGATTTCCGGCAGGACGCCGTCCGGCGACAGGCCAGAGAAGGTCAGGCCCGTGCCCTCGATGGCTTCCCGATAGCCGATATTGACCTCATAGCGGTGCCGGTGGCGCTCGCTGATGGCCGGGCCGCCATAGATGTCGAACACCTTCGAGCCTGGGGTCAGGACGGCGTCATAGGCGCCCAGGCGCATGGTCCCGCCGAGGTTGTCGCCCTCAACCCGGGTCTCCCGGGCGTTTCCCCGCACCCATTCGGTCATCAGGCCGACCACAGGCTCTGAGGTCGGGCCGAACTCGGTGGAGGAGGCGTCCTTGAGACCGACCAGGTTCCGGGCCGCCTCGATCATCGCCATCTGCATGCCGAAACAGATGCCGAAATAGGGGATTTCGTGTTCCCGGGCGAACCGGACCGCCTCGATCATGCCCTCGGAGCCCCGCTGGCCGAAGGCGCCGGGCACCAGCACGCCGTGTACGCCGGTCAGACGCTCGGCGATCATCGCCTCCTCGCCGCCCTCGAAGGCCTCGCCCTCAACCCAGTCGAAGCGGACGCGGACATTGTTGGCCACGCCCCCGTGGACCAGGGCCTCGACCAGGGACTTATAAGCGTCGGTCAGGCCGGTGTACTTGCCGACGATGGCGATATTCACCTCGCCGTCCGGGTGGGTCAGGGTGTGGCCGATGGTCTCCCAGCGCGACAGGTCCGGGGCCGGCGCATCGGTGATGCCGAACACCTCCAGCACCTCGGTGTCCAGGCCCTGGCGGTGATAGTCCAGCGGCACGGTGTAGATGCTGGAGGAGTCCTGGGCCTCGATCACCGCGCTCTCGCGGACATTGCAGAACAGGGCGATCTTGCGCCGCTCGCTGGCCGGAATCTCGGTCTCGCAGCGGCAGAGCAGGATGTCGGGCTGGATGCCGATGGACCGCAGCTCCTTGACCGAGTGCTGGGTCGGCTTGGTCTTCATCTCACCGGCGGTCTTGATATAGGGCAGCAGGGTCAGGTGGACGAAACACACATGGCCCCGGGGCAGCTGCTGGCCGAGCTGACGGATCGCCTCGAAGAAGGGCAGGCCCTCGATGTCGCCGACCGTGCCGCCGATCTCCACCAGCACGAAGTCCACCCCTTCGCCCGGATCGGACAGGACGAAGCGTTTGATCTCGTCGGTGACGTGGGGAATCACCTGGACGGTGGCGCCCAGATAGTCGCCGCGCCGCTCCTTCTCGAGGATGGTCTTATAGATCTGGCCCGTGGTGACGTTGTCGCCGCGGGTGGCGTTGACGCCGGTGAACCGCTCGTAGTGGCCCAGGTCCAGGTCGGTCTCGGCCCCGTCCTCGGTGACGAAGACCTCCCCGTGCTGATAGGGGCTCATCGTGCCCGGATCGACGTTCAGATAGGGGTCGAGCTTGCGCAGGCGGACCTTATAGCCGCGGGCCTGCAGGAGCGCGCCAAGGGCGGCGGAGGCGAGACCTTTTCCCAAGGAGGAGACCACGCCGCCGGTGATGAAAATGTACCGGGTCATGGGCGGTCAACCTACCATCGATTCGGGGCGCGGCCCCGCATCAACGGGTGCGCCATAACGTCTTGGGTGGCCGCAAGGGGCGGCCGGTGACTGGAAGCTTACGCCCCTGGCGACACGCGATGGGACGCCAGAGCCGTGCAGGCGTTGAGCGCTAGGGCGCAGGTGCGGGCGCAGGCGCGGCCGGCGCGCCCTCCCCTTCGCCCATTTCGGCGTCGAGGAACGGGTTGCGGATCTGGGCTGCCGGGGCGTCCAGCGCGCCGCCCGTGGCTGGCGCGGTCGCGGGCGCCGCGGGTGCGGGGACAGCGGGAGCCTGGTTGAGCTGGCTCGGATCCAGCGCCTCAATATTCAGTCGGTCGACGGCAGACCCGCCGCTGACCCGACCCGCCACCAGGGTGATGGTCAGGCTGAGCGCGAAGAACACCCCGCCCAGGATCCAGGTGAAGCGCGACAGGAAATCCCCAGCGCCCCGGGCGCTCATGAAATTGCCGGACCCGCCGCCGCCCATGCCCAGCGCGCCGCCCTCCGACCGCTGCAGCAGCACAAGGCCGATGAGGGTGAGACAGACGACGATTTGAATGGCGAGCAGAATGTTCAGAAGCATGGACTAGTCCAAAACGTCTTGACGCGGGGCTCCTGGAGGAAACCCGCGCCGAAAAACCAAGCGCGCGCTCTATCATCCCACGGGGCTCAAGGCCATAGGGCCGTGGACCGACGAGATGGAGATCAAGGGCGCGGCCGCCAAGGTGGCGACGCCCCTAGCTAAGCCCTGGGCGCGCCCTCGACAATGGCCAGGAACTCCGCGGCCTTCAACGATGCGCCGCCGACCAGGGCGCCGCCCACCTCTGGAAGGGCCAGGATTTCAGCTGCGTTGCCGGGCTTCACCGAGCCGCCATAGAGAATGGCGGGCGCCGCCCCGGCTTGGCCGAACATGTCCCGCAGGGTGGCGCGGATCGCCTGATGGACCTCGACAATGTCCTGCAGGCTGGGGGTCAGGCCCGTTCCGATGGCCCAGACCGGCTCATAGGCCAGGGTGAAGGCGCGACCGGCCAGCTCGGCCGGCAGGGACGCGCGCACCTGACGGGTCACCACCTCAAGCGCCTGGCCTGCCTCCCGCTCAGCCTGGGTCTCACCCACGCAGACAATGGGCTCCAGCCCGGCCTTCAAGGCGGCGCTGACCTTGGCGGCGACATCGGCGTCACCCTCATCATGACCCGCACGACGCTCCGAATGGCCGAGAATCACCAGGCTCGCCCCGGCGTCGGCGAGCATTTCGGCCGAGATATCGCCGGTGAAGGCGCCGCCTGGCTGGGCATGGCAGTCCTGGCCGCCCAATTCGACCGGCGAGCCAGCCAGGGCCCGGCTCATCCGCTCGACCAGAGTGGCTGGCGGGCAGAGGGCGACACGAACCCCAGCGGCGGGCGCGCCAGCGGCGATGGCGCTGGCCTCGGCCAGGGCCGGGCCGGCCCCGTTCATCTTCCAATTGCCCGCGATCAGGGGGATGGGTGCGCTCATTTGGCCTCTCCGTGGGGTCGGTCAGGCCGATAAGCCAAGCGATCGACGCTGTCACGTGCTTGCGGGGGGGAAGCCGCCTCCACTATACCCGCCTCCACTGGACTTCGCGCCCGAGGAAGGGTCCTCCATGATTACCGCGTTCCGCGCCTTCGCCAAATCCTGGGTGGCCGCCATCCTGATTGGCCTGTTGGTCATCAGCTTCGCCGTGTTCGGCATGTCCGATGTGCTGCAGGGCCAGTTCTCCACATGGGTCGTCAAGGCCGGTGGCCGCAGCGTCAACGATCAAGGCTTCCGGCGGGCGTATGATGAGTGGCGCCAGAACGCCGAGCAGCAGATGGGCCAGCCGATCACCCCCCAGATGGCGGCGGAAAACGGCGTCATCCCCAGCCTGCTGGAACAGATCGCCACCCGCGAGGCCCTGGCCGAGATGCTGGACCGCATTGGCCTGCGCCCCGGCGACAGCCTTGTGGCCGATCAACTGCGGCAGATCCCCGCCTTCTTCGACCCGATCAGCGGTCGCTTCGATCGGAACCTGATGGAGCAGCGTCTGGGGGAGACCAACCTGACCTCCGACGGCTTCATCGCCCTGCTGGAGGACGAGATCGCCCAACAGCATTTCGCCTCGGGCCTGGTCAGCGGACTTAGGGCCCCCCGGGCCTATGGCGCCCTGGCGGCCATGGTCGATCTTGAAGAACGCGACATTGGCTACTTCCAGATCGGAATTTCCTCCGTCGAGGCGCCGGGCTTGCCGACCGACGAGCAGCTTCAGGCCTTCATGCAGGAGAACGCCGAGCAACTGCGCATGCCCGAGTACCGGGTCCTGTCGGTGGTGCGTTTCGCCCCTCGCCCCCAGGACATGGCGGGCCCGATCAGCGCAGCAGACCTCGAGGAGCGCTTCGCGTTCCGAAAGGACACCCTCTCCCAGCCCGAAACCCGGACCCTGGTGCAGATTCCGGCCCGGGATCAGGCGACGGCGACGCGGATCGCCCAGCGCCTGCGCGAGGGTGAGGATCCCGTCGCCGTGGCCCAGGATATCGGTGTGGAGCCGGTCACCTACGACTCTCGCCCCCGCAGCGCCATCGCCGACCGCAAGGTGGCCGAAGCGGCCTTCGCCCTGGCCGCCGGCGCGGTCAGCAACACCATCGAGGGCGACCTGGGCCTCTCCGTCGTCAAGGTGACGGCGGTGAATCCAGGGCGCGAGCCGACCCTCGAAGATGTCCGGCCCATGTTGGAAGCTGAAATCCGCCGCGATCAGGCCGCCGAGAAGGTCTATGAGCGCACCCAAGCCTATGAGGAGGCCCATATCGGCGGCGCCTCCCTGGCCGAAGCCGCCCAGGCGGCGGGGGCCACCGTGATCACCCTGCCCGCCGTGAGCCAGCAGGGCCGCAACCAGGAGGGCCAGCCGGTCCAGGGCGTGACGCCTCAACTGCTGGAGGCCGCCTTCGCCCTGGCTGAGGGCAGCGAGTCTGACCTGACCGAATTGACGGAAGGGGAGTATTTCGCGGTCCGCGCCGAACGGGTCATTCCCGCCGCCCTGCCCCCCCTCGACGACGTCCGCCCCCTCCTGACCCAGGTGTGGATGCAGCGGGAAATGGTGCAGCGGCTCGAGGCCAAGGCGACCGAGGTGGCCGAACGCGTCCGCGGCGGCCAGACCCTGGAGGCTGCGGCGACCAGCGTCGGGGCCCGGGTCACCCGCGCCACGGGCCTGAGCCGGACGACGGCGCGTCCTGGCGAGCAACTCTCCGAAGACGCCCTGGTCCGGGCCTTCGGCGCCGCGCCGCTGGAAGTGTTCACCGCTCGAGACGTCACCCTCGGCATGATTGTGGGCAAGCTCGAAGCCGTTCGGCCTGGGGCGACCGCCCAGGTCGCCCAGGCGGTGGAGGACGGCCGCGGCCAGGCCAGCATGGCCCTGTTCCGCGACATGGCCGAAGCCTCGAGTCTGGCGGCCCGTGACAAGGTCAAGGTTCGCACCAGCGAGGCGCGGGCGCGGGCCGCGCTCGGACTGGAGCCTGAAGCCCCCCCGTCCAAGGCGGCGCCCAAGGCGCCTGCGACGAAGGAATCGGCTGAGTGAGCCTTGAGCCGGAATTTGCTGATTTCGCCACACGCCATGCGAACGGTGCGGCGCAGGTGGTCTGGACCCGCCTGATCGATGATCTGGAGACGCCGGTCTCGGCCTATCTGAAGATCGGTCAGGGGCAGCCCTACGCCTTCCTGTTCGAATCAGTCGAGGGCGGCGCCTGGCGTGGCCGCTATTCCGTGATCACCCTCAAGCCGGACCTCGTCTGGCGTTGCCGGGGTCAGGTCGCTGAAATCGCCGAAGGGGGCGACATCGCCGCGGGCCGGTTCACGACCCAGGCGGCGGGCACGCTGGATTCCCTTCGGGATCTGGTGGCCAGCGCGAGGCTGGATATCCCCAAAGGGCTCCCTCCGATGGTGGCCGGGGTGTTCGGCGCCCTGGGCTATGACATGGTCCGGTTGGTGGAGCGGCTGCCCCACGTCAATCCTGACCCGCTTGATCTGCCCGACGGCATCATGACCCGTCCTTCCATCGTGGCGATCTTCGACTCGATCGGCCAGGAGATCATCCTGGCCACCACGGTGCGTCCCGGCGCCCTAACGGCAGAGGCGGCCTATGAGGCTGCCAAGGCGCGCCTTGAGGCGGTCCGCGAGGACCTGCGCGCCCCTGCCCCCGGACTGACGGGCGAGGGCGTCGCCGCCCCCGACGCCTTCACCACGCCGGTCAGTCGCGAGACCTATCGAGGGATTGTCGAGAAGGCCAAGGCCTATATCCGGGCGGGCGACATCTTCCAGGTGGTGCCGAGCCATCGGTTCCGGGCGCCCTTCCCGTTCGATCCCCTGGCCCTCTACCGGTCACTGCGCCGGACCAACCCGTCGCCCTTCCTGTTCTATCTGAACTTTGGCGACTTCCAGCTGGCGGGCTCCAGCCCCGAAATCCTCGTGCGTCTGCGGGACGGAAAGATCACCATCCGTCCGATCGCCGGCACCCGCCCCCGTGGCGCGACGCCGGAAGAGGACCTGGCCCTGGAGCAGGAGCTGATCGCCGACCCGAAAGAACGGGCCGAACACCTGATGCTGCTCGATCTCGGCCGCAATGATGTGGGCCGGGTGGCCATGCTGCGCCAGCCAGGTCGCAACGCCGAGGCGCCCCGGGCCAAGGGCCCGGCTGTGCGCGTGACCGACAGCTTCTTTGTCGAGCGCTATAGCCACGTCATGCATCTGGTCTCCAATGTGGAGGGGGACGCCCCCGAGGGGGTCGATCCTGTGGACGTGCTGATGGCGGCCCTGCCGGCTGGAACCCTCTCAGGGGCGCCCAAGGTCCGGGCGATGCAGATCATCGACGAGCTTGAGATCGAGAAGCGGGGCATCGCCTATGCCGGCGCCGTGGGCTATTTCGGCGCGGACGGCTCGGTCGACACCTGCATCGTCCTGCGGACTGCCTGCTTCAAGGATGGCCAAATGTACATCCAGGCAGGCGGCGGGGTGGTGGCCGATTCCGATCCTGACGCCGAATACGACGAGACTATGCACAAGGCCCGGGCGCTTCGTCGGGCCGCCGAGGACGCCTGGCGCTTCGTCTAGAGGACGGGGGTCAGGGTCTCATCCTGGCTGGTCGTCATCGGTTGGCTGACCACCGGCGGGGCGGTGATCATGGCGCCGGCGAGGGCCAAGGCGGCAATCGCAGCGAAGGCGGCGGCGGCGACCACCGGCCACAGTCGTTCCCGGACGGGCGCCGGCGTCAGCAAGGTGCGCGCCTGGGCCATGGCGTCGGGATCGAGCGCGGAATCGGTGAGCGACATGGGCTGGAGCATCGCCCTGCCCGCGCCCATATGCAATGTGGCGCTTTGCGCCGCCCTGAGCTTTGGCCTAGAGAAAATCCATGATCCTGGTCGTCGATAACTACGACAGCTTCACCTACAATCTCGTTCACTATCTGAACGAGCTTGGGGCCGAAACGCTGGTCCATCGCAATGACGCGCTGAGCGCCGAAGAGGCGATCGCGCTGAAACCGGAAGGCGTGCTGCTGTCGCCAGGGCCCTGCACGCCCAATGAGGCGGGCATCTGCCTTGACCTGCTCTCCAAGGCGCCCACGGACCTGCCGATCCTGGGGGTCTGCCTGGGCCATCAGGCCATCGGCCAGGCTTTTGGCGGCGAGGTCATCCGGGCGGCAAGCCTGATGCACGGCAAGACCAGCGCCATCCACCACACCGGCAAGGGCGTCTTCGCTGGCCTGCCCAATCCCTTCACCGCCACCCGCTATCACAGCCTTTCGGTGCGTCGCGAGACCATGCCCGAGGTGCTGGAGATCACCGCCTGGACCGAGGACGGCGAGGTCATGGGGGTCCAGCATGTGAGCCGGCCAATCTTCGGCGTGCAGTTCCACCCGGAGTCCATCGCCACGGAGGGCGGTCACGCCCTGCTCTCCAACTTCCTGGACCTCGCTGGCGCCCGCCGCCTGAGCCCAGCCTGAGGGGCGCAGATGTCCGAGGCCTTCAAGCCCCTCCTTGCCCGCCTCGCCGACGGGGCGACGCTGTCTGAGGAAGACGCCCAGGTCTTCTTCGCCGCCTGTCTGCGCGGCGAGCCGACCCCAGCCCAGGTGGCCGCCGCGCTCACCGCCATGCGCATGCGCGGCGAGACCGTCGGCGAGATCACCGCCAGCGCCCGGGCCATGCGCGAGGCCGCCATCGTGCTCGATCATCCCTATCAGGTGATCGATGTCTGCGGCACGGGCGGCGATGGGCTGCACACTTTGAACATCTCCACCGCCGTCGCGTTCGTGGCCGCGGGCGGCGGGCTGAAGGTGGCCAAGCACGGCAATCGCGCCCTGTCCTCCCGCTCAGGAGCCGCCGACGTGCTCTCTGCGCTGGGCGTGAACATCACCGCTGGCCGTGAGCAACAGCGTCGCGGGCTTGATGAGGCTGGCATCTGTTTTCTCTTCGCCCAGGCCCACCACGGGGCGATGAAGCATGTCTCGCCGATCCGCGCCGAGCTTGGCTTTCGCACCCTGTTCAACCTGCTGGGGCCTCTGGCCAATCCCGCCGGCGCCCAACGGCAGGTGCTTGGGGTGTTTTCCGAACGCTGGGTTGAGCCGTTGGCTCGTGTCCTGGGCGGTCTGGGGGCCGAACGCGCCTGGGTCGTCCATGGTGGCGGCATGGACGAGATGACCACCACAGGTGAGACCCAGGTGGCTGAGTGGAAAGACGGTCAGGTGCGCCTGTTCACGGTCACGCCAGAGGCCGTCGGCCTGCCCCGGGCGGCCCTGTCAGATCTCACCGGCGGCGCGCCCGAGGTCAACGCCGCGGCCCTGCGTCGCCTGCTGGAGGGCGAGACGGGCCCCTATCGCGACATCGTCGCCCTGAACGCCGCGGCCGCCTTCCTGGTGGGCGAGCGGGTCGAAACCCTGCGTGAGGGCGTTGAACTGGCCGCCCAGGTGCTGGACGACGGTCGCGCACTCCACGCCTTGAACAAGCTTTGCGAGATCACCGCCTGATGAGCGACGTGCTGGACAAGATCGCCGCTTACAAGCGCGACGAGGTGGCGAGCCGCAAGCGCGAGCGTTCACAGGCGCAGGTCGAGGCCGCCGCCGCCGCCCCTTCGCCCCCCCGCGGGTTTCGCGCGGCCTTGGTTCGCGCTCATGCCCCGGGACGTTTGGCGCTCATCGCCGAGATCAAGAAGGCTTCCCCCTCAAAGGGCTTGATCCGGGCCGACTTTGATCCCCCGAACCTGGCCAGAGCCTATGAGGCGGGCGGCGCCGCCTGCCTTTCCATTCTCACCGACACCCCCAGCTTCCAGGGCGCGGACTCCTACCTCACCGCAGGCCGAGACGCCGTCGGTCTGCCGGCCTTGCGCAAGGAGTTCCTTGTGGACCCCTGGCAGGTGGCCGAGTCACGGGCCCTGGGGGCCGACGCCATCCTGATCATCCTGGCCATGGTCGATGATGTGCTGGCTGGAGAGCTGCAGTCCGAAGCCGCCCGGCTGGGCATGGACGCCCTGGTCGAGGTGCATGACGAGAACGAAATGCACCGCGCCGGTCGGATGGGCGCGACCCTGGTGGGGGTGAACAACCGCAACCTGCGCACCTTTGAGACAGACCTGGCCACAACAGAACGACTGGCGGCCCTGGCGCCGCAAGGCGCCCTCTTGGTCACCGAGAGCGGCATAGCTGGCCCCGCCGATGTCCGTCGGCTGGAGGCGGCCGGCGCCCGGGCCATGCTGGTGGGGGAAAGCCTGATGCGTCAGGCCGACGTCACGGCGGCTGTCCGCGGCCTGATGTCTTGATCTGGCCGCGCAGGGCCGCTCGCCGCGTCGCGGCCGCCAAGGCGCGTCAGCCAGGTAAGGCCCTGGCCGCGCCTGGGGGCTGGGTCTTCCTGGTCAACGACACCAATGACTTCCTGCCTTGGCAGTTTGGCGTGACGCGCTGGACACGGCGTGAGCGGACTCAGGTCGAGGGGGTCATTAAGGCCCGGCTTGAGGCGCTGGCGCCCACGCCCTACCTGATGTTCATCACGCCGGAAAAGAGCGTCGCCTATCAGGAATACCTGCCCAAGGGTCTGGTGGATCTGAACTCAGACCCGAGCCGTCCCGCCACCTGGCTCGCCAAGCGCTTTCCGGCCCAGATCCACTATCTGCAGCCGTGGTTCGAGCGGATGAAGCGGCTGGGCTTCCTGTATTTCCGCGGCGACACCCATGTGAACTGGCTCGGCGGCTACCTGCTCTACCGGTTTGTGATCGAGACCCTGGACGCCGCCGGTCTGACGACCCGCCCGGCGATCACTTCCAGCGAACTCCTGCCGGCCCGGGCCGGCTTCGAAGGCGATCTGTTCGTCCAGCTCGACGAGAACCAGAAGCCGGGCTTCGACATCGACGCTGACTATGCCCGCTGGCGCGCCATGCTCGAGATCACCCTGAAGTACAATTTGGACGAAGCGCTGGTCCGGGCGAAACGTCTGGCTCTCACTCCTGAAGATCAGACCGGCTTCCACGGTCGCGAGATGCTGATCTACGAGACGCCCGATCCGAGCCTGCCCCGGGCCGTGGTCTTTCGGGACTCCACCGCCACCGAATCAATTCCGTTCCTGGCCGAGCACTTCTCCCGGTCAGTCTATGTCTGGCATGACGGCGACGTCCTGGCTGAGATCATCCGTCGAGAGCAGCCCGATATCGTCCTGCACTTTGTCGCAGAACGCTTTCTGGCCACCTACCCGACCACGGTGCCGCTGAATTTCGCAGCCCCCTGATGCGAGCAGACGCCCACTCCGGGGCGCCACCGGCCGGTAACTTGACATTAAGATAGAACGCCTAGAGAACATCGCTAACGTTTGCGCTTTGTTCTCAAGGTTGGGAAGTCCAATGCTGACCCGTAAGCAGCACGAATTGCTCATGTTCATTCATGAGCGGATCAAAGAGACCGGCGTCTCGCCGTCCTTCGATGAGATGAAGGAGGCGCTGGACCTGGCGTCCAAGTCCGGGATCCACCGGCTGATCACGGCTCTGGAGGAACGCGGCTTTCTTCGCCGTCTCCCGCACCGGGCCCGGGCGCTTGAAGTCGTGAAGCTTCCTCAGGACGCCACCACGTCCGCGCCGCCCAAGGGGCGTCAGGCCTTCAAGCCGCAGCTGGTCGGCCCTGGCGACCCAGCGCCGGCCACCGCGGCCAACGACACCCGGGAGCTGTCGGTTCTCGGCAAGATCGCCGCGGGCACCCCCATCGAAGCCATCCAGCAGGAGCGCGATCGGCTGCATGTGCCGGAGTCGATGCTCGGCGCCGGCGAGCACTTTGTCCTGGAGGTCCAGGGTGATTCGATGATCAACGCCGGCATTCTGGACGGGGATTATGTGGTGATCCGGCGCGCCGACTCGGCCAATTCCGGAGAGATCGTCGTGGCCCTGGTCATGGGCGAGGAAGCCACCCTCAAGCGCCTGAGGCGCAAGGGCGCCTCAATCGCGCTGGAGGCCGCCAATCCGGCCTATGAAACCCGCATCTTCGGCCCAGATCAGGTGGCGGTCCAAGGCCGACTGGTGGGCCTCATTCGCCGCTATCACTGACGCCCCAGCTCCAGGGTCTGCGGCCGCGCAGATCCTGGGCCCACTGGGCGCGCCAGACACCGTCGCGGCCCAGCCCTAGCTCTACCGAGCCCCCACGCGCGAAGTCAGCGCCGCTCAACACGATCTTTCCGGGACAGGCGCTGGCGGGCATCGCCGGCCGGATCACCACCAGATCGGCCGACTTGCAAAGCTCATCCAGCACATCGGCCTCCGGGATCTTTCGACTCCAGTAGGTTGCGACCGCCACGGGCGCGCCTGGTGCGGGACGGCAGGTCCAGCGATCACAGGCGAAGTACGGCTCCCGGGCCCCATCCGAAGTGGGCGCCAGTCCATGCCGCTGGGCCCACCGTTCGGCGCCGAACCGCTTCACATCGGGTCGCATGAGAATGGCCTCATCCCCAACTCGCAAGGCCACCTGCGCCCCGTCAGCGGCGATCCATAGGTTCGGCGGCTCCGGTCGGGGCGCCAGGCTCACGGCCAGCGCAAACGGAAGACCGATCCAGCGCACGGGGCCACGCCACAGGCACAGCCAGAGGATGCCCAGGAAGGCGCTGGGAAGCGCCCAGGCCGGGGCGCTCGCCACCAGCAGGTTCGCCCCCGGGGCCTCGGCCGCCGCCTGGGCCACGCGGGTGATGGCTTCAATCCCCCATCCGGACACCATCAGCGGCACGTCTCCCAGACCCAGCGGCGTGAGGGCCGCGCCGAGGGCCAGGCTGGGCATCATCAGAAAGGACGAAATTGGTGAGGCCGCGAGGTTGGCCGCTAAGCCATAGGTGGCCATGCGATTGAAGTGCTGCAGGGCGAAGGGGCCCGTGGCCATGCCGGCGACGAAACTCGCCGCCAGGCTGGCGGCCAGCCAGGTCATCGCCGTCTGGGCCGCGCGGATGGGCCAGGGCGCGCTGATTTCCCGGATCGCCCTGGGCCAGACTTCAGCCAGGGCGACCAGGGCTGCTGTGGCTGAGAACGACATCTGAAAGCCAGGCTCGGTCACCGCCTCGGGGTGGATCAGCAAGACGATGAGGGCGGCCAGGGCCAGGCCGTGCAGGCTGATGGCTCTGCGATCAAATATGACCGCGGCAAAGGCCACCGAGGCGGTGATCGCCGCGCGCTCGGCCGGCGCGGGGGCTCCAGAGACGACGAGGTAACAACCCACCGCGCCCAGGCCCATCAGGGCGGCGACCTTCTTGCTCGACACCCGAAGGGCGAGCCAGGGCCAGGCGGCGACGCCGGCCCGGACGGCGGCGAAGACAAAACCCCCGACAATGGCCATGTGGAGGCCCGAAATCGCGATCAGGTGGGCGAGGCCCGAAGCCCTCATATGCTCGATCTGCTCGGGGGGAATGAACGCCTGGTTGCCCATGACCATGGCCGCGGCCAGGCCCCCGGTCTCTGGGCCCATACTCTTCACGATCTGACGCGCCAGGCTCCATCGGGCGGCGTTGATCTTCATATCCAGGGCCAGCCGGGCCGGGGGCGGCGGAAGATCGATAAGCGCGGGAGGCGTCAGGGCGAAGCCTACGCCGCCGATGCTCTCGTAGAAGGCGTCTCTGGCGAAGTCGTAGCTTCCCGGGCTGGCCGGCGGCGGGGGCGGGTTGATCAGCGCCAGTGTGCGAACCGCCGTGCCGGGAACGGGCGGGATGGTGTCACGCAAGGTCAGGCGGACCCGGGTGGGGGTCTCGGCCGGCGAGAGGCCGTCGATGCGGGTGGGCGCGATAATGATGCGGCTGCCGCCGCCCTGTCCGGGACTCGCCAGGTCCACCACCCAACCTTCCACGTGGCTGGGGCCGTCAATCGCCGGGGCGATGGGACCTGCGACCGCCTCTGTTCTGAACTTGGCGGTCGCAAACCCTCCCAGGGCGAAGGCCGCCAGGATGAGCGCCAGGGCTGCTTCGCGGCTGATTGGCAGACGCCGGGCGCAGACCAGCAGGGCGACGGCCAGACAGGCGCATCCGACGGCCACCAGCCCTAGCGGCTCCCGATCCAGGGCGAAATAACCCGCACAGCCGAGGCCAAAGGCCACCGGCGTCCACAGGCTCCAGCGGTCCGCCTGGTTGACCATCTGACGACCCAGGCCGATCAGCAGGTCCCGCGCACTAGGAGGCCGCGACAGGCGCATGCTAAGACGCCGGCCCCATCGCCCGGCGATCCCGCCGGTTTGCGACCCCTCAAGACCCCCGACCTCTATGCCCGAACGCCCCGTCGTCACCCGGATCGCCCCCTCGCCCACTGGCTCGATGCATATAGGCACGGCCCGGACAGCGCTTTTCAACTGGCTTTACGCCCGCCACACCGGCGGCACGTTCCTGTTGCGCGTGGAAGACACTGATCGCGAGCGCTCTACTGAGGCCGCCGTCGAAGTGATCTTCGAGGGGATGCGGTGGCTAGGCCTCGAACCAGACGCGCCGCCGGTGTTCCAGGCCGCCCGCGCGAATCGTCATCGCGAAGCCGCCGATGAGCTCCTGGCCCGCGGCGGCGCCTATCGCGACTACATGACCGCCGAGGAGCTCGAGGCCGAGCGAGAGACCGCCCGGGCCGAAGGCCGGGTCGTCCGCTCGCCCTGGCGCGACATCGCCCCCAACGACGCCCCTGACCGCCCCTTCGTCGTACGGCTCAAGAGCCCGCTGTCGGGCGACACCCTGGTGGCCGACAAGGTGAAGGGCGATGTGCGGTTCCAGAACAAGGATCTGGACGACCTGATCCTGCTGCGCACCGACGGATCGCCGACCTATAATCTGGCCGTGGTCGTGGATGACCATGACATGGGTGTGACCCACGTCATCCGAGGCGATGACCATCTGAACAACGCCGCCCGACAGACCCTGATCTACAAGGCCCTGGGGTGGGAGGTTCCGGTCTGGGCGCACCTGCCGCTGATCCACGGGCCGGACGGCGCCAAGCTCTCCAAGCGCCACGGCGCCCAGGCGGTGAGCGAGTTCGATTCGATGGGCTATCTCCCCGAGGCCATGCGCAACTATCTGGCGCGGCTGGGTTGGGGCCATGGCGACGACGAGATCTTCAGTGACGACGACGCCGTCGCCTGGTTTGACATCGTCGACGTGGTCAGCGCCCCGGCCCGCCTCGACTGGGCCAAGCTCAACCACATCAACAACCACTATATCCGTCAGGCGCAGATCGAGCGACTGACCGATCTCGTCTCCGCGATCCATTCCAGCCGAGGCCTCGAGGTGTCGTCAGAGGCGCGTCCCGTGCTCGAGCGGACCATTCCCCTGGTGCGGGACGGGGCCAAGACCTTGCTGGATCTGGCCGACTCCACGGTGTTCATCCTGGGGCGACGGCCCCTCGAGCTTCCCGAGAAGGCGGCCACCTTGCTGAGCGAGGAGACCCGCGCAAGGCTCTCGCGCCTGAGCGAGCGGCTGGCTGCGACAGAGGCCTGGGACGTCTCGGCTCTCGAGCTGGAGATCCGCGCTTTCGCCGAGTCTGAAGGCGTGGGCATCGGCAAGTTCGGCCCGGCCCTGCGGATCTGTCTGGCCGGCGCGGCCTCGGCCCCAGACCTGGCCGGCGCCCTTACCGCCCTCGGACAGGATGAAAGCCTGGGGCGGCTCCACGACGCGCTTTCGCCCGCTGCGTAAACCGCTATAAGGCCAAGCGAACAGACGTTTTAATTCCTACTCATTGAAAGGGGATGGCATGGGCGATACGGCGAAGATCAGCATCGGCGCCAAAACCGTCGAACTACCCATCTTGAAGGGTACGACGGGTCCGGATGTGGTGGACGTGCGCAAACTCTACGCCGAGGCCGATGTCTTCACCTACGATCCGGGGTTTACGTCGACAGCGAGCTGCGAGAGCAAGATCACCTATATCGACGGTGACGCCGGCATCCTGCTGCACCGGGGTTACCCGATCGACCAGCTGGCAGAGAAGTCGAGCTTCCTCGAAGTCTGCTACCTGCTGCTGCACGGGGAATTGCCCACGGCGAGCCAGTTCGCCGAGTTCGATCACAACATCACCTATCACACGATGTTGCATGAGCAGTTCGACCGCTTCTTCGCCGGTTTCCGCCGCGACGCCCACCCGATGGCCATCATGGTCGGCGCGGTCGGCGCTCTGTCGGCCTTCTATCACGACAGCACCAACATCGATGATCCGCAGCAGCGGATGATCTCGGCTCACCGCATGATCGCCAAGATGCCGACGATCGCCGCGCGGGCCTTCAAATACTCCAAGGGCCAGCCGTTCGTGCATCCGCGCAACGACGAGTCCTATGCCGAAAACTTCCTGCGGATGTGCTTCTCGGTCCCGGCCGAGGACTGGAAGCCCAATCCGGTCCTGACCCGGGCCATGGACCGCATCTTCATCCTGCACGCTGACCACGAGCAGAACGCCTCGACATCCACCGTTCGTCTGGCCGGTTCGTCAGGAGCCAATCCCTTCGCCTGCATCGCCGCCGGCATCGCCTGCCTGTGGGGCCCCAGCCATGGGGGCGCCAACGAAGAGGCGCTCAATATGCTGGCCGAGATCGGGTCGGTGGAGAACATCCCCGAATACGTTCAAGGGGTGAAGGATCGTCGCTACCGGCTCATGGGCTTTGGCCATCGGGTCTACAAGAACTACGATCCCCGCGCCAAGGTCATGCAGGCCACCTGCCACGAAGTGCTGGCCGAGGTGGGCAATACCGACGACCCGCTCCTGAAGGTGGCCATGGAGCTCGAGAGGATCGCGCTCAGCGACCCCTACTTCGTCGAGCGCAAGCTCTATCCGAACGTGGACTTCTATTCGGGCATCACCCTGCGGGCCCTTGGCTTCCCGCCGGAGATGTTCACGGTGCTGTTCGCCCTTGCGCGGACCGTCGGCTGGATCGCCCAGTGGAAGGAAATGGTCGAGGATCCGTCACAGAAGATCGGGCGTCCGCGCCAGATCTATACCGGCGCGGCCCAGCGGGACTACTCCTCGGTCGACAAGCGCGGTTAAGCGGCGCCCCGGCCCAGGATTTTCAGAACGACCTGCGCGGCGGCCTCCGAGGGATCGGGGCCGCCGCGTCCCATTTGGACCAAGGCTTCATCCTGTGCGGCGATCTGCGAGCGCCGCAGATCAGCATCATCCAGCCGGCGGGCGACTTCCCGCGCGAGGGCCGACCCCGTGCAGTCGGACTGGATGAGTTCGGGCGCCACGAAGCGTTGCGCGGCGATGTTGAACAACGTCACATATTCGGTGCGGATCAGCGGCTTGAGGATGGCGTAGGTCACCGGGCCGAGACGGTAGCCCACCACCATGGGCACGCCCGCCAGAGCGAGTTCCGTGGTCACCGTGCCTGAACAGGCCAGGGCGACGGTCGCGGCCTTCATCGCCGAGTACCGATCGGCCTCGCCTTCCAACACATGAGCCCTGTAGGGCCAGCCCGCCACCCGGGTCTTGACCATGTCGGCGACTGTGGATGCGGCCGGTATGATGATCTGAAGCTCTGGCCGGGCGGCCTTGAGCAGAGCCACCGCGTCCTCGAAGGCCGGCATGACCCGCTCAATCTCGCTGCGGCGGCTTCCCGGCAGCACGATCACGACCGGCGCATCGGGACTGATGCCTAGCCTGCGGCGCAGCGTGGCTGGATCAGCGGCGCCAAAATCAAGGCTGAGCGTGCTGTTGCCCACAAAAGTGGTCGGAAGACCGACCTTCTCGAAGAACGGCGCATCGAAGGTGTGGATGGACAGCAGGTGGTCCACCGCCTTCGCCAGGACCGCGGCGCGACCGGGTCGCGAGGCCCAGACCTGAGGCGCGACATACTTCACCACCGGCAGATCGGGCGACTGAGCCTTCAGTCGCTGAGCCACCCTGAGGGTGAAGCCCCACGAGTCGATCAAGATCGCCATGTCGGGCTGTTCGCGCCGGGCCAGGGCGGCCATCTCGTCGGCCCGACGCACCACACGGCGATAGGCCAGCAGGCCTTCCAGAAGGCCCAGGATCGAGAGTTCGGACATGTCGAAGGGGCTGGTGAGCCCTTCAGCGTTCATACCGGCGCCGCCCAGGCCGACAAACCTGACGCCATCGGCCCCAAGGTGGCGCTTCAGGGCCGCCATCAGGCCGGCGCCGCGATCATCTCCCGAAGCTTCGGCGGCGACCAGCATGATGCAGACGGGCCGGGTCATGACGCCTTGGGTTCGACGCCCAGCACGAACAGGCCCAGGTCGTCGGCCATGGTGATTAGCTCCGCGCGATCAAGCACAAGGAGCCGCCCCGCCTCCCCCACCACCCCGGCCAGGCCAGCCCGCGCCGCACGCTGGATGGTGGCCAGACCGATGGTGGGCAGGTCGACGCGGGTTTCCTGAATCGGCTTGGGCGCCTTGGCCAGAACGCCGCGCAGGGCGTCCGGCGCGCCACGAATGGCGCCCGGCAAATCGGCCACGCGGCGAAGCATGGCGTCAGTGCCCTCCTGAGCCTCCACGGCCAGGATCAGTCCCTCGCAGACCACGGCCCCCTGGCCGATATCCATTCGTCCCATCTCGCGCGCCACATGAAGGGCCCGGTCGATGTCGGCCTGATGGCGAATTTCCGGGCTGATCCGTCCCAGCACCCCCAGGGGCAGGCGAAGATCGCCCATGGCCTCGTCGGCGCCCTCGATCCGGAACCCCTCCTTCTCGAACTCCTGCAGCAGCGCCCGCAGCAGGCCGTCATCCCCGTGACGCGCCGCGGCGATCAACCCAGGCAGAGCCTTCAAGCCACGTACATCAGGGCGTAGGGCGGCAAAGTCTGGCCGGTTCACCTGGCCTGCAAAGCAGATGGCGTCGCAGCCGGCCGCCTTCAAAGCCCGGATACACTTCCCGAGCTCGGCGATGCCGATATCGGCGCCTGCAAACCCGGCCAGTTGAGGGCCGGCGAATCCCTTGAGTCGCACGACGAACAGCGGCCGGCCCGCCTGCTGGCAGGCCGTGGCGATCTCCACCGGAAGTCCGCCGCCACCCGCGATCAGGCCGAGCCTGGACACTATCCTAGACCTCCCGCTCCGGCAGGCAGAGCGGCCGGTTGGCCTCGGCGCGAATGAAGTCGATGATCTCCATGACCGGCGCGCTGTGACCGAATGTGGCCGTGGCGTCCTCGATCCGCTCCTGGAAGGTGCCTTCCTCGGCAAACATCAGCCTGTAGGCCGACCGCAACTCCGCGATCATCTCGCGGGAGAAGTTGCGGCGCTTGAGGCCTACCAGGTTCAGGCCTTCGAGATGGGCATGGTTGCCCCAGACCAGGCCGTAGGGAATGACGTCCTTTGTCACCGCCGCCAGGCCGCCGATGAAGGAATAGCGCCCCACCCGACAGTGCTGGTGAACCGCCGCCAGTCCACTGACCATCACGAAGTCGCCGACATCGACATGTCCGCCCAGTGTGGCCGAGTGCGCCAGGACGACATTGTCCCCCACGGTGCAGTCGTGGCCTACATGGCTGGTGGCCATGTACATGCCATCGTTGCCCACCCGGGTGACGCCGCCGCCATCGGGGGTTCCGATGTGCATGGTGACATGCTCCCACAGGCGGTTGCGGTCTCCGATGATCAACTCGGTCGGCTCGCCTTTGTAGCCCGTATGGTGCGGCGGTCCGCCCAGATTACTGAAATTGCGCACGCTGCAGTCTGCACCGATGGTCGTGTGCCCCTCGACCACCACATGGGACAGAAGTTCGGTCCGCGGCCCGATCCGTACATGTTCGCCAACAATCGAGTACGGCCCGATCTTCACGTCTTCGGCCAGCTGGGCGCCCGGCGCGATGATGGCGGTGGGATGGATGTCGGCGCTCATTGTGTGGCCACCACCATGGCGGCGAACTCGGCCTCGGCGGCGACCTTGTCGCCAACCATGGCCCGTCCCTTGAATTTGAACAGGTCACCACGATGGCGGACGACCTCGACCGGCATTCTCAGAACGTCTCCCGGCCGCACCGGCTGGCGGAAACGGCAGTTGTCGAGGGAGATGAAAAGGATCGTCTTGCCGGCCACATCGACATCCAGTGACTTGGACATCAGCACCGCGCCCGTTTGAGCCAGAGCCTCGACGATCAGCACGCCTGGCATCACCGGATACTCGGGGAAATGCCCGGCAAAAAATGGCTCGTTGAACGTCACGCACTTGATGCCGACGATCGACTCGCTGGCCTTGTAGTCTTCTGCGCGGTCGACAAGCAGGAAGGGATAGCGGTGGGGTATCCGCCGCAGAATCTCCGAGATGTCGATCTCGTCCGGGTTTTCGTTGACCGGCGCTTTGCGGCTCATGCGCCTGCTCCATTTCCGCGACGCTCAGCCATCCTCGACAGCCACGCAACCTCGCGCATCCATTTCTTCAAAGGTCGGGCCGGAAAGCCGCCCCAGGTCTCGCCCGGGGGAATATCCCGCATGACGCCCGCAGCCGCTGCGACCCGCGCGCCCTCTCCGATGATCAGGTGGTCAGCCACGCCTGCGCGACCGCCAAACTGCACCCCGTCCCCGACCACGACGCTGCCCGAGATCCCTGTCTGGGCGGCGATGGCGCAGTTGCGCCCGATCCGCACGTTGTGAGCGATCTGGACCATGTTGTCGATCTTGGTGTTCTCGCCGATCACCGTGTCGTCAAAGGCCCCGCGGTCAACGCAGACGCCTGCGCCGATGGTGACCCCGTCCTGTACGATGACCCGGCCCAGCTGTGGAATATCGATCAGACCGCCCGCGCCGACGGTGGCGCCAAACCCGGCCTCTCCGATCATCGCGCCCGCGAAAATCCGCACCCGGTCGCCGATCACGGCGAAGGTGACGGTCGCGCGTGGGCCAATTTCGCAGTCCCGGCCGATGGTTACGCCTGGACCGATGACGGCGCCGGCGCCGATCACCGAGCGAGCGCCAATCTGGGCCCCGTCACCGATCACCGCCCCGGGTTCCACCCGGACGCCATCTTCGAGCCTGGCGCTGGGGGAGACCATCCGATCAGCGGTGTTGCGGCGGGGCCGGTGGAGGGCCCCCGCGGCCAGCGCGTAGGCGGCCTGGGGTGACGGAGTCAGAAGGGCTGCACATCCGACGGGCGCAGCTGCGGCCTGCTTGGGATGGACGAAACAGGCGGCGGCCTTGGTCGACGCAAGTTCGTCGGCGCGGCGGGGATCAGACAGAAAGGTGACGGTCCCAGGCGTCGCCCGGTTCAATACCGCCACCCCCGTCACGTCGCCCACATGCCCTGCGCCGGGCGCAAGCTGGGCGCCCGTCAGTTCGGCGAGGCGGGAGAGGCCAATGGGACCGAGGTCCTCGAAGAAGCGCGGGTCAGGCATTTGGATTCCAGGCGCAACCCGCGCCCCGTGGGCGAGTCGCTGGCTTATCTAGTCTGGGCGCCCGCGGCTTGCTGGTCCAGCCGTTCACGGTCGAAAGCGAACTGGGTGATCTTGCCGTTCAGGGCGGTGACCAGGGTGGCCGTGACATCCATCTGGGGATTGGAGAACAGCAGGGCCTCCCGGTTGACCAGCATGGCGCACTGACGCTGCTGATAGACCTGCCGGATCAGCGGCTCCATTTCCTGACCGACGCGCGCGATGGCCTTCTGCTGGGTCACAGCCAGTTCACGCTCGCGCAGGGTGGCCTTGCGCTGGAAGGCGTTGACCCGCACCTGCAGGTCAGCCCGGCGCTTGTCGAAGGCGTCCTGGCTCAGGCTGGCGCGGCCAGTCTCGATGGCCTGGGCCTCGTTCGTGATCGCGGTCTCCTCACCCTTCAGCTCGGCTTCGACCTGCGTGGCGATCTGTTGCAGGCGCGTCTGCACATACTGGCCCACGGTGGAGCCTCCGATCGCGCCGTCGAGAGACATCACACAGACCCCCGGAATGGCGGCGCCATGAGTGACCTGCGGAGCGGCGGGCGCTTGCTGGGCCTGGGCGCCCTGGGCGAGCGCCAGCGCGAGCACCGCGGCGGAGAGGCCGGCGGCGAGGGTTTTGGTGGTCATGAAATCAGAACCTAGTTGAGGTGGAGAACCGGAAGGTTTCGGTCTTATCGTAATCTTCTTTGGCCAAAACTTGGCTGAAGTCGAAACGGATCGGACCCATGGGCGAGCGCCAGAAGATGCTGACCCCTGCGGAGGCGCGCAGGGAGAGGTCGTCGACGATGTTCGGATCAACGGCTCCAGCGACGGTCAGCTTATCCTCATCGTCCAGCATCCCCAAGGTGCCGAAGTCGGAGAAGATCGCCGCCTTCACCCCGTACTGTTCCGGAAGGAAGGTCGGCACGGTCAGCTCGACCGAACCGATAGCATAGGCCTTACCGCCCAAGGCGTCACCACGGCTGGAATTCAGATCGCGGGCGCCGATGCCCGCCGTCTCAAAGCCACGGAAGCTGTTGCCGCCTTTGTAGAACCGCTCATTGATCCGCACCGTGTCGCCGTTCCAGCCATCGACATAACCCGCCGAGCCGGTGCCGCTGAGGATGAAGCTCGGCGAGAAGCCGTAGTAGATTCCGCCCTCGAGCTCGGTCTTCAGATAGTTCACATCACCCCCGACCCCGGCCAGATCCTGGTTCAAGGCGGTGTAGAAGCCTCGGGTCGGATTGATTGGATCGTTCCGTCGGTCCAGGCGAACCCCGTAGCCCACCAGGGAGGTGGTGTAGGATCCGCGCTGCTGGCAGAGCGAGATCGACACCACAGGCGCGCCCGGGTCGCAGAACGAGGCCGGGATCTCGACCTCATCGCGCCGCAGGGTGTAACGGGCCGAACCGCGGGCATTGAGGGTCAAGGGGAAGCCCAGACGCACGCCGCCGCCGATGGTGTTGGTCCGGTAGGCTGAAAAGTCGGTCAGGTCATAGCGATAGGAATAGAGGTCCAGGCCAGCCCCGAGATCACGGCCCATGAACCGGGGCTCTGTGAACGAGAAGTCGACCTGTTGGCGCAGAGATCCGACCGAAATCCGAGCCCGCACGTTCTGGCCACGGCCGCGGAAGTTCCGCTCCGTGACGCCCAGATCGAGGATCAGCTGATCGACTGAGCTGTAGCCGGCGCTGAACGACAACTCGCCCGTCGGCTGTTCTTCCACCTGCACCTGGAGGCCGGTGCGGTCAGGCGCCGACCCCGGGATTTCCTCGATCGTGACATCCTTAAAGAAGCCAAGGGCGCGGATGCGATTTCGCGACCGATCCACGAGCACCCGGTTATAGGCGTCGCCCTCAGCCAGGTTCATCTCACGGCGGACCACGTAGTCCAGGGTGCGGGTGTTGCCGATGATGTCGATGCGCTCAACATAGACCCGGGGACCTTCGTTGACCTGGAAGGTCACGTCGACGGTCCGGGTCTCGCGATTGGGCGTGTAGCGGGGACGGACATCCACGAAGGCAAACCCGGCTGCGCCAGCGGCGAAGGTCAGGGTGTCAGTCGCCTGCTCGATACGTTCGTCCTGATAGATCTGGCCTTCCCGGATGGGAAGGATCTGGACGAGGGTTTCCTTGTTGAGCTTCTCAAGCTCAGTGGCGACCTGGATGTTCCCGAACTTGTATTCGGGGCCCTCCTCGATCGTGTAAGTCACCACGAAGCCGTTCTTGTCCGGGGCAAGCTCAGCGATCGCCGAGACGACACGAAAGTCGTAGAAGCCCCGATTTCGGTAGTGTTCGCGGAGCTTTTCCTTATCGAACTCAAGTCGATCAGGGTCATAGTTCGCGTTGCTGGTGAACAGCTTGTACCAGGCGCTCTGCTCGGTCACGATCACATCGCGCAGGTCGTTGTCGGAAAACTGAACATTGCCGAGAAAGCTGGTGCGCAGGACGCCGCTCTTGGCCCCCTCGTCAATCTCGAAGATGACATCGACCCGCTTCTGCGGCAGCTCGACGATTTTGGGGGTGACATTGGCCGAAATCCGACCGGACCGCCGATAGAGCTCCACGATCCGCTGCACATCCTGCTGGATACGCGCGCGGGTAAAGATGCCGCGGGGGCGCAGGGTGACCTCGTCGCGAAGCTTGTCTTCCTTAAGGCCCCGGTTCCCCTCGAAGATGACCCGATTGATGATGGGGTTTTCCACCACCTCGACGATCACCTCGCCATTTACAGCACTGATGCGGACATCGGCGAACAGGTCGGTCCGGTAGAGGGCCTTCAGCGCCAGATCGAGCTGCGCAGCGTCAACCCGATCGCCGGGCTGGATTGGCAGATAGGACAGCACCGTCGCCTGTTCGATCCGCTCATTGCCGCGGACCGCAATGCGCTGGACGACCTCGGCCTGCGCCTGGGCCTGGGCTACGGCCAGTGTCGGCGCCGTCAGGGCGGTCGAGGAGAGCAGCAGGGCGAAGCCGGAAGCGAGCGCAGCGCTGCGAGCGCGAGATCTTTGCATCTGATCAGCCGTAAAGGGAGGAAGGCGGGCCTAGGAAATCAGGCCGCCGAGAAATTTGAACACACGCAGTTGCTGCAGATCGTTCCAGGTGGCGAACAACATCAATCCGAGCAGCAGCGCAAGGCCCACGCGATACCCTGCCGCCTGAACCTTGGCCGCAAGAGGGCGGCGCGCGATGGCCTCATAGGCGTAGAAGACCAGATGCCCGCCATCGAGAACCGGGACTGGCAACAGGTTCATGAACCCAATGCCCACCGAGAGCACCGCAGTCAGCCCCAGCAGGGCGACCCCGCTGCCCAGTAGCATGGAGGCGGTGTCTGGCGCGCCCTGGGCGCCTGACTGCGCCACCTGACCCGAGGCTTGAGCAATCCGAAGCGGGCCGCCCAGCTGATCGGCGCTCTCGCGCCCCGTGACCACGCGGCCCAGATAGTAGACCGTCGTGCTCAGCACCCGCCAGGTTCGCTCCACCCCGCCTGCCACGGCCTCCAGAGGCCCATAGCGACGGACGGTGCGCTCGCCCATCTGGGCGGGGCTGGCGATGCCCAGCACCCCGATCTTCTGCTCACCGCCCATGCGGTCGGACACCAGTCGCCGTTCCGGCGTGGCCGTCAGGGAGACCAACTGCCCTCCCCGGTCGACGACAAAGGCCGTCGGGGCGTTGGAACGGACGGCGATGATCTGCTGGAGATCAAAGAAGTTGTCGATCTTCTGGCCGTTCGCCCGCACCACCATGTCGTCCACGATGAAGCCTGCCCGCGCCGCGGGGCTATCGGGTTGCACAGCGGCGACCCGGGCTGGGATCACCGTCTCGCCCACGCTCATCAACAGGAAGGCGAACAGCACGATCGCCAGGACAAAGTTGGCCAGCGGCCCGGCTGCGGTGATGAAGGCCCGCTGCTCCACAGGCTTGAAGTGAAAATAGCGGCTGGAGGATCCCGGCCCCTGTTCGGCGTCGATCCGCTGCCGCATGGCTTCAAGGTTTTCGTGGTCCGGAACGCTGGCGGCGTTCTCATCGCCTGAGAACTTTACGTAGCCCCCCAAGGGGATCCAGCCAATCCGCCACTCCACCCCTTGCCGATCGCGCCAGCCAAAAATCCGGCGGCCAAAGCCGATGGAGAACTGGTCGATGGCCACGCCGCAGGCGCGCGCAGCCCAATAGTGCCCAAGCTCGTGAATGGTCACCACGACAGTGAGCACGAGCAAAAACGGGATGATGTAGGTCAGCGCGGTCTCAATGAGGCTGAACATCGAAGGGGGCTATGCTCCTAGTGGGCCTGGCGAGAGCCAGAAAGCCCAGCGGTGACGACCGAGGCGATGCGCCGGGCCGCAGCGTCTGTTTCCCGAGCTGATTCCAAGGCGTCTCCGCTCGCCCCTCCGGCGAGGTCCCCAGTGCGCTCCAGGCGCTCCAGGGTCTCGGCCACGGTGGCGGCAATATCGAGAAAGCCGATCTTTCGGTCAAGGAAGGCGGCGACCGCCACCTCATTGGCGGCGTTCAGGGCGCCTGGCGCGGCGCCGCCGGCCGCCAGGGCCGCCTTGGCCAGCCCCAGGGCGGGAAACTTTTCGAGGTCGGGCTCCTCGAAGGTGAGCGGACCCGACGCCACCAGGTCCAGCCGCGGCGCGGGCCAGGGGAGCCGGTCGGGCCAGGCATAGGCGCAGGCGATCGGCGCACGCATGTCCGGCGGCCCCAGCTGGGCCAGGGTGGATCCGTCGGCGTACTCCACCATGGAGTGGATGATCTGCTGGTGGTGGATCAAGACCTCAAGACGCTCCGGCGGCATGGCGAACAGATAGGCGGCCTCGATGATTTCGAGGCCTTTATTCATCATGGACGCTGAATCGACCGAAATCTTGGCGCCCATACTGAAGTTCGGATGCGCGACCGCCTGTTCGGGGGTCGCATGGACCATCTGCGCCCGGGTCCAGGTTCGGAACGGCCCGCCCGATGAGGTCAGGATCACCCGCGTCACCTGAGCATTGGCCCGGGAATCAAAGACCTGGAAGATCGCAGAGTGCTCGGAATCGACGGGGATGATCACCCCGCCCGCCAGCTTGGCCGTCCTGAGAAGCCCTGGTCCGCCACAGACCAGGCTCTCCTTGTTGGCCAGAGCCACGACCGCCCCGGCCCGCGCAGCGGCCAGGGTCGGGGCCAGGCCCGCAAAGCCGACGATCGCCGACATCACCCACTGAGCGTCAGCGGCGGCCACCTCGGCGATAGCGTTGGCCCCGGCTGCAGCCTGCACACCAGAGCCCTTCAGCCGATCGCGCAGTTCGGGCAGCCCCGCCTCATCCTCGATCACTGCGATCTGCGGCCGCCAACGCAGGGCCTGCTCGGCCAGGCGCGCCACATTGCGCCCGCCGGTCAGGCCGACTACCTCAACCTCGACCTTGGCCAGATCAAACAGGTCGAGCGTCGACATGCCCACCGAGCCTGTCGCGCCAAGGACGGTGACCTTCCGCGGAAGAGCGTGGGCGTTCATCTAAAAAGCTCCGCAAGACGGGCAATTGCCAGCACCAGCACGGCGAACATAAGGCCGTCGACCCGGTCCAGGAGTCCCCCGTGACCGGGGATCAGATCCCCTGAGTCCTTTACACCGAACCGGCGCTTGAGCATCGACTCCCAGAGATCGCCGCCCATGGTCGCCAAGCCGCCCATAAACCCGATGACCGCGCCTGTGACCGGCCCCATGCCTACGCCAAACAGGGCCGAGCAGAGGGCCCCGGTCGCTGTGGACGCGGCCAGTCCACCGACGAAACCCGACCAGGTCTTGTTGGGCGAGAACCGGGGCCAGAGCTTCGGACCCTTCAGCAGACTTCCCACCAGGAAGGCCGCAATGTCGGCTGACCAGGTGACCGCAAACAACATCAGAACCCAGAGCGCCCCTTCCGGAGTGCCCCTGAGCCAGACCAGGGCCAAGCATGGGATGCCGATATAGACGACGCCAAAGGCGGCGTCTGCGGGCCGTTCGGCGACCCGTCTGGCGATCAGCGCGGCGATGGCGGCCCCAAGCGCAAGGCTTGCCCAGGCCAGCGGCACATAGAGCAGATAGATCAGAAAGACGCCGGCCAGGACTGAAACCAGTACGACGCTCAGCACCCGCAAGGGCGCTCTGGGCGCAGACATGCCCGACCACTCGATCGACAGCAGAGCCACGCCCACGGATATCAGCAGAAGGAAGGGCAGACCGCCCCACCAGACCGCACCGACGGCCGCTGGCACAAGCACCAGGGCCGAGGCCGCGCGAATGGCGAGGTTTGACCAGTCGAAGTGTTTACCCGGCGGCAAGGGCGTCATCGGCGACGGCGCCATAGCGCCGATCGCGGGTGCGGAAGGCGTCTATGGCGGCTTTCAGGTGCTCAGGGCCATAGTCGGGCCAGAGGACATCCTGGAAGATGAGCTCGGAATAGGCCGCTTCCCACAGGAGGAAGTTCGACAGTCGCTGCTCGCCCGACGGGCGCACAATCAGGTCGGGCGGCGGGGTTGATGCGGTGGAGAGATAGGCCGTGAATCGGGCCTCATCCAGATCCTCGGGGCGCGCGAGCCCGGCGGCGACGTCCTGGGCGAACCGGCGGGCGGCGTCCGTCAGGTCGGCCTGGCCGCCGTAGTTGAACGCCACCTGCAGGAAGAAGGTGTCGTTGCCAGCCGTGCGTCGCTCAGCTTCTTCAATGATCTGGATCAGGTCGGGATTCAGCCCCGCGCGGCGGCCGATCACTCTTACCCGGACCCCTTCACGCTCCAGCCGGCCAAGATCGCTTTCGAAATAGCGACGCGGCAGGGCCATCAGTTCGGCCACTTCGGTGGCGGGCCGGCTCCAGTTCTCCGTCGAGAAACCGAAGACGGTGAGATAGCGGATGTTGAGGTCTGGGGCGGCGGCGACTGTACGTTTGAGCGCCTCGACGCCGGCCCTGTGGCCCAGGCTGCGCGGCAAGCCCCGACGCTTGGCCCAACGGCCATTTCCGTCCATCACGAGGGCCACATGCAGAGCCTCGCCCGCCGGATGTTCGGCGGCCGGTCCGGCGGCGTTCGGCTCTGGGCTGCGGGCCATGGGTTTCTCGCGCGTCCTTTGGCGACAGGCTAGCCGATCAAACCTGCATGATCTCTTGTTCTTTGATTTTCAAGGCTTCGTCCACGCGCTTGACCGACTCATCGGTGAGCTTCTGCACCTCGGTCTCCATGCGTTTTTGCTCGTCCTGGCTGATGACGCCGTCCTTTTCAGCCCGCTTCAGGTCGTCATTGGCGTCACGGCGGATGTTGCGCACCGCCACCTTCTGCTGCTCGGCATACTTGCCTGCGACCTTGACCAGGTCCTTGCGTCGCTCTTCCGTCAGGGGCGGGATCGGGATTCGCAGGGTCTGGCCATCGACCACGGGATTGAGACCCAGGCCGCTGTTTCGGATAGCCTTTTCCACAGACACAGCGACGCCCTTGTCCCAGACGCTGACCGTCAGCATCCGAGCCTCAGGAACGCTGACCGCGGCGACCTGGCTGATCGGCACCATCGCGCCATAGGCGTCGACCATGATCTGGTCCAGGAGGCCTGCCGAGGCCCGTCCGGTACGGAGAGAGGCGAACTCGTCCTTCAAGGTCAGGACGGTCTTGTCCATGCGGTCCTTGTAGTTAGCGAGAACCGGCTTGGGTGCAACGGCCATGGGGCTCCTCCATTCGATCTCAGGTGGGCGTCTAAGAGGGATCAGGCGATCGTGGTGAAGACGCCCTGCCCCTTTAGAACCTTCAGAAAATTTCCCCGTTCGCGGATCGAAAACACCACGATCGGAATGTCGTTGTCACGCATCAGGGCGATCGCCGAAGCGTCCATCACCCGCAGGTCCTGCGCCAGGACGTCGTGATAGCTGAGGGACTCATAGCGGACGGCCGCCGGGTCCTTCTTCGGGTCGGCGGTGTAGACCCCGTCGACGCTGGTGCCCTTGAACAGGGCCTCGCAGCCCATCTCGGCCGACCGCAGGGCCGCAGGGGTATCGGTGGTGAAATAGGGCGCGCCCAGGCCAGCGGCGAAGATCACCACCCGTCCCTTTTCCAGATGGCGCATGGCGCGACGCCGAATATAGGGCTCGCAGACCGCGTCCATGGGGATGGCTGACTGGACCCGGGTGAAGACGCCTTCCTTTTCGAGGGCGCCCTGCAGGGCCAGGGCGTTCATCACCGTCGCCAGCATGCCCATATAGTCGGCGCTGGAACGCTCCATGCCCTTGCCCGCCAGCGAGACGCCGCGGAAGATATTGCCGCCGCCGATCACCAGGCACAGCTCGACCCCGTGGCTGACCACCTCGGCGATGTCCTTGGCCACCGCTTCCAGGGTGTTCGGATCGATACCGAATCCCTGTTCGCCCATCAGAACCTCGCCGGAGACCTTCAGCAGGATCCGCTTGTAGCGCAGGGCGGGGGTGGTCGTGGGCATTGGCGCGTCTTTCCGAATCTGGCTTGGGCAAGATAGCGCAAGGGCGCGACCCGCGTCGAACGCGTCGCGCCCCGCAGTGCAGATCGTCTGAGGACTAGGCCTGGCCGCTGAGCTGGGCCACTTCGGCGGCGAAGTCGTCGACCTTCTTTTCCACGCCATCGCCGAGGCCGAAGCGCACAAAGCCGGTCATGGTCACCGGCGCGCCGGTCTCCTTGGCCAGCTCGGCGATCAGCTGCTCGACCGTCTGGTCCGGGTTCATCACGAAGGCCTGCTTGAGCAGGACCACTTCTTCGAAGAACTTGCGGATGCGGCCTTCGACCATCTTCTCCACCACGCCGGCCGGCTTGCCGGACGCCAGCGCCTGTTCGGTGAAGATCGCCTTTTCGCGTTCAACGGCCTCGGGATCGAGGTCGTCCGTCGAGAGCGACATGGGATTGGTGGCGGCCACGTGCATGGCGATCTTGCGGCCGACTTCCTGCAGCTTGGCCTGATCGCCAGCGCCCTCAAGGGCCACCAGCACACCAATGCGGCCAAGGTCAGGGGCGGCCGCGGCATGGATATAGGCGGCGACAGCGCCCTGAGCCACGGTCAGGCGCGAGGCCCGGCGCAGCATCATGTTTTCGCCGATGGTGGCGATCAGGTTGGTGACGACGTCGCTCACCTGTTCGCCCTTGGCGGTCTTGGCCGCCGAGATGGCCTCGACACCCTCGACGTCCAGGGCGACCTGGGCGATGTCCTTGGCGGCAGACTGGAACAGCTCGTTCCGCGCCACGAAATCGGTTTCGGCGTTCAGCTCGACCACGACCCCTGTCATGCCCGCGCCATCCTTGCGGACCGCGGCGGCCACCAGACCCTCGGCCGCGGCGCGGTCGGATTTCTTGGCGGCCTTGGAAAGGCCCTTGGTGCGCAGCCAGTCGATCGCGGCGTCGATATCGCCGCCGTTCTCCTGCAACGCCTTCTTGCAGTCCATCATGCCTGCGCCAGACTTCTCGCGCAGCTCTTTGACCAGCGCAGCGGTGATCTCCGCCATGGCTCGGCTCCCTTGATCTAGAATCAACGGCTGGGCCTCTGGATAGAGCCCCAGCCGTCACAGTTTAATGTCGAGGCCCACCCCATAAGGGGCGGACCGGCCTTAGGCCTGGGTGGTCTCGCCTTCAGCGGCGGCAGGCGCAGGCTCGGCCGCAGCCGTCATGGCCAGGGCCGGCTCCATGGGAGCCTCCGAGGCGCCGAGATCGACACCGGCCGCGACCTGGCCAGCCGTCAGGCCGTCGAGGATCGCGTCAGCCATCAGGTCGCAATAGAGCTGCAGGGCGCGGGCGGCGTCATCATTGCCCGGGATCGGATAGGTGATGCCGGCCGGATCGCAGTTGGTGTCCAGGATGGAGATCACCGGAATGTTCAGCTTCCGGGCTTCCTGGATGGCGATGGCTTCCTTGTTGGTGTCGATCACGAACATCAGGTCGGGAATGCCGCCCATGTCCTTGATGCCGCCGAGGGAGAGCTCAAGCTTGTCCCGCTCGCGGGTGAGCTGCAGCAGTTCCTTCTTGCCGCGCTTGGCGCCTTCGCCCTCCAGCAGGCCTTCCAGCTCGCGCAGGCGGGCGATGGAGCCCGACACGGTGCGCCAGTTGGTGAGCGTGCCGCCCAGCCAGCGATGGTTGACGTAGTACTGGGCGCAGCGCTTGGCCGCGACAGACACCGGATCCGAGGCTTGGCGCTTGGTGCCCACGAACAGGATGCGACCGCCGCCGGCGGCCACGTCGCGGGCCTTGACCAGGGCCTGGTGCAGCAGAGGGATGGTCTGCGACAGGTCGATGATGTGGATGTTCGACCGCGAACCGAAGATGTAGCGTTCCATCTTCGGATTCCAGCGGTGCGTCTGGTGACCGAAGTGGGCGCCAGCTTCCAAAAGCTGACGCATGGAGAAGTCGGGAAGCGCCATGAATGGCTCCTTTTTCCGGTATGCCTCCGCAAGCCAAAACCCCTATTTCGAGGAGCCCGGAACGGTAACTCACAGGATGTCTCCCCGAGAGTCGCCGCACGCCTGCGTGTGTGATGGGCGCGGCATACGTCCAGATGACAGAAAATGCAAGCCCGCCACGCCCAGCGCCCACGCGCCCTGGGCTGCGGAACCTAGAGTTCCTCGACGTAGAGAACCCCAGGCGCCGTCTTCAGCGCGCCGCGCATGGCCCCATCAAGGGTGAACCGGCCTGGTAGCTTCACCTCCACCTCGCGTCCGCCCCCAAGGGGCGCGGTAAGGATGATCTCGCCGCCACGGGCGTTGGCGGCGCCTTCGAGCCGTCGCTTCAGCGCATCGATCTCTGCGCTCCGTGGCGAGATGTGGACCCGTAGGCCGGCCACGGCGTTCTCAATCGCCTTCTCCACGGGTTCGGCCTCGTCGCCGAAAAAGCGCACCTCCCCGTCCCTGGCCTTGGCGCGGACCTTGATCGACACCGCCTTGCCCGGCTCCAGCACGTCGCGACAGCGGCGCAGGGACTCCGGCGGAAACAGCACCTCGTACTCCCCGGTCGGGTCCGACAGGGTGACGAAGGCGAACTTCTCCCCGCTGGACTGGGAGGCGCGCTCCTGCTTGCGGCGCACCACGCCGGCCATGCGGAACACCTCCGCGCCAGCCTCGGCCTTGACGATCACCTCGGTGAGCAGCTCGGTCCGGCGTCGGCGCAGGGCCGGAATCATGTCTTCCAGGGGATGGCCGGAGAGATAGAATCCTACCGCCGCCAATTCCTCATCCAGCCGCTCCACAGGCGTCCACATCTCGGCCCGTGGCATCCGCGGACGCCCCACGCCCGCCTGGTCGCCGCCGAACAGGCTGGCCTGCGCTGAGGCCCGGTCAGCCGCTACGCTCTGAGCGTAGCCGATCAGGCCGTCGGCGGCGGCGACCAGCTGAGCCCGGTTGGGGTGGATGGACTCAAAGGCGCCGGCCCTGGCCAAGGTCTCGAAGGTCCGCTTGTTCACATGCCGCGGGTCGACCCGTTCGACGAAATCAAAGATGTCGCGGAAGGGCCCGCCCTCCCGGCGCAGGTCAGCGACGTGTTGCATGGCCGCCAGGCCGACATTGCGAACAGCGCCCAGGGCATAGAGCACTTCGCCGTCCTCCACCTCGAAGTCAGCGCCGGATCGGTTGATGTCGGGGGCCCGGATCTCCACGCCGAACCGCTTGGCGTCCTGGTAGAAGACCGCCAGCTTGTCGGTATTGGCCATGTCCAGGCTCATGGAGGCCGCGAAGAACTCCACCGGGGCGTTCGCCTTAAGCCAGGCCGTCTGGTAGGACACGACGGCATAGGCCGCCGCATGGCTCTTGTTGAAGCCATAGCCCGCGAACTTGTCGACAAGCTCGAAGATGGAGGCCGCCTGGCTTTCCGGCACCCCACGGGTGGAGGCCCCGGCGACGAACATGGCCTTCTGCTCGGCCATCTCGTCCTTCTTCTTCTTGCCCATGGCCCGACGCAACAGGTCGGCGCCGCCCAGGGAATAGCCCGCCAGGATCTGGGCGATCTGCATCACCTGTTCCTGGTAGACGATGATCCCGTAGGTCTCCTTGAGCACGGGCTCCAGGGAGGGGTGCAGGTAGTCGATGGTCCGGCGGCCGAACTTGCAGTCGACAAAGGCCGGGATGTTATCCATCGGGCCTGGCCGGTAGAGCGCGCCAACAGCGGTGACGTCCTCGATAGAGTTCGGTCGAAGCTGGCGCAGGGTGTCGCGCATCCCCTGACCTTCCATCTGGAAGACCCCCACCGTATGGCCCGCCGACATGAGCTCATAGGTCTTGGCGTCGTCCACGGGCAGGACGCCCATATCCACCCGGGCGCCACGCTGATCCAGGAACTTCAGCGCCTTGTCGATCACCGTCAGGGTCTTCAGGCCAAGGAAGTCGAACTTCACCAGGCCGGCGCTCTCGACCCACTTCATGTTGAACTGGGTGGCTGGCAGGTCCGAGCGGGGGTCCTGATAGAGGGGCGTCAACTCGGTCAGGGGCCGATCGGAGATCACCACGCCAGCGGCGTGGGTGGAGGCGTTGCGATAGAGCCCCTCCAGCTTCAGGGCGACGTCCAGCAGGCGGGAGACCGCCTCGTCCTCGTCGCGAGCCGCCCGCAGGCGAGGTTCGATCTCGATGGCCTTGGCCAGGGTCACGGGATTGGCCGGGTTGGCGGGCACCATCTTGGCCAGTCGGTCCACCTGGCCCAGGGGTAGCTGAAGGACGCGGCCCACATCACGCAGGACGGCCCGGGCCTGCAGGGTGCCGAAGGTGATGATCTGGGCCACCCGGTCCCGGCCATAGCGCTGCTGCACATAAGAGATCACCTCTTCCCGCCGGTCCTGGCAGAAGTCGATGTCGAAGTCGGGCATGGACACCCGCTCAGGATTCAGGAACCGCTCAAACAGCAGGCCATAGCGCAGGGGGTCGAGGTCGGTGATGGTCAAGGAATAGGCCACCAGCGAACCCGCGCCGGAACCCCGGCCAGGCCCCACAGGGATGTCATGGGCCTTGGCCCACTTGATGAAATCCGCAACGATCAGGAAGTAACCCGGGAAGCCCATCTCGGTGATGACCCCGATCTCCCGCTCCAAGCGCTCGAAATATTCCGCTTCCGGGGCGTGGTTCGCCTGCCCGCGGGCGATCCGACCCTTCAGGCCCTCACGGGCCTGGTGGGCCAGTTCATCGGCCTCGGTGCGATCGCCTTCGGTGGGGAAGCGCGGCAGGATGGGATCACGCTTGCGGACCATGAAGGCGCACCGGCGCGCGATCTCCAGGGTGTTGTCGCAGGCTTCAGGCAGGTCGGCGAACAGGGCGCGCATATCGGCGGCCGGCTTGAACCAGTGCTCTCCGCTCACCCGACGGCGCTCGTCCTGCCCGACAAAGGCGCCGTCAGCGATACACAGCAGGGCGTCATGGGCCGCGTGCATGTCCGGCAAGGTGAAGTGGGCGTCATTGGTGGCCACCAACGGGACGTCCATCTCATAGGCGAAGGCCACCAGCTCCGGTTCAGCCAGGGCTTGCGGCGCCAGGCCATGACGCTGAAGTTCTACATAGAAGCGGTCTCCGAACACGCGGAACATTTCGCCAAGCGCGGCTCGACCCTCAGCCACCTTCCCGGCCGCCATCAGGGGATCGACCGGGCCATCCCAGCCCCCCGACAGCAGTATCAAACCCTCTGAGTGCTCGACCACCTTGGCCCAGCTCACCGCCGGCTCCTCGACCCCCCCGACGCTGTCGATATAGGCCATGGACGAAAGGCGAGAGAGGTTGAGATAGCCAGCTTCCGTCTGGGCCAGCAGAACGACAGTCGGGGTTCTGGCCCATTTGTCGGGCTGCCGTTCGCCAATCCCGCTCACCGCCAGGGCGCAGCCAATGATCGGCTGAACCCCCTGCCCCTGGGTCGCCACCGAGAATTCAAGGGCGCCGTAGAGGTTGGTGCGGTCGGTCAAGGCGACGGCGGGCATGTCATGGGCGGCCGCCAAGGCGCCAATGGCGTCGGCCTTGATGGCTCCCTCCAGGAGGGAGTAGGCCGAACGCACCCGCAGGTGAACGAAGCCCTCGTTCTGCTGCTGGTTCATCTCCGCCTCCCCGCCTTCGCTGGTCTAGCCCACCAGATAGGCGAACTGACAGACGACCCACACGAAGCCCGCCACCGAGACAAAAGCCAGCGATTCCCGCGCCAGATGAACGACCATGACATACCCCTTGTGGATGTTCCGTTTATGTTCTTATTCTAGTTTTGTTCTCCTCGTCAACCCCGCCGCCCAGGCGTTCTGGAGGTTCTTAATGGATCAACGTCTCAGCCTGATCACCCTGGGGGTCGATGACCTCAACCGAGCGCGTCAGTTCTACGAGGAAGGCCTGGGCTGGCGCCCGGTGAGCGCCACCGAGGACGTCTGCTTCTATCAGCTCCGCGGTCTGGCCCTGGGACTGTTTGGCCGCGCGGCCCTGGCGGAGGACGCCAGGCGCCCCATCGATGGAACCTTCAGCGGCGTGACCATTGCGATCAATGAGCCCAGCCGCGAGGCGGTGGACGGCACATTCGCTGAGGCGCTGGCCGCAGGCGGCCAGGCGCTAAAGGCGCCTGAGCCGGTGTTCTGGGGCGGCTATTCCGGGTATTTCGCCGATCCTGACGGCCATGTCTGGGAGGTGGCGCACAATCCGGGCAGCGTGATCGGCGCCGATGGCTCGACCACCTTCGGCGCCTGAGATCCTGTCCTAGAACAGCGACTGCGGCTCCAGGTGGCCATCCTTGAGGGCGAGAACCCGGTCCATATGGCGGGCCAGTTCGAGATTGTGGGTGGCGATCACAGCCGCCACCCCGGTCTCCCGGGCCAGACGGTAAAGGCTCTCAAACACCTCGCTTGAGGTGGTGGGATCCAGGTTGCCCGTGGGTTCGTCCGCCAGCAGCAGTCGCGGCGCATTGGCGAGCGCGCGGGCGAGCGCCACCCGCTGTTGTTCCCCGCCAGACATCTGGGCCGGCTGATGATCGACCCGTTCGGCAAGGCCCAACTGCCCCAGCAGCATGGCCGCCCGTTCCCTGGCCGCCTCGTGGTCCTGACCGGCGATCATCATCGGCAGGGCCACATTGTCCAGGGCGCTGAACTCGGCCAGGAGATGGTGGAACTGATAGACAAATCCGATGGAGCCCAGGCGAACCCGGGTCCGCGCCCGCTCATTGAGCGTCGAGCAGTCGCGACCTTCGATGAAGATCTGTCCAGCGTTGGGACGTTCCAGCAATCCCGCGGCGTGTAGCAGGGATGACTTGCCCGACCCGGACGGGCCGATCAGGCCGACAATCTCCCCCGGGGAAACATCCAGATCCACGCCGCGCAGGACCGTCAGGCTACGGTCGCCGGTGACGTAGGTGCGCTCCAGGCCCCGTACCGAAAGAATGGGCGGCTCACTCATAGCGAAGGGCCTCCACAGGATCGAGACGAGAGGCCCGCAGGGCCGGAGGCAGGGTCGCCAGGAACGAGACCGCAAGGGCCCAGCCCACCACGATCATCACCTCCAGGGAGTCGACCTTGGCTGGGATATGGGCGAGGTAATAGATGTCTGAGCTGAACACTTCGGCGCCGGTCGCCCACTCAACGGCGTTCTGAATTGGCCCGATGAAGAGGCAGAACAGCACGCCGAGCACGAGCCCGACCAGGGTGCCAAGCGCGCCCACCGAGGCGCCAGCCATGAAGAAGATGCGCAGGATCGCGCCCCGACCGGCCCCCATGGTGCGCAGGATGGCGATATCGCGCCCCTTGTTCTTCACCAGCATGACCAGACCAGAGATGATGTTCATGGCCGCGATGGCGACGATGAGCATGAGGATCAGACGCATGACACTGCGTTCGATCTTCAGCGCGTTCCAGAAGCTGGCGTTGCGCTGGGTCCAGTCGGTGACGATCGCGCCAGGACCGGCCAGTTCGGCGATGGCCGATTTCATGGCTGGAGCGCGGTCGGGATCGGCCACGCGGATCTCCACCACATCGACCATGCCCTCGCGGGCGAAGAACAGCTGGGCCTGCTCCAGCGGCATATAGATGAAGAGCTGGTCGTACTCGCTCATCCCCACGCTGAAGGTGCCGCCGACGGTGTAGGTCTTGCGCTGGGGGGTGTAGCCGAACGCCGTGGCCCCCCCGCTAGGGGAAATCAGGGTCAGGGGATCACCTGGCTGGACCCCGAGGGTCTCGGCCAGCCGGTCGCCAATCAGCAGCATGTCGCCGCCGTACTCCCCGGCGCCGAAGCCCTCCAGGGAGCCGCGGACGATATTGCCGGACACGATCTCGGTCCGGCGAAGGTCAGGCTCGCTGATGCCCCGCACCACGACGCCGCTGATCTGTCCCTGGCCCAGGGCCATGGCCTGAGCCTCCACCAGGGGCGAGGCCTGGACCACCCCGGGCAGGGCGGCGATTTCGCCGGCCAGGGTCTGGACCTCAGGCTCATAGAGCGAACCGCCGGCCACATAGACATGACCGTTGAAGCCCAGGGTGCGATCCAGCAGCTCTGTGCGGAAACCGTTCATCACGGACATGACGATGATGAGCACCGCCACGGCGAGCATAATCCCGACGAACGAGATGATGGAGATCAGCGCCACGCCGCCCTGGCTGCGTTTGGCGCGCAGATAGCGGCTGGCGAGCATGCGCTCCCAGCGTCCGAAAGGCGCGGCCACGGTGCTCACGCTGTGATCGCCTTCAATGCATCTTCCAGAGGCAGGGACTGCCGCTCGCCGGTGGCGCGACGTTTGATCTCCACCTTGCCTTCGGCGACGCCCTTGGGGCCGATGATCAGCTGCCAGGGGGTGCCGATCAGGTCCATGGCGGCGAACTTGGCGCCAGGCCGCTCGTCGGTGTCATCCAGGAGGGGGTCCTTACCCGCCTCGCGCAACGCGCCATAGGCCTGCTCGCAGGCGAGGTCGACGGCGGAGTCGCCCGGGCGCAGGTTGATGATGGCGACGCCGAACGGCGCGACCGCCTCGGGCCAGATGATGCCCGCCGAGTCGTGGCTGGCCTCGATGATGCCCCCCACCAGACGCGACACGCCAACCCCATAGGAGCCTCCGTGAATCGGCCGCTCCTGACCATCGGAGCCCGTGACCACGGCGCGCATGGGCTTGGAGTACTTCTCGCCGAAATAAAAGATATGCCCGACCTCGATGCCACGGGCTGAGAGACGGTCTGACTCCGCGACCTCGGCCTCAAACCGGCCCTGGTCGTGCATGTCCTCGGTGGCCGCATAGAGGGCGGTGCGCTGATCGACGATGGGCTGCAGATCGCCGTCCCAGTCGACCTCGCCGGGCGGCGGCATTTCCACCAGGTCGCGGTGGCAGAACACCTGACTCTCGCCGGTCTCTGCCAGAATGATGAACTCATGACTCAAATCGCCGCCAATGGGACCAGGATCAGCCCGCATGGGAACCGCCTTCAGCCCCAGGCGCGAGAAGGTGTTCAGATAGGCGACGAACATGCGGTTGTAGGAACGGCGGGCGGCGGCCTCGTCCACGTCGAAGGAATAGGCGTCCTTCATCAGGAACTCGCGGCCACGCATCACGCCGAACCGGGGGCGGCGCTCGTCGCGGAACTTCCATTGGATGTTGTAGAAGTTCTTGGGCAGCTCTTTGTAGCTCTTCACATGGGCCCGGAAGATGTCGGTGATGACCTCCTCGGCGGTGGGCCCATAGAGCAGGTCACGCTCATGGCGATCCTTGATGCGCAGCATCTCGTCGCCATAGTCGTCATAGCGACCGCTCTCGCGCCACAGATCGGCCAGCTGCAAGGTGGGCATCAACACCTCGATAGCCCCGGCGCGGTCCATTTCCTCACGGACGATCTGTTCGATCTTCTTCAGGACCCGCAGGCCGAGCGGCAGCCAGGCATAGATGCCGGCGGCTTCCTGCCGGATCATCCCGGCCCGCAGCATCAGCTGGTGCGAGGCGATCTGGGCGTCAGATGGCGCCTCACGCAGCGTGGGAATGAAATAGCGCGACAGACGCATGCGGCGGGCCTTCGGACACGAAACTCGGACGGGAGGCCCTGATTAGCCCCGTGCGTCCGACCTTGGCAATCGAAGCGGCGAAAAGAAGGCCGCCTGCTGTGGGCGGGCGGCCTCCAAGTCGGTCATCGGGGAAAACGCGCGCAAGCCGGCCGGACCGGTTTGGCTGACCCCAAAGTAACCGTTGTAACATCGGTGACCTACCGCGGCGGGCGCCTTGACGCTCACCAGGCCAGCTTCGCCCATTTTGCAGGCGCTACCGGCCGCATTTGGCGCAGAACGCTACAGCCTGAGCCTAAAGACGACCTCAGAAGTTGGCGGCCGAGCTTGGCATCGGCACCAGACCCAGGCGGATCACGAGATAGACCACGGCGAAAACGAGGGCCGAGACCCAGGTGGTCGTGAAGAACTTCTTCTTCAGCTTGGGATCTACCGGCGCGCCGGGGTCTCCCCCGTCACCCTTGTCGATGCCCGCCTCGGCATGGCTGATCACGCCCAGGGGCAGGATGGTGAAGAGCACCACCCACCAGATGATCAGATAGATGGCGATCGCCGTCGTGACGCCCATCAGTGGTTCTCCTTCGGCGTTTCCATGAGCTCAACCAGCACCCCGCCCATGTCCTTGGGGTGGACAAAGATGACGGGTGTTCCATGGGCCCCGATGCGGGGTTCGCCCGTGCCCAGCACCGTGGCGCCCTTGGCGCGCATCTCATCGCGGGCGGCCAGGATATCCTCGACCTCGAAACAGACGTGATGCTGGCCCCCGGCGGGGTTCTTGGCCAGGAATCCCTTCAGCGGGGAATTGTCCCCCAAGGGCTCGATCAGCTCGATCTGCGAATTGGGCAGGTTGACGAAGCACACCCAGACACCCTGTTCCTCCATCGCCCATTTCTCGGTGATGGAGGTGGCGCCCAGGACATCGCGATAGAGGGCGACGGCGGCGTCGATGGACGGCGTGGCCACGCCCACATGGTTCAGTTTCCCGATCATGCAGGCACCTATACGCCCCCTGCCCCTACGGCGCGAAGGCCCTAAAGTCGCAGCACCGTCGTCTCGACCACAGGGCGACGCCCCCACACCCGCTGGCAGGCCTTTTTCACCGCCCGGGACATGGCGGTCTCCACCGCCTGATCGACCTCACGATCGGCCCCCGACAGCCGTCCGAGAGCGCGCTCGGCCTCCTCGGCCAAGTCATCCAGGGCTTCGTCCAGGGGATAGTCTTCGTCCGTGGGCAGGCCGATGGCGCGCACCTGCGGGCCCGAGGTGATCTTACCCCGGCCATCCAGGACCACGGCCACCGTCACCACGCCATTGTGTGCGGCGTGACGACGCTCGCGCAGGGCCTCGCCGTTCTCACTGACCACCACATTGGCGTCGACGTAGAGCCGGCCTGCGGGCGTCTCGTCGATGATCTCCGCGCGGCCAGGCGCGAGTCGAACCATGTCACCGTTCCGCGGCGCGACCGTCTGCGGAACCTGCAGGTCCCGCGCAAAGGCCGCATGCTCCAGGAGGTGGCGGCGCTCCCCGTGCGTGGGGATGGCGATCTGCGGGCGGGCCCAGGCGTACATGCGGGCCAGTTCATCCCGGCAGGGGTGGCCAGACACGTGGATGCCCGGATGGTCGTTATCGGTGTAGAGCCGCACGCCCCGGTCAGCCATGCGGTTCTGCAGGTTGCGGATGGCGATCTCGTTGCCGGGAATGACCCGGGAGGAGAAGACGCAGGAATCGCCCTTGCCCAGGTTTACATGGGGATGGGTTCCCTCGGAGATGCGCGACAGGGCGGCGCGGGCCTCCCCCTGGCTGCCGGTGCAGAGGTAGAGGATGGAGTCGGCGGGGAAATAGCCCGCCTCGCTCTCATTGACGAAATCCTTGAGACCCTTGAACAGGCCCACCGAGCGCGCGGCCGCGGCCATGCGGTGCATGGAGCGACCCACCAGGCATACCCGGCGGCCATTGGTTTCCGCCGCCCGGATCACCGAATCCATCCGCGCCACATTCGAGGCGAAGCAGGCGACGGCGACCTTGCCCTTCAGCTCGCCGATCAGCCGTGCCAGCGCATCGCGCACATCGGCCTCGGAGCCTGACTCACCTTCGACAAAGACGTTGGTGGAGTCGCAGACCATGGCCAGGACGCCCTCGTCCCCAAGCTGGCGGATGAAGGCCTCATCGGTCGCCTCACCCAGAACCGGGTCGGGATCGATCTTCCAGTCGCCGGTGTGCAGCACTGTGCCCAGGGGCGTGCGGATGGACAGGCCGTTGGGCTCAGGGATCGAGTGGGTCAGGGTGATCAGGTCAATCTCGAACGGACCCAGTGTCACGCGGCCGCCCAGGGGGACGACATTGATCTCGACCTGGCCCTCGAGCCCGCCCTCGCGCAGCTTTTCGCGCAGCAGGAAGGCGGTGAATGGGGTGGCGTAGAGGGGGGCACGAAGCCGCGGCCACAGCCAGGATACGGCGCCGATATGGTCCTCATGGGCGTGGGTGAGGACAATGCCGAGGATGTCATCGGCATGCTCTTCGATGAAGGTCGGATCGGGCAGGATCAGATCGACCCCCGGCGTCGTGAGATCGCCAAAGGTGACGCCCAGATCGACAATGATCCACTTGCGGGCGTGGGGTGGTCCGAACCCATAGAGGTTGAAGTTCATCCCGATCTCGTTCGACCCCCCCAGCGGGAGGAAGACGAGTTCGTCCTGGGTCTTGTTGGCAGCCATCAGGCGCCTCCGGAATTACGGCGATGGATCTCGAGGAGACCCCTTATGGTCAGGTCTGGATCGAAGTGGTCGATCTGCAGACTGGCCCCATGGAACAGCGACGCGACGCCGCCGGTTGCAATGACCGTCAGGGGCTCGGGCCACTCTGACTTGATACGACTGATCAGGCCCTCAATGAGGGCGATATAGCCCCAGAACACGCCAGACTGCATGGCGCCCACCGTATCCTTGCCGATCACCCGTTGCGGCTTCTGGATCGCCACCCGCGGCAGCTTGGCGGCCGCGGCGTGCAGGGCTTCCATGGACAGGTTGATGCCGGGGGCGATGACCCCGCCCTCAAACCCACCATCGCCGGCGATCACGTCGAAGGTGGTGGCTGTGCCGGAGTCGATGACGATCAAGGGGCCAGGATAGACCATGTGCGCCCCGATGGCGTTGACCAGGCGGTCCGCGCCGGCCTCCGAGGGCTTGTCTATGCGCACCTCGATCCCGAGCTCGGCGTTCTCGCCGATGACCAGGGGCTCCACATGCAGGTAGCGCCGGGCGAGGTTCCGCAGATTAAAGATCGACTGCGGCACGACGCTGGAAATGATGCAGGCGTCCAGCACACCGAACTGCAGGCCGGCCATGTGCAGCAGCTGGGAGAGCCAGACGGCGTACTCGTCGGCCGTACGGGTGGAGTCGGTCGCCGCCCGCCATTGGGCGATCCAGGTCTGACCATCATGGACGGCGAAAAGGGTGTTGGTGTTGCCCTGCTCGATAGCCAACAGCATCAGGCGTCTCCAAAGAATACGTCACCGGCGGTGATCCGCCGGATCTGACCATCCGCCAGGCGCAGGCGTAGGGCGCCATCAGGCTCCATCCCCTCGGCCACGCCCTCGACGGTCTCCTGTGGCAGTCGGGCGACGCAGGCCTGACCCAGGCCATGGGCCCGATGGGTCCAGCCCTCGGCGATGGCGGGAAAGCCCTGAGCGCTCCAGGCGCTGCGCCAGGTCTCGAAGGAGTCCGCCAGCACGCCCAGGGCCGCCTGGGGCGTTGGCGGGTCGACAGCCATGTGTTCGGCGAAGGTGCTGGAGGGTCGCTCAGCCGCCTCAGGGCCGCTGACGAGATTGATCCCGATGCCGACCGCAAGCCAGAGGCGGCCGTCCGGACGGGCGCCCGATTCCACCAGGATGCCCGCGGCCTTGCGTCCCGCGATCAGCAGATCATTGGGCCATTTCACACTGACCAGACCAGGCCGCAGGCAGGTGTCGGCCAGGTCTGCGGCGGCCAGGGCGGCGACGAAGGACAGTTGGGCGGCTTCTGCGGCCGGGCGGTCCGTGGTCATCAGTAGGGTCGCGGCGAGATTGCCGACCCCGGTCTCCCAGGCCCGGCCCCGACGGCCCCGGCCCGCGGTCTGCCGAAGGGCGGCGATCCAGACTGGACCGCTCTCCCCAGCCTCAGCCCGACGACGGGCCTCGGCATTGGTGGAGTCGAGCTCGTCGTAGAACGCGATCGGCGGGCTAGCGGAAGCCAATTCAGGCCAGGCCGAAGGCGGCGGCCGCAGCCGCTGCGAGCGGATCGATGAAGACCAGCGCCACCAGAACCACGGGGAAGGTGAACAGCGCCAGGCTAAGGGCGATGACTCGCGCCTCTACCGGTGGCGTATCAGTGGCGCCGGCCGAGGCGTCGAACCACATCACCTTGATCAGTCGCAGATAATAGAAGGCCGCGACCACGCTACCGACCAGGGCGATGACCGCGACCACGCCGAGGCCTGCGCCAATGGCGGCCTTGAACACGTAGAACTTGGCCCAGAACCCTGAGAAGGGCGGAAGCCCGAGGGCGGACAGCGCAAAGGCGCTCATGGCCAAGGCGATGCCAGGGCGCTCCTTGAACAGGCCCGCCATGTCGGAGATCGTCTCCATGGGACGGCCATCGCGCGACAGGGCCGCGAGGCAGGCGAAGAAGCCCGTCACGTCGACCATGTAGAGCACCATGAAGACCAGCATGGCTTGAACGCCGGCGGCGTCCCCAGAGGCCAGGCCCAGGACCGCATAGCCAATATTGGCGATGGAGGAATAGGCCCAGAGACGCTTCAGGTTGGTCTGGACAAGACCGGCGAAGGCGCCGACCGCGACCGAGGCCAGCGCCACGATCACCAGGATCTGAGCCCACTGCTCGGCGGCGCCGCCAAAGCCCTCGGCCAGGACACGGGCCAGCAGCACCATGGCCGCCATCTTGGGGGCCGCGCCAAAGAAGGCCACAACCGGGGTCGGGGCGCCCTCATAGACGTCAGGGGTCCACATGTGGAACGGGGCGGCTGAGATCTTGAAGGCCAGACCGCAGATCAGGAAGACCAGGCCAAACAGCACGCCGACATTGGCCCCGCCCTCGACGGACTGCGCGATGATGTCGAAATGCGTGGAGCCGGCGAAGCCATAGATCAGTGAGGCGCCGTACAGCAGCAGGCCGGAGGACAGAGCGCCGAGCACGAAATACTTCAGGCCGGCTTCGGAGGCCTTGGCGTTGTCGCGGTGGATCGCCGCCAGGACGTAGAGCGCCAGGGAGTGGAGTTCGACCCCGATATAGAGCGAGATCAGATCGCCCGCCGAGGCCATCATGCCCATGCCGAGCGCGGCCAGGACGATCAGGATCGGGAACTCGAAATTGTTCACGCCCCGGCGTTGGAACCACGGTTGGCCGAGAGGGATGGCGATGGCGCTGGCGGCGTAGATGGCCACCTTGGCGAAGGCCGAAGCCTGATCGGCGATCAGTCCGCCGGAGAATCCACGGCCCATGGGGCCGAGAACGGCGGCCGCGCCGGCGGCCACCAGCAGGGCCACAGCCGCAAGGCTGAACACCATGTTGGCCCGGCTTTGAAAGGCGCCCCACACCAGCAGGGCGAGGGCGCCTACGGCCAGGATCACCTCGGGTAGGGCGAGGCTCAGATCAGCGGAAAAATTCATCGCAAAAGCCCCCTCACCCGCCGGTCGCAGCGCGGTAGACCGCGACCAGATTGTCGACCGAGGCCTGGGTGATATCGAAAACGGCGGCCGGATAGATGCCGAGATAGAGGGTGCCGATGATCAGGGGGGCGAAGATCGCCACCTCCCGCCAGTTCAGGTCCTTGATCTCGGCCAGGGCCGGATTGGTGATCTCGCCAAACACCACCCGCCGGTAGAGGCTAAGGGCGTAGACGGCCGAGAGAATGACGCCGCTGGCCGCCACGATGGCCGCCCAGGTCGAGGCCTGATAGGCGCCGGTCATGGTCAGGATCTCGCCCACAAAGCCCGAGGTGCCAGGCAGGCCGACATTGCCCATGGTGAACAAGAGGAAGATCGCCGCGTACCAGGGCATCCGGTTCACCAACCCGCCATAGAAGGCGATCTCGCGGGTGTGCATCCGGTCATAGACCACGCCGACACAGAGGAAGAGGGCGCCGGAGATCAGGCCGTGGCTGACCATCTGGAAGATGGCCCCCTGCTCGCCCTGGGCGTTGCCCGAGAAGATGCCCAGGGTCACGAAGCCCATGTGGGCCACGGACGAATAGGCGATCAGCTTCTTGATGTCGGTCTGCCGGAAGGCCACCAGCGAGGTGTAGACGATGGCGATCACCGACAGGGCGAAGACCAGGGGCGTAAAATAGGCCGAGGCGTCGGGGAACATGGGCAGCGAGAAGCGCATGAAGCCATAGCCGCCCATCTTCAGCAGCACGCCGGCCAGGATCACCGAGCCTGCGGTTGGCGCTTCCACGTGGGCGTCGGGCAGCCAGGTGTGCACCGGCCACATGGGCATCTTCACCGCGAACGATGCGAAGAAGGCCAGCCACAGCCAGATCTGGATCTCCTGACCGAAGTCATAGGTCATGAGTTCGGGGATCGAGGAGGTGCCGGTGATGCCGATCATGCCCAGCACCGCGGCCAGCATCAGCACCGAACCCAGCAGGGTGTAGAGGAAGAACTTGAAGGCCGCATAGACCCGGTTCTTGCCGCCCCAGACCCCGATGATCAGGAACATCGGCGCCAGGCCGAACTCAAAGAACAGATAGAAGAGGATCAGGTCCAGCGCGCAGAACACGCCAATGACCAGGGTCTCCAGCGCCAGAAAGGCGATGAGATATTCCTCGATGCGGTGCTCGATCGAACGCCAGGAGGCGGCGATGCAGAGCGGCATCAGGAAGGCGGTGAGGACCACGAACAGCACCGAAATGCCGTCCACACCCATCCGGTAGTGGAGCCCGGCGAACCAGGCGAAGTCCTCGACAAACTGGAAGTCGGCCGTGGTGCGGTCGAACAGACCGAGCATGACCAGGGACAGGGCCAGGGTCACCAGTGTGGTGACCAGCGCGATCCACTTGGCCAGTTCAGCTGACCGCGGACTGCCCGAGGGCGCCACGAAGCGCAGGGCCAGGATGGCCGCGACGCCCGCCAGCGGCGCATAGGTGATGAGGGAGAGAATGCCAGTCATGACCTATCCCCGCCTCAAGCGCGCCAGAACGCGAGCGCGACGGCCAGAAGCCCCGCCACGCCAAGCAACATCACAAATGCATAGTGGTAGACGAAGCCGGTCTGCAGCTTGCCGGTCCGCCGGCCAACCGCCGCCGAAACAGCCGCCACGCCATTGGGGCCCAGTCCGTCGATAATCTTCTGGTCTCCGACCTTCCAGAAAAGGTCGCCCAGACCGCGGGCGGCGCGGACAAAGGTGGCGTTGTACAGCTCGTCGAAGAACCACTTATTGTACAGGAAGCTCCAGACCGGCCCTTCCTTGGCCGCCATCCGGGCGCCCAGGCCCTCACGCAGCACGTAGATGTAGAAGGCGATCGCCAAGCCCAGCATCGAGGCCACCAGGGGCGCATAGAGCACCCAATGCGGCACATGGTGGGCGTGCTCGAGCACATGGTTGGTGGGCGCGGTGAAGATGGCGCCGCGCCAGAACTCCGCCTGATGATCGCCCACGAAATGCTCGACGAAGGCGAAACCGGCGGCCACGGCGCCCAGGGCGAGCAGCAGCAGCGGAACGATCATCACCAAGGGGCTCTCGTGCGGGGTATGGGCGTGGTGATGCCCATGGTCGTGAGCGTCCGGCAACGGCTCATCGTGGGTCTCATGCTGAGCCGGAGCATGGGCGTGGTCGTCATGGGGCTCGTGACCCCATTTGGCGTGGCCATGGAAGGTCATGAAGGCCAGGCGCCACGAATAGTAGGCGGTCAGCCCCGCCGCCAGGATGCCGATCACAAAGGCGAAGTAGGCGATGCCGTTCTCTTCACCGGCGGCGTAGGCCGCCTCGATGATCGTGTCCTTGGAATAGAAGCCGGCGAAGCCAAGGTGCAGGTCAGGGATGCCGAAGCCGGTGATGGCCAGGGTGCCGATGACCATCACCGCATAGGTGACCGGCAGCAGCTTCCACAGGGCGCCCATCTTCCGCATGTCCTGCTCGTGGTGCATGCCATGGATCACCGAGCCGGCGCCGAGGAACAGCAGGGCCTTGAAGAAGGCGTGGGTGAACAGGTGGAACATGGCCGCCTGATAGGCGCCGACGCCGGCGGCGAAGAACATGTAGCCGAGCTGCGAACAGGTCGAATAGGCGATGACCCGCTTGATGTCGTTCTGCGCCAAGCCGACCGTGGCCGCGAAGAGCGCGGTGATCGCCCCGACCAGGGTGACGATCTGCTTGGTGACCGGGGCGTATTCGAACATCGGCGACAGCAGGCAGACCATATAGACGCCCGCCGTCACCATGGTGGCGGCGTGGATCAGGGCCGAGACCGGCGTCGGGCCTTCCATGGCGTCGGGCAGCCAGGTGTGCAGGAAGAACTGGGCCGACTTGCCCATGGCGCCGATGAACAGCAGGGCGCAGGCCAGGTCCATGGCGCGCCAGGTCTGGCCAGCGAACTGCCAGCCGACAGCGGCGAATTCCTCGACCCGCGGGAAGATCTCGGCGAACTCGATGGTGCCGAACATCCAGAAGACGGTGATGATGCCCAGGGCGAAGCCGAAGTCGCCCACCCGGTTGACCACGAACGCCTTGATGGAGGCGGCGTTGGCCGTGGGCTTCTTGAACCAGAAGCCGATCAGCAGGTAGCTGGCCAGCCCCACCCCTTCCCAGCCGAAGAACAGCTGCATGAAGTCGGCGGCCGTCACCAAGGCCAACATGGCGAAGGTGAACAGCGACAGGTAGGCGAAGAAGCGCGGCCGGGAGTCGTCCTCGGCCATGTAGCCCCACGAATAGACGTGAACCAGGGCCGAGACCGAGGTGACGACTATCAGCATCACCGCCGAGAGCCCGTCGATACGGATCGACCAGGCCGACTGGAAGTCGCCGACATTGATGAAGGGCAACAGGGTGAGCGTGAAGGCCTCAAGCCCCCCCCAGGTCCACTGGATGAAGAGGGTCCAGGACAGGATGCAGGCGAGGATCAGCAGGCCCGTAGTCACGGCCTGGGAGGCGAAATCGCCGATGCGGCGGCCAAACAGACCCGCGATCAGGGCGCCCAGGAGGGGCGCAAAGACCAGAGTGATGGCGATAGACTGAGGGGTCATGGGCTCCGTCAGCCTTTCATCACGGCGGCGTCGTCCACGGCGATGCCGCCGCGGTTGCGGAAGAAGGTGACGAGGATGGCCAGGCCCACAGCCGCCTCGGCGGCGGCCACGGTCAGGACGAACATGGCGAAGATCTGCCCCACCACGTCATGCAGGTAGGCGGAGAAGGCGACGAAATTGATGTTCACCGCCAGGAGGATGAGCTCGATCGACATCAGGATGACGATGACGTTCTTGCGGTTCACGAAGATCCCGAAGACCCCGATCGTGAACAGGATGGCGGCGACCGCCAGATAGTGACTGAGCCCGATGGTCATTCGCCCATCCCTTCGCCCGGCTTGATCTGAACGGTGCGCATGCCGCTCTCGGCCGTGCGCGCCACCTGGTCGGAGATCACCTGGCGGCGGACGCCGGGCTTGTGGCGCAGGGTCAGGACGATGGCGCCGATCATGGCCACCAGCAGCACCAGCCCCGCGGCCTGGAAGAAGTAGACATAGTCGGTGTAGAGCACCCGGCCGATGGTCTCGGTGTTGGACAGGCCGTCCAGGGCCGACATCGGCTCGCGAACTCCGCTGGCCGCCCCGCCCCGGGCCACCGCCGTGGCGACGATGATCATCTCAATCGCCAGAATGCCGCCCACTAAGGCGCCGACAGGCGCGTAGCGAGCGAAGCCCTGCTTCAAGGCTCCAAAGTCCACATCGAGCATCATGACGACGAAGAGGAACAACACCGCGACGGCGCCCACATAGACGACCACCAGCAGCATCGCCAGGAACTCCGCCCCCAGCAGCAGGAAGAGGCCTGCGGCTGAAAAGAAGGTCAGGATGAGGAACAGCACCGAGTGCACGGGATTCCTGACGGACACCACGGCCAGACCGGAGCCGATCGTGACTGTCGCCAGCAGATAGAATGCGATCGCCTGCAAGGCCATGACGGCTCTACTTTCGCCCCTCAATCATCAGGTTGGTCCGCCCGCAGGGCGCTTGGCCCCGGTCGGACGCCAACGTCCAAAAGCCCCGGAATCGCGCCTGTCTCTTAGCGATAGGGCGCGTCGAGTTCCAGGTTCTTCGCGATCTCCCGCTCCCAACGGTCCCCGTTGTCGAGCAAGCGATCCTTTTCGTAATAGAGCTCTTCGCGCGTCTCGGTGGCGAACTCCAGGTTCGGTCCCTCGACGATGGCGTCCACCGGGCAGGCCTCCTGGCACAGGCCGCAGTAGATGCACTTGACCATGTCGATGTCGTAGCGGGTCGTCCGGCGGCTGCCGTCGTCCCGGGGCTCGGCCTCGATGGTGATCGCCTGGGCCGGGCAGATGGCCTCGCAGAGTTTGCAGGCGATGCAGCGCTCTTCCCCATTGGGATAGCGACGCAGGGCGTGCTCGCCGCGGAAACGGGGCGACTGCGGGTTGCGCTCGTTCGGATAGATGACGGTCGCCTTGGGGCGCATCATGTACTTCATGCCCAGGCCAAAGGCCCCGATGAAGTCCATCAGCGCCGCGCCCTTGGCGGCCTGGCTGATACGGGCGGCGAAACTCATCAGATCGCTCCTTGGGCCGGGCCAAACACCCGCCAGGCGGCGACCAGCACCACGGCCACCAGGGAGAAGGGCAGGAACACCTTCCACCCCAGGCGCATCAGCTGGTCATAGCGGTAGCGCGGCACGATCGCCTTCACCATGGCGATCAGGAAGAAGAAGAACACCGTCTTGGCGAAGAACCACATGAAGCCAAAGAAGCTCTGCGCGGTGGCCGGCCAGCTCTCGATGAACGGCGTCGGGAACGGCGCCTGCCACCCGCCGAAGAACAGGATGGTGATGATGGCGCACATCAGCACGATGTTGGCGTACTCGCCGATCATGAACAGCAGGTACGGGGTCGAGGAGTATTCCACCTGATAGCCGGCCACGAGCTCAGACTCGGCTTCGGGCAGGTCAAAGGGCGGGCGGTTGGTCTCAGCCAGGGCCGAGATGAAGAATACGACCGCCATGGGGACCATGATCAGGATCATCGGCAGGTTGGAAAGGCCGCCGCCGAACACGTACCAGTTCCAGAATCCGCCGCCCTGCTGCTCAACAATGGTCTGCAGGTTCATGGTGCCGGCCAGCAGGATCACCGTGATGATCACAAAGCCGATGGAGACCTCGTAGCTGACCATCTGGGCGGCTGACCGTAGGCTGCCCAGGAAGGGGTATTTCGAGTTGGACGCCCAGCCGCCCATGATGATGCCGTAGACGCCGAGCGAGCTGATCGCCAGCAGGTAGAGGACGCCGACATTGATGTCGGAGACCACCCAGCCCGGCGCCAGGGGCACCACGGCCCAGGCGGCGAAGGCCAGGACGAAGCTGATCAGGGGGGCCAGGATGAAGACCACCTTGTCGGCCCCGTCAGGAATGACGATCTCCTTCAGGACGAACTTCAGGAAGTCGGCGAAGGACTGCAGCAGGCCGAAAGGACCCACGACGTTGGGCCCCTTGCGCATCTGCACGCCGGCCCAGATCTTGCGGTCAGCCAGCAGCAGGAAGGCCAGGGACAGCAGGATCCAGATCATCACGGCCAGGATCTGGCCCACGGTGATCAAGGTCCAGCCGCCCGGCGTCGCCCAGAAACTTGTGGTGGCGTCCATGCCCTACTCCGCGGCGATCTTTTCGGCGCCCGGCACGAGCGCCTGGCACTCGGCCATGGTCACGCTGGCGCGTGCGATCGGGTTGGTCAGATAGAAGGCCTTCACCGGGCTGGCGAAGGGCGCATCCGAAAGCGCGCCCTCCCCGCCCAGAGCCGACAGGTCCAGGGCGCCGGGCGCCTCAGGCACATAGTCGATTCGGCCGAAGGTGGGGTGATCGGCGAACAGGCGGGCGCGCAGCTGGTCGAGGCTGTCATAGGGCAGCTTGGCGTCCAGCAGCTCGGAGAGCGCCCGCAGGATGGCCCAGTCTTCCTTGGCCTCGCCCTTGGGGAAGACCGAACGCTCGCCGCGCTGCACACGGCCCTCAGTGTTCACGTAGAGGCCGTTCTTCTCGGTGTAGGCTGCGCCCGGCAGGATGACGTCGGCCCGGTGAGCGCCCGCGTCCCCATGGGTCCCCATATAGACGACGAAGGCGTCGGTGGCCGACAGGTCGATCTCGTCGGCGCCCATGAGGAACAGCAGGTCGGCGCCGCCCTTGGCGGTGAGCTCCAGGGCCGTCTTGCCGCCGGCCTTGGGCACAAAGCCGAGATCGAGGCCGCCGACCCGGGCCGCGGCGGTATGCAGCACATTCCAGGTCGCCTTGAAGGTCTGGGCCACACTGGCGGCGGCCTTGACGACGGCGCCGCCATCGGTGCGGGCCAGAGCCCCAGCGCCGACGATGATCGCGGCCTTCTCGGCCCCCTTGAACGCCTTGGCGAAGTCGCTCCGGGACTTGGCGAGACCCATGAGGGTCTCAGGCCCGGCGCCGAGATAGTCATAGCTGTAGGACAGGTCGGCCTGTTCGCCGATCACACCGATCCGCAGGGCGCCGGCCAGCCAGCGCTTGCGCAGGCGGGCGTTGAACACCGGGGCTTCCAGGCGGGGATTGGTCCCCACCAGCAGGATCACGTCAGCGTCTTCGATGCCGGCGATGGTCGAGTTGAGCAGCCAGCTTTCCCGGGGCCCGTCGCCCAGGGCCATGCCGTCCTGGCGGCAGTCAAGGCTGGTCACGCCCAGCCCGCCGAACAGGTCCAGCGCCGCCTTCATGGATTCGGCGTCCTGCAGGTCACCGGCGATCACACCCATGCGGTCGGGCGACGTCGCCTTTACCTTGGCGGCTACGGTCTGCAGGGCTTCGGTCCAGGTCGCGGGGCGCAGCTTGCCACTCTCGCGGATGTAGGGGCGGTCCAGGCGTTGCCGCGACAGGCCATCGACGGCGTAGCGGGTCTTGTCGCTGATCCACTCTTCGTTGACGTCGTCATTGATGCGCGGCAGCACGCGAAGCACGGCCGGGCCGCGAGCGTCCACGCGGATGGCCGAACCCAGGGCGTCCATGACGTCGATGCTCTCGGTCTTCTTCAGCTCCCAGGGCCGCGCATTGAAGGCGTAAGGCTTGGAGGTCAGCGCGCCGACCGGGCACAGGTCGATGACGTTGGCGCTGAGTTCCGAGGTCACCGCCGCGTCGAGATAGGTGGTGATTTCAACGTCTTCGCCCCGGGAGATCAGGCCGATCTCCGGCACGCCGGCCACTTCGGTGATGAAGCGGACGCAGCGGGTGCACTGGATGCAGCGGGTCATCACTGTCTTGATGAGCGGCCCCATGAACTTCTCTTCGACCGCGCGCTTGTTCTCGCCATAGCGGGAATCGTCGCGGCCATAGCCCATGGCCTGGTCCTGCAGGTCGCACTCGCCGCCCTGGTCGCAGATCGGGCAGTCGAGCGGATGGTTGATCAGCAGGAATTCCATCACCCCGTGACGGGCCTTCTTGACCATCGGCGTGTCGGTGAAGATCTCCTGGCCCTCGGCGGCCGGCAGGGCGCAGGAGGCCTGCGGCTTGGGCGGACCAGGCTTCACCTCGACCAGGCACATGCGGCAGTTGCCGGCGATGGACAGGCGCTCGTGATAGCAGAAACGCGGGATTTCCTTCCCAGCCAGCTCCGCCACCTGCAGCACTGTCATGCCGGGTTCGAACTCGACCTCGACGCCGTCGACCTTTGCGATGGGCATGTGTTTTACTCCGCCGCCACGAGCGTGGCGCCCTGCACGTGCGGGCGTCCGGCGCGGTACTGGGTGATGCGATCCTCCACCTCATGGCGGAAGTGGCGGAAGAGGCCCTGGATCGGCCAGGCGGCGGCGTCGCCGAGGCCGCAGATCGTGTGACCTTCCACCTGCGATGCGACGTCGAGCAGCATGTCGATCTCGGCCATGTCGGCCTCGCCCGTCACCATCCGCTCCATGACCCGCCACATCCAGCCGGTGCCTTCGCGGCACGGGGTGCACTGGCCGCAGCTCTCATGCTTGTAGAAATAGGACAGTCGGGCGATCGACTTCACGATGTCGGCGTCCTTGTCCATGACGATGACCGCCGCCGTGCCGAGGCCCGAGCGCATCTCGCGCAGGGAGTCGAAGTCCATCAGCGCGGTCTCGGCCATCTCGGCGGTGATCATCGGCACCGACGAGCCGCCGGGAATGATCGCCTTCAGATTGCCCCAGCCGCCCCGAATCCCACCGCAATGCTCTTCGAGGAGCTGGCGCAGGGGGATCGACATGGTCTCTTCGACCACGCAGGGCCGGTTCACATGACCGGAAATGGCCATCAGCTTGGTGCCGGTATTGTTGGGCCGGCCAAAACCCGCGAACCACTCCGCCCCGCGGCGCAGGATCGAGCCGACCGTGGCGATGGTCTCGACATTGTTGATGGTGGTCGGGCAGCCATAGATGCCAGCGCCGGCCGGGAACGGGGGTTTGAGTCGCGGCTGCCCCTTCTTGCCTTCGAGGCTTTCCATCAGGGCGGTTTCGTCGCCGCAGATATAGGCCCCGCCCCCGTGGGTCACATAGAGTTCGAAGTCCCAACCGTGGACATTGTCCTTGCCGATCAGACGAGCCTCATAGGCCTGCTTGATGGCGGCCTCCAGGCGCTCGCGCTCGAAGACATATTCGCCACGGATGTAGATGTAGCAGGCGTGGGCGCGGATCGCGTAGCTGGCGATCAGGCAGCCCTCGATCAACAGATGCGGATCGTTGCGCAGGATCTCGCGGTCCTTGCAGGTGCCCGGCTCAGACTCATCGGCGTTGACCACCAGGAAGTGCGGGCGCTCGCTCTCCTGCTTGGGCATGAAGGTCCACTTCAGGCCGGTGCCGAAGCCCGCCCCGCCGCGACCGCGCAGGCCGGAATTCTTGACCTGATCGCAGATCCACTCCGGGGTCTGCGACAGGATTTCACGCACGCCGTTCCAGGCGCCGCGCCGCTTCGCGCCCTCAAGCCCGAAGTCGTGCAGGCCATAGAGGTTCGTGAAGATGCGGTCCTTGTCTTCGAGAATCCCGACCACGCCCCTCAAACTCCTTCTTTCGCGCGCCGGAAGGCGGCGATGAACCAGATCTGCGCCGCGAACCCCGCAGCCAGAGCGACGCCGAAGATGGCGAACAGCCAGTCCTGGCCTGAGATCAGCGCCCCGATCACCGCGGCCACGGCGATCGCCACACAAACGCCGTTGATCACCGCCATGCGCATGAATCGCGTCTTGATGCCTGCGTCTGCGCTCACGCCGTCGGCTCCGCCTTGGCTGTCGCCTTAGGCGCAGCATTCGGAATCTTCTTCAGCGGCTTGGCGGCTGAGCCGTCATAGAGCGCCGGATCAGACAGGGTCAGAGCCCCGCCCTCAGGCGCGGAACCCTGGCGTTTCACAGCCGAGCCCGGCGCTGGCGCCTTGCCGGCCGCAAAATCGTCCAGCAGCGCCTCGAAGCTCTCGGGCGTCAGGTCTTCGTAGTAATAGTCGTTGATGGCGGCCATGGGGGCGTTGGCGCAGGCGCCGAGGCATTCCACCTCCTGCCAGGTGAACTTGCCGTCGGCCGACAGGTGATCCTTCGCGCCGATCTTGCGCTTGCAGACCGCCATCAGGCTCTCGGACCCGCGCAGTTGGCAAGGCGTGGTGCCGCAGACCTGGACCAGGGCGACGCTGCCCACAGGCTCCAGCATGAACATGGTGTAGAAGGTCGCGACCTCCAGCACCCGGATGCGGGCCATGCCCAGCATCTCGGCCACCAGGCGAATGGCTGGCTCGCTGACCCAGCCGTCCTGCTTCTGAATCAGCCACAGGATCGGGATGACCGCCGACTGCTGGCGGCCTTGCGGGAACTTGGCGATCCACCACTTGGCCTTCTCCAGCGTCTCAGGCTGGAAGGCGAAACTGGCAGGCTGATTGGGCGAAAGACGACGAACGCTCACTTGCCCCTCACTTGACGAAGTCGATGCGGGCGATCTTGCCGCCGGCGATGGTGTAGATGGCCGCCACTTCGAAGCTCACTGGCCCAGGCTGGCGATAGACGCGCTCGTGGTCGATCACCCGGTCACCGATCACCACGCGATGGGCGAGTTCGGCGCGGTTCTGCGGGTGCTCGGCGAACAGGGCCACGTGCCTGGCCCGAAAGGCCTCAAGCCCGTCGACGGTCACCGCGCCATTGAAGTCGGCCACGATCAGATCCTGGGCGAAGAAGCCGCACAGGGCGTCCACGTCCTGGGCGTTGTAGGCGTCAAGCTGGCCCTGGGCGAGATCGGACGGCGTGGGCGTTGCGGTCGCATTCATCGGTCGATCTCCCCGAACACGATATCGAGCGAGCCGAGAATGGCCGAGACGTCAGCCAGCATGTGGCCGCGGTTGATCCAGTCCATGGCCTGCAGGTGGGGATAGCCCGGCGCGCGGATCTTGCACTTGTAGGGCTTGTTGGAGCCGTCCGAGACCAGGAAGACGCCGAACTCGCCCTTCGGGGCTTCGACGCAGGCATAGACCTCGCCGGCCGGCGTCCGGTAGCCTTCGGTGAACAGCTTGAAGTGATGGATGAGCGCCTCCATCGAGCGCTTCATCTCGCCGCGCCGCGGCGCGCCGATCTTGTTGTCCTCGATCAGCACCGGGCCTGGCGTCTTTTCGAGGCGATCACAGCACTGCTTCATGATGCGGACCGACTGGCGCATCTCTTCCATCCGGCAGAGGTAGCGGTCGTAGCAGTCGCCGTTCACCCCAAGCGGAATGTCGAATTCGAGCTCGTTGTAGCACTCGTAGGGCTGGTTGCGGCGCAAGTCCCAGGCGATGCCCGAGCCACGAACCATGACGCCGGAAAAGCCCCAATCCAGAGCCTCCTGCTTGCTGACCACGCCGATATCGACATTGCGCTGCTTAAAGATGCGGTTGCCGGTGATCAGGCTGTCGATGTCTTTGAGCGCCCTGGGGAAGGCGTCGCACCAAGACGAGATGTCGGCCACCAGGGCCGGCGGGAGGTCCTGACGCACGCCGCCGACGCGGAAATAGTTGGCGTGCAGGCGCGCGCCCGAAGCCCGCTCATAGAAGACCATGAGCTTTTCGCGCTCTTCGAAACCCCAGAGCGGCGGGGTAAGCGCGCCGACATCCATGGCCTGGGTAGTGACGTTGAGCAGGTGGTTCAGAATCCGGCCGATTTCCGAGTAGAGCACCCGGATCAGCTGCGCCCGATAGGGAACCTCGACGGCCAGCAACTTCTCGATGGCGAGCACATAGGCGTGCTCCTGGTTCATCGGGGCCACATAGTCCAGGCGATCGAAATAGGGGATCGTCTGCTGATAGGGCCGGTACTCCATCAGCTTTTCGGTGCCGCGATGAAGCAGGCCCACATGGGGGTCCACCCGCTCGACGACTTCGCCGTCCAGCTCCAGGATCAGGCGCAGCACCCCGTGCGCGGCCGGATGCTGGGGACCGAAGTTGATGGTGAACTTACGAATCTCGGTTTCGGTCGAGGGGCTGTGGGCCAGCTGGGCCTCGGAGGCGGGGACGACTTCGCCGGTCATGCCTTGGGCTCCGCCTTTTCGTCGCCCGGAAGGGCGGCGAAGCCGCGCTCGGCGCCTTCCCAGGGGCTGAGGAAGTCCCAGTTGCGCCACTCGGTCATCTTGATCGGCTCATAGACCACGCGCTTGAGCTCGTCGTCATAGCGCAGCTCCACATAGCCGCTCATGGGGAAGTCCTTGCGCAGCGGGTGGCCGTGGAAGCCATAGTCGGTGAGGATGCGGCGCAGGTCCGGATGGCCTTCGAAGAAGACCCCGTACATGTCGAAGGCCTCGCGCTCATACCAGTTGGCGCAAGGGTAAGCCGGCGTCGCGGTGGGGACCGGAGTATCCTCGTCGGTCACCAGCTTGATCCGCACGCGCAGGTTCTTGCTCATCGACAGCAGGTGATAGACCACCTCGAAGCGCTTCTCGCGCTCGGGGTAATCCACCGCGGTCAGGTCGACCAACACCTCAAACCTGTAATCAGGATGGTCGCGCAGGAAGGTCAGAGCCTCGACGATCCGCGGCAGCGGCGCCGTCAGGCTGAGCTCATCAAAGGCCACCTGAGCGCTGGTCAGCGACCCGGCGCTGTTGGCGACCATGGCCTGGCCGAGAACCTGCAGGTCGGTGGCGGAAACGGGCCAGCTCATCGCTCGATCGTCCCGGTGCGGCGGATCTTCTTCTGAAGCTGCAGCACGCCGTAGACCAGCGCCTCGGCGGTCGGCGGGCAACCCGGGACATAGATGTCCACCGGCACAATCCGGTCACAGCCGCGAACGACGGAGTAGCTGAAATAGTAGTAGCCGCCGCCATTGGCGCAGGAGCCCATGGAGATGACGTAGCGGGGCTCTGGCATCTGGTCGTAGACCTTGCGCAGGGCTGGAGCCATCTTGTTACACAGGGTGCCGGCCACGATCATCACGTCCGACTGGCGCGGGCTGGCCCGCGGCGCAAAGCCGTAGCGCTCCAGGTCATAGCGCGGCATCGAGGCCTGCATCATTTCCACCGCGCAGCAGGCCAGGCCGAAGGTCATCCACATGAGCGAGCCGGTGCGCGCCCAGGTGATCAGGTCATCGGCGGCCGCGGTGATGAAGCCCTTGTCGGCCAGCTGATCGTTGACCCCATCGAAGAAGGGGTCGTGGACCTTGGGATCATAGCCCTCGACGGTCGCCCGGGCGGCCGAATTGGCCGGAACGATCACTCCCATTCGAGGGCCCCCTTCTTCCATTCATAGATGAATCCCACCGTCAGGATGCCCAGGAAGCTCATCATCGACCAGAAGGCGAACTGCATGGCTTCGGTGGGCAGGTTCATCAGGCTGACGGCCCAGGGGAACAGGAACGCGACTTCCAGGTCGAAGATGATGAAGAGGATCGACACCAGATAGAAGCGGACGTCGAACTTCATCCGCGCATCGTCAAAGGCGTTGAAGCCGCACTCGTAGGTCGAGAGCTTTTCCGGGTCGGGCGCCTTGGGCGCCAGAACGGCCGCGGCCAGCACGAAGGCCAGGCCCAGGACCGCCGCGATCCCTAAGAAAATCACGATGGGCAGGTACTGCAGAAGGAACGCGTTCATGGAGTCCTCGAAGGAGTCGCGGGCCCTTCTAGACCAGCAATGCGCAGGGTTCAAACAGCGGATTCCGACAACAGAGATACGCCATGGCCACGCCTCCCGCGGCTGCGGCCAGACGTCGCGAGTGGAGCGGCGCGCCTGAGAACCGGGCATTGTTGGGATTATTCTGCGAATGCCTCGCAAGAGCTGCGACGCCGGTTTGCGCGACCTCCCCTGCGGCCTAGGCTGATCGTCCAGCGGGGAGGGGAAATTGACCGCAAGACCCATACTTCACCGGGCGCTCGACGCCATTGAGCGCCTGGGCGACCGCCTGCCCGATCCCGTATTCATCTTCGCCTGGATCATTGGCGCCCTGGTGCTCGCCAGCGTCCTCTGCGCCTGGGTCGGCGTCAGCGCGATCAATCCAGTGGATGGACAGCTCCTCCGCGCCCAGAGCCTGCTCGCCCCGGACAATATCCGCACCCTGCTGGTGGAGATGCCCAGGACTCTCACGGGCTTCGCCCCTCTCGGCTACGTCCTCTTGATCATGCTCGGGGCGGGAATCGCCGAGCGGGTCGGTCTGCTCTCAGCGGCGATTCGCGCCATGATGAGCCGCACCCCCCACAGGCTCGTGACCCCCGTGGTCATCTTTCTGGGCCTGATCGCCAACCACGCCGCCGATACGGGCTTTGTCATCCTCCTGCCCCTGGCAGGCGCGGCCTTCGCTGCGGTTGGCCGCCATCCCGTGGCGGGAATCGCCGCGGCCTTCGCCGGCGTGGTGGGCAGCTTCGCCGGCAATCCCCTGCCCGGTCAGTTCGACGCCCTGATTCTTGGCCTGTCTGAACCCGCCGCCCGGCTGATCGATCCGACCTGGACCGCCAACCTGGTGGGAAACTGGTACTTCACCGCCGCAGCCGCCGTAGTGTTCATTCCCGTCGCCTGGTGGGTGACCGCCAATGTGGTTGAGCCTCGCCTGGGTCCCTGGACACCCCCCGCAGACCTGCCCCCACAGGACGCGCCCTTGTCTACGCAGGAGCGCCGCGCCTTGCGGTGGTCCGGAGTCGCCGTGCTGAGCGTGATGGTCCTCTGGGCCGCGCTCGCGCTGGCGCCCGGTGCGCCCCTCGTCGATGACAGCCTGGAGGGCCCAGGCCGTTGGACCCCGTTCTTCCGGTCGCTGGTCGCCGGGTTCTTCATCCTCTTCCTGGCCGGCGGCCTGACCTATGGCCGGCTGACCGGGCAGATTCGTTCAGACAAGGATGTGGTGCGTCTGGCCTCGGACTCGATGGCGGCCATGGCGCCCTACATCGTGCTCGCCTTCGCCGCCGCCCACTTCATCGCCATGTTCACCTGGTCAAACCTGGGCGTCATCATCGCCATCAATGGGGCGGAGGCCGTGCGAGCCTCCGGCCTGCCGATCCCGGTGTTGCTGATGGCGATCGTTGTCCTGACCGCCGGCCTCGACATGCTGATCGGCTCGGCCTCAGCCAAGTGGGCCGCGCTGGCGCCGGTCCTGGTGCCCATGCTGATGCTGCTGGGGGTGAGCCCCGAGATGACCACGGCCGCCTATCGGATGGGGGATTCCAGCGTGAACATGGCCTCGCCGCTCATGCCCTATTTCGCGCTGGTCCTCGGATTCTGCCAAAGATGGCGGCCAGGCTTTGGCGTCGGCGGCCTGATCAGCGCCATGCTGCCCTACTCGGCGGCGATGATGAGCGCCGGATTGATCCTGGTCGGGCTGTGGTCGGCGCTGGAGTTGCCCCTCGGTCCACAGGCTGGCGTGCATTATTCGCCGCCGCAGGCCACATCATCGCTCGTGCCCAGTTGACACGATTCCGGTCGGGACCTATCAGACGCCCCTCGCGGCGACGCGAGCGCCATATGCGGGTGTAGCTCAGTTGGTTAGAGCGCCGGCCTGTCACGCCGGAGGTCGCGGGTTCGAGTCCCGTCACTCGCGCCATGGTCTTCTTTGAGAAAACCTGGCGCGGGCCCCTCTCCTCAGACGACATCGTTCCTGCCGGGCGAAGAGCTTGGCGAAGGGCTTGATCCGTTCGGCCTTGGCCGAAGCCAGCATCGTGGCCTGGAAGCCGCCTCCGGCCAGGGTGATTAGCTCGATCACGGTCTGATCCGGCGCCGCGGCGCGGTATCGGCTCCATCGTCATAGGTCGGGACGCCGAGCGCCAATATAAGGCTCGCCAGAGGACGAAGCCTCAGACCCCCTGAGCAGCGCGCAGGCGCGTCCGCGTCTCCGGCGGCAACACCATGCCGGACGCCGCCACATTGGCCTCCAGATGGGCCAGACGGGTGGTGCCTGTCACCGCAGCCGACACGCCGGGATGCTCCAGCACATAGGAAAGGCTCGCCTGGGCGGCGCTCATGCCCTCCAGACGCCTCAGAAAGCCGAACCGCTCGGCCAGCAACAGCTCTTCCCGATGGTTCTTCAGGGCGCGGGCCGCGTACCAGAGATCGCGCAGGCCCCTCACCTTTCGGATCTGGCCGTCCACATGCCCCATGGCCAAAGGCATGCCCGCCAGCACCCCCTTGCCCTGCGCCACAGCCGCATCGATGAGCGTTCGGCGCTCTGGCCTCAGAACGTTGTAGTCCAGCATCACCACATCGAGGCTGGGCGCGGCGATGATGGCGGCGATCACGGCGGGATCGAAGCTGTTGGCCCCGAAGGCCGTCACCAGACCCCGATCTCGCAGACGCTCCAGCACGGCGAACAGATCATCATTCAGCTCAGGGACCGCCGGGCCATGCAGTTGAACCAGCTGGAGGTGCTCGACCCCCAGTCGCTTCAGGCTCGCCTCGACGCTGGGGGTGATGGCGGCGGGCGAGAAGTCCCTCCCTGTGCGGCCCCCGCCGGCATGGAAGGTGCCGACCTTGGTGGCGATCACGAGACCATTGGTCACCCGCCCCTTCAGGGCGCGGCCCAATCGCGGCTCAGCCTCGCCCCGGGAGTAGCCCGGCGCGGTGTCGAACAGGGTGATCCCCAGATCGAGGGCGCGATGAACCAGCCGCACCGCCTCATCCTCATCGAACCTGGGCAGGCCCCAATAGCTGGCGCAGCCGAAGCCGATCTCTGAGACGGTGAGCCCGGTTCGGCCCAGGGGACGGTATCGCATGCGTCCTCCGGTCAGGCTGGGCCTTGGACCAATGGTGGGCGGCGAGGGGCTCGAACCCCCGACCCCCTGGGTGTAAACCAGGTGCTCTGACCAACTGAGCTAGCCGCCCTCGCCGGCACTCATACCTGCTCCTGGCGCAGATTCGGAGCCGCTTTTGGGCGATGACGCAAAGAGGGGACGGTCACCTGTGGCGGCCGCCCCCTCTAAAATCCTGCGTATCTCGATCGTCTAACTATTGAGCGCGTTCTTCAGGCCCTCACCTATCCGGAACCGCGCGGTCTGCGAGGCCGGGCGGTTCACGCTCTCGCCGGTGCGCGGATTGCGCGCGACGCCTGCGGCTCGGCTCACCGGCACAAAACTGCCGAAGCCGACGAGACGCACCTCCTGGCCACCCTTGAGCGACCCGGTGACGGAATCGACAAACGCTTCCAGGGCGTCCTTTGCCTGCGACTTGGTGATCCCCGCCTTGTCGGCCATCGCCGAAACCAGTTCAGCCTTGGTCATAGTGGTTTCCTCTCCCTGCCCTTTTTCTGTTTTTCGCGAAGCACCGGCAGCGGCGAACGCCTTCGCGCCAAGGGATTATGCGGGCTAAAGCAGGCGCGTCAAACAAAGCGGCGCGGGGGTGAGCCCGCGCCGCCTGTGGTCTGGTATGGAAGCGCCCCGACCCTAGTGGGTCATGATCGCCTCAGCTTCGCCATCGTCGCCGGCGACCGGCCCCTTGGTCGGAGGCTCGGTCCACTCGATCGGGTCCGGCATCCGGGTCAGGGCGCGGACCAAGACCTCATCCATGGTGTTCACCGGGATGATCTCCAGGGCCTCCTTCACCTTGGCCGGAATGTCCGCCAGGTCTTTTTCGTTCTCCTGCGGGATCAGCACGGTCTTGACCCCCGAACGCAGGGCCGCGAGCAGCTTTTCCTTCAGGCCGCCAATGGCCGTCACCCGGCCACGCAGGGTGACCTCGCCGGTCATGGCGATATCCTTGCGGATCGGTATGCCGGTCAGGACCGAGACGATGGCGGTCGCCATGGCGGCGCCGGCGCTGGGACCATCCTTGGGGGTGGCGCCGTCCGGCACGTGGATGTGAACGTCGGTCTTCTCGAAGGCCGGGGGTTCGATGCCGAACTGGGTGGCCCGGCTGCGGACGTAGGAATTGGCCGCCGCGATGGACTCCTTCATCACGTCCTTCAGGTTGCCCGTGATGGACATGCGCCCCTTGCCCGGCATCTTGACCGCCTCGATGGTCAGGATGTCGCCGCCAAAGTCCGTATAGGCCAGGCCGGTGATGATCCCGACCTGATCCTCGGCGTCCATCTCCCCATACCGGTACTTACGGACCCCGGCGTACTTGGCCAGACGTTCCGGATCGATGGTGATGCTGGTGACGTTTTCCCGGGCGAGATCGCGAACGGTCTTGCGCGCCAGATTGCCCAGTTCCCGCTCCAGCGAACGGACCCCGGCCTCCCGCGTATAGTAGCGGATCAGCTCGCGGATCGTGTCCTCGGAGACCGCGAACTCCTCAGGCGTCAGCCCATGGTCCTTGGTCAGCTTGGGCAGGACGTGGCGCTTGGCGATCTCGACCTTCTCGTCCTCGGTGTAGCCGGGGATGCGGATGATCTCCATGCGATCCAGCTGGGGCTGGGGCATGTTGAGCGAGTTGGCCGTGGTGACGAACATCACAGGCGACAGGTCGTAGTCGACCTCCAGATAGTGGTCGGCGAAGGTCGAGTTCTGCGAGGGATCGAGGACCTCCAACAAGGCTGAGGCTGGGTCGC
>NZ_JAUXSP010000024.1 GCF_030679875.1 Phenylobacterium sp. | reverse complement strand
GCCCAAGGAAAAGGCCGCCGGGGTTTCCCCCGACGGCCTTGGCCTTCGTGTCTGGCTGTGAGGCCTTCGACTATTCGGTGATCTTGGCCACGACGCCGGCGCCGACGGTGCGGCCGCCCTCGCGGATGGCGAAGCGCAGGCCCTGGTCCATGGCGATCGGGGTGATCAGCTCCACGTCCAGCTCGGCGTTGTCGCCCGGCATGATCATTTCCACGCCTTCGCGCAGCTTGATGATCCCCGTCACGTCCGTCGTCCGGAAGTAGAACTGCGGACGATAGTTGGTGAAGAACGGCGTGTGACGGCCACCCTCTTCCTTGGTCAGGATATAGGCCTCGGCCACGAACTTGGTGTGCGGCGTGATCGAACCCGGCTTGCAGAGAACCTGGCCGCGCTCAACGTCTTCACGCTTGGTGCCGCGCAGCAGAACGCCGACATTGTCGCCCGCCTGGCCCTGGTCCAGCAGCTTGCGGAACATCTCGACGCCCGTGCAGGTCGTCTTCTGAACCGGACGGATGCCGACAATCTCGACTTCCTCGCCAACCTTGACGATGCCCTTTTCGATCCGGCCGGTCACCACCGTGCCACGACCCGAGATGGAGAACACGTCTTCCACCGGCATCAGGAACGGAAGGTCCACCGGACGCTCCGGCTGCGGGATGTACTCGTCCACCGTCTTCATCAGCGCCAGAATGGCGTTCTCGCCGATTTCCGGATCGCGGTTTTCAACCGCCGCCAGGGCCGAGCCCTTGGTGATCGGGATGTCGTCGCCCGGGAACTGATAGGACGACAGCAGCTCGCGCAGCTCCATCTCCACCAGGTCCAGCAGCTCCTCATCGTCGACCATGTCGACCTTGTTCAGGAACACCACCAGGGCCGGCACGCCAACCTGACGGGCCAGCAGAATGTGCTCGCGGGTCTGCGGCATCGGACCATCAGCGGCCGAGCACACCAGGATCGCGCCGTCCATCTGCGCCGCGCCCGTGATCATGTTCTTCACATAGTCAGCGTGACCAGGGCAGTCGACGTGGGCGTAGTGACGGTTGGCCGTCTCATATTCCACGTGCGCCGTGTTGATCGTGATGCCACGGGCCTTCTCTTCCGGCGCCGCGTCAATCTCGTCGTACTTCTTCGCCGTCGCACCGCCGGACTTCGCCAGCGTCATCGTGATCGCCGCCGTCAGCGTCGTCTTCCCATGGTCAACGTGACCAATCGTGCCGATGTTGCAATGCGGCTTATTGCGTTGGAATTTCTCTTTGGCCAT
>NZ_JAUXSP010000021.1 GCF_030679875.1 Phenylobacterium sp. | reverse complement strand
TGGGGCGCGGCGCCTTGGGCCTCGGCGCCGGCGGGGGCGGCGGGGACTTCAGGGCGGCCAGGGCGGCGAAGGGGGAGGAGGGCGAGACGGCGCTGGTCTTCTGCGCCTTGGGGTCCAGTTTGCGCCGTCGCCACGGGCGCGGTTGACCGGTCGTGGCCGGGCCGGTGGGGGCGTAGTCGAGGGCGCGCAGGATGGCTTCGCCTTCTATGGCGCTCCAGCCCAGGGCGCCCCACAGATCCTCGGGCAGCTGCACGCCGCCGGCCTCGCGCGGGGCGGCGCGCAGGCGTTCGTCCAGGGCCTCCAAGGCCTCCACGGCGACTGAGAACCCGGCGACCGCCCGGTGGCCGTGGGCGGCCAGGCGCCAGGGGGCTGGCATGTCGCCCGGCAGCGGGGAGAGGCCCTCCATCGCGGGGCGCCAGCCGGCCTCGGCGGCGAAGGCCTGGGCGAAGGCCAAGGCCTCGGGCCGCAGGAGGCCCGGCATGAACAGGCTGAAGGCCCCGATGCGCACGCCCAGACCTTTCAGCGCCCGGCGCTCCACCTGACTCAGGGCGGCGACCTCCTCGCGGACATGGGCGCGGTCCAGGACGCCCCCCTGTTCCAGCAGGCGATAGGCGATGCCACGGGGCAGGCCCCTGATGGCGCCCTCGGTCACCGCCGCGTCGAGCTTGCGCAGGGGCGAGAGGCGACGTCCGGCCTCGGCGGCCAGGAAGGCCTCCAGCCGGCGCTGGGCCCGCTCCCGGGCCGCGGCCTCGCCCAGTTCGCCAAACAGCCGCACCCGGGGTGCGAACGGCCGGCCGCCAGACAGCGCCCCCACCGCCTCGCCCCGCCACAGAACCACCCCGTCGGGATTGAGGGCGAAGGCCTCGTCGGGTTCTGCGGCCAACTTGCCCAGCCGACGCGCGATCTCTGGCCCTACGGCGGCGACGGCTGCGGCCCGCAGGGCCTTGGTCTCAAGGATCGAGGCGCCCTGATCGGGCTCGAAACTGACGCCCTGAAGGCGGCCCACATACTGGCCTTCCACGGTCACGGCGCCGTCGCCGCCGACCCCGGCCAACATCTCGTGGCGCACCCGCAGGCCGCGCATCAGGGCGCTGGTGCGGCGGTCGACGAAGCGGGCCATCAGCCGTTCGTGCAGGGTGTCCGACAGCCGGTCCTCCAGCTGGCGCAGCCTGCCCTGCCAGCCGGTGGGATCGACCAGCCAGTCGGGTCGGTGGGCCACATAGGAGAGGGTGCGCACCGACGACAGCCGCTGGGCCAGGGCGTCGATCTCGCCCTCAGGCCGGTCCAGCTGCTTGTGCTGGCGGGCGATCCAGTCGTCGGGGATGCGCCGGCGTCCGGTGGTCAGATTGTCGAACAGGTCACGGATCAGGCGCACATGCTCCTCAGGCGAGACCTTGCGGAAGTCCGGCGTCTGGCAGACGTCCCACAGCTTGAACAGCGCGGCGCGGTCGCGGACCCGGCCGACGACGTCGGGGTCAGCCGCCAGCTTGCGCAGGGTGATCTCGTCCAGGGCCTCCTGGGCCAGCCGCAGGCCCGAGCGATCGGGGGAGCGGGCCAGTGAGCGCAGCAGGTCGGGCAGGGAGTCGAAGTCCAGCTTGGCGTTGCGCCATTCGGCCCCGGTGACGGCCTCGAACTGGTGGTTCTCGACGGCCTCGACCAGGTCCTCGTCCATCTCGTCGCAGTCGCCGGTGACGCCGAAGGTGCCGTCGGTGCGGAACCGGCCAGCGCGGCCGGCGATCTGGCCGATCTCCTGCGGCGTCAGCCAGCGGTTGCGCCGCCCGTCAAACTTGCGCAGGCCCGCAAAGGCCACATGGTCGACATCCATGTTCAGGCCCATGCCGATGGCGTCTGTGGCCACCAGAAAGTCGACCTCGCCCGACTGATAGAGCGCCACCTGGGCGTTGCGGGTCCGGGGGCTGAGCGAGCCCATGACCACGGCGGCCCCGCCCCGCTGGCGGCGGATCAGTTCGGCGATGGCGTAGACCTGGTCGGCGGAGAAGGCGACGATGGCGCTGCGCCGGGGCAGGCGGGTCAGCTTCTTGGAACCCGCATAGGTGAGGTTCGAGAACCGCTCGCGGCTGACGATCTCGGCGTCGGGCAGCATGCGGCGAACCAGCGGCGCCATGGTCGAGGCGCCCAGCAGCATGGTCTCGTACTTGCCGCGCGCATGCAGCAGGCGGTGGGTGAAGACGTGGCCGCGCTCGGGGTCGGCGCAGAGCTGGATCTCGTCCACCGCCAGGTACTCCACCTCCCGCGACAGGGGCATGGCCTCGACGGTGCAGACGAAATAGACCGCCCGCGGCGGGACGATCTTCTCCTCGCCGGTGATCAGGGCGACGGAGCGCGCCCCCCGCAGCTTGACGATGCGGTCATAGATTTCCCGCGCCAGCAGCCGAAGCGGCAGGCCGATCATGCCCGAGGCGTGCCCCAGCATGCGCTCGACGGCCAGATGGGTCTTGCCTGTGTTGGTCGGCCCCAGAACCGCCACCAGGCGGGACGGCGCCGCGCCCGAGGGACGGTCACTCATGCTGGGAAAGTGGGGGCCGAATCGGCGCTGGGCAAGCGGCAGCACGGCGCGCCCGCCAGGGCCCTGGCTGGACCGCTTGCGCAGCGCATCCAGGGGTTGCGGCGCGAGCCTCCGGAAGAAGTCGATTAACTTCCGCCTGTTAACGTCAGGCCATGACGAAGGCTGAGCTGATCGCGGGTCATGCGCGCCCCAGGACGCCTGTGGCGGCCCGGCTGCGCGCCGCCGGACTGCCCGCAATGGCGGCCGGTTGCGCCCTGGGCGGGTGGCTTATCGCGAAGGACGCCTTCGCTGGGGTGGTCATACTGACCGCCGCCCTGGCCCTGCTCGGGATCATCCTCGGCGAGCAGATCGTTCTGGCGCGGTGGGCCGAGGAAATCCTGGGCCAGCCGGCCGGCGACTTGCGCGAGGTCATAGGCATTGCCGCAGCCCGGCTGGAGGCCCTGGATCATCGCACCACCTACACCCATCCGGTCACCGGCCTGCCTACCCGAGAGCCCCTGTGCGAGACCATCGCCGCCGATGTGGCGGCTGGCCCGCCGCCGAGGCTGCTTGGCGTCATTCGCTTCGTAGATTTCGACCGCCTAGCGGGTTTCGACCATGCCCTGGCCAATCGCGCCCTTGAGCAATTCGCCTGCCGCCTGGTGTCCGTAACCCAGGCTGGCCGCCTGGTCGCCCAGGTTGATCGCGACGGTTTCGCCATCTGGTTTGGCGCTGTCGACATCGAGGCCGCGCGGGCGGAGTTTCAGGCCATCGCCTACGTCACCGGCCATGAGATGGAGATCGACGGCGGCCGGATTACGCCTGCGCTGGAGATCAGCGCCGTGTCCTTTCCCCAGCAGGGCAAGGACGGCCTGACCCTGCTGCTTCGGGCCACTGCGGCCCTGTCACGACCTGAAGGCGTCGAGGGGGGTGAAGTCCGGCTTCTGTCGCCGCATACCGCCGAGGCCGCCCGCGAACAGTTCATGCTGGAGCAGGACCTGGCCCAGGCCATCGCGGAGGACCAGCTGACCATGGTCTTCCAGCCAGTGGTCGACCTGGCCGCTGGCCGGATGATGGGCGCCGAGGCCCTGTTGCGATGGGATCACCCCTTGCTGGGCGCGGTCTCGCCTGCGCGGTTCATCCCTGTTGTCGAGGCCCTGGGCCTGAGCGAGCGCTATGGCCTCTGGGTGCTGAACGCCGCCTGCCGTGAGGCCCGCCGTTGGGCCGACGAGGGCGCGGTGGGGATGCGGGTGGCGGTCAACCTCTCGGCGCGCCAGCTCCTTGATCCGGGTCTGAAGACCAAGATCGAGCGCACCCTTGCCCGCCACGGCCTGGGGGCTGAAGCCCTGGAGCTGGAACTGACCGAGACGGCCACCATGGCCGACGCCGAACGCACCTTCCATCTGTTTGGCGAGCTGCGCGCCATGGGCGTCAGCCTGGCGGTGGACGACTTCGGCAGCGGCTATTCCAGCCTGAGCTATCTGAAGAACCTGCCCTTCGACAAACTCAAGATCGACCGGGAATTCGTCGCCCAGATCGACCAGCGACGGGACAGCCGCGCCATCTGCCGAGCCCTGATTGAGCTGGGTCGTGGTCTCGACCTGCTGGTGCTGGCGGAGGGCGTCGAGACCGAGGCCGAGGTCGCCTGCCTTCGCAGCCTGGGCTGTCATGTCTTCCAGGGCTACCACTTCTCAAGGCCGCTGAGCGGCGAGGCCTTCCTCGCCCTGGCGACGGACGCTGAGTGGCGAAAACGCCTGAGCGCCGGGGCCCAAGGGCCGCCCAACACCCGTACCCACAAACACCACGCAGAAGAGCTGACCCTATGACCGCCTTTCTTCCCCGCCGTGAGGTGCGGACCTTGGCCGCCGGCATCATTGTGGCCGCCGCCCTCAGCGGTTGCGCCACGACATCCTCCGAGCCCGAGACGACGGCGCCCGGGTCAGGCGACCGGTCCTGGGGTGAAATGAAGCCCATTCCCAATCCGACAGGCGAGCAACAGGCTGCGCCGGCGGGGGCGCCAGCGCCCGCCCAGTCGCCGCGCCGCGCCGCGCCGACCCCGGCTGCGCCAGCTCCTGCACCCGCGCCCGCCAAGCCCTCGGTGGACAAGACCCGGGCCGGCCAGCTCCGAGCTCAAGGTCTGATGGAGCTTAACCGTGGCGAAGTGCAGAAGGCCGTCAGTCTGCTCCGCCAGGCCCAGCAGCTCGATCCTGACAACGCCCTGATCGCTCGAGATCTTCAGCGGGCCGTACGGATTCAGAGCGCCGTATCCAGTCGTAAGTGACTTTGGCCGGCGACCCCCAACCTCGTCTTAACCTGGCCAGGCTACGTCTACGGGCAAGTTGACCGCGGTGGCGGGCAAGCAACGCCAGGGCGGCGACAGGATGCGTGGGAATCGGGCGATGACTTTGGTCGGTCGTTATGAGCTGGTGGAGCGGATCGGCGAGGGCGCCATGGCCGAGGTCTGGCGCGCCCATGATCCGGGCATCGACCGCGTCCTGGCCATCAAGATTCTGAAGCCGGAATTCCGCCGCATCCCTGAATATGCCGCGCGCTTCCTGCGCGAGGCCAAGGCGGCCGGAGCGCTGGCTCACCCGTCCATCGTCACCATCTATGATGTCGGCGAGGTCGACGGCTATCCCTACATCGCCATGGAGCTCCTGGACGGCGATCCCCTGGATGTCGTGCTGGCGCGAGAAGGCCCACTTGAGGACGAGCGTGTCCTGGCCATCGGGGCGCAACTCGCCGGCGCCCTGAGCTATGCCCACCTCTCAGGGGTGGTCCATCGGGACATCAAGCCCTCCAACATCATGCTCGCCGCGGACGGCCGCTCGATCAAGATTCTCGACTTCGGCATCGCCCGCGTGGCCGAGGCCAGCCGTGAGGAAACCGATCGGGACCATTTGCGCACCCAGATCGGTCAGGTCCTCGGCACGCCGCGATACATGAGTCCTGAACAGGCCCTCGGTCAGGTGGTCGATGGTCGCTCAGATCTGTTTTCCGTGGGCGTGGTGCTTTATGAACTGGTCACCGGTAGGGCGACCTTTTCGGGCTCTAGCGCCGCCACCCTGGCCCTCCAGATCACCCAGCAGAATCCGCCCCCGATCAGCGATCTGGCGCCGGGCTGCGCCGGGGGCTTGCGCTTCATCATCGAAAAGTTGCTGGCCAAGCGGCCGGAGCGCCGCTTCGTGGACGGCGCCGACCTGAAGCGAGCCATTGAGCGCGAGATCAAGGCGCACGAGGCCGTCAACGCCGATGACGCCGCCCGGGGGCGCTATCTGCCGCTGCAGGTCCGCCTGACCCTCGCCATGGTGGCGGTGACGGCGCTCGCCCTGGTGTTCAGCATCAACGCCGTTCTCGATCGCCAATATCGGGCCATGGAACAGATCGCCCTGGCCTCCGGCTCGGCCATCGCCGCCTTCGTCGCCAGCAACGCCGCCCTGCCGGCGGTGGAAAACGCCGCCGCCCCGCCGGCCGAGCGCGACTGGACGCCCATCCAGGCCTTCATCGCCGCGGCCGCCAAGGACCAGTCCGTCCGCTGGATGACCATGGTGGACTCTGAGGGCTATATCCGGGGGGCGAGCGACCCGGACCTTCTGGGTCAGCGCTATGCCGCGCCAGTGGGTGAGAGCGTGGTTCACACGGGCCGCGATGTGGTCGTGACCGACATCGAGCTGGACGCCGATCAGCCGGGCTTCCGCTTCGTCCATCCGATTCTCTACGCCAACCAGCCCTTTGGCCTGATCGAGGTCAGCATCAGCAAGGCCGAGCTTGAGGCCGCCGCGGCGACCTCTCGCAATCTGATGATCGGTCTGGCGGCGGTCATACTGGCGGTCGTGGCGGGCATCAGCTTCACCATGGCGCGCCTGATGACCCTGCCCCTGCGCCGGCTCAAGCAGGGGCTCAGGGACGCGGCCATGGGTGACCTGGACTTCCGCATCTCCCACCGCCGCCGGGACGAATTCGGGGAGCTGTTCGACGGCTTCAACCGCCTGGCCACCGCCCTGCAGGAACGCCTGCTGGCGGCCGAGCGACCGGCTGGACGCCCGCAGGCCGTGGACGCCACCCAGATCATGCCGGTGCTGGCGCCATCGCGCGAACCCCCGCTGATCCGACCTGCGGCTGAGGCCCAGGGCACCCCCTTCGATCCCAGTTGGCGCGCGAGCGGCTAGGCCATGTTCATCTGTCGCCTCTTCCACCACGACCGGCCGTTTGAGCAGATTGAGGCTCGCCTGATCGCCGAGGGCCGGACGACGGTCGGTCGCGATCCCGCCGCCGACTGGTCCCTGGACGACCCGCAGGGGGTGCTTTCGCGCATCCATTGCACCCTGGCGGTCGAAGAGGGGCGCCTGTTCCTCATCGACAGCAGCACCAATGGCACCTTTCTCGCGGGCGGGGCCCGTGCGCCGGCCCGTGAGGCGGTGGAACTCCATCCGCGCCAGAGCGTCAGGCTTGGGGATCTCAGCATTCTGGTCGATCAACCGCAGGGCGCGGCCGCCGATGCGACGACCTTGCACGGCGCCCAGGATCTAAGCCCCACGCCCTTGCCCCACGACTGGTCAGACGCCCAGCCCGCCCCCAGGCCGCACCGGGACGGCTCGCTGATCGAGGCCTTCTGCGAGGGCGCTGGCCTGGACGCCTCGGCCCTGTCGGGCCAGGAACCTCACGAGCTCATGACCCGTATCGGGGTGATCTACCAGCAGACGGTGCTGGGGCTCGCCACCCTCATGGCCGACCGCGCCCGCATGAAGGGCGAGGCCCGGCTCGACCGCACGACTCTCGGCGCCCAGGCCAATAATCCCTTCAAGTGGACCCCGACCCGCAGGCTGGCCCAGGATCTGCTGTGCGGCGCGCCAGCGGGTTTCCTGTCTGACGCCGAGGCGGTTCGCGCCTCGTTCGAGGACTTGGGGCGGCACATGTCGGCCATGGCTCAGGGCGCCAGCGCGGCGGCCAATCTTGCGGTCCAGACCCTGTCGCCGGACGTCATCGACGCCGAGGCCCGCCGCCAAGGGAGCCTGCTAAAGAGCCAGCAGGCCTTGCGATGGGAAATCCTCAACCAGCGCCACGCCGCCCTGACCGCGGCCGAAGACCCGGCCGGCGGCCCGCTGCGCCACGCCTTCGTAGAGGCCTATCGTCTGGCGGCCGGCCAGTCGGACGCCTGAGGCGATGAATGCGCCCCCCAATCTTGACCGGCTCAGATTTCGCTCGGCGGCGCGCAGCCATGCCGGTCTGCGGCGCGGTCTCAATGAAGACCGGCTACTGGATCGGCCCGAGGTGGGCCTCTGGGCTGTGGCCGACGGCATGGGCGGTCACCGCTCGGGAGATGTCGCCGCCAGTCGGGTGGTCGAGGCCCTGGGCGCCCTGGACGCCACTGATTCCGGCTATGGCCGGCTGAACGACCTGGTGCGGGCGGTGTCGGCGGTGAACGCTGAGCTTTTCACGCAGGCCTCAGAGGGACCAGGCGCAGCCCCGAGCGGCGCGACCGTGGTGGCGCTGCTGGCCCACGAGCGGCATTTCGCCTGCGTCTGGGCTGGGGACAGCCGCGCCTACCTGTTGCGCGGGGGCGCTGTGACCCCAATCACCCGTGACCACAGCCTGGTTCAAAGCCTCATCGACGATGGGCGGATCGATGCGGCCGAGCGCCGCCGCCATCCCGAAGCCCATATCATCACCCGCGCCGTGGGGGCCGCCGCCGAAATCGATCTGGACCGCCGTTTCGCGCCGATCCTGCCCGGGGACGTCTTCCTTCTATGTTCCGATGGTCTGACCGCCTGCGTGGAAGATGACGAACTGATGGACTTCATCAATCGGCCCGACCTCGACGCCGCCGCCGAGGCCCTGCTGGCCGTAGCCCTTGAGCGCGGCGCCCCGGACAATGTCAGCTTCGTCCTCGTCGCCGCCGACGCCGCTGACAGGATGACCTAGGGACGGGATTGACCTGATCGCTGCGCGGCTCAGCGGGGAGTCGGGATGACCAGAATGTCCACCTCGGCGAAGCGAAGCAGATCCTGAGATACACTGCCAAGCCAGGCCTGGGAGAGCGCTGTACGCCCCTGCGCGCCCACGACAATGAGTTCGGCCCTGATCCTGGACGCCGCGCCTCGGATCGTCTCGGCCGCCGAAAGCTCAATGTGCTCAACGAGCAGATCAGTGAGATCCAGGCCGGTGGCTGCCGCCAGTTCCTTGAGTTTCGCCAGGGCTGTGGCCGCCTCTTTCAGAAGATAGTCCTTGCGGTGGTCGGCATTGGCCGCCGTGCGGGCCATCAGGCTGTCGGCCGCAGCGAGGTAGGCATGGATCGCAGAGACCTGCGCGCCCCCAAGCAGGCCGAGCGACATGGTCGTCGAAATGGCCCTCTCGGCGTTCTGTGAAAAGTCCGTGGCCAGCAAGACCCGCTCATAGGGCGCGGCAGGCAGACCGTTGGCCATCAGCACCGGCGTGGCGCTCGACCTGATGATCCGCTCGGCCGTCGCGCCGACAAAGATGTTCTTTAGCCGGTCGCGGCGATAGGGGCCCAGAATGATCAGGTCTGCTTCCAGAGTCTGGGCGAGAGCCGGGATCTGTTCGAACGGCTCCCCAAGGGCGAGCTCGGCTTCGCAGCGCAGGCCATCAGACTTCCTCAGACCAAGGGACAGTTTCTCGAGCAAATTCTGAGCTTCGCGGCGCTCGACCTGGATCAGGCTTTCGGCCTGATCATCGTCCACCACGTGGGCCACGACGAGGTCGCAGTCGAACTGCCGGGCCATCAGCGCCCCCCGGCGGATCGCCCGGTCGGCGCGGGCGGAGAAGTCGGTGGCGACCAGGATGCGGCGCATGCGCGAGAGCTCCAGGAACACAGAAACGTCACTTAACTCAGCCAGCGGACCGGCATTGAAGAGGGACATTGCCATGCTCAGGCTTGCCAGGTCCCGCGCCGCACGACTTTTTTTGGGGTCATGGCTTGGTTTGGAGCGGTGCGCCGCCGCCCGAGGTTCTGTTTCTGGAGAGGCTGAATGCTGAACGAGTGGATCGCGGCCTCGGTGTTCAATGAGGTCGCCGCCCTCCTCGTCCTGGCCGCCGGGGTTGGCTCAGTGGGCCTTCTTCTGCGGCAGCCTTTGATCGTCAGCTTCATCGCCGTGGGCATCATCGCCGGGCCCTCGGTGCTGGACGTGGCCCGCTCTTCGGAAGCAATCGACCTGCTGGCCGAACTCGGCATCGCTGTGCTGCTCTTTCTGGTGGGCATCAAGCTCGACGTGAAGCTGGTGCGAAACCTGGGTCCGGTGGCGCTGGCGACCGGGCTCGGCCAGGTGTTGTTCACCTCGGGCTTCGGATTTCTGATTGGCCTCGGCCTGGGACTGGACGTCACGACCAGCCTCTATGTGGCCGTGGCGCTGACCTTCTCCAGCACGATCATCATCGTCAAACTGCTGTCGGACAAACGCGAGCTGGAGACCCTGCACGGACGGATCGCCCTGGGCTTCCTGATCGTCCAGGACATCGTCGTCGTCCTGGCGATGATCGTGCTCTCAGCCGTCGGGGTTGGGGCGGCGGAGGACGCCAGCGCCGCCGATGTATTGAGGGTCTTCGCTGCAGGCGCGGCCATGCTGGGCCTCGTCATCCTGTTTGCGCGGTTCCTGGCCGACCGCCTCACCGAGCGGCTGGCGCGGTCGCCCGAGTTGCTGATCGGATTCGCCATCGCCCTGGCGGCGGCCTTCGCGGCGCTCGGAGAAGGGCTGGGATTTGGCAAGGAGCTGGGCGGACTGCTGGCCGGCGTGGCCCTGGCCTCGACCCCGTTCCGGGACTCGATTTCGGCCAGGCTGGCGCCTCTGCGAGACTTCCTGCTGCTGTTCTTCTTTATCGCCCTGGGGTCGAGCCTGGATCTCGGCGGGCTTGGCGCGAACGGTTTCGGCGCCGTGGTCCTGTCGCTCTTCGTGCTGATCGGCAATCCCCTGATCGTAATCCTGATCATGGCGGTGCTGGGCTACCACCAGCGTACGGGCTTCCTCGCAGGGCTGACGGTGGCCCAGATCAGCGAGTTCTCCCTGATCTTCATGGCCATGGGTGTGACGATCGGCCATGTGACCAATGACGCCCTGGCGCTGGTGACCCTTGTCGGGCTGATCACGATCGCCGCCTCGACCTATATGATCACCTACTCCCATCAGCTCTACCGGATCTGCGAGCCGGCTCTGGCCCTGGTAGGGCGGATGCGGCGACCCGATCCGCGGCATGCCCAGGCGGAGACGGAGGAGGCGGGCGGCGGCTATGACGTGGTCCTGTTCGGGCTTGGGCGCTACGGAGGCGCCCTGGGGCGGGGCCTGGCCGAGGCTGGCTATGAGGTTCTGGGTGTGGATATCAGCCCTGCTTCGGTCCGCGCCTGGCGTGACGACGGCTATGATGGCGTGTTCGGTGATCTCTCCGATCCGGAATTCCTGGGCGGCCTGCCGCTCTCGGGGGTGAACTGGGTCGTCGCCACGGTGCGGATCGAGGCTGACGGGGTGAATCATGCCGACGGGCGCATCGTCCTGATGCAGCATCTGCGGGAGCGAGGCTTCGAAGGGCAGGTCGCCCTGACGTCCAACCGCCCTGAAGAGGTCGACCTGCTGCTGACGGCCGGTGCAGACCTGGTCCTGACGCCCTTTGCTGACGCCGCATCGCACGGCATCGCCGCCATCGAAGCCTTCCGTTCCCCCGGCGACCCTGGCGAGTCTGGCGCGCCTCGACGACGCTGACGTCGCGGACTTCCCCTGAGGCATGATTGACCGAACACGGGTCTTGCCGGACGGTCTGCGGGCTGGCGCCCATGGGCGTTGAAACGAGGGGGCGGGACTGTGTTGCGATCCATGCGCGTTGTGATGCTTGGGCTGGCTGGGCTCTGTCTCTCGGCCTGTGTGGCCGGCGACATCCCCTATGCCGAACTTGAGGCTCGCTATGGGAGCGAGGCCTCGCGCTACATGGACCTGCCTGGGGACCTTCGGGTTCATTACCGCGACGAGGGGAACCCCGAGGCGGAGATCACCCTGGTGATGGTCCATGGCTTCGCCGCCTCGCTGCACGCCTGGGAGCCCTGGGTGGAGAGGCTGGAAGGGGATTATCGGCTGGTCAGCCTGGACCTGCCCGGCCACGGTCTGACCCGCGCGCCGGATGGCTATCAGTCGAGCCCGGAGGGCCAGGTGGCGGTGGTCGACGCGGTCGCCACGCGGCTTGGCCTCCCGCCCTTCGTTCTGGCGGGCAACTCCATGGGCGGCGGGGTCGCCTGGCGCTATGCCCTGGCCCATCCGCAAAAGGTGCGAGGCCTCGTCCTGGTCAACGCCGCCGGCTGGCCGGAGGCGACAGAAGGTGAGGGCGACAGCCGTCCCCTGGTGTTCAAACTGCTGGAGAACCCCGCCGGGCGAATGGTGCTGCGCAACCTCGATCCGCGGCCCCTGGCCGGCCGCGGCCTGCGCCAGGCCTATGGCGACGAGGCCCTCGTCACCCCGGCGCTCATTGACCGCTATGTGGAGCTCGCCCGGGCGCCGGGCCACAGGGCGATCCTGACCGATCCCCGCCGCCGCAGCGCCGATCCGGTGACTCCGGAGACTTTCGCCGCCATCACGGCTCCAACCCTGGTGATGGTCGGCGCGCTCGATCAGGTGATTCCCGCCGCCCGCGGCGCTGGATTCGCCCAGGGCGTTCCAGGATCGCGCCTGATCACCTATGCTGACGGGGGCCATGTGCCGATGGAGCAGTTGCCGGACCGCACGGTCCAGGATCTGCGAACCTTCCTGACCGGTCTGCCGCCGGCCCCCTGAGCGGGCGGGAACGCGGGCAAAACAAACCATGACCGAATCAGCGACAGCGCCCGATTCAGCCTTTGTTCCCTACAAGATATTGTAGTTGCGCAGCTTTTGGACACAAGTCGGAAGGGCCCAGCCCATTTGGCGGCGCTTCTTGCGACACGCCCGCCAGGGAAAGCGACGCACCAGCAGCTTACCTGTCGCTGCGCCTTGACGGCATGGGCGGCTTTCGCCTATATCGCCCGCTCTCTTGTGCGGACCGGTTCCGCGCTTTTTGGTTTCCACGCGAAGGTTGAACACCATGTCGCGCCGTTGCGAACTCACTGGCGTTGGTCCGATGGTCGGGCACAATGTCAGTCACTCGAATATCAAGACCAAGCGCCGGTTCCTGCCGGCCTTGTCTCCGGCCACGCTGCAGTCCGACGCCCTGGGCCAGTCCTTCCGACTGCGCATCAGCAATGCGGCCCTGCGCACCCTCGACTTCCGGGGTGGTCTGGACATTTTTCTGGTCAAGGCCCGTGACGAGCAACTCTCGCCGCGCGCGCTGAAGATCAAGCGTCAACTCAAGGCCAAGCTGGCCGAGACCAAGACCGCCGAAGCCAAGACCGCCGCCTAAGGGCGCCAGTCTGGTGAAGAGGTTGAAAAGGCCGGTCCTTCGGGGCCGGCCTTTTTCGTGGGTTCGCCTTGCGCCGGCCTGAGGCCCTCAGGGCGTCCAGTCGAAGGCCAGCAGAAGCGTGCGCTGACTGGCGCTGAAGTTATCGTCTGACAGGATGTAGATGCGGTAGCCGCCGTCCGGCCTGGGGACGAAGTCCACGCCTTCGAAATTGTCCACGGTCAGCGGCCGGGCCATCTCCATTCGTGCGACCTCGCCGCCCTGGGCCATGATCGACAGCACGATCCGGTTGCCCCGCAGGGGGTCCCAGGCCCGCAGCAGATAGGCGGTCTGGTCTCCGGGCAGGCGGCGCAGGGCCACGAGGCCGAACTCCGGGCCCTTGGCGACCTTGGGCCCCTCGACGCAGGCCATGGCCAGGCGGCACAGCCAGGTCTGACCCGACTCCTCACCGCCGGCCACATAGGCGTCGGCTCCGCGCTCGGGATCGGCGGTCAGGGCCTCCAGTCCGCCATTGAGCGGGAAGTCCGCCTCCGGCGCAGGGACAGGTCGCGGCGCGCCGCCGTCGGCCGGATAGAGCCAGATCCGGGACTGGCGCTCGAAACTCACCAGACGGTCGCCGCTTTCAAGGATCGCCAGACCTTCGGCGTCTGACATCGCCTTATTGGGCAGGGGCTGTCCGTCCAGGCCGCTGAGGGGCTGCAGCGTCACCGCCGTGAACCCCGCCAGACGATCATCTTCGAAGACCAGCTGACCCTCGATCAGGTCGCCCTCGTCGCTGATGGCTGTCAGGCGACCCTGCGCCGTCACCGCCAGGTCGGACAGGCCGTGGAAGCGTGAGGTGTCCGAGGATGACAGCTGGAGCCCCCCGGCGTAGACGAAGCCGCCGATGGCCGCCTGATCGGGCGCCTCGGGGTTCAAGGCGACAGGGACTGTCTGGACCGCGATCGAGGACCCGGCGGCCACCGGCGCGGCGGGCAGGGCGCTGGGGGCGGGGGCGCAGGCGGCGAGCCCCGCCAGGGCGATCAGGACGCCAAGACGGGGCAGGGGGATCATGCCAGAGCTCTCCGGACTTCCTTGAAGGTCGAACCTCGGCCGACGCCTGGACCCGATGGGCCCTGGGTGCTGGGAGGCGGTTGCAACAGGGTCGAGGTGGCGCGGGTGGCCTTGCGGATCTCCTCGTCGAACAGCTCGGCCAGCTGATCGACAATCACCCCGGCCAGCTGCTCCACATCGACGATGGTCACGGCGCGGCGGTAGTAGCGGGTGACATCGTGGCCGATGCCGATGGCGATCAGCTGCACGGGGCTCTTGGTCTCGATCTCCTCGATGACCTCGCGCAGGTGGCGTTCGAGATAGTGGCCGGAGTTCACCGAGAGGGTCGAATCGTCCACCGGCGCGCCGTCGGAGATCACCATCAGGATGCGGCGCTGCTCAGGCCGGCCCATCAGGCGCTGGTGCGCCCACATCAGGGCCTCCCCGTCGATATTCTCCTTCAGCAGGCCCTCGCGCATCATCAGGCCGAGATTGCGCCGCGCCCGGCGCCAGGGAGCGTCGGCGGCCTTGTAGACGATGTGGCGCAGGTCATTCAGCCGGCCAGGCTGGGGCGGCTTGCCGGCCTTCAGCCAGTCCTCACGGCTTGTCCCGCCCTTCCACGCCCGGGTGGTGAAGCCCAGGATCTCCGTCTTGACGCCGCACCGCTCGAGGGTGCGGGCCAGGATGTCGGCGCAGACGGCGGCGACCATGATCGGGCGTCCGCGCATGGAGCCGGAATTGTCGATCAGGATGGTGACCACGGTGTCGCGGAACTCGGTGTCCTTCTCTTCCTTGAAGGAGAGCGGCGCCGTGGGATCAATGATCACCCGGGTCAGCCGGGCGACGTCCAGAATCCCCTCCTCCAGGTCGAAGGACCAGGTGCGGTTCTGCTGGGCCATCAGCTTGCGTTGCAGCTTGTTGGCCAGGCGGGAGACGACGGTGGACAGGCTGGCCAGCTGCTGATCCAGATAGGCCCGCAGGCGTCCCAGCTCTTCGGCTTCGCACAACTCTTCGGCCGCGACGATCTCGTCATGGGCGCTGGAGAACACCTTGTAGGTGGGGATGCGAGCATCGGCCCGCGGGTCGGGACGGGAGGGCTGCTCGCCTTCGCCCATATCCGGCTGTTCGTCGGTGTCCTCGGCGTCGGGGTCGTCCTCGGCCGACATCATCTGGCTGTCGGTCTCTTCGCTTTCGCGATGGGTCGCCTCGCTGTCGTCCATGGCGGTCTGCTGCGGGGACTGATCCTCGCCTTCGCCGCCGTCCTGGTCCTCGGCCGATTCCGACTCCGCGTCCTCGCCGCCCTCCTCGTCCTCGTCCGGCTGCTCTGGCGCATCCGACAGGTCATCGCCCATGGACAGGTCGCGCAGGATGGCCTTGGCCACCTTGCCGAAGGCCTTCTGGTCCTGGAGGCTGGCGGCCAGCTTGTCGAGGTCGGGCCCCGCCTTGGCCTCGATCTCGGCGCGGAATAGATCCACCAGCGGCCGGGCCGCTGGCGGCGGCGCCTCGCCGGTCAGGCGCTCGCGCACCATCAGCGAGACGATCTCGTCCATGGGCGGATTGGCCTGGGCCTCGATCGGATTGAACGGCTTCTTCGCCCACGTCTGGTCCAGGGCCGCGCGCAGGTTCTCCCGCACGCCGCCGAGGGCGTTGGCGCCGATGGCCTGGGTCCTGGCCTGCTCGATGGCGTCATAGATGGGTCCGCCCTCGGCCGACTGCGGTCGGCCCTTGGCGTGGGCGGCGGCGTCATGGTGGGCCAGCCTCAGGGCCATCTGGTCGGCGATGCCCCGCATGCGCGCGGCGTCTTCCGGGCCCAGGTCCCGCGGCGGGTGGGGCAGGATCGCGCGGTTGCCCTGTAGCTGGGGACCTTCGCCAGAAAAGACGATCTCGAGGTCGGGGGACTCAGCCAGCGAGCGGGCGGCGTTCGCCAGGGCGCGCTTGAACGGCTCGACGGGGCTTTCGGGGGGGGACTTGGCCATCACCTTCTAGATAAGGCGCCGCAAGGCCCGGGGGGAAGGGGAAGATATTCTAAGGCCACGCTTCGGAACGGTGTTCAGGGCGCCGCGTTCTCATGGGCACACACCTGGCTGTTCTGGAGGCGACCCCATGCTGAAATGGGCACTGATTTTTGCGCTGATCGCCCTTGTGGCCGGCGCCCTTGGCTTCGGCGGCATCGCTGGCGCAGCCGCAGGCATCGCCAAGATCCTGTTCTTCATCTTCCTCATCGGCTTCGTGATCTTCCTGGTTCTGGGGGTCATGGCCGGCAAGAAGATCACCGGCGGCTAGCGCCGCCGCATAGACGCGATACGCAGACGAAACGACGACGGCCGCCGCTCAAACCTGAGCGGCGGCCGTTTTCATGTGTCCTGGATTGGCGTTCAGGGCTGGCGGCTGGCGAGCCAGGCCGCGCCCTGGGAGTCCACCAGGCTGGCGATGTCGCCCATGGCCAGATTCACATCGATCAGGTGAAGGCCCCAATCCTTGGCGATCACGCCGTTCTGGATCACATCGCCGGCTATGGTGTCCGTGCGCGGATCGGCCGGGTCGGCGTTCACGGTGACGGCCAGATAGTGGAAGCCGTCCTGACGAACGCATTCACCGCTGAGCAGGCCCGGGACCGAGACGAAGGGCGTTGTGATCGCCGGCCCGTCCTTGACCCAGGGCTGGGGTTCCTCCGATGAGCCCAGCAGGTTGCCGGAACTGGCCAGATAGGCGTGCAGGTCGGCCTTGCCTCCGGCCAGGGCGGCCGGGTTCACGCAGGCGGCTTCCATGTTCGTGGCCTGAGCCGGAGCGACGCCGAACCGGGAATTGGCCGGGGGCGGGGCCTCGGCGCGGAAGCTGACATAGGCCACAGCGCAGCCGGTCTGGTCGGCGGCTTCACAAAGGGGGATCGACTTGAAGGTCCCCGTCTTGCCGCCCTTGTCCACCGGAAGATTGGTCCCGATCAGGAAGGCCGAAACCAACTTGTCCTGGACGGGCTTGCCGTCAATCTCGTTGGCGATCAGCTGGGTCAGGATGCCCGCGCCCTGGCTGTGGCCGATCAGGACGACGCCGCGACCGTCGTTCTCATGGGCCAGGTAGTGGTTCCAGGCGTCCACAACGTCGAGATAACCGGTGTTAGGGCGGGGGCCGCCTGCGGGTAGAGCGCCGCCGGTCACCAGGGCGCGCAGGGCGGTCAGGGTGAACTGGCGATAGAGGGGCGCATAGACCCGGCACTTGGCGCCCAGGCGGGCGAGCTGTTGCTCGACGACGCGGCGCTCCTCGGCGTTGGCGGTCATGTCGCTCAGCACGCCCGGATCGTTGGATACCGTCGGATAGACATAGAAGCAGTCCACCGGCGCCTTGGCGTCGACCGCCCAGGTCTCCACCGAGGCCGCGCCATCAGCCTGGATCACCGTGGTGGTGTTGTCGCCGGCGCAGGCGTCGTCGCGGCCGGGCCAGCAGAGCCAGCTGGCCTTGTCGGCATAGTCGTTCTTGGCGAGCACGGAGCCCTGAGGCTGGGCCTGAGGCTGGGCTTGGGCCTGCCAGACCCCGGCGGCCAGGGCCAGCGCCCCCGTCGTCGCCGTCAATACGGCGAGCATCTTCCTGGACATGTTTTCCCCACGCGCAAATTGGTTTGCATTAATGGGCCGGACCATCGCCCAGGGCGCCTCGCAGGTCCAGAGCCCAGGCTGGGGTGTTCGCCAGGGCCAGACCTAGAAATACATCTGTATAGAGATCAAGACTCGACGCGCGGGCCACGTTTGCGGACGGTGGCGGCCAGTTGTCGCAAATGCGACATTGCAACGTCATAAATCCTTCACAAGCGGCCAAACCCGTGAGAGCCTTTCCTCAAGTCGAGGCGTAAGTCCCGCGATAAGTGGAGGAAACCATGAGAGTTCTTGTTCTGGCCGCGGCCGCCGCAGCCCTGTTCGCCGGATCCGTCCAGGCGGCCCAGCCGACCCACGCCCAGGACGCGGCGCGGGACGCCGCCGCCCGGGAGGCCGTCAATGGCAAGGCTGAGCGGGTGGTCTATGTCTGCGACCGCTCCGAGCTGACCCGCCGCGCCTTCGCCCGGGAGCACGGGGAGGTGAAGTTTGTCACCGCCGAGCAGGCGCTGACCGGCGCGACCGACGACTGGTCGGCCCCGCGCTGCATCAGCGAGGTGGAAGGGGCCAAGCTCAGCGCCATGCTGGGCCGCTAAACCCACGCTGAGCGCTTCTGAAACGAAAAACGGCGGCCCGCAAAGGCCGCCGTTTCCATGTCTGCAAGGGGAGGGGCTGCTAGGCCACCCGCACCCGGGCCGTGCTTTCGGGCAGGTCCTGGCCGAAGGCGCGCTGGAAGAATTCGGCGACGGTGCCGCGCTCCAGCTCGTCGCATTTGTTCAGGAAGGTCATGCGGAAGGCGAGCGCCACGTCGCCGCCGAAGATCTCGGTGTTCTGCGCCCAGGTGATCACCGTCCGCGGGCTCATGACCGTGGAGATGTCGCCGTTCATGAAGGCGTTGCGGGTCATGTCGGCGACCCGGACCATGGCGTTGATCGTCCGGCGGCCTTCGGCGGTGTCATAGTTGGGCGACTTGGCCAGCACGATCTCGGCTTCGGCGTCGTGGTCGAGATAGTTGAGCGTGGTGACGATGGACCAGCGATCCATCTGGCCCTGATTGATCTGCTGGGTGCCGTGATAGAGGCCCGTCGTGTCCCCGAGACCAATGGTGTTGGTGGTGGCGAACAGGCGGAAATAGGGATTGGGGCGGATCACGCGGTTCTGGTCGAGCAGGGTCAGCTTGCCCTGGGCTTCCAGGATGCGCTGGATAACGAACATCACGTCAGGCCGGCCGGCGTCATATTCGTCGAACACCAGGGCGATCGGACGCTGCAGCGACCAGGGCAGGATGCCTTCGCGGAATTCGGTGACCTGCTTGCCTTCCTTCAGGACGATGGCGTCCTTGCCGACCAGGTCGATGCGGCTGACATGGCTGTCGAGGTTGACCCGGATCAGCGGCCAGTTGAGGCGGGCGGCGACCTGCTCGATATGGGTCGACTTGCCCGTGCCATGGTAGCCTTGGATCATCACCCGGCGGTCATAGGCGAAGCCTGCGCAGATCGCCTTGGTGGTCTCAGGATCGAACCGGTAGGTGTCGTCGATCTCCGGGACATGGCTGTCGCGGTGCGAGAAGGCCGGCACGGTCATGTCCATGTCGACGCCGAAAGTCTCGCGTACGGAGACCTTCTTGTCGGGGACAAGGGTCAGCAGGTCATCGTCGTGGGTCTGGGAAATCGTGCTCATGACGAGGTTCGCATACAGGGTTACGTCCGCAAAGCAAACGTGTGTTTCATAGGCTGCCGATCAAAAACAATCAGGAGACGCCGGCGCCATGTTGGACAGGGTTCATACGAACAATTCGAAGCTCCAGGTGGAGCCGACCGCTTCGGGATTCGGCGCCGTCGTCACCGGCCTGGACCTGACCTCACCCCTGAATGAGGCGACCATGGACGCGGTTCGCCAGGCCTGGGCCGACCATGGGGTGCTGAGCTTTCCAGGCCAGCCGCTCAGCCTTGACCAGCTTGAGGCGGTGACTCTGCAGTTTGGTCCCTTTGGCGTCGATCCCTTCATCGCCCCCATGCCCGGCAGGCCCAATGTGCTGGAGCTGCGGCGTGAGCCCGATGAAAAGGCGACCAATTTCGGCGCCGGCTGGCATTCCGACTGGAGCTTTCAGCCCGCGCCCCCGGCCGCCACCCTGCTGCATGGTCAGGTGATCCCGCCGGTGGGCGGAGACACCTTGTTCGCCGACTGCGCCGGCGCCTATCGCGCCCTGTCGTCGGTCATGCAGGAGATGCTGGCGCCCCTGCGGGCCATTCACAGCGCTGGCCGCGCCTATGGGACGAAGGGCGTCTTCGCCCGGGAGACCGAGCAGCGGACGATGCAGATCATCGTCTCTGAGGAAGCCGACAAGACCCACACCCATCCGCTGGTGCGCACCCATCCGGTGACGGGGGAGAAGGCCCTGTTCGTCAGCCCGGTCTACACCCTGGGGATTGAAGGCATGACGCCAGCCGAAAGCCAGGCGATCCTCGGCTTTCTGTTTGGCCACATGACCCAGCCTGAATTCATTTTCCGCCATCGCTGGGCCCGGGACACCCTGTTGATCTGGGACAACCGCCGCACGGTTCACCTGGCCGAGGGCGGCTATGACGGCCACCTGCGGGTCATGCACCGGACGACGGTGGCCGGTGAGGTTCCGGTCTAGAGCAGTTGGCGCGCGTTCTGACCTTCAAGCCGGGCTTCGCCTCTAGGGAACGCGCTCTAGCGGCGTTTCCGATTGGTCTCCGCCTCGGCGCGCCGCCAGGGCCAGCGGCCCTGGATCTCGGTTTCCAGGGCGAAGCTGAGGAAGGTCCGGATCAGCACGATGGCCGCCAGGGGGCCAACCCGTTCAAAGCTCAAGGGCTCGACGACTGTGGCGATAATGTCGGCCACGACCAGAAGCTCGAGTCCCAGGAGAATCCCTCGGCCAAGATTGGCGCGGTAGTGATCGAAGGCGTCGCGCCAGTCGTGACCCTTGACCCCCTGGGTGACAAAAAGCCCGCTGGCGGCGAAGACCGCAGTGACCAGAACGATGATGGAGAAGACCTGGAGCGCGGCCGCGGCGATGACGACCAGGCTGTGGATATCCGACGACATGGAGGGCTCCCTGGAGCTGATCTCCTCTAGCGGATGACCGTACGCCCCTGTTCCCCCATGCGGCTTGCAGACCAGCCCGTAGGGCCGAGAGGCGGCGCCTCAGGTAGACGAAGTCCAGGCAAAGGCTGGTCCCCCTCAGATCTCGCCGCTCACATAGTGGTCGAGGGTGCGGGCGAGACCCGCGCAAAGCTCTCGCCGCTGCTGGTCGTCCAGGAGAAAGTCCTCATGGATCATGCGGTTCATGGTGGCGCCCATCATGACGCAGGACAGGAGCCGTGCGCGAACAGCGGCGTCCTTGTCCCCCAACCAGTCCTGGAGGGGCTGAAAGAAGGCCTGTTGTGAGTGGATGCGGATTGTCTCGGCCGCCTTGGGCGAAGACACCGAGCGCAGCATGATGAGGAAGAGCTCGAACTTCTCCTCCCGCATCGGCTCAACGGCGAGGACCTGAGCCACCCGTTCTCCGAAGCCCTCGCGGTCTCCTTCAAGAAATTCGGCGATATTCGGGCTGCAGGCGAGGACTTCGGCGAACAGCTCGTCCTTGCCGCCGAAGTAGCGTGAGATCAGCGCGGCATCGACCCCAGCATCGCCCGCAATGTCCCGCAGGCCGGTCTGGTCATAGCCCTCATGAGCGAAGCGACGCCGGGCAGCCTCCAGGATGGCGGTCCGCGTCGCCGCAGCGTTGCGGGTCCGAACAGGCGATAGGGGCGGGCTCAAGGGCGGTCCTCCAGTTTTTTTTGTCAACACTTGTGGACATAGAAGCGCTTCCCCACCTAGAAGTCACCAACTGATGACATGGCTCGGTCTCGCCACCGGGCGCGCTAGCCTCGGGGATAGGGCATGCGACGACTCTTTGTGACTGCGGTGTGCGCAGTGAGTATTTTTGGTCTGGCCGCCTGCGGCGGGGACGCAAACCCGGGACAGGGGATGCCGACGCCAACGGTGTCGGTGGCCGTTCCGTTGCAGGAGGAGGTCGTCGATTGGGACGACTTCACCGGTCGCTTCGAGGCGCCGGAACGCGTCGAGGTCCGCGCCCGGGTGGGCGGCTATCTTCAGGGTGTCCATTTCACCGACGGTCAGACCGTCCGTAAGGGCCAGCTGTTGTTCACCCTGGACCCGCGTCCGGCGCAGGCCGCGCTGGCCGCAGCCCAGGCCCAGGCCGACCTGGCCCGCGCTGACCTCAACCGCGCAGAAGGGTTGCTGGAGGCTCAGGCCATCTCGCAGGAAGAGTTCGACAGCCGCCGGGCTCAGGCCCAGGTCGCCGAGGCGACCCTCCGGGCCCGCCGGCTTGACATGGAGTTCACCCGGGTCACCGCGCCGGTGTCGGGCGTGGTGTCCCAACGCCAGGTGGACGCCGGCAATGTGGTTAGCGGCGGCGCCTCTTCGGGCGACATCCTCACCACTATCGTCTCGATCAGCCCGATCCACTTCGCCTTCGACGCCTCCGAAGCTCAGCTGTTGAAATACCAGCGTCAGGTGGAACAGCGCCAGGGGGCTCAGGTGCAGGTGCGTCTGCAGGACGAGACCGAGCGCCGCTGGACGGGTCGACTGGACTTTGTCGACACCCTGGTGGACCGGGACACCGGCGCCGTGCGCCTGCGGGCCACCATCGCCAATCCCAACGGCTTCCTGAAGCCTGGCATGTTCGGCCAGGGGCGGATGGTCGGGGCGGACGCCTACCCAGCGCTGTTGATCCCCGAGACCGCCATCATCACCGATGGGGTGCGCCGGGTGGCCTATGTGGTCGACGCCGAGGGGACGGTCCAGGTCAAGGCCCTGGAGCTTGGCCCAGCCAGCGACGGCCTGCGGGTCGTGCGTACCGGCCTGCGGCCTGACGACCAGGTGGTCGTTGGAGGTCAGCAGCGCGCCATGCCCGGCCAGAAGGTCGAGGTGACCCCCGGCAAGATCGCACGGCAGGATGTCAGCGGGACTGATCAGCCCCGCCTGACCTCCGCCCCGGCGGCTTCGGCCAGCCCCGCGAACTGATCGCCCCTCTTTCCGACCGCATTTCCGGGACCGCACGCCATGCGTCTGTCGCACTTTTTCATCGAGCGCCCGATCTTCGCCGGGGTGCTGTCGGTGTTCATCACCCTCATTGGCATCTTCGCCTATCCCATGCTGGCCCTGTCCCAGTACCCGGATATCGCCCCACCGACCGTGGCGGTGATCGCCAGCTATCCCGGCGCCTCGGCTGAGACCCTGGCCGAGACGGTCGCCGCGCCGTTGGAACAGGAGATCAATGGCGTCGAGGACATGATCTACATGACCTCGTCCTCGTCCAACGGGACGGTCCAGATCACGGTCACCTTCCAGCCCGGCACGGACCTGGATTCGGCCCAGGTGCTGGTTCAGAACCGGGTGAGTCTGGCCGAACCCCGACTGCCCGAGCAGGTTAGGCAGGTGGGCGTCGTCGTCAACAAGCAGTCCACCGGCTTCCTGATGGTGGTCGGGCTGACCGCGGCCGACGGCGACCTCGATGCTGACTATGTGGGCAACTACGCCAATTCCACCGTCCGCGACCGGCTCCTGCGGGTCGAAGGGGTCGGCGAGGTGCAGATCTTCGGCGGCGGCCTCTATTCGATGCGGATCTGGATTGATCCCGGCAAGGCGTCCGAACGCAATCTGACCCCCAATGAGATCGTCGCGGCGCTGCGCGCCCAGAATGTTCAGGCGGCCGGCGGCACGGTGGGCCAGCCGCCCTTTGGCCCTTCAGTGGCCAGTGAGCTGCCCGTCGAGGTCCAGGGCCGTCTGTCGACCCCCGAGGCCTTTGGCGACATCGTCCTTCGAAGGGACGCCGAGGGGCGCACCATCCGACTGCGTGATGTGGCCCGGGTGGAGATCGGGGCCCAGGACTACGGGGTGCGCGGCTATTTTTCCGGTGAGCGCGGCGTGGCCATGGCGGTCCTGCAGCAGCCCGGGTCCAACGCCCTGTCCACCGCCGAAGGGGTCATCGCGGCCCTGGACGACATGCAGGCGAGTTTCCCCAGCGGACTGGCCTATCAGATCCCCTACAACCCCACCGAATATGTCGCCGCCTCCGTGGCGGCCGTCCAGAGCACGCTCATCGAGGCCGTTCTGCTGGTGGTGCTGGTGGTCGTGGTCTTCCTGCACACCTGGCGCGCGGCGATCATTCCCATCCTGGCCATCCCCATCGCCCTGGTCGGCACCTTCGCCGTTCAGCTGGCGCTCGGCTATTCCCTGAACTCCCTGTCCCTCTTCGCCCTGGTTCTGGCCGTCGGCATCGTCGTCGATGACGCCATCGTCGTGGTCGAGAATGTCGAACGGAACATCCGGGAGGGCCTCTCCCCACGGGAAGCGGCCCACAGGTCCATGAAGGAGGTCTCCGGCGCCCTCGTCGCCATCAGCCTGGTGCTGGTCGCGGTGTTCGTGCCCACGGCCTTCGTCTCGGGCATTCCGGGCATGTTCTACCGCCAGTTCGCCGTCACCATCGCCGCGGCGACGGTGATCTCCCTGCTGGTGTCCCTGACCCTGTCGCCGGCCCTGGCCGCCCTGCTGCTCAAGCCGCACCGGGACGACGAGGCGCCCCAAGGTCCCCGTTGGATGGCGCCGGTGACCGGCGCGGCTAACCGCTTCAACAAGGGCTTCGACTGGCTCAGCGATCGCTTCGGGCGCCTGACCGCGCGCCTGGTGCGGATGAGCTTCATCATGCTGGTCGCCTACGTGGTCCTGCTGGTCGCCACCGGCTGGCGTCTGACCGAGACGCCCACGGGCTTCATCCCCGAGCAGGACCAGGGCGTGCTGATCGGCGTGGTGCAGCTTCCTCCGGGCGCCTCGCTGGAACGCACCGATGCGGTGGTGCAGCGGGCCACGGCCGAGATCGGCGCCGTGGACGGGGTGCAGAACATGGCCGCCTTCGTCGGCCTCGACGGCGCCAGCTTCAGCATGGCGTCGAACAGCGCCACCATCTTCATCCGCCTCGCCGACTGGGGCGAGCGGGGCTCCGAACTCTCCGCCCAGAACATCGCCGGCATGATCATGCAGCGCATGGGCGCCATCGAAGAGGCCAATATCTTCGTCCTGGCGCCCCCGCCGGTCGAGGGACTCGGCAACGCCGGCGGCTTCAAGATGATGGTCCAGGACACAGGCGGCGTGGGCTATGCGGCTCTTGAGCAGGCGGCCAACCAGCTTGCCGGCGCCGCGGCCCAGAACCCCAAGCTCGTGGGCGTGTACAACCAGTTCAACACCGGCGCCCCCCGGGTGACCGCCGATGTCGACCGCGACCGCGCCCTGTTGCTCGGCGTCCAGCCGGCGGAGGTGTTCCAGACCCTGGGGACCTATCTGGGCTCCACCTATGTGAACGACTTCAACATGCTGGGCCGGACCTTCCGGGTGACGGCCCAGGCCGAACCGTCGGGTCGCTCCCAAGTGTCCGACATCGCCAATCTGAAGGTCAGGACCATTTCGGGAGGCATGGCGCCCCTGGGCTCCATCACCACCCTGCGCGATGACTCCGGTCCAGCCCGCGTGGTGCGGTTCAACCTGGCCCCCTCCGCTGAGGTCCTCGGCGGGGCGGCGCCCGGCGTCTCGTCCGGCGAGGCCCTGATGGAGATGGAGCGTCTGGCCGCCGAAACCCTGCCAGCCGGGGTCAGCTTCCAATGGACCGAACTCGCCTATCAGGAGCAGGCGGCGGGGGACACGACCCTGCTGGTCTTCGCGATGGCTGTGGTCTTCGTCTTCCTGGTGCTGGCGGCCCAGTACGAGGCCTTCACCCTACCCCTGGCCATCATCCTGATCGTGCCGCTCAGCATCCTGGCGGCCATGCTCGGGGTCTGGATGCGCGGCATGGACAACAACATCCTCACCCAGGTCGGGCTCATCGTCCTGGTGGCCATGGCGGCGAAGAACGCCATCCTGATCGTGGAGTTCGCCAAGCAGGCCGAGGATCAACTGGGCATGAACCGCTTCGATGCGGCGGTTCACGCCGCCAAGACCCGGTTGCGGCCGATCCTGATGACCTCCTTCGCCTTCATCTTCGGGGTGCTGCCGCTCGCCATCGCCTCTGGCCCCGGCCAGGAGATGCGCCAGGCCCTGGGCACCTCGGTGGTGTTCGGGATGATCGGGGTGACCATCTTCGGCCTGATTTTCACCCCGGTCTTCTACGTGGTCTGCCGCCGCCTCGCCGAGCGCCTGCCTGGGCGCAAGACCGGGCCGGAGCCCACGCCCGAGCCCGAAGCTCTCACCTACCAAGCCCCGGAGGCGCGCCCGTGATCCCGACCCGTCTGGCCGCCCTGTTCGCCGGCGCGGCGCTTCTCTCGGCCTGCGCGGCCGGCCCCGACTATCAGCTTCCGCCCCCGGCGGCGGCCGAGACCGGACCCTTCGTGTCCGCCGGTGATGGCCCTTTTTCACACGCTCAGGCGCAAGATGACTGGTGGCGGCTCTATGATGATCCGTTGCTCGATGATCTGGTCGTCCAGGCCCTGAACGCCAACCGCGACATCGCCGTGGCTGCAGCGAACCTCGCCCAGGTCCGCGGGGCCCTGGGGGAGGCGCGGAGCGGCTTCCTGCCGTCGACAACCACCAGCGCCGGTGCGGCGCGCGTGCGTCAGCAAAACCCGATGACCGGCCGGTTTGAGGAGGGCGACAGCTTCCAGGCGGGCTTTGAGGCGGCCTATGAGGTCGACTTCTTTGGTCGCGTGCGGCGTTCGGTGGAGGCCGCCCGCGCCGACACCGGAGCAGCTGAGGCCCTTCTGGACTCCGCCCGCGTCACCGTCGCCGCCGAGACCGCCCGGGCCTATGCCGATCTGTGCGCCGCCAACCTGCAGATCGCGACCGCCCAACAAACCTTGGACCTGCAGCAGGAGAGCGCCGACCTGACCGGACGGCAGTTCGAGCTTGGCCGGGGCGCTGGCCTCGATGTCGCCCGCGCCCAGACCGAACTGGAATCCACCCGCGCCACCCTGCCGCCCCTGGAGGCGCAGCGCGACAGTGCGCTGTTTCGTCTGGCGGTGCTGACCGGCCGTCCGCCGGCCCAGGCGCCGATCGCGGCTGCGGCCTGTCAGGTCGTGCCGGAGGTGACCACTTCCATACCGGTGGGTGACGGCGCGGCCCTGCTGGCCCGCAGGCCCGATGTGCGCGCCGCAGAGCGCAGGCTCGCTGCGGCGACAGCCCGGATCGGGGTGGCCACGGCCAGCCTCTATCCCACCGTGACGCTTGGCGGAAGCATCTCCAGCCTGGCCGCCGACTCCGCGAACCTGGGAGACGACTATCAGTTCAGTGTCGGCCCGCTGATTTCATGGAGTTTCCCCAACATCCTGGCGGCCCGGTCGCGCATCCGCCAGGCGGGCGCCGCCGCCGATGGGGCTCTGGCGAGCTTCGAGCAGGTCAATCTCACGGCCCTGCAGGAAACCGAGACCGCGCTGACGGTCTACGCCAAGGCCCTTGATCGCCGGGCCGCGCTCCAGCGGGCCCGTGATCAAGGCGAGCGCGCGGCCCGTCTCTCGCGAATGCGCTATGAGGCCGGCGTCGACAGTTTCCTCGGTGTCCTCGACGCCGAACGCACCCTGGCGGGACTTGCCGCGCAGCTTGCGCAGTCCCAGGCCCAGGTCGCCAACGCCCAGATCGACCTCTTCAAGGCTCTGGGCGGTGGTTGGGCGCAGGACGCGACCTGAACGCCTTCGCATCGCCGCCTGCGGGCGTCTAAGCTCCTCCCGGACGGCCGATCACAGGCCGACGGGAGGAGCCGATGAGCCGCAACGCACAATCCGAGGCCGCCGCCATGGCCTGCCTCGACGCCTTCATGACCGCCTTCAACGCCCGGGACATGAAGGCCTTTGAACAGACCTTCAACTTCCCCTCGATCCGCCTGGCGTCGAATACGATGCGGATCATCAACAAGGGGGATCAGACGCCGGCGACCTTTGACCACGCCTCCCTCAAGGACTGGGACCATTCGGCGTGGGAGACACGTGAGATCATCCATTCAGGGGCCGACAAGGTGCATATCAACACCCGGTTCACCCGCTATCGGAAGGACGGCGGCGTCATTGGCGGGTTCGATTCCATCTATGTGGTCACCTGCGAGGATGGCCATTGGGGCATCAAGGCGCGGTCCAGCTTCGCTCCCTGAGCGTTCAGGCGCCTAGCACCTGGGCGCCAGACCGGTTTCGGGGGGCGGCGACAGCAGGTGCGGGAGAAGATGATCGCCTTCCTGCAGGCTGAAATGCCTCATGTCCTGCCTAGAGACCGTCTGAACTTCGCCCCCATTGGCCCTACGGCGCCGGGAAGTCCCCTCTCAGCTTGAGGTCGGCGGTCTCCTGCGCCGGAAGCGGCAGGAGATTGAAGTCCTCAAGGTTGTTCTGACGGGGATCCAGACCCTGGTGCTGGGCGATGACCGCGCGCGTCACGGCCTGCATCAGGGCCTGGCGTTCGGGGACGGGGCGGGTGGTCTCGGCGATGAACACGGCCACCGCATAGGTCCGGCCATCCGGCGCGGTCAGCAGGCCGACATCATTATAGCCCGTCGCCCGAAGGCCCAGAACCTGGCCGGTGCCGGTCTTGTGCGCCAGCCGCCAGCCCTCGGCGAGGCCGCCCCCCAGCCGCTGGGGTCCTGTCCGGCTCTGGGCCAGCAGGTCGAGCAGATGGGCGGTCGAGGCGGGCGACAGCAGGTCGCCGGCCGCCAGCCGATCGAGGGCCGCGACTGTGGCCTCTGGGCTGGCGCCGTCCGGCGGCGCGCTGAGATAGGCGTCAAGGGCGGCGCGGCGGGCGTCCTGTGGGATGGCCGACCTGGCCTGCCAGAAATTGCGGCCGAAGGAGAACTCCGGCCGCCAGTCGAGACCGGCGATGGCGGTCTGGAAATAGCGTTCTTCATCAGCCAGTCCGATGGCGCCCAGTTTCCGCTCTGCGATGACGGCCCGCACGCGATCGGGTCCGCCCACCAGCCGCATCAGGATGTCGTTGGCGGCGTTGTCGCTTTGGGTGGCGGCGCTGGCCAGGAGCTCGCCGACCGTGGTCGGATAGCCGTTGCGGCCCACATGGTTGCGGATCGGCTGGTGAAAGATGCTGAGGTCTTCCAGGCGCACGGTCACGGGATCGCTAAGCTTCAGGACCCCCCGATCAACGGCGTCCAGCACGCTGATCGCCACCCAGAGCTTGCTGACGCTCTGCTGCGGATAGAGGGCCTCTCCGTCATGGGCGGTGGTCCAGCCGCCCTCCAGATCCCGCACCGCGATGCCGGCGCGACCGTCAAAGGCCGCGCCCAGGGCGGCGATATGGTCGGCGAGGCGCGCGGGCGCCTGGGGTGTGGGGGCGGGGAGGCGCAGGGCCGCCCACTGGGCGACGGGGGCCTCGCCTGCTCCGGGGCTGGGCGGCGCGGGCGTCAGGGTGACAGCCCCCAGGACGGCCAGGGCCAGAACGGCGGCGCTCAGTCCGACAGCGGCGCGGCGGCGTGCGAGGACCCGGGCGCGGCGTTGCGCCTGACGGGTCGTCATCTGTTGCAGGACCGTGCCGTCCTCCGTGTTCACGTCGCCTCCTTGTGTCTCCCTCAGACCATGCCTGCCTTGCGCAGGGCCTGGTAGGCCTTGAGCACCCGATGCAGCTTGTTCTCAGCTGAGCGGTCCCCCCCATTGGCGTCGGGGTGGCACCGCTTGACCAGTTCCGTGTAGCGCGCCCGGATCGCCGGCCCCTCGGCATTGTCGTCCAGGTCGAGGTCGGCCAGGGCGTTGCGTTCGATCTTGCCCATGCGGCGGGCCGGCGCGGCCTGGGCCCCCGGAGCGTGGGCGCCGCCGTGACCGAACAGGCTGAACGGGTCCTGGTATCCGCCCTTACCCCGGGCGAAGTTCTTGGTGAAGGTCGCCGACTCCCGGGAGTTGCGGCTGGCCTTGAAGTCCCAGGTGGGACGCCCGCCGGTGGTCTGCTCCTGCTCCTGGCGGGCCTTGATCTCGCCCTCGCTCATGCCGGCGAAGAAGTTCCAGTTGCGGTTATACTCCGCCGCGTGTGGCTGGCAGAACCAGTAGTGCTCGTTCATCATCTCCCGGGACTTCGGCGCCCGGGCCGCAGCGGGCATGGAGCATCCCGGGTGATCGCAACGGCGCTCACCTGGCTTCAGGGCGAATACGTCGTCGGCGCGCTCGCTCTCCCCGGGCTTGGGGGGGCGAACGCGGATATCGACGAACTTGGGCTTGTATTGAAACGCGCCGGGCATGCCCCAAGTATGGGCCTACGGCCCGCACTTTTGAAGAATTGAAGATTTGAGCAATGGGCGCCATATTCGATACCATTCACCAAAAGCTGACCCAGGCCTTCGCGCCGACCCGTCTGGAGATCGAGGACGAGTCCTCGCGCCATGCGGGCCATGCCGGAGCCCGCCCGGGAGGCGAGAGCCATTTCAATGTCTTGATCGAGGCGCAGGCCTTCGCCGGCGCCCCGAAGGTCGCCCGCCAGCGGATGATCTACCGCGCACTTTCCGAAGAGATGGCGGGGCCGGTGCACGCCCTGTCGCTCAAGGCCCTGGCGCCAGGCGAGACCTGAGACCCTAGAGACCACCAGAATTCCATTGGGACGGCCATTACCGTCCAGCGTTGGGGAGACGCCCGTTGAAGACCAGTTTCACGCTCAATGGCCAGGCCGCCAGCCTGGACCTTGACCCGCGCACGACCCTGCTCGACGCCCTGCGCGAACAGCTCAGCCTGAAGGGGTCGAAGAAGGGGTGCGACCACGGCCAGTGCGGCGCCTGCACCGTCCTGGTCAACGGCCGGCGGATCAACGCCTGCCTGTCCCTGGCGGTGACTCACGAGGGCGACGAGATCACGACCGTCGAGGGCCTGGGGACCAGCGAAACCCTGCATCCGGTCCAGGCCGCCTTCCTGGAGCATGACGCCTTCCAGTGCGGCTACTGCACGCCGGGCCAGATCTGCTCGACCATCGGCATGCTCAAGGAGGCCGCTGACGGCTGGGCGAGCCTGGCGACGGCGGATCTGACCGCCGACACCGTCCTCAGCGACGAAGAGATTCGAGAGCGCATGAGCGGCAATCTCTGCCGCTGCTCAGCCTATCCGCAGATTCTCGCGGCGATCCGCAGCGCCGGAGGCCTGGCATGAAGCCTTTCACCTATGAGCGCCCCAAGGACGTGACGTCCGCCCTGGCCATGATGGCCGAGGTTCCCGGCGCGCGGTTCCTGGCCGGCGGCACCAACCTGGTCGACCTGATGAAGCTGCAGATCGAGCAGCCGACTCAGCTGGTGGACGTCAGCCGGCTGCCGCTGGGCGAGATCGAGGAGACCCCGGGTGGCGGTCTGCGTCTGGGGGCGGTGACCACCAACAGTCAGGTGGCCGCTGATTTGCGCGTGCGCGCACGCTATCCGGCCCTGGCGCAGGCGATCCTGTCGGGCGCCTCAGGCCAGCTTCGCAACAAGGCCACCACCGCGGGAAACCTGCTGCAGCGGACCCGTTGCGCCTATTTCTACGACACCACCAAGCCCTGCAATAAGCGTCAGCCCGGCGCGGGCTGCGCGGCGATCGGCGGCATCTACGCCAATACGGCGGTGTTCGGCGCCAGCGAGGCCTGCATCGCCACCCATCCCTCCGACATGGCCGTGGCCATGAGCGCCCTGGACGCCCAGGTGGAGATCGCGAGCCAGGACGGACAAAGCCGCTCGCTGGCCCTGGAGGATCTGCATCGCCTGCCCGGCGAGACCCCGCACATTGAAACCAACCTGCAGCCTGGCGAGATGATCACCGCCGTGGTGCTGCCGCCGCCCGCCCCTGGGGGCCAGATCTATCGCAAGGCCCGGGAGCGGGCGTCCTACGCCTTCGCCATCGGCAGCGTCGCGGTGGTGGGTGGCCGCGTGGCCCTCGGCGCCGTGGCCCACAAGCCCTGGCGGGCCAAGGTCGCCGAGCAGGCCCTGGCTGGGGGCGCAAGCCCGGCCGAGGCGATGGCGGCGGAGATGGCCGGCGCCCAGGCCGACGGCCACAATGACTTCAAGCTCAAGCTGATGGCCCGCCTCGGCGCGGCCTGCCTCACCACCACCGGCGCAGGGGACGACCAATGAGTTCGGTCAAGGATTGGGCGGCGCCGACCCCCATCAGCGAGAACCGCAGCGGTCTGATCGGCAAGGGCGTCGATCGTTATGAGGGGCGTCTCAAGGTCACGGGATCGGCCCCCTTCGCCTATGAGGTGGAGGCGCCGTCGAAACCGGCCTACGGCGTCTTGATCGCCTCCCCCATCGCCAGGGGTGTCGTGACCTCGGCCGACATCGCCCAGGCGCAGGCCTCGCCGGGCGTCCTGCTGGTCTGGACCCCGGACAATGTCCCGGCCCAGGGCGAACGCGGCGCCAAGATCAATCCCCGCAGTCAGCGAGGCGCCAACCCGGCCCTTGCCGATCGGGTGGAGCATTTCGGCCAGCATGTCGGCTTCGTCGTCGCCGACACCCTGGAGAACGCCAAGGCGGCCGCGGCCCTGGTGCGTTTGACCTACGAGGCCACGCCCGCCGATCTGATCTTCGAGGACAACCTCGCCCAGGCTGACCAGCCGGAGGGCGAGGAGGATGTCAGGGTCGGGGACTTCGAGGCCGCCTTCGCAGGCGCGGCTGTACGTCTGGACGAGACCTATGTCAGCCCGTTGCAGAACCACGCCCAGATGGAGCCCTGCGCCACCACCGCCTGGTGGGACGGAGATCATGTCACGGTCCACACCTCGATCCAGATGGTGAAGGGCGGGCAGCACACGCTCGCCGAGACCCTGATGATCCCCTCGACCCAGGTCCGCCTGATCACCCGCTATATCGGCGGCGGTTTCGGCGGCAAGGGCCAGGCCTATGACGACCTGACACTCGCGGCCCTGGCGGCCCGCGCACTCGGCCAGCCGGTCAAGGTCGCTTACACCCGACAGCAGATGTTCCAGGCCACGATCCACCGCCCGGCGGTGCATATGCGCGTCCGCCTGGGCGCCCAGGCCGACGGCCGCCTCGACGCCTTCGCCCTGGAGGCGGTGACCCACTGTCGTCGTGAGGCGCCGTTCACTGAGCATGCGGCGAACTTCGCCCGCAGCCTCTATGCCGCCCCCAACCGGCTGACCGGCCATCGGCTGGTCAAGCTCGACATCCCTGCGGCGGGCCCCATGCGGGCGCCGGGCGAGGCTTCAGGCATGCTCAGCCTGGAATGCGCCATGGATGAACTGGCCGAGCAGCTCGGCCTCGACCCCGTTGAGCTGCGCCTGCGCAACGAGCCTGAGACCGACCCGGAAACTGGCAAGCCGTTCAGCACCCGCCAGCTGGTCCGCTGCATGACCGAGGGCGCCCAGCGATTCGGCTGGGACCGGCGCAATCCGACACCTGGCCAGGTCCGCGACGGCCGCTGGCTGGTGGGCCTGGGCATGGCCGCAGCCATCCGCGGCAACTTCCTGCTTCCGGCCAAGGCCGGCGTGCGCATTGACGCCGACGGGACCATCACCCTGCGCCAGGGCATGACCGACATTGGCACGGGCACCTATACGATCCTGGCCCAGATCACGGCCGAGACGCTGGGCGTGCCGCTGTCCCAGGTGAAGGTCGAGCTGGGGGATTCAGACTTCCCGCCGGCGCCGGGCTCCGGCGGCCAGTTCGGCGCGGCGACCGCCGGCTCTGCGGCCTTCGCCGCCGGCATGAACCTTCGCAAGGCCCTGGCCGAGCTGGCGACCGGCGATCCCAATTCGCCTCTCTACGGAGATGATCCGGAACTGGTGAGCTTCGGCGGCGGCAATATCGCCGTGGACAATCGCGCCGAGCCCCTGGACCGCCTGGTGGCCCGCGCCGCGCCGGACGGCGTCTATGTGGAGGGCGCGATCACGCCTGCCGCCGACGCTCGGGACTATTCCCAGCACACCTACGGCGCGCACTTCGCCGAGGTTGGCGTCGATCCTGATACTGGCGAGGTGCGCCTGCGCCGCATGTTTGGCGTCTTCGCCGCCGGCCGCATCCTTAACGCCAAGACGGCCATGAGCCAGATCACCGGCGGCATGATCTGGGGCGTGGGCACGGCCCTGCATGAGTACAACGAGGTCGACCCCCGCTACGGCTCGTTCATCGCCCAGGACCTGGCGGGCTATCATGTGCCGGCCCATGCTGACATCGTCGACCTCTCGGCCATGTTCCTGGACGAGGTGGACGACAAGGCCAACCCAATGGGGATCAAGGGCGTGGGCGAATTGGGCATCGCCGGTGCCGGCGCGGCCATCGCCAACGCGGTCTACAATGCGAGTGGCGCGCGAATCCGCAGCTATCCGCTGACGCCCGAAAAGGTGCTCGCCGCGCTTCCCTAGGGCCGGGCGGGATCAGACACCCGGTTGACCGCCGACGCGCTCTTAGGAGGGCGTCGGCGCCGCAGGCCCGTTGACCCGAGCGTGCAGCTCACCCAGGACCCGGGCCAGATCACTCTCGCGGAAGGGCTTCTGCAGGACGGGGGTGCCCTTGTCGACATCGCGCAGGCCGGCGTCGCCATAGCCCGTCGCAAACGCGAATGGCGCGCCCTTGGTCCGCAGAATGTCGGCCAGCGGGAAGATCGGCTGGCCGCCGAGATTGACGTCAAGCACCGCGCAGTCGAGCTCATGGCTTCCCACCAGGGCGATGGCCTCTTCCAGGCGAGACGCCGGACCGACGACCTTACAACCCAGGTCGCTCAGCATGTCCTCGATCAGCATCGAGACCATCATCTCGTCTTCGACGACGAGGACCCGCATGCCGGCGAGCTTGGCGAGATCAGTCATAGGAAGGCTCCAGGTCGCCACGGGCGGGGCCGAAGGTTGCCGCAAAGCTGGCAAAAACGCAAAGGTTGTGCGTGGCCTCCAGCGAAAACGCCGCAGCGTCATAGCCCGCCGTGTCGGGTCGGTTCAGGTCAGTCATGTGGGGCGTTCCCTCCCGCCTTAGTTGCGGAAAATAACGCTTTCCTCATGGCCCAGGTTCCCAGGTTTGACGGCAGGCGACGGACGAGGCGCGCAAATCAGTCTTCGACAGGCGCCTCAATGGGGGGGGACACCCGAAGGGCCGTGATCTGATTGCGTTCGCGCCGAACGATCTGGAACCGATGGCGATGGAAGATGAAGGTCTGCCCCACCCGGGGGATGGTCTGGGCCTCGTGGATGACCAGTCCGGCCAAGGTGACGGCGTCTTCGTCGGGGAGGTCCCAGTCCATGGCCCGGTTGAGGTCGCGGATCGGCACAGAGCCGTCGACGCTGACCGAGCCGTCCGGCTGCGGCCTCACGCCGGGCACGGCGATGTCGTGCTCGTCCTCAATCTCGCCGACGATCTCCTCAAGGATGTCCTCGAGGGTGATCAGACCCTTCAGGCCGCCATATTCGTCCACCACCAGGGCGAAGTGCGTGTGGCGCTTGAGGAAGGCGTTGAGCTGGTCCTTCAGATTGGTGGTGTCAGGGATGAACCAGGGCTCGCGCAGGATGGCCTGCAGGTCGACGGCGTCCATGTCGCCGTCGGATTCGGCCAGGGCCCGCAGCAGATCCTTGGCGTGCAGGAAGCCGACAATGTTCTCGGCGTCGTCGCGATAGACCGGCATGCGCGTGTGTGCGCTGCCCAGGACGGCGGCCACGAATTCCCGGACCGGCAGGGCGATGTCGATCATCGAGATCGACTTGCGGTGAACCATCACCTGCCCGACATCCATCTCGGCGAGGTCGAGAACGCCGCCCAGCATCAGCCGGTCGCGATTTTCCACCAAGCCCTCGGAGTGATGGTACTCGACCGCGCCGCGGATCTCCTCATGCGCCGCCAGAACGTCGGTCTCCATGTCCAGCTTGATGCCGAAGGGGCGCAAGGTCAGCCGGACCACCCATTGGGCGCTGTTGGCCAGTGGGCCGAAGATCTTCACCACCCAGGTGGCCGGCAGCGACAGGAGCCGCGCGGCCTTGTCGGGCTGGGCGATGGCCAGGGTCTTGGGCAGAATCTCGGCGAAGATCACCACCAGGGCGGTCATCATGACCGTGGCGACCAGGGGCCCTGTCGGACCTGGAATGGCGGCGGTCAGGACCGTGGTGGCCAGGGCCGAGGCGCCGATATTGATGGCGTTGTTGGAGAGCAGGATCGCGCCGATCAGCTTTTCCTGATTGCTGATCAGCCGATTGACCCGCGCGGCCGCCTTGTCGCCATCCCGTTCCATCTTGTGCATGCGGCTGCGGCTGGCGGCCGTCATGGACGTCTCGGTGGCCGAGATCACCGCCGAGAAGAACAAAAGGATGAAGATGGCCGGGGCGAGCCCGATGAGGATGGCTGTGATCATGCCGCTGCGCCGGCTGGCCGGGCGCCCTCCGCGGTTAGGAACTGCAGGATGGAGTCAGCGTCCACGTCACGGGCGACGAAGGCGTCCCCCAGGGCGCGGGCGAGGATGAAGGTCAGTCGGCCGCCTTCGGCCTTCTTGTCCTGACCCATGTGGTCGATCAGCCGCCGGCCATCGAACGGGTGGCCAGGAAGGGCGTCCATTCCGACGGGGAGGCCGACCGCGGCGATCGCGGCTTCGGCCCGGACGGCGTCCTGCGCTGAACAATGGCCCTGGCGGGCGGAGAAGCGAAAGGCCTGGGCCATGCCGATCGCCACGGCTTCCCCATGCAGCAGATCCTCGCCATAGCCGCTCTCTGCCTCCAGAGCGTGGCCGAAGGTGTGACCAAGATTAAGCAGCGCACGCCGGCCTGCCTCGCGCTCGTCCTGGGCGACGATTTCCGCCTTCGTCTCCACCGAGCGTCGGACGGCATGGGCGAGCGCGGCGGACTCCAGATCCACCACCGCCCGGCCATTGGCCTCCAGCCATTCGAAGAAGGCGAGATCGCCAAGCAGGCCGTACTTGATGATTTCCGCATAGCCCGCGCGAATCTCCCGCGCGGGCAGGGTCGCCAGGATGTCGAGATCAGCCAGGACCAGCCGGGGTTGATGGAAGGCGCCGATCAGGTTCTTGCCCCGTGGGGTGTCGATGGCGGTCTTGCCCCCCACCGAGGAGTCCACCTGCGCCAGGAGGGTCGTGGGAATCTGAACAAAGTCGATGCCGCGCTTGTAGATCGCCGCTGCGAAGCCAGCGAGGTCGCCGACCACACCGCCGCCGAAGGCGACGATCAGGTCGCCACGATCAAGCTCCAGGGCCAGAAGGTCGTCGCTCACCCGGGCCAGCACCTCGAAGCTCTTGGAGCCTTCGCCGGCGGGGACCAGCACCGGCGTCGCGCTGACTCCTTCGACCAGCAGGGCCTCGGTCAGGGCCGCGCCGTGCAGACGCCATACGGTTTCGTCGCTGATGATCGCCGTGCGGCCGCGCTTCAGGAGCGGCCGGATATGACGGCCGGCCTCGGCGATCAGGCCTGACCCGATCCGCACCTCATAGGCCCGCGCGCCCAGTCCGACGTTCACGGTGTGGCTCATGAACCTTCCTCAGCCAGATAGCCGGTCAGGGCCTCGATCACCTGGGCCACCGTCACATGGTGAGCCGTATCGCCGGTGTCGACGACCACATGGGCCTGGGCATAGACCGGGTAGCGCTGCTCGGCCTGGGCCTTGAGCACGGTCAGGGGATCGGAGTCCTTGAGCAGGGGGCGGGTGTCCTTGCGACCCACCCGACGCGCCAGCAACTCCAGATCGGCCCGCAGCCAGACCACCAGGGCTTTGGACTTCAACAGGGCGCGGGTCTCGTCGTTCATGAAGGCGCCGCCGCCGGTCGCCAGCACATGGGGCGGCTCTTCGAGCAGACGCTGGATCACCCGCCGCTCCCCGTCCCGGAAGGCGGCCTCGCCCAGTTCGGAGAAGATTTCGGTGATGGCGCGCCCGGCGGCGGCCTCCACCTCGGAGTCGGCGTCCCGGAACGGAAGCTCCAGCGCATTGGCCAGCCGGCGGCCAACACTCGACTTGCCGACCCCCATCAGGCCCACCAGGGCGATGGTGCGGTTACGGAGGGGTTCGTAGCGATCCATGAGGCGCTAGGCTTTACACGAGGCGCCGGTCCCGCGCCAACCACGACCGCCTCGGCCCGTGGATCGCCCCGTCCGGGCGACCTCGAAAATGGCTTTGGCGAATAAGGAGACTATTCCCTCTCCTGGCGCGTTGGGGTGGCAGACTTCCAACACAGGGGCGCTTTCGCCTTGATCGACCCGGACCTGGCATTCCTTATTGTGCAGAACGCCCGAGACTATGCCGTCTTCACCCTGGAGCCTGACGGCCGTATCGCCGCATGGTCACCTGGCGCGCAGACCATATTCGGCTACGCACCGGATGAGGCTATTGGCATGGCCTTCGCCGAGCTTTTCCTGGCGCCCGACGTGGCGGCGGGATCGCCGGAGGCCGAGATGGCCAAGGCCTATCATGACGGGCGCGCCGAGGACACGCGCTGGCATGTGCGCCAGAACGGAGAGCGGTTCTGGGCCAATGGCGTGACCATGACGCTCGGGGACAGGCCCCAGCTCATTAAGTTCCTGCGCGACGAGACCGCAGCCAAGCTGGCGGAGGATCAGCGGATTCTGCTGCTCAACGAGCTCAACCACCGGATCAAGAACACCCTGGCTACCGTCCAGTCGATTGTCGATCACACCCTGCGGGCGGCCGACGTGAGCGCTGGAACCCGCAACGTACTGACTGAGCGGCTGATCGCGCTGGCCCAGGCGCACAATGTGCTGGTGTCCGAAAGTTGGGCCGGCGCCGATCTCGGCGCGATTGTCGAGCGCGCCCTGGCGCCCCACGACACCTCGGGCCTGGGTCGGTTCCGCATTGAGGGGCCTCGGGTGTTCCTGAGCCCCCAGCAGGCGGTCTCCCTGTCGCTGGTGCTGCACGAATTGACCACCAACGCCATCAAGTACGGCGCCCTGTCGACGGAGGCAGGTCAGGTGTCCATCTCCTGGAACCTGGCCCACGACGTGGGCGGCGCGCGCAGCATGAACCTGCTGTGGCAGGAGACGGGCGGACCGCCCGTGGCGCCGCCGAACGGACGCGAGGGCTTTGGCCTGCGCCTCATCGCCCGCAGCTTCGGCCAGGACGGTGACGGCCGCACCAGGATTGAGCACCATCCCGACGGGCTGATCTGCACCGTCAACGTCCCGCTGAGCCAGGGAGAGAGCGTTCCGATGCTCAATCTGGGCGCAGGTTGACCCGGCTCAGCGCTTGACCGCACCCTTGAGATAACCCGCGATGGCCGGTCCATAGGGCGGCCGCATGCGCTGCAGGGGGCCGATGTCCTTCTTCAGCTGGCTGTAGACTGACTTGCGGTGACTGAACTCCTTGAAGCCGTCATGGCCATGATAGGAGCCCATGCCCGAGGGCCCGACCCCGCCAAAGGGCAACTCTTCCTGGGCCACGTGGAAGATCACGTCATTGACGGTCGCCCCGCCCGAGGTGGTCTTCGTCAGCACAGCGTCCTTCTCGGCCTCGTCGGTCCCGAACCAGTAGAGCGCCAGGGGCCGTTCGCGGCTGTTCACATAGTCGATGGCCGCCTGCGTGCCGCGATAGGTCCTGACGGGCAGGACCGGGCCGAAAATTTCTTCCTGCATCACCATCATGTCGTCGGTGGGATTGAGGATCAGGGTCGGCGGAATCTTGCGATAGGGCTGCTGGCTGAAATCCTCGCCGGCCGGATTGAGCTCGACCACCTCGGCGCCCTTGGCGCGGGCGTCCTCTATATAGCCGGTGATCCGTTCATAGTGGTTCTGGGCGATGATGGCGGTGTAGTCGGGATTGTCCTTTAGGGTCGGGAACATGCGGGCCACCGCGCTGCGGGCCTCCTCGACAAAGGCGCCGACCTGGCCTTCGGGGGCCAGGACATAGTCGGGCGCCAGGCAGATCTGCCCGGCGTTCAGGGTCTTGCCGGCCATGATCCGGGCCGCGGCCAGGCCCATGTCGGCGCCCTCCGACAGGATGACCGGGCTCTTGCCGCCGAGCTCCAGGGTCAGGGGCACCAGATTGTCGGCCGCCGCCCGCATGACATGGCGGGCCACCGCTGTGCCGCCGGTATAGATCAGGTGATCAAAGGCCAGCCCCGAAAAGGCGCGGCCCACATCGGGCCCACCAGTGAAGACGGCGATCTCGTCCTCGCTGAAGGCCTTGGCGAACATGGCCTTCATCAGCTCAGACGTCTTCGGCGTGAACTCTGACGGCTTGATCATGGCGCGGTTCCCCGCCGCCAGGATGCCGGCCAGGGGCCCGAAGGTCAGGTTGACCGGGAAGTTCCAGGGGCTGATCACTCCGACCACCCCCTTGGGCTGGAACTGCAGCTGCGCCTTGGCGCCAAAAAGGCCGAGGATCGCCGGGGTGGTCTTGCGCTTCTCTGGCGCCATCCATTTCCGCAGATGGGTCTTGGCGTGCTTGAGTGGGCCGATGGAGGCGGCGATGTCGGTCAGGCCCGTGACCGCCTTGGAGCGGGAGCCGAAGTCTTCGTTGATGGTGTCTGCGATGGCCTCGGCATGATCGATGAGCAGGTCGATGCAGCGGTCCAGCCGCGCCAGCCGCAGCTCGACCGAGGGCGGCCCCTCAGCCAGTTGAGCGGCCTTCTGGCGCTCAAGGATACGCTGCATGTCGTCACGGGTAGGCTCGGCGGACGTGGTCATGGTGGCCTCGCATCAAGGATTTGAGATCAGTGAAGCTCGGTTTACCTCGGGGCTGTCATGCAAAATCCGCAAGGGGGGCATGACCCCGGCCCAAGCCAGTCTAAGGTGAGCCCATGCTGATGTTCAGATCCCCTATGCTCGCCGGCCTCGCCCTGGTCGCCCTGGTCCTGCCGGGCCCGGTGGGCGCCCAGACGGTCGAGACGACCATGCTGCCGGCGCCGGACCTGTTTTCAAGCGCGGGTCGCGAGACAGGCCTCAGTCCGGGTCTCTGGGACGGCGCCTCGGCGGAGACTGCGCGAACAGTCCTGCCCCTGCTGGCGGAAAAGCCCCTGTCGCCGGCGGCCTCGGCCCTGGCCCGGGCGGTTCTCGCCACCGGCGCCCGTGGCCCCGAAGGCGCTGGCGATGACCGTGAGCTCGCGGCCGCCCGCGCCGGGGCCCTGATCGTCCTGGGCGAGGCAGGTTCGGCCCTCGCCATTCTGCGGCGCACCGGAGGGGTGGAGCGCAGCGCCGCGCTTTCCCAGGCCGCCGCGGAAGCGGCCCTGTTGTCAGGCGACGACCAGCAGGCCTGCGACGTCGCCCAGGGTCTCAGCGTCGATCGGGATCAGATCTACTGGCTGCGCCTTCGGGCCTTCTGCCAGGCGCGGGCTGACGACCCTGCGGCGCGCCTGACCTACGATCTCGCCCAGGGGGTCGCGCGGGACGCCGTCTTCGGCCGACTGATGGGCGCCAAGCTGGCCGGCGCAGGCGATCCTGGGGCCGCGTCTCTTCGTCATGGCCTGGACCTGGCCCTATCTCGCAGCCTGGGTCTTGATCTCACGACGGCTGAGCCGGGGCCCGGGGTCGCTTCGGCGATGGAGGGCGCTCCGCCGCCTGAGGCCCGCTGGCCGATGATCGCCAGCGAGGGGCCGGTTCCGGCGGCCATGGCGGTCCTCGCACAAGGTGATCTTGCCCTGGCCGAGAGTGTTCGAGGCGCCATGACGCAGGACGAGGTCCCCCAGGCCGACGCCCTGGATCTGGCGCTGCTGGACGCCCTGATCGCCGCCGCCGCTGGTCGCCAGGACCGCCCAACCCTCGACCGACTGGTGGAGCGCGGCGGCGTGGGGGAGGCGCGCAGCCGACGCCGGGCGCAGGAGGCCGCCTTGATCCTGGCCGCCCTGGGAACGCCGCTAAGTCCACAGGCGCGGGGGGAATTCACGGGCTTCAATCTGCCCGCCGCCAAGGCTCCCGTTGCCCGCGCCTTCGCGATGGAACAGGCCGCGAGCGCAAGGCTGGTGGGTGAAACCGCCCTCCTGGCCCTGTGGACCAGCCTTGAGGTCGGCCCCGCCGGTCCGTCAGCGGCCGACCGCGCTCGCATCATCGCCGCCCTGAACCTGGCCGGGCTGGGCGATCATGCCCGCGCCTTCGCCGTCGAAGGCCTTCTGGCCCTGAGATGAGCGCGCAGATCGCCGAGGGGTGGGTCGAGGCCTTCCTGGAGATGATGGCGGTGGAGCGGGCCGCAGCCCGCAACACCCTGACCGCCTACGGAAAGGACTTGGCCGATGCGCAGGCCTTCCTGGCAGGGCAGGGCGCCAGTCTGGCGGACGCCGCCGCCGAGGCCGTCGAGGCCTATTTCGCCGCGCTCGGCGAACGGGGGCTCGCCCCGGCCACGGCCGCCCGTCGAAGGGCCAGCGTGCGTCAGTTCTATCGTTTCGTCCTCGGCGAAGGCTGGCGCGCCGATGATCCTTCCCGCCGGGTGGACGCGCCGCGCAGGGGCCGCCCACTGCCGCGCATCCTCAGTCGGGCCGAGGTGGACGGTTTGATCGCCGCCGCCGCGGCCAGGGATGGCGCCCAGGGCCTGAGGCTGGCCTGCATGGTGGAGCTGCTCTACGCCTCGGGCTTGCGCGTGTCGGAACTGACGGCCCTGCCCCTGGCGATCCTGATGCGGGATCCAGCCTATCTGATCGTCAAGGGCAAGGGCGGCAAGGAGCGGTTGGCGCCCTTGAATGACACGGCGAGGGCGGCGGTGAGGGCCTATCTTGAGGTTCGCGGGACGTTCCTGCCCAAGGGGGACGCCGCCAATCCGTGGCTCTTTCCCTCCCGCGGAAAGGGCGGCCGACTGACGCCCCGGCGTCTGGCTCAGCTGCTGGACGAGGCCGCTGCAGATGCGGGTATCGATCCGGCCCGGGTCAGCCCTCACGTCCTGCGCCATGCCTTCGCCACCCATCTGCTGGAGGGCGGGGCTGACCTGCGTGTGGTCCAGACCCTGCTCGGGCACGCCGACATCGCCACAACTCAGATCTACACTCACCTGGCCAGCGACCATCTGCGCGAGGTGGTCGAAACCAAACATCCACTGGGGCGTAAGCGCTAGATGCAGAACGACCTCGCCGGCCTGGAAGAATTCATCCTCTTCACCATCGGTCGTACGCCGGTGACCCTGGGCGGAGTGATCGCCGGCGCCCTGGTGATCGTCGTGGCCTTCGTGGTCGCCTGGGCCGCCGCCATGGGGCTGCGGCGGGTTCGCGCCCGCGCCCGCTATGGAAGCTCCGCCCTCTATATCGTCGAGAAGCTGGTCACCTATGGAGTGGTCATCATCGGCCTGGTGGCGGGGCTCTCGACCGTGGGGCTCGATTTCTCATCCCTGGCCATCTTCGCAGGCGCGGTCGGGGTGGGCGTCGGCCTGGGCCTGCAGGGGGTGGTCAAGGAATTCGTCTCGGGCCTCGTCCTGATCTTCGACCGGGTGGTGAACATCGGCGACTATGTGGAGCTGGAAGGGGGCGAGCGTGGTCAGGTGCAGGAGATCGGACCCCGGGCGACCCGACTGCGCAACAACGACAATATCGACATCATCATCCCCAACTCGCATCTGATCGAGGGGACCTTGGTCAACTGGACCCTGCACGGGGCGACCCGGCGGATCCACATTCCCTTCTCCGTGGCCTATGGCGCCGACAAGGAAAAGGTCCGCGAGGCGGTCCTGGATGCGGCCCGGGCCCTGCCTTTCACCATGCCCGAAAGCGAGATGCACAAGTCTCAGGTCTGGCTGATCGGCTTCGGCGACTCGGCGCTGAACTTCGAGCTGCTGGTGTGGCCTGACCTGAGCGCGGCCAAGCGACCCAACGCCATGCTGGCGGCCTATACCTGGGCCATCGACGACGCTTTGCGCGCCGCGAAGATCGAGATTCCCTTCCCGCAGACCGATCTGCGCATCCGCAGCCTGTTCGGGCATGAGGGCGACAAGGCGATCGATGTGCTTCAACTGAAGAGGCCGGCCGCGCCGGAGGAAGCCAAGGTCGCCGCCATCTCCACCACCAATGACGCCGCCGCTGACGTCGCCCGGCCGATGCCCGAGCCCGCTCCGGAGGGGGCTTCGGAAGACGCCGCCCAGACGGCGGCAGCGGACGCCCCAGGGCCGACCTGACCTGGCTGTCGCGAGGCCAGGGTCCGTTGGTCTGGCGTCGCGACCAGAGGGGCCTTGTGACCATGCGGGTTCGCGCCTAACTTCCGCCGCTTCCGCGCACAGCCAGGGACAATCACCTCGATGGCCGCACATTATCTCGAGTTCGAGCGCCCCATCGCCGAGCTCGAAGCCAAGATCGAGGAGCTTCAGCGCCTGTCGGAGACCGCCGAGGGCGGCGGCATGGACACTGAGATCGAGGCGCTTCGCGCCCGGGCTGCTGAGCTTCGGGTCAAGGCCTACGCCAAGCTCGACCCGTGGCAGAAGACCCAGGTCGCCCGCCATCCTGAACGGCCGCACTTTGTCGACTACGCCTCGGGCCTGATCGAGGAATTCGTCGAGCTGCGGGGTGACCGCAAATATGCCGACGATCAGGCTTTGCTTGGCGGCCTTGGTCGGTTCCGCGGCCGGCCGGTGATGATTATCGGCCAGGAGAAGGGTCACGACACCGCCAGCCGGGTGAAGCACAACTTCGGCTCCACCCGCCCGGAGGGCTACCGCAAGGCGATCCGCCTGATGGACATGGCGGAGAACTTCAACCTGCCGGTGATCAGCTTCATCGACACCGCCGGCGCCTATCCCGGCGTGGGCAGCGAGGAGCGCGGCGTGGCCGAGGCCATCGCCCGTTCGACCCAGCGCTGCCTGACCCTGGGCGTGCCGATGATCTGCGTGGTCTGCGGCGAGGGTGGATCAGGCGGCGCCATCGCCATCGCCTCAGGCAACCGGGTGCTGATCCTCGAGCACGCCATCTATTCGGTGATCTCGCCGGAGGGCGCCAACTCCATCCTCTGGCGGGGCTCGCGCACCGCCGAGGAGGCGGCCAAGGCGATGAAGATCACCGCCCAGGATCTGTTGAAGATGAAGATCGTGGACCGCATCGTGCCGGAGCCGACCGGCGGCGCCCATTCCGATCCTGCGGCCATGCTGCAGGCCCTGGGTGATGTGCTGGCCGAGGAGCTGGACAAGCTGTCAGGGCTTTCCGCCGACGAGCTGAGGGCCGCGCGCGCGGCGCGCTTCTACGCCATCGGCCGCTCAGGCCTCTAGGTCCGGGCGACAGATCGCGTCCTGCCTCAACGGCACGGCTTGCCTGAACGCCGTTCAAGGGTTTGAGTGCTTCAAACAATTGTTTGGGAGGACGTCATGGCCTTGAAGACCCGTTTCACCGAGATGTTCGGCGTCGAGCATCCGGTCGTGCAGGGCGGCATGCAGTGGGTCGGCCGCGCCGAACTTGTGGCCGCTGTGGCGAACGCCGGCGGCCTGGGCTTCATCACCGCGCTCACCCAGCCGACGCCCAAGGATCTGGTCAAGGAGATCGAGCGCTGTCGGTCCATGACCGACAAGCCGTTCGGCGTAAACCTGACCATCCTGCCGGCCATCAACCCGCCGCCCTATGCGGAATATCGCCAAGCGATCATCGATTCGGGGATCAAGATCGTCGAGACCGCCGGCAACAAGCCCGCCGAGCACGTCGAGGAACTGAAGAAGCACGGCGTCCTGGTGATCCATAAGTGCACCGCCGTCCGTCACGCCCTGTCGGCTGAGCGGATGGGTGTGGACGCCATCTCCATCGACGGCTTCGAATGCGCCGGCCATCCGGGCGAGGATGACATTCCGGGCCTGATCCTGATCCCGGCCGCCGCCGACAAGGTGAAGATTCCGATGATCGCCTCGGGCGGCTTCGGCGATGGTCGCGGCCTGGCCGCCGCCCTGGCTCTGGGGGCCGAGGGCATCAATATGGGCACACGCTTCATGTGCACGGTGGAGAGCCCGATCCATGAGAATGTGAAGCAGCAGATCGTGGCCAATGACGAGCGGGCCACCGACCTCATCTTCCGCACCATGCACAACACCAGCCGGGTGGCGCGCAACGACATCAGCCGTCAGGTGGTCGAACTGGAGCGCTCGGGGGCCAAGTTCGAAGACGTCCGCGAACTGGTGGCCGGGACCCGCGGTCGGGTTGTGTATGAGACCGGCGATCCGGAGCACGGCATCTGGTCGGCCGGCATGATCCAGGGCCTGATCCACGACATCCCGACCTGCCAGGAGCTGATCAGCCGGATCGTCGCCGAGGCCGAAGAGATCATCGAAGGGCGGATGGCGCGCATGCTTGGTCACAGAGCGCCGGCCATGGCCTGAAGGGCGGCGGGTGGTCGCACGCAAGCTTGGCTGACGGGGCGACCCGTGTAATCTGAGCCTCCCCCAGGTTCCCCCATTTTGCGTCTGATCACCCTTGTCCCCTTCTGTTGCGCCGAAAGCTGACGCCGCTCAGCTGATCGAGACGATCTACGCCGTCGCCGCGCGTCCAGAGCGATGGGAGGAGATCATCGCCGCCGTCGGCGCCGCGCCGCAGGCCGCGCCAGAGGCCGATGGGGCCCTGGCCAATCTCCGTGGGCTGGACGACGCCGCGCTGGGGTCAAAGCCGAGCCTTGGGGTTATCCTGCTGTCCTCCACGGGCGGGGTCGTCGGCTGGAACAGCGCCGGCGAGTCTCTGTTTCGCGATCGCCTCGGCGTGGTCGAGAGCCGGGGGATGCGGTTCTTCAACCCCTCCAATCATGAGGCCCTGGCGCACGCCCGGGCGCGGCTGAGCGAAAGTCGCGCCAGCCAGGTGATCGTCAAGTTCGTCCAGGCCGACGATGACGACCCCCATTTCGCCTACATGTCGCCCCTGTCGGCGACTCCGCCGGAACTGGTCCTGGGGATTGACGGCGCAGAGCGGGCGTCGGCGGCGCTGATCTTCCCGGCCGTAGAGGCCACCGATCATCTTTGGCGCACAATCCGCGACAGCTTCGGCCTGACCCCGGCCGAGACGCGGCTGGCGGCGCGGCTCAAGGATGGGCTGACGCTGAAAGAATCGGCCGAAGACCTCAACGTCTCGCTCAACACCGTGCGCAACCAGCTTCGGGCGGTCTTCGAAAAGATGGGGCTGAACCGCCAGAGCGATCTGGTCAGGGCGCTGGCCCAGCTCAGCGCCCTGTCCTCGTCCCTCCAGACCACGGCGCCGGACACAGTTTCGGCCACAGAGGCCGGCGCCCTGGGAACCGCCCCGCCTGTGCGCACGCACCGTCTGGCCGACGGGCGGGCCCTGGCCTACCGAGTCTATGGCGATCCGGCCGGCCAGGCCTGCATGATGGTCCACCAGGGCCTGGGGTCGAGCCTGCTGCCGCGGGGAACCGATCAGCTCGCCCGGGATCTGGGGCTCTTCATTGTCTGCGCTGAACGCCCGGGCACCGGACGTTCTGATCCCTCGTCAGAGCTCAGCTTCGCCACCATCGCCAGGGACCTCGCGGAGCTGACCGACGCCTTGAACCTGTCCCAGGTCAGGGTCGCGGCCTTCATGAACGGGGTGGGCTTCGCCCTGGCCTATGCTGACGCCCTGGGACCTCGGGCCGAGCGGCTTCTGCTGGTCTCCGGCCGCCCCACCGGCGTGGAGCCCGAGACCGAGCGCGATCGCCGCCATCCGATGATCCTGTTGCACCGGCGGATGGCCCGCTCGGCCTGGGCGGTGGGTCCCCTCTACGCCCTCCTGCGTCACCGGCTTTCCCTGCGACAGGTGGAGACCATGGTTCGTACGGCGGCTTCGGCCCCGGGAGACGCCGCCTATCTCCGCAGCCATCCCGACGTGATGGCCTTCATCTACGACTATATGAGCGAGTGCCTGAGCCGCGGCTCCAAGGGCGCGGCGCGCGAACTGACGCTGTGCGTCAATACCCCGAGGCTGGACCTCCCGCGCCTGAGCGCTCCGATCAGCGTCTGGCACGGCGCCGATGATCCGGGCGCCTCGGCCGATCGCCTGCTGGCCTGGCTTGGCCGGCCCTGCGCCGAGGTGCGTGTCGTGCCCGGCGTCGGCCACTACCTGCCGCACAAGCATTGGCCCGACGTTCTGGCCTGGCTGGCGAGCGACGAGGTTCCTAACGGCGAGGTTGGGCCGCGGCGACAAGGGCCTCAATGAGCGTCTCAATGGCCTCGATTGTCGTCGCCCAGGAGCACATGAACCGCACCGAGCCATCGATGAACCGATAGACGAACCAGCCGCTGGCCTGCAGGCGCTTCAGCGTCGCCTCGTCCATCTCCACGAAGACGGCGTTGGCCTCCACCGGATGGCGCAGCGGCAAGGGCATGAGTTCAGCCAGGCGCCTGGCCATGGCGTTGGCGTGGGCGGCGCGGACGGTGAAGGCGCCGCTCTCCAGCATTCCGACGAAGGGGGCGGCGTAGAACCGGCTCTTGGAGGGCAGTTGCCCCGACTGTTTTAGGCGGGCGTCGAAGCGGGGAACCAGGTCCTTGCGGAAGATGACGATGGCCTCCGCCGGCGTCATGCCCGCCTTGGTCCCGCCGATCACCAGCAGGTCTACGCCGAGGCCTGCGATGGTCTTCAGGTCGAAGCCGGCGGCCGCGGCATTGGCCAGCCGGGCCCCGTCGAGGTGGACGCCATAGCCCCGCGCGCGGACCGGGCCGATCAGCTCCGCCAGGGCGTCTGTCGAATAGACCGTGCCATACTCGGTGGCGTTGGTCAGGGACAGGGCCGCAGGGGGCTGGGCGTGGGCGCTTTCGGCCCGAGCGAGGGCTGCGGTCAGCGCCTGCGGATCAATGCGCCCCGAGGCCCCTTCCAGCCCCTGGATCGCCAGGCCGTGCCCAAAGAAGCCGGGCGCGCCGGTCTCGTCGGTGGCGACATGGGAGTCCCGGTGGGCCAGCACACCCTCAAACGGCCGCGCGAGCGCCGCCAGGCAGATGGCGTTGGCCGCCGTGCCGGAGGTGACGAAACGGACCTCGGCGTCGGCGTCCAGCATCCCCCGGATCAGGTCGGCGGCCCGGGCGACGGTGGCGTCGGCGCCATAGCTGGCGGCGAAGCCCGCATTGGCGGCGTTCAGGGCCGCCATGGCTTCCGGTGCGGCCGGGGCGGTATTGTCGGAGGCGAAGTCGTAGCGGGGGCTCATCCCGCCGTTCTACCCCAGGCCCTGACGTCGTCCACAAAGAGATCAGGCTCCTCCATGGCCGCGAAGTGGCCGCCGCTTTCCATGTCGGTCCAGCGGACGATGTTGTAGCCGCGGTCGGCGAAGGAGCGGGGCGGAGCGGGGTAGAGGGCCTCACCAGGGAAGTTGGCGAAGGCGGTCGGGGTTTCGCAGCGCTGGCCCGGCTGCAGGGCCACGCCCCCTTCCTCCAGCATGCCGCGATAATACCACGCGCCGGTCGCGAAGCTGTCGGTCATCACATAGAGCATGATGTTGGTCAGCAGCCGGTCCTTGGAATAGACCGCATCGAAACTCTTGGTCCGCAGGTCCGACCAGTCGTGGAAGCGTTCGGCGATCCAGGCGGCTTGGCCCACCGGGTTGGACGCCCCCAGCCAGGCGAGCGACTGCGGCTTTGAGGCCTGCAGGCGGAAATAGGCGCCCATGACGTCCATCATACCGGCCTGGCGGGTCATCCAGGCGGTTTCCTCCGGGGTCTGGGGGCCGCCCGGCGCGCGGAAGGCCATCATGTTCAGGTGGATGGCCTTGGCGTGGGCGGCGTGGTCGAGGCCGAGCCATGAGGTGATCATCGAGCCCCAGTCGCCCCCCTGGGCCAGATAGGTCTGATAGCCAAGCACGTCGGTCATCAGGGTGTTGAACAACCGCGCGGTGCTGCGCTGGCCCATGGGGCGGGTCGGCTTGGACGAGAATCCGAAGCCGGGCAGGGAGGGGATGACCAGGTCGAAAGCGTCGCTGGCGTCGCCGCCAAACCGCGTCGGGAAGGCCAGCTTCTCGATGATCTCCCAGAACTCGTAGTGCGAGCCAGGCCAGCCGTGGGACATCAGCAGGGGCCGCTTGCCGCCGGCCTCGCCGATCACATGGACGAAATGCAGGTCGAAGTCCTCGACGCGGGCGGTGAACTGCGGGAAGTGGTTAAGCTCGGCCTGCGCGGCGCGCCAGTCATAGGCCCCCGTCCAGTGGTCGCAGAGCCCCTTCAGCCAGGCGCCGTCGCAGCCATAGGCCCAGCCGTCCGGGACCTCGGGCATGGGCGGCCATTCATAGGCGGCGACCTGCCCCAGCACCTTGGCGACGCGGGTCTCATCCCACTGAACCTTAAACGGTTGAACCTGGCTCACGGCGCGCTCCCTCTGGCTAGTTGAGAGAGAGGTTGCCCGGCTTGACCCAGGGCGCGTCAAGGGCGCTCAGGCCGTACGCAGGCCTCGGGAAATGGCCGGGATCACCTCGGCGATCAGCTTGCGAGCCCCACCGGGGGGCAGCTTGCCCACCATCTCCAAGACGATGCAGCCATGGGTCGAGGCCCAGAACATCTCGCCGATCCTCACCGGGTCGCCAGCCAGGTGGCCGGACTCCACCAGGCTACGGACATATTGGCTCATGGTCGCCCGCGCGCGGTCCGCAGCCCGGGAGAGCTCAGGATAGTCGACCTCGTTGGGCTGATACATGTCGAACATCAGCTTGTAGGTCTGGGGATGGTCGAAGGCGAAGGTCACATAGGCCTCGCCCACCGCCGCGCCCTTGGCCCTGGCGTCGCCGGGCTGCCCATAGGCGGCCTCCAGGGCCTCGGCGAAGCGATCGAAGCCCGCCGTGCGGACCGCGGCCAGGATGTCGTCCTTGTCCTTGAAGTAGCGGTAGGGAGTCATGGGGCTGACGCCTAAGGCGCTGGCCAGTTGGCGCATGGTCACGGCCTCGGGCCCGCGCTGGGCGAACAGCGTCTCGGCCACCTCGCAGAGGCGGTCGCGGAAGTCGGCGACATCGGACTCGGTCAGGACCCGGGGCATCAGACCTCGAACAGCAGGTTGATCGCATGCATCACGACAACCTCACTGTTACATTTACGTCGTAAAATCAAGTTGGCCGGGCGGCCTCTGGGGCCGGTGGCCCCACCGTCGGTCGGACGGCGGGGCCCTGCGATGATCTCAGGCCTCAACCTCGAAGGTCATGCCGGCGTTGGCCCGCAGGCGCTCGATCAGCTTCATGCCCATGGCGGCGCCGGGCGTCCAGATTCCGCCCGCCGTGTCGGGGCATTCATTGATCAGGCAGATGGCGGCCTCGCCGATCATCTTCGAGGTGCAGCCATAGCCCGGATCCTTGTCGCCGGTGACGGCCACGCGCATCTGCTCGCCGCCCTCGCCCAGTCCGATGAACAGGACATCGAAGAAGCCGGTCTCGCGGTCTTCCTTGCTGGGGCCTTCGCCGGGCTTGGGACCGCCCTCTGCGCCCAGGGCCGGGGCCGGCGGGGCGTTGGGATCGACCACCACCATCTCGTCATAGGCGAGGTCCTGACCATAGGCGTGGCCGGTCAGCAGGTTCGAACGATGGACGTTGCGGGTATTGATGGCGGCCATGACGAAGGGGCCGACGGTGGCGCCCAGGTCTGCGTCCTCCTCAACCTTGTCGCCCTTGGGCTGTTCGGGGCCCTTGAAGCCTGGCGTCAGGGCGAAGTGGTCGACCATCAGGGCGAACAGGCTGGGGTCCTTGGACAGGGCCGCCATGGTGGCCTTGAGGCTGGCGGCGGTGCCGCCAGAGAAGCCGCCCTTCATCTTGCGCACGCGGCCCTTCACCCGGGGCAGGGTGTGGCCGAGCTTCGCCTTGGCCTCCTGCGCCAGATAGAAGACGCCGAGCTCGAAAGGGATGGAGTCGAAGCCGCAGGAGAAGACGATCCGCGCGCCGGTCTCCTTCGCCTTCGCCTCATGGGCGTCGATCATGTGGCGCATCCACACCGGTTCGCCGCAGAGATCGAGATAGTCGGTCCCGGCCGCGACGCAGGCGGCGACTAGGTCATTTCCGTAGAGCTGATAGGGACCGACGGTGGTGATGACCGCCTTGGTCCGCTCGACCATGGCCTTCAGGGACGCCTTGTCGTCGGCGTCGGCGACCACGAAGGGCGTGTCGGCTGGGGCGCCGATCTCGTCGCGGACGGCGGCCAGCTTGTCGGCGCTGCGCCCGGCCATGGCCCATTTCACCTCGCCGCCCACGCCGTAGCGCTTGGCCAGATGCTCAGCCACCAGCCGGCCGGTGAAGCCGGTGGCGCCATAGACGATGATGTCGAACTCGGCGTCTTGTCTCACAGGGCGTCCTCCGTCTGGTCCTGGGCCACGAAGCCCGGCCAGTTGTTCATATAGGTGATGAAGTTGGGGCTCAGGCCCTCGGCGGCCAGGTGGGCGCGGCTCACTGGCAGGGCGACGGGCGCGAAGTCCACATCGCCCTCGACCTTGCGCGGATAGTCATGATGCAGGATGGCGGCCCGGCCGATCAGAACATAGTCGGCGCCGGCGGCCAGGGCGTCCCGGGCCTGGGCCGCGGTCATGATCTTGCCCGCGACGCCCAGCCGGACGTTCGCCCGGGGCAGGTCAGCGAAATAGGACATCAGGCTGCGCCCCTTGAACTCGGCCTCGGTCGGCTCCTTGCGGACGTCCCACAGCGACATGTCGAGGAAGTCCAGGGCTGGATGGGTGAGCATCTGGGCGGCCAGGTCGCGGATCTCGGCCAGTTTCAGGCCAAACCGCTCCGGCGACAGGCGCAGGCCCAGCAGGAAGTCCTCGCCGCAGCGGGCGCGGATACCTTCGACGATCTCCACGATGATGCGGGCGCGATTTTCAGCCGAACCGCCATAGGCGTCAGTGCGGTGGTTGAGATCGGCCGAGAGGAACTGGCAGAGGATGTAGCCGTGGGCGCCATGCACCTCGACCCCGTCGAAGCCGGCCCTCTTGGCGCGTTCGGCGCCGACGATGAAGGCTTCGATGAGCGCGGCGACCTCGGTCTCGGTCAGCGCCCGCGCCTCGGTCTCGGGATCATCGGAGGGACAGACCGGCGCTTCGCCGATCAGCTCCTTGGGCGAACGGTTGCCCGCATGGTGCAACTGCAGGACCGCGACGCTGCCCTGCGCCTTGATGGCGGCGGCCAGGCGGGTGAGCCCCGGCAGATGGTCGTCGGAGAAGACCCCCAGCTGGCCAGGGAAGCCCTGACCGATTTTCTGGACGTGGGCTGCGCAGGTCATGGTCAGGCCAAAGCCGCCCTTGGCCCGCATGGTCAGCCAGTGGAATTCGTCGTCCGACAGGGTCCCGTCCGCATGACTCTGGGTATTGGTCAGGGGGGCCAGCATGAAGCGGTTCTTCATCTCAGGCCCGTGCGGGAAGCTGAGGTGCGCAAACAGGTTGGGCTCAGCCATGGTCTCGTCTCCGGCGGCAGGTGAACCCTGTTCATAGACGAGGCGGGCGCCGCAACGAAGGGGCGCCGTTGCGTAAGGGGCGGACTTGTCACCAGCGCGCGCCCAGGTCATCCAGGGGGCAAGAGCAACCCTGGGAGGCGACATGCGAGCCGTCTGGTACGATCAAACCGGGCCTGCGCGGCAGGTCCTGCAACTGGGCGACCAGCCCACGCCCCAGGCCGGCCAGGGCCAGGTGCTGATCGCGGTGAAGGCCTCCGGGGTCAATCCGTCCGATGTGGGCATGCGGGGCGGCGCCTCGGGCGCGCCCATGGCCTATCCCAGGATCATTCCTCACAGCGATGGGGCTGGCGTGGTCGAGGCGGTGGGGCCTGGGGTCTCGCCGGCCTGGGTTGGTCGCCGGGTCTGGTTCTACAACGGCCAGCGCAATGGGCGAGCCTTTGGCTCGGCGGCGGAATTCATCGAGCTGGACGTGGACCTCATCCGCCCGCTTCCGGACGAGGTGTCGTTCGCGCAAGGGGCGACCCTGGGCATTCCCTGCATGACCGCCCACCGGGCGCTGTTCCTCGCAGGCCCGGTGCAGGGTCGCACGGTCCTGGTGACAGGCGGGGCCGGCGCCGTGGGCCACTACGCGGTGCAACTGGCCAAGTGGGCGGGCGCCACGGTGATCGCCACGGTGTCCAACGCCGACAAGGCTGAGCGGGCCAGGGCCGGCGGCGTCGACCACACCATCGACTATCGTCGCGAGGACGTAGCCGCCAGGGTCCGCGACCTGACGGGCGGCCAGGGCGTACATCATGTGGTCGAGGTGGACTTCGGCGGCAATGCCGCCTCCACCCTGGCCAGCGTCAGCCTGAACGGATCCATCGCCTATTACGCCACCAAGGGATCTCGCGAGCCGGTGATCCCCGCAGGCGTCTTGATGGGCCTGAACCTGTCAATCCACGGGGTCTATCTGCCGGTCAGCCCGCATGAGGCCAGACGGCGCGCCCAGGCCGATATCACCGCCTGGATCGGGACCGGCCAGGCCATCCTGTCGGTGGCCGGGACCTATCGGCTGGAAGATTGCGCGGCGGCCCATGAGGCGGTGGAGGCCGGAACCAAGGTCGGCACGGTGGTGGTTGAGCCTTGACCACGCCCACGGACGCCATCCTCGCCCGTCGCCGCCTGACCAACAGGCTGATCGCGGCGAAAGAGGCGGCGCGGCTGAAGCCTTTCTTCGTCCCCGGCGTGAACCTGATCGTCGGCGACGGGGCCCTGATCACCGGGGTCGAGGCGGTGATCGCCGCCTTCGCCGCTCAGTTCGCCGACCCGGACTTTTCAGCCTTCGTGCGCACCCCTGAGGCGGTCGAGCTGGACGCGGCCGGCGCACGCGCCGCTGAACGGGGGACCTGGGTGGCGGTCTCCCGCAGCCAGGGCGAGCACATCGCAGGCTGGTATCTGGCCGCCTGGACCAAGGTCCGCGGTCAGTGGCTGATCGAGAGCGAGACCTTCGTCACGCTCCAGGGCTGACAGGCTCCGCCATCATGACCGCCGGCTTGCGGTAGGCGTAGAGCAGCAGGACCTGGGCCACGATGATGAAGATCGCCGCCCCTGACAGCAGGAAGGCGTCGTCATAGACCTTGGGCGACAGGACGAACTCACCCTTCATCACCTTGCGCCAGCCGTTGAAATGCTGGGTCGATCCCACCACCAGGCCGAACACGCCAAGGACTGCGCCAAGATATCGGCTGATCCAGAAACCGGGATTGGGGGTCAGCATCAGCAGGCCCAGCAGGCCAATGACCGTCCGCTGAGTCCGGCAGTAGGGACAGACATAAACCAGGCCCGATAGCTCCATGGCCCAGGTCGCGATGCTGATCGCCACGGCGATCAGGCCCAGCAGCCGCAGCCGCCCGGTCCAGAAATCCAAATTCAGCATGGAGCGCCCCCCGGCTCAAAACATCAGAACCTAGTGATGTTACACCGTAACCAATCATGCAATGCCCTGGTCCGAGACCTGGGAGGTTATCAGCGCGCCGGCGAACCGAGACGGCGCTGGCCTTCGGCGAGTTGGTTGGGCGTCATGCGGCTGGCGAGCTTCTCACGCTCGGTTGTCGCATGGCTGTCCCCGCGGGCGGCGGCCAGAGACCACCAGACATAGGACTGAACGGCGTCGGCCGGGACGCCCTCGCCGCGGTCGTACATCCAGGCCATGGCCTTCTGTGAAATCAGGTTTCCCTGCGCGGCGGCCAAGCCATGCCAGCGGGCGGCCTCGACCGGATTCTCGGCGACGCCATTGAGGCCGTGGCGGTAGTCGGTCCCCAGCGCCTGCTGGGCGCTGGAGTCACCCCCCTTGGCGGCCTTGAGCCGCCAACTCATCGCCAGGCCGCCATCCTGGGGTACGCCCTCGCCCGACGAATACATGACGCTCAGGGCGTACATGGCCTTGACGTTGCCCTGGTCAGCGGCCTGACGATACCATCGCACCGCCTCAGCGTCGTCCTCGGCCACCCCCCAGCCGTTGGCGTACATCAGGCCGAGGTTATTCAGAGCCGCGTTGTTTCCCTGGGCCGCCGACTGGCGGAACCCGGCCAGGGCGGTCGCGAAGTCGCCGGAATTGAAAGCCGCCACGGCGCGAGAGAAACCGTCGGGAGCCTGGGCCATGGCTGCGCCTGCAAGGCTGAGCGCTAGGCCAGGGGCGGCCAAGCCTCGCAGCATCCAGGATCTGATGTTCTCCACCCGAAGCCCTCCCTTGTGTAGCTTCACCTTAACGGCGTAGACGCCGGCGAAGGAAGGGGCGACGATCAGGAGCGCCGTCCGGCGTCACCTGGGTGGGAAGGGGCTTTCTGGAGACCAGAACCTCGATATAGGCCGCGCGGATGCCCTGGCTGAGATCATCAATGGTGTGGATGGTAGTCGACAGGCCGCTGGCCCGGTCCAGATAGTCGGCGATGTCATAGCCCCAGTCGACCGTCACCAGGGCGCCGTCCGGGTCCATGGGATTCCCATGATACTCGGGGTCGGCCAGGTGCTCCACGGTCCCGTCGCGACGCCGCCTGGCCCGCCGGACCGAGGGCTCGGCCTTTCGCACGATCGGCACAGTGCAGATGTGGAAGCCGCCGGGCTTGAGCGTGCGGGCGATCTCGGCGATGGCCCGGTCCGGGGCGAACAGGTGCTCGAACACGTCCTGGGTGACGACAACGTCGAAGCTGGCGTCCGCGAAGGTCTGGGCCTCAAGGTCCTCGCTGCGGTAGCCGTGTGGGTGGAGCTGTCCCCAGGGTGTGGCCGGGTCGTACTGGGTCGCCACATAGCCAGGGCATTCGGCGCGTAGCCGGTTGCTGGACACCGAACACCCAGAACTCTCGTGAATGGCCAGGCCTCGCCAGTGCGGGGCGAGTTCAGCCAGCACGCGCATCAGAGCCCGCTCTCGGGGGATTGAGCCACAACCGGAGCACTTAAATCCGTCCCGAAGCCAATGGTCGGTCGAGGCGAAGACCGCCTCTTCCTCGCAAACGGGACACCGGCCGCTGGATTCCAGAACCGGCGGCGGGCCCACCTAGACCAGGGCCCCGTGGCAGTGCTTGAACTTCTTGCCGGATCCGCAGGGGCAGGGCGCGTTGCGGCCGGTCTGCTCCCAGCCCGCGGGCAGGGATGAGATCGGCAGGGCCTCGCGTTGCTCCCGCGACATGCCGGACGGCAGAGCGCCGGCGGTGGCCGCATTCTCCCCGGTCAGAGGATCAAGGTGAACCTCCACCAGCCGTTCGGGCTGGACGGGCGGCGCGGGTTGCTCCTCCTGGATCACCACCGTCATCATCCACTTGGTGACGTTGTGGCGCAGATCGGTGAGCAGCTTCTCGAACAGGGAGAAGGCTTCGGTCTTGTACTCATTCAGCGGGTCGCGCTGGCCGTAGCCCCGCAGGCCAATGACGTTGCGCAGGTGGTCGAGGTGCATCAGGTGCTCGCGCCACTGCAGGTCGATGGTCTGCAGCAGGAAGCTCTTTTCCAGGAGGCGCATCCGCTCCGGGCTCAGCACCACCTCGCGTTCGGCGGCCCGGGCGTCGGCGGCCTCGGTGATCCGCTCGTGAATCTCCTCGTTGGCGATTCCGTCCTCAGCCGCCCAGGCCTTGATCGGCAACTCCAGGCCGAGAAGTTCGCGGACCCGCTCGTCCAGGCCAGCGACATCCCACTGCTCGGCATAGGCCTTGGGCGGCAGGTGGCGGTTGACCATGTCCTCGATGGTGTCGGCGCGCATCTCGCCGATCACGTCGGTGAGGTTTTCGGCCTCCATGAACTCCTGGCGCTGCTCGAACACGGCCTTGCGCTGGTCGTTGACGACGTCGTCGTACTTCAGGAGGTTCTTGCGGATCTCGTAGTTGCGCTGCTCGACCTTCTTCTGGGCCGTGGCGATGGCGCCGTTCAGCCACTTGTGGGTGATCGCCTCGCCTTCCTGGACCCCGAAGGTGCGCATGATCGAGTCGAGCCGGTCGCCGGCGAAGATGCGCAGCAGGTCGTCCTCGCAGGACAGGAAGAACTTTGACCGCCCAGGGTCCCCCTGACGGCCGGTCCGGCCGCGCAGCTGGTTGTCGATCCGGCGGCTCTCGTGGCGTTCGGTGCCCAGGACATAGAGGCCCCCGGCGGCCAGGGCCTTTTCCTTCAGCTCGATGATCTCGGCCTCGATCTCCCGACGGCGCGCCAGATAGGCGTCGGCGTCGGGTTCGATCCCCAGGCCACGCTGTTCGTCACGCCAGCGCGACAGGCGCATGTCGATGCTGCCGCCCAGCTGAATGTCGGTGCCTCGGCCGGCCATGTTGGTGGCGATGGTCACCGCGCCGGGCACGCCGGCGTCGGCCACGATCAGGGCTTCCTGCTCATGATAGCGGGCGTTCAGGACGTTGTGCGGAATCCCGGTGAGGGTCTGGCCTTCGTGCTCGAAGACATGGGTCTTAAGCAGCTCCGACAGCAGCTCGGACTTCTCGATGGAGACCGTGCCGACCAGGATCGGCTGGCCGCGCACGAAGCAATCGGCGATCTGCTTGAGGATCGCCTGGTTCTTCTCGGCGCCCGTGCGATAGACCTCGTCGTCCTCGTCCACCCGGGTGACAGGCCGGTTGGTGGGGATCTCGACGACCTCCATCTTGTAGATGTCGCCGAACTCCTGCGCCTCGGTCGAGGCCGTGCCGGTCATGCCCGACAGCTTCTTGTAGAGGCGGAAATAGTTCTGGATCGTCACCGAGGCCAGGGTCTGGTTCTCGGGCTGGATCTCGGCGCCTTCCTTGGCCTCGATGGCCTGGTGAAGACCTTCGGACAGGCGGCGGCCCTGCATCATGCGGCCGGTGAACTCATCGATCAGGGTCACCTCGCCGGCGCGGATGATATAGTCCTTGTCGCGGGTGTAGAGGACGTTGGCCCGCAGGGCCTGGTTCACATGGTGGACCGACGAGACGTTGGCCGGATCGTAGAGGCCCGCGGAATCCTCCACCAGATGGCCGCTCTGCTCCAGCATCTCCTCGATGCGCTCCGAGCCGATCTCGGTCAGCAGGACCTGGCGCTGCTTTTCGTCGAGATCGAAGTTCTCGGGGTCCTTGATGAGCTCCTTCACCAGGACGTCGATGGTCTTGTAGAACTCGCTGCGGTCCTCGGTGGGCCCGGAGATGATCAACGGCGTCCGCGCCTCGTCGATCAGGATGGAGTCCACCTCGTCGACGATCACGAAGTTATGGCCCCGCTGGACCATCTCGTCGGCCTCATAGACCAGATTGTCGCGCAGATAGTCGAAGCCGAACTCGTTGTTGGTCCCGTAGGTGATGTCCGACTGGTAGGCGGCCTTGCGCTGGCCCTGGGACAGGCCATGGACGATGACGCCGACGCTCATGCCGAGGAAGGTGTAGATCTGCCCCATCCATTCGGCGTCGCGCTGGGCCAGGTAGTCATTGACCGTGATGGCGTGGACGCCCTTGCCTTCCAGGGCGTTCAGATAGACTGGCAGGGTGGCGACCAGGGTCTTGCCTTCGCCCGTGCGCATTTCGGAAATGCCGCCCCGGTGGAGCACCATGCCGCCAACCATCTGCACGTCGAAGTGGCGCAGGCCGATGGTGCGCTTGGAGGCTTCGCGGACGACGGCGAAGGCCTCTTCCAGCAGCTGGTCGAGGGTCTCACCCTTGGCGAGGCGGGCGCGGAATTCCTCGGTCTTGCCGCGCAACTGCTCGTCTGTCAGCGCCTCCAGCTGAGGTTCGAGAGCATTGATCTTGGCGACCCGGGCCTGGAAGGCCTTGACCTTGCGGTCGGGAGAGGAGCCGAAGAGCCGTTGGAAAAACATGTGCGGGGGCGTCCGAGAATGCGGTCGATGCGGGGTCGCGGGCGTTGCGCACGGCGCGCCGTCTGACCTTCGCCTGCCCGGAATCCCGCTCTTTGAGCGAGGCCGAGACTTAAGCAGCGGCCCCCCCAGTGTCAACGCAAGGCCCGCCGGGGAGCCTCAATCGGGCGCCGCGCGGCAAAGGAAAAGGGCTCCACCGTCGCCGGGGAGCCCTTCCTGATCAGCTGCTAGCGTCTGAGACTAGTAGACTTCGAACAGGCCAGCAGCGCCCATGCCGCCGCCGATGCACATCGAGACCACGGCGTACTTGGCGCCGCGGCGCTTGCCTTCCTGCAGGATGTGGCCGGCCAGACGGGCGCCGGTCATGCCATAGGGGTGGCCGATGGCGATGGAGCCGCCGTTGACGTTGTACTTTTCCGGGTCGATGCCCAGCTTGTCGCGGGAATAGAGGCACTGGGAGGCGAAGGCCTCGTTCAGCTCCCACAGGTCGATATCATTGACCGTCAGGCCGTGACGCTCCAGCAGACGCGGGATGGCGAAGACCGGGCCGATGCCCATCTCGTCGGGTTCACAGCCGGCGACCACCCAGCCCTTGAAGGCGCCCATGGGGCTCAGGCCAGCCTTTTCGGCGGCCTTGGAGTCCATGATCACCACGGCGGCGGCGCCGTCCGAGAGCTGGCTCGCATTGCCGGCGGTGATGAACTTGCCTTCGCCGCGGACGGGCTGCAGCTTGGCGAGGCCCTCGAGGGTCGTTTCGGGGCGATTGCACTCGTCGCGATCGACCGTGTAGTCGACGACGGTCTCTTCCTTCGTCTCCTTGTTGACCTGCTTCATCTTGGTCTTCATGGGGACGATCTCGTCCTTGAACTTCTGCGCCTGTTGCGCCGAAGCCATGCGCTGCTGGGATTCCAGCGAGTACTGGTCCTGGGACTCGCGGCTGACCTTGTAGCGCTCGGCGACGATGTCGGCGGTGTCGATCATCGGCATGAAGATGGCCGGGTACTTCTGGATCAGGACGGGATCGATGTTCTCGCGCCCGCCGCCGCCGCCGGGCATCGACAGGGACTCAACGCCCCCGGCCACGACCGCGTCAGCGCCGTCATTGCGCACATAGTTGGCCGCCGTCGCGATGGTGTTCAGGCCTGAGGAGCAGAACCGGTTGACCGTCGAACCCGAGGTGGTGATGGGCAGGCCGGCGAGAAGGGCCACCTGGCGGCCAAGATTGCCCGCGCCATGGGCCACGTTGCCCATAATGCAGTCTTCAATGGCGGCAGGATCGATTCCCGAGCGTTCGACCGCGTGTTTCACCGCATGCGCGCCCATGCTCATGGTCGGGGTCATGTTGAAGCCCCCGCGGCCTGACTTGGCGAGCCCCGTGCGGGCGTAGGAAACGATAACGGCTTCACGCATATGTAATTCTCCCGAATGAATATGATCCGGCCATCTGCTTGTGGTGCGGACGCCGAGCTATGATCGCCGCAACCTTTGCATCCCGCGGGGGAAATGGCTAGGGACGGACTGCGCCTGCAGTCTCGTCTCGGCGCTCAAGGGAAGCTGCCCATGACCCGTGCAAAACCCACGTCTTTCGGCGGTCTGGTGGCCGTTTTGACCGCTGTCGGCCTGCTGCTCGCCGCTTGTGGCGATCGCGGCGGCGATGAGCGCCCGCCGCAGCCCGGAGACGAGGCGGTGGCCCGGGTCGACGGCAAGACCGTCTGGGCCTCCGACGTCAAGCGCGAGGCCGTCGCCCAGGCCCTCATCGGCGAGGGCGAGCCCCTCGACATCTCCTCGGATCTTTTCCGTCGAGTGCTGGACGAGGTGATCGATCAGAAGCTGCTGGCTGCTGAGGCCCTGTCGCGCAATCTCGACGAAGATCCTGTAGCCCAGCGCCGGCTCGCCGCGGCCCGGGAGCGTATCCTGGGGGACATGCTCGTGGAGAGTGTCGTCTCCAACGCCGTGAATGAGAACGCCATCCGCGGCCTCTATCAGGAACAGTTGAAGCTCGCCCGGCAGTCGGAGGAAATCCGCGCTCGGCAGATCCTGGTCGCCACGCTTGAGGAGGGTGAGGCGGTCAAGAGCCTGCTGGCCACGGGCGCCTCCTTCGAGGCCCTGGCTATGGAGCGCTCCACGGACGCGGCGACCCGCTTCAATGGGGGTGATCTGGGCTACTTCACCACCGATGTCATGCCCGAGGCCTATGAAGGGGCGCTCAAGGAGGCCAAGGCCGGCGAGATCGTCGGTCCCTTTGAAGTCGAGGGCGGCTTCGCCGTGGTCCGCATCGAGGACCGCCGGCTGGAGGAGCCGATCACCCTTGAGGCCGCGCGCCCCCAGATCATCCGCTTTCTGACCTATGACCAGGTGCGCGACCTGCTGGAGAAGCTGCGCGGCCGGGCCAAGGTCGAGACCCTGATCGGGGCCGCCCAGGACGTGCCCGGCGCACCGGTTGAGCCCGCTGATGCGGCGCCGCCCGCCAAGTCGGTCCCGGCCCCTACGCCTACGCCAAAGCCGGCTCCGGCCGCCGCTGCGCCGAAGGCGCCGGCCGCCAAGACGCCGGAGCCGAAGTGATGGCCCGCAAGCCCTCTGACAAGGCCAAGGCGTCCAAGGCCGCCGCCGCGCCCGCCAAGGTCGCGCCTCGGGCGTCCGAGAGCGTGGGCGAGGCCATGGGACAGAAGATCGAGCGGGCCCTCGACCCCCTGGCCAGCGCCCTGAAACGCGCCGCCCTGAAACGGGCCGACAAGGCCAGCCGCGCCCTGGATCGGACCCCAGCGGCTCCCGCCAAGGGCGCCCTGCCGGTCTCGCCGCTCGCCGTGCCCTTTCCGGCGATGGCCCCGGTCGCCGGGGTGCGCCTGGCGGTGGGCCGGGCAGGCTTCTACAAGCATGAGCGTGATGACCTGCTGGTCATGAGCTTTGATCCCGGGACGACAGCCGCGGGGGTCTTCACCCGCCACAAGGTCGGGTCGGCCCCGGTGGACTGGTGCCAGAAGCAGCTGGCCGCCACCAAGGGGGCTGAGGCCCGCGCCCTGGTGGTGAACGCCGGCTGCGCCAACGCCTTCACAGGAAAGCCCGGGGCGGACGCCGCGCGCCGGGTGGCCTCGGCGGTGGCCAAGCGGTTCGACTGCCGCCAGCGCGACGTGATGCTGGCCTCTACGGGCGTCATCGGCGTGCTGCTGGACGACGCCAAGATCACCCAGCGCCTGCCCGAGGTGGAGCAGAAGCTGTCGGCGGACAACTGGGGCGCCGCCGCGCGGGCGATCATGACCACCGACACCTTCCCCAAGGGCGCGACCGCCGAAGCCATGGTCGACGGGGTCCCGGTCCGCATCGCCGGCATCTGCAAGGGCTCGGGCATGATCGCCCCAGACATGGCGACCATGCTGGCCTTTGTCGCCACCGACGCGGCCATCTCCGCGCCCGCCCTGCAGAGCCTGGTGAACCTCTATGTGCGCACCACCTTCAACTGCGTGACGGTGGATGGCGACCGCTCGACCAATGACACTCTGCTGCTGTTCGCCACCGGCCAGTCCGGCGCGCCAAAGATCACCCGGGCGGGCGACAAGCGACTGGCCGACTTCCGCGAAAAGTTGGAGGCGGTGCTGCTCGATCTCGCCCTGCAGCTGGTGCGGGACGGGGAGGGGGCGACCAAGTTCGTCAAGATCACCGTCGCGGGGGCCGAGAACCCGATCTCGGCCCGCAAGATCGCCCGCACAGTGGCCGAGAGCCCCCTGGTCAAGACCGCCTTCGCTGGGGAAGACGCCAACTGGGGCCGGATCGTCATGGCCGTGGGCCGGGCCGATGAGCCGGTGAACCGCGATGAGCTGTCGGTGCGCTTTGGCGAACATTGGGCCGCCCAGGACGGCCTGGTCTCGGCAACCTATGACGAGGCCAAGATGAGCGCCTACATGAAGCGCCAGGAGCTCGAGGTCTTCATCGATGTGGGCGTTGGAAAGGCCAGCGCCACCGTCTGGACCTGCGACCTGACCAAGCAGTACGTGGCCATCAACGGCGACTACAGGTCCTGAGCCTCAGGCCCGGCGGGTCAGGGTCTCGCGCAGGGCCTTCTCGGAATAGGGCTTCGAGATGATGGTCACGCCTGACAGGTGATCTGGCAGTTCGGCCTGATCGCCGAACCCGGTGCCGAAGGCGAAGGGGATACCCTCGGACTTCAGCCGGTCGGCCACGGGCAGGCTGGTTTCATCGCCGAGATTGAGGTCAAGCAGGGCGAAGTCTGGTCGGTCCGAAACGATGGCGTCCAGGGCGGCGGAGACGGTGGAGGCCAGGCTCACCTGGTTCGCGCCGAGCTTCAGGAGGACGCCCTCCAGGTCGAGGGCGATGATGATGTTGTCTTCCACCACCAGCACGTGGTCAGGCCCGGCGACCCGGGCCTCGGGGACGGTTGGCGCCGCCTCGCCTGGGGATACGGTCGCGGCTTCCACGACGAAGCGCCCGGGCACCCGCAGCGTCACCTGAAGGCCTGCCGGATCAAAGACGACGTTCGCCTCACCGCCCAGTTCGTGCGGGATGGAGCGTTCGATAATGGTCGATCCGAAACCCCGCCGGGTCGGGATCTGGACCACTGGACCGCCTTCTTCGCGCCAGGCGAGGTCGAGGGCGCCTGATGCGTCGGTCTTCCAGTTCACATGCACCTGACCGCGACTGTCACACAGCGCGCCGTACTTGGCTGAATTGGTCACCAGCTCATGGATCACGAGGGACAGGGTCGAAAAGGCCTGGGGCTCGATTTGCACGTCAGGCCCCGACAGAACCAGCCGGTCGGCCTTGGCGGCCAGATAGGCGTCGGCCTCGCTGCGGATCAGTTCGCGCAGGGAGCCCGGACCCCATTGATGCTGGGTGATCTGGTCATGCGCCCGAGCAAGAGCCTGGACCCGACCCGAGACCACCTCGAAGAACTGCTGGACGTCGGCGGCGCCATCCCGGCTCTGGGAAATCAGGCCGCGGATAAGGCCAAGGATATTGCGAACCCGGTGGTTCAGCTCGGCGATCAGGACTTCCTGCCGGTGCTGCGCCTTGCCCCGTTCGGCAGTGGCCAGGTCGGTCAGGCGCATGACCACTTCCAGCAGGGTCAGGCGCAGGCTTTCCACCGCCACCAGCTCCGAGGCTGACCACGGTCGCGACTGGCCGCGCACCGTTTCTTTCCAGGTTTCAAAGCTCTGGCGCGGGGTGAGCCTCGCGCCCAGGGGGCCCAAGGTCACAGTCTTGTTCGGATCCCCGGCCCAGGCCACCTCGCGGAGGATTTCGGCGCGCTGGAAGATCAGATAGTCGCCCGGCTCCCGCGACAGCGGCACGGCGATGACGCCCGCGGCCTCCCGCCAGTCTTCGGCGGCTGGCAGGTGAGCGGCCAGATGATGGGTATGAAAAATCCCTGTGGCCGGGCGGGCGTCCAGGAAGGCGATGAGCTCTTGGAACCGCTCGGGCGCAAGACCGACCCCGTGGCTGATGGTTTGACCGCCGATCCGCACGGTTACGCTATCACACCCCGCCAGGCCGCAGAGCTCCGCCATATAGGGCGTGAGGCTCTCGGGTCCCGAGGCGGTGGCGACTGAGCTGACGAGCCGATCGTGCAGATTCCGCGCTCGCTCCACGTGGCGAACCTCAACCTCCTGCTCGCGGCTCTCCAGCATGTAGGAGAAGATCTGGCCGAACAGCTCGGCCGCCGTGCGCCGCTCGTAGGAGATGTGGTGGGGGCCATAGTGATGGCAGGCGAACAGCCCCCAGAGCTTGCCCTGGCGCAGAATGGAGATCGAGAGCGAGGCGCCCACCCCCATATTGCGCAGGTATTCGATATGGATCGGCGAGACGGCGCGCAGCATGGACATGGACAGGTCCAGCGGCTCCCCGCTGGGACCGAGCGCGGGGCGCACCTTGGGGGTCTCTGCGTCGATGTCGGCGATGATGCGCAGCCAGCTGCGCTCATAAAGGGCGCGGGCCTGTTGGGGAATGTCGGAGGCCGGATAGTGCTGTCCCAGGAACGATCCCACCCCGGGGCGCACGGATTCGGCGATCACTTCGCCGGCGCCGTCGGCATCAAAGCGATAGACCATCACCCGGTCAAACTCGGTCAGGGCGCGGACCTGCCTGGCGGCTTCATGGACAATGTCCTCGATGGTTTTTCGCTCGGCCACCCGATTGGCCATGGACCGCACCGCCGAGGCCGCCTCAAGCGAGGAGTCTGTTCGGCTTGGCTCGGCTTCGATCACCAACAGGTCGCCGGAATAGTGGACAGCTACGTCGAAAGGCTCGCCGCCGGCCCGCAGGGGCAGGTTGAACACCCGTTCGACGGAGTCGGCGCCCCGCATGGTCTGCAGGCGACCCCGGATCTCATGCACGGCATGACCGTCCAGGACATCTGTGAGGGCCCGGCCGATCAGCGCCTCGGCCGCGTCGCCGAGATAGGTGGGGGCATTGTCTGAGGCGTGCGCCACCGTCCACTGGCTGGTCACCGCCAGCAGGAAACCAAACGGCTGAATCTGGCCCAGCAGGTGGATGGGCTCGCGGTCGCAATTCGTCAGGTCGACATCGGACAAGGCCGCGAACTCGATCTCGTATCCAAGGGGAAGGGGGACGCGAACGGGGGAGCTGCGTCGGCGGGAGCTTCACCACCCATGCAACAGCAAAGGCGTGCCGGAGTCTGTCGGGTAGCGGACTAACTGAGCCGAAATGCCGCCCCCGGTTGACTTGGCCAGGCGCCTATCGCACAGGCGCCGAAACCGCCTCAAAGGCGGTCTCAAAGGCGCTGAAGACCTGACGGGCGCCCAGGATGGCGGCTTGGGTTTCCTCGGCGTCGAGGGGCTGATTGTCCAACCAGCGCAGGAAGCTTCGCCACAGGAGGAGGCCCTCCCCATGGGCGAGGTAGGCGTCCGGCGCGGCCGGCTGCGCGGTTGACAGGGCACGGCGAAGGACCGCTCCCCCGAGGCGAGAGCCCTCCAGCACATAGAGCGCGCCCAGGCGCGTTGGACGGGTTGGGAGAGTGGCTTGGGAGGCCGCTAGAGCTGGGCCAAGGCCGAGGGCGGCAAGATCGGCGGCCAGGGCCTGAGCGCGCCTGCGCTGGGGCCAGTCAGGGGGAAGGTCTTCAGGCGGGGCCAGGTCGAGGCTGGCCTCGAACGCGGGGAGCACCGCAGCATGGGCCTGGAGAAAGGCGCCATAATCGGCGGGCCGCGCAAGGTCGAAGGCTGCGCCCAACCGATCGACGCGGTCGTGATCCTGGCGCGTCGCCGCGCGCAGGGTGTTTCTGAGAGTCATGGAAGTCGTCACGGGTCCTGTCGATGTCACAGGACCAACGCGCGGGCGGCGAATGGGTCGCCGCCCGCGGTCGCATCAGACTTAACTAGTCAATCGGGCTCCAGGCCTTGGCGACGCCTTCGCGCTTGGGACCACGAAAGCGATCGCCGCCGCCGCCGGCGGCGCCGGCCTTGGCGGCCTGGGCCGCTGGCTTGGCGCCATCACGACGGGGCTGACCGCCGCCACGGCCTTCGCCGCCACCACGGTTCTGGTCGGGACGACGACCCCGGGTCTGGCGCAGGGCGGCGGGCACGTCATTGCGCGGGTCGCGCGAGCGACCCGAGGCCTGACGGGGTTCCTCCGGCGTGACATCGGCGATGGCCTTGGTCATCAGGGCCAGGCCCTTGTCGTTGCGACGGTCGAAGGACGGGATGGTCTGGCGCGTCACCTTCTGGATGTCGCGGAGCAGGTTACGTTCGTCATCAGCGCAGAACGCGATGGCCGAGCCGTCGGCGCCGGCCCGGGCCGTACGGCCGATCCGGTGGACATAGGCCTCCGGCACGTTGGGCAGCTCGTACTGAACCACATGGCTGACGGCGTCGACATCGATGCCGCGGGCGGCGATGTCGGTGGCCACCAGGGCGCGGATCTTGCCGGCCTTAAAGTCCGCCAGCGCCCGCTCGCGCTGACCCTGGCTCTTGTCGCCATGGATGGCCGAGGCTTCCACGCCACCCTGTTCCAGGCTCTTTGCCACCCGGTCGGCGCCGCGCTTGGTGCGGGTGAAGACGATGACGCGCTTGAAGTCCTTTTCGGCGAACAGCTCGGCCAGCAGGGCGCGCTTGCGCGTCTGTTCGACGAACAGAACCTTCTGGGTGATGCGCTCGACGGTGGTCGCCTGCGGGGTGACCGAGACCTTGAGCGGGTCCTTCAGCAGCTCACCGGCCAGCTTGCCGATTTCGGTCGGCATGGTGGCGGAGAAGAACAGGTTCTGCCGCTGGGCGGGGATGTGCTTCACGATGCGGCGGATGGGCAGGATGAAGCCCATGTCTAGCATCTGGTCGGCTTCGTCGAGCACGAAGGTCTCGACGCCCTGCAGGGTGACGGTCTTTTCGCCCAGATGGTCGATCAGGCGGCCCGGGGTGGCGACGAGTACGTCGACGCCCGGCGCCATGGCGCGCATCTGGCCGCCATACTTCACGCCGCCGAAGATCACGGTGACGGTCAGGCCCAGGTGCTGGCCATAGGTGCGGAAGCTCTCGGCGATCTGGGTGGCCAGCTCGCGGGTCGGCGACAGGACGAGGACCCGGCAGCCGCGACGGGGCGCGGGCTTGGGATCAGCGGCCAGGCGGTGAAGGATCGGCAGGGCGAAGGCGGCGGTCTTGCCGGTGCCGGTCTGGGCGATGCCCAGGATGTCACGGCCGGAGAGCACGCCCGGAATGGCCTTGGCCTGGATCGGGGTCGGGGTCTCATAGCCTTGGTCGGCCAGGGCCTTCAGCAAAGGTTTGGCCAGGCCGAGTTCAGAAAATTGGGTCAAGTGACTTACAGTCTTTCGGAGTGCGCCGAACGCGGCCTCTTGCTCTGCAAGGGTCGCTGGACGCGGGTCAGTTTGGGGAAAGCCCCCGCGTGGCGGGGCGATCTATGCGATCTCTTAGGGCGCTCAACAGGCCGAACCCCCGTTTCAGGAGGCCCTCACGCGGGCTGGAGCACCGATAGCGCCAATCAGGGCGCAATGCACACATCGGCTTTCGCAGGTGCGAAGTCAACCCACAGTCGTCAGCGCCACCTGTGACCGTGGCGAATGTCCAGCCCTGTTGCATTCCTGGTCCAGGGCGGGAATGGAGGGTGTATGAGCGAGAAACCCCTCCTGCTGGTCGCCGCCGCGGCCCTGATCGACACTGATGGCCGGGTGCTGATCTGTCAGCGCCCAGAGGGCAAGCAACTGGCCGGTCTCTGGGAGTTTCCCGGCGGCAAGGTCGAGGCCGGAGAGACTCCGGAAGTCTGCCTGATCCGCGAGCTGGACGAAGAGCTGGGCATTCAGGTCACCAATGCCTGCCTGGCCCCCTTTGTCTTCGCCAGCCACGGTTATGAGTCCTTTCACCTGCTGATGCCACTGTATCTGTGCAGGCGCTGGAGCGGGTTCGTCACCGCGAAAGAACACAAGGCCCTCGCATGGGTGAAGCCAAACGAGCTCCGGAACTATCCGATGCCGCCGGCCGACGCGCCGCTGGTCGCCTGGCTGCGCGATCTGGTCTGAAGCGGTTCGCCAAGGCCGACTCCGGCGCAACAGCCATCGAGTACACCCTGCTGGCGGCCCTGCTCGGCCTTGTCATCATCACCGCCGCCGGCGCCCTGCGCGCCCAGATCTACGACCTGCTGATCAGCGTCGCCGACGCCCTAGGCTGAGGGCTCAATCCTCCTCCCGCGGCAGCGGGTTCTCCTCGACGCCCAAGGCTTCGGCCAGGCGCATCTTGGCTGAGCCGGGCTTCAGGGGTTGTTGCTGGCTGGCGTGGGGCGCCCAGCCGGTGAGGGTGAGGATTTCGAAGGTGGCCGGGATGCGGCCGTCGGCCTCGCCGAACCGTTCCTGATAGAGCTCGAAGGCCCGGGCCAGGACCTGCCGCGTCAGCCCCCGGGGATGACGGTCGGCCAGAGCATTGGTCTCCCCCATCTGGCGCAGGTCGGCCATCAGCTTCAGCGGATGGTCGTAGCGCACGCTCACCCGGTCCACATCGGCCACCGGCAGGGCGAACCCTGCCCGCTGCAACAGGCCCGCGGCGTCGGAGGCATCGGCGAAAGGGGAGACGCGGCTGCCGGCCCCGCCAGTCAGCTCGGCCTCGGCGTCGATCAGCGAGCGGCGCAGTTCGAACAGGGTCGAACCGCCTAAGAAGGCGCCGATGAACAGCCCGTCTGGCCTAAGCGCTCGCCGGATCTGAATCAGGGCGCCGACCACGTCATTGGTCCAGTGCAGGCTGAGCGTGGAGACCACCAGGTCCAGGCTTCCGGGGGCGAAGGGCAGGCGCTCCTCATCGGCCACCAGCCGGGGTCCCGTCCGGCCGGCCAGCATGGCGCCGGAAAAATCGGCTTCGATCACCGCGCCGATGCGTGGCCGCGCGTCGCTTTGCGCCAGGGCTTCGGCGAACGCGCCGCGCCGCGCCGAGAGATCGACGGCCAGGGGGAAGTCGCGCATGATCGCCTCCAGCCGTTCCACGGCGTCCTGGGCGGCGCGCCGGTGGAGGAAGTCGGCCTGGTCGAAACCCGGCGCTGCGCGCGCCAGGCGTCTGCGCACCAGGGCGCGGTCGAAGAGTTTGGGGGGAGCAGGTGACATGAGCCTGCAAGATGGCCTGTCGGGCCTCGTCTGGAAACCAGGGCTGCGGCTGAAATCGGCTGGGCGCGGGCTTCTGGACCTGGTGTTTCCGCCGCTGGCGTTGGATGCGGGGCCAAGACCCCTGTCGCCCGGGCTCTCCACCGAGGCCTGGATGAAGATCACCTTCATCGACGGTCCTGTGTGTGACGGCTGTGGCGCGCCCTTCGAATACGCCCTGGGCCCAGGAGCGCGGTGCGCGGCCTGCGAGGCGCGTCCGCGCGCCTTCGGGCGGGCGAGGGCGGCGTGTCTCTATGACGAGACCTCCCGCGATCCGATCCTGCAGTTCAAGCATGCCGACCGTCAGGACCTGGCGCCGCTGTTCGCGCGCTGGCTGTCGCGGGCGGCCGACGCGCTGGTGGAGGAGGCCGACGCCATGGTCCCGGTTCCTCTGCACCGCGGGCGGTTGTTCTCCCGCCGGTTCAACCAGGCCGCCGAGATCGCCCGGGGCCTGGCCCGCCTGCGGGGCCGCGCCTATCTGCCAGACGCCCTGGTCCGCCGCCGGGCCACCGAAAGCCAGGGCGGGAAGTCTGGCTCAGGGCGCAAACGCAACGTCGCCGGCGCCTTCGCCGTCCCGCCCGGACGGGCCCATCAGGTGGCCGGTCGCAACATCCTGCTGATTGACGACGTTCTGACCACAGGCGCCACAGCCCAAGGCTGCGCGCGGGCCCTGCTCGCCGCAGGCGCAGCACGCGTCGATCTCGCCGTGGTCGCGCGGGTGAAAGCCGCGACCACTCCCTCATGACCTGCGGCCTTACGGCCCAGGTCTGGACATTTCAACCTGGACGCCCCTTATCCCAGCCATGCCAAACGTCACCCTCTATACCAAGCCCTTCTGCCCCTACTGCGTGCGCGCCCTGGCGCTACTGGAGAAGAAGGGCGTCGAGTTCACCGAGATCGAGGCCGCCTTCGATCCTGAGAAACGCCAGGAGATGAACCGGCGCTCGGGTCGGAACACCTTTCCGCAGATCTTCATCGGTGATCGCCATATCGGCGGCTGCGACGAGATGATGGACCTGGAACGGGCCGGCGAGCTCGACGCCCTGCTCGGCCAGGCCTAGGCCGGTCGGTGCTGACCCCATGACCCTGCGCGTCGCCCTCATCCAGACCCGGACCCCGGCCAGCCACGCCGCGGCCCTCGATCACGTCATCCCGCTGATCAGTCGGGCTGCGCAAGGCGGTGCGCGCATGATCCTGACGCCGGAGGGGACGAACATCCTGCAGAAGGATCGCGACCTCCTGGCGCCGCAGCTCACTTCGCTGGAGGCGGACCCGGTGGTCATGGGTCTCCGGGAGGCGGCCAGGCGGCTGCAGGTCAGCCTGCTGATCGGCTCGGCCCTGGTGCGACGCGAGGATGGTCAGGCGGCCAACCGCAGCGCCCTGATCACGCCGCAGGGCGAGATCGCGGCCACCTATGACAAGCTGCACATGTTCGACGTCGATCTGCCCAGCGGCGAGACCGCCCGGGAATCAGCGGTCTATGCGCCGGGCGACCGCGCCGTCATCGCGCGGGCAGAGGGCGCGGTCCTGGGCCTGACCATCTGCTACGACATTCGCTTCCCGGCCCTGCACCGGGCCCTGGCCTTGGCTGGGGCGCAGATCCTGACCGTGCCGGCCGCCTTCACCCGCCCCACCGGCCAGGCCCATTGGGAGGTGCTGCTGCGCGCCCGGGCCATTGAGACCGGCAGCTTCGTCCTGGCGCCGGCGCAGGGCGGCTTCCATGAGGATGGTCGCGGCACCTATGGCCGCAGCCTGGCCATCGCGCCCTGGGGCGAGGTGCTGGGCAAGCTCGACCACGATGAGCCCGGCGTCCTGTTCGCCGACCTGGACCTGACTGAGGTGGCCAAGGCGCGGGCGGCGATTCCGGCCCTGGCCAACGCCCGTGACTTCACCGGCCCGGCGCCCTTGTCATGATCCGCTACGCCCTGGCCTGTGACCACGGCCATGAGTTCGAAGGCTGGTTTCGCGCCTCTGACGATTTTGACGCCCAACAGGCCCAGGGCCTGTTGTCCTGTCCGGTCTGTGGCGCCGTCGAGGTGCGCAAGCAGATCATGGCGCCCGCCGTCGCCGGCACCAAACGCAACACCCCTGATCTCCCGCCTCAGGCCAGGGCCGTGATGATGGAGGCGCTCAGCAAGGTGCGGCGGCACGTCGAAGACAATTTCGACGATGTCGGTGACGCTTTCGCTACGGAGGCCCGGGCGATCCACGAAGGTCGCTCAGAGGAACGGGGCATCTATGGCCAGGCGACCCCGGCCGAGGTGAAGGCCCTGGTGGAGGACGGGGTTCCCGTGGCGCCCCTGCCGCCGGACCCGCCCAAGAAGACCGAGGTCAACTGAGCGGATCACAGGGCCGGTACAGGCCTAGAAGGTCTTGCGTAGGCCCAGCGACAGGATGGCGCCTTCGCCGTTCACGTCGCCCCGCAGGCGGGTGACCGTCTGCGCGGGCGTGCCTTCATAGAAGGTGGTGTCGTGATTGATCCGGCTCTCGTCAAAGGTGATGTAGGACACCGCCGCATCCATCTGCAGGCTGTCGGTCAGCCGGGCCGTGGCGCCGACGCCATAGAGCCAGCGGTCGCCGTCCGGCACCCGGGCGGTGCGCAGATCGTCGGGCGTGGGCGTGGGGTCGTACTGCGCCCCGGCCCGCAGGGTCAGGCGGGGATTGACCATGTAGTCCACGCCAACGCCGCCGGTGGTCACGTCCTTGTAGCGCTGCGGCAGGGTCTGGTTGACCGCCGTCGAGGTCACCTCGATGGTGTCGAATTCGCTCCAACCGATGCGATTGACCTGGGCGTTCAGGGCCAGCCGTTCTGTCGCCTGCCAGCGGGCGCCGAGGGTGGCGATCCACGGGGTCGAGAAGACGGCCGATCCGGCTGTGTCAGTGTTGAACGGTGCGAGCGGACCCCCGAGGCCGACCAAGCGGACGTCCCCTTCCAGGTCATGCTCGATGGCCGAGCGATAGCTGGCTCCGAAGGTCAGGGCGTCGAAATGCGCCTGGGCGCCCACGGACCAGCCGAAGTCCCAACCATCGCCTTTCAGTTGCGACACCCCATCGGGCGCGCCGGGCGCCAGATTTGGATAGGCGGTCGACAGAGTCGCCCGGGTGTACTGGGCGCTGACGCCGGCGCCGAGATCGAGCCAGTCGGTGACCTGCATGGCGCCGGTCAGCTGGACGTCGGCGGTGGTCAGGCCTGACTCGAGCCCGTCATAGCGGGCCCAGGCGTTGTCGCGGTATTCGGTGGTGAAGTTGTAGGGCGCGGCCACAGAGAGCCCCAGGGCGAAGCGGTCGCCCACGGGGGTGGCGATGGCGAAGTTCGGGGCGACCCCGCTCTGGATGGGATTGAAGGCCCGGGGTTCGCCGCCGACCGGCGCGGTGACGCCGCCCGGATAGGTGATGGTCGAACCATCATTGTTCACCTGGGCGTCGACGAAGATGGCGTGGGCGCCCACATAAACCTCTCGCGGCGATCGGGCGATCGCGGCGGGGTTCCACCAGAGGGAGGCCACTCCCGTATCGGCGGTCTCGCCCGTGAAGGCGCGGCCAGCGCCGCGAACCGACTGCTCCTGCAGATAAAAACCGCCAGCCGCCGCTGGGCTGGCCAGCCCCGTCGCGCCCGCCAGCGCCAACACCAGAGCCTTTTTCATGTGCCTATCTCCACGCCACTCAGAATTCAGAACGGCGCCGACGGCCCCGTTGAAGGGTGGGGAAGGCGGGGGGCGCGGATTGGTTTCCCGAACGGCAGGCAAGAAAGGCGGGCGGCTCGCTTGTGTGGCCGAAGTGTCACACCTACATCTGGTGCCGACGGGGATTGCGCTTGCTCAAGGCAGGACCTCGTCAGTCCGCCTAACGAGGGGATGCCATGAACATCGACGTTTATTCTGATCGCGCCAAACAGGCGATCCAGTCGGCCCAGAGCCTCGCGCTCGCCCGCCGGCACCAGCAGCTCGCGCCCATCCACCTGCTCAAGGTCCTGCTTGAGGAAAAGGACGGGCTGTCCCGCGCCCTGATCCAGAGCGCTGGCGGTCGTCCCGACGAGGCCGACGCCGCCGTCGAGGCCGCTCTGGCCAAACGGGCCAAGGTCGAGGGCGGCTCAGGCCAGCTCTACATGGCGCCCGAGAGCGCCCGGGTGTTCGCCAAGGCCGAGGCCGACGCCAAGACCGCCGGCGACGCCTTCGTCACCACCGAGCGACTGCTGCTGGCCATCGCCGCCGAAGGGGGCGAGGCCGCTGAGGCGCTGAAGAGCGCCGGCGCCAAGGCCAGCGGCCTGGAGAGCGCCGCCACCGATGTCCGCAAGGGCCGCACCGCCGACTCGGCATCGGCCGAGGAGGGCTATGACGCCCTGAAGCGCTATGCCCGCGACCTGACCCAGGCCGCCCGGGACCAGAAGCTCGATCCCGTCATCGGCCGGGACGAGGAGATCCGCCGCACCATCCAGGTGCTGTCGCGGCGCACCAAGAACAATCCCGTGCTGATCGGCGAGCCCGGCGTCGGCAAGACCGCCATCGTCGAGGGCCTGGCCCTGCGCATCGTCAATGGTGACGTGCCTGAAAGCCTGAAGGACAAGAAGCTACTGTCCCTCGACATGGGCTCCCTGATCGCTGGGGCCAAGTATCGCGGGGAGTTCGAGGAACGACTGAAGGCCGTCCTGAATGAGGTGACCGCCGCCGAGGGCTCGATCATCCTGTTCATCGACGAGATGCACACCCTGGTGGGCGCCGGTAAATCCGAGGGGGCGATGGACGCCTCCAACCTGCTCAAACCCGCCCTGGCTCGGGGCGAACTGCACTGCGTCGGCGCCACCACGCTTGATGAGTATCGCAAGCATGTGGAGAAGGACGCCGCGCTCGCCCGGCGCTTTCAGCCTGTGTTCGTCTCCGAGCCGACGGTGGAAGACACCATCTCCATCCTGCGCGGCCTGAAGGAGAAGTACGAGGTCCACCACGGGGTGCGGATTTCCGACAGCGCCATTGTCGCCGCCGCCACCCTCTCCAACCGCTACATCGCCGACCGATTCCTGCCCGACAAGGCCATCGACCTGGTGGACGAGGCGGCGAGCCGGGTGCGCATGGCCGTGGACTCCAAGCCCGAGGAGCTGGACGAGATCGACCGCCGGATCGTCCAGCTGAAGATCGAGCGCGAGGCCCTGACCCGGGAAACCGACGCCGCCTCCAAGGCGCGCCTGGAAAAGCTGGAGGACGAGCTGGTCGAGCTGGAGGCGGAGTCCGCCGGCATGACCGGCCGCTGGAAGGCGGAAAAGGACAAGCTGAGCTCGGCCGCCCAGATCCGCGAGGCCCTGGACCGCCTGCGCGCCGAACTGGTCGCCGCCCAGCGTCGGGGCGACCTGCAGCGGGCCTCGGAAATCGCCTATGGGGAAATTCCGCCCCTGGAGCGGAGCCTGGCCCAGGCCGAGACGGCGGCGGCCGAGGAGCCTGTCAGCCCCGAGGTGGTCGACGCCGAGCAGATCGCCGCGGTGGTCAGCCGCTGGACAGGGGTGCCCGTCGACAAGATGCTGGAGGGCGAGCGCGAAAAGCTGCTGTCCATGGAGGACTATCTGCGCGGCCGGGTGGTCGGCCAGGAGGAGGCGCTCGCCGCCGTCTCCGACGCTGTGCGCCGCGCCCGCGCGGGCCTGCAGGACCCTAACCGCCCCATCGGCTCCTTCCTGTTCCTCGGCCCGACGGGTGTGGGCAAGACCGAGCTGACCAAGGCGCTGGCCGAATTCATGTTCGATGACGAACAGGCCATCACCCGCCTGGACATGAGCGAGTACATGGAGAAGCACTCGGTCAGCCGTATGATCGGCGCGCCTCCGGGCTATGTCGGCTACGACGAGGGGGGCGCCCTGACCGAGGCGATCCGCCGCCGGCCCTATCAGGTGCTTCTGTTCGACGAGGTCGAGAAGGCCCATCCGGACGTCTTCAACATCCTGCTGCAGGTGTTGGACGATGGGCGGCTGACCGATGGCCAGGGCCGCACGATCGACTTCCGCAACACCCTGATCATCATGACCTCGAACATGGGCTCGGAGTTCCTGGCCGCCCAGGCCGAGGGCGAGCCCGTGGAGGCGGTCCGGCCGATGGTCATGGAGGTGGTTCGTAGTCACTTCCGGCCCGAACTGCTCAACCGGATCGACGAGATCATCCTCTTCAAGCGGCTGGGCCGGGCGGAGATGGACAACATCGTCGGCATCCAGTTGCATCGGGTCGAAAAGATGCTGGCCGACCGCCGCATGGCGCTCTCCCTCGACGCCTCCGCCATGACCTGGCTGGGGGACAAGGGCTATGACCCGGTCTATGGAGCCCGGCCGCTGAAGCGGGTGATCCAGAAGGCGCTGATCGATCCCATCGCCCGCAAGCTGCTGGCCGGCGATCTGGAGGACGGCGCCGTGATTGATGTTCAGGCCAGCGACGACGGCCTGGTGATCGGCCGCGCTCAGGTCCACTGAGGCCCTGGCGTCCTGTTGGAGACCCACGCCCTTCCTGTTCGCAGGGAGGGCGTTTCTCGCTCAGCGCTCCGCCTGGGCCAGACGCCTTGCGGCGTAGACATCGGCGAGGGTGAGACCGAGCAGGACGCCGTAGAACAGGGCCAGACCCTGCCACTCCCGCCGGTTAGAGGGCCGCGCCTTGAGCAGTACAGCGACCTGGCCTGCGATGTTCAGCCCATGGGCGACCAGCCAGCGCTTGTCGCCGCCGTCGAGCAACAGGCCCGCGCCGGCCGACATTTCACGGAGTCCCAGGGTGCGCACCATCGAGGCCTCGCCCAGGCCGGTGCGGCCGGCGATGGCCGCCGGGCGTGCGGTCTTGATCAGCCCAATGGCGAGGCTCGCCAGGCCAAGCGCATAGATGGTGGGGCGGGCGGCGGTGGGGGTTTTAGGAAGCGAGGCCATGGTTCAGAAAGGACGACGCCCGCCGCCGGGTTCCAGCGACGGGCGAAATCCAGGCTCACGCCTGCGTCAGAGGGCCTACAAATCGATGGGGCTAATCCGGCCGCCGCGGGTGACCACCCGGCGCATGATGGCCACGCTTTCGCCAGCCCCGGCCGAGGGCCGCGCCACCGTGATGACGAACCAGGCCCCGTCAGGCAGGTTGGAGAAGCTGAACCGATCAGCCGCATCGCAGGTGCTGCGTCGGACAAAGGATGAGTAGTCGTCATTGGGCGCTGAGGGCGTACGGGCGCGCACCTCGTCGGCGGGCAGGGCCGCAGCTTCGGGCGAGGAATAGAGGATGCTCATCCGTCGCCGGGTCCAGGGCGTCTCCGGCGTCAGCACCACCCCAGCCCCTGAACAGGTGTAGCGGGTCGCACCTTGGCGGTAGGTCAACCGCCCATCGATGGTGTTGCGACCGGGCACCGCCGACCAGGAGAAGTCCTCCTGACGGAAGACGGTGGGCGAGGGGGCTCCCATGCCAGGGGGCGGAGGGGGCGGGCCCATGGTGGGGGCGCAGGCCGTGGCCAGGGCGAGCGTGGCGGAGATCGCCATGATGTGGAGCTTGGACATGAGGCGACCATAATTAAGGACTGTGACAGAAGCCAACCTTTGATGCGTCACGCCGCCGCAGTCTGGTCTAGTCATCGCCCCCAGGGCGTCCCCGGGCGACCTTCACCGCGCCCCTGCGGGTCTTGCTCTCAAGGCGGCGCTTCTTCGAGGCCAGGGTGGGCCGGGTCTTCTTCCTCGGCGGCGGCGGCGGCTCGGCGGCCTTTCGGATCAGCTCCAGGAGCCGGTCATGGGCGTCGGCGCGGTTGCGCTCCTGGGTTCGGAACCGCTCGGCCAGCAGGACCAGGACGCCCTCCTGGGTCAGCCTGCGCCCAGCCAACCGGGCGAGCCGGGCGCGCACGGGCTCGGGCAGGGTCGGCGAATTCCAGACATCGAAGCGCAACTCCACGGCGGTGGAGACCTTGTTGACGTTCTGCCCCCCGGGCCCAGAAGCGCGGACGAAGCGCAGGGCGATTTCGTCCTCATCAATGGCCAGGGTCTCATTGATCTTCAGCATCGCCCTCGAGCCGGGTGAACAGCAGTTTGTCGATCCGACGGTCGTCCATGTCGACGAATTCAATGCGGTAGCGGCGAATGATGGCGGTCTCGCCCTCGGTTGGTATCCGACCCAGGCGGTGAAGCACCAAGCCCGCAGCGGTGTGGAAGCCCTCGGTTTCCTCATAGCTTTCGCCCAGGCGGTCGCCGAGATCCATGAGATCGGCGCGGCCATCCACCAGAAACGAGCCGTCCGCCCGCTCCAGAATCATCGGTGCGGCTGCGTCGTGATCTTCGGGAAAATCGCCAGCGATCATCTCTAGCAGGTCGATCGGGGTGATCACGCCCTCCAGGTTGCCAAATTCGTCCACCACGAAGGCCATATGGGTGGTGGTCTTCTTGAACTGCTCAAGAGCCCGGAGAATGGAGGTCGTGTCGGGGATGAAGAGCGGGGTATGGACCAACGGCTCCAGGTCGAAAGCCGCGTCGTCTATCAGCAGGTCCGCCACATCCTTCTTGTGCAGTACGCCGAGGGGATCATCGATGTCCTGCCCCCGGCTGACTACGATGCGCGAATAGGGGCAGTTGCGCACATCCTCGCGGATCTTGGCCGGCGTGTCGGCCAGGGAAATCCAGTAGACTTCACGCCGTGGCGTCATGGCCGCGCGAACCGGCCGGTCTCCCAGACGCATGACCTCGGTCATGATCCGTTGTTCGGCGGGCTCGATCAAACCTGCGCGGGCGCCTTCGGCCAGGGCCATTTCCACGTCCTCATGGCTCATGGCCTCACCCTGGGCGTCCCTCACCCCCATCAGTCTGAGCACCCCGGCGGTGGAGGTGGTCAGTAGGGTGATGAACGGTCCCATGGCCACCGCCAGCCAGGTCAGTGGCCGGGCCGCCAAGGAGGCCATGGTCTCCGGAAAGATGAGGGCCAGCCGCTTTGGCACCAGTTCGCCGACGATGAGCGACAGGTAGGTCAGGGTGATGACCACGAGCGCTGTCGACAGGGCTTCGGAATAGGGGGCCAGGGGGCCGAAGGTCTCAAGGACCAGGTCTAGCTCGGCGGCGATCGTGGCTTGGCCGAACGCGCCAGCCAGGATTCCGATCAGGGTGATGCCTACCTGGACCGACGACAGGAACCGCGTGGGATGGTCAGCCAGGCGCAAGGCGGCGGCGGCGCCCTTGTCCCCACGGTCGGCCCGACCCTGCAGCTTGCCCCGCCGTGCGGAAACGACGGCCAGTTCGGACATGGCGAAGAGGCCGTTGAGCACCAGAAGGAGCAGCACGGCGACGATTGAGATGAGCAGCATTGACCTGAAAGGGGTGAGCGCGAAGCGGTTCGATGTCGCTGCGTCAGCTTAGGGCCTTCGCAGCCTCACGCTAGGCGCCAAATTGCTAGGCCTCGGGCTTGCAGGCCGGGCAGAGGCCGCGGGCCTCCAGGGTCACGGTCCGCACCGCATAGCCAGCCGCCTCGGCGGCGGCGAACTGCGGGGCGAAGTCCGGTTCGAACTCCTCCGCCGTCCCGCAGCACTCACAGATCAGGAAGGCCGCCCGATGGCTGCTCCCTTCCATCCGGCAGGGGACATAGGAATTCAGGCTCTCGATGCGGTGAGCGAAGCCCAGGCGCTCGAGGAAGTCGAGCGCGCGATAGACGGTGGGCGGCTTGGCGGGCTCACCGTCCTGTCCATAGGCGGCGATCAGGTCATAGGCCTTCATGGGACCATCAGCCTCGAGCAACAGCTCCAGAACCCGGCGGCGCGGCGGTGTCAGGCGCTCCCGGGTGCGCTCGCACTTGTTGGCCGCCGCCGCGACGGCGTCGGCCAGGGCCAGGCCTTCAAGACCAGGCTGCGCGCTTTCGGGGTGGTGACAATCGACTCCCATGCAGACCAGCTAATCATCTCCGAATTTATGCGCAACCGGCTTGACGCCTGGTTATGTTATTTCATAACGCTGAGGCTTGGTTTCTAAGAACAGGTCGTCGTCATGCGCAAATCCCTTCTCCTCGCCTCCGCAGGCCTGCTGGTCGCGGCGGGCCCGGCCATGAGCCAGACCTCGGCGCGGGGCAATGAGGTGTCCGAAGTGGTGGTGACGGCGGCGCCCTATGCGTTGTCTCTCGACTCGGTGACCACCAGCGTCGACGTCCTGACCCGGGACGACCTGGATACCGCCACAGCCGGCGGTCTGGGGGAGGCGCTCAGCGATCTGCCCGGAGTGCGGTCAAGCTTCTTTGGCCCCGGCGCCAGCCGGCCGGTAATCCGGGGCCTGGCGGGCCCCCGGGTGCTGGTCCTGACCAACGGGGTCGGCATGGTGGACGCCAGCGCTCTGTCGCCCGACCATCAGGTGGCCGTCGATCCCCAGGAGGCGCGGCGGATCGAGGTGCTGAGGGGGCCTGCGGCTCTGGCCTATGGCGGCTCGGCGATCGGCGGGGTCGTCAATGTCATCGACGACCGGATTTCAGAGACCCCCGTGGAGGGGATCGAAGGTCGCGTCATGGGGGCGATCTCCAGCGTCGACACCGGCGAAATGGCCTCAGGCGCGCTGAAGGCCGGGGTCGGCCCGTGGGTGTTCAGCCTCGACGCCCTGCGTCGCCAGACCGAGGACTATGACGTGCCGGTCCCGGCTGAATCGCGCCGCCAGCTGGCTGCCGATGGCGAAGAGTTTCTGGGTCGGCAGGCGAGCACCGTCGAAAACACCGCCGTCACCCTGGAATCATACGGCGCCGGGCTTTCCTATGTCGGTCAGCGCGGCTTCCTGGGCCTGTCGGTTAAACAGACTGACAGCCGCTACGGCGTCCCGGGGCACGCTCATGAGGATGATCATGATGACCACGACGACGACCACGACGACGACGGTCACGACGATGATCATGATGGGCATGAGGAAGAAGGCGTCCGCATCGAGCTGAAGCAGACGCGCTATGACCTGCGAGGCGGGCTGGACCTGGCGCTCGGCCCCTTCGAGCGGCTGCGCGTCTCCGGCGGCTATGCCGACTATGAGCATGTGGAAATTGAGGACGGCGCGCCGGCGACCCGCTTCCTGTCCGAGGGCTGGGAAGGCCGGCTGGAGCTGGTCCAGGCCGAACGCGACGGCTGGCAAGGCGCGGTGGGCCTGCAGGCCCTGACCCGTGATTTCGACGCCCAGGGCGAGGAAGCCTATGTGCCGGCCGTGGAGATCAACGAGGCGGGCGTCTTCACCCTGCAGCGCCTGGATCGTGACACCTGGGGTCTTGAGGGCGGCCTGCGTTTCGACCGACGCACCCTGGAGACCGCCGCGCAAAAGGCGGAGTTCGACAATGTTTCGGCCAGCCTCGGCGCCTTCATGCGACCGGCGCAGGGCTGGTATGCCGGCGTGAGCCTGTCGCGCACCGCCCGGGCCCCCACCGAGGCTGAGCTGTTCGCCGACGGCGCCCATATCGCCACCCGCGCCTACGAGGTGGGGAATGCGAATCTGGACTCCGAGATCTCCTACGCCCTGGACGCGACCCTGCACTATGACGGCGGCCCCTGGGACGCTGACCTGCACGCCTTCGCCGTGCGCTATGAGGGGTTTATCGACCTGCGACCCACCGGCGCGGAGGATCCCGAAAGCGATCTCGCGATCTTCACCTACCGCCAGACCGACGCCGAGTTCTGGGGCGGGGAGGTCGAAGTGGCTTATCGCCTCTGGCAGGATGGGGCGCGCAGCTTCACCCTGGAAGGCGCGGCTGACTATGTCCGCGGCGACACTGACCTGGGCGCGCCGGCCCGCATTCCGCCCTGGTCGGCCGCGGGCCGAGCGATTTTCGCCACCAGCTGGTGGACCGGCAAGCTGGAGCTTCGCCAAGTGGGGGAACAGACCCGGGTGACGGAGGGCGAGCTGCCCACGGACGGCTATCGCTTGCTGAACGCCTCGGTGGTGGTTCGCCCGACCGACGGGTTCAAGATTTTCCTGGAAGGCCGCAATCTGAACGACGCCGAGGCCCGGGAACACGCCTCCTTCCTCAAGGACCTCGCGCCCCTTCCGGGCCGCAGCTTCCGGCTCGGGGTGGGCTACACCTTCTGAGGCCAGCGCCTCAGCCCAGACGAAAGAACCCCGGAAGCCTGGCTTCCGGGGTTCTTCATGTCAGGACGGTGAGGGGCGCTCAGGCCTCTTCGGTCTCGCTGGCTGTGGGCGCTGCGCCTTCGCCGCCTTCGAAGCTGCGCGGGGCGCGGCGGCGGCGGGGCTTGCGGGCGGGCTCTTCGCCCTCGGTCTTGGCGGGCTCGGGGCTGCGGGCCTGGAGGAAGGCCGGCGCCTCGCTGGCGCCGCCCTCGGAGTCACGCAGCATGGGGCCGTCGGGGGCCGGCGTAGAGGCCGGCGCGCCCAGGGGCGTGGCCTGCGGCTCGACAACGGCCAGGGGATCGCGCTCGGGCCGTTGTTCGCCGCGCTCGCTGCGCTCCCTGCGCTCGTCGCGTTCGCGCCAGCGGTCGCGCCGAGGGGGCCGATTCTCGTCCCGACGGGCTTCGTCGCGGCGACCTTCGTCCCGCCGCGGTTCGTCCCGGCGTACTTCATCCCGACGAGGTTCCTCGCGGCGAGCCTCGTCCCGGTCGCGACCGTTGCGGGCCTCGCCCTCAGGCTCAGCCTCGCCTTCCGGCGGGTCGGAGGCATAGGGCAGGCCCTGGCCGCTCTCGTCCTCAAAATCGATGTCCAGACCCGAGCTCACCTGATCGCGGCCCAGAATTTCGCTGGGTGAGCGCTGGGGCTGCATGGCCCGCAGCAGGCGGAAATAGTGTTCGGCGTGCTGGAGGTAGTTCTCGGCCAGCACCCGGTCGCTGGACGACGCGGCGTCGCGGGCGAGCTGCTGGTACTTTTCGAACACATGCTGGGCGTTGCCCCGCACCTTTACGCCGTCGGGGCCGTTCGAATCGAAGGCGCGGTTCGCGTTGTGCTGCTGGGGTTTGTTCCCGCCGCCTCCGCGATTGCGCCCGCGCTGACGCTTCATGCCCTTGAAATCTCTCATATTCGGTAACCGTCTTGCGCCGCGTCCTGGGCTAAACCTTCAGGACGTGCGGCTGCGTGAGCCTCATCTCGGGATCGGGCCTTGGCCCAAGTTTCCGTGTTGAAGACGTAAATTATCCCCGTCATCCGCCCGGACCTGGGAGCGCGCGTCGCAACGCGGCGCTTGCCGGCTTGGCCGATGTCCCGATTGCCGGGATCCAGGCCTGTTTCACCGGCGATTTGGGTGGAGACAATTAGGGATGTAGCGGCTCAGGCCGGAGTTTCCAAGGCTCTTTTTTCGCCGAGCACAACCCGGTCCAGTCCCGCCAGGTCCTGCTGGGTCGTCACGCCCAGGGCCCCAGCCTCGCGGAACAGGGTCTCGACCGAGGTCTTCTGATCATAACCAATCTCGACCGCGAACCGTCCGCCGGGTTTGAGCACCCTCAGGATCTCCGGCGCCAGGCGGCGATAGGCGTCCAGGCCGTCGGGGCCCCCGTCCAGGGCCAGTCGCGGCTCGTGCACCCGCACCTCCGGCTCCAGGGTCTCGATCACCTCTGAGGCGATGTAGGGGGGGTTGGCGGTGACGATGTCGAAACTGGCGTCCGACAGGCCGTGCGCCCAGTCGCCCCTCAGGAGGGCGCAGCGGCTGGCGAGGCCGAGATGGGCGGCGTTGTCCCGGGCCACCGCCAGGGCGTCCTCGGAAACGTCGACCCCCAGCCCCCGGGCGTTGGCGCGCTCCGCCAGGATGGCCAGCAGGATGGCGCCCGAGCCGACACCGAGGTCGAGGATCGACAGGCGGTCATGCTCTCCCGTGGCCTTCAGGACGGCGTCCACCACGCATTCGGTGTCTGGCCGCGGCGTCAGCACATCCGGCGTCACCTGCAGCATGATCTTCCAGAACCCCTTGCGCCCCAGGATGTGGCTGACCGGCTCCCGCCGGGAACGGCGGGTAAGATAGTCCTCCAGCCGCGTCTCCTGCTCCGGCGTCAACAGGCGGTGGGGATCGGTGACAATATCCAGCCGCGTGGCGTCGGCGGCGGCCTCCACCAGCAGGCGGGCGTCGATCACCGGCCCAGACAGGCCGACGGCTTCAAGGCGGGCCTTGGCCTGTCCCCAGGCCTTCAAGAGGGTCAGGCTCATGCCTTGGCTTCCTTCGCAGCAGAGCGGGGGGCGTCTTCAGCCTCAGGCTGGCTGCAGGCGTCGCCGGGGCTGAGCGCACCCTCCCGGGTGACGTGGACATAGACGCCGCAGAACATGTGGCCGTAGTGCTCGAACAGGGCCTTGGTGATCTCCATGTCGCGCGCGCCTGTGACCAGATCCACATCGGGGGCGGCGCATCGCACGATGGGCTTGAACACCTGGGCCTGCGCCCACCCGATCATCATGGGGGCGCCGGCCCACTGGTTTTCGGCCCAGGCCGGCCAGCCCTCCACATAGATGTTGGCGCGAAACCGCAGGGGATCGATTTCCCGACCGAGTTTCTGTTCCAGGTCGCGGACACTGGCGAGGTTGACGATGGAGACGTCGCCGCGGGGATGGTCCATGAATCGGTGGCCGGGCGCTTGCACGACCCGAAGCGGCCCTCGAGCCTCCTCGCCCAGCAGCCGCGACAGCCAGCTGGCGAAGGCCTGGCGCCCAGCCTCTTCCCCGAGAGAGGCGGTCAGGTCTGGCAGACCCGGAGCGCTGGCGCTCAGCGTCTGGCTGTCCTCGTCGTAGCGCGTCGTGGCCCGCGCCACCTGGGGCAGGGCGGCCAGCACCGCGAACTTCTGCTTGGGCACGAAGGCCGGCGCGGCCGGATCAAAGCCTGATGGGCCGGTCTCCACCGCATAGAGACGATCGCAGGGGAAGGGCGCGCCGGCCTGCAGCTGGGCGCGCGCCAGGGGCTCAGGGGTGAATCCCTTGACGGGATGGCGATAGAGGGCTGCAATGTGTCCGGCCATGGTCCTCTGTTGCCGCAAGGCGTGCGCCCTCACAAGGGGAACGGCGTGGCTTGCTAGGGGTTTGACCTGAGACCCATGCCCGCCGACTCCTCCCCCCCACCGAAAGGCTCCCGTGGCCCCGCGCTTTTACGGCGCGGCCTTGCGGTCGCCCCCTGGCTGTTGCTGGCGGGCATGACGGCCTGGCGCCGTCGCAAGCCGCCGGAGCCGCCCCCCGGCATGAGCCGTTCAGGGGGATCAGACCCCATCCAGATCGCCGCCGAGGAGCCGGGCAGGGGACGGCTGGCGGGCCATCCGACACAAATCCCGCTCCATGGCTGGAAGGATGTGGTCTGGCGCACCGTCGCCGAAATCAATCGTGATCAGCTCCCACGCGTGGCGGCCGGGGTCACCTTCTACACCCTGCTCGCCATCGTCCCGGCCCTGGCGGTGTTTGTCTCCCTCTATGGCCTGGTCGCCGACATTGGCCAGGTGCAGTCCCAACTGGCGCAGATGTCGCGGGTCATACCCGGGGATGTCCTGGAGATCATCGGCGACCAGATGCGCCGCCTCGCGGTGGAGCGGAAGGCCAACCTCAGTCTCGCCTTCGCCTTCAGCCTGCTGGTCTCGGTGTGGACCGCCAGCAACGCCGTCCGCGCCCTCGTGGAGGGGGTGAACATCGCCTATGACGAGCAGGAGAAGCGCAACATCGTGCAGCTGATGGCGATCACCTATGCCGCCACCTTCGGCGCCCTGACTTTTCTGATCCTGGTCACCGGCCTGCTGGTGGCCATGCCCATCGCCATGACGCTGCTGGGACTTGGCGGGTTCGCGGCGGTGTGGATTCCGCTCAGATGGGCCGTGCTGCTGGCTGTCGCCGCCGGCGCCTTCACCCTGCTGTACCGCTATGGCCCGTGCCGGGCTAGGGCGCGCTGGCGCTGGGTGATTCCGGGGGGTGTCTTCGCCGCCGTGGTGTGGCTCGGCGGATCGCTGATCTTCTCCTGGTTCCTGAACAATGTCGCCCGCTACGACGTGACCTATGGCTCCCTGGGCGCGGTGATCGGCTTCATGATGTGGATCTGGATCTCATCCATGATCGTCCTGATCGGCGCGGAGCTGAACGCCGAGATTGAGCACCAGACAGCCCTGGATTCCACGACCGGTCCCGAAGCCCCCCTGGGAGAGCGCGGCGCCACCATGGCCGATACGGTGGGCAAGGCCTTGACCACCACCCTGGCAGACGCGATCGGCCGCGTTCGCCAGGGCGCAGGCGGCTTCGTCACCCGGCTGCGGCGCCGGGGCTAGGGGTCTAGTTGAACTCGTCTTCCAGAGCCGCCAGGCGGCCGGCCTGGTCCTCGGCGATGAGGGGTTCGATCACATCGTCCAGGCCCTCGCCCTCGATGATCTTCGGCAGGTTATAGAGGGTCAGGTTGATCCGGTGGTCGGTGACCCGGCCTTGCGGAAAATTGTAGGTGCGGATGCGCTCGGAGCGGTCGCCAGACCCCACCTGGGATTTGCGGGCGTCGGCGCGGGCGGTGTCCAGCGCCTCACGCTGCTGATCATAGAGCCTGGCCTTCAGCACCTTCAGCGCCCGGGCCCGGTTCTGGTGCTGCGACTTTTCAGACGAGGTCACCACGATGCCACTGGGCAGGTGGGTGATGCGGACCGCGGAGTCGGTCTTGTTCACGTGCTGCCCGCCGGAGCCTGAGGCGCGGTAGGTGTCGATCCGCAGGTCGGCGTCGTTGATCTCGATCTCGACGTCTTCGACCTCAGGCAGCACCGCCACGGTGGCGGCCGAGGTGTGGATGCGCCCGCCGGCCTCGGTCTCAGGCACCCGCTGCACCCGGTGGACGCCGCTCTCAAATTTCAGCCGGCCAAACACCCCGTCGCCGGTGATGGCGGCGATGATCTCCTTGTAGCCGCCAACCTCGCCCTCGGAGACCGAGTCGATCTCCACCCGCCAGCCGCGGGTCTGGGCGTAGCGCTGGTACATCCGAAACAGGTCGCCGGCGAACAGGGCGGCTTCATCGCCACCGGTGCCGGCCCTGACCTCGAGAATCGCCGAGGCGTTCTCGTCCTTGTCCTTGGGCGCCAGCAACAGGGCCACCTGATGCTCCAGCTCCGGCAGACGGGCGTTGAGCTCGGCCAGCTCCTCCCGGGCCAGACCCGCCATCTCCCGGTCGGCCGCAGCGGCCATCTGCTCCAGGTCGGGCGCCTCGGCTCGGGCTTTCACCAGGGTCTGCACGGCCTCGGCGACGGGGCGCAGCTCGGCATGCTCCTTGGACAGGCGAACGATCTCCGCGCCATCCGCAGCCGCGCCCATCCGCGCCTCGATCTCATGGTAGCGGTCGAGCACCTGGTCGAGCCTGGCCTGGGGAAGTCGCACGATCTTGAAGCACCTGATGGACGAAGAGCGCCTATCTAGCGTCGGCGGCGGCCGCCGACAAATGACGAACCACTCGCCCCGTGTTCCAGGCTGCAATGTCGTGTGGTCGAGCTTGCCCCCTGCGCGGGCGGCCCTGGCGCCCGAGGGGCTGGGCTTGCAGGCGACGACTCGCGTCGGCCAAGTCCTTGATGAACGCTCTGACGGCCGTGCTGCGTGCGGACGGTCGCAGCTGAAAAGCGGTCGGCGGCTGCGCGCACGCAGCCGCCTTCCCGGCAGTATTGCTGCGCCTCGCCTTAGGCGCGGACGCCGCTCATCGGCGCCGAGCCGAAGGCGCCCAGCTTCACATTGCCGCTCATGGTGTCGCCGGCGACCGTGGCTTCGAACTCCAGGGTCATGGGCATGGGCGAGGTGATCTGGGTGGACCAGCTCAGGGTGTCGCCATTGACCTTACCTTCGACGGACTGCGTGCCCATCTGGCCCGAGGTCGTGCCGGTGAAGGTGTCGCCATTGGTGGTGATGGCGGCGTCGACCGTCTGCGCCCCCATCGGTGTGTTGATCGTGATCTTCCAGTTGCCGTCCGCGGACATGATGTCCTCCCCGTTTCGTTGAGGGGCCACCTAATCAAGTGGCGGAGGGGCGCGCAAGCGTGACGCTGACGTCACCTTTGGCCTCGTCTGCGCTCTCTCCCAGGGAGATGCCGCCCTGGCGCAGGCGCGCCAGCATGGAGATCAGGCGGCGGTAGGTCTCGTTGGCGTCCGAAAGCATTTCCGGCCGTGTGAAGATCGCCGAGGGAACCACCAGACCCCCCGGGCGACGCTCCAGCAGCCCTGTCCCAACCAGGGCCTCCACATAGGGGTCCTGAACCTGTCGGGGCATGCACAGATGGGCGGCGAGGTCTGCTTCGCTGATTGGTCGGCGTTGGCTGTCAGGCGGGATGTCGTGAAGGGCGGCGTAGCGGTCTGTGGTGGCCCGAAGATGGCTCGTATTGGCTGTCCAAACGCCGGTGAAGACCAATAGGGAGATGATGTCGCCCCCGTGGAGCCGCGCCATCGCGCTCAGCAGATCGATGAACTCATAGGCCAGAATTCGGCTTGTCAGGCGTCGGTTGTCCGTGGGCGCCGTCATGAAAAGCTACTCGAAAGGGGGCACGCCTCGCCCGGTTTACTCTGCGGCGGCCAGGGCCGCGGTTTCCGCCGCCGCCAGTTCCGCCGCGCGGGCCTCCACCAGCTCGACGATGTGGTCGACCATGTGCTCGTTGTCCATCTTATGGTCGGGCTTGCCGGCCATATAGACCATGCCTGACCCCTTGCCGCCGCCGGTGAAGCCAAGGTCGGTCATCAGGGCTTCGCCGGGTCCGTTCACCACGCAGCCAATAATCGACAGGCTCATGGGCGTGGAGATGTGGGCCAGGCGTTCCTCCAGGGCCTCCACCGTCTTGATGACGTTGAAGCCCTGTCGGGCGCAGGAGGGGCAGGCGATGATATTGACGCCCCGGTGGCGCAGGCCCAACGACTTCAGCATGTCGAAGCCGACCTTGACCTCTTCCACAGGGTCGGCGGCCAGGCTGACCCGGATGGTGTCGCCAATGCCGGCCCAGAGCAGGGAGCCCATGCCGATGGCGGACTTGACCGTGCCGGTGCGAAGCGCGCCGGCCTCGGTGACGCCCAGGTGCAATGGGCAGTCGATGGCCTCGGCCAGCATCTGGTAGGCGGCCACCGTCATGAAGACGTCCGACGCCTTCACGCTGATCTTGAACTCGTGGAAGTCGTGGTCCTGCAGGATGCGGGCGTGGCTGAGCGCGCTCTCGACCATGGCCTGCGGGCAGGGCTCGCCATAGCGTTCCAGCAGTTCCCGCTCCAGGGAGCCGGCGTTGACGCCGATGCGGATCGAACAGCCATGGTCCTTGGCCGCCTGGATCACCTCGCGCACGCGGTCTGGGGAGCCGATATTGCCGGGATTGATGCGCAGACAGGCCGCTCCGGCCTTGGCGGCCTCGATGCCCCGCCGGTAGTGGAAGTGGATGTCGGCCACCAGGGGGACCTTGACCGCCTTGGCGATGGTCGCAAACGCCGCGGTGGAGTCTTCATCTGGGCAGGACACGCGGACAATGTCAGCGCCAGCCTCTTCGAGCTGGCGGATCTGGTCGATGGTCGCCCCGGCGTCCGACGTCAGGGTGTTGGTCATCGATTGGACCGTGATCGGGGCGTCACCCCCCACCTCGACGGCGCCCACGCGGATCTTGCGGCTGACCCGTCGTTCGATAGTGCGCCAGGGGCGGAGATGGGTGTGATCGTGCTGGGTCATGACGCCGTGGAAAATAGCGCCTCGCGGCGGAATTCCCAAGGGCCCAGACAGAGGCAAGACCTGGGCCCAGACCGGGGCCTAGTCGGCCAGCCGGCTCACAGGCGTCTGAGCGGTGGTCAGAAGGCCGCGGGTCTGGCCGCCCACGAAGACCTGGAAAGCCTTCGGCTCCGACACATCAATGACCAGGCCCTTCATCTGCGGGGCCCCGTAGGCCTCGCCGGCCGCTAGCTGCCGGGCGAAATAGACTGAGCCATCGGCGCCGCGCACGATCAGGGCGGCTGACTCGCGGGCCTGAAGCACCACCGTGGCGGACTGAGGCGGGGTTCCATAGACTGCGCCATCAGCCTTGAAGGCCGCCGGCAGGTCGGTCGGATCGACCGCCGCTTCGGGGTTGCGCGCCCGGGCCTGGTTGGAGGCGATGACCGCATCGGCCGAGCCGCCGGCCGCGGCGGCCACGTCGAGACCCGGGGTCTCATAGAGCTCGGGCACGGTGGATTCCACCGGCGCGGGCAGGGGGGCGCCGAGCGCCAGGGGCCCCTGCGGTTCGGTCGGGCCGACGCCCTTTTCCGGCGCGGCGGCGGCGACCGGCGCCGCCGGCGCCTGAGCGTCCTGAATGCCCCGCTGGGCGAAGTTCCAGACCACAATGGCCCCGATCACCAGGGTTCCGGCCACGATGGCGAAGCCCAGCCGACGATCGCCGGTGCGGCGGACGCCTACGGGCTCACGCAGGGCGTCATCCGTGGCTGGCTCCTCGGCTTTGAAGCGGCTGACCGCCGCCTCGGCCTCAAGGCCCAGGGCCCGGGCATAGGAGCGGACATAGCCAATGGTGAAGGGCCGGGAGGGAAGATCCTCGATCCGCATCTCTTCGATGGCGGCCAGATAGGCGCGCCGGATCCGGGTCGAATCGGCCACGTCCTGCAGGGAGAGACCACGGAACTCCCGCGCCGCCTTGAGGGCTGCGCCGATGGTTGGGCCGGAGTCGAGGGTGGGCATGTAGGACTCGACGCTGGCGGCGGCCCGCTGGCCGTCGTAGCTCACGTTGAAGTCAGTGACTCGGCCCGTGTCGAGCGCCATGTCTGCTCGCCGCCCTCGAATAAAATTGCTGCGACCTAAGGTCGCCACCCGCCCTGTCCGTTTTGCACGGAACTATTAATTTCCCTTTTAGCATAACGCGATAGCCGACGGAACTCAATGTCGGCCTGTGGTTGATTCTCTACGGTCAAGCTATACCGACAGGTAGAGTTTCCGAGCCAGGGTCTCGATCTCGTTGCGCACCGACCCGCCGGTTCCGCGGATCAGGGCGGTGACCCCCCGGTGGGCCGCCTCGCGGTCGCAGGACAGCACCATCTGCTTCACCGGCCCAATGCCCGCGGGCGGCATGGACAGGCGCTCATAGCCCAGCGCCACCAGGGTGAAGGCCTCCAGCGGCCGGCCGGCCATCTCGCCACACACCGAAACCGGCGTGCCCGTATCGGCGCAGGCCTTCTGGATCTCGGCCAGCACCCGCAGGGCCGGCGGCGACAGCGGATCATACCGGTCGGCCATGCGGGCGTTGCCGCGGTCGGCGGCGAACAGATACTGCAGCAGGTCGTTTGTCCCGACCGACACGAAGTCGGTCATGGGCAGCAGGGCGTCCAGATGCCAGATCAGCGACGGCGCCTCGATCATGGCGCCCACGTCCAGGCGGGCCGGCGCGGGCCGACCGCGCCGCTGGGCCCAGGCGACTTCATGGTCCACCAGCGCCCGGGCGGCGCGGAACTCGTCCACGCTGGCCACCAGGGGGAACATGACGCGCAAGGCCCGACCCCGGGCCGCGGCGATCAGGGCCCGCAGTTGCAGGCGTAGAAGAGCGGGGCGATCCAGTCCCATGCGGATGGCCCGCCAGCCGAGCGCCGGGTTCTCCTCCCGTTCGGCCTCTAGATAGGGGAGGACCTTGTCGCCGCCGAGATCGAGGGTGCGGAAGGTCACCGGCAACCCGCCGGCGGCGTCCAGAACCCGGCTGTAGAGGGCGGTCTGGGCGTTGAAGCGGGGCAGCTCCTCGGCGACCATGAACTGGAATTCGGTGCGGAACAGGCCAATGCCCTCGGCCCCAGTCTCCCCCAGGATTTCCAGGTCCACGTCCAGACCCGCATTCATCAGCAGGGTGACCTTGACCCCGTCCCGGGTGAAGGCGGGCGTATCGCGCAGCTTGGCGAATTCGGCCCGACGCTGGGACCGGACCTCGATCCGCGAGCGGATGGCCTGCACCACGTCCAGGCGCGGCCGCAGATAGGCCTCGCCCGTCTCGGCGTCGACGATCACCGGGTCGCCCTCGGTCACCCGGTCGCGCAGGCCGTCCAGCCGCCCGACGCAGGGGATGTCCAGGGCTCGGGCGACGATGGCCGCATGGCTGGCTGAGGAGCCCTCCTCCAGCAGCAGACCCTTGAGCTTGTGGCGGTCGTATTCCAGCAGGTCGGCCGGGCCGAGGTTGCGGGCGATGAGGATGGCGTCTTCAGGCAGTTCGCGGGCCACATGGCCGTCGCCGGCCAGATGGCGCAGCAGTCGGTCGGCCAGGTCCTCGAAGTCGTGCAGCCGCTCGCGCAGATAGGGGTCGCGCGCCTGGCCCAGGCGCGCCCGATGCTCGGAACGCACCCGCTCCACGGCGGCCTCGGCGGTCAGGCCGTTGCGTACTGCATCCTGCAGGGACCGGTTCCAGCCCCGGTCGTGGGCGAACATCCGATAGGTGTCGAGCACCTCATAGGAGGCTTCCACCAGGCCGTGCTGGCCCTCCAGCATCTCGTCCAGCTGCGCCTGAAGGCTGGAAATGGCCTGGGTCAGCTTGGCTTCTTCCGCCACCACATCGTCGGCCAGCAGCTTCGACGGGGCCACAGGCGGCTCGTGCAGCACCGCCACGCCGAGCGCCAGGCCATCGGCGAACCGGGCGCCCTTCAGCCGTTCCGACCGATGAGGGGCGATCTCGACACCGGCCAGCTCGTCCTCGGAGATCAGTTCGCCCGCGACCATCTCGGCCAACACCATGGCGATGATCTGGACGTCCTCGACCTCGTCCTCGGTATAGACCCGCTCGGTGCGGTTCTGGACCACCAGCACGCCGATGGCCCGGCCGCCTCGCAGGAGGGGGACGCCGAGGAAGGCGTGATAGGGATCCTCGCCGGTCTCCGGGCGATAGGAGAAGGCCGGATGGTTCGGCGCGTCGGCCAGGTTCAGCGGCCGGCCCAGGCGCATGATCTCGCCCACCAAGCCTTCGCCCGGCCGCATACGGGTCAGGTGGACCGCCAGGGGATCGAGGCCCTCGGTGGCGAACAGCTCCATCTCGCCGCCCGAGCGGCGCATGTAGAGCGTGCACACCTCAGCGACCATGGAGCGCGCGATGATCCGCACCACCATGTCCAGGCGGTCCTGCGCCGGCGCGCTGCGCTGGACAGCCTCGCGGATCTGCCGCAGCAGGCTCCGTTGTCCCCGTATGACCGCGCCGGTCATCGCCATCTTCTGGTGGCCTCCTGTCCCTCAGGAATTTCTAGCAGCAACAGACGTCGGATCAGAGACGGAATTCGATCGCGCGCCAAACAGGCCACTATCGTGTCGCGCGGCTGAGCAGATCGATCAGCTCGCTGGCCTTGCGCCGTTGTTCCTCGGTGTCGCCGCTCACAATGGCGCCCTCGATACAGTGGTCCAGATGGTCTTTCAGAAGCTCGGTTTCGACCCGGGCGAGCGCCGCGCGAACGGCCTGCACCTGGGTGAGGATGTCGATGCAATAGCGATCATCCCCGACCATGCGGGCGATGCCGCGCACCTGGCCTTCGATACGGCTCAGGCGGTTGGTCAGCTTGGACTTGGTCTCTGCATCCTTCATGAGCGTCTCCGACACTGCCGTGATCATAACTCCAGGCCTGCATTTGCGTAATACCCTAAGGGGGTATAATTTGCCGGGGTCACGGAGGTCGCCATGCTGCAGTCTCATCATCATCGCGAGGGGAGGACCGGGACCGGGGACGCCGTAGATCCAGTTTGCGGCATGCGGGTGGCGATCGCCGGCGCGCGGCACGTGACCCAACATGACGACCAGTCCCACTATTTTTGCTGCGCCGGATGCCAGACCAAGTTCGAGGCCGATCCCCAGCGCTACCTGTCCCCCGGTGCGCCAGATGCCCCGGCGGCGGCGGGGACGATCTACACCTGCCCCATGCACCCCCAGATCCGCCAGGAAGGGCCAGGGGCCTGCCCGATCTGCGGCATGGCGCTGGAGCCTGACCTGGTCTCCGCCGAGGCCGCGCCCAACCACGAGCTAGCCGACTTCACGCGCCGCGCCTGGATCGGCGGCGTCCTGACCTTGCCGCTGTTTATGCTTGAGATGGGCGCGCACCTGTTTGGCCTCCATGCGCCCCTGCCCGAGGGCGTGGGAGGCTGGGTGCAACTCGGCCTGGCGACTCCAGTGGTCTGGTGGTCGGGCTGGCCCTTTATGCAGCGCGGCTGGCTGTCTCTGCGCACGCGCCAGTTCAACATGTTCACTTTGATCGCTCTGGGGGTATTGGCGGCCTGGGCCTTCAGCGCCGTCGCGGTCCTTGCGCCCGGGATCATCCCCGCCGCCTTCCGGGACGCCCATGGCGCGCCACCGCTCTATTTCGAGGCGGCCGCCGTCATCGTGGTCCTGGTTCTGGTCGGCCAGATCCTGGAGTTGCGCGCCCGCGAGCGGACCTCGGGCGCGTTGCGCGCCCTGTTGAATCTGGCGCCCAAGACCGCAATGCGGGTCAACGCCTATGGGCAGGACGCAGAAGTTCCGGTGGATCAGATTGCGCCCGGGGATCGACTGCGGGTCCGTCCTGGCGAGAAGATCGCCGTTGATGGCGAGGTGATTGAGGGGCGCGCTGCGGTCGACGAGTCCCTGCTCACCGGAGAGTCGCTGCCGGTCACCAAGGGGGTCGGCGACAAGGTCTCCGCCGGCGCCTTGAACACCACCGGCGGCTTCGTCATGCGGGCTGAAAGGGTCGGCGCCGAGACCCTGCTGGCTCAGATCGTCCAGCTTGTGGCGCAGGCCCAGCGTAGTCGCGCGCCGATCCAGCGGTTGGCTGACCGGGTGGCGGGCTGGTTCGTCCCAGCGGTGGTCACCGTGGCGGTCGCCGCCTTCATCGGCTGGAGTCTATTGGGCCCTGAGCCACGGCTGGCCTACGCCCTGGTGGCGGCCGTCTCTGTACTGATTATCGCGTGCCCCTGCGCCCTTGGGCTGGCGACGCCGATCTCGATCATGGTTGGGGTGGGGCGCGGCGCACAGGCCGGGGTTCTGATCCGTTCGGCTGAGGCCCTGGAACGTCTTGAGAAGGTCGACACCCTGGTGGTGGACAAGACCGGCACCCTGACCGAGGGGCGGCCCGATGTGGTGGCGGTGACGACCGTCGAGGAGATGCTTGAGGACGACCTGCTGCGGCTGGCGGCCAGCCTGGAGCGATCCAGCGAGCACCCGTTGGGCGCGGCCATTGTTCGCGCCGCCCAGGCCCGCAACCTGCCGCTGAGCGACCCAATGAACTTTGACTCCCCGATCGGCCGCGGCGTTCTGGGACAGGTGGAGGGGCGCGCGGTCGCGGTCGGCAGCGCCGCATTCCTCGCCGAACAGGGCGCGTCCGCAGTTTCCCTGAAAGAGGATGCCGAAGTCTACCGGCGGCAGGGGGCCACCGTGATCTTCGTCGCCCTCGACGGCGCCCTGGCGGGCCTGATCGCCATTGCTGACCCGATCAAGGACAGCGCTGGCCCGGCCATCGCCGCCCTGCACGCGGCGGGTCTCCGCATCCTGATGCTGACCGGCGACAACGAGGTGACAGCCCTGGCGGTCGCCGCGCGCCTGGGGATCGACGAGGTGCGCGCCGACGTGTCTCCTCAGGACAAGGCGCGCATTGTCGAGGAACTGCGAAAGGCCGGCCGGGTCGTGGCTATGGCTGGCGACGGGGTCAACGACGCCCCGGCCCTGGCCAGCGCCGATGTGGGAATCGCCATGGGCGCTGGCGCCGACGTCGCCAAAGAGAGCGCCGCGGTGACGCTGATCAATGGAGATCTGTCAGGCGTCATGCGTGCAGTCGGTCTATCCCGCGCGGTGATGGGCAATATCCGTCAGAACCTCGTGTTCGCATTCGCCTATAACGCCGCCGGCGTTCCCCTGGCGGCCGGCCTGCTCTACCCGGTCTTTGGCCTGCTGCTGTCCCCTGCGATCGCAGCCCTGGCCATGTCGTTGTCCTCGGTCAGCGTGGTGGGCAACGCCCTGCGCCTGCGGGGGCTGAAGTTCTGAGGCCAGTCGGACGAAGCCTCCTGGACGGCGGGCGACGGCGGGGCCATCCTCGCGGCCAACAAAGATAAGTCCTCGGGGAGGGGGCCATGCGTCTTGGATTGACGCTGCTGGCGCTGGGCTGGGTCCTGGCGCTGGGCGGCGGCTGGGCGGCCCATCTGGTTCAGACCTCCGGCGGGATGGAGGTGCGCGACGTGCGCTTTCCAGCCGGCGATGGGGTGCAACTCAGCGGCCTGCTCTATGTCCCGACTGACGCCACAGCGGATCGCCCGGCGCCGGCGGTGCTGCTTAGCCACGGTTACATCAACACCCGCGAGATGCAGTCGGCCTTCGCCATTGAACTGGCGCGGCGCGGCTTCGTCGTCCTGGCCATGGACATGTCCGGCCACGGATACTCGGAAGGCACGGTGGGCGCCCACGCCTTTGGCGGACCCGCAGCCTTCGCCTATCTGAGCGGCCTGCCCATGGTCGATCGGGGCAATATCGGCCTGGCCGGCCACAGCCTCGGCGGGGCGCCGTTGCTGTTTGCGGCCAAGGCCAATCCCGACGGCTACCGGTCCATGGTCCTGGTCGGCTCGACGCCGGGCATATTCGGCGCGCCCGAGGGCGAGGGGCGGAGCTTTCCGCGCAATCTGGCTGTGGTTTTTGGCCAGTATGACGAGTTTCCCGACCTGATGTGGCAGGTCCCGACGGGGGGCGGGATCGTGAATTCCGCCCGGCTCCAAGCCCTGTTCGAGACAGGTGGTCCGGTGCAGCCCGGCCGCGTCTATGGGGATATCGCCGCCGGCGACGCCCGCTGGCTGCAGGTCCCGCCCATCACCCACCCCTGGGAGCATTTTTCGGGTTCCGGCGTGGGGGCTGTGGTGGACTGGCTGCAACAGACCCTGGAGGGGGAAGCTCGACCGCTGCCAGCGCAGAACCAGATCTGGTTCTGGAAGGAGCTGGGGACGCTGGCGGGCCTGGTGGGCGCCATCCTGCTGATCCTGGGGACCTTCCAGGCGCTCAGCCACCTGGCCCGCCTTCCGGCCGCTGAGCCGAGGGGCGAGCGCCGCGACCGACGCTGGTGGATCGTCTTCGCCCTGACGGCGGCGGTTCCAGCCCTGACCTATTTTCCGTTCATGGCGCTGGGCCAGCTCTTTGCAGCCGGGCCGCTGTTTCCTCAGCAGGTCACCAACCAGCTCCTGGCCTGGGCCCTGCTGAACGCGATGATCACCCTGGGTCTGGCGCTCCTGGTGCGGGGACCGACGCCACGTTTCCAGCACCGCTGGCTGGTTGCGCCCCTGATCGCAGCGGCCTCCGTGGGCATGGCCTACGGCGCGGTGCTGGCCTGCGACGCCCTCTTCAAGACCGACTTCCGCTTCTGGGTCCTGGCGCTGAAACCCTTGGATGGCCGCCAGCTGGCCTACGCCCTGGCCTATCTTGGCCCCTGGACGCTGTTCTTCCTGGTCAGCCAGCGGTCCGTCGCGGCCCGGATCAGCCTGCGCGGCCAGGGCGCCGGCGCGGAGATGGCGGCCTGGGCCCTGGCCATGGGCCTTGGCTTCGTCGCCCTGCTTGCCCTCGAATATGGCGCCCTGTTCCTGACCGGACGGCTGCTGACGCCGGCCGAGCCGCTGAACACCATCATCGCCATCCAGTTCGCCCCGCTGCTCGGTTTGATCGGCGTGATCGGCGCCTTCACCTATCGACGGTCCAACAGCTACGTTCCAGGGGCCCTGATCTGCGCCCTGCTGATCACCTGGTACATTGTCGGCGGCACGGCCACCCATTGGGCTCCAGGGGCCTGAGGCTGTGGTCTAGGGGCGAGGTTGCGCAAACGCCCGGGCGGGTCTAGCGGAGGGCCTCCGCCGTTTCGTAGGTCAAAGCCTCTCCCCATGCTCACCGCCGCCCCCGCCGCCGGGAGCTGGAAAGACGTCCTGGCCGAAGGTCGGTTCGCCCAGTTTGTGCTGATCTGCCTGGCGGTCTGGCTGCATGCGGCCGACAGCCTGGTGACCGCCACCATCATGCCCAGCGTCGGGGCCGATCTTGGCGGCTACGCCTATTTCGGCTGGGCGACGGCCGGCTTTCTGCTCGGCTCCGTGGTGGCGGGCGCCAGCGCAGGTTGGCTGTCAGGGCGCACGGGCCTCAGGCGCGCCTTCGCGCTCTCGGCGGTGATCTATTCCTTCGGCTGTCTGATGAGCGCCGCGGCGCCGGACATCTGGACCTTCCTGGCCGGGCGCCTGGTCCAGGGGCTGGGCGGTGGCTGGCTGGCCGGGTTCAGCTCGGTGGCCATCGGCCTCCTGTTCCCCGACCGCACCCTGCCCAGAGTCTATGCTGCGGCCACTGGGATCTGGGGCATCGCCACCCTGATCGGGCCTCTGATGGGCGGGGTGTTCGCCGATGCGGGCCTGTGGCGCTGGGCCTTCTGGTCGTTTGTGATCCAGGGCCTGCTGGTGGCCGGGGCGGCGCTGTTCCTGCTGCCCAAGGGCGAGAAGGGGGAGGGCGGCGGCGTGCCAGCCCTGCAATTGCTGCTGATCGCCGGGGGCGTCGGCGCCATCGCCGCCGCCGATGTCCTGGGCGTCTTCAGCCTGGCGGTGATCCTGATCGCCGTGGGTCTTGGGGTTCTGGCGCTCAGCGTCAAGATCGACGCCCGATCGGCGGTCCGCCTGCTCCCGCAGAGCTCTGGCGACTTTCGCACCATCGGCGGCCTGGGGTTCGCCACCATGTTCCTGATGACGGCCGCCTCCATGGGCTTCACCGTCTATGGGCCAGCCATCCTGCAGACGACCCGGGGCTATTCGGCGCTGGCGGCGGGTTATGTGATCGGGGTCGAGGCCCTGGCCTGGACCGGTTCGGCCCTGGCCATCGCCCACCTGACCGGTGTCTGGCGGGGGCGGATGGTGCGGCTGGGCGCGGTGCTGGCCGCCCTGGGCATCGGCCTGTGCATCTTCGTCATCGCGGAGGGGCCGCTGTGGACCCTGCTGCTCGCCGCAGTCCTTTTGGGGTCAGGCTTTGGCCTGTCCTCGGCCTTCATCAACCAGATGGTGCTCGCAGCCCTGCCGGCCGATGAGCGCGGCCTGGGGGGCGGGGCGATCAATACGGTGCGGTTCACCGGCGCGGCGGTCGGCGCAGCGGTGGCAGGCGCCCTGGCCAATCTCGCAGGCTTCGGCGAGTCCCTGACCTTCACCAGCGCCAGCGCCGCGGCGCTCTGGGTGTTCGCCGCCGCGACGCCGGTCGCCGCGGCCGCCATCTTCACCGCCTGGCGCCTCAGCCAGAAGCAGGACGCCCAGGCTGATGTCGGGCCGATCGCCTAGAGCTTGTCCAGCTCGTAGGCCGCATGCAGGGCGCGGACGGCGAGTTCGGTATAGGCGGCGTCGATCAGCACGCTGATCTTGATCTCGCTGGTGGAGATGACCTGGATGTTGACGCCCTTCTCGGCCAGGGCGCCGAACATGGTCTTGGCCACGCCGGCGTGGCTGCGCATGCCCACCCCGATCACCGAGACCTTGGCCACGTCCTCGTTCACCGCCACGTCTTCGAAGCCGATCACCGACTTGGCCTGTCGCATGATCTCGATGGCCCGGGCCGCGTCCCGCTTGCCGACGGTGAACTCCATGTTCGCCGTGTCCTGGGTGCGGGCGTGGCTCTGGACGATCATGTCCACATTCACATTGGCGTCGGCCAGCCGCCCGAAGATCTCCGAGGAGACGCCGGGATGGTCGGGCAGGCCGAAGACGCTGATCTTGGCTTCGTCGCGGCTATAGGCGACGCCGCTCACGATGCGCTTTTCCACGATCTCCTCCTCGTCGCAGACGATGGTGCCCTGACCGGGGGCCTCTCCGGGTTCTACGAAACTCGATAGCACGCGCACCGGCATGTGCTGAGCCATGGCCAGCTCCACCGAGCGCGTCTGGAGCACCTTGGCGCCGAGGGAAGCCATCTCCAGCATCTCCTCGAAGGAGATTTTCGACAGCTTGCGGGCCTTGGACTCGATCCGCGGGTCGGTGGTGTAGACCCCGTCCACGTCGGTATAGATGTCGCAGCGTTCAGCCTTCAGGGCCGCGGCGATCGCCACGGCGCTGGTGTCGGACCCCCCGCGGCCGAGGGTGGCGATGCGGCCCTCGCGGGTCACGCCCTGGAAGCCGGCGATCACGGCCACTTCGCCGGCGTCCAGCGCCGCGGCCAGCTTCTCGGGCGGAATCTCCTCGATGCGGGCCCGGCCATGGGCGTCATCGGCGATGATCGGAATCTGCCAGCCCAGCCAGGAGCGGGCGGGAAGACCCATATTGCGAAGGGTCATGGCCAGCAGGCCGGCGGTCACCTGCTCGCCGGAGGCGACGACAGTGTCGTACTCATCATCGGACGGCGTCAGGCCCTCGGCTGCGGCGCCCGCGCCGTCAGTCCAGGCCACGAGCTCATTGGTCTTGCCTGACATGGCCGAGACCACCACGGCCACGCGGTGGCCAGCAGCCACTTCCGCGGCCACGAGCCGGCCCACGCGCCGGATACGCTCAAGGTCGGCCACCGAGGTGCCGCCGAATTTCATCACCAGACGGGCCACGCCGGATCGACCCCCGTTACAGAAGGCCGCCCTTCTACCGACGGCCAAGCCGGCCTGCAATGTAACATTCGCAAGTCACAGCCCGTGGCGCTGCGGCCTCCACGGCCGTGTCGACGCGCCGCCCTTCCGCAAGCCTCGCCGCACGCTATATGTGAGCCTATGTCCGCAAGCCCCGATCTTCGCTCCAGCATCGATCCCGAAGAGGTCGAGCGTTTCTCCCGCATCGCCGCCGAATGGTGGGACCCGCATGGCAAGTTCGCGCCGTTGCACCGGTTCAATCCGACCCGGCTGACCTTCATTCGCGACAAGACGCTGGCCCGGTTCGGCCGTGATCCTCTGGCGCGGCGGCCGTTCGAGGGCCTGCGTCTCTTGGATATCGGCTGCGGCGGCGGGCTGTTGTCGGAGCCCATGAGCCGGCTGGGCTTTGCGGTCACCGGCGTGGACGCCTCGGAGCGCAATATCGGCACAGCCAGCACCCATGCCGCCGAGCAGGGCCTGACCATCGACTATCGCTGCGCCACGGCCGAACAACTTCTGGCCGAGGGGACCGCACCCTTCGACGTGATCCTCAACATGGAGGTGATCGAGCACGTGGCTGATCCCGGCGCCTATCTGCGCAGCTGCGCCCAGCTGCTGGCGCCGGGGGGGATCATGATCGTCGCCACCTTGAACCGGACCTTGAAGGCCCTGGCCCTGGCCAAGGTCGGGGCCGAGTACATCCTGCGTTGGCTGCCGGCCGGCACCCACGACTGGCGCAAGTTCCTGACGCCCGATGAGCTGCGCGGGTTTCTGGCCGCCGAGCCGGTGAGCGTCGAGGGGCCCTATGGCGTGGTCTTCAACCCCCTGACCGGTCGCTGGTCTCAGGCCCGCGACAGCGAGGTCAACTACATGATGACGGTGACCCGGGCGGCGCCCTGATTTTTGAGAACCCGAAGACGGCCTGAGCGTTCATTGCTGCAATCAGGCTTGACCAGGGAGTATCGTGTGCCTCGCAAAAGGCCCAAGGGTGTCGTCGGCGTCGGTTGGGCGTGCTTTGCCTCCGCCATGCTTGGCCGGACCGAGCATGTCCCCATGTCCAAGGACTATCCGGACACACTGGTTCGGCGCACCAGCTTTGAGGCTGGAGGCGATTTGGGGTGGCGCATCTCGGCGCTGGAGAGCCCGCGGGACCTGCCGGCGCCCTGGAAGATCGTGGTGGTGACGGGATCACCCTCATGGGCGGAATACTGGGCGCCGGTGCTGGCCGCCCTGCCGGCGGACCGGGAGATGATCGTGGTTGATCGCCCGGGCTTCGGCGCCTCTCAGCCCAGCGACCATGTGCCAGACCTTGATGTGCAGGCGCTCGCCCTGTCTCCCCTGCTGAAGGCCGCTCCGGGACAGCAGATCTTGCTGGTGGGGCAATCCTATGGGGCGGCCATCGCCACCTTGATGGCCCGTCGACATGGTCGTCGCGTGCGCGGGCTTGTCCTGCTTTCGGGCTATTATGGCGAGCCTGGGCCCACCGCCCGGTGGCTGCTGGACACCGGCGGCCGGGCGCTTTCGCTGATCCCGCGGGACCTGCGCAATGCTGTGCTGGAGGTCACCGGCCAACCTGAGCGCCTCGCGCCGGTTCGCGAGGCCCTGGGCCGGTTGCCGATCCCGATTCATCTCATCCACGGCGACCGGGACGACTTCGCCCCGCTGGAGGCCGCCGAGCGGCTGGTGGCCGAGACCCGGGCGCGCAGGTCGATCCGGCTGGAGCGGGTCCCTGGCGCCGATCACTTCATCAATGATGGGCCCGCGGAGCGGCTGCTGGCCAGTCTGGACGCCTGTCTTCCGGCGCCCCGCCGCCGGTTCCCGCAGGTCCGCTGGCCTGTTCTGGCGGTTCCCAGCCTGGCGAACGTCGGGGCAGGGCTGTGGGCCCGTCTTCCGGCGGGGCTGCGGGACCGATCCTGGCCTGGCCTGTCGCCCACCCGTGAGGCCGCCTGACGGGTAGGGGTCATCGCACCCGGGCTCTAGCGGCAAAACCCTCTTGGCCCCTGTGACCTGAACGGCGATAACTCTTCTCAAGGGGGCCCGTTCAGTGGCCCTGAACCGGCCCGGTCAGCGGGCGCTCTTATGGGGAAGCACGACATGAAGGCCGCCGTTCTGCGCGAAGTGGGCAAGCCGCTTCAGATCGAAGACGTCCAGATCAACAAGCCTGGCCCCCATGAGGTGCTGATCCGCACCATGGCCGCCGGCGTCTGCCATTCCGACCTTCACTTCATCGAGGGCTCCTATCCGCACCCGCTGCCGGCTGTGCTGGGCCACGAGAGCGCCGGCATCGTCGAACAGGTGGGTTCGGAAGTCCGCACGGTGAAGCCGGGCGACCACGTCATCACCTGCCTGTCGGCTTACTGTGGCCACTGCGAGTCCTGCCTCACCGGCCGGATGAGCCTCTGCGTCTCCCCTGACACCAAGCGTGACAAGGACGAAGAGCCGCGGCTGATGCAGAATGGGGTCGGCCTGCCGCAGTTTCTGAACCTGTCCTCATTCGCCGAGCAGATGCTGATCCACGAGCATGCCTGCGTAGCCATCCGCAAGGACATGCCCTTCGACCGCGCCGCCCTGATCGGTTGTTCGGTGACCACCGGTGTCGGCGCGGTGATCCACACTTCCAATGTGCGGCCGGGCGAGACGGTCGCCATTATCGGCTGCGGCGGCGTCGGCCTTTCGGCGATCAACGGCGCGGCCATCGCCGGCGCCGGCCGGATCATCGCCATCGACATGGTGCCGGGTAAGCAGAACCTGGCCATGGCGTTCGGGGCGACGGACTTCATCTGCGCGGCTGACACCGATGCGGTGAAGGCGGTGATGGAGATGACCAAGGGCGGCGTGCATCACGCCTTCGAAGCCATTGGCCTGGCCAAGACCGCCGAGCAGGCCTTCAACATGCTGCGTCGCGGCGGCACCGCCAACATCATCGGCATGATCCCGGTGGGCCAGACCATCAATCTGATGGGCGCGGCCTTCCTGGGGGAGAAGCGCATCCAGGGTTCGATGATGGGGTCCAACCGCTTCCCCGTCGACATGCCCCGGCTGGTGGATTTCTACATGTCAGGCCGACTCAAACTTGATGACCTCGTGTCGCGCCGCCTGAAGCTGGAGCAGGTCAATGAAGCGTTCGACGAAATGAAGCGTGGGGAAATCGCCCGCTCTGTCATCGTCTTCGACGCCTGATCGCTCGATGTGGGAGCAGGCGGGACCAGACTTGGCCCGCCCCATTCCCTTAATAGGCGTGCAGGCTTGTTCCTCGCGTGGGGCAAGGGCAAGCTTCATCAACTGAGGTTCGGTCAACGACGTTCCTAGGGGGGAGATCGGGCGCGGCGGCATTGGTCCGCGACGATTCTGGGGGCGTCCAAAAGGGGCGGCGGCGGCCGCCCCTTTTTCTATGCTCCAGATTCAAAAGCGCGCGCACTCAATCCAGAAACCCGGGCCCAACCCGTGCGGAACGCGCTCCAGAGCCCCTATTCGGGCGTGAAGAAGCCCATCAGGGCTGGGCGCACATAGGCGCTGATCACCGTATCGACGGTGGCGTCCTCGCCCCAATGCTCCAGCAGCAGGACGGAATTGAACATCGCCATCACCAGGTGAGCCGACAGCAGAGGGTCTGCGGGCCGGATGGAGCCGTCGGCGATGCCGTCGCTGATAATGCCGGAGAAGGCGTTGGCGATCTGCTGGAAGCGGCCAGAAATTGACCGGCGGAGTTCGCCCGGCATGGCGGACAAGGCGAAGTGGCGCAGCATGCGGCCCCGCTCGCCGCTGGTCTGATGGGCCGTGAGAGAGGCCGCGATCAGCCACAGGCGCTCCCAGCCCGTGGGCTCGGATCCGCCGCGGGTCTTGGCCTCGTCGATCAGGTCGAAGGTGCGCTCGAAGCAGGCCCGCGCCAACTCGTCCTTGTCGGTGTTGTGGTGGTAGAATGACCCCTTGGTGACGTTGAGATAGGCTGAAATCTTGTCGACGGAGGCGCCGCGATAGCCCTCGCGGTTGATGATCTCTGTGGCCGCCACCAGGAACCGCTCGCGGGTCACCTCGTCATTGAGGGCCGGCGGCGCGCCCAGGTCCAGCAGGGTCCGGTGGGGCTGGGCCTGACCGGGGGCGGCCAGACCATTGATCATCACATCGGAGATTTTCTCGGCGACGCGCCCAAAGTCGGCGATCTCATAACCGGCGATCCAGGTGTCGGACCAGCAGAGTTGATCGATGATCAGGTGGGCCAGCATGTAGCGCCGCGGACCCGTGAGCCACGGCGCGTCGGTGGGCCGCAACAGCCGGGCGAGCCTCTGGCGCAGGGCGCGATAGGCCTCGACCAGTTCCTCGTCGCCGGGCGCGCCGATCTGGGTGATCTCACCGAACGGCAGGAGGCGCGGCGCTTCTCCCAGCACGATCCCCCGGCGGGTCTCGAAATAGGCGCCGACGAAGGCCCGCAACCTGGCCTGGGCGGTCTCCTCGCGCTCGGCGATTTCGAGCATGGCGTTGAACCGCGAGAGGGTCAGCCGCATGCACTCGGCCGCCAGATCTTCCTTGCGCTTGAAGTAGTAGGTCAGGCTGACCGGATGCAGGTCCATCCGCTTGGCGACAGCCGCCAGGGTGAAACCGCTGACGCCCTGGTCGATGAACACCTTGCAAGCGGCGCTGAGAATGGCGTCGCGGCGGGCGGCGTAGCGGGCGCGGGTCGGTGGACGGGTCGCGACGGTCACGGAGCCTCCGAGTGGTGACGTTCGCTCGTTACGCCAGCTTAGGCCCGCGACGCGGCCGGCGAAACCCTGACGCTAGGTCAGGACAGCGCAGGTTCAGCGCCGCAGATCCGCCAACGCGACGGTGTCGATCTCCGCGGCCGCCAGCTTGACCGCCTCGGCGTCCTTGGCCGGGCTGGAGCTGGCCAGCAGAGTGTCGATCCGGGTCTTCTTGGCCTTGAATGCCGCCAATTCGCCGCCGGCCAGGATGGTGCCCTGAGGCACCTTGGCGCCGATGGGATTGACCCGCTGGCCGTTTCTCCAGACTTCGTAGTGCAGGTGGGGGCCGGTCGACATGCCGGTGGAGCCCACATAGGCGATGACCTGGCCTTGCTTCACACGCATTCCGGGACGGATGTCCTTGGCGAAGCGGGAGGCGTGGGCGTATCCGGTCTCCCAACCATCTGCATGGCGGACGCGGACCCAGTTGCCATAGCCGCCCCAGCGGCGAGCCTCGACAATCACACCGTCGCCGGCCGACAGGATCGGGGTGCCGGTGCCGGCCCCAAAGTCCACGCCCTGGTGGCTGCGGCGGAAGCCCAGCACCGGGTGGCGGCGAGGGCCGAAATTGGAGGTGATGCGGGCGCCGTCCACCGGCGTACGCAGGAGGAAGCCGCGGATATTCTTCCCGCTCTCGTCGAAATAGTCGACGTCGCCATTATTGCGCTCAAAGCGGTAGAATTTGACGCCCTTGACCTCGGCGTATTCGAGCTCGCCAGTTTCGACGATCCGGCCGCTCTCGGTGACCTTGCGTTCGAAGACCAGCTTGAATTCGTCTCCAGCCTTGATGTCGCGCTGGAAGTCCAGCTTGTGCGCGAACAGCTTCACGACCTTGGCGGTGACCGTGGAGTTGGCGCCCAGCTTGGCGGCGCTCTCATAGAGGGAGCCGTGGATTTCGCCCTGGGCGACAGTGGTCTCGTTGCGGATCGCCTCTTCCATCTCGCGCAGGCGCAGGGCGCCGTCGAAGGTGCGCGACAGGGTGACAGCGGTGGCTGGGCCGGTCCGCAGCGAGAGGCCAATCAGGCGAGCCTGTCCGGCCTCGTCCTGCGGTCGCGCAATTGCGGCGTCAAAGGTCATGCCGGCCTTGATATGGACGGTGTCCATGGCCTCGCCCAGGGTGCGGACCGCCAGCCGCGCCTCCTCAATGGAGACACCGGTGCGGGCGACGGCGGCTTCAAGGGTGTCGCCAGGCAGAACCTTGACGGCGACATTCTCGGGCCGGGCGAAGCCCGGCAAGGCCTCGGCCCTGGCGAACGCCTCATGCTGCAGGGCGCTGATGGCCGCTGAGTCCAGCAGGGGTGGAACGGGGGCGGTGGCCTCGGCGGCGGTCAGCTTCCAGCCCATCGCCAGGGCGCAGATGCCGCCGATCCCCACCATCAGGCGGGGCGCGTAGCGCAGCGTAGGACGTCTAGGATCGAACTCTTGCATCGTGCCCCCGGATTCCAACGACGCCACAGTCTGGGTCACCAATGACCTGACACGACGAGATACAGCAAGTGGTAGGCCATGCCAGAGTCGGGTCATGCGGTTAACCGTTGGTAACTTTAGGGAGATTGGTCAATTTGTCGCCCCTTGGCGCGCCACGGGGGAAACGGGTCGCCTGAAGGATGAATCGCCTCACAGCAGGTCCAGGACGCGTTCAGGGGGGCGACACAGGGCGACCCCCTTTTCAGTCACGACGATGGGCCGGTTGACGAGGATGGGGTCGAGAATCATCGCCGCGATAATGGCTTCGTCCGACGTCGCCGGATCGGTCAAGCCAAGCTCTGCGGCCTGGGTGCCCCGCTCGCGAAGCAGGTCGCGAACGCCGACGCCGGAACGATCCCCCAGGTCCTGGAGTTGATCCCGGGTCCAACCGACCTTCAGATATTCCACGACGGTCGGTTCGACGCCCTTTTCCCGCAGGAGGGCGAGGGTGTTCCGCGAGGTTCCGCAGGCGGGGTTGTGATAGATCACCACGTCGGGTCGGCTCATGCCCAAGGGATAGCCGAGCCCGGCGCTCGAACCAAGCAAAGCCTTACCAAGAAAGCGATTTTGATCCCGTCACGATCGAGGAATCCGATGTGTCGAAGGCCATCAGGTCAGCGGGACGGGGCGGAAGAGGCGTAGCCCCAGCCGGCCATCCGGGCGTCACCGCCCCATATCGCACCTCGAGCTGACCCGACGGCGCCCCGGGCCGGAAGCTGATCTGTACGGGTTGAGTCTCCGCACCCCATCGCAACTGCGACCATTGCCCAGGCTCGGCCAGGAGGGGCGCGGGCACGCCATTCAGCCGCACCTCATCGACGGGGCCGGAGACGCGCAGCTCCAGGATCAGGGTCGCGGCGCCGGGGGGTGGCGTGGCTGACAGAACCTGTCGCCCGCCACCGCCGTCGAGGGCCAGCTGCGGAGCTGGAAGATCCAGCATGGCTGCGGCCGCGGCCTGAACGGGCCGTCGCCAGACCGGGCTGGCGTCCAGGGGCGCGATCTCGCCCCCGTCGGCGATGAGGGCCCGACGGCTCCAGGCGGTAAGCCCTGGGGCGGCCTCCAGGCGGTGGGCCCGCCCCTCGGTCTGATCGACCATGTGCTGGACCATGGTGACCTGCGGATAGCGCGCCGACCACGGCGGGTCGAACCGAACGATGGCGAGCACCACGAGGCCGGCCCCGAGCACCAGCAGGGCGGTGATCCGGCCGGCGCCGCCCATCCGCGGGTGGGCGAACGGCCAGAGCAGGAAGGCTGCGAGCCAGGCGGTCAGCGAAAGCAGCTCCACCACGTCGAGGTTGACGTAGACGGCGTGGATCGCGAAGCCGAGCCAGCCAAGGCCTACCGCCCCGATCGCGATCAGAGGCAGACGCAGGGCCAGGGTCCTGGCGGCCCCCAGATGGCTCAGCGCGGCGGCTGCGCAGGCCAGGAGCAGGGGCCAGGAGATTAGGAAGCTGGTGGTCGGCGCCGCGATCTGCAGGGCCACGCCGCCCATGAGGCCCGTGGCCAGAAGGCCCGCCCAGCCCGCGCTGCGTTGCGCCGGTCGCCCGAAGGCGACGAGGGCGGTCAGGGCGGCGGCCACCCCAAGGCCCAGCGCGACGGGGTCCCAGCCCCCGAACACCTGGCAGCCAAGGGCCGCGCCTAGCGTCAGCAGGGCCGTGGTCAAGCGCATGCCCCCCTTGGCCAGGGCCGCTGCGGCCAACAGGATGACGCCGAGCCCAAGAAGGACGACCACCGCCTCGAACCGGGCCGCCTGGGCGAGCAGCTCACGCTGTTCGAGAAAACCTGTCCCGACCCCGGTGGCCTGTCTGGCGAACCGCAGGACGACGGCGCTGGCCAGCAGCACATAGACGCCGGCCATGGCGCCCTTGCCGACGTCTATCAGGCGGAAGTCCGCGAGCTTGCGGGTTCTCGCCAGGGCCAGGGTCAGGAGCAGGGCGGCCAGGCCGAGAAGGCCCCAGCCGAGGGCTGGGGCGTAGGCCACGGTCTTTCCCCCAGGCAGGGGCGCATAGACCCTGTCTGGCCCTTGAACCGGCAAGGTGTCGGAATAGGCGGCGGCGACAGCGGCGGCCAGGGCCTGGTCGCCCAGGTCCTGCACGGACCTCAGGGACAGGTTCTCCAGCGTGGCCGTCGGGCTGTGATAGTCGAACTGCCGTCCCGCAAAGGCGTAGTTCAGGCCTGCGATCCCCTGGTCCCGGGGGATCGAGAAGTCGGTGTCATTGGGCATGCGTTCATAGGCGAACACGGCCAGGGAGTTGGACGGAGAGCCCGGCGCGACCCGGGCGAACAGCTCAACGGTCGGGCCGCCATTCATGCCGGTCTCGAACATGGTGACCCGCCCGGCCGAGCCTCGGGCCTCCAGGTTCATCACGAAGCCAATGGTCTGGGCCAAGGGGTCCTGCTCAAAAAAGGCCCGGGCGCCCAGCAGGCCGATCTCCTCGCCGTCGGTGAAGATCACCACCACGTTGCGCTCTGGCTGCCCCCGGGCGCGCAGGTTGCTGATGACTTCGAGGATGGCTGCGACGCCGGCGGCGTCGTCGCCCGCGCCGGGCGAGCGCGGCACGCTGTCATAGTGGGCCATCAGCGCCAGGGCGGGCGCCTTAGGATCGCGACCCGGCAGGACCCCCACGAGGTTTTCGATCCGCGCGCCGGTGACGAAGGTCTTGCCGCCGACCTCCCGGGACATGAACGGACGAGCGATCGTCACACGGGGCGCGAGGCCAAGCGCCGTCATTCGGGCGGTCAGGTGCTCCCGAACCGCGAAGTTGGCGGGGCTGCCGGTGGGATGGGGAGCCTGGGCGACGACTTCGATATCGGCCCGGGCCCGGCCAGCTGAAAAGACCTCGGCGGGGGCGTCTGCGGGCAAGGGGCGAGGGCCTCGTTCCCCGAGCCAGCTGATCGCCAACCCCAGGATCAGGCAGGCCACCAGCGCGATCGTACGTTCCATGGCGCGTCGTCCCTGTCTTGTTCTTGGCGGGGAACCTAGCCTGTTTTCCGGGACTGACTATCTTCGCTCGCCCAGCTGGGGTGGGCGGCGGACGCAAAAACGCCCGCCGGAAGGAGCGGCGGGCGTTTCAGCACTCGTGGTTCAGGCCTCGCGCCGATCAGGCGGCGACGGCGGCCTCCTGGGGATCGCGCAGCACATAGCCGCGGCCCCAGACAGTTTCGATGTGGTGCTTGCCCTCGGCGGCCGCGGCCAGCTTCTTGCGCAGCTTGCAGATGAAGACGTCGATGATCTTCAGCTCGGGCTCGTCCATGCCGCCATAGAGGTGGTTCAGGAACATTTCCTTGGTGAGCGTCGTCCCTTTGCGCAGGGAGAGCAGCTCGAGCATCTGGTATTCCTTGCCGGTCAGGTGGACCCGCGCGCCGTTCACCTCAACGGTCTTGGCGTCCAGGTTGACCACGATGTCGCCGGTGCGGATCACCGACTGGGCGTGGCCCTTGGAGCGCCGGACCACCGCGTGGATGCGGGCGATCAGCTCATCCTTGTGGAAGGGCTTGGTCATGTAGTCGTCGCCGCCGGCGCCGAAAGTCTTGACCTTGGTGTCGATCTCGGCCGAGCCGGACAGGATCATGACCGGGGTGTTGATCTTACCCACCCGCAGGGTCCGCAGCACATCCATGCCGCTCATGTCGGGCAGGTTGAGATCTAGCAGAATGAGATCGTAGTCGTAGATCTTGCCCAGATCGACGCCTTCCTCTCCCAGGTCGGTCGTATAGACGTTGAAGCCTTCTGACTTCAGCATCAGTTCGATGCTCTGCGCCGTGGCGCTGTCATCCTCAATCAATAGAACGCGCATCAGTCCCTCCTCGAACGACAGCGCAGCTTGGATGTCTCCGGTTCGGAAACCCTCCAAGCCCCTCCCGGTAATCTTGCCGGTGAGTTAATTTAAGACCGGTTAATATTGAAGGGCCTCTGAGCAATTGGTTAATCCGATTTGAGAATCAGCGGCAAGGGCTGGGACGCGGCGGCGGGTCGCAGTCCAGTTGAATCTTTTGTGATTGGACGGTCGGGGCGAATTGGGTCGTGGCGTGGCCGGTCCAAAGGTGGGGAACGGGGGCGCGCCTTGGCCGTTTGCCTGGGCAAGCCCCAGACCCTTGCCGCCAAAAGGACTCCCCATGCCTGTCAAGCTGAAGCCCCTGTCCGAACAGGTCATCGTGATCACGGGCGCCTCGTCTGGCATCGGGTTGGCCACCGCCCGGCGGGCGGCCAAGGCCGGCGCAGCTGTCGTGCTCGCCGCGCGCAATGAGGGCGCGCTCAAGACCATCGCCGAGGAAATTAACACCGCGGGCGGCCGGGCCCATGCCGTCGCCGGCGACGTCGGCGACCCGGCCCAGGTCGAGGCCATCGCCCGAGCGGCCATCGCGCGGTTCGGTGGCTTCGACACCTGGATCAATGACGCCGGTGTCGGCCTCTATGGCGACCTGCAGACCGTGCCCCTGGAGGATCATGAGCGGGTGTTCCGCACCAACTATTTCGGCGTGGTCAATGGATCGCTGGAGGCGGTGAAGCACCTCAAGGGCCGCCGATCCGGAGGCGCGATTATCAATCTGGGCTCGGTGCTGTCTGACGTCTCGGTCCCAATGATGGGAGCCTATTCGGCGTCCAAACACGCGGTGAAGGGCTTTACCGACGCTTTGCGGATGGAACTGGCCCGGGCCAAGGCGCCGATCAGCGTCACCCTGATCAAGCCGAGCAGCATCTCCACCCCCTTCGCCGACCATGCCCGCAACTACATGGACAAGGCGCCGCGCGTTCCGCCCCCGGTCTATGCGCCGGAGGTGGTGGCCGATGCGATCCTGCATGCGGCCCAAAATCCTATCCGCCATGTGACCGTAGGGTCAGGCGGCCGGCAGATGGTGCTGTTGGGCGGGGGCGTGCCGCGTCTCGCCGACCGGCTATTCGCCCTGGCCATCCCAAAGCTCTCAACTCGCAAGGGCGACAAGCCTGCCGGCGACAACCTCTATGCGGCGGGGAAGGACGGGCATGTCCGTACCGACGCCCATGGCGGGCGTCGGTTCAGTGTCTACACCCGCGCCCAGCAGCATCCGGGGGTGACCGTGGGCGTCGGGCTGTTGGCCCTGGTCGCCGCCGCCGCTTACCTCGGCCGGGGGCCGATCTCTCGCAACGCCCGACCGATCGCCGCCAGGCTGGCGCGGCCCATGGTCGCACGGGCGGCGTTACGCCGGCCGATGGCCGCCGCCAGGCTCGCCATCCGCCACCCCCGCGAGGCGCTCGGCCTCGCGAGAGCCCTTCGCTAAGGGGTTCGGCTCCCGGGTTCGTTTACGAATCTTCACCTGGGATTAAGCCGGGCGGGAGACCCTGGAGATCAGTGATTTCCGGGGGCCCCGCCTTTGCGCAGTCTCGTCGCCGCCGTCGAGCGTATTGACCCACTTTGCGTTTCCGGCCGTGTAGCCGCCGTCAACGGGCTTCTCATCGAGGCTCGCGGCGGCGTCACGCGGCTGGCGATCGGCGCACGGGCCGAGATCGAGCGATTGGGCGCTCCGCCGCTGCCCGCCGAAGTGGTCGGATTTCGTGACGCCCGCGCCCTTTTGATGCCCTTCGGGGCCGTTGAAGGCGTCGCGCCTGGGGCCGAAATCCGTATTGAGCCCGGCGGCTCTGCGGTGCGTCCCACGAAGGCCTGGCTGGGCCGAATCATCGACGCTTTCGGAGAGCCCATCGACGGGAAGGGGCCGCTGCCGCAGGGTCTGGCGGCCTATCCCCTGCGTGCGCCGCCGCCGCCGGCCCATGCCCGTGACCGGGTCGGCGCCCGCCTGGACCTGGGCGTCCGGGCGATGAACGTCTTCACCACCTGCTGCCGGGGTCAGCGCCTGGGGGTCTTCGCCGGTTCCGGCGTGGGCAAGTCGGTGCTGCTGTCCATGCTGGCCCGCAACGCCGACTGCGACGCCGTCGTCGTGGGTCTGATCGGCGAGCGGGGCCGGGAGGTCCGGGAGTTCATCGAGGAGACCCTTGGCGAGGAGGGCCTGCGTCGGGCCATCGTGGTGGTCGCCACCTCGGATGAGCCAGCCCTGAAGCGTCGCCAGGCCGCCTATATGACCCTGGCCATCGCCGAGTTCATGCGTGACCAGGACCTGGAAGTCCTCTGCCTGATGGACTCCGTCACCCGCTTCGCCATGGCCCAGCGGGAGATCGGCCTGGCCGCTGGCGAGCCGCCGACCACCAAGGGTTACACCCCGACCGTCTTCACCGAACTGCCCAAGCTGTTGGAGCGGGCCGGCCCAGGCCCCATCCGTCCCGACGGCACAAGGGCGGGGCCCATCACGGGCCTGTTCACCGTGCTGGTGGACGGAGATGATCACAACGAGCCGATCGCCGATGCGGTCCGCGGGATCCTGGACGGCCACATCGTCATGGAGCGGGCCATCGCCGAGCGCGGCCGCTTCCCAGCCATCAATGTGCTCAAGTCGATCAGCCGGACCATGCCCGGCTGCCATCAGCCCCACGAGCGCCAGATCGTCACCGCCGCCCGCCAGGCGCTCTCAGCCTACGCCAATATGGAGGAGCTGATCCGTATCGGCGCCTACCGGCCGGGCTCTGACCCGCAGGTGGACCAGGCCATCGCCTTGAACCCCGCCCTGGAAGGGTTCCTCAGCCAGGACCAGGATGAGGCGACGAGTCTCGAGGACTCGTTTGGCGCCCTGGCCCACATCCTTGAAGGCGTCGCCGCATGAGCTGGGCCAAGTCTCTCGTGAAACTCTCCACCTATGAGGTGGAGGTGCTGCAGAAGCGCATGGCTGAGATCAACCAGCGTCGCACCGATATCGAGATGCGGTTGCTGATGCTGGAAGCCGAGGGGGAGGCCGAGGCGCAGAACGCCCGGTCGAACGCCGATGCCGGTTGGTACCACATTGGCTTCCTCGACGGCCTGCGGGCCAGGCGAGCAGTCCTGTTTGAGCAGCTGAAGGCCCTGGCCCTGGAGGAACAGGGGGCGAGGGACGCTTTGAACGGCGCCTTTGAAGAGCAGAAGAAGTACGAGCAGGTGGCCGAGGAGATTCGGTTGACCCAGCTGCGCGAACTGGCCCGACGGGATGCCGCGGCCATGGACGAAATGGGCCTGCGCCGGGCCGCCGCCGGCCGCCGATGAGCCTGCCGACCTCCCTGTACGGCCTCAGCCGTCGGAGCTTGCTGGGCTCGGCCCTGGCGCTGGGCGCCTGCCAGCCCGCGGCTCAGTCGCAGACGCCGACGGTGAGTCTCCCGCCGCTCAGGTCCATCGCGCCTTTTCCGGTCGGGACAGCTGTTCAGGCTGTTCACCTGACCGATCCCAACCTAGCCCGGTTGATCGCCGCCCAGGCCTCCCAGCTCACGCCGGAGTGGGAGATGAAGATGGAGTACATCGTCCGCGACGATGGGACCTTCCGCTTCGAGGCGCCGGACGCCATCGCCGCCTTCGCCCGAACCCATGGCCTTGGCCTGTTTGGCCATACCCTTGTCTGGTACGCCCAGACCTCTCCGGCCTTCGAGCGTCTGGACGAAGGCCGGGTGAGCTTCGCCGGGGCCTATCGAAACTACATCCATGCCGTGGTCGGACGCTATCGGGGTCAGGCGGTCGGCTGGGACGTGGTCAATGAGGCGGTGGCCGAGGACGGAGAGGGCTGGCGCGACAGCCTGTGGAGCCAGAGGCTGGGCGCCTTTGATCACATGGTGCTGGCCTTCCAGAACGCCCGGGAGGCCGACCCGGCGGCCAAGCTGTTCCTCAACGACTACAATCTCGAATGGATTCCCAAGAAGCGGGCCACCTTCCTGCGGTTGGTGGAGCGGCTGCTGGCGGCCGGGGCGCCGATTGATGGGGTTGGCACCCAGACCCATGTGGCCGCCGATCAGGCGCCTGGGGAGATCGCCCGCACCATCGCTGAGCTGGGCCAGTTTGGCTTGCAGGTGCATGTGTCGGAATTTGATGTGTCCCTGAGCCGGGCCAAGGGCCTGCGCCTGAACCGCCTCGAACTGGAACGCCAGCAGGCGGGGGTCTATGCGGAGGCCGCCGAGGCTTTCATGGCCCTGCCGTCCCGGCAGAGGTTCGCCTTCAGCTTCTGGGGCCTGCGCGACAGCGAGTCATGGCTGAAACGCGAAGACGCCGGCGATACGCCGCTGCCCTTCGACGACCAGGGCCGGCCAAAGGCCGCCGCCGTCGCCTGGGCCGCCCAGGTCGGCTAAAAAGTTCAGTGCTGTGGCGGCGCCGGGCGCGGCGCCTGTGGACGCGGTGGGTTCAGCCGCTCAGCGTCGGCCTGCTGACGCAGCACGTGCAGATCATCGCTCAGGCGGAAGATCGCCACATAGAACTCGCAGAATGAACGCCACAGAAGGATCAGGGCGCCGACCACCAGGAGGCCCGCCACCAGGACGGGGATGGCCAGCATAAGGCCCATTACGCTTTCTTCGCGCAGGGCCACGCCCACCGCCGCGCCAATGGTCCCGAAGGCGCCGAGTGCGATCACCCCAAGGCCCGCCCAATAGATCAGGTGGATCACAGAGTTCGTCATGAGCCGGTCGAACGTCAGGAGGTCCCAGAACAGGGAGGCCCCGGCGCCGCGCTTTGGTTTGGATCTGCTGGCCATTCGTCATCCAACGCTTCAGGGACCAGGAGGGCGTCCCGCGCGCCAAACCGCTATCAGCCGCAAGCGTTCCGGGCAACTTTGGAAAAGCTGCGCCTTGCCCTCGACGACCTAGATCGTGCCCAGAGTCTTCAGCCGGGCGCGGGGATGGACCTCGTTCTGGCTCATCACTGGGGTCTGGCCGCGGAAGCGCTCGATGATGGAGCGGACATAGGGGCGGATGGCCGGGCTGGTGAGAAGGACGGGGGTCTCGCCGCCCAGGGCGGCGCGCTCGAAGACCTCGCGCACCCCACGGATGAAGTCCTGGAGCCGCGAGGGCGCCAGGGCGAGCTGCTTTTCTTCCCCAGGCCCGATCAGAGCTTCGCTGAAGGCGTTCTCCCACTCGGCCGAGAGGGTGACGATGGGCAGGGCGCCGTCGTCCCCGCGATAGGCGTAGGAAAGCTGGCGGGCCAGCCGGCCGCGTACCTGTTCCACCAGCATCGCCACCGAAGCCGTGTGTGGGGCGGCCTCGCCGATTCCTTCCAGGATCGCCGGCAGGTCGCGGATCGAGACGCGTTCGCGCAGCAGGGCCTGCAGAACCCGCTGAACCGTGGTGGCGGTGACGATGGACGGGATGAGGTCGTCGACCAGCTTTTTCTGCTCAGTCGGCAGATCTTTCAGCAGCTTCTGCACCTCGGCGTAGGACAGGAGCTCGGCCATGTTGTCCTTGAGGATCTCGGTCAGGTGCGTGGTCAGCACCGTGGCCGGATCGACGATGGTGTAGCCGCGGAAGGTGGCCTCCTCGCGCAGAGCCTCGTCGATCCAGGTGGCCGGCAGACCAAAGGCGGGCTCGCGCATGTGCTCGCCGGGAATTTCCACCTGGCCGCCGCGGGGGTCCATGGCCATCAGGGCGCCCAGGCGCACCTCGCCCTCGCCGGCGTCCAGCTCCTTGATCCGGATGCAGTAGCCCTGGGAGGGCAGGCGCATATTGTCGAGGATACGGACCGAGGGCATGACGAATCCGTATTCGGCCGCCAGCGTCCTGCGCAGGGCGCGGATCTGGTCGGTGAGCCTGCGGCCCTCCAGGTCGTTGATCAGCGGCAGCAGGCCATAGCCCAGCTCGATCTTGATCTCGTCGATGGCGAGGGTTTCGCTGATCGGCTCTTCCTGGGGCTCGGTCATCTGCTCCATGACGGGCGGAGGCTCAGGCTCCAGGGACTTGCGGCCCCGGTAATAGGCCAGGGCGCCTGCAGCGATCGACACCGCGGCGAAAGGCAGGACCGGCATCCCCGGCACCAGGGCCAGGATGCCTGACGACGCCGCCACCATGCCCAGGCCGACGGGGTTCATGGCCAGCTGGGCCACCAGGGCCTTGTCGGCCGAGCCCTCGACGCCGGCCTTGGACACCAGGAAGCCGGCGGCGATGGAGATGATCAGGGCCGGGATCTGGCTGACCAGACCATCGCCGATGGTCATGATCGTGTAGGAGGCCGCGGCGGCCCCGACGGGCATGCCATGCTGCATCACGCCGATCAGGATACCGCCCAGGATGTTGATGGCGACGATGATCAGGCCGGCGATGGCGTCGCCGCGGACGAATTTCGACGCGCCGTCCATGGCCCCGAAGAAGGTGGATTCCTGCTCCAGCTCCTTGCGGCGGCGCTTGGCTTCCTCGTCCTCGATCAGCCCGGCCGAGAGGTCGGCGTCGATGGCCATCTGCTTGCCGGGCATGGCGTCCAGGGTGAAGCGGGCGGCCACTTCGGCGATCCGTCCCGAACCCTTGCTGATGACCACGAAATTCACGATCACCAGGATGGCGAACACGATCACCCCGATGACGAAATTGCCCCCCATCATCAGGGCGCCGAAGCCCTCGATGATCTTGCCGGCGCCGTCGGTGCCCTCATGACCGTGGGTCAGGATCAGGCGGGTGGAGCCGATATTGAGGCCGAGGCGATAGAGGGTGGTGACCAGCAGCACCGTCGGAAAGGCGCTGAACTCCAGCGGCTTCTTGATCAGCAGCGAGGTCATCAGGATCAGCACCGCGCTGGTGATCGACAGGACCAGCAGGGCGTCCAGCAGGAAGGCTGGAATGGGCAGAATGAGCAGGACAATAATGCTCACCGCCCCGATGGCCAGGGCGACTTCCCCACGGGTGAGCCAGCCCAGAATATCGCGGGCTGTGGGCGCCGGGGCGGCGTTGATCTGGGCCATCAGGTCGTCTCGACTTTCCGATCGGGCCTCAGGCGGCGTGGGCGCCGGCGCCTTGCGGCGCGGGCACCGACACGCCGGCTTCGGTGTATTCCTTCAGCTTGTTGCGCAGGGTGCGGATCGAGATTCCCAGGATGTTGGCCGCATGGGTGCGGTTGCCGGCGCAATGCTCCAGGGTGTCGATGATCAACTGCTGCTCCATCTCGGCCACGGTCTGCCCAACGAAGCTGCGCTGGATCGCTTCGGCCGCGAAGCTGGCGGCCTGGGCGGTCCGGGTCCCGGCGTCGGCGGGCGACAGCGGCTGCCCATCGGGCAGGCGGACGGCCTCCTCGGTGATCTCGTCACCGACAGACAGCAGCACCGCCCGGTGCATGGCGTTTTCCAGCTCGCGGACATTGCCGGGCCAGCGATGGGCGGCCAGCCGCCGGCGGGCTTCTTCGGACAGGGGCTTCTCGGGCACGCCGTTGGCGGCGGCGTATTTCTTCACGAAGAACTCGGCCAGGATAACGATGTCCCCCGGACGCTCCCGAAGCGCGGGCAGGCGCAGATTGACCACGTTCAGGCGATAGAGCAGGTCCTCGCGGAAGGTCCCGTCCTTGACCGCCTGAGCCAGGTCGCGGTTCGAGGTGGCCAGAATGCGGATGTCGACCTTGACGGGCTTGGCGCCGCCGACCCGGTCGATCTCGCGCTCCTGGATGGCGCGCAGCAGCTTGGCTTGCAGGCGGGCGTCCATTTCCGAGATTTCGTCCAGGAGCAGGGTGCCGCCATTGGCTTCTTCGAACTTGCCGATCCGACGGGCGAGCGCGCCGGTAAAGGCGCCTTTCTCATGCCCGAACAGCTCGCTTTCCAGCAGGTTTTCCGGGATGGCCGCGCAGTTGACCGAGATGAACGGCCTGGTCGCCCGGCGGGACTTCTGGTGGACATAGCGGGCCACCACCTCCTTGCCCGAGCCGCTTTCGCCAGTGATCAGGATTGAGGCCTCGGACGCCGCCACCTGATCTGCAAGCTTCAGCACCGTCAGCATGGCGGGATCGCGCACCACCATGGGACGGTTGTCGTCAGAGACCGCGGCCAGGACGGCGGCGATCAAGGCGGCCTCCGGCGGCAGCGGAATGAACTCCTTGGCGCCGGCGCGAATGGCGGCCGCCGCCCGGGCCGGATCGGGGCCGACCCCGCAGGCCACCACCGGCACCCGAATCCTCTCGGCCTCGTTGGCCGCGATCAGGGCGGCGATGTCGAGGTCGTAGTCCACCAGGAGCAGATCGGCTCCCTGTCCCGCGCGCAGGGCGTGGGTGGCGGCCGCGATCGTCTCCACATGACTCACCTTGGCGCCGGCGCTCATCGCCATCTTCACCGCCGCAGAGAGCTGTCCGTCCAGTTTTCCGACGACCAGAAGCCGCATCTTCAAATCTCCTTACGCGCCGCCAATTCAGGCCGCCGTGTCGCCGTCCTTGATGATTTCCGTCATCGTCACACCGAGACGCTCGTCGACGATGACGACCTCTCCCCGGGCGACCAGGCGATTGTTCACATAGATGTCGATGGCCTCGCCGACCTTGCGGTCAAGCTCGAGGACGCTGCCTGAGGACAGCTGCAACAGTTGGGCGACGGACATCTGCGCCCGGCCCAGAACCGCCGAGATGCTGACCGGCACATCAAAGACCGGCGTCAGATCGCTGGCGGCCTTCTCCTCACCCTCGTGGCCGAAGTCGATGGCGGGAAGGTCCCCGGGGCCCAGCTCTTGGAGTTTCAGTTCGTCAGACATGACTTGTTCCTTTCATCCTTCAGGCGTCGCCGCCGGGAATGAGGGGTTCGGCGTGGAGACCTTCAGACGCCAGAGCCGCCTGCAGGGCTTCAGCCACCCTTTGGGCGGCCGCCGCGGGATCGAAACGGGCGGCCCCGTCGCCAAAATCGAGGGCGAAGGCGGCTGGCGCCATGCCCGGATCGCTGCGCACCTGAATCTGTCCGGCGAAGCCAATGGCGTGGGCGGCCTCGGCCAGCATGGGCTCAAGGCCCTCGGCCAGATCGGCCGACACCGTCACCAGCAGGCGTGGCGCGCTTTCAATTTCCCGAGCCAAGGCATCCAGCGCCGCCTGCAGGGGCACCCTTGGAAAGGCGTCCAGGGCGGCGTCGGCGATCGCCTGACCGCAGGCCAGGGACAGCTCTGCCGAGCCGATCCGGTGGGCATGCGCCACTTCGGCGAGCCGGGGCAGGGCGGCCTGGCAGGCCTGGGCGACGTGGGACAGGGCCTGGGCCTGCTGCGCCTCCACCCGGGCCATGGCCGCGCGCTCGCCCTCGGCATAGGCCTCGGCGCGAATGACTTCGACCTCTTCGAGGGGGTAGATGCGCTTCGGCCGCGTCGAGGCCTGGGCCACGCCGCCAGCGTCGTCGAACACGGTGTCGAAATCGAATTTGCGCAGGATGGGCTCGGTCATCAGTAGATCAGCTCATCATCGCCGCCGGCGCCGACCAGCATGATCTCGCCCTTGGCCGCCAGATCCTTGGCCACCTGAACCATCTTCATCTGGGCCTGGTCGACATCCTTCAGACGGACCGGGCCCATGCCTTCCATGTCCTCGCGCATGATTTTCGCCGCGCGCTCGGACATGTTGGAGAAGAACATTTCGCGCAGGGCGTCAGAGGCGCCTTTCAGCGCCAGGCCCAGCTGATCCTTCTCGACGCCACGCAGCAGCGTCTGCACGCCGCCAGGATCAAGCTTCGACAGATCTTCGAAGACGAACATCAAGGCCCGGATGCGCTCGGCGCTTTCGCGGTTGCGCTCCTCCAGGGCGGCCATGAACCGGGACTCGGTCTGCCGATCGAAGGAGTTGAAGATGTCGGCCATCATCTCGTGGCTGTCGCGCTTGGAGGTGCGCGCCAGGTTGGACATGAACTCGGTCCGCAGGGTCTGCTCGATCTTGTCCAGGATTTCCCGCTGCACCGGTTCCATGCGCAGCATGCGGGTGACGCACTCCAGGGCGAAATCTTCGGGCAGGGAGGCCAGAACCCGCGCGGCGTGCTCGCCCTTCACCTTGGACAGGATGACGGCGACGGTCTGCGGGTATTCGTTCTTCAGATAGTTGGCGAGGACGGCCTCGTTCACATTGCCGAGCTTGTCCCACATGGTCCGACCCGCCGGCCCGCGGATCTCCTCCATCAGGGCCTCGACCTTGTCGGGAGGCAGAAAGGCGGTGAGCAGCTTCTGGGTCTGTTCGAAGGAGCCCATGATCGTGCCGGCGCCAGACATGCCCGCAACAAATTCCACCAGCAGGGCCTCGACCACATTGGCCGCCACGGTGCCGAGGCTGGCCATGGCCTGGGAGACCTCCTTGATCTCCTCCTCGTCCAGGCTCTGCCAGATGACTCCGTGATCTTCGCCGAGGGCCAACAGAACCACGGCCGCCTTTTCAGGCCCCGTCAGCTGGCTGACCTCGTTGATAGTCTTGTTGCGGCCGCCGCCGCCGCGCACGCTACCGGTCATGCGGATTCATGCAGCCAGCTGCGGAGGATCGCCACTGACTGTTCCGGGTGAGTGTCGACGAAATCGGCGACGCGCTTCACCGACGAGGCTTTCACCTGGCCTTCGATGCGCGCGATATCGATCTTCTGTTCCAGCGCGTCGGGACTCGGCAGGGCGAGGGGCTGGCCAGTGGCGGGATCGACGGCGATCTGGACAGGCTGGCCATCGGCCGTTGTCGTCACCAGCCGCGTGATGGTCTGGGTCGGACCGGTAAGTTCGCGACCACCGCCGCTGGCGCTTTTAAGCAGGGGGCGGACCACGAAGAAGACGATCAGCAAGGCGACGACTGCCAGGATCGCGAGTTCCACGGCGCGCATGATGTCGTTCTTGTCGAAGTCGGTCAGGGGATTGGAGGACTCGACCCCGCCCATCTCCGCCGGGGCGTCGAAGGGCATGTTGACCACGGTCACCTGATCGCCCCGGGCCTCGTTGAAGCCAACCGCTGTGCGGACCAGTTCCTCGATGCGCGCCATTTCGTCTTCGCTGCGCGGTGCATATTCGCCGGGCGCGCCATTCTCGCCCACCGGGCGGACGCCATCCACGGCCACCGCAACGGACAGACGCTGAACCTTGCCAGGCTCGTTGACCTCGGTGCGGACGGTTTTGGAGATTTCGTAGTTGGTGGTGGATTCCGTGCGGCCGCTGGCCGAACCCATGGCGCCGGCTTCGGCCCCACCCAACCCGCCTGGAATATTGGCGTCGGCGGTGACCATGCCGTTGTTGTTGGGCTCATTCTCGTTGGCGTTTTCCTCGACCGTCTGCTCGGAGCGCACAACCTGACCGTCGGGGTCGTAGGTTTCCTGCTGCACCGTCACCCGGGCCAGATCCAGTTCGGCGGTGACGTTCACTCGCGCCTTGCCAGGCCCCACGACGCTTTCGACCAGGGCTTTGACCGTCTTGGCGATCCGTTGCTCGACCTCATTTTTGCGACCTTCGGCCATCTCGCCGGCGAAGCCTTCGCCGCCTGCGGAGAGGGTCTTGCCGTTCTGGTCGACGACAGTGACCCGGTCCGGGGTCATTCTCGGCACGGCGCCGGCCACCAGGTTCTGAACCGCACGGACCTGTTCGGGGGTAGGGGCGCGCCCGCCGACGCCCATGGTGATGGAGGCTGAGGGCTCCTCGGCGGCGTCCTCAAACAGCTGACGCTTGGGCAGGACCAGATGCACGCGCGCGAAGGTCACCCCGTCCAGGCTGCGAATGGTCCGGGCCAGTTCGCCTTCCAAGGCGCGCTGACGGTTCAGCTGCTGGACGAAGTCCGTCTGGCCCAGGGCGTTGGTGTCGTCGAAGATCTCGTAGCCGACCGAACCTGCGGTTGGCAGGCCCTTTCCGGACAGAAGCAGGCGGGTCGAGGCCACCTGGTCGCGGTTGACCATGATGGTGGAGCCGTCGCCCTTGACCTCATACTTCACCCCAGCCTGTTCGAGGGCCTGGGTGATGGAGCCGGCCTCGCGCATGTCGAGATTGGCGTAGAGCAGGGCCTTGGGCTGGCCGAGGTTCATGGTCAGGGCGACCAGGGCCGCAGCCACGCCGACGCCGATGCCGAGAATAGCGGCAAGCCGGCCGATCCCGAACCTTTGCAAGGCGGCTACAAACTGATTCAAGGCGCGTCGAACCCCAAAACCCTGCGACCGGCGCCCACTTTGGGCCGGCTGCTAGGCAGGATTTACCCAGTCGATGGTAAACGCCGCGTTTAAGACTTGGCCTTAGGCCGCTGAGCGACCAGATCGGCGCCGGGACGTGATGTCGCACCTGGGGCTGAGTTTGTGTCTCGCATCACGCCCCATCCTGGCGATGTTGGAGGTCAGCTGCTCCAGGGGGTCAGGGCGCCCCAATGGAAGAGCACAACGGCGAAGGCGACATAGATCAGGGTTGTGGCTGTAAACCCGACCTTGCGCGCCACCGGCCAGCTGTCCAGGCGACGGCCACCGCGCCAGATGCTCAGCAGAGACGCCAGGGTGATGATGGTCAGGATCGAGGCCACCAGGGCGCAGGCCGAAGCCAGGATCAGCCGGGCCCCTGGCCAGGCATAGACCACCTTGGCTGTATCGGACGCGCCCGTGAGCCATGAGCCGAACAGGCCTAGGGCGAGCAGCCATAGGACGGCCTGGATCGTCTGCACGAGGCTCGCCTGGCTCTGAATCTGGGTCTGCCGCAAGTCCCGGCGATTGCGCAGGGCCAGACCCACGAAGGTGGCGATCGCCGCGATAGAGGTCAGACCAGCCAGCAAGGCCAGGACCGAGGGCCGGCTCCAGAGGCCAACCCGCTGAAAGCGGACATCGTTGTAGGTGCCCTGGAAGGCGGCGGCCTTGCCGCCCGCCAGATCGAACACCAGCCGGTCTGGACCGGTGGTCGAGATGAACCGACCTTCCCCGGGATCACCCTCGGGGATCCAGGTCTGCGCGCCGCCGAGGCGGCTGGTGATCAGGCGGCCATCGCGACTGACCTGGACGCTGACCCCTGACAGGATGAAACCGACGAACCGCTCAAGGCCCACATAGGCCCGGCGCGTCCCGAGATAGTGCCCCTCATACAGCCTGGCGACGCGACCGAGGTCGGGGTCTCCGCCCTGGGGCGGCGGCGCGGCGGGTCCATAGAACTGGGCGACCACCTGGGCCGGCAGCCGGGTGGCCAGTTCGGCGCCGTTCTCGGTGTTGACGCTGATGAAGACGCCGAGATCGAGTTCGGGGGCCACCACCATGTTCGAGCTGAACGACAGGGTGCCTCCAGCGTGGCCATAGCCCTTTCGCCCCCCAGGTAGCGGATAGGCGATGAAGCCGTGCGGCCAGTCGTTGATCCCCGCCTCGTTCGGCCGCAGGGGCGTCCGGAAGGCCCGCGCCGTGGCCGGGCCGAAGATGGAGGGGGGCTGGGCCGGCTGGGCGGTTCCCGTCGCCGATGGCGCGGCCGGCGCGGCGACTCCATAGACCCCGTCATCCAGCAGCACGATCATGAAGCGGGCCATATCCGCGGCCGTCGAGGAGGCCGATCCCGCCGGGGCCAGATGGCCGAGGTATTCGAAGGGGCGGGCCTCGAAGCCCTTGGCCGGCGACCACAGGAAGCCTTCTGAGAGGTTCCGGGCGAGACTTGGGGCCATCGGCGCGGGGATGCCCTCGCGGGGCGGGTGGGGTTCGCGGAATGTGGTGCGGCTCATCCCCAGGGGACCGGTGATCCTCTTTTCCACCAGCTCTTCGAAGGGCTGGCCGGAGACATAGACGAGGGCCTGACCGGCCAGGCCGACCCCATAGTTGGAATAGGTCGGAAACTGCCCAGGCTCACGCACCCGGCGGGGCCGCTCCTGGCGCAGATACTGGGCCATCGGACGCTCGCGATCGAAGTTGCGCTCCATCAGCTGGCCCAGAATGCGGTCTTCGAAGCCGGGAGAATGGTCCAGGAGATGGGCGACCTGGATCGGCTGAGTGAAGCCCTGGTCTCGGATCTGCAGAGCCTCAGGCAGATAGAGGTTGATCGGGGCGTCGATGCGAATGCGCCCAGCCTGGATCTCGTTCATCAGCAGGATCCAGGTGAAGGTCTTGGAGATGGAGCCGATGCGGAACAGGGTCTGGTCGGGATTCACCGGCCGAAGGGGGCTCAGGCTGGCGTGGCCATAGCCCTTCTTGAGAATGATCTGCCCGTTCTGGACTACAGAAACCGTGACGCCCGCGATCCTGTCCTTGGCCATGGCCGAGCCGATCACCCCGTCCAGATAGGCCTCTAGCCGCGCCGGATCGATGGTGGCGGCGCCCGTCGCGGCAAGCGCCGCGGCCCCTGACGCTTCGCCGGGTTGCGCCGGCTGGGCGGGGGCGGCTGGCGCCACGGCTCGGGGCCGCGCGGCCGGTCGGGGCGCCGGCTTGGCCAGGGCTTCATAGGGGACGGGAGCTTCGGGCAGGGCGGGCTGAGCCCGGACCAGGGCCGGTGGGCACAGGGCCGCAACCAGCATCGCCACAGCAAGCTTGGGCAAGAAGCGCATCACCGGAACTCGCTTTGTCTGGAATTTCCCCACGAGCTTCCCTTCTAGGGCGCCGCGCCTGGGCGTCCAAGGCGCTGGATCACCGGGATGGGGGCGCAGAGAAGGTCAGCAGGGGCAGAAGCGGTCGAAGCTGTGGACCAATCCACACCTGCGGCTCAGAGGGTGGGGACAGGCCCTCCGCCTGCTCCCGTTCGCCCACACAGGACACCACGGCGCGACTGAGCGAGATGAAGTCGCCGACCTCATCCAGGGCGCCGAGGAAGCAGGCGTCGAAATAGGGATAAGTGTCAGCCTCTCCGCAGCCGAACGATGTCCGGTCTGGCCGGGCGGCGGTCAGGATCATTCGGTTCGGCTTGGCCAGGGCCGGCACAAAGACCCCTGAGAAGCAGGCGGAGATCACCACCACGGTGGGCTTGGTCCCGCAGCTGCGGTCCAGCATCGCGCCGAGGATGGCGGGCGGCAGGATTTCGTCGTTCACCAGCACGCCCCGGGGGTCCCCATGGGAGGTGAAATAGACCAGGCAGCCCGCCGCGGCCGGCGCCAGGTCGCTGAGGGTTTGGTAGATCGCCCGGGCCGAGGCCTTCTGTGGCCGGGCCCCGCGTTCGGCCTCCGGTCTCACGGAGAACTGCGCGATCTGAGCGGATGCGAGGCCCAGGCCGGTAAACGCCTTGGCGATATCGCGGCGAGCGTTGTCGAAGGCTTCGGTCGGGCCGCCCAAAGACCCCTTGGCGTCGCCGGCCACCACCACGGCGGCCCAGGTTTCGAACGGGGCGGCCAGGGCGGGGCGGGTTGCAAACAGGCCGCAGGCGAGGCCGAGCGCCAGGGCGCAGATCCGAAACCTCAGACCTGCGCGCGGGCGGGGCAAGTCAGCTCTTGTAGGACTTGAACGGGGTCGGCAGGGCCGTTCCCGTCGCCTTGGCCAGGAGCCGGCCGTCGGAATCGTAAAGCTCGCCTTCGGTGAAGGCGATGCTGCGGCCCCATTTCACCACCCGGCCGATCCCCTTGATCTGACCGGGCATGGCCGGCCGCAGGAAGCTGGTCTTCATCTCAAGGGTGGGAGCCACGTGGGTCATGCCTGAGGCGACCATGCAGGCCACGGACATGGCCTCATCCAGCATGGCGCACAGATAGCCGCCCTGGATCTGCTTCATCGGATTGAGCAGCAGCTCAGCCTTGGCGTCGAAGGCGACCTCGACGCTCTTCTCGGCCTGGCTGACAGCCACCATCCTGAAGCCCAGGGTCTGGGAGCCGGTGGGCTGGTTTTTGGTGCGCAGAAAACGGGCCAGGATGGCCTCGTCGGTGAGCGCTTCAGGCTCAGGAGCGGCGACGTCGGTCATGGGCCCTATTTCTTGCGGAACTGGTCAAGCGAAACGACCTTTTCGGCGGGATCCCCCGGGGGCTCGTCTGAGGGGTCGGTGTCCGAGGCGGACTCCCCAGCGCCGACCACCGCCGCTGCGACCCGCGCTGGGCCATCGCTCGCGGCTTCGAACTGCAGCAGGAACTGCACACTGGGATCGTAGAACCGCGACACCGCCGCATAGGGCACCGAGACCCGCTTGGGCTGGCCGCCGAACTTCAAGGTCACCGAGAAGAAGGTCTCGCCGGGCGCCAGGTCCCAGTACTGATGCTGGAGGACGATGGTCATCTCGTCGGGATATTTGGACAGCAGGTCCACAGGGCCCGAGACGCCTGGCGCGTCGGTCTTGAAGGTTACGTAGAAGTGGTGCGCGCCGGGCAAGCCTTCAGGTGAGGCCGCACGCTTCAGGGCGGCCTTCACCACCCCGCGCAGAGCCTCCTGGGCCATCGCCTCGTAGTGCATCTGGTCTTGGGCCGGGGGCTCTTGGGCCATGGGGTCTCCGCCTGCGATCTGCTGGCCGGAGGGTAGCGTTTCGGCGCCGCGGCGCAAGCGCGCGTTGCGCCGCGGCCGTCTTCAGGGCGGTTGGCGGACCGATTTCGATTGGCTAAAGTCTCGGCTCGGCGGGGGCCAGTCATGTTGTTCGCGTCGCCGAGCTTTCTCTTCGTCTTCTTGCCGCTGTGTCTGGCCGCCTATTTCGCCAGTCGCACCATGGCGACCCGCAACGCGGTCCTGATCGCCGCTTCGCTGATCTTCTACGCCTGGGGCGAGCCGGCCTATGTGGCCCTGATGGCCGCCATGACCGTGGTCAATTACGGCGCCGCCCTGGCCATAGACGCCCGCGACGGGCCATCGCGCAAAACGGCCCTGATCCTGGCGGTGGGCGTCAATCTCGGCTCCCTGAGCCTCTTCAAGTACGCAGGCTTCCTGGCCGACAGCTTCAATCTTATCCTCGCGCCGGCCGGGTGGAGCGTGCCCCGGCCGCAAATCCCGCTGCCGCTCGGCATTTCCTTCTTCACCTTCCACTGCCTGTCCTATCTCATGGACACCTACCGGCGGCGGTTTCCGGCCAACCGCAACCTCGCCCAGGTGGCCCTCTACATCGCGCTGTTCCCACAGCTGATCGCCGGGCCGATCGTCCGCTACAAAACCATCGCCAGGCGACTGGTCCTGCGCCGTCACAGCCTAGGCCGCGCCTCGGCCGGGACGCGGATCTTTATCATCGGCCTGGCCCAGAAACTGCTGATCGCCGACACCTTGGCCCCAGTGGCCGACGCGGTTTTCGACCAGACCGCCCAGCCGGGCCTCGCCGAAGCTTGGCTGGGGGCTGTCGCCTACACCCTGCAGATCTATTTCGACTTCGCCGGCTATTCGACCATGGCCATCGGTCTGGCGATCATCTTCGGCTTCAGCCTGCCGCGGAACTTTCGCACCCCTTACGCCTCGACCTCGATCACCGAGTTCTGGCGCCGCTGGCACATCAGTCTGTCCACCTGGTTCCGGGACTATCTCTACATCCCCCTGGGAGGAAACCAGGGCCCAGCCTGGAAGACCTGGCGCAATCTGGTGGTGGTCTTTCTGTTATGCGGCCTCTGGCACGGGGCGGCCTGGACCTTCGTTCTGTGGGGCGCGTGGCACGGCGCGTTCCTTGTTCTAGAGCGGGCGGGCCTGGGCCGGTGGCTCAAGGCGATCCCGCGTCCGGCGGCCTTTGCCTACGCCCTCCTGGTCGTCATTCTGGGCTGGGTGCTCTTCCGGGCCGAGAGCCTGGCGCGGGCCGGAGAGATCTGGGCGGGCATGGCTGGCCGGCATGGTCTTGGCGAGATGAGCGCCGCCACAACCCTCGCCTTCCAGCCCATTCACTACTGGCTGATCCCGATGGCGGGGGCCCTGGCGGTGTTCGGCCTCTCCTGGCGGGTGCGCCAGGGGCGCACGGCGCGGGCCTGGATCGATACGGCCGCGGTCGCCCTGCTGCTGGTCCTGGCGCTGCTGCGGGTCGCCCAGGGCACATACAGCCCCTTCCTCTATTTCCGGTTCTAAGGAGGATGGCCCGTGTTTGATCCTCGCCGATTCCTGATCCTCGGCGTCATGGCGGTGCTGTCGCTGCCGGTTTTGGCCATGCCGCTCCTGCCTCTGCAGACGGTCTCGCGCGAGGAAAACCGGATGCTAGCCCCGCCGCCGAACTGGCCGCAGGACCTAACGGCTTGGCGACACGCGCCTCGGGCGGTGGACGCTTTTCTCGCCGACCACTTCGCCCTGCGTGAGCCGGCGATCTGGCTCGGCGCCCGGCTGGAGCGTCGCCTCGGGGTCACTGCGCCGGCCCAGGCCATGGCCGTCATGGGGGAGGGCGGGCAGATGTTCCTAACCGACGGGCTGCTGCGCTCCACCGGCCAGGATGTCGACCCCGAGCGGGCCGCCGACTACGCAGACTTTGTCTGTCAGGTGGCACGTCGACTGGCCGCCCGCCAAATCGTCTTCGCCACAGGCCTGGCGCCCTCGCCGGGAACGATCCTGACCGATCAGACCCCGCCGTGGGCGCGTCCGGCGACGACGCCGAGCGATCACGACCTAATCCTGCAGGGCATCGCTGACTGCGGAGCGCCGGCGGTCGACCTGAGGCCTGCGCTGCGCGAGGCCGCGGCGCTGGACCGCGCCTATCGCCTGTATGACAGCCATTGGACCCCGTGGGGCGCCCTGGCGGCCTATAACCGGATGGTTGCGGCTGTTGATCAGCCGGGATGGGGTTGGGCGCAGGCGGAGCTGACCTGGGGCGAGATGCGTACCGACGATGGCGATCTGCCGCGTATGGCCGGCATGCCGCCCGCCATTGAGACCCTGACCATCCACCACCGCACCAGCCTGCCCCCTGGGACAGTCCGCGAGGAGCTTAAGGCCTATGGCGGGCCGATGCCGGCCTTTGCTGTGGAGCGCGGAGCGTCAGGTCCTACGGTCGTGATCATCGGCGACAGCTATACGGCCGACTTCTTTCCCTCGCTGATCGCCGACCGGGTCGGCCGCCTGATCTGGATTCACATGGATGAGTGTGGTTTCGACTGGCGGGTCATCGAAGACGAGGCGCCGGACATTGTCATGCTGCTGCCGGCAGAGCGCAACGCGATGTGCAGCGGCCAGCGACCGGCCGGTTTTGGCTGATCTGCCGTCAAACAACTATGAGAAAGGTGGAGGGGTTCTGTTGCAAGGCCCCCTCCCGGCCCCGCCTAACGCTGCTAAGACGCTAGGAGTTTATGTCGAAATCTATCGGACCGCTTACGCAGCCAGACGGACTTCTTCAGCGAAGTTATCGTTCGCATTTAGATAAAGGCCCGAAACGGTGGGCCAAGCCGAGAGAAAGCAACACCTTTAGACGTCTGTCGATGCTGATCGGCCCCAGACTTTCCGGCGATACCCGGAGAAGGGTTTGGTGGAGCCGCCGGGAATCGCACCCGGGTCCAGTCCGCTTATGACGTGCGCGTTTATCTCCATAGTCCGGCGAACCGGACAGGTTGAATATAGGGCGAGGCCGGCTGAAATTGAAGGCCTTTCGCGAAACCTCAGGGGTTTGGCGGGCGATCAGCGGGCTTGATGCGACCGCCCCCGGCGATCAGGGCCTCGTAGGCGGCCCGCTCCCGGGCGAAATCAGCGCCCTGGGGCAGGAGGACATCGATCCGCGGCTCGTGGCCCAGGGCCGCGCCGAGGGCGGCTTCCAGAAGTTCGGCGACCTCACCCACCTCAGCCTCGTCGCAGTCGCGCCGCAGTACGCCGCCCTGGCGCTCTGTCAGGCGGACCAGGTCGTAGGCGACGCCGTCCAGGCAGATGGAGCCGACGCTGGCGTTCCCTTCCTGGGCGACGGCGTCCCGGGGGCTGTCCCACACCGATGCGGCCGCCAGCTCCTGGATAAGCGTCCGGTAGCCGGCCGCCAGCTCCACGTCGAACCCGACCCGGCGGGCGATGTCTGGCTCGCAGCAGGCGCGGCCGGCGCGGACCTGAACGAAGGCCTTGCCGTCCCGCCGGGCGGTCAGGCGGACGACCATCTGCTCGACGCTGTTGGACGGCCGGCGCCAGACCTCGATTATCGCCTCCCCCCCATAGACCACCTGGGTCTGCAAGGGCGGCAGGCCCCACAGGCGGTAGAGGGTCGGCTCGATGGGGGTGACCACAGGCGGGGGCCCGCTGCGGGGCAGGCGGCGGCGGGCCATGGGGTCGGCGGCGTCGGATGGGGCGGGGCGGTCGTCAGCCCACCAGGCGCGCGGATCCGGCGGCGGGTAGGGCGAGGCGGCGCCAGGGGGAGCCTCGCTCGACGTCTGGCCAAGGCTCGGGGCCGCGGCGAACAGGCTTAGGGCCAGCCCCAGGGCGACCCGTCGCATCGCAATCGCCACCACGCTCGCCTCCTACATGCCGTCTGCGCCCCGCGTGATGGAAAGCACCCCGGTGCGCGACAGTTCCACCAGACCGAGCGGCCGCATCAGTTCGGCGAACTTGTCGATCTTGTTGGGGGCGCCGGTGATCTCGAAGACGAAGCTCTCGTGGGTGGTGTCGATCACCCGGGCGCGGAAGATGTCGGCCACCCGCAGGGCCTCGACCCGCTCGGCGCCCAGGCTCTTCACCTTGACCAGAGCCAGCTCCCGCTCCAGGCCGTTGGGATCGCGGGTCACGTCCTGGACGTGGCGGGTGGAGACCATCTTCTGCAGCTGAGCCTCGATCTGGCCCAGCACATGAGGGGTCCCGCGGGTGACAATGGTCACCCGGCTGGTGTGGGCGTTGCGATCGGTCTCGGCGACCGTCAGGCTTTCGATATTGTAGCCCCGGGCGGCGAACAGCCCGACCAGCCGGTGCAGGACGCCCGGCTCGTTGTCCACGAGCACGGCGAAGGTGGCGAGATTTTCCACCTCGGCCTTGTGGTCGAGGTCATAGACGGAGGCGGGCTGGGGATCGGGCATCAAGGTCTCTTCTCTAGGCTCGGCCGTTCAGGTGTCACAGGCGAGAGCCGAGGGCAACCAGCCCCCAGCCGCCGCGCCATGCGACCGCCTCAGACCAGCCGCTTGCCGGCGTCGTCGATGATGGAGCCGAGGTCGCGGGCTTCCTGGGCCAGGATCATCTCGTTGTGCGCCTTGCCTGATGGGATCATGGGGAAGCAGTTCTCTTCCTTGGTGACCCGGCAGTCGAACAGCACCGGACGGCGGACGGAGATCATCTCGGCGATCTTGTCGTCCAGCTCGTCTGGATGCTCGGCCCGCAGGCCCACCGCGCCGAAGGCCTCGGCCATCTTCACGAAGTCGGGCAGGCTTTCTGAATAGGAGTGGGAGTAGCGCTCCCCATGCAGCAGCTGCTGCCACTGGCGGACCATGCCCATCCATTCGTTGTTCAGGATGAAGATCTTGATCGGCAGGTCGTACTGAATGGCGGTGGCCATCTCCTGCATCGTCATCTGCACGCTGGCGTCGCCGGCGATATCGATGACGAGTGAGTCCGGGTGGGCGATCTGCACGCCCACGGCGGCCGGCAGGCCATAGCCCATGGTGCCCAAGCCGCCGGAGGTCATCCAGCGGTTGGGATCTTCGAAGCGGAAATACTGGGCGGCCCACATCTGGTGCTGGCCGACCTCGGTGGTGATGTAGACGTCCTTGTCCTTGGCGTGATGGTACAGCCGCTCGACCGCCTGCTGAGGCTTGATGAGCTTGGAATCGGGCGTGTAGGCGAAGCAGTCGCGGGCCCGCCAGGCCTCGATCTCGCGCCACCATTCGGCCAGGGCGGTCTTGTCCATCGACAGGCGCATGGATTTCCAGGCGGCGATCATGTCCTCCAGCACGCTGGCGGCGTCGCCGACAATGGCCACGTCGCAGCGGACATTCTTGCCGATGGACGAGGCGTCGATGTCCACGTGGATCTTGCGCGAGGTGGGGGCGAACGCGTCCAGGCGACCGGTGACCCGGTCGTCGAACCGGGCGCCCAGGGCGACCATGACGTCGCAGTCGTGCATGGCGTGGTTGGCCTCGAAGCTGCCGTGCATGCCGAGCATGCCCAGCCACTTGGGATCGGCGGCCGGGAAGGCGCCCAGGCCCATCAGGGTCGAGGTCACCGGCGCGCCGGTCAGTTCAGCAAACTCCCGCAGCAGGGCCGAGGCCCGGGGGCCGGCATTGATCACGCCGCCGCCGGTATAGAGGATCGGCCGGCGGGACTGGGCGATCAGGGTGACGGCCTCGGCGATGCGGCCGGCGTCGCCTTTGACCTGCGGACGGTAGTCGTGGGCGTGGGTGACGGCCTGGGGACCCTGATAGGCCGCCTTGCCGAACTGCACGTCCTTGGGAATGTCGATGACCACGGGGCCGGGGCGGCCCGAGGTGGCGATGTGGAAGGCCTCGTGCATGATCCGCGGCAGATCATCGACGTTCTTGACCAGATAGTTGTGCTTGGTGATCGAGCGGGTGATGCCGATCGTGTCGCATTCCTGGAAGGCGTCGGTGCCGATCAGGTGGGTGGCGACCTGGCCGGTGATGACCACCAGGGGGATGGAGTCCATCAGGGCGTCGACGATGCCGGTGACCGCATTGGTCGCGCCGGGGCCCGACGTGACCAGGACGACGCCCGGCTTGCCGGTGGACCTGGCATAGCCCTCGGCGGCGTGGGTGGCGCCCTGTTCGTGGCGGACCAGGATGTGACGCAGCCGCGGCTCGGCGAACAGCGCGTCATAGATCGGCAGCACCGCCCCGCCCGGATAGCCGAACAGGACCTCTACGCCCTGGTCGAGGAGCGAGCGGACGACGATTTCGGCCCCGCTCATCATTTCGGTTTCGGCGGCCTCGGGGGCGGTGATGGTCTGGTGGGCGGTCATGGCAGTGGCCTTCTTAGGCTGGCCTTCAGGGCAATAAAAAAGGCCCGCTGGGGGCCTGGTGCAAGCGACCTTGTTCGCGCCGATCGAAATCGGCTCGTCTAAGGTCGCCACTCAAGTACGATGCTGACGCGCACGCGCGTTCTCCAGATATAAGGTTTCCCGCTCATCGCATGCGCGGGCCAGGGCGTCAAGGCGCGCCCAGAGCAAGAAACTGCCCCCACTGCGCCTCAGGCTCTGTCGCCGTGACCCGTGGCCAGTCCGGGGTCTGGTTGCGGAACCAGGTGGCCTGTCGCTTGGCGTAGCGGCGGGTTTCCTGCTGCGCGGCGGCCAGCGCCTCATGGCGGGTCATCTCGCCGGCCTGCCAGGCGGCGATCTCCCGCAGACCCAGCGCCTTCATGACCGGAAGGGCGGGGTCGAGGCGCCGGGCGAGCAGGGCTGAGACCTCTTCGACGGCGCCAGCCTCGAACATGGCGGCGAGGCGGACGTCGCAGCGGGCGTAGAGCGCCTCGCGGGGAGGCTCAACCACGACGCCCCGCCAGGCCTCGGGCCCGAGGGGGGCGGCGGTTTCCGCCTGCAGGTCTGAGAGCGCGCGGCCGGCGCTGAGATAGACCTGCCAGGCGCGCACCAGCCGTTGGCGGTCGGCGGGCGCGATGCGCGCCGCCGCGGCCGGGTCGACTTCGGCCAGGCGGGCTCGGAAGGTGGTTTCGCCGAGCGCCTCGAACTCGGCCTCGACCCTGATGCGGACCGCTGGCGCTGCGGCTGGGATGTCGGCGAGGCCGTCGGTCAGACTACGAAAATAGAGTCCCGTGCCGCCCACCAGGATTGGAGACCGGCCCCGGGCCTGGATCTCGGTGATGAGCGGCAGGGCCGCGCGCAACCAGCGGCCCACGGACCAGGCCTCTGCGCCATCGGCGGCCCCAAACAGGTGGTGGGGCGCCTGGGCCATCTCATGCGGCGTCGGTCGCGCGCTCAGAATGGTCAGGTCGCCGTAGAGCTGGATGGAGTCGGCGTTGACGATCTCGCCGCCGATTTCCTGGGCCAGGCGCAGGGCGATCGCCGTCTTGCCGCTTGCCGTCGGCCCGCCGATCAGCCAGATGCGGGGCTCCATGGAAATCGCTCTCACCCTCGTCAGTCCGCAGGAGTCCGCGCTCGCCGCGGCCACCGTTCAACTCACCCAAGCGCTCGCAGGCGCGCAGGCTCGCGTCAAGGAACCCCGGCCGCTGGGTCCCGGCGCCGTTGACCTGTTGGTGGAGGCCGAGGCGCTGGCGCCGGTGCGGGCCGCCGCAGAAGACGCCCTGTCGGCCATGCCGGTGGATGTCTGCGTCCAGCCCTGGGCTGGGCGGCGCAAGCGGCTGCTGATCGCCGACATGGATTCGACCATCATCGGCTGCGAATGCATCGACGAGCTGGCCGACTTCGCCGGCGTCAAGGATCGGGTCTCGGAGATCACCGAGCGGGCCATGCGCGGCGAACTGGATTTCGAGGCCGCCTTGCGTGAGCGGGTGGCCATGCTGAAGGGCCTGCCGCTCTCTGATCTGCAGCGGGCCTATGACGAGCGTGTCGTCCTCAATCCCGGGGCGCGGATCCTGGTGCGGACCATGGCGGCCGGCGGCGCACGCTGTGTGCTGGTCTCCGGCGGCTTCACCTTTTTCACCAGCCGGGTGGCCCAGGCCGCGGGCTTCCACGCTCAACGGGCCAACACCCTCATCGAGGCGGGCGAGGTCCTGGCCGGGGAGGTGGGATCGCCGATCCTCGGCCGAGAGGCCAAGCTGGCGGCCCTGCGTGAAGAGGCTGGCGCGATCAATGCGGACCTGTCGGCGACCCTGGCGGTGGGCGATGGGGCCAATGACCTGGCGATGATCGAGGCCGCGGGCCTTGGGGTCGCCTATCGGGCCAAGCCGGTGGTCGCCGCCCAGGCCCATGCCAAGGTCGATCATGCGGATCTGACGGCGCTGCTCTACTTCCAGGGCTACGGCGCCGCGGATTTTGTCACCGACTGAAGCAGGCCTTGATTTCGCTTGGCGTGCTCTCTGGACTAAGAGCCTGCCCATGACGCTTCCTCGCCCCTGCGCCGCCGTCGTGTTCGACATGGACGGCCTTCTGATCGATTCCGAACGCCTGATGCTCCAGGCCATGGAAGGCGCCGCCCGGGCCATGGGGCGGGACATGCCGTTTCCGGTGTTCCAGAGCATGGTCGGCCTGACCCACGCGGCCAGCGACGGCATCCTCATCGACCACTTCGGTGCGGGCTTCGTGCTGGATGACTATGTGGTTGATGTCCGGGCCCGGTTTGTCGAGGCCCACAAGGCCGGCGTCGCCCTGAAGACCGGCGTCATCGAGATGCTCGATCACCTGGACGCCGTCGGCGCGCCGCGGGCCGTCGCCACCTCTTCACGAATGAGGTCGGTGGAGACGCACCTCGGCCATGCGGGCCTGCTCTCGCGGTTCGACGCCTTCATCACCGCCGAGAGCGTCACTCAGGGCAAGCCGCACCCCGAGCCCTATCTGAAGGCCGCCGCGGCCCTGGGCATGGACCCGCGCGACTGCATCGCCTTGGAGGACAGCCACAACGGCGTGCGGGCGGCGGCCGCCGCTGGGATGATGACCATCATGGTCCCCGACATGCTGGAGCCCAATGACGAGATGCGCGGCCTGTGCGTGCGGATCGCCCGGGACCTGCACGAGGTGCGCGATCTACTCGCCGTGATGGTCGGCAAATGAAAAGCCCCCGATCCGGCGAGGGATCGAGGGCTGATCGTGTTGGCCTGACGGGCGCCTAGCGGGCGCCGCCGGGACCTCGCTCGAAGTAGCGGAAGAACGCGCTGTCGGGCGACAGGATCATGGTCGCGTCCCCCTGGCCGATGGAGGCCTCATAGGCCTGCATCGAGCGGTAGAAGGAGGCGAAGCCCGCATCGCGACCAAAGCTGGTGGCGTAGATGCGCGTCCGCTGCGCATCGCCTTCACCTCGGGTCTGGTCCGCGGTTTCCTGGGCGGTGGCCAGGGTGATGGTCACTTCCTTGTCCGCCTCGGCGATGCGCTCGCGTTTCTGCTGTTCACCGACGGCGCGGATCTGGGCGGCCTGCTGCTGACGGGCCGTTTCCATCCGACGATAGGTGGCGGCCATGTTTTCCTGCGGCAGGTCAGCGCGGCGAATACGGACATCGATCACCTCGATGCCAAGCCGCGAGGAGGCCGCCCGGGCCCGGACATCGGCCAGGGTGTTGGCCATGACCCCTGAGCGGGCGCCGGAGATGATGTCGCTGGAGGGGGCTGAGCCCAAGACCTGGCGCAGGGACGAATTGACCAGACGCTGGATACGGTCGCCGGCCGTGCGGTCGTCACGCAGAGTGCGGTAGTACTGAAGGGGTTCGCTGATCCGGTAGCGGATGAAGGCGTCGACCACCAGGCGCTCCTGGTCGGCGGCGATGACCTCTTCCTCTTCAGTCTCCAGGGCGATGTTGCGCTTATCAAACCGCAGCACCTGCTCCATGAAGGGCACCTTGACCTTCAGACCCGCCGTGGCCTCAGGACCGGCGTTCACGACCCGGACGGGGTCGCCGAGCCGGACGACGATGGCCTGCTCGCGCTGATCGACGATGAAGAAGGTGTTGGCCAGCACGATCAGGGCCACCACCGCGGCGATGGCGTAGGGGATGTAACGACGGTCCATCATTGGCTGCTCCTCGCGCCGGGGGCGGCCGAGCCGGTTTCGGCCGGCGTGGCGGTCGCAGTGGGCGCGCTCGTGCGCGGCCGGAAGACGTCAGGCGGCAGGATGATTGGGGCCGAGGCGCCATTGGAGTCGACGATCACCTTGTTCGAGTTCTGCAGAACGCGCTGCATGGTCTCGATGTAGAGGCGCTCGCGGGTGACCCCGGGGGCGGAACGGTATTCGGCGTAGATCTGGTCGAAGCGCGAGGCTTCACCCGTCGCTTCCCGGACCGCCTGCTCGCGATAGGCTTCACCGGCCTGGGTGATGCGCGCGGCGTCACCCTTGGCCTCGTTGACCACGCGGTTGAAGTAGGCCTCGGACTCGTTGCGGGCGGACTCCGCGTCCTGGCTGGCGTTGAACACGTCGCGGAAGGCGGCGATGACCTCGGCCGGCGGATCGGCGTTGCGGATCTGGACCTCGACCACGCTGACGCCGGCGCCCCAGGAATCCAGGGTCTGCTGCATCAGTTCGGCGGCCTGGGCCTGAACCGGGCCACGGCCGCGGGTCAGGATGTAGTCCAGCTGTGAGCGTCCAACCACTTCGCGCATGGCGCTCTCGGCCACCGCCTTCACGGACTCCTCGGGATCGCGGATCGTGAAGATGAAGCGCGGCGCGTCGGCCACCCGCCAGGTGACGCTGAACTTCAGGTCGATGATGTTCTCATCGCCGGTCAGCATCAGGCTTTCCTGAGCGTTTGCGGCTTCGGAGGTGCCGCCGATGTCGATCCGGTTCAGGGAGGTGACCGGCACCTTCTCCACCCGCTCGATCGGGGCGGGCAGGCTGTAGTTCAGGCCTGGGCCCGCGGAGCGTGAATAGGCGCCGAAGGTGGTCACCACAGCCTGCTCATTGGGCTGTACCAGGTACAGTCCCGACAGCGCCCATAGGGCGAAGGCCACGGCCGCTACGGCCGCGATGGCGCCAGGTCGGATCTGATCGCCGCCGGGACCGCTGAAGAACTGTCGCAGTCGGGCCATCAGGCGCTCGAGCAACAGATTCAGATCGGGCTGCGGCCCGCGAGGACCGCGGGGACCGCCGCCGCCAAGGCCCGGCCGCTTGGGACCGCCAGGGCCACCCGAACCGCCGGAGCCTCCGCCTTGCTGTGGCGGGGTTCCCCAGGGACCGGGGTTTACGTTGTCATTCCAGGGCATTCTATTTGTGCGTCGTCTTTCTGGGTCGCGTCGTCGGGGACGTCGTGGGTCGGCGTAACTCGGCGCGGCCGCGATGTTCAGTCCACCGAGGCGGACTTGTAAACCGGCGCTTGCAGCCGGATATGTGACGGCCAAGCCGCCAACGCAAGCCGAAGACGACATGAACACATCACGCCTGCCTGACCGCGACGCCATGCTGAGCCTCCTTGAGGGGGTGCTGGACCCCCGTAGCGGGAAGGGTTTGGTGAGTGCGGGCCTGGTCCAGGGCCTCTCCGTGCGGAACGGCCGGGTCGGGTTCATGATGGAGGCGCCGGCCGGAATGCTGGAGCTCTACGAACCGGTGCGGGTCGCGGCCGAGGCCGTGCTGAGCCAGGCGCCGGGGGTGGAGCGGGCCCAGGTGGTGCTCACCAATCTCCCTGGCGATGAGCCGCCGCCGCCGCCGGCCGAGGGGGTCACCCGGGTGCGCAAGGGGGTGAAGCTGACCGCCGATCCTCAGGCGACGCCGGGTCCGCCCCCCGGGGCGATCCGACCGCCTCATGTGCGGCGCGTGATCGCGGTGGCCAGCGGCAAGGGCGGCGTGGGCAAGTCCACCGTTTCAGTCAGCCTGGCGGTCAGTCTTGCGGCGCTTGGCCTGCGGGTCGGCCTGCTGGACGCCGATGTTTACGGCCCGTCAGCGCCGCGCATGCTGGGGGTGGATGGCGATCCGGAATATCATCCCGAAAAGAAACTGATCCCGCTGGAGGCCTGGGGGATCAAGGTCATGTCCATCGGCTTCATGGTCGACGAAGGCGCGCCGATGATCTGGCGCGGCCCGATGGCCTCCTCGGCCGTGCGCCAGATGATGCATGAGGTGGCCTGGGGGGAGCCGGACGCGCCCCTCGACGTGCTGGTGGTCGACATGCCGCCGGGCACCGGCGACATCCAGCTGACCCTGATCCAGAAGCTTAAGCTGGACGGCGTGGTGATTGTCACCACGCCTCAGGAAATCGCCCTGATCGACGCCCGCCGGGCGGCGTCCATGTTCCAGAAGACGGCGACGCCGATCCTGGGGCTGATCGAGAACATGGCCTATTTCGCCGACCCGGCCACCGGCACGCCGATTCCGATCTTTGGCCAGGGGGGCGGCCAGACCGAAGCCGACCGCCTGGGGGTGCCCATGCTTGGTCAGGCGCCCATCGATGTGGCCCTGCGCCAAGGGTGCGATGACGGTCGCCCCCTGGTGGCCACGGCGCCCGACAGCGGGCCGGCCAAGGTGTTCCGCCAGGCCGCCGAGATGCTGCGCACCCGGCTTGGCCTGGCCCGCGGCTAGCCCTTGCGGGGCTCGACCAGCGGGGTGGGGATGGACGGTTCGCTGGCCAGGGTCTCCAGCACCGGGGCGGTGTCATAGAGAGCGTCGCGCTCGTCCAGTTCACGGCGGATCTCGCTGTGACGCTCCTCGCCGAGCTTGTAGCCGATGAAGCAGAGCCCCCCCAGCGCCACGAAGAAGATGGGGCCGATCAGGAAGGCCAGTTCCAGGCCGCGGATCGCTTCGGCGGAGTTGGTTGCGCCGTCGGTGGCGTTGTAGCCGACACGGTCCAGGACGGTGAAGGTCAGGAAGACGGCGAAGGCGCCCGAGATCTTCGAGGTCAGGGTGGTGATGGCGTAGAGCAGGCCAGAGCGCTCCTTGCCCTGTTCCAGACGGACCTCATCGGCGACGTCGGCGGTCATGGCCCGGGTGAGCACCTGGAATCCCGCCGCCAGGAAGCCGGCGGTGAACATCTGGAAGGCGCCGACCATCATGTCGCCCTTGGGCAGGAAGGGCAGGGCCACCAGGGCCAGGGCGTAGCCGGTGGTGGCGACCATCACCGCGCGGTGCTTGCCGATCCGCATGGCCAGACGGCCGAGCAGGGGCGCGCCGCCGAAGCCGGCCAGGATGTAGACCGCCAGCAGGGCGCTGGCCTGACTGGTGGTGAAGCCCCGGGAGTCGGTGAAGAAGAACAGGTAGAGCGCGCTCATCCAGCCGGGGCCCAGCGACAGGCAGAGGTCGGCCAGGACGATCCGGCCCATGGAGGGCCGGGCGATCAGTCGCCAGTATTCCTTGAGCTGGAACTTCTGCTGGCCCGGCACGTCAGGGGAGATCTTCTCGGGCGTCAGGGCGACCACCAGCCAGACGGCCAGGGGGGTGAGGATCATGACGAACCAACCCATGGCTGGCACGCCTTCGGATTCATCGCGGCCAAGAGCGGCCACGATGAAGGGCATCAACAGCACCAGAAGGGCGCCCAGGACGCCCACGGCGGTCATGATGGCGAAGACCCGCGAGCGATCATTGTACTTCGGCGCCAGGGTCGCGGCCCAGGCGGCGTGGGACAGGTGCAGGATCGACGTGCCGATGTAGAGGATCAGCAGCCAGAAGATCAGCCCGCCCACACTGCCGGAGGGCGATATGAACAGCATGAAGATGGCCAGCATCAGGACGGGCGCCCCGATCACCGTCCACAGTCGGTAGCGGCCGAACCGCGTCCGGGTCCGGTCCATGGCCAGCCCCAGCAGGGGATCGAGGGGGATGTCGATCATTCGCACAAAGGCGAAGGCGGTGCCCACCGCCAGCAGGCTGATGCCGATTTCGCTGGCGAAATAGCGGGGGAGATAGACCGACATGGCGATGGTCAGCGCCGACAGGGGCAGGCTGGTGCACGCAAAGGCGAGGATGGTGGACAGCTTGAGCTGTCGCGCGGATGCAGGCGCGGCTGCGTCGGTGTTGGCCACTTGGGCGTCTCCCCTGAACTATGGTGACGCCTCTGACGGGCGTTATCCGCAGGTCATAGGTTACGCGCGTTCACCTGCGTCAAGGCAAGGCCCATTTGGGGTTGCGGACAAAAGAAAACGGGCGGCTCCTGGATGAAGCCGCCCGTGGTTATTCGCTACTCTGTCAGGCCTCAGCCGCCCGACAACTTCCGGAAGAATTTCTGGCTTTGCTCGCCGCCGGCGGCATAGGCCGCATGGCCTTCAGGGTCGGAGATCTTGGACCAGTTGTCCCGGACTTCCTCGACCGACAGGCCGCCCTCGCCAAGATAGACGCCCTCGGTCTCATAGATGCGCGACAGGGCGAAGGCGCCTGCGCCGGCCGTCAGGATGGCGCCCGTGGGCGCCTCTTCGGAGCAGAGATAGACCACGCCCGGCGTGACGTATTCCGGCTTCAGGCGCTCCAGCACCGCGGCCGGCATCAGGTTCTCGGTCATCCGCGTGGCGGCCACAGGCGCGATGGCGTTGACGTGGATGTTGTTCTTCGCGCCCTCGAGACGCAGGGTGTTCATGAAGCCGATGATGCCCAGCTTGGCGGCCCCATAGTTGGACTGGCCGAAGTTGCCATAGAGGCCCGAGGACGAGGTGGTCACCACGATGCGGCCGTAGTTCTGCTCGCGCATGATGTCCCAGACGGCCTTGGCGGGCTTCACGGTGCCCATCAGGTGGACGTTCAGCACCAGCTCGAAGTCGGCGATCTCCATCTTGGCGAAGGACTTGTCGCGCAGGATGCCGGCGTTGGCGACCAGGATGTCGATCCGGCCCCACTGATCCATGGCCTGCTTGATCATCAGGGCCACGCCGGCGTCGTCGGTCACCGAGGAGCCGTTGGAGATGGCTTCGCCGCCCGCGGCCTTGATCTCGTCAACCACGGCGTCAGCCGCGCTCGAAGACCCGCCCGAGCCGTCCACCGAACCGCCCAGGTCGTTGACCACGACCTTGGCGCCGCGCCGGGCCAGTTCCAGAGCATGCTGTCGGCCCAGGCCGCCGCCCGCGCCCGTCACAATGGCCACTTTGCCGTCGAAGCGGATGTCCGCCATGGAAGTCTCCCGAAGTCAGGTGAAGGAATTGGCGCGGTTGTGCGCGGCTGACCCCTTCTCCGTCAAGGCGCTGGTGCGCGAACTACGAGGCGGGAACTGCGCTCGCCGCGGCGCTCTGGGCGGGCCTCAGGAACTTCACCAGCACCCTCTGGCCGACCAGGAAGGGCGCCCCATCGGCGCTGACCACCACCTCGACCACCCGCTCGTCGGCGCGCTCTGTGGGGTCGTCGGAGACCAGCTTGCGGGCGCCGAACACGGCGGCGCGGCGCAGGACCTGGCCCTTGAAGGTCTTGGTCGGGTCAGCCTCCGAGGCGATCTCGACAGTCTGGCCAAGGCTCACATGCGGCAGGGCGCCCTCGGCGATCTCGGCCCGGACGATCCGCTGGCCGGCCGGCTCCAGGTCGAACATGTTGGAGACGTTGAGGGTTGAGGCGCCCGAGCCCGGATTGGCGTAGCGGCGGACGATCACCCCGTCGGCCGGGGCCCGGATCATGGTGAGCTCGAGATTGTAGCCGGCCTCGGCCAGGCGCGCCTCAGCCGTGGCGACGGCGGCCCGCTGGGCGCGCAGGCGGGCCTCGGCCTGGCGGATGCCGTCCCGGGCCTGGTCCAGGCGCTGCCCGGCGACGAAGTTGGAGGCTGACAGGGTGTCGAGGCGGTCGAACTCCCGGCTGGCGGTGGAGATCTCCACCTGAGTCAGGGCGATCTGGGCGCGGGCCTGCTCGACCTCGGCCCGGGCCCGGGCCGCCGACAGGCGCGGCTCATCGTCCTCCAGGCGCGCCAGGATCTGGCCCTCACTGACGCTGTCGCCCTCCTGCACCAGGACCTCGCGGACAATGCCGGCGCTGCGGGCGGCCACCTGGATCAGGCCGCCTTCGACGTCGGCCTTGCCATTGGCGATGGCCACATAGGGGCTGACCGGGGCGGCCGCTTCGGCGGTCTTGGCCGCCTCGGCCTTGCGGGCCTGGGCCTGGCTGTTGAGGAATAGACCGCCGCCGACCAGCAGGATAAGGCCGGCGATGACGATCCAGAAGATGGGGCGGCGCAGCAGGGCGGGCATGTGTCAGGCCTCGATCAGATGGGAATGGGGCGCGGTCTGCGCGCCGGAGGTGACGCGCCGGTCGTCGAGAATGGCGCCGTCCTCGATATGGATGATGCGGTCGGCATAGGCTTCCAGCCGCGGGTCGTGGGTGACGCAGATCACAGCGGCCCCGTGATCCTTGGCCGCCCGCTGCAGGAGCTTGATGACGATCTGGCCGTTCTCGCCGTCGAGGGCCGAGGTGGGTTCATCGGCGAACAACAGGCGCGGGGCCTTGGCCAGCGCGCGCGCAATGGCCACCCGCTGCTTCTCGCCGCCCGAGAGTTCCGAGGGCCGCTGATTGAGCCGGTGGCCCAGGCCCACCTCCTCCAGGGAGACCGTCGCCCGGTCCCGGGCCTCGCGCTTGGACAGGCCCGTATGCTTCAGCACGGTTGTCACCTGTTCCAGGGCGGTGAGGGCCGAGAACAGGTTGAAGCCCTGGAAGATGAAGCCGCAGTGATCCAGCCGGAATTTGTCGATCCGTCCGGCGCGCAGGTCCCAGAGATCCTGGTCCAGAGCCTGGACCTGACCCTCGTCCGGACGCAGTAGGCCAGACAGGCAGGCCACCAGGGTCGACTTGCCCGAGCCGGACGGCCCCATGACCATGGTCAGGTCCCCGTGGCGTGCGTCGAAGTCCACTGACTTCAGCACCTCGATATAGGTCCGGCCGGTCTTGAAGCGCTTGGACAGGCCGGTGGCCCGGATGGCGTCGTCGCGGTGTGGGGCATAGGTCATCGCAGCAGATCCGCCGGTTGGCTCTTCTTCAGGACGCCCAGGGACATCAGCCCCGAGGCCAGCGAGATGACGAGAAGCAGGATGGCCACGCCGATCACCCAGCCCAGGGGAAAGCCCATGGGGAGGCCCACGCTTTTGGCCAGGAGCGAGACCAGGAAGGTGAAGATCGCCGTGGCCGCGAGACCCACCAGGCCGACCCAGAAGGACAGCTCCAGCACAATCAGCCGCAGGGCGCCCATGGAGACGCCCAGCGCCCGCAGGCTGGCGAACTCCTTGATGTTGGCCATGATCGCCCCGCGCAGGGTCTGAGACGTGATGCCGACGCCGATCAGGAAGCCGAGGAAGACCGAGAACCCCAGCATGATGCCGATGATCTGCTCCTTCATCAGGGCGCCCTCATTGGCCTGGGCCAGCTCCTGGCGCGTCCAGGCCCGGTAGCGTCCCTCGGCCACGGCGTTGAGGTCGTCGCGGACCTGGACGGCCCGGGCCGGGTCCTTGATCTGGACCATCAAGGGTCCGACCTTCTCGCCGTCATCAGCCATGCCCAGCAGCCGCAGGGTGTCGCGGGACACGACCACCGCAGGCTGGTTGATCGAGGGATAGCCATCGAGGAAGGCGCGGACAGTGACGGTCTTGCCGTTGATCGTCGCCTTATCGTTCAGGGTGACGCCGAGCCGAGCCTGGGTGCTGCGGTCGATCACCGCGGCGAAGGGCTCCAGCAGGGCGATGCGCACGTCCTCGGGATAGTCCACCGGCAGGGTGACCGCGCCCGGGATTGGATCGACAATGTCGAGCTGAATCCACTGGGTGACCTGCTTTTCTCCGTCCTCCGGGGTGTTCATCCAGCGGCCGCCAGAGCCGTCCAGGCTCGCGACCTGGACCACCTCGGGATGCAGGTACATCTCTGGCGCCAGGCGACGCGGCAGGCCGTTGGAGCCGGAATTGATCAGGCTTTCGGACTTGGCGGGCAGCACCATCAGCTCAGCGCGCGAACGGTCGATGGTGGCGGTGGCGGCCTGCACGATGCCGGTGAACATGCCGACCTGGGCCAGGATCAGCAGGCCCGAAAAGGCCAGCGCGATCACCGCGGCCAGATAGCGGCGCCATTCGTAGATCAATGTGGCCAAAGCCAGTGACATCCCCGGTCCTCCTGCCGCCAGAAGTGGCCGGAGCGGGGCTGCAACCCAAGTTAATTCGAGGTAAGGCGAGGGCCTCGTCGTAGCCAGCCGCCGCGCTGCCTGTTACCTCGGTGACAGGTGGGCCCCTTAGGGCCCAGGCCCCATTTTCATGAGTGTTGATCGATGAAATCAGCCCTGCTCGCCGCCTCCGCCACAGGCGTTTTTCTGTTCGGCCTTTCGGCCGGCGCCGCCCAGGCCGACGAAGGCATGTGGACCTTCGACAACTTTCCCGCCGCCAAGGTCGAGGCCGCCTATGGGGTGACGATCGATCAGCCCTGGCTGGACAAGGTTCGCGCCGCCTCGGTGCGCCTGACCAATGGATGTTCAGCCTCGGTGGTCTCGGGCCAGGGTCTGGTGCTGACCAATCATCACTGTGTCGTCGACTGCGTCCAGGACCTGTCGAGCGCGGAGACCGACTATGTGCAGGATGGCTTCCTGACCAGCGCCCGGGAGCAGGAACGCAAGTGCCCTGGGCAACAGGCCGAGATCCTCGCCGAAATCACCGACGTCACTGACACCATCCGCGCCGCGGGCGCCGGACTGTCCGGCCAGGCCTTCAACCGCGCCCGCGACGCCGCGGTGGCCAAGTTGGAGCAGGAGACCTGCGCTGGCGATGATCGCTACCGCTGTCAGGTGGTCAGCCTGTATCGCGGTGGCCAGTTCAAGCTCTACAAGTACCGCCGCTACGCCGATGTGCGCCTGGTCTTCGCGCCGGAGATCGCCACGGCCTTCTTCGGCGGCGATCCGGACAATTTCAACTTCCCCCGCTTCAACCTCGATGTGGCCTTCCTGCGCCTCTACGAGGACGACAAGGTGGTCGAGACGCCCCAGCACCTGACCTGGGTCGCCCGGGCGCCGGAAGAGGGTGAGGCGACCTTCGTCTCCGGCAATCCCGGCTCGACCGGCCGGCTTCTGACCGTGGCCCAGCTGGAGACTCAGCGGGATCTGGCCATCCCCGTGGGCCAGCTGCAGCGCTCGGAACTGCGCGGTCGGCTGATCGCGTTTTCCGAGGCCAGCCCTGAGAACAAGCGCGTCGCCACCGACCCGCTGTTCGGGGTCGAAAACAGCTTCAAGGTCTTCTTTGGCCGCCAGTTCGCCCTGAACGATCCGGCCTTCATGGACGCCAAGCGGGCGGCCGAGGCGGAGCTGAAGGCCAAGGTCGCCGCCGACCCGGCCCTGGCCCGTGAGATCGGCGATCCGTGGAGCGAGATCGAGGCCGCCCAGGCCGCCTATGCCGAGCACTATCTGCCCTATCGCCAGATCGAGGCCGCCGCCGGCGGCGCCTCGGACCTGTTCGGCTACGCCCGGACCCTGGTGCGGGCGGCGCAGGAACGCACCAAGCCCAACACCGAGCGCCTGCCTGAATTCTCCGAGGCGCGGCTCCCCCTGGTGGAGAAGCGCCTGCTCGATGAGCGGCCTGTGGATAAGAGCCTGGAGGCGCTCTACCTGCGCTTCTGGTTGTCCAAGACCCGGGAATATCTGACCACCGACCACCCCGGCGTCCAGCAGTTGCTCGGCAAGCAAAGCCCCGAGGGGCTGGCCCAGGCCCTGGCCACCTCGCGCCTCGACGACCCGGCGGTTCGCAAGACCCTGTGGGAAGGCGGTCTCGCCGCCGTCCAGGCCTCGAACGATCCGATGATCCAGCTCGTCCTGCGCATGGACCCCATGGCCCGTGAGGTCCGCGAGGCCTGGGAGACCGATGTGGAGGCGCCGACCGCCCGGGCGGCCGAGCGGGTCGCCGCCGCCCGCTTTGCGGCCTACGGCGACGCGGTCTATCCCGACGCCACCTTCACCCTGCGCCTGTCCTATGGCCAGGTTCAGGGCTGGGCCCACCGGGGCGTCACCATCCCGGCCACCACGACGTTTTCGGGCCTCTATCAGCGGGCCACCGGCGCCGAACCCTACGCCCTGGCGCCCCGTTGGATCGCCGCGCAGGACAAGCTGAACCCGGACACGGTCTACAACTTCGTCACCACCAACGACATCATCGGCGGCAATTCCGGCTCGCCGGTGGTCAACGCCAAAGGTGAGGTTCTGGGCGCGGCCTTTGACGGCAACATCCATTCCCTCGGTGGCGACTATGGCTATGACGGAACGCTCAACCGCACGGTCGTGGCGGCCTCATCGGCGGCCACTGAGGCGCTGGAGAAGGTCTATGGCCTGACCGGCCTGCTCGACGAGCTGATGGGCCGCTAAGGCCTGATCCTGCGGGTGGGGCCCTGGCCTCGCCCGCGGGTCTCCAGCCTCAGAGGCCGGGCACGTCCAGGATCGGCGCCCGGCGCTTGGCCCGCTTGCGCAGCAGCCGCCAGCCGATGGTGCCCACGCCGCCGGCGATCACCAGGGCGATGACCCCGAGCGTCAGGGGATCAAACTGGTCGAAGACATCCAGTTGCTCCAGGCCCTTGGCGGTGAGGTAGCCCGGCGCCAGGGCGGCGAAGACCCAGATGACCGCCGAGATCACATTGGCGATCTGGAAGTCCCGGACCGGCATCCGCAGCATGCCCACCACGGCGGGCACGAAGGCGCGCATCGGGCCGATGAAGCGGCCGGCATAGATCGAAATCACCCCATAACGTCGGCAATAGAGCCGCGTCAGGGCGAACTGGCGACGGTAGCGCTTCAGCCAGCGGTGCCGCAGCACCCGCATGCCAAGCTTGCGGCCGATGAAGAAGGAAATGGCGTCCCCGACAATGGCGCCGGTGATGCAGCCGATCAGCACCGAAACGGGATCCAGCACGCCCGTGGCCAGCAGGCCCCCCGTGAGCACCAGCAGGGGCGTGGCCGGAATGAGCGCCCCCACAATGACCAGGGACTCAAGCATGATGAAAAGGCCCAGGACGAGGCCCGCCCAGCCATGATTGACGCGGATAAACTCCGCGACGGTTTCGAGCATGGCGTCCATCAGTGGTTTCCTGTCGGCGTTCGGATCCAGCTTGACCCGACGTCGTGGCATCCTAGTGGCAAAATCTGTCAGTGAGTTAAAGGTCGCCCAGACTGAGGATCGATCATCGTCCGGCGCCGTTCAGACGTGCAGGGCGGCTCCGCCCTAGGGCAGGGCCCCGTCCGCGGCGTCGAGGCGCCGATTCAGCGCCTGCAGGGCCGTCCGCAAGGCGGCCAGATCGCCCAGATCTCCCCCCAGTCGGCAGACCAGCTGTCCGGGCACGGCGCCGGCCGGCCCCCGCAGGGCGGCCCCCTTTTCTGTGAGGGAAACGATCACCCGACGCTCGTCCCGGGGATCGCGGGCGCGGCCCACCAGCCCCTGGGTCTCCATGCGCTTGAGCAGGGGAGTGAGCGTGCCGGAGTCCAGGTCGAGCGCCTGACCCAGGTCGCCCACGCTGCGCGGCGCCCGCTCCCAAAGGACCAGCATGACCAGATACTGCGGATAGGTGAGGCCCAGCGGCGCCAGCAGGGGCCGGTACAGGCGGGTCACCCGGTTGCTGGCGCCATAGAGGGCGAAGCAGAGCTGCAGATCCAGGCGAAGGGGATCGACCCCTTCGCCGCTCGCGCCCTGATCGGATCGGGTCTGGTTGTTCGTCACCGCACCGTCGTGGTCAGCTGCACGTCGATATTGCCGCGCACCGCATTGGAATAGGGGCAAACCTGGTGGGCTGTCTCCACCAGTTTGATCCCTTGCGCCTCGTCCAGCCCCTCGACCTCGACGGCCAGAGCGACGCCGAGGGCGAAGCCGCCGCCGTCCCGGGGGTGCAGCTGTACGGTCGCCGTCACGGCGGCGTCGGTCAGGCCAAGCTTTTGCTGGCGGGCCACATGACGCACGGCGTTCTCAAAACAGGCCGCATAGCCGGCCGCAAAGAGCTGCTCGGGGTTTGCGCCATCACCCTTGCCGCCGAGGGCCTTGGGCAGGGCCAGGTCCAGCTTCAGCAGGCCATCATCGGTTTCGACATGGCCTTCGCGGCCGCCGACGGCGCGGGCGGAGGTTTCATACAGGGCGGACATGGGGCTCTCCAATCATATTTGAAGCTATTATATTGTGTGCAATACAAAATGCATCAAGGGGAGGCGCCTGGCTTTCTTCAGCGTGTCCTCCCTTGCGCCGGACAAGGCCTTGCTCTTCAAGGACATGGCGACGGTGCCACGACTCAGGCGCCAGGCTCGGGGAGGCTTGATGTTCCGACTGGAAAACGCCCAGAGCCTGCTGGGCCTTGGCCTGATCCTGGTGGTCTGCTGGGCCCTGTCCGAGGATCGTTCCCGTTTCCCCTGGCGCCTGGCCCTGGGCGCCGTGGCCGTGCAGGTGATGCTGGTCCTGGGGCTGTTTGGGCTGCCGGGCGCCAGATCCGTGGTCCGGGCGATCAACGCCGGGGTCGATGGTCTGGCGGCGGCGACGGCCCAGGGAACCCAGTTCGTGTTCGGCTATATGGCCGGCGGGGCCCAGCCCTATCCGGTCACCGATCCGGGCGCCCTGTTTGTCTTCGCCTTCCAGGTGCTGCCGCTGATCCTGGTGATCTCGGCGCTTTCCGCCCTGCTTTGGCATTGGAAGGTCCTCAAATGGATCACTCAGGGCTTCGGCTTCATCTTCCAGAAGACCATGGGCCTGGGCGGCGCCTCGGCCCTGGCCGTAGCGGTCAACATCTTCCTCGGCATGATCGAGAGCCCGATCGTCATCCGCGCCTATCTCGACAAGCTGACCCGCTCTGAAGTGTTCCTGATGATTGTGGTGGGACTGGCGACCGTGGCCGGCTCGACTATGGTCGCCTACGCCACCATCCTGCGCGACGTGCTGCCCAATGCGGCGGCCCATGTACTGGTGGCGTCCATTGTCTCGGCGCCGGCCGGCGTGCTGCTGGCCCGGATCATGGTGCCTGAGAAAAAGGGGCAGGGGGGCTACTTCGCCGACTATGGCTCGCTGCTGAAATACGACTCCTCCATCGACGCCATCTCAAAGGGCACGATGGACGGCCTGACCGTGGCCCTGAACATCTCGGCCATCCTGATCGTCTTCGTCTCCTTCGTCGCCATCGGCAACGGACTGCTCACCATCTTTCCCGATGTGCTGGGGGCGCCGCTGACGATCGAGCGCGTCCTGGGCGTGGTCTTTTCGCCGCTGGCCTGGCTGATCGGGGTGCCCTGGTCCGAGGCGCCCCAGGCGGGCTATCTCCTGGGCGTCAAGCTGATGCTGACCGAATTCATCGCCTTCATCCAGCTGGGCGGCGTACCGGCCGAGGCCATGAGCGAGCGAACCCGCATGATCATGACCTATGCGCTCTGCGGCTTCGCCAATATCGGTTCGGTCGGGATCACCGTCACCGGCATGGGCGTGCTCATGCCCGAGCGGCGGGCCGAGATCATCGGCATGGTCTGGAAGGCGCTGCTGGCCGGCTTCCTGGCCACCTGCATGACCGCCGCCGTGGTCGGAGCCATGCCTCGGGAGCTGTTTGGCCTGTAGGCGCCTTGACCGCCCGGGCGTCACGGCGCCACCTCTGGCGCTAAAGTCGGAGGAACAAGCATGAAGATCTACGACACCCAGCGCGCGCCCAATCCGCGCCGCGTGCGCCTGTTCATGATCGAAAAGGGCATCGAGGACGTCGAGATCGTTCCGGTCAGCCTGCTGGAAGGCGCCCACAAGCAGCCCGATTATCTGGCCAAGGCGGGGCTGGCCAATGTGCCGATGCTGGAGATGGACGACGGGACCTGCATCACCGAATCCCTGGCCATCTGCCGCTACCTCGAGAGCGTCTATCCTGAGCCGAACCTGATGGGGCGTGATCCCAAGGAGACGGCGATCATCGAGATGTGGACGCGGCGGGCCGAGATGATGGTCGCCACGCCGCTGATGATGGCCGTGCGCCACACCCATCCGGCGCTGGGCGTGCTCGAGAAGCAGAACCCGGCCATCGGCGAGGCCAATGCCGAGAGTGGGACCCGGGCGCTGAAACTTTTCGACCGCCGCCTGGCTGAGAGCGCGTGGATCGCCACTGACCGGCTGACCATCGCCGACATCGTCGCCTTCGCCTCCATCGACTTCGCCCGCATGATCAAGTTCCGCCCGCCCGAGGAACTGACCCATGTAAACCGCTGGCTTGAGGCCATGCGCGCCCGTGACTCGGTAAAGACCGCCCTATGAAGCCTCTGTTGTTCGCGGGCCTGCTCCTGGCCCTTGCCGCGCCTGCGGCCGCTCAGGACGTGACGATTTCCCGGGCTGACGGGACGCAGGTGACGCTCAGCGCCGCCGCCCTGGCCGATCTTCCCCGCGCCCAGGTAAGCGTGCCCGACGACGCCGGACCGAGCCTCTATGAAGGCCCGCCGCTGGCCTATGTGATGCGCGCCGCCGGCCTGCCGGTGGGCATGCGCGCCCATGGTGAGCCGATGAAGGGCTACCTCGTGGTCCGCGGCGCCGATGGCTACGCCGCGGTGGTTTCCGCCGTCGAGGCCGACAAGGATCTGCACAGGGACGTGGCGATCCTGGCCGACACCCTTGACGGCCAGCCCCTGCCCGAGCGCGAAGGGCCGCGGCGCCTGGTGATCGCCGACGACATCAAGTCCTGGCGCAGCGTCCGCCGGGTGGTGGCGATGGACTACCGGATCGCCGAGTAGTCCTCAGACTCGCGGATAAAGGATGATCTGGGTGCAGCGGAAGGCGGCCATCAGCTTGCCGGTGGCGGCGTCCTCAACCCGGGCGTCCCAGACCTGGGTGGTGCGCCCGCCGTGCAGCAGGGTGGCGGTGCAGCGCACCTCGCCCTCGCGCAGGGTGCCGACGAAATTGCACTTCACCTCGGCGGTGGTGAAACCGTTGGCGCCCTCAGGCCAGGCGGTGGAGACGCCATAGGCGCAGAGGATGTCGGCGACGGTGAGCACCGAGCCAGCCAGCAGGAAGCCGGTATGGGCCACCAGGTCAGGCCGAACCTTGAAGGTCCCTACGACCTTGCCGTCACCAACCTCGACAATCTCAAGCCCCAGATGACCCGGCAGCTTGCCCAGATTGGCGTCGTTCAGGCGCTCGCGGCTGGTGGTGTTCGTGGTGGTGGCCATGGACAGACGCTAGAACCGAAACCGGTGATCGACCAGAGGGCGATTTTGTACAGGTCGCGCCCGGAACCTTTCCCCACTGCAGAGGTTAGGTTGGCATGTCATTGCTCATCCTGATCGTCATCGTTCTCGTGCTGCTGGGCCTGGCCCTTTATGCGGTGCGACTCCTGCCCATCCCGGCGCCCCTCAATGGGATCATTCAGGCGGTTCTGGTGGTCATCGCCCTGGTGGTGATCGCCCAGCGCGCCGGCCTCTTCTAGGCCGGCTTGATCAGCTCCAGCGAGCGGACGCGGGCCTCCAGGCTTGGCCCTGAGGCCATGACGAAGATCTCGTCCGCCCCGCTCGCCTGAGCCTTGGCTTCCAGCCTGCGGCGGACGTCTTCGGCGTCGCCGACGATGCTGCGGGCCTCAATGGCGGCGAGTTCCGGATGGCCCTGAAACTCGGCCAGATAGGCCTGCGCCTCGGGAATGACCGGGAAGCGGCGACGCTGGCCGGTCATGGTCGCCAGGGTCGAGGCCCTGCGCGGCGCGTCCAGCCGTATAGCCTCGGCTTGAGTGTCGGCGGCCAGGGCGATGGTGGCGATGGCCGCCAGCGGCGTATCCCGGAAGGCTGAGGGCGTGAAAGCCTGCCGATAGGCGGCCACCGCCGGACCGCCTTCGCTGCGGGCGATGAACTCGGCGAACACCATTCCAACCCCGGCCTGGCCCGCAAAGGCGGCGCTCTCAGTCGAGGAGCAGAGCATGAACAGGTCCGGATGGCTGGGACCCGTCGGGTGGGCGCGAATGCCCTTGGCCGGATGATCGGCGCCCAGGGGCTCCCTGCCGCTCGCATCCAGCAGCCAGGCGTTCAGCAGCGCGAAATAGTGCGGGAAGGCTTCTGAAGAGGCCGAGCGCAGGGCCGCGCCCGTGCGGCCATCGGCGCCGAGCGCCCGGCCGACGCCGAGATCGATCCGCCCCGGCGCCAGGGCCTCAAGCTCCATGAACACCTCGGCCACCTTCAGCGGCGAGTAGTTGACCAGCATCACCCCGCCAGAGCCCAGCCGGATGGTCGAGGTCGCCTGGGTCAGGGCCGCGATGAGGATTTCCGGGGCCGGGGAGGCGAGGCCCTCGATATTGTGGTGCTCCGCCAGCCAGAACCGGTCGTAGCCCAGGCGTTCAGCCGCCTTAGCCACCTCTATGGTTTCACGGACCGCCTGGGCCTGGGTGTTGGTCCCGCCGACGGGCGAGAGGTCGAGCACCGAAAGTCGCGTCACGCCGACGGCGACCGTAGCTCGCGAATCACCATCCGGACCCCATAGGCGGCGACCATGCCGGCGAAGATCAGCACGACGATGGAGACCGGCATGGCCGTCGGCTCGGCGGCGGTCATCCACTCGCCCGGGGCGACGCCCGTCAGGAAGAAGCCCAGTTCGACCACCTTGAACAGGGCCACCGGGCCGGCCATCAGGGCTAGCGTCACCCCCATGGCGATCTGGCCCAGATTGCGTTTGGCGGGTGGGTTCATGGGAATTCCTGACTGAGGGCGCGGGCCCTGAACATGGCGCTCCGCGACATGGGCGCAAGGCTTACTTGCGGGGGCCGCGCTTCTTGATGACGCCGGAGAAGCTCATGACGTTCTCGCCGCCCGTGGTGATGAGGCCGCGAACGAAGACCATGGAGCGGGCGGCCCGGACCACTTCGCCGGTGCATTCAACGAGGGCGCCCAGGGGCACGGCGCCGACGAACTCGCCGTTCAGGGTGGCGGTGACGCTGTGCTGGCCCTCCAGGGCCTCGCGGGCGATCACGAACAGGCAGTAGTCGGCGAAGGTCATGATGCAGCCGCCGTGCATGAAGCCGCCGCCATTCATGTGCTTCTGCTCGGCGCGGAAGGCGCACCGGGGCGTGCCGTCCGGATCATGGCGGAAATAGAAGGGCCCGGCGTGATCTTCGAAGGGGTCGGAGCCTTCCCAGGTGCGCCAGCCCGCCCATTCGCCCTGGGTGACCACTCCGTTGTTCGCCTCGCCGCCGCCGTCCATGCGCTCAACCTGCTCCTGAAAACCAACCTTGCGCTCCTTAGCCGCCACGCACCGCCGCGCGAAAGCCCTCATTTCCCCGCAGGTCCGGCCTGCGTCCGCCGGCCGCTCGCCCCTGGAGGGCGCCGAAGCGTTTGCTCGCCCGGTCCTCAGTCACTAGGTTCCGTGACCTCTGAACCGAACGATGCGAGGCGAGATCATGGAAGGCCGGACCGTATATCTCTGTGCAGGCCTGCGAAGCCCGATCGGCCGCTATGGTGGGGCGCTGGCCAAGGTGCGCGCCGATGACCTAGCCGCCCACCCCATCCGCGCCCTGATGGCGAGCCTGCCCAGCGTCGACTGGGAAGAGGTGGACGAGGTCATCTATGGCTGCGTCAACCAGGCCGGCGAGGACAACCGCAATGTCGCCCGCATGGCCCTGCTGCTGGCCGGCATGCCCAGCTCGGTGCCGGGCCTGACCGTCAACCGCCTCTGCGCCTCGGGTCTGGACGCGGTCATCGCCGCCGCCCGCATGATCGCCGTGGGTGAGGCCGAACTGGTCGTGGCCGGTGGGGTCGAGAGCATGACACGCTCCCCCTTCGTGATGGGCAAGGCAGACTCGGCCTTTTCCCGCTCGGCGGAGATCTTCGACACCACCATCGGCTGGCGGTTCGTAAATCCGCAGATGCAGAAGGACTACGGCGTCGATTCCATGCCGGAGACGGCCGAGAATGTCGCCGCCGACTATCAGATTTCCCGCGCCGACCAGGACGCCTTCGCCGCCCGCAGCCAGCAGCGCTACGGGGCCGGTGAGGCCCGCGGCTATTTCGAAGGCGAGATCGCCCCGATCACCCTGAAGGATCGCAAGGGTGAGACCGTGGTCGCCAAGGACGAGCATCCCCGCCCCGACACCACGCTGGCCGCGCTCCAGGGCCTGAAGCCCATCGTCCGGCCCGATGGCACGGTCACCGCCGGCAATGCGTCCGGGGTCAATGACGGCGCTGCGGCCCTGCTGCTGGCCTCCGCCGAGATGGTCCAGAAGCTCGGCCTCGAGCCGCTGGCCCGGATCGAGGGCGGCGCGTCCGGCGGCGTGCCGCCGCGGGTCATGGGCTATGGTCCTGTGCCGGCGGTGGAGAAGCTCTGCGGTCGCCTGGGGCTCACGCCCAGGGACTTTGACGTGGTCGAGCTGAACGAGGCCTTCGCCGCCCAGGCCCTGGCCTGCACGAGGGCCTGGGGCCTGGCCGACGACGCCGAGCATGTGAACCCCCACGGCGGCGCCATCGCTATCGGCCATCCCCTCGGCGCTTCGGGGGCCCGGATCGCGCTCACGGCGGCGCGGGCGATGAACGAGCGGGGCGGGTCCCGTGCGCTCGCCACCATGTGCGTCGGCGTTGGCCAGGGCTCGGCGCTTGCGCTGGCCAAGGCCTGAACCCCTCCAGGAAGGATAGAGCAATCATGGCCCTCGACGCCGAAACCCGCGACCAGCTGATCGACACCGTCCGCCGCTTCGTGACTGAGCGGCTGCGCCCCCTGGAAGCCCAGGTCTCCGAAACCGACACCATGCCTGACGACGTGGTGGCCGAAATGAAGGAGCTGGGCCTGTTTGGCCTCTCCATCCCGGCCGAATACGGCGGTCTTGACCTATCCATGGAGGAGGAGTGCCTGGTGGCCGTGGAATTGGGGCGCACCAGTCCGGCCTTCCGCTCGGCCTTTGGCACCAATGTCGGTATCGGCAGCCAGGGCCTGGTGATGTTCGGCACCGACGAGCAGAAGACGCGCTACCTGCCTGGCATCGCCTCAGGGGACATCATCACCTCGTTCGCTCTTACCGAGCCGGAGGCGGGCTCGGACTCGGCCTCGGTCCAGACAAGGGCGACCAAGGACGGCGACGCCTATGTCCTGAACGGGTCGAAGCGCTACATCACCAACGCCAACAAGGCCCACCTGTTTACGGTCATGGCCCGCACCGACCCCTCCAAGCCGGGCGGCGGCGGGGTCTCGGCCTTCCTGGTCCCTCGCGACCTGCCGGGCCTGTCGGTGGGCAAGCCCGAGAAGAAGATGGGCCAGCAGGGTGCTCATATCTGTGACGTCACCTTCGACAATGTCCGTGTGCCGGCCGAGAACCGCCTGGGCGCCGAGGGCGAGGGCTTCAAGGTGGCCATGCAGGTCCTGGACCGGGGTCGGCTGCACATCTCGGCGGTCTGCGTCGGCGTCGCCGAGCGGCTGATCACCGACTGCGTCGCCTATGCCAGCGAGCGCAAGCAGTTCGGCCAGGCCATCAGCCAGTTCCAGCTGGTCCAGGGCATGATCGCCGACTGCAAGACCGAGACCCTGGCGGCCAAGGCCCTGACCATGGAGACCGCCCGCAAGCGCGATGCGGGCCAGGGGGTGACCATGGAGGCCGCGGCCGCCAAGTACTTCGCTTCCGAGATGGTCGGCCGCGTGGCCGACAAGGCGGTGCAGATCTTCGGTGGCGCCGGATACGTCGCCGATTACGGGATCGAGCGGTTCTACCGCGACGTGCGCATCTTCCGCATCTATGAGGGCACGAGTCAGATCCAGCAGGTGGTCATCGCCCGCGAAACCCTGAAGCGTGGCGGTTGATGTCCGATCCTATTGAAACGGCGATCTTTGAACTTCTGACGCCCCTGGCGCCGGGCAAGTCCATCTCTGCGGAAGAGGCGGCCCGCGCCGCTGATCCCGAGGGCTGGCATCGGTGGCTGTCGCGGGTGCGCACGGTCTCGGTGGGGCTGGCCCGCGAAGGCCGGCTGGTGATCACCCGGCACGGCAAGCCGGCCGACCCCAACCAGTTCAAGGGCGTCTATCGCCTGCGGCTGCCCCTGGAGGGCGAGATCCTGCCGGGCGTCCTGGCGGCGCCTGAGTCAACGACCGACTAGGCCTCAACGGGCTGTGGCCAAGGCCGCCAGCCGCGCCTGCTGGGCGTGGACAGGGTTGGTCGGCGCGCCCGACAGCTGAAAGCGAGCGACGGACTCCGCGAGGGATGCGGCGTGCTGGTCCAGGGTGCGGGTGGCCGCATTGGCTTCCTCGACCATGGCCGCATTCTGCTGGGTGACCTTGTCCATGTCGGTGATGGCGGTGTTCACCTGGGCGAGGCCCACTGACTGCTCCTGGGCCGAGGCCGCAATGGCCGAGATCACGTCGGAAATCTCCGCGACCTTGCTGACGATGCCGTTCAGCGCCTCGCCGGTCTGACCCACCAGGTGGACGCCGCTCTGGACCTGCTGGCCGGACGCCTCAATCAGCCCCTTGATCTGCTTGGCGGCGTCCGCCGAGCGCTGGGCCAGCGCCCGGACTTCTGAAGCGACCACGGCGAACCCGCGGCCCGATTCTCCAGCCCGTGCGGCCTCTACGCCGGCATTGAGGGCCAGCAGGCTGGTCTGAAAGGCGATCTCGTCGATCACCACGATGATCTTGCTGATTTCCTGGGCCGAGGCGGCGATCTGTCCCATGGCGTCGACCGCCTGGCCGACCACCTGACCACTACGCTCGGCCTCGGTGCGGGCCGAGGCCATGGCGCCATTGGCTTGGCGTGCGCCTGAGGCGGTGCGGCCGACGGTGACCGTGATTTCATCCAGGGCCGCGGCGGTCTGCTGCAGGCTGGCGGCCTGACGCTCGGTCCGGTGGGACAGGTCATCCACCGCCGTGGAAATTTCCCGGGATCCGGCGCGAATCTCGCCGGTGGCCGTGGCGATGGCGCCGAACGCGCCTTCCAGTTGGCCGACGGCGGCGTTGAAGTCCGCCTTCAGGGCCTCATAGTCGGGGGCGACGACGGCGTCGATCCGGGCTCCCAGATCGCCGCGGGCCAGACGCGACAGGGCCCGCGCCATGGCCTCGACCAGGGCCTTCTGATCCTCGGTGGCGCGGGCGAAGGCGGTTTCCGCGGCCGCCAGGCGGCGGTCCAGCTCGCCGCGGGCGGCCTGGGCCTCGACTTCCAGACGGGCCCGAGCCTCGGCGTTCTCGCGAAAGACCACGACGCTGGCGGCCATCTGACCGATTTCGTCCCCACGCTCAGCGCCGGGGATCGCCTCGACCATGTCCCCGTCGGCGAGACGGCGCATGACCGCGCTCATGCGGGACAGGGCGGTGATCACCAGGCCTTCGAAATACAAGGCCCCCAACACCACACCGACCACGGTGGCGAGCCCGATCCCAACACTGATGGTGGTCGCCATGCCGAGGATCTGCTCGGCTTCAGCCCCGCCGCCGGCTTGGGCCACCATGCGCAGAAGGGTGATGTTCAATCCCGCCAGGGCCAGCATCGCGGCCATACCTACGCCCCAGGAAAGGCGCATGCGGCCCTTGATCGTCTTCAGCATCGCGTCGTCACTCACTCAGATCGTGGCGCAGGCGTCGAACTCGCGCCGGGCGGTAGGCGCAATCCTGGCCCAGGAGCCTGGACACGCGGTTAACGGGAGTTGAATAGAGCCCGCCAGCTGTGGTCAGGTTGTCGCACCCTCAGGTCGCGCCACGTGGCGCCGAGGGCCTGGCGTCCCTACATGGCCGCCATGCCGCCGACCCTGGGCCTCCAGACGCTTCTCAAGGATATCGCCGCCTGCCGAGCCTGCGCCGGGGACCTCGTGCCCGAGCCGCGGCCGGTGGTGCGCGTGCGCCCGGGGACCCGGCTGCTGATCTGCGGCCAGGCGCCGGGCCGGCTGGTGCATGAGAGCGGTCTGCCGTTCAACGATCCCTCTGGCGTTCGCCTGCGCAGCTGGATGGGGGTAGACCGGGACACCTTCTACGATCACCCGGCGATCGGCGTCGCGGCCATGGCCTTCTGCTTCCCCGGGACCAATCCCAAGGGCGGGGACTTTCCGCCGCCGGCCCGGTGCGCCCAGCTCTGGCGGCCACAGTTGCTGGCGCAGTTGCCAAAGGTGGAGCTGACCCTACTGGTGGGATCATACGCCCAGGCCTGGGCCCTGGGGACGGCGCGCAAGGCCACGATGTCGCAGACCGTCGCCGCCTGGACTGACTATGGGCCGGGCATCCTGCCCCTGCCGCATCCCTCCTGGCGCAATACCGCCTGGCTGAAGCGCAATCCCTGGTTCGAAGCCGAGGTCACGCCCTATCTTCGCCAGAGGGTGGGGGACATCTTGCGCGCATGACTCGTCTGACCGCCCTCCTGTTCGCCCTGATGCTCGGAGCCTGCACGCCGCTCATGACCCAGACCGCTGGTCAGCCGCCGCTCGGCTTCGAAGGCCCGCGCCTGGCTGGGGACCGCTTCGTCAGCTTCGATGGGGCGCGGCTGGGGCTGACGAGCTGGGAGGCGCAGGACGGCGCGCCCAAAGCCGTGGTGGTGGGTGTTCACGGCATGAACGACTACGCCAACGCCTTTCACCTCGCCGCACCCTATTGGGCCGAGCGTGGGGTGAGCACCTATGCCTATGACCAGCGCGGCTTTGGCCGGTCTCCCAATCGTGGAGTCTGGCCCGACGATGAGGTGTTGCAGGAAGATCTGCGGACCCTGGTCGCCCTGGTTCGCGCCCGCCATCCCCACGCCTTGGTGGTGGTGGCCGGCGAGAGCATGGGCGGCGCCGTGGCCATCCGCGCCTTCGCCTCGGAACGGCCGCCGGCGGCTCACCGGCTGGTGCTGATGGCGCCGGCGGTGTGGGGCTGGTCGACCCAGCCTCTGCCCTACAAGACCGCGCTCTGGTTCGCCGCCCACGTCACTGGCCCCAAGGTCTATACCCCGCCCAGCTGGGTCACAGATCGCGTCCAGCCCACGGACAACATGGCCGAGCTCCGGGCCATGGGAGCTGATCCCATGATGATCTGGGGCGCGCGGTCCGACACCCTCTATGGGCTGGTGGACCTGATGGAGAACGCCTGGCGCGATATCGCCCGGCTGCAGGTTCCGGTGCTCTATCTCTACGGCCGGAACGACGAGATCATTCCTGAGCGCCCGGCGCTGCAGGCGGCCGCGAGGCTCAAGCCGACCGATCGTTCCGCCTATTATGCCGATGGGTGGCACCTGCTGACCCGCGACCTGCAGGGGCAGGCGGTGATGGGCGATATCCTGGCCTATATCGAGGACCCGGAGGGCGCTCTGCCCTCCGGCGCGCCGCCGATCCCCACGGCGCCGGGCGGCGACGACTGGACGCCGGCGCCCGAGCATGCGACGGCGGGCTTGTGACGGCGCAGCCTCCGGGCTAGAGCCGGCGAAATTGGTATCAAACGCAACGATCCCGTGAGCGCATGACCCTGTTCGACTCCCCCGACTTCGATGGCCACGAGGCCGTTCACGCCTTTTCGGACGAAGCCACGGGGCTGCGCTGCATCATCGCCGTCCACTCCACGGCCAGAGGCCCGGCGGCCGGCGGTTGCCGCATGTGGCCGTTCCCGAGCTCGGCCGACGCCCTGCAGGACGCGCTCCGCCTGTCGCGGGCCATGTCCTACAAGAACGCCATGGCCGACCTGGACCTGGGAGGCGGCAAGGCGGTGATCATCGGCGACTCCCGCACCCAGAAGTCGCCGGCCCTGTTCGAGGCCTTTGGACGGGCGGTCGAGGCCGTGGGCGGCGCCTATTGGACCGCCGAGGATGTCGGGGTCTCGCCGACCGACCTGATGCACGCCCGCCGGCATACCCGCTTCGTGGCGGGCCTCGAAGGCCACGCGGCCGCCTCGGGCGATCCGAGCCCGGTCACCGCCGAGGGTGTCTTTAGGGGGATCAGCCTGTGCGTGCGCCGGGTGCTGGACCGCGATCTGTCCGGGGTCACCGTCGCCATCCAGGGGGTTGGTCATGTGGGCGCCTATCTGGCGGCGAAGCTGAGCGCGGCCGGGGCGCGGCTGGTGATCACCGACGTCAATCGCGAGGCCCTGGCCCAGGTGGCCGCCCAGACCGGCGCAATGATCGTGGCGCCCGACGAGATCTTCGATGTCGAGGCCGACGTCTTCGCTCCCTGCGCCCTGGGCGGCGCGATCAGCGCCGAGACCCTGCCGCGCCTGCGCGCCCGGATCATCGCCGGCGGCGCCAACAATCAGCTGGCCGATCCGGCCATTGGCCAGACCTTGTTTGACCTCGGCCTGCTCTATGCCCCGGACTATGTGATCAACGGCGGCGGCATCATCAATGTGGCCGGCGAAATCCGCGCCCTGGACGCAGGCCAGGCCTTCGATCCCAACTGGGTCGAGGCCAAGCTGTCGCGCCTGATGCTCACCCTGGAGGAGGTGCTCGACCGCTCCATCGCCGAGCGCCGCCCGACCCACGAGGTCGCAGGCGAGATGGCCCGCGAGCGGATCGCCCAGGGCGCTGGCGCCCGAGCCTGACGGCTGTGGGACAGGCTGGGCCTCAGAGAGAGGCCAACCTGTCCTTTCGTGGCTCGCGCACCATGAACAGCAGCAGCAGAAGACCCGCCACCAGGAAGGCGATCGAGGTGCCGAACACACTCTCATAGCCGAGGGTGGCGGCCATCAGACCGCCCGCCAGCGGACCCGCCGAGGCCATGACGCCTGAGGCGGTGGACGACAGGGCGATCCGCATGGGCATGTCGTCCCGGTTCCCGAACTCCAGGATCATGGTCTGTGCGCTCATCATGTAGCCAGACTGCGAGGCTCCAAGGCCACAGAAGGCCAGGAAGATGGCCCACACCTCGTGGACATTCATCAGGAGCACTGTCGAAGCGATCCAGATCACCAGGGAGCTGATCAGGACCACGCGGAACCCGGTTCTGTCCCCCAGATATCCCCAGACGAGGTTGGCCACGGTGTCGGCCCCCAGGAAGGCCAGGGTGAGCAGGCCTATATTGGCCCCGGTCAGCTCGATCGTGGTGGAGACATAGAGGATGTAGAACGGCGTCGCCATGCGACCGGTGATCGCCAGCATCTGCACGATCAGGAAGAACATGTAACCACGGTCCTGGGAGACCAGGCGCGGGAAGTCCTTGAGCCGCTCGAAGAACGGCGTCTGGGCCCGGGTGGTGGGGGGTTCGGGCTCGATCATCAGGGCCTGAAGGGCCCAGAGGCCCGCCGTGGTCAGGATGGTGGCGAACAGGAAGGTGGTGGCGTAGCCGTTCCCCAACATGTTGCCTTCGATGAAGTACTTGCCGGCCACCCAGGCGAGGGCGGCGGCGATCACCCCGCCGGTGGCGTTGCGCCAGGCCTGTAGCCGGCCCCGTCGACTGATGGGGATCACCTTGGCCATGAGCAGGGAGAAGACGACCCCCTGGGTGCCCATGAACAGGCCGAACATGAACATGAAGGACAGGATCGCCACCACCAGGGGCTGACCCGACAGGAACCAGCCGGCGAGCGCCATGCCGAGGATCTGAACCCGTGCGAGCCCCCCCATCCAGACCGCCGCGGGCATGACCCGTTTGCGGTGTTCGATCTGGGTGGCGCCAAAGATCGGAGACAGCATGCCCCCCACCTGCTGGAGGGCCAGACCCAGGCCGACGATGAAGCTGGAGCCGGAAATCAGGTAGAGGTAGGCGGGCAGGAAGGTGGGCGCGTTGACCAACCGGAAGCCGGTCATGCCCAGCATGCCGTGCAGATAGTGGGCGATATAGTTGCGCTTCAGATTGGCCCAGACGAACTTTTCGTACTCGATTTCGCGCTCGGCGAGGCTTCTGCCGTCTTCGTCAGGATGGATCACGACCACCTCTTCGGCGGCCGACGGTTCCTCAGTTGTCTTTTCCAATAGCGTCCCAGCCGCGCGGGGGTCGCAAAGGGTCGCGCGGCGGCTCCCCAAAATTATGATCTGCTAAAACAATGACTCCGTCCTATCAGAGTCCGCCGCCCTGAAAAGCCGATTTCTCGCCCGCGCCAAAACTGGGCGCCAAGGTCGCAAGCTGGGCCTCAGGCGGCGCTGGCCAGGGTGACGTCCACCTTGACCACCATGCGGCTCAGCCCCGGATCTCCCAGGATTGATCCGCTGATCGGCGCGGCCTCGGCCGGGGTGCGGCTGACCGCCACCGGGATCAGATCGGCGGCCTCGGCCAGGCCGTTGGTGGGGTCGAAATCCATCCAGCCAAAAGCCGGCAGGAAGACTTCGCACCAGGCATGGGTGGCGCCGGCGCCGCGCACGCTCTCCAGCCCCGGCGAATAGAGATAGCCACTGACGAACCGGGCGGCGAAACCCACGCGACGGAGCGTCTCAACCATCAGCCAGGCGAAGTCGCGACAGGTGCCCCGGCCCAGGGTCACGGTCTCGTGCGGAACCTGTGTGCCCTCTTCCTGCCGGGCCTCATAGTCGAACTGCTTGTGGATGGCGCTGTTGAGCCGCAGCACATAGTCGATGGCCGGCTCGCCGACGGCCGGCGCAAGGCCGTGAAGCCAGCGCAGCAGATGCCCCTCCGGATCCAGGGTGGCGGGCTCGATATAGGGGCCAAGCACCGCCCGGTCGGAAGGCGGGTAGACGATGGGCGTTGCGGTGTGCGGGTCGTCCACTTCCTGGGGCTCAAGCGGGGCGGGGAAGCGCTCGATCTCCAGCTCGCTGAGGACGAAGAACTCATCGGCCTCTTCGCTCAGGGTCAGCTGGCACACACAGTTGCCATAGGCGTCATAGCGCCAGCGGGTCTCGCCCCGAGGGGAGAAGGTCAGGGCGCCCTTCACCACCCGCAGGGCATGGCCCCCCCGGGGCCGCACCAACAGTTCGTGCGGGCCAAAGGCCACAGGGCGTTCATAGGCGTAGCGGGTTTCGTGGCGGATGATCAGGCGGGACATGTGGCGCTGCTAACCCGTCCTGGCGGCTAAGGTTCCGCTCACGCGGCTCCAGGCGGCGGCCCGATCTCCCCCGGGCCCTCTAAGGCGCCGCCGGCAGAATCGCCAACAAGGCGCGGGTGAAGCCGGCCGGGGCGACGGTCAGGTGGTCCTCGTCGGACAGGACGGTCGATCGCACGCTCAGGCTCGGATACTCGCGGGACTTCAGGACCTGCTCCATCGCCCGCATGTCGCCGACCATGTCGTATCGGGAGGCGTGCCGCGGGGTGGAGCCCGACGTCTCGAAGGCGCCGATATACATGAAGACCTCGGCCGGCAGATCGGTATGGGTCCGAGCATAGTCGGCCTCCATCGCCGTGATATGGCGCTGGCCAAACCAGAAGGACGGACTGCCCAGCACGTAAGACCGGAACAACGTCGGGTCGGTGAACAGGATCTGGGCGCCCAGCAGGCCCCCATAGGAGTGGCCCATCAGCACCCGGGCGTCCGGATCGGCCCGGAACCGGTCTTCGATGAAGGGCAGAACCTCATCCTTCAGATAGGCCTGATAGGCCGCCCCGCCGCCATGGGCCAGGGCGCAGCGGCTCTCAGGACGACAGGGAATGGGGGTGTAGTCGCGGCTGCGGGAGGCCGCTCCACCTTCGCCCTTTGCGTAGGACAGGCCCACCAGGATGAAGTCCTCGAGCACCGGGCCATCCAGATTCACCCGTCGGGCGATCTGGCGGAGGATGGGAAAGGCGTAGTCGGCGTCGGTGACATAGAGGACGGGGTAGCGTCGCTGCGGCTCGGCCTCGTAGCTGGCCGGCAGGCTGACAAAGACCTCATAGTCTCGGCCAGACACCGGGTCGGGCACGGTCCAGACCTGGGTGCCCTTCAGGACGTAGGGGGCGCCTTCGGGGAATCCAGCCCCGGCGCTTGCGTCAGTGGCTGGCGGCGCCTGGGTGTTGGTCCTCTGATCGCAGGCCGTGACGAGGAGCGCCGTCGCCAGGATAAAGGCCAAGCCGAAAGATCTCATCGTCCACCCCCGAAGCTCCACCAAGGGTGGCTAGAGCGCGAATGTGGCGAAACTCGGATGGCCACGGCCAGGCATGGTGAGCCAAGGCAAGGGCGTCATCGCCCTATGCTGCAGCCCCCACCGCCACGCTGGCCAACAGGGCGGCGAGTTCGGCCTGGCGGGTGCAGCCGGTCTTTTCCAGCACCCGGCGGAGCTGGTTGCGGACGGTGTTGATCGAGACCTCGCCCGTCTGCGCCAGATCTTCCAAAGTCTTGCCAGCCGCGATGCCCTGGGCCACCCGGGCCTCGGCGGGGGTGAGGTCGAAGAGTGAGCGCATGAGGTCCAGCGACGGCGTGCGCTCGCTGCTCACCGGAGTCATCAGCAGGAGGGCGAAGCTCTGGCCAAAAATGTCGTGGGCTGATCGTTTGATTGGGATCAGGTGGAGCACCATCGTCGCCTTGCCCAGTTCATCGCGCAGGGGGAAGGTGCTGCTGCCGGCGCCGGGGGCGGCGTGGAGCGACTTGAGCCCCGCGTTGAGCATCTCCTGGGCGGTCTTGTCGGAGAGGCTGACGCGGCTCCCCGCCCCGAACCGGACCTGGTCGGCCAGGGTCTCGGCCCAGGAATTGGCCTCGATCACCACCCCGGTCTCACTGAGCAACAGGGCGGGCAGCCGAAGCGCGCTGAGGGCGTCGGTCGCCCCCTGGGCGCGTTGCAGGCCAAGCCGGGCGCTGACCAGGGCGCTGCGGGCCAGGTGGGGGCGCAGTTGGTTCAGCGTCGCCACCTCGTCAGCCTCGAACGGCCCGCGCTCAAGGGTTCGCTCGACGCTGAAGATGATGGAATCGCCGGTGGGCACCTGCAGGCCGGTGCCGGCTGACCAGCCGAGGCCCCGGGGGCGGAAGAAGTCCCGGTAGATCGGGTCGTGCTCGATCTGGTCCTCGCTCCAGAAGTCCTGCTCGACGAAAAAGGAAGGCTGAGCCTGGCTCATCAGGCAAGGGCGGCGCGGACAGCGCAGGAACCAGCCATCATTGACGTAGTCCTCGAACACGTCGCGGATCGAACCAGATGCTGTCCAGCACAGCGCCTTGCGCGCCGAAAACAGCAACCCGCCCCGGGACTCGGTCATCTCCGCGAGATCGTCGAGCACGGCGGGCCAGAGCTCCGGCACGACGGAACACTCATAGATTCTGTCGACGAGATCACTGTTCATCTAAAGGCCGGTCAGCTGGCGGAACGCCAATATGGCCCGATCCCCGCCAGGGCTCGCAAGAGTTTTATCTCCTGACCTGCGGCTGCGCTTGCAGAACAAAGAAGGAACTTTAGAATAGCGCCATGGCCGTTCTCGATCTGAAGCAGAAGCTCTCCATCCTCGCCGATGCGGCCAAGTATGACGCCTCCTGCGCCTCGTCCGGGGCAGGAAAACGGGACTCCCGGGACGGTAAGGGCGTGGGCTCCACAGAGGGCATGGGCATCTGCCACGCCTATACGCCGGACGGTCGGTGCGTCAGCCTGCTGAAAATCCTGCTGACCAACTACTGCATCTATGACTGCGCCTATTGCGTGAACCGGGTGTCGTCCAACACGCCCCGGGCGCGGTTCGCCGTCCAGGAAGTGGTCGACCTGACGCTCGGCTTCTACAAGCGCAACTATATCGAGGGGCTGTTCCTCTCCTCGGGCATCATCCGCAACAGCGACTATACGATGGAGGCCATGGTCGCGGTCGCCAAAGCCTTGCGCACCGTCCACGACTTCCGCGGCTACATCCATCTGAAGCTGATCCCCGAGGCCTCTGTGGAGCTGACCCATCAGGCGGCCCTCTATGCGGATCGCGTTTCGATCAATGTGGAGCTGCCGCGGGAGGAGAGTCTGGCCGCCTTCGCGCCGGAGAAGAGCGCCAGCGTGATCCGGAAGGCCATGGGCGCGGTGCGCCTGGGCATCGAGGCGGGCAAGGCGCCGGCCCGCAAGACCCGGCCGCCAAAGTACGCGCCCGCCGGCCAGTCGACCCAGATGATCATCGGCGCCGACGGCGCCAGCGACGGGGAGATCCTGGCGCGCTCGAACACCCTCTATGGGAACTACGGCCTGCGCAGGGTCTATTATTCGGCCTTCAGCCCGATCCCGGACGTGGCCAAGTCTCTGCCGGCGCAGCGTCCGCCCCTGATGCGCGAACACCGCCTCTATCAGGCTGACTGGCTGATGCGGTTCTACGGCTTCGAGACCCACGAGATCATCGGGCCCGGCGAAGACCTCGACCTGGCCATCGACCCGAAGCTCGCCTGGGCCCTGCGCAACCGGGCCGATTTTCCGGTGGACGTGAACACGGCGCCTCGCGAGACCTTGCTGCGCGTCCCGGGCCTGGGAACTCGCAGTGTGGACCGGATGATCGCCGCCCGGAAGCTGACCCGGCTGACCCTGGCCGATGTGAAGCGGCTGGCCCGCAACCTCGAGAAGCTCAAGCCCTTCGTGATCGCCAGCGACTGGAGTCCCGGCGCCCTCGCCGACCGGGCCGATCTGCGCGACCGCTTCACCCCGCCGCCCCAGCAGCTGAGCCTGTTCTGATGCGCGTCGTGCGACTGGCCTCGGAGACCGACTTCGACGGTTGGCGGAGCGCCGCCCGGTTGCTCCGCGCCGAAGGAGCCCAGCCGGCGCAGGTCCTGTGGACCGTCGATGGCGGTCAGGCGAGCCTGTTTCCCACAGAGGCTGCCAAGACCAGGGTGGTGGGGGCGGAGGGCTTCAAGGTCAGCCGCACCTTTGTGGACCTGGCCAGTCGCGTGGCGCTGCATCGCTCGCCGGAACGGTTTGACCTGCTCTACCGGCTGCTCTGGCGGCTGGAGGCGACGCCGCGCCTGCTCGAGATCGCCAGCGATCCCGACGTGTCTCTGGCGCTCGACATGCAGAGCCAGGTGAACCGGGCGGCCCACAAGATGAAGGCCTTTGTCCGGTTCCGAGAGGTGGAGACGGCCGGCGCTGGCGAGGCTTTCGTGGCCTGGTTCGAGCCAGCCCACCGGGTGACGGAGGCCACCGCCCCCTTCTTCACCCGCAGGTTTTCCAACATGGCGTTCTCGATCCTGACCCCGGACGTCTGCGCCCATTGGGATACCCGGGCGCTGAGCTTCACCCCTGGCGCCGATCCAGCCGACGCCCCGGCCGGCGATGATCTGGAAGCCTATTGGCGGACCTACTACGCCTCGACCTTCAATCCGGCGCGACTGCGGACCGCGACCATGGTGCGCGAGATGCCCAAGCGCTACTGGCGCAACCTGCCGGAGGCCGCGCTCATTCCAGAGATGACCCGAGCCGCTGGAGACCGGACCACGCAGATGGTCGAGAAGGCCCCATCCGAGCCCGCCCGCCGCATCGTCCGGGCGGCCCAGCGCGCCTCCCGTGACGCGCCCTTCGATGGCGCCGCGCCCACAAGTCTGGACGCGGTGGCCGCCGGCGTCGACGCCTGCCGCCGCTGCCCGCTCTGGCGTGACGCGACTCAAGGGGTGGCGGGGGAGGGGCCGCTCGGCGCGCGGCTGATGATCGTCGGCGAACAGCCCGGCGACCAGGAGGACCTGGCCGGCCGTCCCTTTGTCGGCCCGGCGGGACAGGTGCTTGACCAGGCCCTGGCGGCGGCTGGGGCGCCCCGGCGAGAGGTCTATGTCACCAATGCAGTGAAGCACTTCAAGCATGAGCCGCGCGGCAAGCGGCGAATCCACAAGACCCCTGACGCGCCGGAGATCGAGGCCTGCCGCTGGTGGCTGGACGCCGAACGGCGGCTGGTTCGCCCCCGGGTGATCGTCGCCCTGGGCGCCACGGCGGCGCGCAGCGTCCTCGGTAAGTCTGCGCCCATCGGCAAGCTCCGGGGCCAGGCTCTGCAACTTGAGGATCAGGCCCAGGCCGTGGTCACCTGGCATCCCGCCTATCTGCTCAGGGTTCCGGATGCGGCGGCCAAGGCGCGGGCCGAAGCACAGTTCATCGAGGATCTGAAGCTCGCCTGGTCCCTGGCGGGGTAGGCGAGCTAGACCTTTTCCAGGGCGCGGAAGACCGCGGGCGACTCGATCACGATGGCGTCTTCGGGCCTGACTTCACCGCCGGTCAGCACAATCCCCATGACGCCGGCCTTGCGCACCAGCCGGCCGGCATCGTCGCGGCCGAGGCAGGCGGCCATCAGACCTGGGCGGAACGCGTCGAGCTGGATGCAGGGGTTGCGCAGGCCGGTGATCTCGACCACGGCCGCCTGACCAAGATGGAGCCGCGTCCCCGCAGACAGGCCGATCAGATCGATCCCCCGGGTGGTCAGGTTCTCGCCCAGGTCGCCGGGGCCGAGATCAAAGCCGGCGCTGTTCAACTCGTCGTGCAGTTCGCCAGCCATCAGGTGGATCTGACGCAGGTTGGCTTGTGTCGGATCGCGGGCGACGCGGGAGCGATGCTGCACGGTGGTTCCGGCATGGCCATCACCTTCCACGCCGAGGCCGGCGATCAGCAGGATGGCGGGCTGCAAGGTCTTGGAAAAGCTGTGTCCCGGCCGGCTCGCCACATGGGTGACGCGCGGCAGGGCCGCCGTCACGCCAGGAACCCGGCTTCGGCGAAGTCCAGCATACGGGCCAGCAGGCCGTCGGCATCCTGTTCCCGGGTCAAGCCATCGGACAGGTGATGCAGGCGATCAAATTCGGCGAAGCGGTTGTTGTGCACCATGCCCAGGCAGAAATGCAGCCGCCAGTAGGCGTCTTCGAGGGCCAGCTCCGGGCGGGCGGCGATCAGGGCGTCAGCGAACCGGCGCAGGTGGGAGACGTCGTTTTGCAGGACGTCACGCATCTGGGCGGTGCCCTCGCTGCGGGCGCGGATGATGAACTGGACGGAGATCCGCCGGTCGCCGGCCGGGTCGGCCCATTTCAGCGGCGGGGCGAACAGGGCCTCAAGAATGTCGCGCACGGGCGGCTTGCCCCCGTGGCGGTCATTGGCCTCGTGCAGCATGCGGGCGCGCTCGCGATTCAGCTCGGCGGTGCGCCGGCGGAATATCTCGAACAGCAGGCCGTCCTTGGAGCCGAAGTGATAGTTCACAGACGCCAGGTTCACACCTGCTTCGGCGGTGATGTCGCGCACCGAGACGTTCTGGAAACCGTGCAGGGCGAACAGGCGCTCGGCCGCGCAGAAGACCGCCGCCTTGGTGGCGGCTTCCTGCATATCCCCCTGGGGCGGGGGCGGCGGCGTTACGGGCTCTGTCATGCGATTCTCAAACGTCCGTCCTTGAAGCCTATCAGCCGTAGACGGACGGCGCCGCAGGGAATGAACCCTTTAGCGCGCCAGCTCGCGCATGGCCTTGTCCAGGCCTTCCAGGGTCAGCGGATACATCCGGTCGTTCACCAGCTGCTTCATCACCTCAACCGAGGGCGTGTGGGCCCAATGGCGTTCAGCGGTGGGATTCAGCCAGATCATGTGCTCATAGATCTGCGCCACCCGATCGACCCAGACGGCGCCGGCTTCTTCGTTCCAGTGCTCCACCGAGCCGCCCGGATAGGTGATCTCATAGGGGCTCATGGTGGCGTCGCCGACGAAGATCACCTTGTAGTCGCCAGAGTACTTGTGGATCACATCCCAGGTGTTGAGCTTCTCGGCGTGCCGACGCCGGTTGTCCTTCCATACGGTCTCATAGAGACAGTTGTGGAAATAGTAGAACTCCATGTTCTTGAACTCTGAGCGCGCTGCAGAGAACAGCTCCTCACAGATCTTGATGTGGCTATCCATCGAGCCGCCGACATCAAAGAAGATGAGCACGCTCACCTTGTTGCGGCGCTCGGGCCGCATATGGATGTCGAGATAGCCCTTTTCCGCGGTGCCGCGGATGGTGCCGGACATGTCCAGCTCTTCGGTCGCGCCCTCGCGCACCCATTTGCGCAGGCGACGCAGGGCGACCTTGATGTTGCGGGTGCCGAGTTCGACGGAGTCGTCGAGGTTCTTGTACTCGCGCTTGTCCCAGACCTTGATCGCCTTGCCGTGGCGGCCCTTGTCCTGGCCGATGCGGATGCCTTCGGGATGATAGCCGTTGGCGCCGAAGGGCGAGGTGCCCCCGGTCCCGATCATCTTGTTGCCGCCCTCGTGGCGCTCCTTCTGCTCCTTCATGCGCTCGGCGAGCGCTTCCATGAGCTTGTCGAAGCCGCCCATGGCCTCGATCTGCGCCTTCTCCTCTTCGGTGAGGAATTTCTCGCTGATCTTCTCCAGCCACTCGGCGGGGATGTCGGCCGTGCCGACACCGTCCACCTTTTCCAGCCCCTTGAAGACGTGACCGAACACCTGGTCGAACCGGTCGATGTTCTTCTCGTCCTTCACGAGGGCGGCCCGCGACAGGTAGTAGAAATCCTCGACCGTGCGGTCGATGACCATCTTGTCGAGCCCCTCCATCAGCATGAGGTACTCTTTCAAGGACACCGGGACCTTGGCTTGGCGAAGCTCGGTGAAAAATTGCATGAACATGGGCAGGCCTTCCCAAACCGCGGGACGAACAGACGTTTGACTGCAGAGGATGGGGCGGCGAGGCCCCGATGTCCAGCGTCAGGACGGCGGAAAGCCGCAGGCGCGCCATGCGCCCTGCTTGCCTGACCCTAGGCCTCCATCGCCCGAAGCTTGCGCCAGACCGTCATGCGGGAGACGCCCAGGCGGCGCGCGATCTCCACCGGTCCAACGCCGGCCTGCTGCAGGGCGCGGATGTCCTCGGTGGCCGGGGCGCTGCGGCGCTTGCGCCCGGCCCAGGCCGGTTCCACCGCGGCCACGGCTTTCAGGGCCGCCCGCAGGGCCCGGCCGCCTTCGCCATCGGTGGTCAGGTCGGGTTCGACCACGAACAGGCTGGCGTTGCGCGCCTCCAGCCGGTCGATCACCCGCAGCACATTGCGGGTGGAGTGGCCGAGCTGATCCAGCCGGGTGACCACCAGTTGGTCCCCCTCGCCGATGAAGTCGAGAATGGAATAGAGGACCGCGGTCTCATCCCCGCCAGGGGCGGCGGGCTCCTCGGCGCGAACCACGTGGCAGCCCAGCTGTTTCAGGACTGCGGTATCCTCGGACGACCGGGCGTCACGCAGGCGAACATAGCCAATTCTCAGCATCCAACCGACGCCCTTCCGCGCAGAAATGACCGGGCCTAAATGCCCAGAACCCAGGGCCCGCGTCAAAGCGGCTGGCGTTAAATCTCAGCAATAATCCACCAATGCGGCGCGATTGACGCCACGAAGAGGGCATATGGCGAGCATTTGTGACAGGAAGCGTAGAAAATCTATCCCGGGCGCCGAAAAATGAACTCCCGATCGACGCTGGCGCCTACAGCGAAGCCATACTCCCCCACCGGGGCGAACCCGTACCGCCGGTAGAACCGCTGCGCCCCATGGTTGTCGGACCAGACCCCGAGCCACAAATCCTTCGGTCCATCACGCTCCAGCCAGGCCAGGACCGTCTCGAAGAGAAGCGCCCCCAGACCCAGCCCCTGAGCGGCCTGGCTGAGATAGAGACGCTTCACCTCCAACGACGTCGGGCCGACCTCCGGGTGGGGCAGGTCACAGGGCCCGGCCAGGGCGTGGCCCAAGGCGACGCCGTCCTTTTCCACAAGCCAGAAGGCCCGGTCAGGGTCGTCCAGGGCGTGACGCAGATAGTCCAGCCCGTAGGCGCTGCTCAAAAAGGTCGCGAGGTCCTGCGGCGGGTAGAGGTGGCCGAAGGTCTCGGTGAAGGTGGCGCGTCCCAGCGCCGCCAGGGTTTCAAGGTCGCCGGCGATCGCGCGGCGGATGATGACGTCCTGCATTCCCAAGGCTCAGTCGTCCGCTAGAATGGGCTGATGATCGGCCTCTACACCCATGAGGATATGCTCGACCACCGCCCGGGGGCCACCCATCCGGAGCGGCCCGAGCGTCTGGCCGCTGTCATTGACGCCCTGGAGGCCGAGGACGCCCTGGACTTTGAGCCCCGCGACGCCCCCCTGGCTGAGATCGCCGACCTGCGGCTTGTTCATGACGCAGACTATGTCGCGCGCATCTTCGCCGCCGCCCCCAGGGCCGGGGTGACCCGCCTGGACGAGGACACCGTGATGTCCCCCGGCACCTTGCTCGCCGCCCGGCGGGCCGCCGGCGCCGTGGCCGCCGCTGTGCGCGACGTGGCCGCGGGCCAGTTCCAGCGGGCCTTCTGCGCGGTGCGGCCGCCGGGCCATCATGCCGAACCTGGCGCGGCCATGGGTTTCTGTATCTTTTCGAACGTGGCCATCGGCGCCCGCGTCGCCCAGGCCGCGGGGCTGGAGCGGGTGGCGGTGGTGGACTTCGACGTCCATCATGGCAACGGCACCCAGGCGGCTCTGGCTGGTCAGCCGAACCTGATGTTCGCCTCTGTGCAGCAGTGGCCGCAGTGGCCCGGCACGGGCCATCCGGACGATGCGGTGGCCGACAATGTGGTCAACGCCATATCTCCTGCGGGCGGCGGCGTTGAGGGCTGGCGCCAGGCCTTCTCCAGCCTGATGACCCATGTGGCCGATTTCCGTCCCGATCTGATCCTCATCTCGGCGGGCTTTGACGCCCATCGGTTGGATCCGCTCGGGGGCGGTCCCGGCGGGCAGCAGTTGGGCGCGGCTGACTATGGCTGGGCCACCGAGCAGATCGTGGCTGTGGCGAGGTCGAGCGCGCGCGGCCGGGTTGTGTCAGCGCTCGAGGGCGGATACGACCTTGAGGCTCTGGGCCGGTCGGCGGTGGCGCACGTCCTGGCCCTGCAACAGGGGTGAGGGGTGCGCGAGGTCTGGCTGGCGCGAACCCTAGGATGACATGGCCGATTCTCTGACCGTCGATTCTGCCACGCCTCCAGCCCCTGGGGCTGAGCGCCTGGGCGCCATAATTCTCGCCCGTCATGGAGAGCCGGCGCTGAGTCGTCGGGTCTGGCTCAACGCCAAGGGCTACCGGGATTTCTGGGCTCAATATGAGGTCCTGGGGCTGCTGCCTGGCCAGACCCCGCCCGACACCCTGAGCGACTTCGCCGCCCGCGCCGGGGTGGTCTTCTCCTCCACGCGACAGAGGTCAATTGAGACGGCGATCGCCGTGACCCGCGGCCGCGACTTCGCCAGCATGCCCCTGTTCGTCGAGGCGCCCCTGCCGCCGCCGAATCTGCCCGATTTTATCCGGATGCGGCCGTCCTACTGGGGCTTCCTGGCGCGGGTCTGCTGGTGGTTCTTCGACCATCATGAGGGCGAGGAGACGCGCCGGCAGGCCGAGGAACGCGCCTCTGCGGCCGCTGCGCGCCTGATCGAGGAGGCGAGCCAGGGACACGACGTGGTGGTGCTGGCCCACGGCTTTTTCAACTTCATGGTTGGGCGAGCCTTGCGGCGCCGCGGTTGGCGGGTCGCTGACAGCCAAGGGTACAAATACTGGTCGATGCGGCGCTTCGAGCGCCCGTAGGCTCCCGTTCGCCGGTTGGCCCGTTGCGGCGGCCGTTCCTGGTCTCTAGGTTGGCGGCTCCCCCGAGGAGCGAAATGGCTGACACCGACGACATCAAAGCCCTGACCTTCGAACAGGCGCTCGCCGAGCTGGAGGCCATCGTGGCCAAGCTGGAATCCGGCCAGGCGGCCCTGGACGACTCCATCCGCCTCTATGAGCGCGGCGCCCAGCTGAAGGCTCACTGCGAATCCCGGCTTGAGGCGGCGCGCCTGCGGGTTGAGAAGATCGTCGGCGGCGCCCAGGGGACTCCCACGGCCGAACCGGCCGAGTTCAGCTGATGACCTCTGAGGTCGAGCGTCGCGTGGCCGAGGCCGCAGACCTGGTCACGGTCGCCCTCGACGAACTGCTGCCCCGCGCCGATGGTCCAGAAGCTCGTCTGACCGAGGCCATGCGCTATGCCGCCCTCGGCCCCGGCAAGCGGATGCGCCCCTATTTCGTCATCGAGACCGGTCGGATGTTCGAGGTGGAGGAGCGCCCGCTGCTGCGGGCGGCCTGCGCCCTGGAGTGCATCCACGCCTACAGCCTGATCCACGACGACCTGCCCAGCATGGACGACGACGACCTGCGGCATGGGCGGCCCACGGTGCACAAGGCCTATGATGAGGCCACCGCCATCCTGGCGGGCGACGCCCTCCAGGCCTCGGCCTTTGAGATCCTGGCCCATCCCGACACCCATCCTGACCCGGCGGTGCGCGCCGAGATGGTCCTGAGGCTGGCGGCCGCGGCGGGCGCCCGGGGGATGTGCGGCGGGCAGATGATTGACCTTCTCGGGGTCCGAGACGACCTCGGCGCGGTGGCCCGTATGCAGCGGATGAAGACCGGCGCCCTGATCGCCTGCGCCTTTGAGCTTCCCCTGGTCATGGCCCATTCCGGCGAGGCCAGGCGGCCGGCGCTCATGGCCTTCGCCCAGGATCTTGGCCTGGCCTACCAGATCGTCGACGATCTACTGGACGCCGAGGGCGACCCCGATCTCATGGGGAAGCGAGCGGGAAAAGACGCGGCGCGGGGCAAGGCCAACTACGTGACCCTGCTGGGGGCGGGCGCTGCGCGGGATCGTCTGAACCTGCTGATTGAGCAGACCAAGTCGCACCTCGACGGCTTCGGTCCCCCGGCTGATTTCCTGCGGGCCAGCGTCGATTTCGTGTTACAGCGCCGCAACTAGCCGCAGCATCAGTTGTTTGCCCACTTCATGCCGCCAAATACGCCTCTCCTGGATCAGGTTTCCGCGCCCGCCGACACCCGCGGTTTCACCGTCCCACAACTCCAGACCCTGGCTGACGAGCTTCGCAGCGAGACCATTGACGCTGTCTCGCAGACCGGCGGGCACCTGGGCGCTGGCCTGGGCGTGGTCGAGCTCACCGTCGCCCTGCATCACGTCTATGAGACGCCCAAGGACATCCTGATCTGGGACGTGGGCCACCAGGCCTATCCGCACAAGATCCTGACCGGACGGCGCGACCGCATCCGCACCCTGCGTCAGGGCGGGGGTCTGTCGGGGTTCACCAAGCGGGCCGAGAGTGAATATGACCCGTTTGGCGCCGCCCACGCCTCGACCTCCATCTCGGCGGCGCTCGGCTTTTGCGCGGCCCGCGACCAGGCAGGACGGAACAACCGCGTCGTGGCTGTCATCGGCGACGGCTCCATGAGCGCCGGCATGGCCTATGAGGCCATGAACAACGCGGCCGAGACGACCAAGCAGCTGACCGTCGTCCTCAACGACAACGACATGTCCATCGCCCCGCCGGTGGGGGGCATGAGCGCCTATATGGCGAGACTGGTGTCCGGCGGCGGCTACCAGTCCCTGCGCAATCTCGGCAAGTCAGTGGCCAAGGCCTTCCCGCGGCCGATCCAGGAGGCCGCCCGCAAGGCCGAGGAATACGCCCGGGGCATGGTCACCGGCGGCACCCTCTTCGAGGAGCTGGGCTTCTATTATGTCGGCCCCATCGATGGCCACGACATGGAAGCCCTGGTGGCGGTGCTCCGGAACGCCCGGGAGATCGTCGACCGGCCGGTGCTGGTTCATGTGGTCACCCAGAAGGGCAAGGGTTACGCCCCCGCTGAAAGCGCGGCCGACAAGCACCATGCGGTGGTCAAGTTTGACGTGGTCACGGGCCAGCAGGCCAAGGCCCAGGCCAAGGCGCCCAGCTATACCAAGGTGTTCGCCACCGAGCTCATCAAGCAGGCGCGCCTGGATCCCACCATCTGCGCGATCACCGCGGCTATGCCCTCCGGCACGGGGCTTGATCTGTTTGGCCAGGCCTTCCCTGATCGCACCTATGATGTCGGGATCGCCGAGCAGCATGCGGTGACCTTCGCCGCCGGACTCGCCGCCGACGGCATGAAGCCGTTCGCGGCCATCTATTCCACCTTCCTGCAGCGCGGCTATGACCAGGTGGTCCACGATGTGGCCATTCAGGGCCTGCCGGTGCGCTTCGCCATCGACCGGGCGGGGCTGGTGGGCGCCGATGGGCCGACCCATGCCGGTTCATTTGATGTCGGCTTCATGGGCGCGCTTCCAGGCATGGTGCTGATGGCCGCCGCCGACGAGGCCGAACTCGCCCATATGGTCGCGACCGCCGCGGCGATCGACGACCGCCCCAGCGCCTTCCGCTACCCGCGCGGCGAGGGGACAGGCGTGGCCATCCCTGAGGTCGCCACGCCGCTGGAGATCGGCCGGGGCCGCATCGTACGCGAGGGGACCGCTGTGGCGCTCCTGTCCTTCGGAACGCGCCTGCCCGAGTGCCTGCGCGCCGCCGACATGCTCGGCGCGCGGGGCCTTTCGGCGACAGTGGCCGACGCCCGCTTCGCCAAGCCCCTGGATATCGACCTAGTCCTGCGCTTGGCCCGGGACCACGAGGCCCTGATCACCATCGAGGAAGGCGCCATGGGCGGCTTCGGGGCCTTCGTCCTGGAGGCCCTGGCGCGACACGGCGCTCTGGATCGCGGACTTAAGGTGCGTACCCTGACCCTGCCGGACATCTTCCAGGACCACGACAAGCCGGAACTGATGTACGCCCAAGCGGGCCTCGATGCTGAGGGTGTCGTGCGGACCGCCCTGGCGGCTCTGGGCGCCGATGTGGTGGCGGCTGCCGGCCGCCGGGCCTGATCAGCGGCAGTAGCGCAGGAAGCCCTGGACTGAGCGCCGCGCCGCGGCTGCTGGCTGTACGCCGCCGCCCAAGGCCGAGACGGCCAGCATCCCTGTGCGGCTGAAGGCTTCGGCCACGGGGGCGCGGTCTGCGAATTCCACGGTGATGATCGAGCCATCGCCGATGGGATCGAGATTGGCCTCGCCAGGTATGGTGGTCTGGGTTTCGCCCGAGGCGATGGTCACGCTGACGGGCCAGGGGGCCGGGCGCCCCACATCGTCCAGCCAGCGTCCGCTGGAATTGTCCGCCGCCAGCCGCTGGGCCACGGGAAACCGCGCCACAATCTGACGACTGTCCTTCACACAGGTGAGGGCGAGGTCAGGGATAGGGCTGCCGGGCGAGGTATGCGCCAGTTCGACGGGCTCCGGCGTGGAGCGGTACGTCCAGCCACTTTCCTGGGCCGCGGCGGCCGAGCTGGTGAAAAGGAGCAACAGGGCGAGGGCAGGGGCGCGTGTCATGGGCGGAGCTTAGCCCCGGCACAGCCAAGGCTCCAGCCTCAAGGCCTTAAACCGGTTGGCCACACTGCCCGAAGAAGTCCGACACCAGGGCCTGATCGGCGCCCCGCGCCGGAGCGGCCACAGTCTTGCCGGCGGTCTGCACCGATAGCTCGCCGGTGCGGGCGAAGCGGTCCAGGGCCGGCGTGTTGGCGGCTGCGCTCTCAATGACGACGCCCAGGCCGGCGATTGGCGTTGGGGCGACCGCGCTGGTCAGGTCGAGCCGCTCCTGTCGCGATGACAGGCCCACTGCGCCTGAGTCCCCCGAGCCGGACACCCCATCGGACGTGATCACCGCCACCTCGACCTCACCCGACTGCGGGTGGCAGCTCAGCATGACCAGCACATTGTCAGACTGGGGCTGGCCGTAGACCAGCTTGAGGCCTTCGCTGTGGGTGTGGTTGAACGACCAGGCCATGGGGGCCGGCGCCTCGGCCACGGGGTGAGCGCAGGCGGCGACGATAATCATGGCGGCCGACAGGCCCAGGGCGGAACGGGTGCGCATGGTGGGCGTCTCCTTCAGAGAAGCAAACTCGCCGCACGCCGTTCGGTTCATGGCGCCTCGTCAGAAGGGGGAGAAGCTCTCCACGATGGCCTGACCGGCCGGGGTTCGCTGGACCCGGCTGATGTCGCCCCGACCGCCGTAGCTGATGCGCGCCTCTGCGATCTGCGAATGGCGGATGGTGTTGGACGAGGTGATGTCCTCCGGGCGGATGATTCCGGCCACCGACAGCTGCCGAACCTCGCCATTGGTGCGCACCTCCTGGGTGCCCTGGATCATCATATTGCCATTGGGCAGCACGGCGGTGACGACGGCGGCGATGACCAGGTTGATCTTCTCGGCGCGAGACACCGAGCCGGAGCCGGAGTTGTTGGAGCTCGAACTGCTGGAGATCGCGTTGGCCGGGTCGAAGGCGCCGGGCAAAATGCGGCCCAGGCTGGATTCCAGACCAAAGAAGGTCGGCACGCCGGCCTGCATGCCGCCGCTGCGATTGGTGCTGGTGGAGTTCGAGGTCTGGGCCCGGTCGTCAATCTCGATCTGGACGGTGACGATGTCACCGACCCGGTTGGCCCGCTGGTCAAGGAAGAAGGCCCGGGCGCCTGTGCGCCACAGGGAGTTGGCCGAAGCCTGGCTCGGCATGGGCTGATTGGCGGAGGCCAGGATCACCTGCTGTTGCGGAACCAGGGCGGCGGGATAGCGCACGGGGGTGAGGTCCGGCCCCGCGACGGCCTCCTGGACGGTCGAGCAGGCGCCAAGCGGCAGCAGGGCGAGGATGGCGAGGGTGGCGAGGCGCATGGCGAGGTCTCTTCTCAACGGGATCAACGCAGGGCGTAGCGGGCGGCCGGGCTGGCCAGCATCTGATCGGCGCCAGGGCCGACGGCGGCCTGGCCGGGGCCGGTGGCCACGGCCTGGACCGTGCGCTTGGTGGTCAGGTTCTGGGCGGCGAAGCCTTCGCCCTGGGCGGCGCGGCCCATGGCCTTGGCCTTGACGCTCAGCACCATTCCGGCCGCCTCATAGGTCAGGGTGACGATGTCGCCCGCGGCGATCACCTGTGGGGCGGTGACGTCCCGGGCGGCGACGACCGACCCGGCGCGGAGGGGGCGGCGGGCGGCGAGCCCGATGATCGCTTCGGCGTCGTGCGGCGCGTCGGTTGGGGCCATCGCCGCCTTGCCCCAGATCAGATCCTCGGGCTGGACAATGTCGCCGGTCGACAGGCTGCGGGCATAGGTCAGCACTTCCACATTGCCGGCGCGGGCCGAGACGGACGTGGCGGTTCCGCTGTCGGCGCCGGTGCGGACCACAATGCGGCGGACGCCCTCGGCGTTGGCCCAGTGCAGGCCTGCGCGGCGCGCCAGTTGCTGCACTGCGCCGGCGTCGAGCACGACGCTGAGCCCGGGCTTGGCTGCGACCCTGACCGCGGCGGCCGATCCGGCGCCGTCGAACAGGTCGCCGAGGGTGACGACCCCGTCCGAATCCACGGTCTCGGCCTTCAGGCTCACCGGCTGGGCGGCCTGGGCGATGGGCGCGGCGGCCAACCAAAGGGCGGCGGCGATCGTGAGGTGACGGAGGATCATCATCACTTCACCGCATTGGCGGCTTGCAGCATCTCATCGGCGGCGGAGATGACCTTGGAGTTCATCTCATAGGCCCGCTGGGCGATGATCAACGCGGTGATTTCAGTGACGGCGTCCACATTGGAGGCCTCGGTATAGCCCTGGAGCAGGTTGCCGAATCCAATCGCTCCCGGCGCGCCGACATTGGCCGGCCCGCTGGCGGCGGTCTCCACCAGGAGGTTGTCGCCGATGGCGCTGAGGCCGGCTTCATTGACGAAATTGGCCAGCTCGATCTGGCCCACAACCTCGGCGTCGGCCTGACCTTCCCGGATGGCCTGGACCTCACCGCTCTTGGAGATGGAGATGGATGTGGCGTCGCCGGGCACGGCGATCGCCGGCTGGAGCGCGTATCCGTCCTCGGTCACCAGCTGACCATCGGCGTTCAGCGACAGGTTGCCGGCCCGGGTGTAGGCGGTCTCGCCGGACGGCATCAGCACCTGGAAGAACCCCCGGCCACTGATGGCCATGTCGTAGGGATTGCCCGTCTGGGTGACGGCGCCCTGCTCGGTGATGCGATAGACCGATCCGGCCTTCACCCCGCCGCCGATCTGCACGCCGGTGGGCACGATGGCGCCTTCGGCGGCCATGGCGCCGGCGCGCTCGATCGTGTGATAGAGCAGATCCTGGAACTCGGCGCGCTGCTTCTTGAAGCCCACCGTGTTCATGTTGGCGATGTTGTTCGAGATGACCTCGACGTTCAGCTGCTGGGCGGACATGCCCGTCGCGGCGGTGCGAAGTGCCTGCATGGTGAAGACCTTCTCTAAGAGCTCTAGTTCGCCCGACCCATGCGCTCGACAGCGCGTCGGGACAGGTCGGCGGAGGATTCCATCATCTTGGTGATGCTCTCGTAGGCCCGGGTGACTTCGATCAGCCGGGTGATCTCCAGGATGGGCTTGACGTTGGAGCTCTCCAGCATGCCCTGGCGGACCCGCACGTCGGGCGCCGCCTCGGCCGGGAGGTTGGATGTGTTGCGCAGCAGGTTGTCGCCAGTCTTTTCCAGGACCGAGAGATCGTCGAACCGCACGACGCCGACGCGGCCCAGCTGGTTTTCGCCCTGGCTGATCGTGCCATCGGGGCCGATGGTGACCTTACCGTCCTCAGGATTGATGACGATCTCGCCGCCGCCTTCCCCGGCCAGGGGCTGGCCGGCCTGGTTGGTGATGCGGCCCAGCTCGTCCAGGCGGAAACGGCCGTCCCGGGTGTAGCGGGGGCCATCGTCGGTGGTGACCTCGAAGAAGCCTTGGCCTTCGATGCCCAGGTCGAGATCCGAACCCGTACTGAACAGCCCGCCCTGGCCGAAATCGCGGGCGACGCCGCCGTCGATCACGAACTTGACCGGGCGGGGGGCGCCTTCGGTGTAGGCCGGGGCGCCGGGCTCTGCGCGGGCCATCAGGGACTCAACCTTGAAGCCCACCGTGTCGGCGTTGGCGACATTGTTGGCGATGAGGTCCAGCTCGCGCCGCAGCACCATCTGGCGCGACAGGCCGACATAGATCGCATTGTCCATCTACTCGCCTCCCTGGGTGCGACAGGATTTCACACCTGTCGCCTGCAAGCTTCGGGCCAGCCAGAAAGGCGAACAAAAACAAGATTTAAGAAGGTTAATTTCGCCCCCCTGGCGGAAACTGCCGGGCAGGATCGGCCGCCGTTAACAGGTGTAAAAACCTATCCTTAACCACCGCTGCGGCATGGGTGAGGGGTAAGATTCTAAGGAGCCGCGCGCGTGGCCAAGTCCAAGGACAAGCAAGCCCCTGTCGATGGCGACGAAGCCGCCCTCGATGGCGAAGGCGCGCCGGCCAAGAAGAAGCCGCCGCTCAAGCTGCTGATCATCGCCGGGGTTGGCGCGCTTGTGGTCCTGGGCGGCGGCGGCGCGGGGGCGTTCATGCTGCTGGGGCCCAAGCCAGCCGCCGAGGGCGCCGAGGCGGAGAAGGCCGAAAAGGCGAAGACTGAGAAAGCCGAGAAGGGCAAAGGCAAGGACGGCGACGCGCCGGCAAGCCCGGCGGTGATCCGTCCTGGTCCCGATGGGGTGGTCTTCTACACCATGCCCGACATCGTCGTGAACATGCAGACCCCAGAGGGCAAGGCCACCTTCCTGAAGCTGCGCCTGACGCTGGAGCTCCCCGACGACGGCGTGGCCACTGAACTGGATCCCAACCTTCCCCGGCTGCAGGACATGTTCCAGACCTTCCTGCGCGAGTTACGGCCCGAGGATCTGTCGGGCAGCCAGGGAAGCTATCAGCTTCGCATGGAGATCCTGCGTCGGGTGAATCTGGTCATTGCGCCGGCCAAGGTGAACGCCGTTCTGATCGAGGAGATGCTCATCAACTGATCCGCGCTCGCGGCTTCAGTTGAGATTTCGCCATGGCAGACGACAACGACATGTCCGCAGACACCGGAGCTGACGCCTGGGGCGCCGGCGGTGATTCTGATCCGTTCGCCGGGACCGAGCGCATCCTCAATCAGGATGAGATCGACAGCCTTCTTGGCTTTGACCTCACTGATGACGAAGCCTCTGAGCGCACCGGCATCCGGGCGATCATCAATTCTGCGCTGGTCTCCTACGAGCGGCTGCCCATGCTGGAAATCGTCTTTGACCGCCTGGTGCGGTTGATGACGACGTCCCTGCGCAACTTCACCTCAGACAATGTCGAGGTCAGCCTCGACAACATTTCCTCGATCCGGTTCGGGGACTACCTGAATTCCATCCCGCTGCCGGCCATCCTGGCGGTGTTCAAGGCTGAGCAGCTTGAGAACTACGGCCTTCTGACGGTCGACTCGAACCTGATCTATTCCATCGTCGATGTTCTGCTGGGCGGTCGTCGGGGCACGGCGGCCATGCGCATCGAAGGCCGGCCCTACACCACGATCGAGCGGGTGCTGGTCCAGCGGATGGTCGAGGTCGTGCTGGCGGACGCCCGGGCCGCCTTCGAGCCCCTGACGCCGGTGTCCTTCGTCCTGGACCGGTTGGAGACCAATCCGCGCTTCGCCGCCATCGCCAGGCCCGCCAACGCCGCCATCCTGGTCAAGCTGCGCATCGACATGGAGGACCGGGGCGGCCGCATCGAGTTGCTGCTGCCCTATGCGACCCTGGAGCCCATCCGGAAGATGCTGCTGCAGCAGTTCATGGGCGAGAAGTTCGGCCGCGACAACATCTGGGAAGGCCACCTGGCCACCGAGCTCTGGACCACCCAGTTGGAGGTCCGCTGCGTCCTGGACGAGCTGCAGATACCCCTCCAGCGGCTGCTGGATCTGCAGGTGGGCGAGACCATCGTGCTCAACGCCACGCCGGAGAGCCCGGTGGAGCTGCGGGCTGGAACCATTCCCCTGACCCGCGGTCACATGGGCCGCCGCAACCACAACATCGCCGTCCGCGTCGAGGCTCCCCTCTCGCCGCAGGCCCGCAAAGCCGTGCAGAGGATCTGATGAGTCTGGTGGCGATCTCGATGAATCTCATGCTGGCGGTCCTGCTGGCGGCCGCCCTGATCATGGGGTGGCGTCTGAACCGGCGGCTCAAGGCCCTGCGCGACAGCCACGAGGGGTTCGCCCTGGCTGTCGCGGAGCTCGACGCCGCCGCCCGGCGGGCCGAGCAGGGCCTGGCGGATCTGCGCGCGGCCACCGATGAGGCCGCCGAGACCCTGGATGATCGCGTCACCGAAGCACGCCAGCTCAGCGCCCGCCTCGAGCGGCAGGTTCGCGAAGGGCCGGCGCTGGCGGAAGCCGAGGCGGCGGAGCGCGCCGCCGAGCGCCGGCTGGGCGCCCTGTTGTCAGGTGCCCATGAACTGCGTCCCCCGCGCCCCCGCGCCGAGACCGAGCGCGAGATCGCCCCGATTCCGCGTCCCGGCCGCCCCCTGTCCAAGATGGCGCGCGCCCTGGAAGAAGACCTGTTCGACACCCCCCCGGCTGAGGCCGCGGGCCATCTGAGCCGAGGCCGTCGATGAAGTCTGTTCCCCGCATCCTGCCCATTGTCGGCGTCGCGATCGGCGGCGTCCTGGTGGTCAACGCCCTGGCCGGGGCCCAGGCCCTCCCTGATCTCCTGTCTGGCGCGCGCGCCTTCGCCCAGGAGGCGGTGAGCGATGGCGCGGGCAAGGCCGGCGAAGCCGCCGGCGCGGCTGAAGCGGCGCCAACCGGGGAGGCGACCAATGCGGCCGCCTCGACCCTTCCCAAGCCCGTGGCGGCCTGCGCCCCGACGGCGGCGGAGCTGGCCCGGGAGGCCGGACTATCGCCGGCCGAGCTGCAGGTGCTGCAAAGCCTGGGTGAGCGCCGGGGCCAGCTGGACGCCCGCGAGCAGTCCATGGAGACCCAACTGGCCTTGATGGCCGCGGCGGAAGCCAAGTTGGACGCCAAGGTGAAGGCCCTGAGCGGCCTCAAGACCGACATTGAAAGCCTCATGGGCGAGGCCGAGGTTCGCGAGAACACGGAGGTCGCCCGCATGGTGAAGGTCTTTGAGGGCATGAAGCCCAAGGATTCCGCCGCCCGCATGACGGTGCTCGACGACTCCGTGCGCTTGCCTATCGCTGCGGCGATGAAGGAGCGCGCCCTGTCGGCCATGCTGGCGGCCATGCCCCCCGCCGAGGCCAAGCGTCTGACTGAGAGCCTCGCCAGCCGCTTCGAAGCCGCCCGCGCCCTGGGCAAGGCCCTGGGGGCCACGGAAAGCGCCGCGGCCCAGAACGCGCCACGCCCCGCCGCGCCTGCGGCCAAGGCTGGCGGCTAAGACCATGACCCTGCGTCGGACCCTGCGCTCCGGCGTCGCGGCGGCCTGCATCCTGGCCACGGCGACGCCTGCGGGCGTGCTGGCCCAGGCCGCGGCGCCCGCGGCCGCCGAGGCGCTTGAGGTCCGGGTGGCGCAGGCGCGTGGCTTTTCACGCATCGAATTCCACTGGCGGGGCGCTGCGCGGGTGACCAGCCGGCAGGCAGGGTCGGTGCTGACCCTGCGCTTTTCCCGCGACGCCAATCCCGACATCTCCCGGCTTCGGGTCTCACCGCCGCGGGGCTTGAAGACCGCCCAAGTGCGCCATGTGGGCGGTGTGCTCGAGCTCGACCTGACCCTGGAGGAGGGGTTCGAGGCCCGACTCGGCCAGGCCGACGGCGCCGCCTTCGTCAATATCGCGGTCAAGCCGGCGGTCGAGACCGCCAAGGCCCCTGAATCCAAGGTCGCGGCTGCGCCGCCGGCGTCCACCCCCCTGGAGCCGCCGCCCAATCGCCCCAATCCGGTTCCCGCGGACGGGGTTGTGCGCCTCGACGCCAGGCTGGAGGGCGCCCAGGCGGTCCTGCGCTTTCCCTGGGCCGCGCCGGCTGGAGCGGCGGTGTTCCGCCGGGGCGACGCCGTGTGGGTGGTGTTCGACGCCCCGGCCCGCCTCGACGTCTCCAAGGCGCCGCGGGGCTTGCTGCAGTTCTCCCGCATGGAAGCCTTCCGGGGCCCTGACTATTCCGCTGTCCGGATCGCCAGCCCGCAGGGCACGCCGGTTTTCGCCATCAGCGAGGGGAACACCTGGATCATCGCCCTGGGCGCCGGCGCCCAGCCCCAGCCCTCCGTCATCAGCGTGCGTCGAGACGAAACCGGCGGCCCGGCCAGCCTGACGGCGGCTGTGTCCGGGGTGACCCGCATCGTGCGTGTTCCCGACTCCATGGTCGGCGACACCCTGACCGTGGCCATGGCCCTGGGCCCGGCCAAGGGCCTGCCGTCCAGGCGGGAATTTGTGCAGATGGCCCTGCTGCCCTCCGCCCAGGGCTTGGCCATGGAGTCCTTCGCCGAGGACATCACCCTGTCGAGGGATGGCGATCTGGTGGCTATTGGCCGGCCGACGGGCCTGGCCCTCTCCTCGCCGACGGTGGCCGCCCGTCGTAACGAGGCCCCGGTCGGCGCCCCCATGCCGGCGGGTCGTCCCGCCCTTGTGGACTATGACAACTGGCCCAAGACCGGGTCGGGCGGCTTCATGTCGCGCTACAACGCCCTGGTCACGGCCGCGGCCGAAGAGGGTCTGGACGGCCAGCAGAGCAAGGTCGCCGCCCGGATGGCCCTGGCCCGCTTCCTGGTCGGCACCGAGCTTTCATTCGAGGCCATCGGGGTCCTGAACGACGTGGCGCGCCTGCATCCCTCCCTGCTGGGGGACGCCGAGTTCCGTGGCCTGCGGGGCATCTCCAGGGTCATGGCGCGACGCTACAAGGAGGCCAGCGCCGACTTTTCCGCCCCGGCCCTGTCCAACGATCCGGCCGCCGCCCTCTGGCGTTCCTATCTGGCGGGCCAGACCGCGCAATGGCCCGAGACCCGCAAGGAATTCGCCGCTGGCGCCGCGGCCTTTAATCAGTTCCCCGCCGTCTGGCGTCAGCGCTTCGCCCGGGCCGACGCCAAGGCGGCGCTGGAGATGGGCGACCTCGACGGCGCCGATTCCCGGATCCGCATGGCGCTCGCCGAAGACACCGACGCCCTCGAAGAGCTCGCTGTTCGCCTGCTGCAGGCCGAGCTGGCCGAAAAGCGGGGCCAGACCGGCCGGGCCCTGCGTATCTACCAGGCGGTGGCCACGGCCCCGGTGGACTATCTCTCGGCCCCGGCCCTGCTGAACGCCACGCGCATCCGGTTCGAGGAAGGCGCGATCACCCCGCTCCAGGCGACCGCGGCCTATGACAGCCTGCGCTTCCGCTGGCGCGGGGACGGCACGGAACTGGCGACGATCCGGGCGCTGGGTCGCCTTTATCTCAGCCAGGGCCGATATCGCGAGGCCCTGGAAGCCCTGCGTTCAGCGGGTCAGCGACTGCCCGACCTGCCTGAGGCGATGGGACTTCAGGCTGACCTCGGCAGCGCCTTCCGGGCCCTGTTTCTGGACGGCCTGGCCGACGGCCTGGAGCCAGTCCAGGCGCTCGCCCTCTTTTTCGACTTCAAAGACCTGACCCCCCTCGGCGCCGACGGGGACATGATGGTCCGCCGTCTGGTCCGTCGCCTGGTGGATGTAGACCTGCTGAACCAGGCTGCTGACCTCCTGGCCTATCAGGTGGACAACCGGCTGGACGGCGTGCCCCGGGCCCAGGTGGCCACGGATCTGGCCCTCATCTATCTGATGGACCGCCGGCCCGAGCAGGCCCTGGTGACGATCAACGGCACGCGCTCCACCATCCTGCCGCGCCAGCTCAACGCCGACCGCCGGCTGATCGAGGCCCGCGCCCTGTCGGATCTGGGCCGCCTGGACCACGCCCTGGAGGTGCTGGAGCGCGAGGTATCGCCCGAGGCCCGCGATCTGCGGGCCGAGATCGTGTGGCGCAAGAAGGACTGGCCCGAGGCCGGCAAATTGTTCGAAGCTTCCTTGGGGGATCGCTGGCGCGCCCAGGGGGCGCTGAGCGCCGAGGACGAGGGCAAGCTGCTTCGGGCGGGCGTCGCCTTCAGCCTGGCCGGCGACGACCCCGCCCTGGCGCGGCTGGAGGAGCGCTATAGCGGTTTCCTGGATGAGGCGCGAAATCCCGAGGCCCTGCGGGTGGCGCTGACCGGGGTCGCATCCGGCCCCGTCGGCGTTGGCGAGTTCGGCCGCCTGGCCGCCGACAACGAGGCCTTCGCCGGCTGGGTCGCCCGGATGAAGGACAAGTTCCGCGCCGCCGCCGCCCCTGCGGCTCAAGCCGCCAAAACGACCACAGGCGCAAAGCCCGCCTGACTCCCGTTACCCCGTCAGGTATCCGCGCGGGGTCTCAGGACGCCTCGGAGAGCGGCGCCTGCGCCGTCCAGCCGGCCACAGCCCCGACCATGGCGCAGTTACGGTAGAGGCGCGTCAGGTTCATTTCGTTCGACGGCGCAAGCGTCAGGGCGAAAGTCATCAGCGTATCGGCCGGGACAATGTAGCCGCCATCGACCATCCGGCAGATGTTCTGCTCGGCGAGCCTGGCCAGCCGCCGACGGGTGGTTTCGAACGGCACGGCGGATTCACGCGCCAAGGCGGCGATGCTGATCGGCGACTTGCGGGCGTCGATGACGAGCGGTGAGCTATCAGGACCGTCCGCGGCCGTCCCCCGGGCGTCCCCCAGGCCAGCCGTATTCAGGTGGCTCAGATTCAGCACCAGCAGCAGGTTCATGTAGTCGCCGCACAGATGGCGCATCTCGCCACCCATGCGTAGGGCGTAGCTCATGAAATAGCGGGCCACGGCGCGGTGGGGATGTTCCTGAGGATGATCGGGCGGCGACGGTAGGGGCCGGCCGTCAAAAAAGCCCAGATGAGTCAGGCGGCGATAGGTGCGCGCGGCCAGGTCGTCGATGGCCAGGACGGTCGCCGCGTTGGCTGGGGTGTAAAAGTAGGACTCTGGCACGATCACCCCGGCGGGGTCGGCGATGATCATGCCCTTGGTCTTGAGCCGGTTGATGCGGCGTCGAACGGTCTCAAATCTCAGGTCCAGACTGTCTGCGACCCGGCTGACGCTGACCCGGCGCCGGGCGATGTCCGGCGGCGGTCGGTCGAGGGGCCCGAAGGCTACCTGATCGTCAAAACCTGCCGTCGCGGCGTCGACATTGGCCTGGATGATGGTCGCCACAAGCAAGGCGTCCATCGGATCAAGACTCAGGTCTCGCCCTTGCCAGAGTTCCAGGAGCGCGGCGCGCGTAATGTTCAGCGCCGCCGACTCTGTTGAGGTCAGCAAACCGTGGTTCATCAATCTCGTATGGTCCAGGCGCGGGGCCAACACAATATGACGCCGTTCTGCGAAGGCGCCGGAAGCCCGGGGGTTGGTCGCCGGTATCGATTGCGGAATCTTTTTGACCTCGCCGGGGCGCCCATGGCTTCGTCCTGTCAACGAGAAGCCGTCAGTGGGAGAGCCGGGCGTGGCGCAGTTCGGAAGCTATCAGAACGAAATCTACCAGGGTGGACTGCGTGGGGTGCTGCCCGCCGTGCCGGTGGACTACGCCACCCTGGTCGCCCGGGCGACGGCGGCCATGCCGTCCCATGTGCTGAACTACGTCCAGGGCGGCTGCGGCGACGAGTTCACCCAGGACCAGAACGCCCTGGCCTTTCATCACTGGGGCATGGTCCCGCGGATGATGGTCGAGACCAGCGTGCGGGATCTGTCAGCCGATCTGTTTGGCCACACCTATCACTCGCCCCTGTTCATGGCGCCGATCGGGGTGACAGCCATGTGCAGCCAGGACCAGCATGGGGACATCGCCGCGGCCCAGGCCTCGGCCCTGACCGGCGTCCCGATGGTGGTCTCGACGCTTGGCAATGACACCCTGGAGGACGTGGCGCCGCATCTGGGCCAGACGCCCGGCTTCTTCCAGCTCTACACCCCGCGCAACAAGGAGCTGGCCGAGAGCCTGATCACCCGGGCCGAGGCCGCCGGCTATCGCGGGATCATCGTCACCCTGGACACCTGGGTGACCGGCTTCCGCCCCCGGGACCTGAACGCCGGCAACTTCCCCCAGCTGCGCGGTCATGTCCTGCAGAACTACACCGCCGATCCGGTCTTCCAGAAATTGCTGGGCAAGGACGCTTCGGCGACGCCGGCCGAGGCCGTAGCCCTGTGGGGCTCGCTGTTTGGCCGGCCCATGCTGTGGGAGGATATCGCCTGGCTGAAGTCGGTGACCAAGCTACCCATCATCCTGAAGGGCGTCTGCCACCCCGAAGACGCCCGCAAGGCCGTCGATATGGGCGCCGACGGGATCTACTGCTCCAACCATGGCGGCCGCCAGGCCAATGGCGGCATTGCGGCCATCGACATGCTGCCTGACGTGGTCAAGGCCAGCGGCGAGGTTCCGGTGTGGTTCGATTCCGGCATCCGCTCCGGGTCCGACGTGGTCAAGGCGCTGGCCATGGGCGCCGCAGCCGTCGGCGTGGGCCGCCCCTTCGTCTATGGTCTGGCCCTGGACGGCGCCGCCGGCGCCGCCCACGTCCTGAAATGCATCCTGGCCGAGGCCGACCTCTTCATGGCCGTCAACGGCATGCCCACCCTGGCCGACCTGCGGCGCGAAGGGGTGCGGCGGCTGTAGGAGCCGCAAGCCTTACTACCCCCCGCCGGTTCCCCGCTGGAAGCTCTCCACCAGGCTGCCGGCCACCAGTCGCCAGCCGTCCACCAGGACGAAGAAGATCAGCTTGAAGGGCAGGGAGACGACCACCGGGGGCAGCATCATCATCCCCATGCTCATCAGCACGCTGGCCACGACGAGGTCGATGACCAGGAAGGGCACAAACAGCAGGAATCCGATCTCGAACGCCGTCTTGAGCTCCGAGATCATGAAGGCCGGGGTGACGATGCGCAGGGGCAGGTCGTCCACGGTCTGCGGCTGCTCGACCCGGGAGAGGCGGACAAACAGGGCCAGGTCCTCCCGGTCGACCTGGGAGAGCATGAAGGTCTTGACCGGCGTGGCTGCGGCCTCAAAGGCCTGGGGCAACTCCATCTCCTGATCGAGCAGGGGGCGGATGCCGTCATCATAGGACCGCTCGAAGGTTGGGGCCATGATGATGGCGCTGAGGAACAGAGCCAGGCTGATGATCACCGCATTGGGCGGGCTCTGCTGCAAGCCCAGCGCCGTGCGCAGCAGGGACAGCACGACCACGATCCGCACGAAGGAGGTGGTCATGATGACGATGGAGGGCGCCAGCGACAGGACGGTGAGCAGTCCCACCAGCTGAACGACCCGTTCGGTGAGGCCAGCCCCGGTCCCGAGGTCGATGTTCAACGCCTGGGCCTGGGCCACCGTCGGACCCATCATGGCGACGAGGCTGACCAGGGCGGCCAGGCCCGCGGCGCGGCGCCAGTCGGCGGCGGGAAGGGCGGTGAGGACGCGGAAAAAGGGGCGCATCAGGCTTGGGCCTTGGGCTTGCGGGCTTTGCGGGGCGCGGTCGGTCTGGCGGCGGCTGGCGGCGAGATGGTCGAGGGCGGGTTCAGCACCTGGCCTTCACCCAGCAACAGGAGGCGTTCCTCCCCGTCACAGGAGACGATGAGCAGGCGGCGGCTGGGATCGAGCACCAGGGTCTCCACCACGGCCAGACGGCGCTCGGCCCGGGTCGAGGCGAACCTGGCCATGGCCTCAGGTCCAAATCGGCGCATGGCGACGCCGGCCAGGCCGATCAGGCCGATCGTGATGGCGAGAGCGAAGACCGCCCGGGCGAAACTGGCGAGATCCATGGGGCGCACCTGTCCGACGCGCGGGCGCCGGTCTTTGGCCCGATTTGCGGCGAACACTCTTAAGGAGCGATTAACCCTGTTTATTCACCATGTTGGCATGAACCTGGCCGACATCCCCCTGTTCTCGATGCTGCGTGGCCGCATAGGCCATCTCGGCGAGCGCCAGCGGCTGATCGCGCAGAACGTCGCCAACTCCGAAACGCCGGGCTACACGCCGCAGGACGTGAAGGCCTACAGCTTCCAGGCCCAGCTTCGCGGGGTGCAGATGGCCCAGGCCGGGGCGCCGGCCCGCACCCAGGCCACCCATCTGAGCGGGACGGTCAATCGCACGGCCGCGGCCTCGACCTTCAAGTCGGTCCGCACCAAGGACTCCGAGACCACCATGGACGGCAATTCCGTGGTCCTGGAGGAGGAGATGATGAAGATGTCGGAGGCCCGCATGGCCTACGACGCCGCCGTCGGCTTCTACCAGAAGTCCCTGAACCTGCTGCGCACCGCAGCCCGCCCGCCTGGGCGCTGATCGTCGGAGACTGAGCCATGGCTGAGATCAAATCGACCCAGGGCGCGGCCCAGGCCATCGCGGCCACCGCGCTTCGCGCTCAGCAGGCGCGGATGCGGGTCATCGCCGAGAATCTGGCCAACGCCAACTCCACCTCGCAACAGGCCGGCGGCGACCCCTATCGCCGGCAGGTGCCGGTGTTCGAGCCCAGCCGCATCGACGCCGGTCAGGGCGTGCGGATGGCCAGGGTTCAGGCCGATCCGAGCGCCTTCCGCACGGAATATGAGCCAGGCCACCCGTCCGCCGATGCGGCGGGCTATGTGAAGCTGCCCAACGTCAACACCCTGGTGGAGGCGATGGACATGCGCGAGGCCCAGCGGGCCTACGAGGCCAACCTCAATGTGATCGAGACCGCGCGCGCCATGGAGATGCGCGTCCTCGATCTGCTCAAGCGCTAGGGACCTTAGGCCATGATGACCCCGCTCGCCGCAGCCAAGGCCTATGCCGCCACCCAGGGCGCGGCCGTTCCCTCGATCGGGGGCGGTCAGGCCGCCGGCGGCGTCGACTTTGGCGCCATGCTGAAGGACGTCATGGAAGGCGCGGTGCAGACCTCGCGCACCGCCGAGACCCAGATGGCCGCCCACGTCCAGGGCAACGCCCAGCTTGTCGATGTCGTCACCGCCATCTCAGCGGCTGAGGCCAGCCTGGAGACCGTCATGGCGGTCCGCGACCAGGTGATTTCCGCCTATCAGGAAATCATGCGGATGCCGATCTGACGCACCTGCTGTCCGCCAGTGCGCCCTGGGGGAGCCCAACCAGGGTTTGACGTGTTAGGTCTGGCGCATGGCAGACCCTCGCATCGCGCTGGAGCGCGTCACCAAATCCTATGGCGCGCACGTGGCGCTGACCGATGTGTCCCTGGATATCGAGGCCGGCGAATTCGTCGCTCTGGTGGGCGCATCGGGCTCCGGCAAGACCACCCTTCTCAAGACCATCAATGGCCTGATCGCCCCGGACGCGGGCGAGGTTCGGATCGAGGGCGAGGCGGTGGCCAATCTGGCGCCGCACCTTCTGCGCCGGCGCATTGGCTATGTCTTTCAGGAGGTCGGTCTCTTTCCGCACCTCACCGTGGCCGAGAATATCAGCATCACGCCGAAGCTGCTGGGCTGGGACAAGGCCCGCCGCGCCGCCCGCGCCGCCGAGCTGCTGGAGCTCGTGGCCCTGCCGCAGGAGATGGGCGCGAGGTTTCCCGCGGCCCTTTCGGGCGGTCAGCAACAGCGGGTCGGCGTGGCCCGGGCCCTGGCCGCGGAGCCGCATATCGTGCTGATGGATGAGCCCTTCGGCGCCCTCGATCCCCTGACGCGCGACGCGCTCGGCGACGACTACCGCGCCCTGCATGAGCGGCTGAACCTGGCCACCGTCATGGTCACCCATGACATGACCGAGGCGCTGCTGCTGGCCGACCGCATCGTGGTGGTGGCCGCGGGCCGCCTGATCGCTGACGGGACGCCACAGGCCCTGGCCGCCTCCGCCGATCCCGAGGTCGCCGCCCTGCTGGCCGCCCCGCGCCGTCAGGCCGCGCGCCTGCGCGCCCGCCTGGGAGACGCGGCATGAGCCCGCAGTTTGAGGCGGCCTTTGCGCGCCTGCCGGAATATCTCGCCTGGCACGTCCTGCTCAGCGCCTCGGCGCTGGGGCTTGGCCTGCTGATCAGCCTGCCGCTCGCCGTCGCGGCCAGCCGGAACCGGCACATTCGCTGGCCGGTCCTGGCCGGCGCCAGCCTGATCCAGACCATTCCCAGCCTGGCCCTGCTGGCTCTGTTCTTCCCGCTGCTCCTGGTGATCTCGGCGGCCAGCGAAGACCTGATCGGCTACGGTTTCTCGGCCCTGGGCTTCCTCCCGGCCCTGCTGGCGCTGACCCTCTATTCGATGCTGCCCATCGTGCGGAACGGGACCACCGGCATTCTCTCGGTGGACCCGGCCATCATCCAGGCGGCCGAGGGCGTCGGCATGACGCCCCGCCAGCGCCTGTTCCAGGTGGAGCTGCCCCTGGCCGCGCCGGTCATCATGGCCGGGGTGCGCACCGCCGCGGTCTGGACCATCGGGGCGGCCACCCTGTCGACGCCGGTCGGCCAGACCAGTCTCGGAAACTACATCTTCTCTGGCCTGCAGACCGAGAACTGGGTGCTGGTGCTGTTTGGCTGCGCCGCTTCGGCCCTGCTGGCCATGGTCACCGACCAGCTGCTGGGCCTGATCGAGGCCGGCGCCGCCAAGCGGGACGTCAAGCGCGCGGCCCTGGGCGCGGCCGGTATCCTTATTGGGGTTGTCGTGGCCCTGACCCCGCTGATCAGCTTCGGCAAGCCGGCCAGCTACGTGGTCGGCGCCAAGAACTTCTCCGAACAATACATCCTGGCCGAGATGATCGCCGAGCGGATCGAGGATCTGGGCGGCGAGGCGCGGATGAAGGAAGACCTCGGCTCGGCCATCGCCTACCGCGCCTTGGCCTCGGGCGAGATCGACGTCTATGTCGACTATTCCGGCACCCTGTGGGCCAACGTCCTGAACCGGGAAGATAACCCCGGCCGCCAGGAGGTCCTGGAACAACTGACCGAGGAGCTGGCCCGCCGGGACGGCGTCCTGGTCCTGGGCTCCCTGGGGTTTGAGAACGCCTATGCGCTCGCCATGCGCCAGGACCGCGCCGCCGCCCTGGGGATATCGACCCTGGATGATCTGGCCCGGCGCTCAGCCAGCCTGACCATGGGGGGCGACCTAGAGTTCTTCGCCCGTCCGGAGTGGACGGCGATCAACGAGGCCTATGGCTTCGGATTCCGCGCGCGACGCTCCTACCAGCCCACCTTCATGTTCCGGGCAGTGACGTCGGGCGACGTGGATGTGATCTCCGCCTTCTCCAGCGACGGCCGGATCGCCGCCGATGATCTGGTCACCCTGGCCGATCCCCGCCAGGCCCTGCCGCCCTATGACGCCGTGGTGCTAATCGCACCTGCTAGGGTGAATGACGCCCGGCTGCTGGCCGCCCTGCGGCCGTTGATCGGGGCCATCCCGGTGGAGGCGATGCGCGACGCCAACTACAGCGTCGACCGGGATACCGACAAGCTGCGCCCCGTGGAGGCGGGACGCGCCCTGTCCGAGGCGCTGGGCCTCGACTGACGCAGCCGCGGCTCAGCGCTGGTTGTCAGAGCTCGGCGGGGGGGCGAGCAGGCGGAGGCCCTCGGGCGTGATATCCCAGCCCTGGCGGCTGCGGACGGCCAGGCCCAGTTCCACCAGCACCTGGGCGTCGCTGATGTTCACAAACGGGACCTCGCCGCCGGACTTCTTACGGCTGAGATTTTGCAGGGCGTGGAGCTGGCCCTCGGTCAGTTCGCTCATAGTCGATCAGCGCGTGCTGCGGCGGTCGTTCAGCATCGCCTTGGGCGCCTGCTGGCTCAGGGTGGCCGGGGTTGTGGAGCGGGGATCGATAAGGTCGCGGCGCGCCGGCGCCTGCAGACGCGAGTCGTAGATTTTCATGAGATGGCGGCCTTTCGGGCCTGGGCCTGCGGCGGGTCCGCGGGACGATGACCTCAATCCTAGCACGATGCGCCGTCCTTGTCGGACCTCAAGTGCGCGCCATCTCGGACAGGCGCTCCGGTCCCGTGAAGACTTCGAACCCGTCCCGTCGCGCGATGCCGACCAGAGTCATCCCCGCGGACCGGGCCGTACGGATGGCGAGCGCGGTCGGAGCCGAGACGGCGATGATCATCTGGGCCCCGATCATGGCCGCCTTCTGGACCATTTCCACGGAGACGCGGCTGGTCAGTACCACCGCGCCAGCGGAGGCGGGCTCAGGCGCCATGGCCAGGGCGCCGGCCAGCTTGTCCAGGGCGTTATGGCGGCCGACATCCTCCCGCACGGCCAGATAGCCGGCATCTGGGCTCCACCAGCCCGCGGCGTGGACGGCGCGGGTCAGGTCACCCAGGGCCTGAAGTTGGGGCAGGGCCTCGATCGCGGCGTGGATGTCCGCTGGACACAAGGTGAGGCCGCCGGCGACGACCGGCGGGGCTCTGAGCGCCTGGGCCAGACTGTCGACGCCGCAGAGCCCGCAGCCGGTGGGACCTGCCTGACGGCGGCGGCGCGCCGCGGCGGCGGCGGAACTACGCGGGCTCAGCCACAGGCGCACCTCGACCCCGTTCTCGCCCGCGATCACATCGATGTCCCGCACCTCGGCTGGGCTGTCGATGATCCCCTCCGTCAGGCTGAAGCCAAGCCCGAACTCGGCCAGGTCCGACGGCGTCGCCATCATCACGGCGGTGGTGGAGGCGTCGTGGACGATGGCCACGGCGGTCTCTTCGGGCACCTCGCGCGGGGTCAGCGCGGCGCCTTCGCTGCGAAATCGCAGGGGCTGGGCGCGGACCGAGGCGGAGATGTCCAGGTTCGGCGGATCAGGACTGCGCAACATTGTGAACGCTCCCCAGGGTTCCCGGCGCCAGGCGGGCGAACCCGAAGGGCGGCTGCGCCGTTAGCCCCCTGATCCTTGCTCTACGCGGAGACCCCATGACCCGTTCCAAGACCCGCACCTTCGGCAAGGTGAAGATTGATCCCTACAAGGGTCCGGCTGGGGGCTGGGGCTCGATGGTCGGCATGGCCAAGGTCGTCGGGCGCGAGGGCGACCTGCCGGTGGGCCAGCTGCTGCGGCAGAACAAGCCGGACGGCTTCATGTGCGTCAGCTGCGCCTGGGCCAAGCCCGCAAAGCCGCATCCGGCGGAGTTCTGCGAGAACGGGGCCAAGGCCACCATCTGGGACCTGACGCCCCGCCGGGCGACCCGGGACTTCTTCGCCAGCCACAGCGTCACCGAACTCCGCGACTGGACAGATTTTGAGCTGGAGCAGGTCGGCCGGCTAACTGAACCCCTGCGCTATGACGCGGCCACCGACCGCTACGCACCCTGCGACTGGCAGGCGGCGTTTGACGCCATCGGCGCCGGGCTCAAGGCGATCGAGCCCACCTCGGCGGTCTTCTACGCCTCGGGCCGGGCCTCGCTGGAGACCTCCTACATGTACGCCCTGATGGCGCGGATGTACGGCAGCCAGAACCTGCCCGACAGCTCCAACATGTGCCACGAGTCGACTTCAGTGGGACTGACCCAGAGCATCGGCGCGCCGGTGGGCACGGTGGTGCTGGACGACTTCGACGCCTGCGACTTCTTCTTCTTCTTTGGCCAGAACGTTGGTTCCAACAGTCCGCGCATGCTGCACGACCTGCAGAAGGCGGTGCGTCGCGGCGCGACCATCGTCACCTTCAACCCCTTGCGAGAACGCGGCCTGGAGGCCTTCCGCAATCCGCAGTCGCCCTTCCAGATGCTCACGCCGGACGTCACCGAGATCAGCGCGCAATATCATCAGGTGAAGACCGGCGGAGACCTCGCAGCGATCACCGGCCTCTGCAAATGGCTGATCGAGGCTGACGAGATGGCCCGCGCGGCGGGCAACCCGGCCCTGCTGGATCACGACTTCATCAGCCAATATACCCAGGGCTTCGAAGCCTTCGCCGAGGTCTGCCGGCAGGCCGACTGGGCCGATATCGAGCGGGAATCGGGCCTGTCGGTGGCCCAGCTCGCAGGCGCGGCCCGGGCCTATGCCGACAGCAAAGCCGCCATCGGAGTCTATGGCATGGGCCTGACCCAGCAGCGGCTCGGCGTCGAGAACGTCAACATGGTGTGCAACCTGATGCTGCTGCGGGGCAATGTCGGACGGCGCGGCGCTGGCCTCTGCCCGGTGCGCGGCCACTCCAACGTCCAGGGCCAGCGGACGGTGGGGATCACCGAGAAGCCCGAGCTGGCGCCCCTGGACAAGCTCGCCGAGCAGTACGGCTTCGCGCCGCCGCGGGAGAAGGGCATGACGACGGTGGAGGTCTGCGAGGGCGTCCTGGACGGGAGCGTGCGCGCCTTCATCGGCCTTGGCGGCAACTTCCTGCGCGCCGTGCCCGACAGCCCCCGGGTGGAGGCCGCCTGGCCGGGCCTGGATCTGACTGTCCAGATCGCCACCAAGCTCAATCGCAGCCATCTGGTGAACGGCAGGTCCGCCTATCTGCTGCCCTGCCTCAGCCGGATCGAGGCCGACGTGCAGGCTGGCGGCCCCCAGACCGTGTCGATGGAGGACTCCACCAGCTGCATCCACGCCTCTGACGGAACCCACCCACCGGCCAGCCCCGATCTGATGTCCGAGCCGGCCATCGTGGCCGGGATCGCCAAAGCCCTGTTGCCGGCCAACCCCCATGTGGATTGGGACGCCTGGACCGCCGACTACGGCCAGGTCCGCGACGCCATCGAGGAAACCTATCCGGACAAGTTCGAGAACTTCAACGGCCGTTTCCGCCAGCCGGGCGGCTTCCACCGGGGCAATCCGGCCCGGGAGCGGGACTTCAGCGGCATGGAGGGCGGCCGGGCGAAGTTCATTGCGCCGTCCAGCCTCTCAGCGGTGGGCTTCGCCGATCAGCCCGACCTGTTCCGGCTGATGACCCTGCGCTCCAACGACCAGTTCAACACCACCGTCTATGGCTATGACGATCGCTTTCGCGGGATCCAGGGCACACGGGACGTGGTGCTGATCAACGCCGCCGACATGGCGCGCCTTTCCCTCACCGAGGGCCAGGTGGTGACCCTGGTCACCGACAGCGACGACGGGATCGACCGACGCAAGGGCGGCCTGCGGATCACGGCCTATGACATTCCGGCGGGCTGTCTGGGCGCCTACTATCCGGAGTGCAACGTGCTGGCGCCCGTGGCCCACCATTCCAAACAGGCCCTGACGCCCGCGGTGAAGGGCATACCGGTGCGGATCGTGGCCTGAAGCGGCGGCCCAAGCCGCTTTCGCAGGGAGCCTAGGCTTGGCCTTTGCGTTCATAGGTCTCGGTGGCGGCCGGTCGCTTCGATTTGGCGACTGTATACGCGGGCTGCGGCGCGCACAGAACGGGAAAGAAAAATGGCGATCACACGCAAGGAAGAAGCTCGCGCCCTCAGCGGCGACGAACAGGAGCTGGTTGGCCGGACCCACCACCCGGAAATCCAGGAGACCTCCGACGAGGACCTTCGCGACCTGATCGGCCTGGTGCGCGAGCGTCGCAACAAGGCCCGCGACATGGCCCATCAGCGCCGTCGTGAAATGCGCGGCAAGGGCGAGGCCCGCGGCGCCGCGCCGTCCGCCAAGGATGACGGCTCGAAGGCCAAGCTGGCCGTGCTGGCGATGGCCCTGCGCCGGGCCAATGGCGAGGCCGAGCGGCGCCGCAAGATGGCCAGCCGGGTGGAGATGACGCAGAACGCTCAGCGCGCCCTCAAGATGAAGCAGGACGCCAAGGCCGCGGCTGCACCCAACAGTCGTCACGCCCACAAGGGCATGCGCGAGGCCTCAAGCCAGCGTCGGGAAAACCTGATGCGTCCTATGGAGCGTGGCCGCCAACGCAAGGCCGGGGCCGTCGCCCAGGCCCGCCGCGACGCGCGCTGAGTCCTAGGCTCTAGCCGGGCCGGGGGACTCATAGCTAGGTTCAGCCATGCCTGAGTCCCCGCCCCACATCCTCGTCACCGGCGCCACCCGCGGCATCGGCGCAGCCATCGTCCAGTCCCTCGTCGAGCGGGGGGCCAGGGTGGTCGGCCATGGCACGAAGCCTGCCCCAGGCATCCTGGCCGCGGATCTCAGCGAGGCCGGGGCCGGCGACCGGCTGTGGGATGCAGCCCTTGCGGCCCTGGACGGCCGCATCGATGTCCTGATCAACAATGCCGGGGTCTTCGAGGCCATTGGCGTCGATGCGCCGGACGCCGACTGGCAGGCCAGCTGGGCGCGCACGATGCAGATCAACCTGCAGGGCTCGGCCGATCTCTGCCGCCGCATGGTGCTGCACGCGACCGCCCGCCAGCCCGACGCCGGCGCCTTGTGCGGCCGCATCGTCAATGTGGCCAGCCGGGCGGCCTATCGCGGGGATTCGCCCGCCCACTGGCACTATGCGGCGTCCAAGGCCGGCATGGTGGCCATGACCAAGTCCATCGCCCGGGGCTATGCCGGACAAGGCCTGTCCGCCTTCGCCATCTGCCCCGGCTACGTCATGACCGGCATGGCCGACGACTATCTGGCCAGCCGGGGCGGGGACAAGTTGCTGGCCGACATCCCCCTTGGCCGCGTGGCCCAGCCGCAGGAGGTGGCCAGCGTGGCGACCTATCTGGCCCTGGACGCGCCCGCCTCGATGACCGGCGCCGTGCTGGACGTGAACGGCGCCAGCTTCGTCCGCTGACGTCCAAGACAGGACCCCTGCGCATGACCACCCCGCCTGACGACACCGATGACGCACAAGGCGCCGGCTATGACGCCGAGGACTGGCGCCGCCTGGTCCCCTTCACCGCAGCGGTCGCCACCCTGGACGACGTCCAGGCCGCCCGGGCGGTGTTCGCGCTTGGCGACACCACCGATCCCAAGGTCCTGGAGATGGACCTGCCCCAGCCGGTGATCTGGTGGGAGGAGGACGGCGAGCAGGCCGCCGTCGCCGTCCAGGCCGAGGTCCACACCAACGCCGACGGCGAGATCATGGAGGTCCTGGGCCTGATCCTGCCCGACGGCGGCGCGGCCATCGCCCTGTTGGAGGATGTCGACCTGGTGGACGACACCGACCCCACCTGGCGCGACCTGGTGGAGCGGGCCATCGACGGGGCGGACGACTAGGCGTGAGCCCTTGGCCGGCGCAGGCCCCGTGCTAAAGCCTCACCCCCCACAGACTTCACCTACCACCGGGAGACGACGCGCCATGGAAGGCCCCACCTCGCACTTCTACTTCTCCCAGCGCCTGCGCCTACACTATGTGGACTGGGGCAATGAGGGGGCCGAGCCCCTGCTGCTGGTGCATGGCGGCCGCGACCATTGCCGCAACTGGGACTGGGTGGCCCAGCGTCTGCGCGACCGCTACCACATCATTGCGCCTGACCTGCGCGGCCACGGCGACAGCGCCTGGGCCATCGGCGGCGGCTATGACATGGGCGCCTATATCTACGACATCGCCCAGATCGTGCACCAGAAGGGCCTGGCCCCGGTGACCATCATCGCCCACTCCATGGGTGCGGGCATCGCGCTGAACTACTGCGGCGCCTATCCGGACGCGGTGAAGAAGATCGTCGCCATCGAGGGCCTGGGCCCGTCGCCGGCCGTGATGGCCGAACAGGCCAAGCGCACCGTCGACCAGCGCCTGCGCGACTGGATCGAGGACCGCCGCAAGAATTCCGGCCGCAGCCCCCGCCGCTACGCCACCCTGGACGAGGCCTATGCCCGCATGGCCGAGGAGAACCCGCACCTCTCGCCGGAGCAGGCCCGCCACCTGACCATCTTCGGCGCCCACCAGAACGAGGACGGCACCTTTAGCTGGAAGTTCGACAACCATTCCCGCTGGGGCATGGGCGGCCTGTCCCACGCCGACCAGCACTATCTGTGGAGCCAGATCACCTGCCCGGTCCTGCTCATGCGCGGCGAGGAGTCCTGGGCCTCAGACCCGCAGGCCGACGGCCGCATCAAACACTTCCAGAACGCCCACCTGGTGAATTTCGAAGGCGCCGGCCACTGGGTCCACCACGACCAGCTGGAGGCCTTCATGGCCGAGGTTGAGGGGTTTCTGGCGGAGTAGGGGGGTGCGGTTTGAGGAGGTCAGTTTAGCCAAGAACGGTCGTCGGCCTGAGCTCAGAGCAGACACTCAGCCAACCCCTGTCGGCGTAACTTCGGCGCCAAGCGAACCCACAAGGCTCTGGCGTATTGTACAGCTCATGAAGCCGATCATCGTCCTTGCCGCCCTGCCGCTCATCGCCCTGATCCTGGCTGCTTGCGCCACGGCGCCGGTCGTTTCACCGACCGGGCCGCCTGCAGCCGCGCTGCTTCCCGGAGAACCGGCCGCCATGCCCGCCGACCTGACCGGCCACGCCTTGGGTATTCGGCTCTACGACCAGCTCCGTGCGGCCGACGACAACGTCGTGATCTCGCCCGTCAGCCTGATGGGCGCGTTCGGCGTGGTTGCCGCCGGCGCACGCGGCGGAACGCGAACGGCGATTTTGTCCAGCCTGGGCCTGCCCCAGGCGGATACGCTGAACGCGAACCTGGGCGGGCTGTTGCGGATGCTGGAGGTGGAGGACGGCCCCACCACTCTCAGCGTCGCCAACGCCGTATGGGTCCAGCGGGACTTCCCCCTCAACTCTGCCTTCGTCCAGACCGCCGAGCGCGATTACGGCGCCCAAGCCCGAGCATTGGATTTTCAGCGCTCGCCTCAGCAGGCGGCGGACGAGATCAACGCCTGGGTGTCGGAAGAGACCCGCACCCGCATCCCTGAACTGATCAGCGCCTCCAGCATCAATGACGCCACCCGCCTGATCGTCACCAACGCCGTCTATTTTCTGGGCGACTGGCTCCAGCCCTTCAACGCCTCTTCCACCAGTGAGCAGCCGTTCCGCTTGGCCGACGGTTCCACTTCGCTGATCCCGTTGATGTTCCAGCGCGGATCTTTTCGGTTACTCGAGACTGACCAGTTCCAGGCCATTGATCTGCCCTACCAGGGCGAGCGCCTGTCCATGACCGTGCTGCTACCGCGACAGCCCGTCGGTCTGCCGGCTCTGGAGGCCGGACTGGGGGCGGGCCTCCAAGGTTGGCTGACACGGCTGGACGCCGAGCAGCCCCGCAGCGTGAGGCTATACCTGCCCAAGATCGAGACCGCGCTCAGCTACGAGCTCATCCCGCAACTGACGACGCTCGGCATGGGTGTGGCCTTCACCCCCGCCGCCGACTTCAGCGGCATCGCCGATGCTCCGCTCGCCATTGGCCAAGTGGTGCACAAGACCTTTCTGCGCATCGATGAGAAGGGCACCGAGGCGGCCGCCGCCACCGGTATCGCCATCGAAGTGACCAGCGCGCCTATCACCCCGCCGCCCACCCTCCGCGCCGACCATCCCTTTGTGTTCCTTATCCGAGACAGAGAGACCGGCGCGGTGCTTTTCTTGGGGCGAGTCAGCCGGCCTGAGCCGCCGCAGGGCTAACGAGCGAGGACCGCCCCGCGCCACTTGCTGGCATTTCCCGGCGCCCGATAGGCGGCGGACGCCGCCAGAGGATCAGTTTTTCAGTAGTGATAGCGGCACTGCGCGATTTCGAGTTGCTGCGCGGCGCCCGCGCCGCTGACGCGGTACACCAGCCGATCTTCCAAGGTGATGCGGCGAGACCACCAGCCTTTGAGCTCGCCGCGGAGGGGCTCGGGCTTACCCGTCCCCTGGAATGGCGTGCGCATGCACTCTTTGATCAGGCCGTTCAGTCGCACCAAGATGTTGGCGTCGGTCCTTTGCCAGTGGAGATAGTCATCCCAGGCCTGATCCGCGAAGACCAGCTTCACCGTTCAGTGAGCTTCCGCTCCGAGCCGGCGCCAGCATCGAGTTGAGCGATCGCATCGGTGAGGCGCTGGGCGTTGGCCGGGCGGGAGACCAGATGCAGGGTCTCCTCCATGGCATTCCAATCCGCGAGAGACACCATCACCACAGCCTCGCCACGCGCGCGCGTCACCACGATCGGCGCACGATCATCAACGACCTTGTCCATCACCTTCTTCAGGTTCGCGCGGGTGTCGGAATAGGTGATCACGTCCATGAGCGGGTCTCCTAGCCTGCAATATGTACGAAATGTCGTACAATACAAGCTCTGCCTTGCGAGTTGGCTCGCGCCGCTTCCGTTTCGCGCCACGCTGGGTCATTGGCGGCTAGCTTGGGGCTTCTGCCCGACAACGGACCCCGTGAAGGACAGCTACGAGTCCGACCCAGACCCCCGGCCTCCACCCTTCGTTAACCACGTTCGCCCATCCTCCGGCGCAGTTCCCCACGCTTGTCGAAAGGGCGCGCGATGAATGGCGCCGAGGTTCTGGATATTGGCCGTGACGCCATCTGGCTGACCATCCAGCTGTCGGCGCCGGTGCTGATCGTGGGGCTGGTGGTGGGCGTGGGCATTGGCCTGATGCAGGCCCTGACCCAGATCCAGGAGGCGACCCTGGTCTATGCTCCCAAGATCGTGGCCATCTTCCTGTCGCTGCTGCTCTTCCTGCCCCTGATGGGGGCGTTGATGTCGAGCTTCATGAACCAGATCGCCGCCCGCATCGCGGCCATGTAGGGCCATGGAAGCCTATGCCTCGGCTCCTCAGGTCTATGCCGCCGGCCTGATCTTCGCCCGGCTGGGCGCCATGCTGATGCTGATGCCCGGTGTGGGCGACGGCTCGGTGCCGGCCCGCATCCGCCTGGCCTTCGCCTTCCTGTTCGCCCTGCTGCTGTTCCCGGTGCTGGGCGGGGAGGTCGGGGCGGTGCCCGACACCAATGGCGCCATGTTCGTCCAGATCATCCGGGAGATCCTGATCGGCCTGATGATCGGCCTGATCCTGCGGATGATGCTGGCGGCGCTGGGCATCGCCGGCGAGATCGTCTCGATCCAGTCGACCCTGGCCTTTTCCCAGACCGCCAATCCCGGCCAGGCCCAGCCGTCGACCTCGCTCTCGACCTTCCTGACCGTGATGGGGGTGACCCTGATCATGGTGACGGACCTGCACCACATGTTCCTGGCGGCCATCGTCTCGTCCTACCGGCTGTTTCCCTTCGGCGGCGGAGCGCCGGTGGGGGACGCCGCCCAGCTGGCGGTCCAGACCACGGCCCAGGCCTTTGGGCTTGGTCTGCAGCTGGCCGCGCCGGTGGTGGTGTTTTCGCTGATCTTCAACATCGCCGCCGGGCTGGTAGGCCGGGTCATGCCGCAATTCCAGATCTTCTTCGTGGCCACGCCGCTCCTGGTGCTCTCGTCCCTGTCGATCTTCGCGCTCAGCCTCGGCGTGCTCGGCATGGTCTGGGTGGAGCGCTATCGCGAGCTCTTGGGTAACTTCCTGTGACCGGCGTCCTGACCCATGTCTGACACCGATCAGGCTTCAAAAACAGAAGAAGCCACCCCGCGAAAACTTGAACAGTCGCGGGAAAAGGGCGACGTCGCCAAGACCCCGGACCTGGCCCCCCTGATGGCGCTGGCCTTTTCCGCCGGGGCCATCGCCATCTTCGGCGGCTGGCTGGCCAAGACCATGGCTGCGGCTCTGCTGCCCTTCATCGCCCATCCCGAACAGATCCCCCTGGACGGCGCCGGCGGGGTCAATGTGGCGCGCATGGCGATCATGGCCGCCGCCCCGGCCCTGGCGGCCGTACTGGCGACCGCGGCCATCGGCGGCATGGCCGGCAATCTGGCCCAGCACGGCCTGCTGTTCACGCCGGGCAAGCTGAAGCCGGACTTCAAGAAGGTCTCGCCCCTGGAGGGCTTCAAGCGGATCTTCGGCCCCGACGGCATGGTCCAGTTCCTGAAGTCGATTTCAAAGATCCTGGCCGTGGCCGGGGTGGCCTATATGGTGCTCAAGCCGCACTTGCATGAGTTCCGCACGCTCTCGGCCCTCGACCCGGCAGCCATGCTGCCGTTCAGCGCCGGCATCCTGCGTCAGCTGATCTTCGCCGTCATCGCCCTGATGCTGGCCATCACCGGGGCAGACTGGCTCTGGCAGAAGCACCGCTTCCTCAAGAAGCAGATGATGAGCCGCCATGAGATCAAGGAAGAGTACAAGCAGACCGACGGCGACCCGCTGATCAAGGCCAAGCTGCGGCAGATGCGCCATGACCGCGCCCGGCGCCGGATGATGACGGCGGTGCCAACCGCCACCGTGGTGGTGATGAACCCGACCCACTACGCTGTGGCGCTGAAGTATGAGGCCGGCGGCGCGGCCGCTCCCCAATGCGTGGCCAAGGGCCTGGACGCCGTGGCCCTGCGCATCCGCGCCACCGCCGAGGAGGCTGGCGTGCCGGTGATCGAGGACGCGCCGCTGGCCCGCGCCCTCTACGCCGCCGTCGAGATCGACCAGACCATTCCGCCGGCCCATTTCGAAGCCGTGGCCAAGATCATCGGCTTCATCATGGGCGCGCGCCCAGCCCCGCCCCCCCGGGCGAGGCCGATGCGCTAGCGGGCAGGAATGACCGGCAGGATCAGAGCTGAAGCCGTGTCGCCGCCGCGCCGCACCACAGCCGACAGACCCTCTGCCTGGTGCCCCAGCGGATCGCTGAAGCTGAGGGTCAGCCGCACCCGATGGCCCGCCTTGAAGATGTAGGACATGGGCAGCATGTCGAAGACCAGCTCCTGGGCCTCGCCGACCGGCATCGGCGCCGCATCGGCGGCCGCAAAGGTCCGCCAGGGCAGGCCGAGATGGTCATAGGGCGCCTGGGCCAGCCTGCGATGGGACGCGCGCAGTTGTCCGACCATCTGATAGGACCGCGCTCGACCGTCGGGGGCGACGTCCTCGAGCCGCGCGAGCACGTCCACATCACCCGCCTCCGTCGCCAGCCACAGCTGGACCACCGGATGGCCGGTCACCTCCAGATCGGCGCTCAACGGCGCCGTGTCATAGGCCAGGCCGCCCTCCGGGGCCGCGATGGTCGTTGAGATCCGCGTCACCGGAGCGCTGAAACCGCTCCTGTCGACGCCGGCGGCCCCGGGCGCCTGGGTCAGCGCCGCCTCCGCCAAATAGAAGGGCGTGCGCACCTCCGATTCCAGCGGCCATGTGGCCGCGGTCCGCCATTGCTCGCCATCTGGGGCGTTGTAGGTGAAATAGGTCACGGCCGGCTCGTCCATGACGCCGTTCTCCACCCCCTTCAGCCAGTGGTCGAAGAAGCGCAGCTCCTCGGTCACCAGCTCAAAGCCGGTCTGCTCGCGCACCGCGCTCCAGGCGCAGTGCGTGGCCGGGCCGACCAGCAGCTTGGCCTGGTCCCCGCCCAGATTGGCGAAGGTGAAGAACGATCCATGCCGCGTGCCCGCCTCGTCCCAGTTGGCCACCGCATAGACCCCGACGCCGGAGGCCTTGAGCTCAGCCAGATAGGTTGATGGGCTGGACTTCACCCACCAGGTTTCCCCAAGCGGCTCTGACCGGCTGTCGCGGAAGGGCAGGACGCCCGGGCTCTCCACATTCCCGGCGTGCTCAGCGATCGCCTGGGCCAGCAAGGCCTCGCCCTCGGGCCCGTCCACCGGGGCGGCGGTGCGGTCACGGTCGGCGTTGGGATCGGCGCCGATAGGATTGGGCGCGGCGATCGGTCGGCTGGAGGCGACGCCCCCCAGCACGCCGAACGGATAGGCGTCGAACTCCGCGCTCATGGGAATGATGGCCTTCAGGGACGGGGGCCTGGTGGTCGCGGCCTGCATCTGGCTGCCGCCGGTGGCCGAACAGCCCCACATGCCGACCTTGCCGCTGCTCCACGGCTGGGCCGCCAGCCACTCGGTGATGTCGTAGGCGTCCATCTGCGCCGCATTGACCCATTCGCCGCGGTTGTAGGCCTGATTGGTCCCGAACGAGGCGTAGAGACCGCGGAAGTCGGCGATGGCGACATTGTAGCCGTACTTGACCAGTTGGCCCGCGTAGCCGGGATAACGATCCACCGTCGCCCCGCCGGCATAGGTTCGCCGATTGTAGGGGGTATGCATCCAGATGACGGGCAGCTGTTCGGCGGCGACCACGCCATCGCGGGCGGGGCGGAAGAGGTCGACCGCCAGGCGGGTCCCGTCGCGCATCGGCACATAGAAGGCGCTGCGCTCCACGCCGTCATAGGTTGGCTCCGCATAGCCCTGATACCGCCCCGGCTGGGACACCTTCGCGGCCTGAGCCAGGCCAGGCCCAGGCCCCATGACCAGGCCCACGGCCAGGCTCGCCCCAATGATCAACGCCCGCATCCCGCCTCTCCTTTTAGTAGTCAACATTGACTATAGAAGCGTTGCGGTCCGAAGATAAAGCTTGACGCTGGCAAGGCGATGAAGGTGCGTGCAATGTACCGCCCACAAGAGAGAATCCTGCAAGGCGCCTGGAGGAGAAGCCGATGACGTCCATGAATCTCAATCGTCGCTGGGTCTTGGCCGGCGGCCTGTGGCTGGCTGCGGCCCCGCGCCTGGCCGTGGCGGCCGAGCCGGTGGTGGAGACCGCCGCGGGTCGGCTGAAGGGCGCTGTCAGCGACGACGTGCTGAGCTTCAAGGGCGTGCCCTATGGCGAGCCCACGGGCGGGGCGGGGCGCTTCCGTCCGCCTGCGCCGCGCAAACCCTGGGCTGGCGTGCGCGAGGCCCTCGACTATGGCGCCTCCGCGCCTCAGACCCTGGTGGAGGGGGTGCGGTCCCCCCGAGCCCCCGGCTCGCCGGCCCCCTATCCCAGCCCCATTCGCTCTGATCTGAAGCCCCCGCCGGAGAGCGAAGACTGCCTGTTCCTCAACGTCTGGACGCCGTCCACCACCGGCAAGCGGCCGGTGATGTTCTGGATGCACGGGGGCGGCTTCTCCACCGGCTCGGGCTCCTCGGCCTGGTATGACGGGACCAATCTGGCCAAGAAGCAGGACGTGGTGGTGGTGACCATCAACCACCGCCTCAATGTGCTCGGCTATGCCGACCTGTCGGCCTATGGCGAGCCGTACGCCGCGAGCGCCTCGGTGGGCATGCTGGACTGCGTGCTGGCGCTCCAATGGGTGAAGGACAATATCGAGCGCTTCGGCGGCGATCCTGATCGGGTGATGATCCACGGGGAATCTGGCGGTGGCCGCAAGGTCAGCGTGCTCATGGCCTACCAGCCGGCAAAGGGTCTGTTCCACCGTGCGGTGGTGCAGAGCGGATCTCAGCTGCGCACCGATGGGCCTGAGCTCTCCGCAGAAAAGGGCCGCCGCCTGCTGGCCGAGTTGCAGATCCCGCCGGCTGATGTGCGCCGGCTGGACGAGGTTCCCCTGGACGACCTGCGCCGGGCGGGCATGAAGGCCAGTTCGGGCCTTGGCCAATGGCGCCCGACCGTGGATGGCCAGCTGCTGCCCCGGCATCCCTTTGATCCCGACGCGCCGGCCGTGAGCGCCGATGTGCCGCTGATGATCGGGACCAACCGGACGGAGATGTCGGTCTTCCTGGGCCTGAACCCGGCGGTGGACACCCTCAGTGACACAGCCCTGAAGGCCCAGATCGCAGCCTTCACCTCGAAGGAGCGGGCCGAGGAAGTGTACGGCGTCTACAAGGATCTCTATCCACAGAGCCACAACGCCGAGCTGCTCTATATGGTCGCCACCGACCGCGGTTACTTCCTGGACTCGACCCTGCAGGCTGAACGCAAGGCGGCGCAAGGCGCGGCGGCCGCCTACTACTACGCCTTCTATCGCGAGACCCCGGTGCAGGACGGGCGGTTCTTCGTGCCGCACGCCCAGGAAATCCCGTTCGTCTTCGACAACCTCGACAAGGCCGACGTGATGGTTGGCCCGGTGACGCCTCAGGCCCAGGCCCTGGCCGATCAGATGAGCGGCGCCTGGGCGGAATTCGCCCGCACCGGCCGCCCGGGGGCGCCTGGCCTGCCCACCTGGCCCGCCTATGACGCGACGGCGCGTCCGGCCATGGTCTTCGACGAGCCACAAAGCCGGATCGAAAACGATGTCCGCGGCGCCCAACGCCGGCTGATGGCCAGCTTCGGCTCGCAGCAGGACGCCCAGAGCACGCTGCCCGCGCCGGGCCAACGCGGGGGCGACGCCCCCATCTGATCGCGGCCGGTATTAGCGCCAGGCGAAGACCGGCTGGTCCAGGTCGCTGACCCGGGTGACGCGGCCGGCCACCAGTTCGCGCAGCTGATAGATCAGGGCCGCGGTCGGCGCATGGATGTGCTGGTCGCCGATCAGCAGCCGGATGACCTGCCGCGGGCTCTCGGGGATGGTCTCGAAATCCACCGCGTGGTCGGCCATCAGCCCGTCCAGCCGGATATGGTGGACCGAGGCCACCTCGTCGGGATTGGGCTTGAGCTGGCCGGGATCATCCAGCCAGGCCACCACAGGCGCGATCGCGTAGCCTGAGCGCGTGGGATAGTCGTCCAGCACGCCCAGGATGTTCTCTGGCGCCAGGGACAGGCCCAGCTCCTCCTCCAGCTCACGCAGGGCGGCGACCTCCAGGGTCTCTCCAGGATCGCAGCGGCCCCCGGGCAGGGCCCATTGGCCCGCATGGGCCCGCAGGGTTGTCGCCCGTCGGGTCAGCAGGAAGGCCGCCTGGCCTGAGCCGTCATCGGCCTCCACCAGGGTGATGGCCACAGCCGCGGCCTTCAGGCCTCCCAGCGGATGGACGATCCGCGGAAAGGCCTGCAGGCGGGCCGACAGCTCCAGGCGAAACGCCGCATCGAAACGGCAGGTCACGGCGGGGCGAGCCTCAGCCGCCCGCCTCGGCCTTCGCCGCCTCGACCTTGTCCTGGGTCTTGGTCTCGAAGTCGCTGGCCTCGTGGCGCTCGCGCAGCTGGCTGGACGGCTCGCCGTAGGTGCGGTTGACCATGCGGCCGCGCTTGACGGCGGCCCGCTCGCCGATCTGGTCGGCCCAGCGGATGACGTTCTTGTACTCTTGCACCTGCAGGAACTCGCCGGCCTCATAGAGCAGGCCCTTGGCCATGCCGCCGTACCAGGGCCAGACGGCCATGTCGGCGACGGTGTATTCGGCGCCGCCCAGATATTCGCTCTCGCCCAGACGGCGGTCCAGCACATCCATCTGGCGTTTCACCTCCATGGCGAACCGGTCGATGGCGTATTCGATCTTGATCGGCGCATAGGCGTAGAAGTGGCCCAGCCCGCCGCCGAGATAGGGCGCGCTGCCCACCTGCCAGAACAGCCACGACAGGCACTCGGCCCGCTTGGCCGGATCGGTGGGCAGGAAGGCCCCGAACTTCTCCGCCAGGTGGATCAGGATCGCGCCGGACTCAAACACCCGGACCGGCTCCGGGCCGCTGCGGTCTACCAGGGCCGGGATCTTGGAGTTCGGATTGGCGTCGACAAAGCCCGAGGTGAACTGGTCGCCCGCGCCGATATTGACCAACCAGGCGTCGTATTCCGCGCCGCCGTGGCCCTGCGCCAGCAGCTCCTCGAGCATGATGGTCACCTTGACCCCGTTGGGCGTGCCCAGGGAGTAGAGCTGCATCGGATGACGGCCGACGGGCAGGTCCTTGTCCTGCGTCGGGCCGGCGATGGGGCGGTTGATATTGGCGAAGCGGCCGCCGCTCCCCTTCTGCCAGGTCCAGACCTTGGGGGGGACGTAGTCGGTCGTGTCGCTCATGAATTCTCTCCCGGACGGGCATTGCTGACCTGCGCCTTGGCCGGCGCCTGTCGCCAATGTGGTGGGCCAGGTCAGCTTTGGCGAGCCCCGAGACGGCGGTCGCGGCGGGTTTGGTAAATCCTTCCCGCCACAGAAAGGTCTCGTAAGGGTCTCACGTGGCCTTGTGCAGTATGATGCTCAATGATTCGGTGGGGCGGTCGGTCCCACGTCCAGAGGCAAGCCGCAGGTCCGCCATGGCAGAGACCCCGCAAGGCCCAGAACCGGCGCGCCGGTTTGACCCGCTCACCGCCATCGCGGTGGTGTTCTTCCTCATGGCTGTCGCCTTCGCCGCCGCCCCGGCGATCAACGCCGGTCCAGCGACCCTGGCGGGCCTGATGCTGCTGGTGGGTCTGGCCGGGGTGGCGTGCCTGGGTCTGTTCGTCCTGCGCTCAACCCTTGAGGCGCCCACGGACGCCGAGCCAGGCGCCGAGCGTCTGGTGGAGGCCCTGGGAGAGCCCGCGGCCCTGGCCGGCCCCGACGGCCGCATCCACGCCTCCAACAGCGCCTGGCGCGAGGTGCTGGGCGACGCGCCCCGCCTGCCCAAGGGCGGATCATCGGCCGCCAGCCTGTTCTCAGCCCTCGGCGCGGCCCGCCGGGGCGAGAGCGCCCACGCCACCCTGCGGACGGGGGGCGTCGACCATGCCGCCGAGATCTCGCCCGTGGGCTCCCCCGCCGGCGCCCGGCGCTTCCTCATTCGTCTTCGTCCGGCCGCGCCTGAGCGGCTGGCCCTGCCGGCCGCGGCGCTAGAAGTGCTGACTGCGGCCGCCGGCGCCAAGGCCCCGCCGCCCAAGGTGCTGGACGCTTTCGCCGCCGCTTCGCCCTTCGGCGCGGCCCTGCTGGAGGGGGAAGACCCCTTCAACGCCGTCATCATCGAGGCCAACCCCGCCTTGGCCGGCATGGCCGGTCCGTTCCAGCGGGGCCAGGCCTTTGGCGACCTGATCGAAACCCTGTCGCGCCAGGACGCTGTCCAGCGGCTGGCCCAGGGCATCGAGGGCGCCCTGGAGGTCCGGCTGTCCAGGGACCCGAGCAAGATCGCCCACCTCTATCTGTCCCGCGCCGGCGGCCGCTGGGTGGCCTATCTGGTGGACGTGTCCGACCAGAAGCAGATGGAGCTGCAGCTGGCCCAGAGCCAGAAGATGCAGGCCATCGGCCAGCTGGCCGGGGGCGTGGCCCACGACTTCAACAACCTGCTGACCGCCATCCTGATGCAGCTCGACAGCCTGGCGGCCCGTCACCCGGTGGGCGATCCCTCCTATGAGGGGCTGAACGAGATCCGCCAGACCTCCAACCGCGCCGCCGATCTGGTCCGCAAGCTGCTGGCCTTCTCCCGCAAGCAGACCGTCCAGCGGGAGATCCTCGAGCTTGGCGAGCTGATCAGCGAGTTCGAGGTCCTGCTGCGCCGGGTGCTCAGCGAAGACGTCACCGTCGACACCGAATATGGCCGAGACCTGCCCCATGTTCGGGTTGACCGGGGCCAGCTTGAGACCGCGGTCATGAACCTGGCGGTCAACGCCCGCGACGCCGTGCGCGCCCACGGCGGCTCGACCGTGCGTATCCGCACCGCCCGGGTCTCCGAGGCCGAGGCCGCAGCCCTGGGCTATACCGGCGCCAAGGGCGACCAGGCCCTGATCGAGGTCTCCGACGACGGCCCCGGCATCGCGCCCGAGGTGATCGACAAGATCTTCGACCCCTTCTTCACCACCAAGCCGGTGGGCGAGGGCACGGGGCTGGGCCTCGCCACCGTCTATGGCATCGTCAAGCAGTCCGACGGCTGGATCTCGGTGGCCTCGAAGGCCGGCGAGGGCTCGGCCTTCCGCATCTTCCTGCCGGTCTATCAACCGGCGATCGGCGTCCCCGCGCCCGCACCCGTCGTCAAGGCCAAGACGGTGGCCCGCGACCTGTCGGGCGCCGGCCGCATCCTGTTCGTCGAGGACGAGGACGCCGTGCGCGGCGTCGCCGCCCGGCTGCTGCGGGCCCGTGGCTATGAGGTGATCGAGGCGGCGTCCGGCGAAGAGGCCCTGGAGCTGGCCGAGCTGCACGCCGGTCAGATCGACCTGATGATCTCCGACGTGGTCATGCCCGGCATGCAGGGCCCCGACCTGCTGAAACAGGCCCGCCAGTACCTGGCCGGCGCCCCGGTCATGTTCATCTCCGGCTATGCGGAAGCCGAGTTCTCCAACCTGCTGGAAGGCGAGGACAACATCTCCTTCCTGCCCAAGCCCATCGACATCAAGACCCTGGCCGAACGGGTCAAGCAGGAGCTGCAGAAGGCGGCCTGAGCCCCGCCCGCCCGCCGCCGCCCATCCCACTCAAGCCTCGCCTTCGGGCCCCAACAGCTCATTGATGGTGGCGACAATGTCGCCGGCCCAAGGGGCCATCCGCTCGGCCAGCCGGGCGCGGTCGCCGGCGAACAGGGCGCGGCTGGCCTCCTCGAAGCCCGGCGCATCTCCCGCCATGGCCGACATGAAGCGATAGGCGCCGTCCCGCCGGCGGCGGTGCTCATCGATCCCCACATGGGTCTTGCGCGCCTGCTCCACCAGCCGCCGCAGGGCGACCGAGGCGCCCCCGGGCTGCTGCGCCAGCCAGTCCCAGTGCCGCGGCAACAGGGTGACCTCCCGGGCCACGACCCCCAGCTTCGGCCGTCCCCGCCGCGCAGGCTCAGGCGGCGCCTGGGGCGAAGCGCGATAGTCCAGGTCCACCAGCCGCCCAGTGGCGAGATCAAAGGCCAGCAACGGGCGATCTGGCGCAGCGGCCATCGCCTCGGCGGCGGCGGCCGCGACAGCCTCCAGCCCGCCCTGGGCGATCTTCTGGTCGCCGCGAAACAGCACAAGCCCCTCGGGGAATTCAGGCGCGATGTCGGTCATCTATTTACCCGGATAAAATGATCTGACATTTATACCCGGGTAAATAGGAGATGTCATGACCCCCTCGACCCGCAAGGCCCAGATCGCCGCCTATAAGGAGCGGCCGACCATCGCCGGCGTGTTCGCCGTCATCTGCAACGCCACCGGCCAGGCCTGGGTCGGCCAGAGCCGCCATGTGGACACCCAGCAGAACGGCCTGTGGTTCGCCCTGCGCCAGGGCTCCAGCCCCTACCGCGCCCTCCAGGCCGCCTGGAAAACCCACGGCGGCGAAGCCTTCCGCTTCGAGATCCTCGACCGACTGCCCGAAGACTATTCCGACCTCCGCCGCAAGGACGAGCTGACGAAGCGTGCAGCCCTGTGGCGGGCGCGGCTGGAGGGGGAGGGGCTGTAGGGGCGGCTGGTTTGCGCCAATACCGGAAGTTGACGGCCGTGCGGGAAGCCGACATTCAGCCGCTCGCCACTGGCGTCTGAGACCGCCCCGAACGGGCAAGGCCAGCGGCCATGAGCTGGCCCGCGGACAGGCCGGGGACACTCGCAACCTGGCCCAGTTCGGCGGCTAGCCCGCGCGGCTGGCGGGCCACACTTTCCGCTCGGCCTGGCCCAGAGGCGTGACGCTGGGGGGTGGTGATTGTCGATCAGCGGGTCGGGCTTGGCCAGGCGCTCCAGGACCACGGGCCGGGCGATGGTCACCTCGGGACCGTTGATCACGACGCCGTAGCCGGTGAGGGTGGCGAAGGCCCGCGACAGATTCTCGGGGGTCATGCCCAGCAGGGAGGCCAGCAGGCGCTTCTCGTGGGGCAGGGTGAAGGTCTCGGCTCCGCCCTGACGCACCCTTTGGGTGATCAGGTAGTCGGCCAGGCGCTCGGCGCCGCCGCGCAGCTTCTGGTTCGTCAGCGATCGCACCGAGCCGCGATAGCATCCGACCACTCAAGGGTGGCGGCGTAGCTGATGGTATCAAGGCTCTCCGAGGCTGGCGGGCGCCCACCGGGTTCGGGCTGGTGCATGCCCTGCAAGCCAGCCACCAAGCACATCGCAGCCCGTCTGAATTTTGGGGCTCGTACGCCGGCACCAGCCTTACAAGACAGCATCCATGGCGGCGAACAACTTGGCCGGGTCGATTGGCTTGGCGACCGCGCCATTCATGCCCGCCTGCCGGTAGGCGTCCTGCTGATGGGTCATGACGTTGGCAGTCAGGGCCAGGATCGGCGTCGGCGCCCCTGTCCGGCCGCTCTCTTCCTGGCGAATGAGCCGCGTTGCCGTGATCCCGTCCATGACCGGCATCTGCACGTCCATGAGAATCAGATCCCATGCCCCGGTCCGCCAAGCCTGCACAGCCTCCTGGCCATCATTGACCACGACCGGCGTGACCCCGGCCTGTTCAAGGATCGCCTGGATGACCATCCGGTTCACTAGGTTGTCTTCGGCGACGAGAATGCGCAGATCGTCAACGGCCGCCAACTCGATGTCGTTCGGACGCTCGGCTCCCGGCGCCGCGGCCGCGACACCTTCCAGGCGGGCCAGGGGCAGCCGCGCTGTGAACGTCGAACCGGCGCCTTCCTCGCTCTCAAGGGTGATCTCGCCCCCCATCAGGCGCGCCAGTTCCTGAGAGATCGCCAGTCCAAGTCCGGTGCCGCCAAACTTTCGAGTGATTGACGGGTCGGCCTGGGTGAATTTCTGAAACAGCTCGCCGAGCTTCGTCGCCGAGATGCCGATTCCCGTGTCGCGGACCCCCAGCCGAAGCTGGCCATCGGGGTTTGAAACCTCGAGTGTGATCTGACCCTGGTCGGTGAACTTCAGAGCATTGGAACATAGATTATTGACGATCTGCCGGACTCTGGTTGGATCTCCGCGGAAGCGCCCCTCCGCCTCCGGACTGACAAGGCAGGAGACCGCCACATCCTTTTCCGCCGCCAGGACCGTGAGGCCCGCTTGGGCGGAACGGACGATCTCGGCCAGGTCGACCTCGCCGGCCTCGAGGGTCAGTTTACCGGCCTCGATCTTGGAGATGTCCAGCAGGTCGTCGAGCAGGCTCAGCAGGATTGCGCCAGACTGTAGGATGATCTGCACGTGCCCTTGCTGGCGGTCGCTCAGAGGCTCCTTGGACAGCACCTTCCCCATCCCCAGGATACCGTTCAGGGGCGTGCGGATTTCGTGGCTCATCGCCGCCAGGAAGCTGGACTTCGCCTCATTGGCCGCCCGAGCGGCGTCCCGGGCGCTGATGAGATCGAACTCGGCGAGTTTGCGGTGGGTGATCTCCTGGAGGGCGCCGATCAGGCGGACCGGCTTGCCGGCCGCATCCCGCTTCAGCGAGGCGGCCGATCGCACCCAGACCTCTAGTCCGTCCTCGCGATGGATCCGGCACTCGATATTGAAGGGACTTCCAAGCTCCTCGTGAGCCTGCCAAGCCGCGATCGCCGCCTCGCGATCCAGCGGATGGATCAGGGCGAACGGATCGCGCGCAAAGGCCTGATAGGTCTGGCCCTGGCCAAGGAAGGAGTCGGCGGCTCCCAGCTTGGTCAGGGTGCGCTGCGCGTAGTCCACCTCGTAGACGTGCAGATTGGCGATCTCCACGGCGACATGTAGGCTCTGCTCGGCGCGTTCGGATCGCTCCAAGGCCGCCCTGATGTCCGCGAACGCCGCGGCTTCGACGACCAGCCGTTGTTCCCGGCCGGAAGCCTCGAAGGCGGCCTCCATCTCCTTAAGCCTGTCTTCGAGGTGCTGCTGAAATTCGGCGGCTTGCGCCTCCAGCCTGCGCCTCTCGATCCCCTCCTCGCGAAACCTCTCTGCGGCCCTGGCGATATCTCCGATCTCATCCACCCGGTCTGCGCCCGAAACCTCGACATCGAACTGCCCCTTGGCCATTTGCCGAAGGACGTCGTTCAAACGTTTCAGGGGTCGGGTGATGCTGCGGGTCGTCAGCCATCCCGCCAGTCCCGCGAGCACCACAAGAGCGGCGAGACTCAACGCGATCTGCACCTCGACCCGCTGCATCTGGCGGCGCGTGGTCTGCAGGTCCGACGACAGGAGCGCGCCTTGGCTACCGGCCAGGCCGGCGTCGCCCGTCTGGCCCACCAACAAGGCCTGGGATCGCCGGAAGAGGGGCAGGACGTCTGTCTTGAAAACCCTCTCCATGGCTGCGGCGTCCCCACGGTCGGCGGCCTCAAAGGTCGCGGCCTGCGCCGCCTTTAGCTTGGGCAGTGTTTCGGAGAGCTCGCGCCAGGCGGCCCGGCTCTCTGGACTGGGGAGCCCGGGCGCCAGCCCGTTCATCGATGCGTTGAGCTCTTCGATACGATCCCACTGCCGGGCCCAGTCATGGCGCATCGATGGATCATGGGTGATGATGTAGCCGCGCAGCGCATTGGCCGAGGACACCGTGGCGCTGGACAGCCGCAGGGCTGCCAAGGCCGTCGGCGCGCGAATCTCGTCGCCCAGGCGCACGCGATGGACCGAGTCACGGACAAGCGGTAACACCCCGCCCACGGCCACCACCATCAGGACGACGATTGCGCAGAACCCCAGGGTCAGTCGACCGCCGGTCCGCAGTTTCAGTCGCATGTCTTGGCTCTCCGGCTCGCCCGAGGGGAGCATTCAGATACAGTTGGGTGTGAACCCGCCGTCGCATCAAAGGCCGTAGCCCCATTTTTGTCGGTCGCGCGTCCCGGTCAGGCTAGGCCCGCGCTCGCGGCGGCGCCTGGAACGCTGCTCGGGCTCGAGTTGATGACTGTCAAACCGACCCTCCGCAGATGCCGAAAGCGATCGCGATGGCGGCAGCAGCTGAGCACCGTCATGAGACCCTCGCGGCTGGCCAAACGTCCTATTCAACTGTCAAGCTGTCGCCAGAGCGCGGTCGCTCAAGGCTGCGGAGGCCGCCCCGCCAGAGGGTTGGGTCGCTGGGACCGCTCCCGGGGGCAGCATCTCGTCAAGGCAGATCAGGGTGACGATCCCAGTCTCTGTGGTCATGACCCCTCGCACGAAGTGACGAACTTCCTCCGCGCCCACGTCCGGCGCCTCCTGCAGCATGTCGTCGGTGAGCAGGAGAATGTCACAGACGGCATCGACGAGGAGGCCGATCTGGCGGCAATCGATCTCGGCCACCACCACCACTGAGGAACTGTCGGCGGAGGTTGCCGCAATACCCAGGCGGGCGCCGAGATCCACCACCGGCAAAATCACGCCGCGCAGATTGATCATGCCGCGCACATAGGAGGGCGCATGCGGCAGCGGAGTCGAGGTCGCCCAGCCGCGGATTTCGCGGACCGACATGATGTCGATGGCGAACTGCTGGTCACCGATCCGCACGGTGATCAGCTCCGCCCCCGCGACGGGAAGCTTGGTGAGCGCGGCCATGGTCAGAAGTCCTCCCATCGGTCGCTGGAGGGCGCGCCGCCGCCGAAGTTGGCGGCCACTTTCTGGCGCATGGCGCGCGCCGGCGACGGCCGGGCCACCGCCTCATCCGACACTAGCCGCGGCCCATCCCCTCGGGTCGAGGCGCCCGGGCTTGGGGCGTCGCCGACCTGAAACTTGCCGATAAGCTGGATCAGTTCGCGGGTCTCGCCCTTCATGGAGTGGGTGGCGGCGGTCGCTTGCTCCACCATGGCGGCGTTCTGCTGAACCACCTGGTCCATCTGATTGACCGCCACATTGACCTGGGCGAGTCCAATGGCTTGCTCCTGAGCCGAAGCCGAGATCGTCGAGATCACTGTGTCGATCTCCGCCACCTTGGCGACGATGGACTGCAGGGCCTTGCCAGTCTCGCCCACCAGGCTGACGCCCTGCCCCACTTGCTGCGACGAGGCCGAGATCAGGGTCTTGATCTCCTTGGCGGCTTCGGCCGAGCGCTGGGCGAGCGCCCGGACCTCGGAGGCGACGACGGCGAAGCCGCGGCCGGCGTCCCCGGCGCGGGCTGCCTCGACCCCGGCGTTCAGGGCCAGGAGGTTGGTCTGGAAGGCGATCTCGTCGATCACCCCGATGATCTGGCTGATCTGACGCGAGGAATCCTCGATCTCGCCCATGGCCTGGACGGCCTGATCGACCACCTCGCCGGAGCGCTGAGCCTCGGCCTTGGCCGCCGCCACCGCGGTGCTCGCGTGGTGGGCACCCTCGGCCGTGGTCTTCACCGTCGCCGTGATCTCGTCCAGGGCCGCAGCGGTCTCCTCAAGCCCCGCCGCCTGCTGTTCGGTTCGCCGCGACAGGTCGTCGGAGGCCTGGGCCATCTCGTCGGAACTGGCGCCGATGCTGGAGGTGGTGGTGGCTACTGCAGTGACGGTCGCCTCTAAGCTGGTGATCGCGGCGTTGAAGTCGCGTTTCAGTTCTGCGTACTCCGCCGCCACGTCCTCCGAGAGCCTGGCGGTGAGGTCACCCTGGGCCAGGGCCGAAAGCTGCCGGGCCATCGCCTGGACGACCAGTCGTTGCTGTTGGCCCGCGGCCTCGAAAGCGGCTTCGGTCTCCTTCAGCCGGGTGTCTAGATTGTTCTGGAACTCCTTGGCCTCGGCCTCGAGCGCGGCGCGGGCGAGCCCGTTCTCGCGAAACACCTCCGCGGCCCGGGCGATGTCGCCGATCTCATCGGCGCGGTCGGTCCCAGTGACCTTGAGGTCGAAACGGCCCGTCGCCATCTGGCGCAGGAGCTCGTTGAGCTGGGTCAGGGGTCCGACGATGCTGCGGGTGGTCACCCAGCCCGCAACGCTCGCGACAAGCACCAGCCCGGCTAGTCCCAGGAAGACCGACAATCGGGTCTGCTCCATCTTGACCCGGGCGCCCTTCAGCTCCGCAGAGAGCAGAGCGCTCTGTCGGCCAGCCAGGCCAGCGTCGCCTCTCTCGCCCACCAGTTGGCTCTGGGTCTGTTGGAACAGGGGGATGACCTGGGTTCGCATGGCCTCCGCTGAAGCCGCCTGATCACCGGTGTCGGCGATCGGGAAGACCGAGGCCTGCGCCGCCCGCAACTTGGGCAGGTTTTGCGAAATCGCGCGCCAGGCCTGCTGGTTTTCGGCGCTGGTGAAGCGCGCCGACAACCCTTCCATGACCACGGCATTGCGCTCGATGAGCCGCCATTGCTGTTCCCATTGCACGCGCATTTCGGGGTCACGGGTTATGATGTAGCCGCGCAGCGCGTTGGCGCTGGCCACGGTTTGGAGCGCGAGCTTCTGGCTTGTGGCGGCGACGGGGACGCGGAGCTCATCGCCCGTAGTGACGGTTCGAAGCGCGTTTTGAATAAGGGGCGCGGCGACCCCCACGACGATCAGCATCACAACAACAATGGCGGAAAAGCCAGCCGCCAGCCGTCCGCCTGTGCGCAGCTTCAAAGACATGATCGCGATCTCCCCAAATGATTTGAGAATAGATTTTGACTCTTAGGATAATTTTGGGTTAATATTGACCCTTTCCCGCCTTTTGGTGCGACACAATACCTCACTTCTGCGATATATGCGCAATTATAGGCAATCAGTGAAGTACACACTGCGATGTATATCCTCCGATACACGGCGTGACGCCCCACGATCCAAATTGCACATGCTGCGCGACCGGGCGCGCGCCGCCGCCTGCTCGGAGACGGCTTGGAGTTCCCCAAAAGTATCCAGCCTGCGCCCGGATTGGCTGACCGCTAGGTCGCGAGATCAGTCGGACGCGCTAGGCGGCTTCTCGAGGGTTTGGATATTGTGCTTTCCAGCATCGCCTCTGTGGTGGGCGGAGGGGGGAGCTTCACGTCCGGCGCCGCCCCGTCGTCCGAGCCCTATGGACTTAGCGACAGCCGTTCGTAGGGCGCTTAGCCGTGGAGCCGTCATCGGATAGTCGAACGGCAACTCCCATTTCGCACGATAGGCCGCAGGTGTAAGGCCCCGGCGGGCGAGATGGCGCGTGAGCAACTTGTAGGGCCTGCCATCCTCAAAACTGATCAGCGCCTCAGGCGTGATGCTTCGGCGAACCTCATCCTGTGTGGGAAGGGACGGGCTGGCTGCATCAGCCCCCTTAAGCCGGCGCTCGGCCTCGGCCAAGGCAGTGTGAACAGATACCAGGAGCCCTGCGACTTCGTCAGCCGGCAGCTGATTGCGCGCCAGATAGGCCACGACGATCTGATGGGTGAGCGCGACGCTCAAGACTGATTGCGCGCCGTCCACGTGTTGCCCCCGATCTTGGCGTGACCCAGTGATGATGGCCACCTGCCGGCGGGCCTCGCCTCCGCCTGGACCGCAACTTGGCTCGGACAGACTTGCCGAATTCGAGAGCGATTTCAACATAAGCAGGAAAGATCAATGGAGAGAACCCGCAAAAGGTTGAAGCCATTTGGCTTAGATATAGGCTGATTGGCCTATATCTTTAGATGCACAATCGCTCGATCTTCTCAGCTTCTATTTGAACACGGATTGTCCGAACTGAATTCTCTCTATGGGAGTATCCAGATTTACGGAAAACTCCCGGTTGTTCAGCTGATAATAGTCAATCGGTTGCAGGCCGACCTCCGCTATGGGTGCGGCGTCCGAGCGCCTGGCAGAACAGCCCGGGACAGTGATCTCCGCGCCAGGCGCGGAGGCGGTGTAGAAGCGGGGTTCAAGTCCGATGTCATTGGTCGTGGAGGAAAAGCCCATATGCCGATCGGCCCTGGGCCAGATTCTCCTCGAATGCCGCGGCCAGGGGCAACCACGCTTCGCCTCGTCCATGGAAGAGGCCATCGATGAGATCTCGATCGCCAAACCGAGCGTCACTCTGGTCGACCTGTTCACCGCGAACTATGATTTTCAGAAGCTGAAGCAACTCGTCGCTCACGCCAAACCGGGCATGGTGATCGTCGTTGATGACCGCGTGAATCCAGCCTTTGCCAGTCTTGCGAAATGGGCGGGCGCGGCGGGCTATCTGACCAAGGACCTCGACGTGGAGGGGTTCAAGCACGCAATCACCACCGCGATCGATGGCGGCGTCAATTTCCCCGCCGAGCCCTCGAAGTCTTCAAACGCCCAAACCCAACCTGCGACCCGAGGGCTGTCGGCGCGTCAGCTTGAAGTCCTTGGGCAACTGGCTCTGGGGAAATCGAACCAGGAGATCGCTGAGGCTCTAGAAATCACCACCGGGACGGTGAAGACTCATGTCCACACCGTCCTGACGCTGATCGGCGCGCGAAATCGGACCCATGCGGCATTGATCGCGGGAAGATCCCACGCCCCCTCCATCGTGCGATAGCGGACCTCGCCAACGTCTGAGATGAGCCCCACCCGGCCATCGCCCTAGAGGTGAAAGCCGAACCTTCAGCCTCTCCTGCGCGCTCAGACGCCCGCCACTCTCCACCTACCCCCAGCTGTCCACCGCCCCCCGCCTGCGCCCGGGCGAGGCGGCGGGGGTTGGGGCGATCTGGGGGGGTAGCGGGGCGGGGTCGCGGGCGGCGGCGCCGTAGAGCCAGCCTTGGGCCATGTTGACGCCGGCCTTGCGGATGACTTCCTCGACCAGGGGGGTCTCGACCATTTCGGCCAGGGTCTGGACGTTCATCTCGGCGCACATCCGCACCAGCTGGCTGATGAAGGCCGCGCCGCGGGTGTCGTGTTCCAGGTCGCGGATGAAGGCGCCGTCGAACTTCACCACGTCCACATTGAGCTGCTGCAGATAGGCCAGAGAGCTGGCGCCGGCGCCGAAGTCGTCCAGGCAGATCTCGCAGCCCAGCGCCCGCAGGCTCTGCAGATGGCGGTCGGCCTGGGCCAGGTCGCCCACCGCCGCGCTCTCGGTCAGTTCGAACATCAGCCGGCCCTTGACCTTGGGACGGGCGGCGACGCGCTTGCAGAGCTCGCTCACGAAGATTGAATTGCCCACAGACCGGCCCGAGAGGTTGACCGCCAGCACCAGGTCCAGGTTCTGCTCCAGCCGGTCCAGGGCCTTGTCCACCACCGCGGCGTCCAGGGCGCAGACCAGGTCCATCTCCTCGGCCATGCGGATCATGGGGAAGGGGGCCCCCTGGTCGCCGAACCGGATGAGGGCCTCATAATGGTGCAGGCTGGCGGGGCCCTTGAGGCTGACCACCGGCTGGAAGAAGAGCGTGAAGTCCCGGGCCTCGACCCGCTTACCCAGGGCGCTGACCTGGGCCATCGTCTGGGCCACCGAGCGTTCAAAGGCCTGGCTGAGACTGGCCGGCGGCGTGCTTGCGCCCCCGTCGCGGAGGAACCCGTCCATGGCGTAGCGGACGGCGCGCAGCAGGTGGTCGGCCGCCAGCTCGCCGCAGCCGCCGACCGTATGCACCACCGGCGCGACGCCGAGGCCCGGATCAAGGTCCAGCAGTCTGGCGATGCGCAGGGATAGTTCCTTCGGCGTCTCGCGGCCTTCGCGAAGCAGGGCGTAGCGGTCGTCGCCCAGGCCCGCCGCCGCGCCGCCGCCGTAGGACTGGGCGCGGATCACCGCGGCCAGGCGGGCGCGCAGCTCGGCGCCTTCGGCTTCGCCGGCCCGTTGGGCGGCGGCCTCGAAGCCCGGAACGTCGACCATGGCGAGTTCGACCTGCAGTCCCCGGTCACGGGCGTGCTCGAGAATGGCCATCGCGGCGGTCTCAAACGAGGCGCGGTCATACAGGCCGTGGGGGCCGGCGGTCTTGGCGGCGGTGGCTCTGGTCAGGACGCAGGACACCGCGCCGCCATTCTGGGGCAGCCGGAAGGCGGAGAGACTGGCTCCGCGATCCTCGCCATCCAGGCTGGCCAGCCGCAGGGTGATCGGGCCGGCCCGCATCCCTTCGCCCAAACCCTTGAACACCATCTTGACCAGCTCACGGTCGTCGGCGGCGATGAAGTCGACCAGGCTTGCACCCTCCAGGGCGCGGTCCTTGGAGCCGGCCAGGGCTTCGCCGGCGCCGAGCGCCATCGAAATCTGGCCGTCGGCCGTGGTCTCGATCAGGAGGTCGGCCGAGGCGAAGGCGAACCCCAGCAGGGCTTTATGAGTCAGCGACAAGAGAGTCTCCTGTTGGAGCCCGATCCTGCATGCCCACGCTTAATCTGGCGTAACACTCGTGTCAGAAACCTGCGACATAAGGGCCCAAACGACCCATTTTCGGTAGGTTTACGGCCCGAAATAGACCCGGTTTTCAACCAGGAGAGTCCATGTCCCTCGCCCTGATGCTCGCTGCGGCGCTGGCCGCCCTCTCAGCCTGTGATCTGGAGACCCCCAGCGGCGAGGCCGGTTGCACCCGCGCGGCGGTCGACCAGGCGCCCATCAACGCCCTGCAGGCGGTGGGAACGCACAACTCCTACAAGCTGGCCATCCCGCCCGCCGAGATGGCCCTGCTGCGGGCGATGGCGCCGGCCCAGGCGGCCGGCCTGGACTACGCCCATCCGCCCCTGGCCGTTCAGCTGGCGGCGGGCGCCCGGCAGCTTGAGATCGATGTGGTCTACGATCCCGACCCTGGTCGCTACGCAAGGCCCCTGGGCCTGCGGATGGCGCCGGGGACGAGCCCCTACGACCTGGAGCCCCTCATGGAGCCGGGTCTGAAGGTGATGCACGTGCAGGACATAGACTATCGCAGTTCCTGCCCGCTGTTCACCGGCTGTCTGGCGCAGGTGGCGGCCTGGTCGCAAGCCCATCCCGACCACGCGCCGCTGCTCATCCTGCTGAACCTGAAGGAGGGGGAGGCCCTGCCGGCGCCCGGCGCGGTGAGCCCCGCCCCCTTCGACGCTGTGGCCATGGACGCCGTGGACGCCGAGATCCGCAGCGTCTTCCCCCCAGAGGCGCTGATCACCCCCGACGACGTGCAAGGCTCGCACCCGACCCTGAGGGCCGCCGTCGCGGCCGGCGGCTGGCCGAGCCTCGGTCAGGCCCGGGGCCGGGTCATGTTCGCCCTCGACGCGCCGCGCTCCCAGGTGGACCTGTACCGCGCAGATCGTCGGTCCCTGGAGGGCCGGGTCATGTTCGTGAACATCGATGAGCAGGACGACGCCGCCGCCTACATCACCTTGAACGACCCTGTGGAGCAGGCCGAGCGCATCGCCGCGGCCGTGGCCGCGGGGCTGATCGTGCGCACCCGGGCCGACGCCGATACGGTTGAGGCCCGCGAGAATGACGGCGCCCGCCGCGAAGCCGCCTTCGCCACGGGCGCCCAGTACATTTCAACCGACTATATGAGCCCCGATCCGCGCTTCAGCGACTATCGGGTCGAGCTGCCCGGCGGCGGCGCAGCCCGGCTCAACCCGCGCTGGGCCGCGTCTTCGAAGGCCGTGGACTAGGGGCTAGAACCGACAGGTCTGGGCGGCGCTCACTGGGCGGCCCAAGCGTCATCACTCTGACCTCGTCCGCTTCGGACCCTCTGAAGCGCTTCAGTCGGGCGCGCGCTCAGCAAAGCGGGGCAGGGCGTCGTCGAGGGCCCACCAGTCGGCGTGGGAGTCGGCGAAGATGTGAAAGCCGAGCTGGGCGCCGCTGGGCTCGTCCAGGCTTCCGGCCCGCAGCCGGACCACGCCGGGGCGGGCCGTGGTGCGGCTGAACAGCGGCGAGCCACATTGGCCGCAGAAGGCCCGCGTCTTGCCCGGTGAGGACTCAAACAGCACAGGTTCGGCTGCGCCAGGCATGAAACGAAGCTGCGCCTCGGTCACCGGAATATTGGCGGCGAAGGCTGAGCCCTGGGCTTTGCGGCACTGGCTGCAATGGCAGAGCTGAATGTCAGCCAGCGGCCCGGCGACCTCGTAGCGGATCTTTCCGCACAGGCAGCCGCCCGCGTGAAGGTCGTCTCGGGCTTTGGTCATGGGGCAGGACGCTGGCCTAGATCTGGCCGCCGAAATTGAAGGCCTCGCCCAGTCTGCCCACCAGCCGTTCGCCGGTCCAGACCTCGACGGCATGCCGCGCGTCGCCCAGACGGGCGGCTTCTGCCAGGGCATGACGGTCATCGCGGTAATCAACTTCCACAGCCTCGGAAATGTTCTCTTCCGGGGTGACGATATAGACTCTGTAATGTTGCATTGTGATCACCTTCGCCAAGAGGGCGGGAGCTCACAGGGCTCTCGATCATCGGAGCTCGACGGAATGCTTTCCGATGACCCGTTCAACCTACACCATGCTTTTCGCGTTAACCAATCAACTCTATGGTGAGCGACGGGGTGATCTTGCCAGCACTTGGATCGCGCCAGCGGCTCGCAAAGCGATGGCGCAATGGCTAAATAGACGCCATGGACGCGACCCTTTTGCAGACCTCGAGCCGACCGGCCGCTGATGCGGCTATCGAGGCCGTGCGCGCGGCCGTCGGGCTGCCTGCGGGCGCCCGCGTCGTGGCCGCCATGTCCGGGGGAGTCGACTCAACGGTCACAGCCGCCCTTTTGGCCCAGGCGGGCTATGACGTCGTCGGCGTGACCCTGCAACTCTATGACCATGGGCAAGCCCTGGCCAAGAAGGGCGCCTGCTGCGCCGGCCAGGACATCCACGACGCCCGCTCGGCGGCCGAGGCCATCGGCATCCCGCACTATGTCCTCGACTATGAGAGCCGGTTCCGCGAGGAGGTGATGGAGGAGTTCGCCGACGCCTATCTTCGCGGCGAGACGCCGATTCCCTGCGTGCGCTGCAATCAGACGGTCAAGTTCCGCGACCTGCTGGACGTGGCCCGGGACCTGGGCGCCGAGGCGCTCGCGACCGGCCACTATGTCCGCCGCTCCACCGGCGGCAATCGTCCCCATCTGCAGCGAGCGGCGGATGCGACGCGGGACCAGAGCTATTTTCTGTTCGCCACCACGGCCGAGCAACTGAACTTCCTGCGCTTCCCCTTGGGCGGTCTGCCCAAGACGGAGGTCCGTCGGGTGGCGGCCGAACTTGGCCTGGCGATCGCCGACAAGCCTGACAGCCAGGACATCTGCTTTGTGCCTGAGGGGCGCTACACCACCGTCATCGACCGCCTGCGCCCGCAGGGCGCGGAGCCCGGCGACATCGTCCATATGGATGGCCGGGTGCTTGGCCGGCACGAGGGTGTGACCCGCTACACCATCGGCCAACGCCGGGGCCTGAACGTGGCTGTGGGCGACCCCCTGTTTGTGGTCCGCATCGACGCGGCGGCGCGGCAGGTGATCGTCGGCCCCCGCGAGGCGCTGCTGACCGCCGCGCTTCGGCTGAAGGAGACCAACTGGCTGGGCGAATCAGCCAGTTTCGAGGCGGCCTGTGACGAGGGCCGTCCGGTGCTGGCCCGGGTGCGTTCCACCCGCGAGCCAGTTCCTGGGCGACTCGCCTGGGTGGACGGCGAGGTTGGCGTGCTGTTCGACGGCGCCGAGGAAGGGGTCGCGCCCGGCCAGGCCTGCGTGCTCTACGCCCCAGAAGACCCCGACCGGGTGCTGGGAGGCGGCTTTATCGCCGCCACGACGCCGGCTCTGACCTGAAAAATTCTTGGCGGGACCCCTGGTCAGGCCGCTTTCGGTCTGGCAGCCACATTCCGGTCGAACCAAAAGTTCACATCGGCACGTGCAACCTCGTCTGATCTCTCGCCCCTATCGGAACCTCCCGCTTCATGGCTTTTGACTCCACGGCCCCCACGGGTCGCCTCAGCGCCGCTCACTGGCGCAAGACGCTCGCGGCCTATCGGGGTCCGCAGCTTTCCCGCAGCCTTGCGGAGATCGCCTGGACCGTGCTGCCCCTGAGCGGTTTCGCCCTGGCGGCCACCCTGCTGGTGGCCAATGGGATCTGGCTTGGCCTTGTCCTGACGATTCCGGCGGCGGCCTTCCTGGTGCGGATGTTCATGCTGCAGCATGACTGCGGCCACGGCTCCCTGTTCGCCAGCCGGGAGGTCAATGACGCCGTGGGCCGGGTCCTGGGCGTCCTGACCTTGACCCCCTATGGCTACTGGCAGTCCTCGCACGCCAACCACCATGGCACCTCGGGCAATCTTGATCGCCGTGAGCTCGGTGCGATCGAGCTGATGACCGTCGAGGAGTACAAGTCCCGCTCGCCGCTTGGCCGTTTCCTCTACCGTTTCTATCGCCATCCCCTGGTGCTGTTCGCCATTGGTCCGGCCTATATGTTCTTCCTGCAGCATCGGCTGCCCATCGGCATGATGGCCGACCGCAAGGCCTGGATCAGCGTTATGGGCGCCAATCTCGGGATCGCCGCGGTGATCGCCGCAGGGATCGCGGTCTTCGGCGCCGTGCCGTTCCTGGCCGTCTATGGGGCGACCGTCTTTCTGGCGGCGGCGGCCGGGGTCTGGCTGTTCTATGTCCAGCATCAGTTCGAGCAGACCAGCTGGGCCCGCAAGGAGACCTGGAACCTGCATGATGCAGCCCTGCACGGCAGCTCGTTCTATGACCTGCCCCGGCCACTGGCCTGGCTGACCGCCAATATCGGCGTGCACCACATCCACCACCTGCACAGCCGCATCCCCTTCTACCGCCTGGGGGACGCCCTGAAGGACTACCCGGAGCTGCGGGGCTACAGCCGCCTTGGGCTGCGCGAGAGCCTGGGCTGCGCCCGCCTCACCCTATGGGACGAGACGGCCGGCCGCATGGTGGGCTTCAGGGAGCTGGCCCGGGCGGCCTGAGGCTGACAGCGGCGGACTGGAGAGCGCGTCGGCGGCAGGCTATCCTGGCGCCATGAGCCAGACCGATCCCATTGTCATCGCCGCCTTCGCCCGCACCCCCATGGGCAGCTTCCAGGGTGCGCTGTCGCCCCTCAAGGCCACCGAGTTGGGAGCCGCCGCCGTCCGCGCCGCCGTCGCCAGGGCCGGAGTCGCGCCTGAGGCGGTGGAGCAGATCTTCATGGGTTGCGTCCTGCCGGCCGGCCTCGGCCAGGCGCCGGCGCGTCAGGCGGCCCTGGGCGCGGGCCTTCCCCGCTCGGTGCAGGCGACCACCGTCAACAAGATGTGCGGCTCCGGCATGCAGGCGGCGATCATGGCCCACGACGCCCTGGTGGCCGGTTCGGCCGATATCATCGTCGCTGGCGGCATGGAGAGCATGTCGAACGCGCCCTACCTGCTGGCCAAGCATCGCTCAGGCGCGCGGATCGGCCACGACACCGCATTTGACCACATGTACCTCGACGGTCTGGAGGACGCCTATGAGCCTGGGCGGCTGATGGGCGCCTTCGCCGAGGAAACGGCGCGGCGCTACCAGTTCACCCGCGAGGCCATGGACGCCTTCGCCATCGAGAGCCTGGCCCGCGCCAGAGGGGCGACGGAGACTGGCGCCTTCGCCGGCGAGATCGTCCCAGTCGATGTGACCACCCGTCAGGGGGTCTCGACCATTTCGAGTGACGAACAGCCTCTGAAAGCCGATCCGGCCAAGATCCCGACGCTCAAGCCCGCCTTCGCCAAGGACGGGACAATCACCGCAGCCAACGCCAGCTCCATCAGTGACGGGGCCGCCGCCCTGGTCCTGACCCGGGCCTCGGTCGCGGAGAAACTTGGCCTGCCGGTTGTGGCGCGTCTCGTGGCCCACGCCGCCCACGCTCACGAGCCTGGCCAGTTCACCACCGCGCCGGTCCCCGCCATGCGCAAGGCCCTGGCCAAGGCCGGCTGGACCGTGGACCAGGTCGATCTGTTCGAGGTCAATGAGGCCTTCGCCGTAGTGGCCATGATCGCCGAGCGCGAGCTGGCCATTCCGCGGGAGAAGCTGAACGTCAATGGCGGCGCCTGCGCGCTGGGCCATCCGATCGGCGCGTCCGGCGCGCGGATCCTGGCCACCCTGATCGCCGCCCTGCAGGCCAGGGGCGGTCGTCGCGGCCTCGCCAGCCTGTGCATCGGCGGTGGCGAGGCCACGGCGGTGGCGGTGGAGCTGGTCTGAAGCGCGTTCCGATAAGTGGGAACCGGTTATCGGTACGAAACGCGCGCCCACTAAGGGCGGGTTCAGCCCGGGGAGATCATCTTCTCCGGACGCACGACCTCGTCGAACTCTTCGTTGGTGACGTAACCGCCGCCCACGGCTTCCTCGCGCAGGGTGGTGCCGTTCTTGTGCGCGGTCTTGGCGATCTTGGCGGCGTTGTCATAGCCGATCGTGGGCGCCAGCGCGGTGACCAGCATCAGGGAGCGCTCCAGGGCGGCCTTGATATTGTCCTCGCGGGCCTCGATGCCCACCACGCAGTTGTCGGTGAACGAGACCGCTGCGTCCGACAACAGCTTGCACGATTGCAGGAAGTTGTAGGCCATGACCGGGTTGAAGACGTTCAGCTCGAAGTGACCCGAGGCGCCGGCGAAGGTCATGGTCGTCTGGTTCCCGAACACCTGGGCGCAGACCATGGTCAGGGCTTCGCACTGGGTGGGGTTGACCTTGCCCGGCATGATCGAGGAGCCCGGCTCGTTTTCCGGCAGGGACAGCTCACCGAGGCCCGAGCGGGGCCCAGACCCCAGGAAGCGGATATCGTTGGCGATCTTGAACAGGGAGCCCGCCACCGTATTGATCGCCCCGTGGCTGTAGACCATGGCGTCATGGGCCGCGAGCGCCTCGAACTTGTTGGGGGCGGTGATGAAGGGCAGGCCGGTGATGGCGGCGATCTTCTTGGCCACCGTCTCGGCGAAGCCCACCGGCGCGTTCAGGCCGGTGCCGACGGCGGTGCCGCCCTGGGCCAGCTCATAGAGGCCGTAGAGGCTTTCCTTCAGCCGGCGCACGCCGCTGGAGACCTGATGGGCGTAGCCGGAGAATTCCTGGCCCAGCGTCAGGGGGGTGGCGTCCTGGGTGTGGGTCCGGCCGATCTTGATGATGTGGTCGAAGGCTGCGGTCTTTGTTTTGAGCGCGGCGTGCAGATGTTCGAGGGCCGGCATCAGTTCGCGGGCCACCTGCTCTGCGCAGGCGATGTGCATAGCCGTGGGATAGGTGTCGTTGGACGACTGGCTCATGTTCACGTGGTCGTTGGGATGGACCGGCGACTTGGAGCCCATCACCCCGCCGAGCATCTCGATGGCGCGGTTCGAGATCACCTCGTTGGCGTTCATGTTCGACTGGGTGCCGGAGCCCGTCTGCCAGACCACCAGGGGGAAGTGGTCGTCGAGCTTGCCGTCGATCACTTCCTGGGCCGCCTGAACGATGGCCGCGCCAATTTTCGGGTCGAGCCGGCCGAGCTCCATATTGGCTTCGGCTGCGGCCCGCTTGACCACGCCCAGGGCGCGGATCATGGGCTGGGGCTGCTTTTCCCAGCCGATCTTGAAGTTCCCGATGCTCCGCTGGGACTGGGCGCCCCAGTAGCGGTCGACCGCAACCTCGATGGGGCCGAAGGTGTCGGTTTCGGTGCGGGTCGCGGTCATCGGAGGATCTCCAGCCAGAATTGTCGCGTCGGTTTAGCGAGGCCAGGCGAGACTGCAAAGCGTCTGCGGGCTAGAGAGGGCCATGAACGACGGCTGGACCCACCATGGCAAGGTGCGCGCCCGGGAGGGCGAGGGCGATCTCGAGGTCGTCGTCGATGGGCTGACGACCCAGGCCAAATACTACAAGCCGCTGATCTACGAGTTCTTCCGCAAGGCCTGGCGGGGCGGGCGCCCCGCCTGGGGGGACTACGCCGTGGAGATCGCCATGGAATATGTGGGCGACCCGCCGTGGCTGGATCTCGACAATCTGGCCAAGGCGATCCTCGACGCCATCAAGGGCTACGCCTTCCACGACGACGCCCAGGTGGCGCGCCTGCTGGTGGAGCGGCGGGCCGGCGAGCGCGAGCGCATCATCGTGCGGGTTCGCCGCATGGCTGACGGCGGCGTGCAGCCCGGCGCCGGCCTCTCAGGCGGTCCTGGCCGACCGTTCCAGGGCCAGTAGAGCCAGCACCCCGTAGGCCACGACCACGAAAGCCCCATAGCGCCCGAGGCTCTCTGGCGGCAGATCAGGCATCAGCGTGTCGAACAGGGCCATGACGAGGATGGCGCCAGCCAGGCCAGGCGCGCTGAAGGCCAGGGCCGCAGGCGCCCGACGCCGCAGAGGCAGTCGCCGCAGGCGCATGGTCAGGTGAAAGAAGAAGGCGATGGCGCTGGCCACCAGGGCGGCGTTCAGCACGTAGAACCAGAAGGCCTGCTCGATCAGGCCGCCGGCGAAGGCGGCGTAGAAGAGCGTTGCGGCCAGCCAGACAACGCCCCCCGCGATCGCGAACCAGAAACTGTCTTCTTTCGACACGACACACCCCCCATTCACCGCTTTAGGCGAACTGCTGCGACAGTCGTGCCAAGGCCAAGCTTGAGGGCCGCCCACGAAAAAGCGGCCGCGCTGCAAAGCGCGGCCGCCATCCTCGCGAACCGATCCTGGGGGAGAAGAGGTTCAGCGATACTGCTGCAGTCGGGTGGTCCGCAGGCCGGCGAGGCCATGGCGTTCGATCGACTTCTGCCAGGCGAGGAACTCCTCCGACGTCAGGCCATAGCGGGCCAGGGCGTCTTCGAGGCTCAGCAGCCCGCCACGGACGGCGGCCACCACCTCGGCCTTGCGGCGGATCACCCACCGACCCGTATCGGCGGGCGGCAGGTCGGCCAGGGTCAGGGGCGCGCCCGTCGGGCCGATCACATAGGGCTCGCCGCGGCTGTTCGTTCGGGTCTGTTGTTGTTGTTGCAACATGGCTTTACGCCCTTCACACCATCATCGTTGAGCCAGACCATAGTCCGGCTGCCATAACAGCTCGTGAATCCCGATAGTGAAAATTACAGTAACCATTTGACCCCCCCGTGTACTGAAATGATACAGTTAGAGATTTCAGAAGGCGTTAACCTTCACTAAATCTCAGTTACGCGCCAAGTTATCGGCGCATACTGATAAGCTCATCCAACATCTGGTCGGCGGTTGTAATGATGCGCGAGCAGGCGGAGTAAGCTTTCTGCGTCGTGATCAGGCCCGTAAACTCAGCCGACATGTCCACGGTTGAGTTTTCGAGGGTCGAGGGGGAAATGGCGCCGGCCCCACCCTGGCCCGGGAGCTTGATCACATACTCACCGCTGTTGATCGTGCCGCGGTAAGCGTTGCCGCTGACCGCCTGCAGCCCATCTGGATTGGTGAAGGTTGCGACCCCGATCCGGGCGATCTGACGGACCTGGCTGTTGTCGAAGATCGCCGACACGATACCGGCCTCATCCACCTGTACGCCCACCACCGTGCCGACCGTGGCGCCGTCGGGGTTCACGAGGCGGACCGTCGAAGCGTTGGCGTACTGGGTCAGCTTGGTGAGATCGAACCGGATGTCCTGGGCGCCGACGCCGAGATTGTCTTGCCAGCGCGGGGTGCCAGCTGTGCCAGAGGCCGCCAGGCTGATGGTGGGGGCTGCGCCGGCCGCGCCAAACAGGGTGGTGTTGTCCAGGTCTATGGTGCCGTCCTGGTTGAACATCACCAGGCCCTCGGCGATCTGGCCTGAGGGGCCGCCGGTCACGTCGGCGGCGGGAATGGCGAAGATTTCCGCGTGCCACTCATTGGGGTTGGCCGAACTGCGCAGGAAGCTCAGGGACACCTTGTGGGTGCCGCCCATGGTGTCGACGACGTTCATCTCGATGCTGAAGTCCGGCTGGGTGCCGGTCAGCGGGTCTGAATTCTCTTCCCAATCGGCCATGGAGCGCGTGGCCGCATTGTAGGTGCCTTCCGCCGCCGAGATGGTCTGGCGCTTGTCCAGGTTGGCGTTCAGCACAACGTTCGCCGTCGCCTGAACCGCCGAACCGAGGTTCTTGACGTTGATGGAGTCAAGTTCGTTCAGGTCAGACGGATTGTAGTTGATGGTGCCGTCGGCGGCGATCGGCCAGCCCTGCAGGAAGAACCCGGCGTCATTGCGCAGAAAACCGTCGGCATCGACGCTGAACGAACCTGCCCGGGTGAAGACCCGCTTGTCGGCTTCGGTCAGGCCGGCGCCCTTCTCGCTGACGATGAAGAAGCCGTCCCCGGCGATGGCCAGGTCGGTGGAGGCGTTGGCGCTCTGGATCAGCCCTTGCTGGCTGATGTACTGGCGCGTGAGCCCCTGAACGCCGCCGGCGCTATAGCGCCCGGTCACCGCCTGGGCGGTCACGATGTTGGCGAAGTTCACCTGGTTGCGCTTGTAGGCGACGGTGTTGATGTTGGCGATGTTGTCGGAGATCGCCGCGAGGGCCGAGGAATTGGCGGTCAATCCCGAGACGCCGGCGAGCATGGCGCTGTTGATGCTCATGGGGGTGTTTGCCTTCTGTGATGAGTCTTGAGGGGCGGCTGCGTCCTTTCAGGACGCGGTCAGGCCGCCTGCGCCGGCGTTTCTTCGTCGCTGTTGTTACTGGGAGGAACCGATCCGCCCGAGGCGGTCGGGGTCACCGCCGCAGGGGGCAGACCGATGCTGCTGATGGTGTTCCAAAGGGCGCGGCTGCCGCCGATGGTCACATAGGTCTGGCCGTCCACCTGCTCGACGGCGCGGACCAGGCCGTCGATGAATGTGTTGTGGCCCACGCTGGCGCCGGCAGAGTCGGTGGCGGTGATGCGCAGGGTGTAGGTCCCGCCATCGGCCAGTTGAGCGCCGAGAATGTTCTTCCCGTTCCAGCTGAACTTGTGTTCGCCGCCTGCGACATTCTCCAGGGCCTGGACGTGGACAATGGAGCCCTTGGAATCGAGAACCTCGACCTTGACGCTCTGGGCTTGACGATCGAGGCGGTAGACCCAGTCTGCGGACTTGTCTGTGAGGTTGGCCTCGTCGGTGGCGGCGCGGACCTGCTTGCCGATCAGACTGACGGCGTCGGCGACGCCGTCGCCCGAGGCGCCCACCAGCTGCTTAAGCAGGTCGTTGGTCAGCAGCTGCTGCTCGACCCCGGTCATCTGCACGATCTGCTGGGTGAAGTCCCCTGAGTCCATCGGCGACAGAGGGTCCTGGTTCTTCATCTGAGTGGTCAGCAGAACCAGAAAGGTGTCGAAGCTTTCAGCCAGCCGTTGGCCGCCCACGCTGGTGGATGCGGCGGTCTGTGTGTTGGCGACGGCGTTGGTTTGCATGGCTCTTCTCTAGATCCGAACGTCCACGCCGGTAGATGACCGACGGGGCTGGTAGAGGCGCGCGGCGCCGGCTGCGGTGTCGGCCTCGTCAGCCACGCCCAGGGCTGACTGGAAGGCGCGGCCCTGCCAGGCCTCGCGTTCCGGCGCCTGGTCAGCGAACTGGCCGCCGCCGCCCCGCTGATCCTGGGGCGAGTTGAATGACAGGCCTCCAGAGAGGTCGAAGCCGGCCTGTTCAAGGGCCCGCACGAGATCGGCTGAGCGGCCGCGCATCTCGCTGGCGGCGTGGGGATTATCGAAGGCCATGGCGGCCGTCAGCTTGCCCTGGGCGTTGATATCCACCCGCACATCGACCCGCCCAAGCCCCTCCGGCGTAAGCTGGATGTCGAAGTGGGTCGTCCGGCCTTCAAGGCGGCGGGCCACCTGAGCGGCCAGGTCGGAGACAGTGGCGGAGGTGGCGACCGGGCGAAGGCCATCCTTCATCTCCGTCGTCGCGCCTCCAGAGGCGCTGGTGGGCGCCGAGCCAGGGCTGTCGGGCCCGTCCAGACTCGTCGTTTCGACACCTTCAGTCTCCCCTGCGACGGCCTCGGCTACAGCGGCGTCCAGGATCGGTGCGAGGGCGGTCTCAGGCTTGGAGGCGACTGGCGCGGCCGGCGCTGCGGTCAAGGAGAAGGGTGACGGAGGTTGAGCTGCGGGCGCGCCCTTGGCGGCGGCGCTGGCCTTGTCCGGCGCGTCGTCAGGCGCCTCGGCCGTGTCAATGGGCGTGGTCGTCGCCTGCCCGGTCTGGCCAGCCCGCAGGGTGACGACGCCTGCGGCCGCGGCCGCCGTCATCAGGGGTTGGCTGGCCTGGGCGGCGGTCGAAGGGGGAGGCGTGGCGGTGGTGGTTTCAGCTGCAGGCGGGGTCGCCGGCGCAGTTGCGGTTGCGGCGGCCAAGGTGGCTGGCCGAGGCATGGCGGCGTCGCCGGCGGCTCGGGGCGCGGCTTCAGCCTTGAGGCTTTCGGCCTGACTGGTGTTCGCGCCAGTGTCGGCTCTGACAGGGCCTGACCTGTTGGCGATCCCGGGCGGATTGGTGGTGGCGTCCCCCTCGCCCGGGGCCAAGGGGGTCCCGGTCGACTCCTGGCCTTCCACGGTCGCCCCCAGGGTCGCCCCTGTGGCCAGGGCCGCGACGTCGCCATTGGGTGCGCTGTCTGCGGAGACCTGAGTCCCTACCTCGAGCGTCAGGGCGCCTACGGACTGAGGTTCAACAGAGGTGGCGGGGCTGGCGACCACCGGCGTGGGCGCCTGAGGCAGACCGCTCGCCCCGGCCAGCTGGGTGTCAGCGGGGAGGAGGTCTTCGGGTTGGGCCTCGGCGTCACCTTCCGTATCGCCATTCGGCGCGACCATGACCTTGCCGCCAGGCAGGGTCGGGCTGTCGGGCGTCGCTTGAGGCTGCCCCCCGCCTTCGCCGCCGAACAGCGCCGCCATCAACCCCTCAAACCCCGCCGCCGCCGATGGCGCGGGTGTGGCGGCCCCGACGGGGGACGCCTGGGGGGGAAGGGCGATGGGGAGCAGAGCAAACGACATGGGGACCAGCAGGTGGGCGCGACGGTACGCCATAAGGTGGACTAGACCGGCGCCTGCTGCGCCCAGGGGTTCGAGGAGATGTCAGCAACCTTCACGCCAGTTTGAAGGACTGAGGCAAGTTGTTGAATATAATGGGGAAAACAAAAAGGCTCCGTCGCCGGCGTCGAAAATCGCAGGCGGAACTTGCCCAGTCGACACGCCTGGGCCCGGACGAGTCTGCCGCCTTTCCAAAACCTTACCGAGCCGGGGAGAGCAAACTGGCCCGGGATTTGCGAACTTTGGAGGGTCCATCCCGGGCCCTGAATGGGTCGGTATTGAAAAGGCTAGGGTTTTTCCGGACCCTCGCGTGTGCGTTCATCTCAGGCCCGGCAGAATGCGCCGGCCCACGCAGCGAGGATTGCCGGGTGGAAGGGCAAGGCCATGTCGCTGACAGCGGTCCTTAAGACAGCAAACTCCGGGCTGGTCGCCTCTCAGGTCGGCCTCCGGGCGGTGTCTGACAACATCGCCAACGTCAACACCGCTGGCTATGTCCGCAAGACGGTCGACCAGCAGCAGCTGGTGGTCGCCGGCCAGGGCATGGGCGTCGAGGTTTCCGGCGTCAAGCGGGTGACCGACCAGTACCTGCAGCTGGCGACCCTCACGGCGGGCTCGGAGTCCGGCCGGTGGGACGCCGTCGCCCAGTATATGGACAACGCCCAGAGCCTGTTCGGCGACCCCTCGGGAGAGGCCTTCTTCTTCGGCCGGCTGGACGAGATCTGGGCCACCTTCGCGGCCACCGCCAACGACCCCTCCTCAAGTCTCCTGCGCAGCCAGTCGCTGTCCTCCATCGAGGACTTTCTCAATGAAGGCGCGAGGATCAATACCGCGCTGAACGAGCTCGGCCGGACGGTCGATACACAGATCAGCGCCAACATCGACCGCGCCAACGACCTGCTGGATCAGATCAACAAGCTCAATGCCGACATCAGTCGCGCCAGGATGGTGGACGCTGACGCCTCTGGATCGGAGAATATCCAGAGCCAGCTGGTGGATGAGCTGGCGACCCTTATCAATGTGCAGGTGAGCTCACGCTCCACCGGCGGTCTGATGATCCGCTCAACCGAGGGGGTGATGCTGGCCGGGGATGGGGCGGCGGTCCTGTCCTATTCCCGCACCGACAGCACCAAGGGCTACATCACCGCCACCACCTCGGCGGGCTCGGGCGTCGGCAAGCCGATCACCATCACCGGGGGCGCCCTTCGTGGGCTTCTAGACCTGCGGGACGACAAGCTGCCGGGCATATCCGATCAGCTTGGCGAATTCCTGAGCCGGGCCGCGGACTCCATCAACGCCGCGCACAACGCCGCGACCACCGTTCCGGCCCAGACGACCCTGACCGGCCGCAATACGGGACTTGATCTGCCCACCGCTGTCGAAGGCTTCACGGGCGCCACGACGGTGGCCATTGTCGACGCTGCGGGTCTGCTCACCCGCCGGGTGGATATCGACTTCACCGCCGGGACCATGAGCGTCGACGGCGGTCCGGCAGCCGCCTTCACCCCTGCCAGCTTCCTCGCGGATCTGAACGGCGCCCTGGGCGCCACGGGCTCCGCCAGCTTTACAAACGGGACGCTCAGCCTGACGGCGGCCACCGGCGGTGTGGCCATCGACGAAGGGACCTCCAACAAGGCGGGCCGGGCCTTCTCGCACTTCTTCGGCCTCAACGACATCGTCCGGTCCGGCGGCTTCACCAACTATGACACGGGCCTCTCGGGGACCAGCGCCCATGGCTTCACCCCAGGCGACCAGCTCACCATCCGCCTGGCCCAGGGGGACGGCAAGCCGATCCGCGATGTGACTGTCAGCGTCCCGGCGGGCGCGACCATGAACGATCTGGTGGCGGCTCTGAACCACAACACATCGGGCGTCGGCCTCTATGGGCAGTACAGCCTGGACTCCAGCGGCGCGCTGAAGTTCACCGGCTCAGAACCCTTCTACGCCACCACCTCCATCGTTCAGGACAACACCGCGCGCGGGGTCGGCGGCCCCTCGATCAGCGCCCTGTTCGGCCTTGGCACGGTCGAGCGCTCAGGTCGCGCCAATCGCCTGGAGGTCGCCGCCGCCTTCATCACCGATCCCATGAAGGTCGGGCTGGCCAAGCTGGACCTGAGCGTCGCCGCCGGGCAGCCGGTCCTGACGCCAGGCGATGGTCGCGGCGCGCTGGCCCTGGCCGCGGCCGGCGACGTGGTTTCGCGCTTCGGCGCCGCCGGGTCCCTGGGGCAGGTCAATATGACGGTCTCGCGCTATGCGGCGGAATTTGGCGGCTCTATCGGGCGGGAATCGGCGGCCGCCGACACCCGCCGCTCCAGCGCTCAGGCGGTGAAGACCGAGGCGGTCAATCGCCGTCAGTCCGTCGAGGGCGTCAATCTGGATGAGGAACTGGTTCGTATGACCACCTATCAGCAGGCCTTTAACGCTTCGGCCCGCATGATCCAGGCGGCCAAGGAACTGTTCGACGTCCTGACCAACATCGTCTGAGGACCAAAACCATGGTGAGCCGCGTCTCCACCGGAGGAAACTACAGCGCCGTCCTGGCCAACCTGGTCTCCGCCCAGCAGCGGCAGATGGACGCCGGAACCAAGGTCGCGAGCCAGAAGAACGGGTCGGACCTGAAGGACTATGCCCGCAACGCCGAGATGCTGACCGCCATGCGGTCCATCGAGACGCGCCTGGGCGCCTTCGCTGAACAGAACAAGCTGGTCAGCGATCGCCTGACCACTCAGGATTTCGCCCTGTCCCAGGTGGCCGACGCCGCCCAGATCGCCCGCCAGGCCATCGCCGAGTCCATCGCCAGCGGGCGGGTCGACACCCTGATGCAGGACATGCAGGCCGCCTTCCGCAACGGCGTCGAGGGAATGAATTCCCGCTATGGCGGCAAGTACCTGTTCGCCGGCGGCCAGGTGAACACCGCGCCATTTTCCGCCACTTCGCTCAGCGACCTGACGATCCCGGCGACCAATGTGTCCGACTATTTTCACAACGACAGCTTCATCGCCCAGGCCAAGGTCGATGATTCCACCCTGGTTAATCTGGGCTTCCTGGCCGACGCCTTCGGGACTGGCATGATGGAGGCGTTCAAGGCCATCCAGGCCTTCGAAGAGGGCGTGGATGGGCCGTTCAATGGCGAACTCACCGACAACCAGCGGACCTTCCTGGAGAGCCAGCTCTCGGTCTGGGATACGGCCTATAAGGATATGGTCAATGTGGGGGGGCGCAACGGCATGGTGCAGAGCCGCGTCGACTCCGTGAAGGAAGATCTGGTCGCGCGCACCAACAGCATCAAGGGCATGGTCGGCGAGATCGTCGACGCCGATATGAGCCTGGCGGTATCAAATCTTCAGCAGGCCCAGATCTCGGTGCAGGCCGCCGCCCAGGTGTTTATTGCGTTGAAGGAAAGCTCCCTCCTCAACGTCCTGCGCTGAAACTGACGCCACCGCGGCGCCTGGTCAGGTCTCCCCCCATAACGGCGCCGGCGCGCCAGCCAGACTGTGGAAGGCGCCATAGGCCTGGTCCATGGCGCCGCCAGCATAGCTTTCCCGAGATTTCATGCGGTTCAGCCAAGCGTTCGCTTCTGGCGTGGCTTCCAGCAGGGCCGCGCCTTGCGGCGTGCGGCCGAAGAAGAGCAGGTGTGGCGGCAGGAAGGCGTCAGCCAGGGTGAGCTGGTCGCCCACCAGATAACCCCCGGCCGAGCACCAGGTGGTGCAACTCATGGTCCACCCCCTTCTCATCGGCCACCATCATGGCCGTCCAGAGCTAGGCGCTTGCGGCCATCGAGTGAAAGTCAGTGTCGCCATGGCTTTCTTCTGTCGGGCCCAGCTGACAGGAGACGGGGGATCGGCCTTGCCGCGGATCAAAGCCTGCCCCGTGAGACGCGGCCCAGGTCCGCAGCGAGGTTCAATTCCCGAGGGGGGCGAACCGTCCGGGGATTGGTACGTTGCAATCACTCTGTCTTGTGAGTGCCCGCCTTGAGTAAGATCGCCGAACCCTCTCCATCTCTACATGGCGATCAGCCTGCGGCGGCTTCAGCCCAAGGCCTCGCAGATCGCAACGCCCTGGCCGCCGTCGCCGTCGAGCGCACCCGCATGCCGATGGTGGTGTCTGATCCGCGACAACCGGACTGCCCCGTCGTCCTGGCCAACAAGGCCTTCCTCGATCTGACGGGATATGCCGCTCATGAGGTGATCGGCCGCAACTGCCGGTTTCTACAGGGCGCGGCCACCTCGGCGACGGCGATCAGCATCATCCGCGAAGGAATCCGCGAGGAGCGCGAGATCGAGGTCGAGATCCTCAATTATCGCAAGGATGGATCGACCTTCTGGAACCAGCTCAACCTCAGCCCGGTCCATGACGACAATGGCCAGCTGTTGTACTTCTTCGGGTCGCAGATTGACGTGACCGAACTGCGGAAGGTTCAGGGCCTGGAAGCGTCCGAACACCGCCTGCTCAAGGAAGTCGATCATCGGGCCCGGAACGTCCTGGCCATCGTCAGCGGCATTGTCAGGCTGAGCCGCGCCGACGACGCCGCCCATTATGCGACGGCTATCCAAAAGCGTGTCCTTGTCCTGGCGCAGGCGCATTCCCTGCTGGCTGAACGCGGCTGGCAGGAGGTCACGCTGGAAGAGGTCATCCGCCCGCAGATTGCTCACCTTGGCGCTCATCGCATGACCTCGGCGGGGCCCGATGTGATGATTTCAGCGCTCAGTGTTCAACCCATCTCGCTGGTGATTCACGAGCTGATTGAGAATGCCAACGCTCACGGGGCGCTTACGGCGCCTAGCGGCTCGGTTGAGGTGCGATGGTCTCCTGGGAAGGGGTATGGCGGCTTCGAGCTGCAGTGGCGCGAAGTGGGTGGACCACCGCCTGCCCCTGACGCCCGCAACGGGTTCGGAACAGCCATGATCGCCGGGATGATCGAGAAACAACTCCGGGGAAAGGTTGACCGCGCCTGGGTCGATGGTGGGCTGACGATTTCCATCGCCGTGCCTGGGACCTTTGAGCTGTAGCGTGTCCGGCGATGGGACTCGGGTGGCGCCAACTGGGGCCGTTGCGCGTTGCGAGATCATGAACGCTTTGAGCCCTGACCACGCAGTCCCGCCTCTTCGAACAGCCTGGAGATCCGATCCAGCTGGTGAGCGTCCGTGACCGCGCCGCCCGACCTCCAGACCTTTGAGGCGGTGGTCATCGGCGCCGGGCCTGCGGGGCTGACGGCGGCGACCTATCTCGCGCGTTTCCGCCGCCGTGTTCTGGTCCTTGATGGCGGGCCCTCGCGGGCGGCCTGGATCCCAGAGAGCCATAATACGCCAGGCTTTCCGCAGGGCGTCCGGGGGGCAGACCTGTTGTCGCGGCTCCGGACCCAGGCCCAGGAGTTCGGCGCCATCATTCAGGCCGGGCGGGTCGAGGCGCTCGAGGCGATCCCCACCGGCTTCAGACTGGAGGCGGGCGGCGGAAGGATCGAAGCGGCCACTGTGCTGCTGGCGACGGGAGTCGTTGATCGCCTGCCAGGCATTCCCGGGCTCGAGGCCGCCATCAGGTCAAGCCTGGTTCGAATGTGCCCGATTTGCGACGCCTACGAGGCCATCGACTCAAGGATCGCCATCCTGGGTGACGGCCCGCTGGCTGAACGGGAGGCGCGCTTCCTGCGGACCTACAGCCAGGACGTCACGGTCTTGCAATTTGGCGAGGCGACTGAGGAATCTTCGCCCGCGGTGGTTTCGATTGGCGCCGACGATCTGAAGTTTGATGACCAGACTATCGTGCTCAGGCGGGCCGGAGACGTCATGGCCCGCTTTGACCATCTCTATCTCGCCCTGGGTTGCGCCATTCAGTCTGACCTGGCCGTCTCCATGGGCGCGCGCCAGGATGAGACGGGCAGTCTGCTCGTCGACGGCCACCAGATGAGCTCGGTTGAAGGGCTCTATGCCGCCGGTGACGTGGTTCGCGGCCTGAACCAGATTTCGGTCGCCGCCGGGGAAGCCGCGATCGCCGCGGCCGCCATGCACAACCGGCTGCGGGGCTTCTGATTTTGGCCAGAGCCCGCAGGCTGAAGGTCTTTCAGGCTCAGATCGGCTTCTATGACACCGTCGTGGCCGTCCCCAGCCAGCCGGCGGCCTTGAAGGCCTCGGGCCTGCGCCAGGACCTTTTCGCCTCAGGACACGCGAAGCTCGCCGAGGATCCGGAGGCGGTCGCCGCCGCCATGGCCCAGCCGGACACGCCCCTGAAACGGCCGGTGGGGACCTGTGATCCCTTTGTGATCGAGACGGCTCGACTGCCGAAGGTCGCGGCGGCCGCCGGCAAGTCCAAGTCACCGCTGGCCGCCCCGAAGCGCGCCAGCCCAAAGCCGGTCAAACCGCCCGCTGACCGGACGCGGCTCGACGCCTTGGAGTCAGAACTGGGCGCCCTGCACGCGGCCCGGGCCCGTGAGGAGGCTGATCTGATGCGTCGGAAGGAACGCCTTGAGGCCGAGATCGCCGAGGCGCGCGCCACCCACGCCGAGGCGCTGAAGGCGGCAAAGGCCGCCATCGCCGACGCCCGCGCCGCCTATCGCAAGGCCGGCGGCCAGACCTAGGAGATGGCCATGCCTACAGGGGCGCGTCCTGACGCCCAACAAGGAGGGCGACGGGCAGGCGCTCGAACAGCTCGGCCGCTGGCGCAGAACCGCCGGCCCTCGGCGTCTGGCTGAGATGATCTAGGACGCTGGCCGGCGCCTTGGCGTCCAGGATCACTGTGGTGTCCCCCCACCAGTCCCGGCCAGGCAAGGGCGTCCCATCCGCCAGGCCCGAGGTGGGGCATCCGATCACGGCGGCGGCGACCACCCATTCGGTCTCCAAGCGACGGGCGAAGGCGATGACGGACGCCTGCCTCTGCCCCTCGATACGGAGCGGGACATAGTCGCCCTGGGCGAAGACGGCCGGCATCTGTCGGCGCAGGCCGAGTGTTCGGGCGATAATCTGCTGCTTCACTCCGCCGGAGCGCCAGTCGGACAGGCCGAGGTCGGGCGCCGGGGCGGCGAGCAGGTCCCGGCGTCTCTCGAAGTCCACAGGCCTGCGATTGTCGGGATCGACCAGACTGAAGTCCCAGAGTTCAGCGCCCTGATAGGTGTCGGGCATGCCGGGGCTTGTGCAGCGCAGGAGGGCCTGGGCGATGCCCTTCATCGCGCCGGCTGTGGCGATCTCCTCGACCAGCCCATAGAGGGCGCCGCGAAAAGCCCGGTCGCCGACACAGTGGTCAAGATAGGCGAGGCAGGCGGCTTCATAGGGGGCGTTGGGCGCCGCCCAGGACGAGCGCAGCTTGCCTTCCCGAAGCGCCTTGGTGAACCAGATGCCCACGCGGTCGGCGAACATCCGCAGCCCGTCGCTGTCATCAATGTCCAGCTCGAGGGGCAGGGCGCCGGCCAGGGTCTGGTGCATCTGATAGGCGTCGGCGGGGTCTACGTCCTGTGGCGCGCGGGATAGCCAGGTCCGGACATGGTCGCCCCACAGCTCTGGCCGCTCGCTGAGCACCGCGAGCCGGGCGCGCGCGTCCTCGCCCCGCTTGTGATCGTGCGTGGCGGTGGCGAGCATGCCCCCGGGCCAGTCGGCGGCCTGGGCGCGGTTCAGTGCGTGGAAGGCCGTCGGATCCAAACTGAGCTGGCCAGGATCGGATCCGACCTCATTGCGCGAAAGCAGGCGTAGGTATCGGTAGAAGGCGGTGTCCTCGGCCGACTTCGCCGCCACCGGGGCGCTGAGCTGATGGAACCGCCGCAGGGCCTCGCCCCGGTCCTCCGCCGCGCCCGGTCCGCCGCCTCTCAGCCAGGTCTCGATCTGATCCAGGGCCGGCCGGTCCGCAGGCGCGACGCTGGCCCGCGCGCCTGTGAGCGCTTTGGACAAGACGAGATGATCGCCCTCGGACAGGGCCTCGCCGCCGCCGCCGTACAGTCTGTAGGTGGCGAAGGCGGTGAGAAGCTCGACGATCGCCCGTCGCAGGGATCCGTGGGTCAGATCGCGGGCGCCAAGGTCGCTGCGGGCCAGGCGATGGAAGGCTTCGGCCACGGCGTCGACCTGACCGGCGAAACCGTGGGTGAGGATCTCGCGCCGGGCGGCCCGTTCCTCGTCGTGATAGGTCCCCGGCCGCCCGCTGACCTCATTCCAGAGCGTGGTGAGCGCCTCAGCCCCGGCGGGATCGTGCAACAGGGCCGATACGCGGTCCATGAACTCGTAGCCGGTGGTCCCGTCGCAGGCCCACGGGGCCGGCAGGGCCTCGCCCGGAGCGAGGATCTTTTCGACCACCAGATAGGCCTCGCCTCCCGGTGCGCTGGCGGGACGCATGGGCGCCAGACGGCTCAGCTCGCCCCTGAGGCGGGTGAGATAGCCGGCGGGGTCGGCCAGGCCGTCGATGTGGTCGATCCGCAAACCGTCGATCAGGCCCTCGGCATAGAGGGCCAGCGGCAGGGCGTGGAGGCGATCAAAGACCTCCGGAATCTCGACGCGCACCCCAGCCAGCTCGGTGATGTCGAAGAAGCGCCGCCAGTTGATCTCGTCGCCGGCTGTCCGCCACCAGGCCAGGCGATAGGCCTGCCGCTCAAGCAGGGCGTGAAGACGCTCCCGGCCGGCGGCCTGCGCCGGGTCGTAGGCCGCAAGTCCTATCTCCAAGACTTCCCCGCGGTCGGCGGCGCGGATGGGAAAGCGGTGGTGGCCATGGGCCGTGGCCCATAGCCCGCCGTCCGGGCCGGTTTCGAGCCGGATGTCGCCGCCTACCAGGGCTTCGCCGTAGGGCCCGCCGAGGAAGGGCGCCAGGAGCTTGCCCTGCAAGGCAGGGTCGCGGGGGCGCCAGTCGATGTCGAAGACCTCGGCGAAGGGGCTGGCTTGGCCCTTCTCCAGAACATCCAGCCACCAGCCGTTGTCAGCGCCGCCCACGGCGAGGTGGTTGGGCACGATGTCGAGGATGATCCCCAGGCCTTCAGCCCGGAGCGCGGCCGCCATCTGACGGAAGCCGTCTTCGCCCCCGAGCGCAGGATTGATGGCCGTGGGATCCACCACGTCATAGCCGTGAGTGGAGCCCGCCCGCGCCACTGCGATCGGCGAGGCGTAGACGTGGCTGACGCCGAGGTCGCGGAGGTAGCCCGCCAACTGGGCAGCCTGGGCGAAGGTGAAGCCGGCGTGGAACTGCAGCCGGTAGGTCGCCGTGGGAGTCATCGCGGCCGCTCTTTGTTCAGGCTGGCGATCCGGCCGGCCGGGCCCGACGCGGCAAGCAGTGCGTCGCCAGAGCCAGGAAGACGTCGGCGCCAATTGGGGTGTTGCGTGGTGGTGCCCGGCAGGTTGGGTTGCGCCTCCAGGCCCAGCAGGTCCTCGATCGGCAGGATGGCGAGGTCGCAGCTGGTCTTGGCCAGGAAGGCCACTGCGCCATCTACGACCGCCGCCGGCGCGTCGGGCGCGGGGCAGGGGCCGGCGGCGCAACCGGCGGCCTGGAAGGCTTCCCACAGGGCTGTGCGCTGGGTGTCCCGCTCCGCGAGCAGGGGCGCGGCCTCCAGGTCGGGCTGAAGCCTCACCCGCCAGTCTATGTCGGTTGCACGCCACCAGCCGGCGATCGGCGGCAGGTCGTGGGTGGTGGTCATGGCGCAGGCCCCCGGCGACCATCGCCCGGGCGGTCGAAACGCCCCGGCTCGATCCTGTTCGAACAGCAGCACCTGCATGCCCCGCACACCGCCCGCGTTCAGGGTCTCGCGCATTCCAGCCGGGACGGTGCCGAGGTCTTCGCCGATCACCAGGACGCCATGACGGTGCGACTCGATGGCGATCAGCCGCATCAGGTCCTGCATGGGATAGGTGAGATAGGCGCCCTCGGTCGGCCCCGATCCATGGGGCACGACCCACAGCCGGCGCAGGCCCAGAATATGGTCGATCCTGACCCCGCCGGCGTGGCGCATGGCTGAGCGTAGCGTGGCCAGGAAGCCTTCAAAGCCGGTGGCCGCCAGGGCGCGGGGCGAGAAGGTGGTGACCCCCCAGTCCTGACCATTGGCCTGGAAAGCGTCCGGCGGCGCGCCGATATTGAGACCAGCCAACAGGTCCTGCGGCCGTGACCAGGCATGGCTGCCGCCGGGATCCATGCCGACGGCGACATCGGTGACCAGGCCGACGGGCATGCCGGCCGCCCGGGCCGCGTTCTGGGCGCGGGCCAGGCTCCGGTCGGCGAGCCATTGGACGAAGATGTGGAAGGCGACCTCGTCGTCACGTTCAGCGGCGAACGCCGCCACCGCCGGGCCCGCGGCGTCATGGAGCTCTGCTGGCCATTCGGGCCAACCGCGGGCGCCGTCCCGGGCGAACAAGGTCCCATGAAGCGCTTCGAACCGGGCGTGACCGCGCAGGTCATCGCCGCCCTCGGCTTCAAACTGTTTCAGATCAGCCTTCAAATCCGCCGACGCTGCGGAGGTGAACCGGGCGTGGACGCGGCGCAGGGCGGCCAGGCGCTGGGGGATGGCGTCAGACCAGGCCACCAGATCGTCCCCGGTGGCCTGTGCGCCAAGGTCGCCCAGGTCTGGTCCCAGCACCGCGACGGGATCGGCGTAGAGCCCGTTGAGGAACAGGCGGCTCGACGGCGCATAGGGACTGAACCGCTCTGGATCGGCGGCGAAGAGGGCGTGCACAGGACTGATGGCCAGGGCGCCAGCGCCTCGACGGCCCGCAGCGCCAGCGAACGCCGCAAGGTCTCCAAAGTCCCCGAACGGACGCGGGTCGGCCCCCCGCAGGGAATAGAGTTGAACCGCCAGACCCCAGAGCCGCCGTTGCGAGGCCAGATCGTCCAGGCCATAGGCGCGGGCCGGCGCCACGGCCACGGTGATCTCTCGCCCAGCGACCTCAAGCCGGTGATAGCCCGGCCGCTCGACCCCCTGAAGCGTGAAGCCGGTTTCCGGGTCGAGCGCAATGTCGACGGCGCCGCCGCCTTCCAGCCGCATCCTGGCGTGAGCGCCGCAGGGACCACCGAGCGGTCGAAACGGCTGGCCGGCCTGCGCGGTGATGAAGTCCGGGGCCGGCATGGCGGCCAGGCGCGCGCGACTGTCCCGCAGCTCACCCTGGGTGGAGGCTGGAAGGCCGAGCGCGGCCAGCACCGCGCGCAAGGTCTGGGGCGGCGTGCGGCGGGGTGCGCCGTGCACGTCCTCCCATTCCACCAGGACCCCGGCCTCGAGTGCGAAGGCCTCAAGCTCGGCGTCGATCACCGTTTGGGCTCCAGCCAGGCGATCAGGCTGTGGGGGCAAAGTCGGCGGGCCCCGTCGAGCCCATCGCCCACCGTCGCCGTGGCGATCCTGTCGGGAGCCTCGGCGATCTCGACGGCGTTGGACCCGAGATTGAGCGCCAGGGTCCAGCGAGCGCCGTCCCCAAGCGTCCATCGCGCCATGACCGCGGTTGGGCCCAGCGCCTCGGCGCCATCGCTGCGCGCGCCCCGCAGGCGAGGGGCGAGGTCCCGGGCGCGGATCTGGAGCAGATCCCGGTAGAGCCTGCGCCAGTCGGCGCCGTCTGGACCGGGTTCCGGGCGTGACGCCTCGAAGGTCGAGGGGGCGTTGGGATCGGGGATGGCCGCCCGGGCGTCCGGATCGGCGAAGGCCGCGAAGTGCGAAAACTCCGAGCGCCGTCCCTCGCGGACCGCCTGGGCCAGCTCTTCGTGGTGGTCGGTGAAGTAGAGGAAGGGCGAGCGGCTGCCGACCTCCTCGCCCATGAACACCATGGGGGTCTGGGGGGCGAGCAGAATCAGAGCCGTGGCGGCGCGCAAGGCCTTGGGTTCGACGAGTGTCGTCAAACGCTCTCCGAGCGCGCGGTTGCCGATCTGGTCGTGGTTCTGGATGAAGTTCACGAAGGCGGTGGGGGGCAAGCCGCCGCTGGGCGCGCCCCGGGGCGCGCCGTCCCGCAGGGGCGAGGCCTGGCCTTGATAGACGAAGCCCTCGGCCAGGGTGCGGGCCAGGGCCTGCGCCGGGGCTTCGGCATAGGCGCTGTAATAGCCCTCGGTCTCCCCGGTCAGAAGCACGTGGAGCACGTGGTGGGCGTCGTCATTCCACTGGGCGTCGAACGACCCGTTCATGTGGTCGGGGATGTTGTCGTCGTTTTCGAGGATGAGATGGACATGACGATCGCGACCGGCGGCGGCCCGGACCGCCTCGCCCATCTCGTCGATCCAGTCGCGCTCGCTGATGGCGTGGACGGCGTCAAAGCGCAGGCCATCGAACCGGTACTCGTTGATCCAGTAGATGGCGTTCTCGATGAAGAAGCGCCGGACCTCGGGCCTGCGGAAGTCGATCGCCGCCCCCCAGGGGGTCTGGACATCATCTCGGAAGAATTGCGGCGCATAGGCGCCGAGCGCATTCCCCTCGGGCCCGAAGTGATTATAGACCACGTCGAGGAAGACCATCATGCCCAGCTCGTGGGCCTGGTCGATCATCGCCTTCAGCTCTTCCGGCGAGCCATAGGCCCCGTCCGGGGCGAAGGGCAGGACCCCGTCATAACCCCAGTTCCGCTGGCCGGGGAAGTCGGCGATCGGCATCAGCTCGATGGCCGTGAAGCCCAGGGCCTTCAGGTCGGATAGCCGCTCGGTGATCCCCCTGAAACCGCCAAGCAGGCCGGGGTGAAGCTCATAAATCACCGCCTCTTCCCATGGACGGCCCTTCCAGTCGGCGGTCCGCCATTGATAGGCGGCGGGATCGACGACGAGGCTGGCGTCGTGCACATCGCCGTTCTGCCCGCGGGAGGCCGGGTCGGGCACGCAGGTGTCCTCTGACACCCGGTACTTGTAGAGCGAGCCGGCGCCGCAGGGCGCCTCGACCTCGAACCAGCCTTCGCCGGCCGCTGTCATGGGCTGGGCCGGCAGGCCTTCGACCTCAAGGGTGACCGCCTCGCTGCCCGGCGCCCAGAGGCGGAAGCGCGTGCGGCCTGGCGCCAGAACGGTCGCGCCAAAGGGCAGATCGTGGACGTAGCGTCCCGACCCGTCGGCGCTGTCGACCACCGATCGCAGCAGCACTGCGCTGTGCGCCCCGACCTCGACCTCAGTCCCCTCCAGCGGGTGTTCAGCCGAGCCTGGGTGGGCGCTGTCGATCAGAACGGTCGGCGCCCCCGTTGGCTCGGGTAGGCGGAAGGTCATGGGACTGTCGCTGGCGTTGGTCAGGAGAATGATCAGCTCGACCTGGCCGTCATCCAGGGGTGCGGCGCGGCGCATGGCCAGGGCTGAGGCGTGCGGGTTCTGCCAGTCCTCCGACGACAGGCCCTGGCCGTTTTCGTCGAACCAATCGACGTCGAGAACGCCGGGGGCATACTCGTTCTGGCCGTGCAGGAACTGGTTGGGCCGAAGGGTCCTGTAGGTCCTGCGCAGGGCGATCAGCCGAGACACGAAGTCGATCTGAGCCTGACCCTCAGGGGATTCAAGCTGGCGCCAGTCGAACCAGGAGATCTCATTGTCCTGGCAATAGGCGTTGTTATTGCCCCTCTGGGTGCGGCCGAACTCGTCGCCGCCCAGCAGCATGGGCGTGCCCGATGAGGCGAACAGGGTCATGAGCATGGCCCGCATCACCCGGCCCCGGGTGCGCTGGATATCCACGTCTGAAGTTGGCCCCTCGGCCCCCCAGTTGCGCGACAGGTTCTCGCTGTGGCCGTCGCGATTGTCCTCGCCGTTGGCCTCGTTGTGGCGTTCCTCGTAGCTCACCAGATCGCCCAGAGTGTAGCCGTCGTGGGAGGCGAGGAAGTTGATGGACGCCCAGGGCCGCCGAGCCCGGCGATCGAAGATGTCGCCTGAGCCGGAAAGTCGCGCGGCCAGATCGGGCCGTCCGCCCTCGCCGCCGCGCCAGTAGCCCCGCACATCGTCCCGGAAGCGGTCGTTCCATTCGGCGAAGCCCGGCGGGTGCTGGCCCAGCTGATAGCCACCCGGCCCGATGTCCCAGGGTTCGGAGATCAGCTTGATCCCCTGCAGCGTGGGATCCTGCCGCAGCACGTCGAAGAAGCCTGCGCCAGGGTCGAAGCCATGCTTCTCCCGGCCCAGCGTCACCCCCAGATCAAAGCGGAAGCCATCGATGCCGTAGGATTTTGTCCAGTAGCGCAGGGAGTCGGCGACCATCTGGACCACCCGGGCCTTGGACATGTTCACCGTATTGCCGGTGCCGGTGTCGTTGACGCAGAACCGCGGGTCGCCTTCCACGAGGCTGTAATAGCTGGCGTTGTCCAGACCGCGGAAGGAGAGGGTGGGGCCACGTTCGCTGCCCTCGGCGGTGTGGTTGAACACCACGTCCAGGATCACTTCGAGGCCCGCCGCGTGCAGGCGGCGCACCGCCATGCGAAGCTCGTTCTGGTCGCTTCCCGAGAGGTAACTGCGCTCGGGGGTGAAGTAGTTGAGCGTGCTGTAGCCCCAGTAGTTGGCCAGCCCCTTCTCCTGCAGGAAGCGGTCCTGCACGAAGGCGTGGATGGGCAGCAGCTCCACGGCGGTGACGCCCAGGCGCTTCAGGTGGTCGATCACCTTGGGATGGGTCAGGGCCGCGAACGTGCCGCGGGCCGGCGGGCGCACCTCCTCCATCAACATGGTCAGGCCGCGCGTGTGGCACTCATAGATGACCGTGTCGGCCCAGGGCGTGTTGGGCCGCCGGTCGCCGCTCCAGTCGAAGCTGTCGGCGGTGACGACCGACTTGGGCATGGCCGGCGCACTGTCGCGGCGGTCGAAGGTGAGGTCGGCCCGGGCCGCATTGACCCGATAGCCGAAGAGCGCATCGCTCCAGCGCAGATCCCCCGACAGGCTGCGGGCATAGGGGTCGATCAGCAACTTGTTCGGGTTGAACCGGTGACCTTCCTGCGGCGCATAGGGCCCGTGGGCGCGATAGCCGTAGAGCAGCCCTGGCTTGGCGTCCGGCAGATAGCCGTGCCAGACCTCATCGGTCCATTCGGGGAGGGGCAGCCTTGCGATCTCCCGGCGGCCGGTCTCCTCAAAGACGCAAAGCTCGATCTTCTCCGCATGGGCCGAGTAGACGGCGAAGTTGACCCCCAGGCCGTCAAAGGTAGCGCCAAGGGGATAGGGAAGGCCGCCTTCGAGACGGTCCGGGAGCAGGATCAAGCGGGCTTTCCTTGATGGCGCAGAAGCACGGCGCCGAGGGGAGGGAGGGTCAGGGGCAGAGAGTCCGGCAGGCCGTGGGCGCTCGCCGGCTCGGTATGAACCTCGCCGCCATTCCCAATGTTCCCACCCCCGTAGCGGCTGGCGTCGGTATTCAGCGCCTCGGCCCACACCCCTGGCGCGGGCGCGCCGATACGGTAGTTCTGGCGGGGCTCCGGTGTGACATTGATGGCGAAGATGAGAGGTGCGGCCCCGCCCCGGGCCTGCCTGCGAAAGGCGAAAACTCCGGCCTCGGCGTCTGTGCAGATCCAGGAAAAGCCTTCCGGATCGGCGTCGCTCTGGTGCAAGGCGGCTTCACCGCCATAGATGGCGTTGAGGTCCCGCACCAGCATCTGCATCCCGGCGTGGTCGGGTTGGGCCAGCAGGTCCCAGGGGATGGCGCCGTCGTGGTTCCACTCGGTCGGCTGGGCCAGCTCGCAGCCCATGAACAGCAGCTTCTTGCCCGGATGAGCCCACATGAAGGCCAGATAGGCCCGCAAGTTGGCGAACTGCCGCCAGCGGTCGCCGGGCATCTTGCCCAGCAGCGAGCCTTTGCCGTGCACCACCTCGTCGTGGGAAATCGGCAGGACGAACCGTTCGGTGAAGGCGTAGAGCAGGCCGAAGGTCAGCTCGTTCTGGTGCCAGTTCCGATAGACCGGATCGCGCTGCATGTAGCTGAGGGTGTCGTGCATCCACCCCATGTTCCATTTGTAGTTGAAGCCAAGCCCGCCCTCGGCCACCGGACTGGAGACGCCCGGCCAGGCGGTGGATTCCTCGGCGATGGTCACAGCGCCGGGGCAACGGCTGGCCACGGTCTCGTTCAGCCGCCGCAGGAACGCGATGGATTCCAGGTTCTCCCGGCCGCCATGGACGTTGGGCACCCACTCGCCGGGCTGGCGGCTGTAGTCGCGGTAGAGCATGGAGGCCACGGCGTCGACGCGCAGGCCGTCAATGTGGAAGGTCTCCAGCCAGTAGATGGCGCTGGCGATCAGGAAGCCCTGAACCTCCTGCCGACCCAGATTGAAGATCAGGGTGTTCCAGTCCTGGTGGAAGCCTTCGCGGGGATCGGCGTGCTCATAGAGCTGCGTGCCGTCGAAACTGGCCAGGCCGTGGACGTCGGTGGGGAAGTGGGCCGGCACCCAGTCGAGAATGACGCCGACGCCCAACCGGTGACAGGCGTCCACGAACCGCGCCAGGCCCTCAGGCGATCCGAACCGTGCGCTGGGGGCGAACTGCGACAGGGGCTGATAGCCCCATGAGCCGCCGAACGGATGTTCCATGATCGGCAAGAGCTCCACATGGGTGAAGCCCAGATCGGCCACATAGGGGGCGAGGCGATCGGCCAGGCCGTCCCAGTCAAGGTTGGGGCTCTCTCCGTCGTCGGGGCGCAGCCATGAGGCGGCGTGCACCTCATAGATCGACATCGGGGCGTCAGGTTTCTGGCGCCGCTCTCGGTCAGCCATCCAGTCGGAGTCGGTCCAGCTGAACGCCGCAGCCGGCGCGACGACCGAGGACTGGCCGGGCGGGAGTTCGGTCATCCGCGCCAGCGGGTCGGCCTTCAGGGGCAGGAGTTCGCCCTGGGCGCCGACCAGTTCATATTTGTAGCGCTCGCCGGGCTGGAGCCGCGGCACGAACAGCTCCCACACGCCAGCCGGATGGCGCAGACGCATGGGGTGGCGTCGGCCGTCCCAGCTGTTGAAGTCGCCGACCACCGAGACGCGGCGCGCATTGGGCGCCCAGACGGAGAAGCCGACGCCCTCGACGCCCTCAAAGGTCTGGGGTTGAGCGCCCATCTTCTGGCCGAGCTCCCAGTGGGCGCCCTCCATGAAGAGGTGCAGGTCCAGGTCGCCGAGAAGCAGACCGAAGGCGTAGGGGTCTTCGGTCTCCTGCGTCGCGCCATCCCAGTCGATGCGCAGCCGATAGGCGCCCTTGCCGTTCAGACGGCCGGCGAACAGGCCTGGCGCGACCTCCTCAAGGGGCGAGGGCGGAGCGCCGTCTTGCACAGCCGCCACTGAGGCGGCGCCGGGCTGGAAGGTGCGGACGACGGTTTCCCCCTCAGCCTCGTGCGGACCGAGGAAGACGAAGGGATCGGTCAACCGCCCCTCCATCAGGGCCGATGTCAGGGCATGGGTCAGGGTCAGGTCATCCTGGCTCATTGGTCGGCGCCCAGCAGCCGATCAACCGTTGCGGCCAGGCCCCGAAGCGGCGTGCCGAGCCAAGCCGGACGGTTGGCCGCCTCGTAGCTCACCTCATAGGCCGCCTTTTCCAGCAGGAAGAGGTCGAGGAGTTCAGCGGGGAATGCGCCTGCGACATCGCCATAGCCGTCGAGGAAGGCCTCGCTGGCGACCGCCTTGAACTGGCTGACGACGTCGACCGCCCGACCCTGGACGCCCTGGGCGACATTGGCGGCGGCGATGGCGCCGAGCGCAGCTGCGTAGTCGAAGGACCGCAACATGCCGGCCACGTCGCGCAAAGGACTGGCCTTGGCGCGGCGCGCCTCCAGGGGCTTGGCCGGCTCACCCTCGAAGTCGATGAAGGTCACGCCGCCGCCGGTGACCAGCACCTGGCCAAGGTGAAGATCGCCGTGGATGCGCGTGCGCATCTGGCCCGACCCAGCGTTCGAGAGACGGGCGACCGCCCTTTCGAGTTCGCTCCGGCGCTGCAGGAGATTCTGGGCGAGGGCGCCAAGGTTCTCTTGGTCTGTCCAGTCGCCGCCGCGTTGCAGCACGGCCAGGGCGTCGTCCACCTGTCCCATGACGCTCGTCTGGACCGTGGCGATGGCGGCCGCGTCCATGGGCTCCGGCGCGAAGGCCGGGTCCTCGGTTGGCTCAGCCAGGACAGCGTGCATCTGCGCCAGGCTACGCCCCAGGACGCGGGCGAATTCGGCATAGGAGGCGAAGTCCGGGGTGGCGGTCTGATCTCCGGCCAGGACGAGATCGTCGATCACCCGGTGCAGATAGTCCTGGGTCCAGGCCCAGCCGTCGCCCTGGCTGTAGATGAAGGCCTGGGCGACCATCAGGGTGTGCGGCGCGCCATCGGGCCCGATGCGACGGACCTCGCCGACAAAGGCCGGCACGTGGGCATAACCCCGCTCTGTAAGCACACGGGTCATCTCGGCCTCGGGATGGACCCCGGGGACCACTTTTCGCAGCAGTTTCAGAACAATCTCGCGGCCGATGATCACCGAGCTGTTGCTCTGTTCGGCGGAGGACCATTCGATCTCGGCGTCGTCGCCGGCCTGGAAGTCGGCCGAGGTGAACTCGATATCGCCGAAGGGCGAGGCGAGCCTGGCCTTGGTCCGCAATCCGGTCATGACCGAGCGGACGAACTCCGTCGTCAGGAAGCCGTCCGTCAGATCGCCCACCTGCGCGCCACGGCGTACGCGCGCCATGGCGAAGTTGTGGGCGTAGGGGTCTGCGAGGTCGTCTTCCCAGGCGACACCCAGGGGCACGAGGTAGGCGGCGGTCCCGGCGGAGGTCTCGACCTCCAGCTCGGCCAGGATCTGATCGGCGGCGCCAGGCAGGGGCGAAACCCCCTTCACCCGGGTCGCGACAAGCTCGGCGTCCTTGCCCTGGAACCAGCGTCGAGCGGCCATCCACGATGGCAGAACCTCAGATTCCAGCACGGCCTTGTGCGGCGGCTGGACCAGTGTGGCCACATCGCCGCGGAGCACGAAGGTGTGCTGCTCGGCCTGGACCCCGCTCGGCGCGGTGCTCCAGCTTGGCCCGTCGGTCTTCTCGCAGAGCTGGAACCAGTGGAAGCCATAGGGCGGCAGGGTCAGCAGGTAGGTGAGCTGGCCAATCGGCGGAAAGGGCGTGCTGCCGGACATCTCCATGGGGGTCCAGCCGGCGAATTCCGACAGGTCGAGTTCTACGGCCTGGGCGGTGCGCGCGAGGTTAGCCACGCAGAGGATGGTGTCGCCCTCGTGCTCCCGCAGATAGGCCATCACCTTGCGGTTCTGGGGCCGCAGGAAGCGCAGCGTCCCGCGCCCGAAGGCGCTGTGGCGCTGACGGACCGCCAGCATCCGACGCAGCCAGTTCAGCAGCGAGTGACTGTCACGGCTCTGGGCCTCGACATTGATCGCCTGGAATCCATAGAGCGGGTCCATGATCGCCGGCAGGACAAGACTGGCCGGATCGGCGCGGGAGAATCCGCCGTTGCGGTCCGGTGACCACTGCATGGGCGTGCGCACGCCATCGCGGTCGCCCAGATAGATGTTGTCGCCCATTCCAAGCTCGTCGCCGTAATAGATTACGGGCGTGCCGGGCATGGTCAGCAGCATGCAGTTCATCAGCTCGACCCGGCGGCGGTCGCGCTCCATCAGCGGGGCAAGTCGCCGGCGGATGCCCAGATTGATCCGCGCCCGGCTCTCCGAGGCATAGACGCTCCAGAGGTAGTCCCGCTCCTTGTTGGTGACCATTTCGAGGGTCAGCTCGTCGTGGTTGCGCAGGAAGATCGCCCACTGGCAGGCCTCCGGAATGTCCGGGGTCTGGCGCATGATGTCGGTGATCGGGAAGCGGTCCTCCTGGGCGATGGCCATGTACATCCGCGGCATCAGGGGGAAGTGGAACGCCATGTGGCATTCGTCGCCGTCGCCGAAATACTGCTGGGTGTCTTCGGGCCACTGGTTGGCCTCGGCCAGCAGCATGCGGTCTTCGAAATGCTCGTCCAGATGCGCCCGGATGGCTTTCAGAACGTCGTGGGTCTCGGGCAGGTTCTCGTTATTGGTGCCTTCCCGCTCGATCAGATAGGGGATGGCGTCGAGCCGCAGGCCATCGACCCCGGCCTCCAGCCAGTAGCGCATGACCGACAGGATCTCTTCGAGCACCTTGGGATTGTCGAAGTTCAGGTCCGGCTGGTGGGAATAGAACCGATGCCAATAGTAGGCGCCGGCCACCGGATCCCAGGTCCAATTCGAGGTCTCGGTGTCGAGGAAGATGATCCGGGTGCCGCTGTAGTCGGCGTCGTTGTCGGACCAGACATAGAAGTCCCGCTCCGGCGATCCGGCCGGCGCCTTGCGGGCGGCCTGGAACCAGGGGTGCTGGTCGGAGGTGTGGTTGATCACCAGCTCGGTGATGACGCGCATGCCGCGGCCGTGGGCCTCGTCGATGAAGCGCTTCACATCGTCGAAATCGCCATACTCCGGGTGGACGCCCCGATAGTCAGCGATGTCATAGCCATCGTCCCGACGCGGCGACGGATAGAAGGGCAACAGCCAGATGGCGTTGACGCCGAGGCTGGCGATGTAGTCCAGCTTGGCCGAAAGGCCGGCAAAATCGCCCACGCCGTCGTCATTGGCGTCGAAGAACGACTTCACGTGCAGCTGATAGATGACCGCGTCCTTGTACCACTGGGGGTCAGAGGCCGGAGCGGGATCAACGGCGTGATCGTCGGCGAGATAGGCGACGCTCATCGCGGGGCCTCCATACGGAAAATGAGGTAGGGGCGGCCGGGATCGAGGGCGATGCGACGCCACTTCCCTTGCCAGGCGAAGCTCTGGCCAGTGAGCAGGTCGTCCACATGGGCGCTCGCGTCATCGCCGAGGCCCAGACGCCAGAACGGCGCCTCCACATCGGCCTCATGCGCGCCATGGGGATCGAGGTTGATGGCCACCAGGATGAGGTCGGCCCCATCCGGGCTGGTCTTGGCGTAGAACAGGATGTTGTCGTCGCTGGACGGCAGGAAGTGGACGTTGAGATGCGTCTGCAGCGCCGGGTGGCTCTTGCGCAGCCGGTTGAGCTGGGTGATCTGCGGGATGATTCCCGGCGCGTCCCAGTCCCGGGGCCGGATTTCGTACTTCTCGGAGTCCTTGTAGTCTTCCTTGCCGGGGACGGGGTCGCTCTCCAGCAGCTCGAAGCCGGAATAGACCCCCCATAGGCCCGACAGGGTGGCGGCCAGGGCCGCGCGGATCAGGAAGCCGGCCCGGCCCGAGGTCTGCAGGAAGACCGGATTGATGTCCGGCGTATTGACGAAGAAGTTTGGCCTGAAGAAATCCTTCGGCTCCGTCGTCGTCAGCTCGGTCAGATAGTCGGTGAACTCCGCCTTGGTGTGGCGCCAGGTGAAGTAGGTGTAGGACTGCGAGAAGCCGATCTTGGCCAGGCGGTACATGACGCGCGGGCGGGTGAAGGCCTCGGACAGGAAGATCACCTCAGGATGGGCGGCGCGAACCTCGCGGATCATCCATTCCCAGAAGGCGAAAGGCTTGGTGTGTGGGTTGTCGACGCGGAAGGTGCGGACGCCTTCGCTCACCCACAGCAGCACCACATCACGCAGGGCGATCCAGAGGTCCGGGATCGCGTCGTCCCTGTAGAAGTCCACATTGACGATGTCCTGGTACTTCTTGGGCGGGTTCTCGGCGTATTTGATCGTCCCGTCCGGCCGCCAGTCGAACCAGCCGGGATGATCCTTGATCCAGGGGTGGTCCGGCGAGCACTGGATGGCGAAGTCCAGGGCGATCTCCAGGCCGTGGTCGTCGGCCGCGGCGATCAGGCGGCGGAAGTCCTCGAAGGTGCCGAGTTCAGCGTGAATGGCGTCGTGTCCGCCTTCTGCCGCCCCGATGGCGTACGGGCTGCCCGGATCGTCGGGACCGGCCGTCAGGCTGTTGTTCTTGCCCTTGCGGTGACGCTCGCCGATCGGATGGATGGGCGGGAAGTAGAGCACGTCAAACCCCATGGCCCGGATGGCCGGCAGCCGGGCGATGACGTCATCGAAGGTCCCGTGGCGGCTGGGATCGTCGGTCTGGGAGCGGGGGAAGAGCTCGTACCAACTGGCGAACTGAGCTTCCCGTCGTTCGGCGTCGACACACTGGACGTCGCTGGTGCAGACGAAGGCGCGGTCCTGGGCCTGGCCCATCAGATCGATCGTTTCGGGGGCGAGCAGTCGCTGGCCAGCCGCGTCAGGCTCAAGGCCAGAAAGCTCGTCGGCAAGCTGGGCGAGGGCCCCTGTAGGCTCTGCCCTGGCGGCTTCGGCGATCAGCAGGCGGCCTTCCTCGAAGTCCACGGGCTGGGCGACGCCAGCCTCGATCTTCTTGGCCAGGTCGCGGTGGAATGAGCCGAACCGGTCAATCCAGGCCTGGATGGCGAACTGGTGACGGCCCAGGCGCGCCAGGGGCAGGTGGCCGCGCCACATGTCATTGCCCAGGGACGTCATGGGCGCGCTCGACCATGCTTCGCCATCAGCGGCGCGCCAGCGAAGCTCTACAGCCAGCTGCTCGTGGCCGTCGGCATAGACCGCCGCCCTGACCTCCAGGGTCTCGCCGACGACGCGCTTGACCGCGAATGGCCCGCCCGTGACCTGCGGAGAGACCTCCTCGATGACCAGGCGGGGCGCCTTGGCCGCGGCCTTGGCGCCCTGTCGGCCGGCGCGGCTTGGGGTGCGGATCGGAACGCTGCGCCGGGCCCCGAGGAGACGCACCTCGCCGGGCTCCAGCAGATCGAACGGGTCTGGCCGCCCATCCATCGCCTCGAAGGGGCCAAAGGCGCCCGCCATCGGCAAGAGGGCGGCTGGGTCAAGCTCGGCAGGGGCGTCGATGGACGGATTGATCAGGACCAGAATGACGGCCTCTGCGGTCCGCAGGTCGCGACCGCTGGCCCGCAGCAGGACGGTGACCGCCGATGCGGGACTGGTGAGACTGCGCATCGCCCCATCAAACGCGGTGAGTTCGGCCAGCAGGTGATTGGCCGAGCGCACTTCAGCGGCGAGATCGGCGTCCGCTGTGGGAATGGGCGTCCGCTCTCCCAGCGGCGCGCCGTCGGCCGCCTCGAAACCCATGGGCAGCAGCAGGCCAGAACCGGTGGAGGCCGCCAGGCGCAGGGCCCGGGCATAGGCCTGTCTGAAATTGGCGCCGGCCGGCAGGCGCGCAGCCAGGCGCGGCCCAAACGGCGCCTCCGGCTGCGCCAGCAGGGGGGCGATGGGACGAAGGTCTTCATGTTCTTCGGCGAGCCAGGGCGCCCGACCATCCCACCAGGCGACCGATGAGATCAGTGCGTCAAACCCGCAAGGGGAGAGCGCCACAGCCTCAGACCGGCTGATCCCAGTCGTATCGGCGACGAAGGTCAGGTCCGGACGGCCGGACCGCAAGCGCGCGATCAGGCGGGTCCATAGCTCTGGCTCGGCCTGATCTGCCCGTAGCAGCCGAAAGCCGTCCAGGCCGCTCTGCGTCCAAGTCTCGGCCCGGCTCAGCACCCAGTCGAGGATCAGCTCGCACGAGGCCGCATGACGCAGACGAGCCATGGCCATGCCCTGGGGGGGCGAGGGCGCACGCGGGTCGACGGGACGACCCTCAGGCGCCTCCCGACGAAGGGTGAAGGCGTCCGGATGGGCGACCACCAGGGGGTGCGCGGCGTCGAACCGGGTGAGGTCCAGGTCCATCATCAGGCGCAGACCCCGCGCCTTGCAGGCGTCGGCCAGCCCGCTCAGGACGTCAGTCGTCGCCGCGCCGGACAGGCTCGAGGTGTCGTGGCTGATGGGGCGGAAGAGGTCGCCCTGATGTTGGAAGATCGGGGCGACCAGCAGGTGATCAAAGCCCAGATCTTCCGCCCTCTCGGCCAGCCGTGCGGCGCCTTCCGGAACGCTCAGCGCGTTGGGGTGGACGTAGTAGATTCGGGGCGCAGCAGCGCGCAGACGGGCGGCGGGGTTCATCGTCCCTCATGACTGGTGTCCGACCAGAACCAGTCGCGGGGGTCTTCGTTCCTACGGCGCAGGCGTCCCCTGCGGCTTTATTCGAGGCTGCCCCGAAGGGGGCAGGGGGCGGGGCCCGAGCCCAAATAAAGCGCGGCAACCCTGGCGACTGAAGAGAACATCTTGCGAACAGAGAACAAAAGGCGTACGTCTGAGTCCTGGCCGCCCAGCCGGGGATCGCCCCGGTCGGCTCGACGGAATCATGGGATAAGGGGTCCCCTCAAATGGCACAGTCGGCGTTGAAACTCGTGGGACGTGAAGAAGGCGATAAGCAGCGCGCGCTCGAGGCGGCGCTGTCTCAGATTGATCGGGCCTTTGGTAAGGGCTCCGTGATGAAGCTGGGGGACAAGGGCAAGATCGTCGAGATCGAGTCCTTTTCCACCGGCTCGCTCGGGCTGGACCTGGCGCTCGGGATCGGCGGCCTGCCCAAGGGGCGGATCGTTGAGATCTATGGCCCGGAGAGCTCCGGCAAGACCACCCTGGCCCTGCACGTGGTGGCCGAGGTCCAGAAGGGCGGCGGCACGGCCGCCTTTGTGGACGCCGAGCACGCGCTTGATCCGTCCTACGCCCACAAGCTCGGCGTGAACCTGGACGACCTCCTGGTCTCCCAGCCTGACACGGGCGAGCAGGCGCTCGAAATTACCGACACCCTGGTGCGGTCCGGCGCCGTCGACGTGATCGTCATCGACTCGGTGGCCGCCTTGACGCCCCGGGCCGAGATCGAAGGTGAGATGGGCGACAGCCTGCCAGGCCTCCAGGCCCGACTGATGAGCCAGGCCTTGCGCAAGCTCACCGGCTCCATCTCCAAGACCAAGACCCTGGTCATCTTCATCAACCAGATCCGGATGAAGATCGGCGTCATGTATGGCAGTCCGGAGACCACCACCGGGGGCAATGCGCTGAAGTTCTACGCCTCTGTTCGCCTGGACATTCGCCGTACCGGCTCGGTCAAGCAGCGGGACGAGATCGTCGGCAACAATGTCCGGGTCAAAGTCGTGAAGAACAAGGTGGCCCCCCCGTTCCGGGAGGTCGAGTTCGACATCATGTACGGCGAGGGCATCTCCAAGCTGGGCGAGATCATCGATCTGGGGGTCAAGGCCGGCGTGGTCGAGAAGTCCGGCTCCTGGTTCTCGTTCAACAGCCAGCGCATCGGCCAGGGCCGCGACAATGTGCGGGAGTTCCTCAAGGCCAACCGCGACGTGGCCGACGAGATCGAGAAGGCGGTGCGCGGCGCCACCTCCAAGATCGAGGAAGAACTGCTGGTGGGGGCCCCTGACGAGCCCGACGACTGATCACTGCGGGCCGAACCGAATCTCCGCAGATGGCGTCGTGACCGCCCGGGCCGGACGCCCCCCGCCGATTAGCGTTCGGTTCGCTCCTGGACCCCAACGCGGCGCCTCGTCTGCGGAGGAGGACGCCCTGGCCCGCCGCCAGGGCGTCCTTTTTCTTTGCGCTCAGCGGCAAGTCTCGTAAACGACCGGCAAATTCCCCTGCGCGGCCAGCCGCGCGAGCCTTATATGCAAGCCATGTCCAGCCTGAACCAGATCCGCAGCACGTTCATCGACTTCTTCAAGGGGCGCGATCACCTGGTGATCCCGTCGGCGCCCCTGGTGCCGCAGAACGACCCGACGCTGATGTTCGTCAATGCCGGCATGGTGCCGTTCAAGAACTACTTCACAGGCGCCGAGACACCCCCGGCGCCTCGGGCGGTCTCCGTCCAGAAGTGCGTCCGGGCCGGCGGCAAGCACAACGACCTGGACAATGTCGGCTATACCGGCCGCCATCAGACCTTCTTCGAGATGCTCGGGAACTTCTCCTTCGGCGACTATTTCAAGGAAGGCGCGATCGAGCTCGCCTGGGAGCTGATGACCAAGGACATTGGTCTGGACCCGGCGCGCCTGATGGTCACCATCGCGCCGGATGATGAGGACGCTGCCAGTCTGTGGCGCAAGATCGCGGGCCTGCCGGACTCCAGGATCGTTCGACTGGAAGAGAACTTCTGGTCCATGGGCGATACCGGCCCCTGCGGCACCAATACCGAGATCTTCTATGACCACGGCGATCATGTCGCCGGCGGCCCGCCCGGCAGCCCCGATGAGGATGGCGACCGGTTCGTGGAGATCTGGAACCTCGTCTTCATGCGCTGGGAGCAGTTCGCCGACGGGTCACGCAAGGATCTGCCCAAGCCGCAGATTGACACCGGCATGGGCCTGGAGCGGATCACCACCGTCCTGCAGGGGGTGCATTCCAACTACGACACCGACATGTTCAAGGCGCTGATCGCCGCCAGCGAAGAGGCCACGGGCGTCAAGGCCCAAGGGGAGGCGCGGTTCTCCCACCAGGTGATCGTCGACCACCTGCGCTCCACCAGCTTCCTGATCGCAGACGGCGTGTCGCCCTCCAACGAAGGTCGGGGCTATGTGCTGCGGCGGATCATGCGCCGGGCCATGCGCCACGCCCATCTTCTGGGGGCCGCCGAGCCCCTGATGCATCGCCTCACCCCGGCCCTGGTCGGTCAGATGGGCGAGGCCTATCCCGAACTGCGCCGGGCCGAGCCGGTGATCGCCGAGACCCTGCGCCAGGAAGAGGAGCGGTTCCGCCGCACCCTCGGTCGGGGGATGAGCCTGCTTGAGGAGGCCACCGCCCTGGTCGGATCAGGCGGCGTCCTGCCTGGCGAGACGGCTTTCAAACTCTATGACACCTATGGCTTTCCCCTCGATCTGACCCAGGACGCCGTGCGCGCGCTTGGTATGAGTGTCGATCTCGACGGCTTCGACGTGGCCATGAAGCGCCAGAAGGATCAGGCCCGTGACGCCTGGACCGGATCTGGCCAGGCCGCGGCGGCCGGCGAATGGTTCGCCATGCGCGAACGCCTGGGCCCCACCGACTTCATCGGTCACGACCAGGGCGAAACGACAGCCGAGCTGCTGGTCCTGATGGCCGACGGCGCGGAGGTCTCAAAGGCCGGGCCCGGACAGACGATCCAGGTCCTGTTTGACCGCACCCCCTTCTACGGGGAGAGCGGTGGCCAGGCCGGGGACACCGGCGAAGTGGAATGGGATGGCGGCCGTGGACGGGTGATCGACACCCAGAAGCAGGCGGGCGATCTGCATGTGCATGTGATCGAGGTCGAGTCTGGCGACCTGACGCCGGGCGCCCGGGTGCGTCTGGCCCTCGACGCCGATCGGCGCACCACGACGCGGGCCAACCACTCGGCCACCCACCTGCTTCATGCCGCCCTGCGCAATGTCCTGGGCCCGCATGTCAGCCAGAAGGGCCAGATGGTCGATGGGGAGCGGATTCGGTTCGACTTCAGCCATGGCCAGCCGCTGACCCTGGACGAGATCGACCGGATGGAGGCGGAGGTGAACGCGGTCATCCGCCAGAACCTGCCCGCCGAGACCAAGAACATGGCCCCCGAAGAGGCGATCGAAGCCGGCGCCATGGCCCTGTTTGGTGAAAAATACGGGGATGTTGTGCGGGTCCTGACCCTTGGCCGCGCCCTTGGCGGCGAGGGGGCCTATTCCGTGGAGCTGTGCGGCGGCACCCATGTGGCCCGCACCGGCGACATCGCCCTGTTCAAGATCGTCTCGGAGAGCGGCGTGGCCGCCGGCGTGCGGCGGATCGAGGCCCTGACCGGTGAGGCTGCCCGCCGCTGGCTGCTGGATCAGGCCCTGGTTTCGCGCCAGCTGGCCGAGCAGTTCAAGACGCCGGTGTCGGAGGTCCTGGGCCGGGTTGAGGCTCTGGAGGCCCAGCGCCGCAAGCTCGAAAAGGAGCTGGCTGACGCCAAGCGCCAGCTGGCCATGGGCGGCGGCGGGGCGGCCCAGGCTGGCCCCGAAGAGATCGGCGGGGTTCAGGTCCTGGCCCGGATCATGGACGGGGTCGGCGGCAAGGACCTGCGGCCCATCGCCGAAGAATTCAAGAAGCAGATCCCCGATGGGATTATCGCTCTGGTGGGGGTGGCCGAGGGTAAGGCCGCCGTCACCGTGGCGGTGACCGGCGCGGCCAAGGATCGCTTCAACGCCGCTGATCTCGCCAAGGCGGCAGTCCTGGCCATGGGCGGCCAGGGCGCAGGCGGCCGGCCGGACTTCGCCCAGGGCGGCGCTCCAGACGGGGCCCGGGCCGACGAAGGGCTGGCGGCCCTGAAGGCCGCCATCACAGGCTAGGTTCGAGACGAGGCCGGCCCGTCTTTCAGGTCGACCTCGTCACCGTGTCCCCGTGGCCTCATCCAGGCGGGGTGCGGACGCAGGCCAGCTTGTTGCCCTGGGGGTCGCGGACATAGGCGGCGTACCAGCCTTCACCATACTGCGGGCGCAAGCCGGGCGGGCCCTCGCAGGCGCCGCCCTGCGCCAGGGCCGCGGCATGGAAGGCGTCCACCACGTCGGGGGTCGGGGCATAGAAGCCGATCATCACCCCGTTGCCGGCCTGGGCCGGGGCGCCATCGAAGGGCTTGCACACCCAGATGGTCTGGCCGCCGGGATCGTCCTCCCGTCCATAGCCGGTCCAGTTCTCGAATTCATGCAGGCGGCGCAGGCCAAGCGGCGCCAGGGTCGCGTCATAAAAGGCCTGGGCTGCAGCCAGGTCCTCGGCGCCCAGCGTCACATATCCCAGGCCAGGCAAGGTGGTCATGGCGGTCTCTCCCATCGGCGGCCCAACGCCGCAGGAGAGAACATAACAGGAACATTCTAGGCGAGGAAGTGGGCGATCAGGGACAGGGTCACCGCGCTGAGCACCGTGCCGGCGATCACCGCCTCGGCCGCGCCACGGGCGAAGATCCCCATGTTCCGCGTCTGGATGAAGACATTGACCGCCGTGGGGCAGGCCGCCAGCAGGGTGGCTGTCGCCCGCAGGTCCGGCGCCACACCCGCCGCCCCCAGGACCAGCCAGACCAGCAGGGGGGCGAGCGCGAGCTTGATGGTCAAGGCGAGGGCCAGCGGGCCCCGGTCGCGCCTGCGGGGCCAGCCGCCCTCTCGCCCAATCAGACCGCCCAGGGCGATCAGGGCCACAGGGCTTGCGGTGAGGGCCAGAAGGGTGAGGCTCTGATCGACGGGGCCCGGCAGCCGTGTCCCCGTCGCCGCCAGGGCCAGGCCGCAGCCCGCCCCCAGGACGGTGGGGTTGGCCAGCACGCGGCGTAGGGCGGCGGCCAGGCCCACGGCGGCCGTCCCGGTCTGCAGGATGGCCACGGCCAGACCCATCAGCAGTATGAAGTCGATGGCCACCAGGGCGGCGGCCTGAGGGCGGACGGCTTCGCCCAGTACGGCGACAGCCAGGGGCGCGCCGAGAAATGCGGTGTTGCCGAGGCTAGCCACCATGGGCAGCCCCGCAGCGGTCTCCTTAGGCAGGCCCAGCCGGCGCGCCGTGGCCCAGGCGCCGAGGAGGATCAGGGTCATGGTCGAGCCGTAGAGGCCCAGGGCCAGGGCCTGGCTGGCGTCCGGCGGCGGCGCATCCCCAAGCCAGCGGATCAGCAGGGCCGGGAACCCGACCCAGAAGGTGTAGGCCGACAGCCAGCCGCCGAGGCGCGGGCCGAGCAGGCCCGTGCGGCCGGCCACGGCGCCCAGGGCGATGATCGCGAAGAACGGCGCAATGCGCGCAATCAGGTCCAATAGGCGTCCGGGAGTGGGCTAGAGGCTGTCGTTGGCCGGCAGCCGCACATGCACCAGTTTCCACTGGAAGAGGTCGGTGCGTTGAAAGGTGAGAACGGTGACGTCCCCGGCCTGGCCGGGCGGCCGGACGGCGAACCGGACCCGGTCGACCCCCCAGAACCGCAGGGCGGGCCAGGGTTCGGAGAGGGTCTCGATGATCCGCGCCAGCCCCTGGGGAGGCGGCGGCTCGGGTGGCGCCGCGCCCGGAGCATAGCCGCGGGTCAGATCATACAGGCCCGCTGGCGTCAGATAGGGCTCAAGCCTGGCGGGGGCCGGCGTCAGGGGCGCCAGGGGCTCGGCGAACGGTTCCAAGGCCCGGCGCATGGCGCCCAGCGGATCACGCCAGATGTCGGCGGCCGTCTCATCGCTTTCCAGAGGCGCGCGGTTGGGCTCGTGCACCTGGTCCCGGAGACTGGCGCGCACGGCCCGGAGGTCGACCATTTCGGCCAGGCCCGCCACGTCCTGGTCGCGGGCATTGGCTTTCAGCGCCCGGAAGGCGAACCAAGGCGCCAGGGCGAAGGCCAGGCCAAACAAGACCAGGCAGAGAACGAAGATCTTAAATAGCTCGCGTCTGACCATGGGCTGGTCGGGTCCCCTCGGCCAAGCTTCGCCGGTTGCGACGCAGGATTAACACGGCTGGAGCGCGCCCACCATTTTCCTCGCCTGAGAGGCGCGGCGGCGCTCCAGACCCCAGAGACTGTTCGCGTTTCGCCCGGAACCCACTCTGGGGACCCTAAGCTTGTCTTGGGAGCCTAAGCTTGGCCAGCGCGTTCATCCGTCCATGGGGGCTCGTCTTCACAAGCTGGCGCATGATCTGCGCACGACGTTCTGGCTGGTTCCGGCCGTCCTGGTGACCCTGGGCGTCCTCGCGGCCTTCTGGGCGGTCAGCGCCGAAGGCGCCGACTGGATCCCTGATCCTCTGATGTCGCTGCTGTATGAAGGCGGCGAGAGCGGCGCGCGGACCCTGCTGGGCGCCATCGCCACCTCGACCATCGGCGTCACGGGGACCCTGTTCTCCATCACCATCGCGGCCCTGACCCTGGCCTCGAGCCAGATGGGCCCCCGCCTGCTCGACAACTTCACCCGGGATCGGGGCAATCAGGTGGTGCTGGGCGTGTTCCTCGGCACCTTCGCCTATTGCCTGGTGGTTCTAAGGCAGGTGCGCGGCGGTGAGGATGACCTGTTCGTGCCCCGCCTGGCCCTGGCCGGCGCCATGCTGCTCGGCGGCGTCTGCGTCGCGCTGCTGGTCTACTACGTCCACCACATGTCCAGCCGGATCAATATCGATACGGTGATCGATCTGGTGCGGCGGGACTTCTTCGCCGCCCTGGACGCCCAGACTGAGCCCGCGCCAACCGAATCCCGCCTGGGACCCGGCGCCATCGATCTCGACTGGGACAATGCCTGTCCCGTCCTGGACACTCGGAACGGCTACCTGCAGCAGCTGGAGACCGAGGACCTGGCGCAGTGGGCTCTGGCCAAGGGGGCGCGGATCCGTCTGCTCGTGCGGCCCGGAGACTTCATCATGGCCGGCGGCTGCGTGGCCCAGGTCTGGCCGCCGGAAGTCGAGGGCGCGCAGGACGCCGTGATCGGCGCGACAGCGCTTAGCGCCCGACGGACCTCAGGCGCCGATCTCGAATACAGCGCCCGCCAATTGGTGGAGGTGGCGGTCCGCGCCCTGTCGCCGGGGATCAATGATCCCATGACCGCCATCGCCGTGCTGGACCAGCTGGGGTCGGCCCTGTGTCGGGTGGCCAACCGGACCTTTGTCTCAGGTGTTACGGTTCGGGATGGCCGCGTCATCCTCGTGCGCCCCGTCAGCGACTATGCCGGGCTTGTGGACGTCAGCTTTGACATGATCCGGCAGAGCGGCGCTGGGGCTCCCTCCGTGCTGATCCGAATGCTGGAGATTCTGGCCCTGGTCGCAGAGCAGGAGCGGGACGCCGATCGCCTGGCCGTCCTCGTGACTCATGCGGACAAGATCATGTCAGACGGCAGCAAGGCCTTCGCCAACGACAAGGACCTGCAGGACCTGCATCAGCGCCACCGGGCTCTCGGGCGCGTCGTCGCTCATGGGGGCCCGGCGCGCCGCACCGGACCCTAGTCTCAAAAGCGCGGGCTCAGGCCTTAAGCGGCCAGGGCCTTTTCGAGGTTGGCGGCCACCTTGTCGATGAAGCCTTCCGTGGTCAGCCAGCCCTGGGTGTCGCCCACCAGCAGGGCGAGGTCCTTGGTCATCGAACCGCTTTCCACGGTGGAGACGCAGACTTCTTCCAGGGTCTTGGCGTACTTGGCCAGGGCTTCATTGCCGTCCAGCTTGGCCCGGTGCTCCAGGCCGCGGGTCCAGGCGAAGATCGAGGCGATGGAGTTGGTCGAGGTGCTCTCGCCGCGCTGATGCTGGCGATAGTGGCGGGTGACCGTGCCGTGGGCGGCCTCGGCCTCCAGGGTCTTGCCATCGGGAGTGATCAGCACCGAGGTCATCAGCCCCAGCGAGCCGAAGCCCTGGGCCACCTGGTCGGACTGAACGTCGCCATCATAGTTCTTGGCCGCCCAGATGAAGCCGCCGGACCACTTCAGGGCCGAGGCGACCATGTCGTCGATCAGGCGATGCTCGTAGACGATGCCGGCGGCCTTGTACTTCTCGGCGTACTTGGCTTCGAAAACCTCGGCGAAGATGTCTTTGAAGCGGCCGTCATAGGCCTTGAGGATGGTGTTCTTGGTGGAGAGATAGACCGGGTATTTGCGGTCCAGGCCATAGGCCAGGCAGGCCTCGGCGAACTCGCGGATCGAGTCGTCCAGATTGTACATGGCCATGGCCACGCCCGAGCCCGGATAGTTGAACACTTCGCGCTCGATGACGTCGCCGCTCTCGCCTTCCCAGCGAATGGTCATCTTGCCCTTGCCGGGCACCAGGAAGTCGGTGGCCCGGTACTGGTCGCCATAGGCGTGGCGGCCGACGATGATCGGCTGGGTCCAGCCGGGGATCAGGCGCGGGACGTTCTTGCAGATGATCGGCTCACGGAAAACCACGCCGCCGAGAATGTTGCGGATGGTGCCGTTGGGCGAACGCCACATCTGCTTGAGGCCGAACTCCTCAACCCGGGCTTCGTCCGGGGTGATGGTGGCGCACTTGATGCCGACGCCATACTTCTGGATGGCCTCGGCGGCCTCGACGGTGACCTTGTCGTCGGTCTTGTCCCGATACTCGATGCCCAGATCGTAATAGGCGATGTCGAGGTCGAGATGGGGGAAGATGAGCTTGTCCTTGATCATCTTCCAGATGATCCGGGTCATCTCGTCCCCGTCGATATCGACGACGGGATTGGCGACTTTGATCTTGGCCATAGGCGAGGCGCGCTCCGTGGCGGAATTGAGGGGTTGAGGCCGTATACAAGGCCTGCGCCGGGGCGCAAAGCCAGGATGGACGCAATCTTGCGCGACACGGGATCGTCATCGCGTTTCAGTCGTTAGGTCTCCGTGGAAACCCCCGCCACCCGTAACGCCCTTGTAGGGGCACCCGTTCTGCTGCTTGTCGCCGAGCCATGGGACTTTCTGTCCTCCCATGGGCGAGGCCGCCTTCAGGGACACATCAGCGATTTCCGCCACTTCGGCCCTGACGGTGGGCAGGAGCTGTTCATTGCGGTCTCGACGCTCCTGGTGGACGGTCAGGCAGTCGACAGCCTTCGCGCTACGCCCCTGCACCCGAGTGGGGGCGACCTGCTCCAATCTCTCCTTGAGCGCCGTTCAGCCGCTGTTCGCGTCTTCGGACCGCTGGGAAGCGCTGTTCGTCTGGTGGCGGCGATTCGCCGTCTAGGCCCTGGACGGCCGGGGGCGGGTCCCTAGCGGACGGCTTTGGTCACGGCCCGGGCGACGTCGGCGATCACCGCCTCGCGCTCGGCTTCGGACTTGGTGGAGCCGGACAGGAAGACCGCGACCACATACCGCCGGCCGTCAGCCAGGGTGATCAGGCCGATGTCGTTGGTCGCCGGATTGAGCCCGAGGTCAGTCCGCGCGGTTCCGGTCTTGTGGGCCAGCCGCGCATCGTCGGGCAGTCCTGCCGCCAGGCGATTGGCCCCCGTGGGGGTCTCCTCCATGATTTGCAGCAAGCGCGCGGTAGACGCCTCCGAGAGCAACTCCCCCCGCGCCAGCTTGGCCAGGAAAAGAAGCGCGTCCCGGGGCGAGGTGGTGTCGCGGGGGTCATTCAGATAGCGGGCGGTCGCGGTGCGGCGGGTTTCGGCCGGGGTCGCAGCGAGAACCTCGCCATAGGCCGCCTCGCTCTTCCAGGCCGGGCGAAACGAGCCCATGCCGGAAATCTCCGGTTGGAGCTGTCGCTCATACCGGTCGACCCGCATGTGGTCGATCCCATGCCCGCGCAGCCAGGCGGTGACGGCGCCGGGCCCGCCAATCCTGCGCATCAACAGATCGGCGGCGGTATTGTCGCTTGCGCCCGTGCTGAGGGTGAGAAGATCGGCGATCGTATAGTCCCGCCGGCCGGGATAGGCCGCGGCCACCGCACTGAATGGCGGCGACAGATCAGCGTCGTTGAGGGTCACGGTCTCATCCAGGGACAGGCGGCCGGCGTCGACCTCCGCCAGAACCGCGGCGGCCAGGGGCGCCTTGAAGACACTCTGCATGGGGAAGCGGTCACTGCCGTTGATCGCCCACAGCTCGCCATTCTCCAGGTTCATCATGGCCACCCCCAGCCGGGCCGGCGCGGTGCGGGCGAGCAGTTCGGCGCCCACCTCATCCAGGCGCTCGGCGTCGAGGGGCGGTGTGGTGGAAACGGTTTGCGGCATGCCAGGATCGCACGCCCCGACCAGGGCAACAGCGGCCAGCAGGAGGAGGTGACGCATAGGGAATTACTCCGGAGGCCGCGAAAGGCTTGCGCGGCACGTCCCATAGGAACGAAAACGCCCGCATGACTGTAAGTTCCGCCCCTGCGCCTACCATTATCCTGTCCGCCCCCCAACTGGCCGAGAACATTGGGGCCGTGGCCCGGGTGATGGCCAATTTCGGCCTGGAGGAGCTGCGACTGGTCAATCCTCGAGATGGCTGGCCGCAGGACCGCGCCTGGGCCTCGGCGTCGGGCGCCGACTGGCCGCTGGATGGGGCGCGGGTGTTCTCAAGCGTGGCGGAAGCCGCAGCTGACCTGAAGGTGGTGTTCGCCACCACCGCCCGGCCACGGGAGCTGCAGCTACCCGTGATGACCCCACGGGAGGCGGCCGGCGAGCTCGCAGGCCGTGTGGCGGCCGGCCAGAAGGTGGGCCTGCTGTTCGGCGCCGAGCGGGCGGGGTTGGAGACGGCCGACGTGGCCCTGTGCCAGGCGGTGGTGACCGTACCAGTGGACCCGCGGTTCCATTCCCTCAATCTCGCCCAGGCCGTGGCCCTCACAGCCTACGAATGGCGCCTGACTCAGGCCGCAGGCCCGCCGCCCAAATTCCGCGATGGACCTGAGCCGGCCGATCATGCGGCGATGATGGGGCTCTATGGGCATCTGGAAGCCGAGCTGGACGCTGCGGGTTTTTTCCACCCCCCGGAAAAGCGGCCCTCCATGATCCAGAACCTGCGCTCAGCCCTCGGCCGCGCCAGCTTTAGCGACCAGGAGGTGCGGACCTTCCGGGGCGTGGTGACGGCGCTGTCGCGAGGTCGTGGCCGGGTGCTGGACAAGCTCGCCCGCCAGAAGGCCGAGCGGGAGGCAGGCGGCGGGACGGCTGACCCCGAGACTTGACGCAGAGCCGCCGACCGATCTCATAGGAGATCAATGATAACCTAACGGCGGTCGGGGAGAGCGCAGTGTCGGGACCAGACTTGAAGACGGCGGCGATGAAGGCGTGGCTCTACGGCCTGCCGTTGATCGAGATCGCCGCCACCCGGGCCAGGGGTCTGTCGTTCGGCCAGAGCCTGAACACCATCGGCCATGTACGGGCCCTGGCGACCCCCAAGCATCGGGCGGTCACCACCCCCAACAATGACACCCTCTATTCCTCGGCGCAGCTGGACCTGTCTCAGGGGCCGGTGACCCTGAGCCTGCCGGCCACGGGCGACCGCTATTTCTCCCTGGCGCTGATGGACGCCTATTCCAACAATTTCGCCATCCTGGGGACGCGGACCACCGGACCCAACGGTGGAACTTTCACGCTCGTCGGCCCCCACGCAGCGGCCGACGCCCATGTGGTGCGATCGCCCACCAACCATGTCTGGGCCCTGGCGCGGATCGTGGTCTATAGCACGGCCGATCTTGAGGCTGCCCGGCAGGTGCAATCGGGCCTGTCGATCCAGGGTCCTGCCGCCCCAACGCCGCCGCCAGCGGTTAAGCGCAGCGCGCCTTGGCAGGACTATTTTGCGGCCCTGTCGGCCCTGATGGCGGCCAACCCGCCGCCGGTGACCGATCGCGCGCTGCTCGAGGAGATTGCGCCGCTGGGGCTTGAGTCCGGCTTTGACGCCAGCCGGTTCTCGACCGAGGAGGCCGCCGAAATCGAGGCGGGCCTCGCCGAAGCAAGGGTTGCCGTCCGCCGGGGCGGATTAACTGGGGACCATTTTGTCGAGGGCTGGTCCTATCCCAGCGCCTCCCTGGGGGACTTTGGCCAGAACTATCCCTACCGGGCCGCCGTAGCCCTGGGGGGGCTCGCCGCCCTCCCGCCAGTGGAGGCGCTCTACATGCGCGCCCGGGGCGATCAGCCCCGCGGGCTCTATGACGGCCTGAAATCCTACCGGCTGCACTTCCCCGCCGGGCGCCTGCCGCCGGTGAACTCCTTCTGGTCGCTTAGCCTCTATGAGGCGACCGATGAGGGGCAGTTCTTCTTCGCCGACAATCGCCTGGACCGGTACGCGATCGGCGACCGCACCGAGGGCCTGGCCTATAACGAAGACGGCTCCCTGGACATCTGGATCGGCAGCCAGAGCCCGGGCGAGGGTCGTGAGGCCAACTGGCTGCCGGCGCCCTCCGGCCCCTTTGCGCTCTTCATGCGGGCCTATCTGCCCAAGGCCGAACTGCTGGACGGCGCCTATCGCCTGCCGCCGGTCGAGGCTGTGGACTAGCCTGCAAGAATTCGCAGCTGGCAATTCTGGCTGCGCTCGAACGGCGCGCAAACTTTGGGTTGGCTCCCAACGCCACCTTCGCGCGTTGGCTGGATCATGACCCTTCGCGCCCTTTCCCTTCGCGACCTGGACGGGGCTTCTGAGCCCCATCTGCGCAGCCTGCTCGAGTTCCTGCATGGGGTGGGGCACCACTTCGTACCGCCCTCGCCAGCGACGCACCGCCGTGTCCTGCAGCGCGACCCTGAACGGGAAGCAAGGACCCTGCGCGACGTATTCGGATGGAGCCTCGCCTTTTCGCCCGACCTCCTTCCTGGCCGGTTGCTTGACGTTCTGAGGCGGGGAGGCCTGCTCGCGGAGGAAGAGGGGCGTCTCCGGAGTCGGGTTCGCGTCGCCTCGCTGGAGGGAAATCTCTTCCTCCACTCGGCCTTTCCTACGACCGAGGCGGACGCCGTTTTCTTCGGTCCAGACACCTACCGCTTCGCCTCATTCCTCAGGGAGGAACTCGCAGGCGCTCCGGCTGCAGGTGGGGTTTTGGTCGATATCGGGACCGGGTCGGGGGCCGGCGCCGTTGTCGCCTGCGACCTGGTCCGGCCGGCGCGCGCGATCCTCACAGACATCAACCCGGCAGCCCTGAGCCTGGCGCGAGTTAACACCAGTCAGGCCCAGTGCGAGGTGGAGTTGGTGCTGGGCGAGGGCCTTGAGGGCGTCGAAGGCTCCCTCGACGTCGTCATCGCCAATCCGCCCTTTATCGCGGGCGATGAAGGGCGCCCCTATCGCGACGGCGGGGATTTGCATGGCGCGCGGATTTCGCTCGACTGGGCCAGGGCGGCTGTAGACAGGCTCGCGCCGGACGGCAGGCTTCTCCTCTATACGGGCAGCGCCATCGTGAATGGCGTGGATCGATTTCGTCGAGCCGTGGAGGCGATGCTGGCCCCCGGACCCTTTGATGTGGGGTATCGGGAGCTAGATCCCGACATCTTTGGGGAACAACTGAGCGACCCGGCCTATGCCGATGTGGAGCGCATCGCGGCGGTTGGGCTGACCGTGCGTCGGCGCGGGAACGCCGCCTGACATTGGGCGGCTCGCCGGAGGGGGAGCGCCACGGGCGCCGCTTGGTCAGCGTCCTGCCTCCCTAATTCGTCTCCGGCTGCGGGCCCTGCGCTGGCGAGGCGCGCGCCGGGCAGCCGTAGCTGACGGCGAAGGTTTCCGGACCTGTCGGCGTCTGTACGGTGACCGGGCCGTCCGGCGGGGGGGCGGCGTCCTGGGCGCATATGCGCAGGGCTCGTGGCCCACTCCAGACAATCTCCATGCCGCGCACCGGGCTCAGGGTGGCCAGGGCGCTCTCGGCGCCGCTCGCGTGGCGAAGGGAGACCTCGGCGGCGAGGCTCGGCCGCAGGGTCAGGCCGCCGCCGGCGAAGCTCACCTCCAGATGGAACTGGCCGTCGGGGCTTGGAACCTCCATGTCCGCCGGCGTGGCGACCAGGCAGCCTGATAGCAGGACTGAGGTCAGGCCAAGCGCGAGGGCTGTACGTCGAGAACCTGTGATCATCTGCTGCAAATGAGCGAGGGGCTGGCAAGGTTGCAGCCAAGCCATGGCCTAGCCCATGATCGGCGGGACGCCCGCCAGAGGCGATGCAGAGCGACGCCGGGGTGTTCGCCCCAGGCCCGCACTAGGAGGATATGATGACTGACGCCGCACCCTCACGCCGCGCTCTGATGGCCGGAGGCGTGGGCTTGGCGGCCCTGGCCGCCCAATCCGCCGCCGCCGCGGACCTGAAGACCCCGCCCGTCGGGGCGACGTCCATGGCGCGGAATGGCCGCTTCTCCGGAAAGGTCGTGCTGGTCACCGGGGCTACCTCCGGCATTGGCCGGGCCACGGCCAAGGCCTTTGCGCTGGAAGGGGCCCAGGTGATGTTCTGCGGGCGCCGTGAGGCGCTGGGCCGGGAAGTTGCGGCCGAGATCACGGCTGCAGGCGGTCAGGCGGTCTATCGTCGTGCTGACGTACGGGTGGAGGCCGATGTCTCAGGCCTCGTCGCGGCCTGCGTCGAGGCGTTCGGCGGCCTGGACATCGCCTTCAACAATGCGGGGATCGCCGGGCGGTCAGGCGACATGGGGCCGCAATTCGACTGGGCCGTGCACAACGACATCATGGCCACCAACCTGGAAGGCGTGGTCCGCTGCATCAACCATCAGGCGCCGGCGCTGAAGGCTCGGGGCGGCGGGTCGATCATCAACACAGCCTCGGTCCTGGGCTATGTGGGCTCGGGGCCGGTCATGTCCTACGCCCTGTCCAAGGCTGGCGTGCTGAGCCTGACCCGCTCGGCCGCCCTGCAACTGGCCAGCGACAATATCCGCGTCAACGCTGTCTCGCCTGGCCCCATCGACACCCCGATGATGGGGGGCGGCGCCGCCCAGGCTTCCGGGGCCCGAACGCCAGCCGGCCGGGCCGGTCAGCCCGAAGAGATCGCCCATGCGGTGATGTATCTGGCCGACAGCGCCGCCAGCTACGTCACTGGCGAAGACCTGCGGGTCGATGGGGGGGTGCGCGCCTAGTTTCCCGGCGCGCCACCCGCCTGGCGCCCTCTCTGGGCGCGAACCGCGGACGGCGTGACACCCCTAGGGTGTGACATCTTGTCTCTGTGGATAAGTTGGTCCTAGGGTCTCTCCCGGGGAGGCGATCATGCAGACCGTGGCGGTCATTTCGCGTAAGGGCGGCGCTGGCAAGTCGACTGTGGCGGTCAATCTTGCCGCGGCCCTTCGGGACGGTGGCCAAAGAGCGGTGCTGGCGGATGCTGATCCGCTGCGGTCCTCCAGCGAAGCCCTCCGCGCCCACAGCCTCGCGGTGGTCGAGACCTCGGCGTCCAAGCTCTTCGCCCTGGTGACGGCCTCACGTCGCAGCGGCTGTGATGTGCTGGTGATCGACACACCGGCCTCGCCTGAGGCTGACATTGTCGCGGCCATCAAGGTGGCGGACATCTGCCTGGTGGTGGCCCGGCCCACCTATCTGGACCTGGCTGCGGCGCTCAAGACGGTCGAACTGCTCCGCCAGCTCCGGGCGCCAGGAGTCATCGTCCTGAATCAATGCCCATCACCCCGCCAAGGCCGGGAAGCGCGGGTGGTGACTGGCGCCATTGAGGCGTTGCGATTTGCCGGCGTGCCGGTGGCGGGCGTCACCCTGCGGGTGCGTCAGGCCTATCAGGCGGCGTTGTCCTATGGCCTGGGGGTCACCGAATGGGAGCCCACGGGGCAGGCGGCTACGGAGACCCGCGCCCTGGCCGAACAGGTGCTGGGGCGCCTGCGCGGGGAGATCCAGGCGCTGCGGCCGGCCAATGATGCGGCCCGTCCGACGGCGCTTTCCACCGTTTGAGCCCAAGTCCTGCCGCGACGCACGTCCGCCTGAGGTCTTGATCAATCGCAAGGCCCCGTCCACCGTCGGACGGCTACAGTCCCGACGTCGAGCTGGCCCTGCGGGGCAGCCCGGATTTGCCTGCAGGCGCGGGCCGCCTCGCCCCCCCGGCTTTGGCTCCAGACCAGGAGGTCTTCATGCGCATCGCCGTGTTCAGCGCCCGCCCCTATGACCAGCAGTTCCTGTCCGAGGCCAATGCGGGGCTTGAGCACGAGCTGGTGTTCTTCGAGGCGCCACTGTCGCCGGCCACCCGGCGTCTGGCGGCGGGATTTGAGGCTGTCTGCGTCTTCGTCAATGACGAACTCAATGCAGACCTGCTGCGGGACATGCAGGCCGAAGGCCTGCGACTGGTGGCCCTGCGCGCCTCGGGCTTCAACAATGTGGACGTCGCCGCCGCCCAGGATTGCAGGATCACCGTATGCCGGGTCCCGGCCTATTCCCCCCATGCGGTGGCCGAGCACACCCTGGCCCTGATCCTGACCCTCAATCGGAAGACCCACAGGGCCTTTAACCGGGTGCGCGAGGGGAACTTCGCCCTCGATGGCCTGCTCGGCTTTGACCTGAAGGGCAAGACCGCCGGGGTGGTGGGCACCGGCGCCATCGGTCAGATCGTCTGTGAGATTCTGCTCGGCTTCGGCTGTGAGGTTGTGGCCCACGATCCCAGCCCCAATCGGCAGCTTCTCGAGCAGGGCGTCACCTACCTGCCAGTGGAGGAATTGCTGTCGCGATGCGATATCGTCAGCCTGCACTGTCCTCTGACTGAGGCGACGCGGCACCTGATTGACGGCCCGGCGATCGCGCGGATGAAGCCCGGCGTCATGCTGATCAACACAAGCCGCGGGGCGGTGGTGGACACGGTCGCCGTGATCGCCGGGCTGAAGAGCGGGGCCGTCGGCAGCCTCGGGCTTGATGTCTATGAGGAGGAGGCGGGGCTGTTCTTCGAGGACCGCTCGGCGCGCTTCATCGACGATGATGTGTTCGCGCGCCTGCTGACCTTCCCCAATGTACTGGTCACCGGCCATCAGGCCTTCTTCACCCGCGAGGCGCTCGAGGCGATCGCACAGATTACGCTAGCCAATGTCACCGCCTTCGAATCCACCGGCCGCGCCCTGCATGAGGTGACCCTGGAGCCTGCCCCGGCCGCGCCGTGACCGCAGTCCTGGCGCTCCTGCCCCTGGGGGCGGTGGTCGGGTTGATGCTCGGCCTGAAGTGGCGGGCCGGTTCAGCGGGCCTGGCGGGGCTCGTCGTCGCCGTGGGGCTGGCCTGGACCGTCTTCGGGCTCGGTCAGGGACAGGCCGCGCCGTTTGGACCAGCCGGCATGTCCGGAGGAGCCCTCCTGGAGGCGGGCTTCACCAGTCTCTCCATCCTCTGGATCATCTTCCCGGCGCTGGTGCTGCATGAGCTTCAGTCGAGGTCGGGCGCCCTGCTGGTCCTGCGGGAAGCGGTGGGGCGTATCTCGCCCGATCCCAGGACCCAGGTGGTGTTGATCGCTTGGTTTTTTGGCCTGTTCATGGAGGGCGCAGCCGGGTTCGGCGTCCCTGTCGCCCTGACCGCACCCCTCCTGGCGGGGCTGGGCTTCCCCCCTGTGCGCGCGGTGGTTCTGGCCCTCCTCGGGCACGCGGCCGGCGTCTCGTTCGGCGCCTTGGGGACTCCGATCCTGGCCCAGGCCGAACTGATGGGGGCCTCAGCCCTCGCGATCGGGCAGGAGACCGCCCTTCTGAACCTGGCCCTTGGTTGGTTCCTGCTGGCGGCCCTGATCTGGCTCGCCGGCGAACGGCCCCCGACGGTGCGGGACGGGCTGATGGGGATCGCGGCGGCCGTCTGCTTCTACCTGCCCTTTCTGGCTCTGGCTCTGTGGGTGGGGCCCGAACTCCCGACGGCGGGCGGCGCGCTGATCGGCGGGGGGCTGTTCGCCCTGTTCAGCGCCAGGCGGCGCCGCCCAGAGGCGAGGGGGCGGCTGGATCTTCAGGGCCGGTCCGTCGTCCGGGCCCTGCTGCCCTACGGGGTGATCGTTCTGCTGGTGTTGGCGACGCGCCTGATTGGCCCTCTCGCCCAGACGCTCCAGGGTCTGGCGATCACCTGGTCGCTGGGGGAGGTGTTCGGTGGGCGTCTATCACCCCTCTATCATCCAGGGGGCGTTCTGGCCGCGGGGCTTGTGCTGGGGGGGATAGCCCAGGGCCGCAACTGGGGCGATTTCGCCGAGGCCGCCGCAGCGGCGGTCGCGCGCCTCGGACCGGTCGCTCTGGCCCTGTTTGTCATGCTCGCCCTGTCCCGGATCATGGTGCATTCCGGCATGATCGCGGCCCTGGCGGGGGCGGCGGCCGGATCGGCGGGAATCTGGCCGCTTCTGGCGCCGTCCATCGGGGCCTTGGGCGCCTTCGTGACCGGCTCGGCCACCGCCTCGAACATCCTGCTGACACCTTTCCAGACGGCGACGGCCGAGGCGCTAGACCTCCCGCAGACAAGGATGGCCGCCGCCCAGGGCGTGGGCGCAGGGGTCGGCAATATCATCAGTCCGCACAACATCATCGCCGGCGCCGCCACGGTCGGGCTGAAGGGCGAGGAAGGGGCGGTGCTACGCCAGACGGCTGGGATTTGCCTGTTCTATCTGGCCGCGGCAGGGGTCCTGGCTTTCCTGCTCACCTGACGATGAATCAGCTTCTCGAATTCGACCACGAACAGCAGAATCACGCCAACGGCGACGATCACCAGGCCGTCCCCCAGGGCGATCGGCCGGCTGCCGAAGACGCTCTGCAGCACCGGGGCGTAGGTGAAGGCCAACTGCGCGACGACCACGCCGGCCACACCCATCAGGACCGCCGGCGTGCCCAGCACCCCCTGCCAGGTCAGGGATGCGCCATGAACATAGCGGACGCTGAACAGGTAGAAGATCTCCATCACCACCAGGGTGTTCACCACCATGGTCCGAGCGGTCTCCACCGACAGGCCCCGGCCCACGGCCCAGGCGAAAATGCCAAACGCTCCGGCCACCATCAGGACCGAGACGAAGGTCACCCGCCAGAGCAGCCGTCCTGACAGGAGGCGCTGCTGGGCGGGGCGGGGCGGGCGGCGCATGACGCCGGGCTCTGGCGGCTCGAAGGCCAGGGTCAGACCAAGCGCCACGGCGGTGACCATGTTGATCCAGAGAATCTGCACCGGGGTCACCGGCAGGGTCAGGCCCAGGAGCAGCGCCAATATGATGGTCAGAGCCTCGCCCCCATTGGTGGGCAGGGTCCAGGTGATGACCTTGGTCAGATTGTCATAGACCGTCCGACCCTCGCGCACGGCCGAGACGATCGAGGCGAAGTTGTCGTCGGCCAGGACCATTTCGCTGGCCGCCTTGGCGGCCTCGGTGCCCTTGCCGCCCATGGCGACGCCGACATCGGCGCGCTTCAGAGCTGGCGCGTCATTGACCCCGTCGCCGGTCATGGCGATGACCGAGCCGTCGATCTGAAGCGCCTCGACGAGGCGCAGCTTGTGCTCGGGCGTCGTGCGGGCGAACACCGTGGCCACCCGCGCCTCCCGCCCGAAGTCTTCCTCGCTCAAGCCGTCGAGATCCTGGCCCGTGAGGGCGCGGGGCGCTTCGTCCAGGCCGAGCTGTATGGCGATGGCCCGGGCTGTGGCCACATGATCGCCCGTGATCATCTTGACGCGAATGCCGGCGTCCCGGCACTCGGCGATGGCCGCGATCGCCTCCGGCCGCGGGGGGTCGATCAGGCCGACCAGCCCCAGCAGGGTCAGCCCGGCGCCGACATCCTCACCGGTGATGGCCACGGTTCCGGCCGGCATGACCCGCTGGGCGAGGGCCAGCACCCGTTGTCCGTGAGCCGCCAGGGCTTCGATCTGGTCGCGCCAGCGGGCCTGGTCGATAGGCTCTGGTCCGCCCGGACCGGCGACCTGGCCGCACATCTCCAGCACCTGCTCCGGCGCGCCCTTCACATAGGCGATGGGAGGCTGACCCGGCCTATCGTTCAGGGTCGCCATGAATCGATGGCGGGTCTCGAACGGGATTTCATCCTGCCGTGGCCAGGCGTCGAGGGCGGCCGCGGAATCCAGTCCCGCCTTGCGCGCCAGGGACACCAGGGCGCCTTCCATCGGATCGCCATCGACCCGCCAGCCAGTTTCGGTGTTCGACAGGCGTGCGTCGTTGCACAACAGGGCCGCGCGGGCGAGATCCTGCAACACGGGATCGGCCAACGGGTCAGCCTGTCGCTTGTCGAGGCGGAATTCCCCAGTCGGAGCGTAGCCGGCGCCATCGACCTGATAGGTCCCCGCGGCGAGGACCACCGAGCTGACCATCATCTCGTTGCGGGTCAGGGTGCCCGTCTTGTCGGAACAGATCACCGATACCGCGCCAAGGGTCTCCACCGCGGGCAGCCGCCGGATGATGGCGTTCCGGCTCGCCATGCGCTGCACGCCAATGGCCAGGGTGATGGTCATGACGGCGGGGAGGCCCTCTGGAATCGCCGCCACGGCCAGGCCGACCACCACCATGAACGCCTCATTCAGCGGATACTTGGCGATCAGATGCGCATAGGCGAAGACGAAGGCCGAGGCGGCCAGGACCGCCACAGTGATCTGTTGGGCAAACCGGTTCATCTGCCGGACCAGGGGCGTGGTTAGCTGTTCCACGCCCCCGATCAGGGCGCCGATGCGGCCAAGCTCCGTATCGGGGCCAGTGGCGGTCACCACCCCAACGCCCTGGCCAGCGGCCACGAAGGCGCCGGAGAAGGCCATAGAGGTCCGGTCTCCCAAGGGCGCGTCCGCCGGGGCGGGGGCGACAGTCTTGTCCGTCGCCACGGACTCTCCGGTCAGGAGGGACTCGTCCATACGCAGGTTGCGAGACTTGATCAGGCGCAGGTCCGCCGGAACCTGATCGCCGGCCTCCAGCAGGACAAGGTCGCCAGGAACGACCGATCGCGCCTCGATGGTCATCCGTCGCCCGCCCCGGATCACCGAGGCGTGGGGCTGGATCATGCCGCGGATAGCCTCCAGGGACTTTTCGGCCCGGCCCTCCTGGATATAGCCGATCAGGGCGTTGGCCAGGACCACGGCCAGGATGACCAGGGCGTCGGTGACGTGGCCGATCACGGCCGCCAGCAGACCCGCGGCGATCAGCACATAGATCAGCAGGTTGTGGAACTGACGCAGAAAGGCCACCAGGGGGCGCCGACCGGGACCTTGCGGCAGGGCGTTGGGGCCGTGGCGCTCCAGCCGTCGGTCAGCCTCAGCAGGATCCAGGCCCTCTGGCGTTGTCTCCAGCTGTTCGAGGACGGCCGCTGGCTCCAGGGCGTGCCAGGGCTTTTGAGCGTGGCGCGCCGAGGCTGCTGCGGGGGGTCTTCTGGGCGTCTTCAGGGGCATGGTCTGTCCTTGAGGGCGGGACGTCTCCGCGCGACCGGCGAAGACGGCCCGCCGAGATCACTAGGGCGATCCCACGGTGCTTGACCTGTGCGCCTTGGCAAGGCCGGGCCGACCCGGGTCTTGACTCCCCCCTGGCCCGCCGCCATACACCGCCTCTTCCCACCGGCGGGTCTCCGCGCGGTGCGAGATCTATTACGGGTGATACGGATCCCGCCGTTGCGATCGCGCCTCCAGTCTCGGAAGCGCCGGGCCGTGTCGATGATGAAGAGTGATCCATGACCAAGCGTCATTCCGCGAAGTACAAGCTCGACCGCCGTATGGGCGAGAACATCTGGGGCCGCGCCAAGTCGCCGGTGAACCAGCGCTCCTACGGCCCTGGCCAGCACGGCCAGCGCCGCAAGTCCAAGGTCTCCGATTTCGGCCTGCAGCTGCGCGCCAAGCAGAAGCTGAAGGGCTATTACGGCAGCCTGACCGAAAAGCAGTTCAGCCGCACCTATACCGAGGCCGCGCGCCGCAAGGGCAACACCTCGGAAAACCTCATCGCCCTGCTGGAATCGCGCCTGGATGCGGTGGTCTATCGCGCCAAGTTCGTGCCGACCGTCTTCGCTTCCCGTCAGTTCGTGAACCATGGCCACGTCCTGGTGAACGGCAAGCGCGTCAACATCCCGTCCTATCGCGTCAAGGCCGGCGACGTCGTCGAGGTGCGTGAGCGTTCGCGCAACATGGCCCTGGTGCTGGAAGCCCAGGCCTCGGGCGAGCGCGAGGTTCCTGACTATATCGAACTCGACGCCAAGGGCCTGTCGGCCAAGTTCATCCGTGCGCCGGAACTGGCCGAAGTGCCCTATCCGGTGAAGATGGAGCCGAACCTCGTGGTCGAATTCTACGCCTCCTAAGGCGTCGAACACCTGCGACTTTGAAGGGCCTCGGAGCAATCCGGGGCCCTTTTTCGTGCCAGCCCCCCGAGTCGGTCTGGTCTGGTGGGGACGGGTCAGGCTTTGCCCTATCTGGCGCATATCCGGACGCGACGCCGCAGCGGGCGCATGGCCAGTTGACCGCGCCTCATGGCCCCACTATCTGGGCGGCTCGGTCCGGGCCCCTCTGGTCGCGACGGCGGTCGCGATGATGTCGGATCTTCACTCTCCAGGCGCAGACGCAGGGCCGTGACTATGAGAGGTGCGGGGTCCGATGGACGCTCTCCTGCTATTTTTCCAATCGCCGTTCCTCGGCCACGCGACTTGGCTGTGGCTGCTGTTCCTCGGTATCGTGCTGACGGTGCTGACCCTCGATCTCGGGGTGTTCAACCGCAAGGACCACATCATCGGTCCGGCGGAGTCGGTGAAGGCGGCGTCGGCCTATATCGCGCTTGGCCTGAGCTTCGGGGCGTGGATCTGGTTTGACCTGGGGTCCGAAAAGGCCGTCGAGTACTATACCGGCTACCTGCTCGAGCTGACGCTCGCCCTCGACAATGTCTTCGTCATTTCCCTGATCCTGGCCTATTTCGCCGTACCGCGGGAATTGCAGCACCGGGTGCTGTTCTGGGGCATCCTCGGGGTGATCGTCCTGCGGGCGATCATGATCGGGCTCGGCGCGGCCCTCGTGACGAACTTCGCCTGGGTGCTCTACATCTTCGCCGCCTTCCTGCTGTTCACCGGCGCCAAGATGCTCAAGGAGTCGTTCAGCGCCGACGCGGGCGAGGCCAATGACCTCAGCGGGAATGCGATCCTGAAGTGGTTGCGCACGCGGCTTCGGGTGACCGACGACTTCCAGGGCTCGAAGTTCTTCGTCCGCCAGCCGCATCCGACGACGGGCAAGCTGGTGCTGTTCGCCACACCCCTGTTCCTGGCCCTGGTGCTGGTGGAGTTCGCAGACCTGGTGTTCGCGGTGGACTCCGTGCCCGCCATCTTCGCCATCACCCAGGACCCCTACATCGTCTACACCTCCAACATCTTCGCCATCCTGGGCCTGCGCGCGCTCTATTTCGCCCTGGAGAACGCCGTCCACCGCTTCCACTATCTGAAGGTGGCCCTGGCCCTGGTGCTGATCTTCATCGGCTTCAAGATCTTCGCCGGCGACCTGTTCTTCGGCGGCAAGTTCCCGGCCCCCTGGTCCCTGGCCATCACAGTCAGCCTGCTGGCCGGCGGGGTGATCTTCTCGCTGCTCAAGCCCAAGCATCCCAAGGGTGGGATCGAGGGCGCTGGGTCCTGACCCTGGTCGGGTCTCCGTCGGCCTGCCAAGCTTGGTCAGGCCGACGGAGATTCACATGGACATCGACCCCGAAATCGCCCGGACCCTGGGCTTTCCGAAGCTGAAATACGCCCATGTGGAGCGGGAACGGCGCTGGCTCTGCGCGCGGCTGCCGGACTCGCCGGTCGTCTCCGCCGACGCCATCACCGATCTCTATGTGGAGGGTTCACGCCTGCGGCTGCGGGAGGCGCGGCCTCTGGATGGCGGACCGGTCATGCGCCGTCTGGGACGGAAGGGCGATCTGGACGCCGCCCACCGGCTGATCACGTCGATCTACCTTTCAGAAGGCGAGTTCGCGCTGCTGGCCCGTCTGCCGGGGCGGCGCATCGAGAAGGTCCGTCACCGCCTGGCGCCCATCGAGGGGCGGACCTTCGGCGTCGATGTCTTTGCGGGCGCTCTGGCGGGCCTGGTCCTGTCGGAACGGGAATTCGAGAGCGACGAAGAAATGGCCGCCTGTCCCCACCCGCCCTTCGCCCTGCGGGAGGTGACGCAGGACCCGCGCTATGCCGGGGGTTGGCTGGCGGCGCATGGGCTTCCGCCGGAAGAGGGCGCGATGTGACCCGGGCGGCCTTTTCCCGCGGGCCCAGATGTGGCCGAGTACGGGCATGACACGCCGCTTTCTGATGATGGCCTCGGTCGCCGCCCTGCTGGCCGGCTGCGCCACGGTCCCGCCGCCGCCGATCCTGGCGCCTTCTGGCCACCCCCTAGCGGAGTTGGAGCCGCTCTACGCCGCAGACGCCGGCCGGCGGGAGCTGACCATCAAGGTGGCCTCCAACGGCTGCACCACCAAGGCCGACTTCGCCTTCTATGTGGAGCGCCAGGGGGAGGCGGTGACCCTGGCCTTCGGCCGCAGGCGGGTGGACGGATGCCAGTCCCTAGTGGCCGGACATGTGGAGCTGGCCTTCAGCTATGCGGAGCTTGGCCTTGAACCCCGCGATCCGGTGTTCCTGCTCAATCCGCTGGTCGCCTGGCCTGGGCTCTAACTGGGCTGGCGCGCTCGGCGGCCTCTCAGGCCGCGACTGGCGCGCACCAAGGCGAGGGCGATGAGGGCGGCCACGAGACCGGCCAGACCAAAGGCGATGAATGGCAGGAAGACCGCCAGCAGGCTCAAGAGGCCCGACAGGACATCCTCCACCAGCGACAAGACGGGATTGGCGAGGCCGCCGGTGGTGGCGGTGGAAATCGGTCGCGCCGCCGCCCGGCTGCCGTGAAAGCCTCCAGCCACCACCAGTCCGGCGATAGCGGCGAGGGCGGGGTGCAGATCAGTGAGCACATTCTGCTGGCTGGCGAACAGGACCGCACCGGCCAAGGGACTGATCAGGGCGCCGACCCCATGCCAGGCGGTGTCGACGGCCGGGATCTTGTCGGCGACGAAATCAACCACCGCCAGGGCGGCGATGATCCCCAACATCCAGGGCTGGGTCAGGACATCGAAGGGCTCAGCCAGCCGCAGCAGGTCGGTGTAGCGCGCCACCAGGCCGACGGTGAGCAGGGGGACATAGGCGTTGAAGCCTGCCGCGCTGGCCAGGCCAAAGGCCGAGAAGAGACTGCCGAAACCGTCCATGAACCGCCTCCCGCGGGCCTATCATGCCGCAAGCCCGGCCGAAGTCGAAGCCCTAGCCGAAACGGGCCACGAGTTCGGCCGGCACGCGGCGCGGGCGGCCGCTCGCCCTGTCGATCAGGCACCAGACCGTGCGCACCTGGGCGCACATGGCGCCGTCGGGGCCGTCTATGCGAACGAATCGGTCAAAGCGCGGACCCTCTGCCCTGTCAGACACCCAGGTCCGGCCCAAGGCCGTCTCGCCCGGCAGCAAGGCGCGGCGATAGTCGACCTCATGGCGCAGGGCGACCCAGGCCAGCGCCTCGGACTCCGCCGAGGCGGCGGCTGAGTCCCAGTGGGCGATGGCGAGGTCCTGGGCCCAGCCCAGATAGACCACGTTGTTCACGTGGCCATTGGCGTCGATGTCAGTGGAGGTCGGGGTGAAGCTGCGTGAGAAAACCCGTCGCCCCGGCGGGGGCTCGAAGGTTCGGCTCACGCGGCCAGGACGCCCTGCTCGCTGAGGAAGGGCTTCAACTCGCCGTTCTGGAACATCTCGCGGATGATGTCAGAGCCACCGACAAACTCGCCCTTCACATAGAGCTGGGGGATGGTCGGCCAGTCGGTGAAGGTCTTGATCCCGTCGCGCAGGGAGTCGTCCTGCAGGACATCGACGCCCACGAAATCCACGCCCAGATGGTCAAGGATCTGCACCACGAGGCCAGAGAAGCCGCAACGGGGCTGTTCGGGCACGCCCTTCATGAACAGCACGACCTGATGGTCCTGCAGGGTCTTGGCGATGAAGGTGTGGGCGGGATCGGTCATGGCCTCGCTCATGGGAACGGCCTTTTCTGTGGGAGTCAGTTTCATCAGACAGCTAGGGAGGCGCAGTCGCCGGGTCAAGACGGCCTCAGGCCTGTCGGGCTTCCGGAGGGGTGTCGATCCTCGCCATTTCGATCTGGGCGGCCAGCCCCGTAGGCAGTTCGCGGTCGGGGACGGCGGCCAGACGTTCGATCACCTCGGGGCGATGAGCTTCGATCTGGATGCAGGCCAAGGCAGGTTCGGTCAGGGCATAGGCCAGGCAGAGTTCGTCGGCCTCCCAGTTGCGGGTCTCATGGAGAAAGCCATAGGCGCCGACGGAGGCGGCCGAGGGTCCACTACGCCGGAACAGGGAGGCTTTAGCGTGGGCCTGGGCCGGCGGGCGGCAAAGCTCGGGCGGGAAGGCGTCGAATCCGGTGATGGACATGTTGAGATTCGCCGCCTCGCGAATGCGGCGGCGAATGTTCCAGCCTGAGGTCAGATTGAACGGCGAGGACAGGGCGTCAAAGGCGCCCGTCGCCACGGCCTGGTCCACCAGGGGACTGGCGCCGCTGACGCCGATCTGCAGGGCCAGGCCTGCGTTCTTCACATCCTCCAGCATCCGGGCGCCCTCGGCGCTCAGGGTCGCATAGGCGGCCTCGTCCAGGCTCAGCAGGTCGAAATAGCCAGCGCCGGTCTGGGTCAGACCATTGCGCACCGCGTCCTCAATGGCCCGGGCGTCGGTGGGGGTCCGGCCGTCGCCACAGATGCGCCAGGCCACGAACAGAAGGCGGCGCTCGACATCCTCCACCGCGTGGCGAAACCCCACCGCGAGGGGTTCCACGCCCGCTTCAACCTCAAACGCGTTGATGCCGCACTCCATGGCGCTGACGGTCAGCACCCGCCAGGCGCTGGCCGGCTGGACCTTGCCATGGTCGCGCAGCAGAAGGCTCAAGGCCGAGACCGCCTTGCCTGAAATGCCGAAGGGGCGGTAGCGCATTGCTTCCCCGCCTAGCCTGGAATGGAGGTCTCAAGCGCCAGGGCGTGCAGTTCGCCGCCCATCTTGCCCTTCAGCGCCGCATAGACCAGCTGGTGCTGACGAATCCGCGGCAGACCTGCGAACGCCTGGGAGACAATACGCGCGCGGTAGTGGTCGCCGTCGCCGGCCAGATCCTCAATAGTGATCTGGGCGTCGGGAAAGGCCTCCCGCAGGGAGGCTTCCAGATCGGTCTGGGTCATGGGCATGGGCGCGCTCTCTTCCAACAGAGTTTATGGCGCGAAAAGGATTAACGCCCCCATAGCAAACGCACCACCGGCGGCGGTGGCGTGGGCCTAGGTTGTCGGTTCCACAGCGCGGTCCTCGGCATCCGACAGCGCTTCGGCGGCCTCGGGATTGATCGCCTGGGCTGGACGCCGGGGCTTGGAGAAGGGCGTTGGCTGCGGGGTGACCATATTGCCGCGCATCAGGCCGCGACCGGCCTCGATCCCGCTGACCAGTTGCAGCTCGAACCGCGCCTCGTCCTGGCGGCGGACCTCGGCCAGGGTCTCGGCGGCCTCGTCGGGCTCGACCCCGAGATCGAGCAACAGACGCTCACCCATCGCCATCGCCGACTCGAAGGTTTCGCGGATCTGGAAGTCGACGCCGGCCTGCACCAGGCGCATGGAATGGCCGCGGTCATAGGCGCGGACGAACAGCTTGGCGTGGGGAAACTCGGCCTTGACCAGTTGAACGATGTGGTCGGCCACCTCGGGCTTGTCGATCCCGACCATGATCGCCTCGGCGGTCTCGGCGCCTGAGGCGCGCAGCACGTCAAGCCGGGCGCCGTCGCCATAATAGACCTTGAAGCCGAAATTGCCGGCGGCCTGGATCATCTCCACGTCGTTCTCGATCAGCGAGATCTCGAAACCCCGGGCCAGCAGAGGCTGGCTGACCAACTGGCTGAAGCGGCCAAAGCCGATCAGCAGCACCTGGCCCTGCAGGCCGTTGGCTTCCTCGACCCCGTCCATCGAGAGTCTGAGGGTTGGGGTGAGGTGGTCGAGGAGGATGATCACCAGGGGCGTCAGGGCCATCGACAGGATGACGATGGCGGTCAAAATCGCGCTGGTGCGCGGATCGATCACCCCGCCGGCCAGGGCTGCGGCATAGAGGACGAAGGCGAACTCCCCGCCCTGGGCGAACAGGGCCGCCCGCTCCAGAGACTCCCGGGGGCCGGCCCGGAACAGCCGGGCGACCCCATAGATGCCCGCCGCCTTCACGGCCATGAAAACGACCACACCGCCGGCGATCAGCGCCCAGGACTCCGTCACCACGGCGAGGTTGAGCGACATGCCCACGCTGATGAAGAAGAGCCCCAGCAGCAGGCCGCGGAAGGGTTCGATATCGGCCTCCAGCTGGTGACGGAAGGTCGATTCTGACAGCAGCACGCCAGCCATGAAGGCGCCCATGGCCATGGACAGACCGCCCCAATCGAGGAAGAGGGCCGAGCCCAGGACCACCAGCAGGGCCGCAGCCGTCAGAATTTCCCGGGCTCCGGCCCTGGCCAGCAGGCGGAAGAAGGGGTTGAGGAGCCACTTGCCGGCCGCCAGCAGGGCCGCCAGCACGCCGATGGCCATGAGGATGGACAGCCAGACCGGCCGTGCCGCCTCGTCGGTCTGTCCCGACAGAGAGGCCAGCACCGCGACCATGGCCAGGAGCGGCACAACGGCCAGGTCTTCCAGCAGCAGGATCGACACCGCCCGCTGGCCGGCCGGCGCCGCGGTCTGGCCGCGCTCGTCGAGCATCTTCATGATCACGGCGGTGGAGGAGAGCACAAAGCCGCTGGCCCCGATCAGCGCGGCGGCCGACGGAAGGCCGGCCAGGACGCCGATTCCCGACAGGAGGGCCGCGCAGACCACCACCTGGACTGCCCCCAGGCCGAAGATTTCCCGGCGCAGATTCCACAGCTTGGCCGGCCGCATCTCCAGGCCGATGATGAACAGGAACATCACGACGCCGAGCTCAGCCACATGCAGGATGGTCTCAGGCTCGGAGATCAAAGCCAGGCCGAACGGGCCGATGATCAGGCCGGCCGCCAGATAACCCAGCACAGACCCCAACTGCAGCTTGCGAAACAGCGTCACGGCGATGACCGCGGCGCCCAGCAGCACCACCGCATGCCCAAGGTTTAGCCCCGCCGCGTCTGTCGCCATCCGCCCGTCTCCAACCAAGCCCCAGGCGCCCCCGCCAGCGCCCCTTATCCAGCTAGGCGCTCAAGGGCTCAAGCGCCACCCCGCGGGCAGGCCGCCGATGGCTGGGCAATGCCTTCGCCAGCTTCAGCCGGAGTGAGAGTCGCCGCTTTCTACGACCTGCGCCGGTGCCAATTTGGCCTCTTTGCAGCGGCAGGGCGGTGAGCGGGGGAGGCCCCTGAAATGGAGAATGCCACCCTTGGTCATGCCCTTGTGACAGAGGGCGACTAAGGTGTAGGGCCACATCCGGACACTATCCTCACCTGATCCAGCACTGGGGCCGACGATCAACGACCTTGAGCGGGACTACCCCGACCACACCCAGGCGATGGGCTACGAGCATGGCGATGAGCCGCCGTCCAATACCTCAGCCAACCGCAATTTCTATGAGGTGATGGAGGCCCGCGTCGGGCGCCGGGGCGTCCTGATGGGCGGTCTGGCGGCCATGGTCACGGGCCTGATCGGCGGATCGATCTCGGGTCGCCCAGCCGCGGCGCAGACCCGGCAAAGCCTTCTGGGGTTCAAGGCCGTCCCGGTCAGCTATCAGGACAAGGTTGTTGTGCCTGAGGGTTACCGCTTCCAGGTGCTGGGCGTCACCGGCACGCCGATTTCCGGCGACATGCCCGCCTCAGCGCCGGGCGCCAATACCGGGGCTGATCAGGAGCACCAGATCGGCCAGCACCACGATGGGATGCACTTCTTCCCGATCGACGGCTCCTCGAGCGACGGGTTCATTGTCGTGAACCATGAATATGTGGAGCCGCGTTTTCTCCACGCCGAGAAGCCCGCTTACAAGGGCAAGCCGGTCGGGACCTATAGCGTCGCCTATGACGCCGAGGGCCGGCGGGACGATGACGAGGTGCGGATGGAGATCGCCGCCCATGGGGTGTCGGTCTATCGTGCCGCCCGCCAGGCTGATGGCGCCTGGGCTGTGGTCGCCGATCCGCGCAACCGCCGGATCACCGCCGGCACGCCGGTTGAGATCAGTGGCCCGATGCGCGGGACCTCCCACGTGCAAACCCGCTTCAGCCCCGATGGTCTTCGGGCCCGCGGCACGCTGAACAACTGCTCCCACGGGGTCACGCCCTGGAACACCTATCTGGCCGCCGAGGAGAACTGGGCCGGATATTTCAGCAACACCGACCAGATCGACCAGAAGCCTGACCTGCCGCGGGAGCACGCGCGGTACGGCGTTTCGACCAATCCGAAGGGCGGCCGCTTCGGCTGGCATCTGGCGATGTCGGAAGCCGACGAATTCGTCCGCTTTGACGCCTCGGCCAAGGGGGCCTCGGCCACGGACGATTATCGCAACGAGCCCAACACCATGGGCTGGATGGTCGAGATCGATCCGTTCAATCCGCAGGCCGCGCCGATCAAGCGCACCCATCTGGGCCGCTTCGCCCATGAGGGCGTGGTGTTTGCGCCGGCCGTCCCGGGCCAGCCGGTGGTCTGCTATTCAGGCGACGACTCCCGGTTCGAGTACATTTACCGGTTTGTGTCGCGGGACGCCTTTGCGCCGGGCCAGACCGACGGCTCCATTCTCGATCACGGCACCCTCTATGTGGCGCGGTTTGACGATGACGGCGGCGGAGCGTGGCTGGCCCTGGCCCCTGGCGAGAACGGCCTGACCCCTGAAAACGGCTTTGCCGATCTGGCCGACATCCTGGTCAATACCCGCCTGGCGGCCGATCATGTCGGCGCCACGAAGATGGACCGCCCGGAGTGGGGCGCCGTCGATCCCAACAGCGGCGCGGTCTATTTCACCCTGACCAACAATGTGCGCCGGACCCCGGCCCAGGTGGACGCGGCCAATCCACGGGCGGCGAACAATTTCGGCCAGATCGTACGCTGGCGCTACAGTGGCGGCGACCACACGGCGGCCAGCTTCGCCTGGGACCTGTTCTTGATCGCCGGCGACGCCAGCACCTCGACCATGGCCAACGGCGCGGCGCTGAACGAGGACAACATCTTCGCCTGCCCAGATGGCCTGTGGTTCGACGCCCAGTCTCGCCTGTGGATCCAGTCCGACATGGGCGACATCGGCCCCGCCTATGACGGCCCGCTCAAGCCCTTCGGGATGAACATGCTGCTGGCGGCGGATCCGGCCACTGGCGAGATCAGGCGGTTCATGACCGGTCCCTGGGGTCAGGAATGCACCGGCGTCGTCACCACGCCGGACGGCAGGACCATGTTCGTCAACTTCCAGCACCCCGGCGCCCACGCCACCTCGGCCCAGTTCGCGGCCGGGGATTACGGCTCGGGCTTCCCCGACTACACCGGCGCCGTACCTCGCTCGGCCACGGTAGTGATCACCAAGATCGATGGCGGGGTGATCGGGACCTGAGGCCTGCCAGGACCTCCTAGAAGATCAGCGACTGATGGGCGCCGATGCCGGCCATGACCCCGGCGGCCGAGGCCAGGGTGGCGTGGTGCATCGGGCTGGCGGCGTCGCCGGCGCTGTAGACGCCAGGGACGGTGGTCAGTTGCCCGGCTTCCAGCTTCACATGCGGCCCGGTCATGCCGTCGTCGAAGGCGCAGCCCAGCTGTTCGGCCAGGGGGCTGGCGGGCGCGGTCTTCGGGGCGGTGAAGATGGCCTCCAGGGCCACGGTTCGACCATCGGCCAGACGTACGCCGGCGATGGCGGGATGATCGCCGAGAACCTCGACGACGGGGGTGGTCTCCACCCCCACGCCCCGGGCGGCGAGCTTGGCGGCCAGTTCGGCGTCGAGGGGGATCATTCCTTGGGTGAAGAAGGTGGTCGGCCCCCAGTCGGGCAGCATCAGGGCCTGATGGCTGGACAGGGGATGGTTGGCCAGCACGCCGATGCGGCGGTCGCGGACCTCATAGCCGTGGCAATAGGGGCAATGCATGACGCTCTGACCCCACCGCTCGGTCAGGCCTGGAATGTCGGGCAGGGTGTCGGCGACGCCGGTGGCCAGGACCAGCCGGCGGGCGGCATGGACCTCCTCGCCCTCCAGCGCCACCTCAAACCGGTCGAGTTCCCCTGTGGCTGAGGTCGCGCGGCCATGGATAAAGTCCACGCTCGGATAGGCGCTGAGCTGGCGCAGGGCCTCGCGCATGATGGCCGCGGGCGCGGCCCCGTCCTGGCCCAGGAAACCGTGGGAGGCCGCGGCGAAGCGGTTGCGGGGCAGGCCTGCGTCCACCACCAGGATCGGCCGGCGCGCCCGGGCGAGCTGCAGGGCCGCCGACATGCCGGCGAAGCCGCCGCCGAGGATGATGACGTCATAGGGCATGGAAAAACTCCTGATCTTGGTCCGCGGTCAATCTCGCCGCTTCAGAAGTTACATGATGGGGTGCGGGCGCCGATCACGCAACTCCTGTTGTTTCAAGAATTATCGCCTATGTTCGAGGGCTAGACCGGAGACCCGCCGATGCGAAGCGACAGCCGCCTCTCGCGCATGCTGCACGCCCTGATCCACATGGACCGCCACGACGGCGCCATGACTTCGGACCTGCTGGCGCAGATGCTCAGCACCAACCCCGTGGTGGTCCGCCGCACCATGGCGGGCCTGCGCGACCAGGGGATTGTGCGCTCGGAGAAGGGCCATGGCGGCGGCTGGGCGCTCAACCGCAGCCTGGCTGAGATCACGCTGCTGGACATCTACCGGGCGCTGGGTGATCCGCGCCTGTTCGCCATCGGCCTGGCCGACGACGCCCCCCGCTGCCTGGTGGAACAAGCCGTCAACGCCGCCGTCGCCGACACCCTGGCCGCCGCCGAATCCCTGGTCATCGCCCGGTTCGGCGAGGTGACCCTGGCCGACATCGCCCGAGACTTCGACGGGCGGTTTGCAGCGGTTATGGCGGGGTGAGGGGCGGGGGTCTGGGGTAGGCTCTGAGCGGTAGGTCGGAAATGTCCGCTACTCGGCAGGGATTCGAACCAAAATGGAGTGCGTCTGCAGGGGCGCATCCGGAGACTTGGTCAGTCGCCTCTTAGCGGGGGCCCCATGGCTGACCCGCAAGGGATGGGGGCTCTAGCCTAGGCGCTCTCATCGCGCTTTGTCTCAACTGAGCCCGCCCCGCCAAGGCCCTCATAGCGTCGCTCTGCTAGCCATTGAAGTCGTTTGGCCTGTGTCACGAGCACCCTTCGCAGTCCGCCCTGGACTTTTCGCTCAGAGATCACCTGAGCGAGCCGTGAAATAATCAACGCCCGCCGCGCTATCCGAAAGTCGGGGTGGGAGCGCAACTCGTACACCCGGTCCGAGACGATCCGACCGCGGACCGACGGGGGTGCCTCGACCGCAAGATCGCCAAGAGGTGGGTCTTTCTCATTCAGGATCGCCTTGAATTTCGAACCGGCGACCGCTTTCTGCGTGATGAGGCGCTCCAAGGCATCGAGGTGCTGCCTAGCCGCCAGATCCTTTCCGGAAGTACTTTGTAAGGCTGGCAGGGGCCAAACCTCGATCTCGTAGACTTCGAACGGATCGAGCACCGACATGGCGACGGCGTCTGTCCGTTGATTGGTTAGGTGCCGCCGAATGCGGGTGCGCAACATCTCGTTGGTTTGACCGACATAGATCGGCTCGCCGTCGTAGTCGAAGAAGGCGTAAACGCCCCACTTGCAGTGACCAACTCGTGTCGTCGCTCCAGCGTCGTCCTCGAATGGCGCATCCAGGAAAGCCGTAAGATTGGCGCGGAGATCCTCAGTTTCGAATGGTGGGACGTTTACGTCGTCGGGGCGCTTCAGGCCCGCCATGCCACAGGCGCCCCAACTTCTCCTCGGCCTGCAGCCGAAATGCCGAGAACTGGCTCGAAGATATGCTGAGCTAGGTACCGCACGACCGGCGCAGCCACACCGTCTCCGGTTAGATGGTATGCCTCGTTGTAGTTTCGGGGCAGCCGGTAGCTGTCGTCGAGGCCCATCAGCCGAGCGGTTTCACGCGATGAGATGAGGCGGGAGCGCACGCGAAGGCCGTCGACCACGAGAATCACCTGGCGGCTTGATCCGCCGGCTGGAGTTCGCAAGCAGCCGGCTACGTCGTCGAAACGGACTTCGGCGCGCTGAACCTTGCGCCCCGCTTCGTCAAAACGGGTGCGGCGATACACCCCGCCCACGATGCGCCGCCCGGCGCGCTTGGCGGCGTCGACCTTCGCCAAGTTCACAGGGGACATCATGTCTAGCAGCTTCTTGGTCTCAAGCTGAGTGTGCCACCCGACGCTATCGGGTTCCTCCTCTATGATATCGGCGAAGGTCGTGGCGCGTCGCTCCGGGAGCGGGAGGTTCCACCAGACCATGTCGTCCCGCACATCCTGGGGAAGGTTCTCAACGGCGCGGCAGAGAGCCCGCGTATGGAACGGGGTGATCGGTTCGGGCGTCAGAAGGCTCGGGTCGATTTCATTGTCGTTTCGCACGCCAACGACGAAGAGGCGGGGACGGGACTGCGGCACGAAAAGATCGGCATTGATCACTAGTGCGCCGGCCCGATAGCCGGCGTCCTTGAAGGTCTGGCAGATAGCCTCAAAGTCTTTTCCGCCATGCGACGTAAGGGTTCCGCAGACGTTCTCCACGGCGACAATCGTGGGCGCGCGGCCTGCCTCGACCAGCCCGGAAATGACACTCCAGAATGGGTAGAAACTGCCCGATCGCTCTCCGCCAAGTCCGGCGCCTACGCCAGCAAGAGATAGATCCTGGCACGGGAATGATCCCCAGGCGAGATCCGCTTGGCCATGCAGCATGTCGGCCGTCACAGCACGGACGTCACCTACGTGCAACTCGCCGCCGGTCCCCCAGTTTGCTTGATAGGCGAGGCCCTTTTTAGGATCGAAGTCATTGGCAAATAGGCATTGCCATCCCTCGCCCAGGCCCGCGCGTGCCATCCCGCCACCGGCAAAGAACTCATAGAACCTAGCCATGCTGACGATCTCCAGGCCGGTTATCGCGAACCGCACCGTCGCGCGCCAACTTCTCTTCGACTGCTTCGGTTAGCCAAGTGTTGCGCGACACATGGCCCGGCCGAGCGGCGCGAGCCAAGTCGATGGCCTCGAATGTGAGGGCGGAGAGACGCAAGTTGATGCGATCTAGATCGCGCACGTTCGTTGGGTTCGAGGAATCGTTCATGGCGCCACTCTGGCGCCGGACTGGCGCCGAGTCCATGTTCTTAATGTGTTCTACATAACGCAAGCGTTGATTGCGATGGAGTATCATCTCCCGTGCGCTGAGTCGGGAGGTGGATCTGACTATCAAGGTTTTCGAGATCGAGGTGCAGCGCGTCATTGACGAGGACGCGCTAGAGTTAATTTCCGAGGTCGAAGCGGATGCGGCCAGCGACGAAGGCTACCTCAGGGGAAACAGCCGATACGACGATCACCGCGGATGGACGTGGAATGATGTGCGCGCTGTATTGCGAGTGGAAACTCCGCTCGTCGAGCGGCTCGCGGCCTCGGGAGATTCGGCTGCGGCCGAAGCCGCTTTCAATGAGCAACGCGACCTGGAGGGGGAGGGGCCAGATAGCCTTTGGGGCCTAGATGTTGGCGTTGCTTCAGCTGTAGTCGCGCTTTCAGCTCTGGGCGCCACACCGTTTATTAGTTGCAACGCCGGTTCCTTTGGCGGAACGCATCCGGCTAGCCAGCCTTACGTCGCATTCTATATCACAAATGCCTCTTCACGGCGTCTGCTGGAATTGGCTGCCGCGGCCGACGTTGGCTTGGTCGTTGAGGACGGAATTTTGCAGCTATATGCGCAGTCGGTCTTGGACCTGCTTCAATTCGCACGCCTCGCGGCTGAGGCGGCCTAGGAGCTTGCACCGCGTTCAGTAGAGGCTCCCATACATCCCCGCTGCTGACGCATTGGAAGGTCACCCCTCTTGGCATCCATGTCGCAGTGGGGTCCCTCGGCCCTAGCCGGTGACCGGACTAACTTCCCTCTTGGGAGTATCCGGATATCGGCCCGGATGTGAGGTCCACTCCTGCCGCCAACCCGTCCTCAACGTCCTCGCCCCCACCGCGAGCAATCTGCCCCTCGGCGCCCTATATCCCCCTCCATGATCCCGCTTTCCGTTCTCGACCTTTCGCCCATCGTGCAGGGCGGCAGCCCTGGGCAGTCGCTTCGTGACAGTCGCAATCTCGCCAGAGCCGCCGAGCGGCTGGGGTTTGCGCGCTATTGGATGGCCGAGCACCACAACATGACCGGCATCGCCAGCGCCGCGACGGCCGTGGCCCTGGCCTATGTGGGGGAGGGGACCTCGACGATCCGGCTGGGGGCCGGCGGCGTCATGCTGCCCAACCATGCCCCGCTGATCATCGCCGAGCAGTTCGGCACGCTCGACGCCCTCTATCCGGGGCGCATCGACCTGGGCGTCGGCAGGGCCCCGGGCACGGACCAGATCACCGCCCGGGCGCTGCGGCGCAACCTGGCCGGCGGCGTCGACCAGTTCCCGCAGGATGTGATGGAGCTGATGGCCCTGCTGGACGATCCGCAGCCGGGCCAGACGGTGCGCGCCGTACCGGGCTCCGGGTCCAAGGTGCCGGTGTGGGTCTTAGGATCGAGCCTCTATGGGGCGCAACTGGCCGCGGCGCTGGGGCTGCCCTACGCCTTCGCCTCCCACTTCGCCCCGGCCATGATGGATCAGGCCGCGGAAATCTATCGCCAGCAGTTCCGGCCCGCCCGACCGGGAGACAAGCCGCACCTGATGCTGGCGCTCAACCTGGTGGCGGCCGAAACCGACGCCGAGGCGAGGTTTCTGTTCACCTCGCTGCAGCAGGCCTTCGTGAACCTCCACCGTGGCCAGCCCGGCCCGCTGCCGCCGCCGATCGACGACGTGAATGGCGAGCTGGCCGGCACGGTCGCGGCGGGGTCGCCCCTGTCCAAGGCGGTGGTCGGCGGCCCGGAGACCGTTCGCGCTGGCCTCGAAAAGTTCGTGGCCGAGCACCGCCCCGATGAGATCATCCTCACGGCCCAGATCTTCGACCAGGCCAAGCGCATCCGCTCCCTGGAGATCGCCAGCCAGGTCCGCGACGCTCTGGCGGCCGCGGCCTAAGGCGCCGATGGCCGCGCGGCCCGGACGGGTGAACGTCCGGGCCGGCCTGGCTTCAGTCGGTGATGGCGGAGTAGATCAGGCTCTTCAGCTGGCCGCGGAAGTTGAAGGTGCCTGAGGGCATCAGCTGGGTCATGAAGACCAGGGTCAGGTCCTCCTTGGGATCGACCCAGAAGATGGTCGAGGCCGCGCCGCCCCAGTAGTAGTCGCCGACGCCCAGCGACCCGGTCTCCACCTGGCCCATGGTCGAGGCGAAGCCGAGGCCGAAGCCTACGCCCTCATTGGCGGTTTCAGAGAAGGCGCCGATGGCCAGCTGGGTCAGATCCTTGGCCCCGGGCAGGTGGTTCATATGCATCATTTCCAGGGTGCGGGGACCCAGGATGCGATGGCCGTCCAGCTCGCCGCCCCGGCGCAGCATTTCGGTGAAGCGGCCATAGTCGGCCACCGTACCGGTCAGGCCGCCACCGCCGGACTTGAAGCCGGGCTCGCGGATGAACTGGCTGTCGCCGCCCGGATCATCGATCAGCTTCAGCCTCTTGTCGGGGCCGCGCTGGTAGTTGGCGCAGAACCGCTCAACCTTGTCGGGGCCGACGTGGAAGGCGGTGTCGACCATGCCGAGCGGCTCGAAGATCTCTTCCTTCAGGTACTGGTCGAAGGGCTTGCCGGAGATGATCTCAACCAGGGCGCCGCAGACGTCGGTGGCCAGGGAGTACATCCAGCGCGTGCCCGGCTGATAGAGCAGCGGCACCTGGGCCAGCTTGTCCATGAACTCCTGCATGGAGTCCGCGCCGCCGATGGAACGCACTTTCAGACCCCGATAGATCCGGTCAACGGGGTGCTGCTCGCCCACGCCGGGCAGGCCGCCGCCATAGGTGAGGCCGCTGGTGTGGCTGAGCACATCTCGGAAGTTGACGGGCCGGTGCGGCGCCTCGGTGGCCATGTCGTCGCCTTCGCCCGACACCCAGACCCGGTGGTTGCGCCATGACGGCACGAACCGGCTGATCGGATCGGTGAGCTGGAAATAGCCCTTTTCGTACAGCGTCATGAGCGCCACCGAGGTGATCGGCTTGGTCATGGAATAGATGCGGAAGATGGCGTCGTCGCGCATGGGCTTGGCCCGCTCGACGTCCATGGAGCCGAAGGCCTTCTCGTAGGCGATGTGGCCGTGGCGGGCGACCTGGACCTGGCAGCCGGCGATCTTCTGCGGCTCGATATAGTTGCGTTGCAGGTGGTCGGCGATGCGGTCCAGACGCTTGGCGTCCAGGCCCGTCCATTGTGATTGGGCGTCCATACGAAATAATCCTCCCGAAAATCGCGGCGTTTCTAATTGGCGCCATCATGGGGCCGAGAGCGCGAGCGGCCAAGACGTTCGTTGGTCTGGCCTGCTAGGCTTGAGGCGAAAACGGGAGAGAGACGAGCATGAGCAATCTGGCGGAGCTGGCGGCGCAGGTGGGGGAGGCCCTGAAGGCCCAGGGGCAGAAGGTGGCCGTGGCTGAAAGCTCGTCGGGCGGCCTGATCTCGGCGGCCCTGCTCGCCGTGCCGGGGGCCTCGGCCTACTACCTCGGCGGGGCGGTGGTCTATACGGGCAAGGCCCGGATGAGCCTGCTGGAAATCCCTCGCGAGGCGGTAGCCGGCATGCGCTCGGCCTCTGAGCCCTATGCCTTGCTGCTGGCGCGCACGGTCCGCGAGCGGTTCGGCGCCGACTGGGGCCTGTCGGAAACCGGCGCGGCCGGACCCACCGGCAACGGCTATGGCGACCCGGCTGGCCACACCTGCATCGCCATCTCAGGGCCTGTGGAGCTGGTCACCACCCTGCGCACGGGCGCCGACGATCGGGCGGCCAATATGGACGCCTTCGCCGCCGCGGCGCTGGACCTGCTGCGCCGGGCGACGGAGGCCTGAGCCTCAGGCCTGGCGCGCAGCGATGTGCCGGTCGACGACGCTCTCCAGCACGGTCAGGGGCATGGCGCCTGACAACAGGGTGGCGTCATGGAAGGCGGGCAGGGCGAAGCGGTCGCCGAGCGCCGTCTTGGCCTTTTCCCGCAGGCGCAGCCAGGTGAGCTTGCCGACCATGTAGCTGCAGGCCTGGCCAGGCCAGACGCTGTAGCGCTCGATCTCGGTGGCCGCAGAACTGGTGGGGCTGCCGTCGATGCTGGTCATGGTCTCGATGGCCTGTTCGCGGCTCCAGCGCTTGGCGTGGATGCCGGTGTCGACCACCAGCCGCGCGGCCCGGAACAGGGAGGCCTGGATCTGGCCAAGCTCGCCCAGGGGATCGTTCTCATACATGCCCATTTCCAGGGCCAGCTGCTCGGAATAGAGCGCCCAGCCCTCGCTGTAGGGGGAGAAGCCGGCGATCCTGCGCAGCATCGGCAGGTCGGCCTCCTGCTGCAGGGAGCGCTGCAGATGGTGGCCGGGGACAGCCTCGTGATAGGTCAGCGTCTTCAGGGTCCAGCTGGGATTCTCGGCGGAGTCCCGCAGGTTGATCCAGTAGATGCCGGGCCGTGAGCCATCCAGAGCGGGGCGGTTGTAGTAGCCGCCCGGCGCGCCGGCCTCGATGAACTTGGGCACCCGGCGGATTTCCACGGACGCCTGCGGCAGGGCCCCGAAGGCCTGGGGCAGGCGCGGGGTGATTTCGGCCATCTGGGCGTTCAGGTCGGCGATCAGCTGTTCCTTGGCCTCGTCGGTGTCGGCATAGAGGTAGCGGGGGTCCTTGAAGAGGGCCGCGATCCGCTCGCCGACCGAGCCCTGGGTCAGGCCCTGGCCTTGCAGGATCACCTCGGCACGGGCCGAAAGCGCCTTGGCCTGTTCCCAGCCCAGTTCGTGGATCTCGTCGGGCGTCAGGGTGGTGGTGGTCGAACTCTTCAGGGCGTCGCGATAATAGGCCTCCCCGTCGGGCAGACGCCAGCAGCCGGCGTCGTGGACGGCCCTGGGCTGCAGCGACCGGATCCAGGCGATCTGCCGTTCCAGGGCGGGGATGACCTTGTCCAGATAGATGGCGCTGGCCTGGGCGGCGTAGTCGCCCTCGATCCCCTTGGCTGCGGCCCGCTCAGCCACCGAGGTCACCAGAGGCGAGGCGGCGGGGTCCCCCTTCAGGCCTTCCATCTGGGTCAGGGCCCGCTCCAGGGCGAAGTCCGGGGGAATGACCCCCAGTTCGGCGTCCCGGCGGCTGCGCTCGGTCTCTTCATCCATGACCTGTGCAAACTGGGTCAGGCGCGAGAGATAGGCCTCGGCGTCGGCCTTGGTCTCGATCCCGTGCTGGGTGCCGAGGAAGTCCGGAACCGAGCGATAGGCGCCGTTGAGCTGGGAGATGACATAGGGGTCGCCGGCGCCGGCAGCTCCGTAGGCGTAGCGACGGTTGGCCTCGGCGTCGGCGGCGAGGGTGAACAGCACCGCCTCGTAGTGGGGAACCTCCGAGGGGCTCAGGGTGGAGGCGTCAAAGGCCTGGAGGCGGGCGAGATTGGCGACGTTGCGGGCCTTGTCGGCGGCGAGATCCCTGAGCGAGGCGCCGTTCAACTGCGCCTTCGCCGCCATCCGGGGACCCTGGTGAAGCCCCAGGCGCGTCACGCTCTGTGGCGAATGATCGAGCATCTCGTCGAACATCTGGTCGAACAGGGCGCGCAGTCTCTGGTCCTGGGGCCCAAGCGCCTGGGCGCGGGCGCCGCCGGCCAGGGCCGCGGTGGCTGTGGCCATGAAGAGAAAGGTTCTGCGGTCCATGGGCGGAAATCCATCCTGAAGAGATGGCCCACTCATTCCTCAGATCGGACGCTAAGGCCAGCCTCGCGCGCACCCACGGCCTGGTCAGACGCGGCTCCAGTTTATGCAGCCTGCGGGCCCTCCCGTCCCGCTTACGAGCAACGCGCCATGGCGATAGAGCGACCATCGCGCCTCCGGCGCCATCTCGAGCACGACCACCTTCATTTCTCGATCCGACCAGACGAGGCGCCCGTCGGTCGCTTGCAGGAGGGCGAACAACCGAGCCGGATCGCTGTCTCGAAAGACCACGGTGGTCATCGCCGGACCTTGTGGAGGCTGCATCGCCCATGCGCCGGCCGCCGCCGTTATCCCGACGAGCAGGAGAAGGCCAAGACGGGGGCGCGCGATGCTAGCAGCCGGCTCGCCGCGCCGCCGCAGCAGGACATAGCCGAGCACGGCTGGGGCCAGCCCAAACGCCACGAACCAGATGAGATCCCACGCCAACGGGTTGGAACTATCAACCCGAATCCGATGGATACCGATCAGCCAGTGAGACAGAACGCTATCGACGATGTGCCAGCCGCCGAAACCCGCGAGTAGGGCCCCGGCCACGGCGCGCCCGGGCAGTTCCGCACCCCTGCGATGCGCTCGCCAAAGCCCCCAGAGGGCCAGGGCGGCCAGGACGTACATCAAGGCATGGAAGTAGCCATCCCACAGAATCTGCCCTTGAAGATCCACGCCAGAAACGAGGCTCAGCAGATGATGCCACTGCAGAATCTGATGGAGCAGTATTCCGTCGAAGAAGCCGCCTAGGGCGAAGCCCAACAGAATGCTCCAGCCGACCGCCTGCGCTCGAAACATGCCAACCTCCCAAACAATCCACCAACATAAGCTCTCTGATCGACCTGGCGTTCGAGCTTGGCTGTAGAAAACGCCGGACGTCGGGCTTTGGGCGTTCGACCGGGATCAGGCTGGCGATGCTCGTTGGGTGGAACGAAAGAAGGGCGGCCGATACGACCGCCCTTCTTGGTTTGATAGCTGAGCCTAGAAGCTGCTCTTCATGCCCACATAGAAGTAGCGGCCCATCGGCCCCACCGGCGAAGCGCCCTCGGTGAAGGCCGCAGCCCCCGTGCTGGCCGTCCCGGTGGAGCCTCGGTCAGGCAGCTGGTTGGTGAAGTTGTTCACTCCGCCATAGGCCTGGTAGCGGTCCTGGAAGGTGTATTGCACCTGGATGTCGTGGGTCTCCCGCGGGGACCAGGTCCAGTAGCCGTCCGGCACATAGTTCGGGTTGGCCGCGCGCCGCTCGTCGGTGAAGCGCTTGGTCTCGTCGAACCAGTTGAAACCGTAGTTTACCAGCAGGTTGTTCCAGGCCCAGGTGACGTCCAGATTGGCCTGCCACTTGGGCGCGCCGGCGAAGCCCAGCTCGCTGGAGGCGTCCGCCCCTTCGATCTCGACGAACTCCAGCTTGGTCAGCCGGTTGGCCACCAGATTGAACTGGAAGGTGCCGACGTCGCGCATGACCCCAAAATCGGCGGGGTTCAGCAGGTACTGCATCGAGAAGTCGAAGCCGGCCGTCTCGTAGGAGGAGACGTTCACCGAATACTCCTGGAAGGAATCGACGAACTGGCTGCCCGGCGCGCGGGTGAACAGGCCGCAGAACTCGTTGGGCTGTTCCAGGTCGTAGCAGCTCTCGATGATGGTGTTGGCCGTGAACAGGTTCACCGCGTCGGTCAGGGTGATCCGGTAGTAGTCCAGCGACATGGACAGGCCCGGCGCAAAGCGCGGGGTGTAGACAAGGCCCAGCGTCTGGGTGTCGCCGGTCTCGGCGTTCAGGTCGCGGTTGCCCCCGACGACGCCTTCCACGGAGGACGATGTCGTATTGAAGAAGTCAACTTCGGCCGGGTTGAAGCCGAGGTCGGCGGTGCAGTTGGCGACGCGGAATTCCGAGCCGGCCTGAACGTTTCGCGTGTCACAGGGATCTGTGATGGTCCGGAAGGTCTGGGTCTGGGGCAGGAACAGTTCGCTGATATTCGGCGCCCGGACGGCGCGCGCCCGGCTGCCGCGGATCATCAGGTCTTCAACCGGACGCCACTGGGCCCCGATGTTCCAGGTGTCGGTGGTCCCGATGGTGGAATAGTCGGAGAACCGGTAGGCGAGGTTGACGTCAATCGAGTCCGCGAAGGGCAGGTCACGCACGATGGGGATGGCCAGTTCGCCGAACAGCTCGTGGACCTCGAACTGGCCATTCTCGGCGACGCCCTGGCCGAGCCAGGTCACATTGTAGCCGAGCTCAGCGCCCAGCAGGACGTCACTGGCCGGGGTCTCGCGGCTCTTTTCCTTGCGGTATTCGGTCCCGAGCACGAAGCCCACCGGGCCGGCCGGCAGGCTGAAGGCGAGGGAGGAGTCGCCGGTGATGTAGGCGCTGAACACCTCCTGCTCGATCTTGGCCTCGGAGGTGGCGACGTCGTTGATCCAGGCCTGTGCCTCAGGCGAGACGCCGCCTTCGCCGAAGATGTTGATCGGCACGCAGCCGGCGGCCTGACCGCCGCCCACATAGAGGTTGTTCCAGACCTCAGCGTCGACCGTGGTCCCAAACAGGTCGCCGGCCGGCACGGCCGACGGATCGAGGGTCGAGCGGCAGACGATCTGCCCAGAGCTCGGATCGCGCACGGAGTCGATGGCGGCGAACCAGCGCAGATTGTTGCGGTTGTTCAGCTCGCTGTTGGATTCCTTGGTCTGGCCGTAGGTGTAGGAGACGTTGTAGGCCACCGCCGAGGACAGATCGCCTTCAAAGCCGATCACGCCGCGGAAGGTCTCGCGCTCGATCTCCCGGCGAACCTCGCCGAGGTCGAAATTGTCCCGGGCCACCAGCACGCCGGGGGCGGGCAGCCAGGTGTCGGGGGCCGCCGTGCCGCCCGGCGCCAGGGCGTCGGCGCGGATGGTGTCGGGCATGTAGGGATTGTCGATCGGGACGAAGATCCCGTAGTCGAAGGTCGGCTGCGAACGGAAGTCGGTCTTGGCCTTGTTGTACTTGAAGTCGGCGAACATCCGGTGGTTCGGCGCAATCTCGAACATGCCGCCCACATATCCGGTCCAGCGCTCAAGGCCCGGGATCAACTCGGTCTGGAAGAGGTCGAGGGGCGTGCCCGAACCGCCGAGCATCGAAAAGCCGCCGGTATAGAGGCCGTCCTGCCAGGGCGTGCCGTCGCCTACGAAGCTGACGCCTGAGAGGGTGTTGGGATCGAAGCCGGCGCGGGTATAGACCCCGCCGCCCAGGGCGGTGTCGATGTAGCGGCCGTCCCGGGCGAAGACCAGATCGGTGTCGCCCCAGGGCGTCCGGTCGATGTCGTTGTAGTCGGCCGGATTGTTGACCAGGGTCTCGCGGGACCCGGCGCGGGAGAAGTCCCGGTCGCGGGGATCAAGGGCGTCGGTGTTGGAGTATTCCAGGCCGACGGTCAGGTTGGCCCGGCCGTCCATGAAGTTGCGGCCCGCTAGCGCGCTGATGAAGCTCTGCTCGCCGCCGCCCAGGTCGGACCAGCCATACTGGGCGCGGGCGTCGAAGCCGTCGAAGTTGCGCTTGGTGATGAAGTTGACCACGCCGGAGACGCCGTCGGCGCCATAGATGGCCGAGGCCCCGCCGGTCAGAACCTCCACCCGCTCGATCAGGGCGACAGGGATGGTGTTGGTGTCCACCGCCGAAGAGCCGGGCTGGCCGGCCACGTGGCGGCGGCCGTCGACCAGCACGAGGGTGCGCTTGGTCCCGAGGTTGCGCAGGTTCAGCAGATTCAGGCCGACGCTGCCGCGGTCAGCGGCGTTGGAGAGCGCCTGGGTGTCGGTGGAGCCGACCAGGGCCGGATAGTTCTCCATCAGATCCGTGACATTGGTCACGCCCGAGCGCTCGATGGCCTCGCCGGTCAGGGTGCTCACCGGATTGGGGGCGACAAAGTCCTGCAGCCGGATCCGCGAGCCAGTGACGATCAGTTCTTCAACGGCCACTGCCTCATCCTGAGCGGCGGCGGGCTGGGGGGCGGCCATGACGGCGAGGGCCGCGGCGCTGGGCAGAAGGGATGTGGTGAGGAGGCGAAGCTTGGTCGGCATCTGTGCGTCCCTAGAAGGGTGGAGTTGCACATTTTCGATCACGGAAGGTTTTTGGCCGCACCCCCCTGGGCGCCCGAAACCGGCCGAAAGCCGCCAAATTTGGGCAAGAATTCACGCTATTCTGGCCGCACTGAGGCGAAAAAGCCACAGGATGGCAAACCCCTGTCATGCCGATGTCATGAATTAAGCTGAGCTATATGAGCGCCTTAAGCTCTGGCTTAAGGGCGTGGCCTAGCCGCGGGCCGACCACCTCGGACGGTCGAAATTACCTCAGCGGCGTTTGCCGAGTTCTGCCGCGATATCCTTGGTCATCCGGCCGACCTTTCGGTGGGCCGCGGTAATCTGGTCGCGGGTCACGCCCCAGCGCTTCATCCAGTATTCCACGGCCTTGCGCTCCGACAGGTCGAGGCGGTCCTTGTCGATGAAGCCGCGCTTGTCCTTGAGGCCGGCCATGTCTGTGAGCTCCTTTTGGGGTGACGCCTGGGCTGTTTATCCCGAGCGCGCGGCGCAGGCCATGGGGGTGGGCGCCTCAGGCCAGACCGCCGCGGGTCGCCAGGGCCACCTGCAGGGAGGCGACCACGGCCAGGGTCAGGCCGATCCGCAGGCGACCATACCAGACCGGCGCCTCGCCCCGCCGGACGGTCCACAGGTCATAGAGCATCAGGGCGAGGAAGGCGGCGGAAAGGGCGAGCAGGCCGGGGCCGCTGGGGATCAGGAAGGCCGCCCAGGCGAACAGGGCTGGCAGCACGCTGACCGCCAGGGCCCGGGCCGACGGTCCGCTTGCCCGCGCAGTCGCCAAGCCCCATTGGGCGCCGCCCATGAAGGACAGGATCAAGGCGGCGTAGAGCCTCAGAACGCGCTCGGCCTGTTCCGGCGCCAGCACGCCCGCGCCGCCGAGGGCGATCAGCAGGGCCAGGGCGAGGAAGGGGATAACGCCCGCCGCACCGAGCAGCAGGGCCGGGGCGGGAATTTTCTGTTCGGCCGTCATGGCGCCGGCTCCCGCGGCGTTTCCCAACGGCGCGCAAGCCGTTGGAGCCTTGGCCGCAGGCGCAGGAACAGGCGGTAGCCCCGTTCCAGAACCGCCAGCACGGGCGGCCAGGCGCCAATCCGACCAAGGACGCGCAGGGCTGGCAGTCGTCCCCAGAGCTGGACGAAGGCGGCTGCGCCCGACTGGGTGGCGCCGTCGGCGGTGCTGGTGTGGAAGCGCTCCAGCATCTGCCGCCGCGGCAGGGGCGTTTCCGGCGCGGTCTCCAGATCAACAAAGCGCACCTGTCCCGCCTGATCGAGGCGTCGCATCAGCGCGATCTCTTGGGCGCAGAGGGGGCAGGCGCCGTCGTACCAGACGGTCAGGCCTGACTCCTCCGGGGGCGATGTGGGCTTTGATGTCGCCGTCACGGCTGTGGCGCCGCCTCCGTCGACGGCAGGGCCTCTGCGGGGCGGGCGGCGCTCATTTCCGGAACATAGAGGCCGGTGACGAACCGGGCGCCGAAGCCCTCGACCCGGAAGCGGGAGCCGAACTCCCGGCAGGGATCGGTCTCGGCGCTGATGGTGCGCGAGGTGTGGTCCTCGGGCGTCATGGCGGCGGCGGCGGCGTCGGCAAAGGGCTCGACGAACTGCAGGGCGTCGCCGATCCGGCTCAAGGACGGATTGTCGGTGCCAATCGCCGTCGCCGTCCGGCGCCAGACGATGGCGGAAATCTGCTGACCGGCAGGGTCAAGCAACTCGGCCTCCGCCCCCAGGCCCCCGAGGGTTCCGGGCACCCGGACCCCGATAGGGCCGGGGATGAAGAAGCCGGCGGCGGCTGACGCCGCCGACCCGGCGCGGCCGGTGGGAATGATTTCAGTGACAGCCGCCCGGACGCGGGGAAGCTCCGGGGAAGCGTTTGCGCCGGCGATCTCAAAACGCTCGGAGAGCTCAAAGCAGAGCTGAGCGTCCACTTCGCGCAGAATGGCCGTCTGCTCGGCGGGCGTCATCCAGGCGACGGCCTCGGCGCGCGGCGCGAAGACGGCCGGCTCAATACGCACGGCCGTGACCCCGGCCAGGCCGGCGGCGTCGGACCGGTCAAGGGCGCCGGCTCGCACCATGTCGGTGCGGGGGGTGAGTCCCTCGTAGGAGGACAGGAACTGACCCTGCTGTGGCGTGCCGGCGCAGGCGGCCAGGACGAGCAGGAGGGCGGGGGCGGCGAGGCGGGGGAGACTCTGTGACATGGTGACCTTCAACGCGGAGGCCGACCAGTGGCTCCGCCTAGCCCATGTACGCCGGCATCCACCCTTCGTATGCATCGCGAAGTTGCGAAAGCGGCAGATAGAAGAGATCGCTCGCCGTCAGATCCTCCCCGCCGGCTTCACCGACGGCCCGGGCCGGGACGCCGGCCGCCCGGGCGGCGGCCAGGATCGGGTCGGCGTCGGCCACGGCCACGAGATAGCGAGCCTGGTCCTCGCCGAACAACTCAGCGTGCGGGGGCAGGGCGCCCGACAGTGTCAGGGTGATCCCCACCCCGGACGCCAAGGCCATCTCGGCGGCGGCGGCGATGAGGCCCCCGTCTGACAGGTCGTGGACGACGGAAATCTGTTCGCCCTTGATGAGGTCGCGGACGAAGTCGCCGATTTTGCGTTCCTGGGCCAGGTCGACCGACGGCGGCGCGCCGTCCTCACGGCCAAGGATCTCGCGCAGATACATGCTGGCGCCCAGGGCGCCATGGGTCTCGCCCAGCAGGATGAGGGCGTCGCCTGGCTTCAGGCTGGAAAAGTCAGCGTGGCGATCATAGTCGGCGATCAGGCCGACGGCGCCAACGGTGGGCGTCGGCGGGATGGCCTGACCGTTGGTCTCGTTGTAGAGCGAGACATTGCCGCTCACGACCGGGAAGTCGAGCTCGCGGCAGGCCAGCGCCATGCCCTCGATGGCCCGGACGATCTGGCCCATGATCTCAGGGCGCTCGGGATTGCCGAAGTTGAGGTTGTCGGTGATGGCGATGGGGGTCGCGCCCACGGCGGTCAGGTTGCGCCACGCTTCGGCCACGGCCTGCTTGCCACCCTCGAACGGATCATTGAGCACGTAGCGCGGGGTGCAGTCGGAGGTGACGGCCAGGGCCTTCTTGGTCCCATGGACCCGCACAGTGCCGGCGTCCGCGCCGGTGGCGGAGTCTTCCATGGTGTCGGCCATGACGTGACGGTCGTATTGCTCCCAGATCCAGCGCTTGGACGCCATGTCAGGGCTGCCCATCAACTGGCGTACAGCCGCGGCGTAGTCCGCAGGCGCAGGCACATCGGCCGGGTCCAGGGAGGGCTGCGCGGTCGGCGCGACCCAGGGCCGATCATAGAGCGGGGCGTCGTCCGATAGCGGCCCCAGCGGCAGGTCGCAGACCACCTGGCCCTGATGCGTCAGCACGATACGGCCAGTATCGGTGGTCTGGCCAATGGTGGCGGCGTCCAGGCCCCACTTCTCGAATATGCGCTGGCCGTCGGCTTCGCGGCCGGGCTTGAGGATGGCCAGCATGCGCTCCTGGCTCTCCGACAGCATCATCTCATAGGCGCTCATGCCCTCTTCGCGCTGGGGCACGGCATCCAGGTTCAGTTCGATTCCGACGCCGCCCTTGCCCGCCATCTCGACCGAAGACGAGGTGAGGCCGGCCGCGCCCATGTCCTGGATCGCGGCGACCGCGCCCGAGGCCATCAGCTCCAGGGTCGCCTCGATCAGCAGCTTCTCGGCGAAGGGGTCGCCGACCTGGACGGTGGGGCGCTTTTCGTCCGAGGCGTCGTCGAACTCGGCCGAGGCCATGGTCGCGCCATGGATGCCGTCGCGTCCGGTCTTGGAGCCGAAATAGACGACCGGCAGGCCGGGGCCAGGGGCGGCGGAATAGAAGATCTTGTCGGCGTCGGCCAGGCCCACGCACATGGCGTTGACCAGGATATTGCCGTCATAGCCCCGGTGGAAATTGGTCTCGCCGGCCACGGTCGGCACGCCGACGCAATTGCCATAGCCGCCGATGCCGGCGACCACGCCCGACACAAGGCGCTTGGTCTTGGGGTGGCTCGGGTCGCCGAATCGCAGGGCGTTCAGCAGGGCGATGGGGCGCGCCCCCATCGTGAAGACGTCGCGCATGATGCCGCCGACGCCGGTCGCAGCCCCCTGATAGGGCTCGATATAGGAGGGGTGGTTGTGGCTCTCCATCTTGAAGACGCAGGCCTGGCCATCGCCGATGTCCACCACGCCGGCATTTTCCCCTGGCCCCTGGATCACCCGCGGTCCAGTGGTCGGGAACTTGCCGAGGTGTTTTCGGCTCGACTTGTAGGAGCAGTGCTCGCTCCACATGACCGAAAAGACGCCGAGTTCCACGAGGTTGGGCTCGCGGTTCAGGCGCTTGAGGATCAGGTCATATTCCTCGGCCTTGAGGCCGAACTCGGCGGCCGTATCGGCCAGAGATTTCGCAGGCGCAGCGGTCATGGCGGCGTTCTAGCGAGGTTCGCGTCGCAGGGCGATAGGTTGGCCCTGAAAACAGTCGCGCGCGGTAAGCCGCGGCGGTGCAGAGTTTCGGGGAAGGCGACGCCCAACGGCATTCGGATCTCATCACGATCATTGCGGTTTTGAATGACGGTTTAGCTTGCGCACGAACCCGCCCCGCAGCCAGATTGTCGATGCGGGCCGGGCCCCTCTGGCGACCATTGGGGTCGCGATGTCGGACCGCAGCGGGCGCGTCCGGCTGCGAGCAGGGTCTGAAGGTCTCTCTCCCCCCAATCGACAGGTCGGTCTCCATGGCCGGGCGCGCCCTCTTCTACCGAGGAGCCCCAACATGGATCGGATACGTCTTTACCGTCTGCGCAATGAACACCGCCGCCTCGACAACGCCATCCGCCGGGAGGAATGCCTCGAGGCGCCGGACGTCCGTCGGCTTCAGGACCTCAAGCGTCGCAGGCTGGCCCTGAAGGGCCAGATGTTCCTCGCAGAAGCGGGTCTTTCGCCTGTACGTTTTTAGGCCCCTGTACGATTTTAGGGTCGTGGCCGGGGCTCCACGCCCCGGCCATTCCATCGCCCGGGTCCGCCCACGGCCCAGGACGAGGTAGGTTGATCATGTCAGGACGCCGTCGGTTCGAGGCCCTGGACCTGGGGCTCGTGCGCACCTTTGTGGCCATAGCTGAGGCCCAGAACTTCACCCGCGCCGGCGAACGTCTGGGGCTCACCCAGTCGGCGGTGAGTCTGCAGTTGCGGCGCCTGGAGACCACGCTGGGAACCAGCCTGTTCATCCGCGATCCTCGGAGGGTGGTGCTGACTGCTGACGGCGAGGGTCTCCTGCCCCAGGCCAGGCGGCTGCTGCGGCTCAATGACGAGATTGTCTCGGGTCTGCGCGGTGACGATCTGGCGGGCGAGGTCAGGCTGGGCGCCCCGGAGGACTTCGCCACCCTGTACCTGCCGGAGGTGCTTGGCGCCTTCGCCAGGGCCCACCCGCAGGTGGCCATGACCGTGACCTGCGATCTGACGCTCCGCCTGCTGGAGGGGCTGCGAGACGGGGCCTTTGACCTTGTCCTGGTCAAGCGAGAGCCCCTGGGGCCGGACATGGGCGTACGGGTCTGGCGCGAGCCTCTGGTCTGGGTCGCCGCCGATGCAGGCGCCATGGCGGGTGACGGACCCATCCCCCTGGTCCTCGCCCCCTCTCCCTGCGTCTATCGCAAACGCGCCATCGCCGCCCTGGAGGCGAGGGGGCGCAGCTGGCGCGCGGCCTATACAAGCCCCTCCCTCGCCGGTCAGCAGGCCGCGCTGCGGGCGGGACTGGGAGCCACGGTTCTGCCACGGGACATGGCGCCTCCTGACATGGTGATCCTAGGTGAAGAGAGCGGGCTTCCGCCTCTGGCCGACGCCGAAATCGCTCTGATGCGCCCACGCGGCGCAATTCCGGCCGCAGCCGAACAGCTCATTGAGCACATTCTTCAGGCCCTTGACCGGGGGACACAAGCCCGCGGATGACGCGCCAGAGTTGAAGGCGGCCGCGGGGCCGCTCGCCTCAGAGGCGAACCTGTCTGCGTCAGGTGGCCAGAGTGGTTAACCTTGCCTGGAACTATGGTTAACAGAACCTTGTCAGGCCATTCGATCCGCCCTAACAGGGAACCGTCAGCGTAAGGGGCTGATGGCCGTTCGCCAGCCCTTGAATAGTCTCAACTGGGGATGGTTATAATGCTCAAGACAGCGTCATTGGCGGTGATCGCGATCCTGGCCTCGGCCGGCGCGGCCAACGCGCAGTATCACCCGACTTCGGCTCAGCCCAGCTATCAGAACTGCCCGCCGACCCATCCGGGTCACCCGGGGCACGCCGACTGCTACTGCCCGCAGGAGCACGTCTTCTACCACCCCGGCACACCATGGAACGTCCGCCACACCGGCGGTCCGGCGGTGCGGATCTATTCCCAGCCGGTCTACGTCCCCTCGGGCCGCATCGATATCCAGGGCCCGCCGATCTACGTAGAGGCGCCGCCGATCCGCGTCGCGCCCGCCCAGATTTATCTTCATGCCCCCGACGTGCGGGTGAAGCCTTCGCAGGTGACTGTCGAGCCGCCGCAGGTGCACATCGCGCCTTGTCCGGATGGTCGGGTCTGCGGGCCGGTCGCCCGTCCCTGAGAGGTTCGCCAGGGCCAGCCTTGCGAGCGCCGTCGCCCTTCCGGGGCGGCGGCGTTTGCATTTCAGCGAGAGCTGATCAGGCCCCGTCGCCCGGCGCGACGACATAGGGGGCGATAGACCGCCAGCGGGCCAGTTTCAGGTCAAAGGCCAGGGTGTAGGCCGGGCTGCTTGAGGGCAGGGGCAGGAGAACAATCCCCTCGCGGCCCGCCAGGACTGGAGCGCCCAGGGCGTGCGCCCGTCCGCCGTTGAAGGCCACGGCCCGCAGGTCCGGCAGGGTCGCGACCAGGTCCGCCAGACGATTGGGGGTCGCATGGCGGATCGCCCCGTCCAGGCTGCCAACCCGCTCAGCCGACCCGACGACGTCCCAAAGCCCGACGCCGAAGTCGCGCAGTCGAGCCAGCCTGGCTTCATAGGCTTCGGGCAGGGCCTGTCCGGCGGCCGCGGCGATCAGGCGCCAGAACTGGTTGCGGGGGTTGGCGTAGTACTCGGCCCGGGCCAGGGACATCTCGCCGGGCAGGCTGCCCAGGATCAGCAACCGGGTCCGATCATCGACCATGGGCGGGAACGAGGCCTTGCGGCCATCAGCCGACGCGGACGACGACGGAGGCAGGGCGGATCCTCAGTTGGCCGGGGTGCAGAAGGCGCGGATCTCCCGCGCGAGGTCGAGGTCGCCGCCCTCCAGCGCGACACGAACAGCGTCTGGGCACTGGTCCTTGGCGGCCAGGGTGGTGACTTCAAGTCGCAGGGCCGCCTTCGTCTCGGCCTGGGCTTTCAGCGCCTTGGCCTCGCGGCGATCATCGGGCGTGCAGAGGGACAACCAGTTGGCCTCGGCGCAGCGACTGATCAGCCGGGCCCTGCGGGCGGCTTCGGCGTCAGGGGCGGGCCCCGAAGGTTCCTGGGTCGTCTCCGGCGCGGGGGTCAAAGGCGGTCCCGGCGCCGGAAGCGGCGTCTGCGGGCGATAGATGGCCTCGGGCACCCGGTATCGACAGACCCAGCCGTCAGCCTCGAAGACGCAGGACTGAAGGGTGGCCTGCCCCTCCTGGGCCAGGAGCGCGAGCGCAAAAGCAAAGGCGAGTGACACCAGTTCCAGACCTCTTACCCGTCGGCCCAGAAAGGATAGCACCATTGGCCCCGCCGCCCCAAGACGGCGTCTGGTGGCGGCGGGGCCAAGCCTATTAGAAGTCCTTCCATCCTGCGACGGCCGGTCGCGTCAGCACCTTGCGCAGGGTCGCGCCCTCTCGGACTACCGACAGCCGGGCGGGGGGCTTGGCCTGGGACGTCTGGGTTCGAGCGCGATTGATCTGGAAGCCTGTGACCAGTTGGGCGAGTTCAGCCGACTGATCGGACAGGGTGCGGCTGGCGGCGGTGGATTCCTCAACCATGGCGGCGTTCTGCTGCGTCATCTGATCCATATGGCTGACCGCCGTATTGACCTGGGCCAGGCCCGAGGCCTGCTCTTGAGCGCTGGCGGCGATCTCGGTGACCAGGTCCGTGATCTGGCTGACCTGGCCTGCGATGCGGCGCAGCGCCTCGCCAGTTCTGCCCACAAGTTCCACCCCGGCGCCAACCTGCTGGGCCGAGTTGGATATCAGCGACTTGATTTCCTTGGCGGCCTCGGCCGACCGCTGGGCGAGCGCCCGAACCTCGGAGGCGACGACGGCGAAGCCGCGACCGGCTTCGCCGGCCCGAGCAGCCTCGACCCCGGCGTTGAGGGCCAGCAGGTTGGTCTGGAAGGCGATTTCATCGATCACGCCAATAATCTGGCTGATCTGATTGGCCGAGCTCTCGATCTGACTCATGGCGGCCACCGCGTCGGCGACGATCTCACCGGATGTCTGAGCGTCAGCCCGTGCGGCATTGACGACGCCGTGGGCCTGGCGCGCGCCGTCGGCGGTCTTGCTGACCGTGACCGTGATCTGTTCCAGGGCCGCAGCAGTTTCTTCCAGGCTGGCGGCTTGCTGCTCGGTGCGGCGCGACAGTTCGTCGGCGCCGGAGCTGACCTCCTGGGCGCTGCTGCGCAGGCTGCTGGTGGAGGCGTCCAGGGTGGCGATGGTTTCATGGAGGCGCGCAATGGCCGTATTGAAATTGGCGCGCAGACCCTCGTAGGCCTCGGGGAAGGGGGCATCGAGGGTGAAGTCCAGCTTGCCCGTCGACAGGCTCTCGAGGCCATCGGCCAGGGTTTGGACGACCAGGGCCTGGGCCTGGGCGGCCTCTGCGCGCTCCGCTTCATGGGTCTGACGTTCGACGGCGGCGGCGGCGTCCCGGGCGGTCTCAGCCGCGGTTAGTTCCGCCACCCTCAGGCCGTTCTGGCGGAAGACCTCTACTGTCCGCGCCATGGCGCCGATCTCGTCCCCGCGCTCGGTTTCCGAAACCGGCATACGGTAGTCGCCCCCAGCCAAGGCGCCCATGACCCGCGACAGGCGGTCAACGGGTCGGGTGATGGAGCGAGTGGTCAGCCAGGAGGCGAGGACCGCCAGCAGGGCGGCGGCGAGTAGAGAGGTCAGGGCGAGGGTCTGGAAGCCGCTCGCGGCATTCTCAACCTTGCCGCCAACGGCCTGGTTTCGGGACTCCTGCAGGTCGATGAAGATGTTGATCGTCTTCAACCATGCGCCAAACAGCGGGCCTACCTCACCGTTCAGCAGCGTGCGGGCCAGGTCAGTCTGCCCTTGGGCCTGCAGGTCGATCACCTGGGCGACCAGAGGATTGGTGCGGGCCTGGATAGCGGCGATGTCCGTGATGATCTGACGCTCGTCCGCCGAGGCCGAGGTCATCATGTCGGCCATCAACGCCTCGTTCTGCGCGTAGTCAGCGGCTAGCTTGTCAATGAGGTCGAGTTGGGCCTGGACCTGGGTGGGATCCTGCAGGATCACCACGTCACGGACGGCGATGGCCCGGTCGTGCACGCTGCCCCGGAAGTTGATCGCGTAGCGCTGCTTGACGCTATTGACCTGGTTGATCTCCGCCAGGTTGCCTTTGACCTCGTTGACCTGGGCGATCGAAACGACCGTGAGAGCGGTCATGAGCACTAGTAGGAATAGAAATGCGGTAACAATGCGCGTCGAAATCTTGAACCGATGCACGAATGCGTACTCCAACCATAAGGCGAAAAATACTTCGCCCTGCGTGTGTCAGGTTGGGGTGAATGAGGTGTTTAGTGGTTAGGTCTTCGTCCGCAGAAATTACACCTTTTGAGTATATTTCTCCGCCCCTGATAGATTTTTACGAAACGCGCCCTTTAGCGGGATGGTCTCCCTCAGCCTGATTGTTCAGGCTAACTTGCGTCTAGGAGTGGAGTATCTTCACTCGATCGCATCCCGGTAGTAGGGCTCAACCTCGCCCTGAAGCTTGACCGTAACGGGGTTGCCCTTGCGATCCAAGGTCTTGCCCACAGCTAGTCGAACCCAGCCCTCGCTGACGCAGTACTCATCCACATTGTTCTTATCGACGCCCTTGAACCGGACGCCCACGCCGCGCGCCAGGACGGCCTCGTCGTAGTGGGGGCTGTCGGGATTGGTGGCGAGGCGGTCGGGGGGCGTGTCGGTGGTCATGGTCGTTGGCTCCGCTGGTCGCGACGGTCATAGGGCACAATCGCCGCCGCCACCAAGCCCTCACCTCGGATGGGGCCACCTGGCCGGCGCGATCGGCCGCGAGAGTCTCGTGAGAACCAATCAGGGCGTGTGTTCTTCATCAGAACACAATCTGAGAGGGGCGGTTTCGCGGGTGCGACAATCACGCCGCGGACTGCGACATTCCGCCCTACTCCAGAGCAAGTCATGCGATCTGAATGAGGGGTGATCCCCCAGATGTGATCTTTGACAATAGTACCTGGAAGCTATGTGCGGTCATATTTCAGATCAAGAGCGATATCCGTGAGCGGGATATGCTGACCTTGACCATCAGAAGGTGTGCTGGAGCATGCAGCAAATGCTTCGATAGGGACGGCCGTTTGCGTAAAGATGTCTTCAGAGCGCCCTAGGATGAGGAGATATACAAGGTCCAAGGCCCCCTTTGCGCCTCGAATGCCGGTAGCCGTTAAGGTTCTGTTTGCCTCTCGGACGCAGTTATCCGGTCAATCAGGCCCGCAAAAAGCGGGTGAGGGGATCATTCATGTTCACACACTACGCCAAGCCAGCGTTTGCTGTTTTGTGCGCCGCCGCGCTGGCCCTGCCGGCCGTGGCCCACGCTGACGCCACCAAGAACCTTCAGGTCGCAGGGCGTGCCCTGACCTTCCTCGAAGGCGGTCCGACGGGCACGACCCGCATGGGCGTCGTCTTTGATCCATCAAAGCCGGCCTCGGTGGCGGAGAAGAACGCCGTCATGGCCGCGATCGGCGCGGGCTATGACGCCGGCGCAGTCAAGTTGGTGGGTACAGCGGTCGAGGCCGGCGCTGTCGCCGGCTCCAACGCCCAGGTGCTGTTCGTCACCAAGGGCGTCAACTACGCCGCGGTAGGCGCCGCCGCCAAGGGCAAGAAGATCATCACCATTTCCTCCGACGCCGCCTGCGCCACGTCTGGCGCCTGCGTCATGGCCGTGGCGACCGAGCCCAAGGTCGAAATCATCGTCAATCGTGCGACGGCCTCGGCCGTGGGCGCCGCCTTCAAGGCCGCCTTCCGCATGATGATCAAAGAAGTCTGAGCCGGCGCGACGCCAGGAGCCATTACCCATGTCTAAGTCCTTCCTGTTCGCCGGCGCCGCCGCCGGCCTCGCGCTTGCCGCCGCCTTGCGTGACCACCAGCGCCACGGGGTCGCCGCAGCGCGCCAGCCAGGCGCCGGTCGATATGGACATCATCTCGGCTGAGGCGATCCGTCGCTCGGGCGCCACCGACCTGCCGACGATCCTGTCTCGAGTGGCCGGTGTCGACATCCAGGCCTGGAGCGCCGGCCATGCCGATGTGGGCGTGCGCGGCTACAATCAGGCCCGCTCGGCGCGCCTGCTGGTGCTGGTCAATGGCCGTCAGGCCTATCTTGACCACTATGGCTACACCGCCTGGTCGACCCTGCCCGTGCGTCTGGAGGAGATCCGCCAGATTGAGGTGGTGAAGGGCCCGAACTCGGCCCTGTTCGGCTTCAACGCCGTGGCCGGCGTGGTGAACATCATCACCTACAACCCGAAGTTCGACGACGAGGGCTTCGCCACCGCCCGGGCCGGAACTGGCGGCTATGGGGAGCTCTCGCTTGGTCACACGGTCCAGCTGGGGGACCGCCTCTCGGCGCGTCTGACGGCCGGCGCCTCGCAACAGGATGAGTGGGACAACAATACTGGTTCGGCGGACCGCCTGTTCCGTGACGCTCAGCGCCTGACCGCCAACCTCGATACGGTGGCCCAGCTGACCGACAAGCTCGAACTGCGGGTTGAGGGCGGCTACGCCAACACCCAGCAGACCGACATCATCTCCACCTACGCCTATGTCCCGGCCAAGTATCTCGCTCACTCCATCAAGGGGACCCTGTCCTGGGACACCCGTCTTGGGCAAATCCAGGCCTCGGCCTACCAGAACGACCTGTCGGTCAAGACGGAGATCGCCGCGGTCCCGACCCTGTATGAGAACACCATCCGCGTGTTCAGCCTGCAGAACCTCTTCAAGGTCGGCGCCCAGCACACCTTCCGGGTGGGCGTTGAGCAGCGGAACAACGAGATGCCCACCGCGCCGGTGCGCGGCGCCGTCATCAGCTATGACGTCGCCTCGGTCTCGGGCATGTGGAACTGGCAGGTCAGCGACGCGCTCGCCCTGACCGCAGCCGCTCGCTACGACTCCCTTGAGCTGAAGCGCGAAGGCGTCTTCCCCGCCGGGCTGCCGCCCCTGGGCAATGCGCTCTGGGATCGCAGCCTGGAAGAGACCACCTACAACCTTGGTGCGGTGTGGAGCGCCACGCCGGCTGACACCTTCCGGGCCACCTACGCCCGTGGCGTCCAGCTACCGACCCTGGTGGACCTGGGCGGCCTGCAGCTGGTGGCGGTGACGCCGACCTTCCGCGGCGCCTTTGGCGGCAACCCGACCCTCGAGCCCACCGTCGTGACCAATATCGGCCTGGCCTATGACCGGGACATGCCGCAGTTCGGCGGCAAGGTCGGGGTCCGCCTCTTCGCCCAGAAGAGCGAGGACATCAAAGGCCAACCCAATGCCGTCCAGGCCGACCTGCCGGCCACTCCGGTCAGCCTGCCCGTCTACACCTTCGTCAACATCGGGGAATCGGAGCTGCGGGGCGTCGAGCTGACCGCCGAGGGCCGTTATGCAGACGGGTTCCACTGGACCGCCAACTACGTCTTCACCGACGTCGAGGAGTCCATCGACGCCGGCTACAACGCCGCCACCCGCTATGCGGCCTTCGCCTCGACCACGCCGGAGCATCGGGCCAACCTGAACATCGGCTGGTCCAACGATCTGTGGTCGGTGGACACCTTCTCCCGCTACGAAGGCGACAAGGCGCTCTACTACAACGGCGCCCTTCAGCCCGTGGACGGCCACATGACCTTTGCCGGCCGTGTCGCCCGGGAGCTTCCCAACGGCATGACCCTGGCTGTGAGCGGGCAGAACCTGCTTGACGACGCCCAGCGCCAGACCAGCGGCCTGGCCGCCGAACGCCGGGTCTTCATGACCCTCAGCAAGGATTGGTGATCGCTATCGGCTCCACTCTCCCCCCTTCCCCGAGGGTGGGGCCGCCCCAGGGGACCGCACCGAGCAGGGTGCGGTCCCCTGTCTTCTTTGGGCCAGGTCGTCTTTGACCACGCCTTCTTCTGAATGAGCCTTCTTCTGATCGAACATCTACGCATGCCGCCTTCAAGGCGACGGCGGGCCACCGGAGACCAGACATGAAATCGCTTCGCTTCGCCGATCTGTCCCTGGTCGTGAAAATGGCCCTGGCGCCATTCTTCGCCGTGGTGATGCTGGCCCTGGTGACCGGCGGCGCCTTCGTCAGCCAGCAGCAGCAGGCCCGCGCCCTCGACCGGATCGTCGAGGAGGACATGCAGGCTGGCCTCGAACTGGCGGCGGTGTCCCGTCGGGTCGCAGTGGCGCACCTGACCATCTATCATCTGCTGACTCGGCAGGCCGGCGCGGCCGACCCCTTCGCCGCCCCCGACTCCACCGCCGAGCTCACCGCCCTGGTGGGCGAGGTGGACGCCATCAAGGCAGAGCTGGAGGCTCTCAAACCCCGCCTGCCTGCTCAGGAGCAGGCGCGTTTCACCGAACTCGCCCAGGATCTCACGGACTATCGGGGCGGCGTTGAGGTGGTCGGCTCGATGATGGCCGTGGACTTCGGCACGGCGGTGGCCTTTGTCCAACCCTTCGAAGAACACTATGCCCGCATGACCGAGAGCCTGCAGCAGGCCACAGCCGCGGTCCAGGCCGGCGCCGAACAGAGGGCCGCCAGGAGCGCCGCCCAGGGGCGACTGGCCGGAAACATCTTCATGATTGGCTCGCTGATCACCCTTCTGGCGGTGGCTGGGTTGTCGGTGGTGGTCATCCTTGGGGTTCGCCGGGCCATTGACGGGATCGCCGGCGCCGCCGAGGCGCTGGCGTCTGGCGATGACGCGCAAAATCTGGACCGCCTGGAGCGGAGCGACGAGTTGGGGGCCATTGTCCGAGGCCTGCGGGTCTTCCAGGAAAATCAGCGCAGGCTCGCCACCCTGAATGAAGCCCAGCAAGCCAGCAGCCAGCGCGAAGCGGCCATGCGCGACCAGGTGGAGCAGGACCGGGCGCAGGCCCAGGCCGCCCAGGCCGCTGTCGTTGCGGCCCTGGCGATGGGGCTCTCGCGGCTGTCTGACGGCGACCTCAGCCAACAGCTGAACGACCCCTTCACCAGCGAGTACGAACAGCTGCGCGCGGACTTCAACGCCGCCGTGACCAAATTGCAGGACGCCATGCGGGTGATCGCCGCCAATGTGACGCAGATCAGCTCAGGCGCCGAAGAGATCGCCGGGGCGTCTGATGACCTGGCCCGGCGGACCGAACAGCAGGCCGCCAGTCTGGAAGAGACCGCTGCGGCTCTGGATGAGATCACAGCCACGGTGCGCAAGTCCGCCGAAGGCGCCAGCCACGCCCGCTCCGCCGTCCTCACCGCCCGCGCCGGCGCCGGCGAAGGCGGTCAGGTCGTGGAGCAGGCGATCGCCGCCATGGGCGGGATTGAAAAGTCCTCGGCTGAGATCACCCAGATCATCGGCGTCATCGACGAAATCGCCTTCCAGACCAACCTGCTGGCCCTGAACGCCGGGGTTGAGGCCGCCCGGGCCGGCGACGCGGGCCGCGGCTTCGCGGTCGTCGCCTCGGAAGTGCGTGCGCTCGCCCAGCGCTCCGCCAGCGCCGCCAAGGAGATCAAGGGCCTGATCAGCGCCTCGACCCAGCAGGTGGGAGCCGGTGTCGATCTGGTCGGTCGCACGGGTGCGGCGCTTCGCCAGATCGTGGTTCAGGTTGAGCAGATCGACGCTCTGGTCGCCGATATCGCCGCCAGCGCCCAGGAACAGGCGGTGGGCCTCAATGAGGTCAATGACGCGGTCAACCGGATGGATCAGGTCACCCAGCAGAACGCGGCCATGGTGGAAGAAGCCACCGCCGCGAGTCACGCCCTGCGCTCTGAAGCGACCGAACTGAGCCGGTTGGTGGGCGAATTCCGTATTGAGGCGGGCGCACCGGGGCGCCAGGCGGCGCAGGGCGGCGCCTCCTCGCCCCGCCAGATGGTCGATCGCCTTCATCGGGCCTATGGCTGAGGCCTGAGTCCGGCCTCCCCGTGGTCGCGGGCCCTCGGTAATCGCCCTGAGTGGCGAGCGAGCTGATCTCGCGGCACAATGGCGTCATGCAAGATGAGGATCTGATCGCCCACCGCGCCGCCGCCGCCGCCCGTCGGCGGCTGGAGGCGCCGGGGGTCGCTGTCGGCGTCACCGAAGACCTGATCAGGGTCCAGGTGCACGCCTTCTACGGGCGGGTGCGAGCCGACCCGATGCTCGGGCCGATCTTCGAGGCCAAGATCACCGACTGGGACGACCATCTGGCCAAGCTCTGCGACTTCTGGTCGTCGGTGACCCTGATGACCGGCCGCTTCAAAGGCGCGCCTATGCCGGCCCATGCGCGGCTGGTGGGGGTGGGCGGGGCGCACTTCGCCCACTGGCTGGAGATCTGGCGCGCGACGGCGGTTGAAACCTGTCCCCCGCCGGCCGCGGCCCTGTTCATCGCCCGGGCTGAGATGATCGCCCGCAGCCTGCAGATGGGCATGGCCGTGGCCCGCGGTGAGCTGCCGCCCCTGCGATCAGCGCCGGCCGCCCAGGCCGATCAGGACCGCAGCCGGTAGGATCAGCACGCCGGCCAGGACGAAGGGCGCCCAGGTTCCCACCCCGGAGAATAGGAAGCCCGCCATCACGGGGCCAAGCACCCGCGCCGCGGCGCTGGACGCATTGTTGGCCCCGAGCGTTTCGCCCTGGCGTCCGGCCGGCGCTGCGCGGGAGATCAGGGACGAGGTGGCCGGCTGGCTGGTGGTGTGGCCGATCACCAGGACGATCATCAGGACAATAGCCACAGTCACCGGTGGCCCCAGAGCCTCCAGGAACAGGAAGATGGCCGTCACCGTGAGGCCGATCAGGACGGTCGGTCGCTCGCCGATCTTCTGCACCGCCCATCCGGCCAGCAGGCCTTGGCTGGCGGCTGCGGCGACCCCGGTCAGGGCCATGACGAAGCCGATCATTCTCGGGTCCCAGCCGTACTCGGCCGCGCCCCACAGGCCGAAGATGGACCACATGGCCGAGAAGCCGGCGAAGGAGAGGAAGGTCCCGCCCATCAGCCGGCGCAGGGTCGGATCGCGCAGGGTGTGGGCCAGGGCCTGAAGGGGGCCTGGCCGTTGCGCGCCGGCCGCCGCCCGAGTCCGGCTCTCGCGGACGAAGATCGCGGCCCCGACTGCGCCAGCGACGCAGAGAAAGGCGGCGGTCAGCAGTGGCGGCTGGAAGCCTGCGGCGCCCAGTTCGGGACGCGCGAGCAGGCCGCCCAGCAGCGGACCGACCACAAAGCCGACCCCGAAGGCCGAGCCGATCAGGCCGAGCCGTCCGGCCAGCTTCTCCGGGGGCGTGACATCAACGATATAGCCCTGGATGGTGGATATATTGCCGCTGAAAACCCCGGCCACCGCGCGGGCGGCGACGGCGAACCAGATGTTGGGGGCATAGGCCAGGGCCACATAGCCCAGGGCGGCCATCAGGATGGTGCCGAGGATCACGGGCTTGCGGCCGATGCGGTCCGACAGCCGGCCCCAGATCAGCTCACCAAAGAACTGGCCGGCGGCGAACACCGCAAACATCAAGGTGACCTGCCAGGCCGTGGCGGAAAAGACCACGGCGTAGAAGGGCAGCAGCGGGATCACCACTCCAAAGCCGATCAGGCTCAGGAACACCACCCCCATCAGCACGGGGACAGCTAGAGGACTGGGAGGCGGGAGGGCGGACTCGGCAGATGACATGACCCTGCGCATAGCCCGCCTTGGCCGCTCAGACCAATCTATTGCGCCGTTCGCCGTAGCCGCGGAGGCGCGGCGAGCGCGAGGTCAGGCGCTGGCGAGCGCGCTCTGGAACAGGATGGCGCCGTCGGCCGAGCCGAGCTCCGCCTCGAAGGCCCGGTCGGGGTGGGGCATCATGCCGAGCACATTGCCGCCGGCGTTGACGATGCCGGCGATGTCGCGGGCAGAGCCATTGGGATTGTCGCGGTAGCGGAACACCACCTGGCCTTCGCCTTCCAGCCGCTCCAGGGTGGCCTCGTCGGCGAAGTAATTGCCCTCGCCATTGCCCACCGTCATCGTCACTTCGCGGCGGCCCCCATAGCCCGAGGTGAAACGGGTCTGGGCGTTAGTCACCTCCAGGGCGACGGGTTTGCAGACATATTTCAGCCGCTCGTTCTGCAGCAGGGCGCCGGGCAACAGGCCGGCCTCGCAGAGCACCTGGAAGCCGTTGCAGATGCCGACCGTAGCCACACCGCGCTCGGCGGCGGCCTTGACCTCGGTCATCACCGGCGACAGGGCCGCCATGGCCCCGCAGCGCAGATAGTCGCCATAGGAGAAGCCGCCGGGCAGGACGATCAGGTCCAGGCCCGCAGGCAGTGCGGTGTCGCCGTGCCAGACCATCTCGACCTGGGCGCCGGTGGAGCGCTCCACGGCGACCTTGCAGTCGCGGTCGCAGTTGGAGCCTGGGAAGACGATGACGGCGGCTTTCATGTCGCGTTCGAACCTGGTCGTTCCAAAGTTGAGCCGGCCGGAGCCGGGAGGCTGGTCGTCATCGCGCAGCGGCGATGGACTCCCAGTAGGCGAGAAGCTGGTCGTATTCGGCCGGGTCGCCGAAGGCGCAACCCTCATGTTCCATCAACCGCTGTCCATCCCGTCGCGTCGCGGTCTGGATGAACACCGCCGGGTGGGCTGGAGCCTCGGGCTTGGTGAATATGTAGGAGGCTCGGCCGGTCTCTTCACTGAAGATCTCGTAGGGCTCCCCCGGCGCATCGGGCGCCGGCTTCAGTCCAGGCCGGGCGAGGATCTCGGCGCGGATGACCTCGAAACTCTGGGCGCAATCCAGCTTGAACGCGGCGACAGGCTCCGGGGCCGACGGCGCGCAGGCCGCCAGGCCCAGGGCCAGCAGGCCAGGCGCTAGGGCGCCCCAGGGCCTCACGCCAGCTCGACCCGGTAGCTTTCGATCACCGTGTTGGCGAGGAGCTTGTCGCACATGGCCTTGACCTCGGCCTCGGCGGCGGCGCGGTCGGCGGCGGCCAGGTCGAACTCGATGGTCTTGCCGACGCGAACGCCCTCGACGCCGGACCAGCCCAGGCCGTGCAGAGCCTGCTCGACGGCCTTACCCTGAACGTCCAGGACGCCGGGCTTGAGGAAGACGTGGACCTTGGCCTTCACGAGTGCAGTCCTCCTTGGATGACGGTTGGCATCTCTTTCATGATCCCCAGGCGGCGGGCCACCTCGGTATAGCTCTCGATCACATCGCCCAGGTCGCGGCGGAACCGGTCCTTGTCGAGCTTCTCATTGGTGGTCGAGTCCCACAGGCGGCAGGAGTCGGGGCTGATCTCATCGGCCAGGATGACCCGACCAAAGTCGTTCTCCCAGATACGGCCAAACTCGATCTTGAAATCCACCAGGGTGATGCCGACCGCCCCGAACATGCCGGTGAGGTAGTCGTTGACCCGGAGGGTCAGCGCCATGATGTCGTCGATCTCCTGGGTCGAGGCCCAGTTGAAGGCGGTGATATGCTCCTCGGTGACCATCGGGTCGTGGAGCTTGTCGTCCTTCAGGAAGAACTCGATGATCGAGCGGGGCAGGGGCTGGCCCTCGGGCAGACCCAGTCGCGTGGACAGCGAGCCCGCCGCGATGTTGCGGCAAACCACCTCCAGCGGAATGATCTCCACCTCGCGGATCAATTGCTCGCGCAGGTTCAGCCGCCTGATGAAGTGGTTCTGCACCCCGATGGAGTTGAGGCGGGTCATCACGAACTCGCTGATGCGGTTGTTGATGACGCCCTTGCCCTCCAGCACGGCCTTCTTGGTCGCGTCAAAGGCGGTGGTGTCGTCCTTGAAGTACTGGATCAAGGTGCCGGGCTCAGGACCCTCGTAGAGGATCTTGGCCTTGCCCTCGTAAATCTTCTTGCGGCGGGTCATCTGCAACGCCTTCTCCCAGAACGAGGGCTTGCCGCCATCGGAAATGAAAAAACGCGCGCAGCGGTGTCCACGCGCGGTTCCGACTCGGCCTCTCGTTCGACATGAGGCGAGCGGAAATTAGCGGATGGCCGCCGTCGGCGCAAACCTTGCGCTCGCGATCCTTTGCGCGTCGTGACGCCGCGGCTCGGCCCGTGCTTGCGCCCGTGCTTGCGAACGTCAGGCAAGACGCCTGTTTCGATTGCGGGGCGACGCGCCGGGAGGTATGCAGCCTGCGATGTGCCGCTTATCGGGGAACGCATGACCACGTTTGACGATCGTGAGAGGGGCTTCGAGAAGAAGTTCGCGCTCGATCAGGAACAAGAATTCAAGGCCAGCGCGCGGCGCAACCGCATGCTGGGTGAATGGGCCGCTGGCCTGATGGGCCTGGGTGAGGACAGCGTGGCGACCTACGCCCAAGCCGTGGTCCGTTCCGATCTTGAGCAGCCCGGCGACGAAGACGTGCTCCGCAAGGTTTTCGAAGACCTCAAGGGCTCGGGCGTTCAGGTGTCCGAAGGCGAAGTCCGTATGAAGATGGACGAGTTCATGGCCCAGGCCCGCGAACAGTTCCGCTCGGGCGAATAGGCCAGGCTGGCCGGCCACGGCCGCCCCACCTCATCTACCAGAGGATTGTATGGCAGTCCTGAGGCGCGCCTGACGGGCGTGTCTGCACGCCTCATGCGCGATGGCGATGATGAGGCCTGCGCCGAGCCGGCGCTGATGGCGCCAGGACGCCTAATCGGTTACCCCTTGAGCGACCCGCCGACATCGCGGACGGCGATGGACTGCGCGCCCGCCAGTCTGCACGTCGACCGTGCGCCGCATTCGGAGATGCGATGCCCCACGACGACTCCCTGATCCTGACCCTGGTGGCCGGCTTTGTCCTGGCCTTCGTCCTGGGGATGCTGGCCAACCGGCTGAAGCTGTCGCCGCTGGTGGGCTATCTGCTGGCGGGCGTGGCGGTGGGACCCTTTACCCCAGGCTGGGTCGCTGACGCCTCCCTGGCCGCCCAACTGGCCGAGATCGGGGTGATCCTGCTGATGTTCGGGGTGGGGCTGCACTTCTCTCCTGCGGACCTCATGAAGGTGCGCCGAGTGGCGGCGCCGGGGGCTGTGGTCCAGATCGCCGTCGCTACCGCCCTGGGCTGGGGCGCTGGACGACTGCTGGGATTTTCCAACGGGGAGGCGGCGCTCTTTGGCCTAACCCTGTCGGTCGCCTCGACTGTGGTGCTGTTGCGGGCCATCGAAGAGCGCAGGGCGCTCAAGACCGAGGCGGGCCAGACGGCCGTGGGGTGGCTGATCGTCGAGGATCTGGTGATGGTCGTGGCCCTGGTGCTGGTCCCCCTCTTGGCGGTCAGTCAGGCGGGCGCTTCGGCCAGCGACGTGGCGCTGAGCATTGGCTCGACCCTTCTTCAGATCGCCATCTTCATCGCCTTCATGATGATCGTTGGGTCACGGGTTCTGCCCTGGCTGCTGATCAGGATCGCCCACACCAAGTCTCGTGAACTCTTCACCCTGGGCGTCCTGGCCATCGCCCTGGGCATCGCCTACCTGGCCTATGCGGTGTTCGGGGCCTCCTTCGCCCTGGGCGCCTTCGTGGCCGGGGTGGTGCTGAGCAGTTCGCCCCTGGGCCACAACGCCGCTGAGCGCTCGCTGCCGCTGCGCGACGCCTTCGCCGTGCTGTTCTTCGTATCGGTGGGTATGTTGTTCGACCCGTCCGTGCTGGTCGAGCGCCCCCTGGCGGTCATCGCTGTGGTGCTGATCGTGGTGGTCGGCAAGTCGGCCGCCGCCCTGGCCATCACCAGCCTGTTCAAGCTGGACAGGCGATCCAGTTTCACCATCGCCGCCAGCCTCGCCCAGATCGGCGAGTTCTCGTTCATCCTGGCCGGGGTCGGGGTGAGCGTCGGGATCATGGCGCGCGACACCCACGACCTGGTGTTGGCCGGGGCCCTGATCTCGATCCTGGCCAATCCGTTCGTCTTCCGCCTGGCCGACCGGCTGGGGCGGTCCAAGGATCAGGAGCCACCCGCCGACGACCCGGCGGGGAGGCGGGTCCCCGCCCCGCCGTGATCCTAGGCCTAGGCCTGCTCGCCGAACACCCGGGCGAAGACCGTGTCCACATGCTTGAAGTGGTAACCGAGGTCGAACAGAGCCTCGAGCTCCTCGTCGGCCAGGACGATCTCCGGGTCGGCCTTGAGGAAGTCTAGGAAATTGCCCTCGCCGCGCCAGACCTTCATGGCGTTGCGCTGGACCGCGGCATAACCGCCTTCCCGCGAGGAGCCCTTCTGAGTCAGGGCCAGCAGCACCCGCTGGGAGTGGACCAGACCGCCGAGGCGGTCGAGGTTCTTGGCCATGTTTTCCGGATAGACCACGAGCCGCTCCATCACCCCGGCCAGGCGGCGCAGGGCGAAGTCCATATGGATGGTGGCGTCCGGCGCGATGCCACGCTCGACAGACGAATGGCTGATGTCGCGCTCATGCCAGAGGGCGACATTTTCCAGCGCCGGAACGGCGGCGGAGCGGATCAGACGGGCCAGGCCGGTCAGGTTCTCGGTCAGAATGGGGTTGCGCTTGTGGGGCATGGCGCTGGAGCCCTTCTGGCCCACATCAAAGGCTTCCTCAGCCTCCAGCACCTCGGTGCGCTGCAGGTGGCGGATCTCGACCGCCAGCCGCTCAATGGAAGAGGCGACCACGGCCAGGGCGCAGAAGTAGGCCGCGTGGCGGTCGCGGGGAATCACCTGGGTTGAAACCGGCTCCACCGCCAGGCCCATCTTTTCGGCTACATGGGCTTCGACCTGCGGGGAGACATTGGCGAAGGTGCCGACGGCGCCAGAGATGGCGCAGGTGGCGATCTCGAATTTCGCCATGGCCAGGCGCTCCTTGGCGCGCTGGAATTCCGCATAGTGGCCGGCGAGCTTGAGGCCAAAGGTGGTGGGCTCAGCGTGGATGGCGTGGCTGCGGCCGACGCAAGGCGTCATCCTGTGCTCGAACGCCCGCTTCTTCAGGGCCGCCAGGACCAGATCCACGTCTTCGATCAGCAGATCGGTGGCCCGGCTGAGCTGGACGGCCAGGGCGGTGTCGTTGACGTCGGAGGACGTCATGCCCTGGTGCAGGAAGCGCGCTTCCGGCCCTACCACCTCGGTGACATGGGTCAGGAAGGCGATCACGTCGTGTTTGACCTCGCGCTCGATAGCGTCGATGCGCTCGGCGTCCCAGACCACGTCACGGCCCTTGGCCCAGATGGTCTCTGCAGCCTCCTTGGGGATCACGCCCAACTCGGCCATGGCGTCGGCCGCGTGCGCCTCGATCTCGAACATGATCGAAAACCGGGTCTGCGGGGACCAGATGTCGGCGGCGTCGGCGCGGGCGTAGCGGGGGATCATGGCGGGCTCCTTGAACAAGGGCTGATGGAGGTCAAGGCGCCCGCCTGTCAAGACGAAGGGTTAGTCCTGGTTGGATGCGGCCGTGGCCCAGGCCATGTCCTTCGGCAAGGTGATCGCCGCCAGCAGGTAGTGGATGCCCGCCCAGGCGTAGATCAGCAGATTGAGAATAATGCCCTGGCGTGAGCCCTCGGCGATGGCGGCCCGGCAGGCGGCGTCGACAATGGGACCTGCGCCGGGCGCCCCGATGCCGCCAGGGCAGAGGGTGAAGAAGTCGCCCATGTTGTTGGCCGCGAACAGACCCTGGCTGAGCATGTCGATGCACCAGCCGCAGAAGGGCGGGCCGAACCCCAGGGCGATCAGGTTGAGGACGAAGAACAGCAGCGCTGTGGCCGTGGCCCGCATCCGCAGGGACACCGCGTTCTGGATGACCCCGAAGGTGGGGCCCAGATAGGTGAAGTGGAAAATGCCGGGCAGCAGCAGCAAGCCGGCCGCCCAACGCCAGTCGTTCTGCAGATAGACCAGGATGTAGAGCGGGCAGGCGATCAGCAGGCCAAAGGCTGGGACCAGGGCGTACCAGCGCCCCGAGCGCTTGCCGGCCCAGTCGGTGAGAAAGCCGCCCAGCAGGGTGCCGACGCCAGCCGCGATCCCGCCCACCAGGCCGAAGATCAGGCCGACCGTCGCCAGGTCCAGGCCGAACATGCGGATGAAGTAGGCGGCCTGATACTGGCCGGTTCCATAGCTGGCGAAGGAGGCCACGGTGATGCCCGCCACCATATGGAAGAAGCCCCAGCGGCCGAAAATGCGCTTGGCGACGGCCAGGATGGAAGGCGGTTTGATCGCGACGGGCGGAACGCTCTCCTCGCCCTCCAGGATCGGGGTGTCGATGACCGGAACCTGCTCAGAATATCCGCGGGGCGGCTCCTTGACGAAAATCTTGAGGGCGATGGCCACCAGGATGCCCGGCAGGCCGACCACTACGAAAGCCGCGCGCCAGGAGATGTTCTGGGCCAGCCAGCCCCCGGCCACGGCGCCGAACATGGTGCCCAGCGGAATGCCGAACGAATAGATCGACAGGGCTGTCGCTCGTCGTTTCGGCTCGTAGTAGTCGGAGATCAAGGAGTGGGCCGGCGGGGACAGGCCCGCCTCGCCGACCCCGACCCCCAGGCGGAACAGAATCAGCATCAGGAAGCTGTTGGCCATGCCGCAAAGCGCGGTGAAGGCCGACCAGATGACGATGGAGATCGAGATGATATTGACCCGGTTGCCGCGCTCAGCCAGGCGGGCGATGGGGATGCCCAGCGTGGTGTAGAGCAGGGCGAAAGCCAGGCCGCCCAGCAGTCCCAGCTGGGTGTCGGTGAGGCCGAGGTCGACCTTGATCGCCTGACCAATGGTCGAGATGATCGTGCGATCAATGAAGTTGAACGTGTAGGCCAGGACCAGCAGGCCCAGGACCGTGCTCTTGTAGCCCTCAGAGAACTGGGGCTTTGGCGGCGCAGCCGCGCCGGTGTCGATCGCAGTCACGATATCCTCCCCCGAACGATTCCACGTTCTTATGGAGAGGCATGTGGACACAGGCTCTGCGAAGGCGCCAGGGGCCTTGACGGAGCCCGCCCGACACCCTTTCAGGCGCCGGGCGGGACAGGGTCAGCCGACGTGGTCGACGCGGATCGTGTTGGTGGCGCGCCAGAAGCAGTAGAAGGCCAAAAGGCCGAAGCTGGCCGAGACGATCAGGGCCCAACGGACCCCCTCGCCAGACCCCATGCCCATGCCAACGGCGAAATAGTCGCTGAGCAGGCCGACAGCCAGAGGGCCAAGACCCAGGCCGATCAGGTTGATGATGAACAGCAGGATGGCTGAGGTGGTCGCCCGCATATGGGGCGGCACGATGGACTGGGCGGTGCCATAGACTGGGCCATACCAGATGGTGCCCATGAGGCCATTCACAGTCAAAAGCACCAGGGCGAGCGGCACGTTGCCCACCGTCATCGCGGTGATGAAGACCGGGATGGTGATCAGCGAGGCGAGCGCCGGGGCGACCATCTGCGCGCGCAGATCGCGGGCGGCGAACTTGTCGGCGATGAAGCCGCCCAGCCAGGAGCCGAGCGCGCCGGCGGTGCCTGACATCAGGCCAAGCGCCAGGCCGAGGAATCCGATGGACTGCAGGTTATAGCCGACCGTGGCCCCGACCGTAGAGGCCAGGGACTGGACCTGATCGGGGTAGTTGCGCAGGAAGAACGAGGCGGTGAACGGCGCGTGGCCATAGCCGATGAAGGCTTTGATCGCCGCGGCGAACGAAATGTACCAGAAGGTCTTGCGACCTTTGAGGAACTTCATGGTCTCGGGGAAGGTCGCCGAGTTGGCCTGGATCTTGGTGGCCCGGCGCGCAAGCTCCTTGCGGGGCTCAGGCAGGGTGAAGATGGCCAAGAGCGCGAACAGAATCCCTGGGACGCCCGCGACAAAGAAGGCCACCCGCCAGCCGTAGGCGTCGGCGATGAGGCCCCCGAGGATCAGGCCCATCAGGCCGCCGATGGGCGTACCCATCGAGTAGAAGGCCAGAGCTGTGGAGCGGTTCTCCTTGGGCACGTAGTCGCTGATCAAGGAGTGGGCCGGCGGGGTGCAGCCCGCCTCGCCCACACCAACGCCGATCCGGAACAGGATCAGCTGGAAGAAGTTCTGCGCCACGCCGCACAGGGCGGTGAAGCCGCTCCAGACCGCCACGGCGGTGCCGATGATCAGGGGGCGGTTGCCGCGTTCGGCCAGGCGCGCGATCGGAATGCCGAGCACCGTGTAGAACAGGGCGAACGCCAAGCCGCTCATCAGGCCGAGCTGCCAATCGGCGAGACCAAGGTCCTGCTTGATCGGCTCAGCCAGGATGTTGACCACCTGGCGATCCAGGAAGTTGATCGTATAGATGCCGAGCAGCAGGCTCAGAGCGTAGGTCCGGACCGGTTTGGCCAGGGGCGTAATGCCCTCCGGCTCCGCCGTGCCAGCGGCCGGATTGGTCGCCCCGGGGGCGGTGGTGTCTGTCATGGAAGATGTCTCCTGGGCGGAAGGCTTCTTATCGTTAGGTCCACTCTAGACAGTCTCTGCCAGGGTTGGGCAAGTGCGATACCCAGATTTCGAGGAGGCGGCGATGGAGCTGATTATCGGTACGCGACGGTGGTCGACCTGGTCGCTGCGGCCCTGGCTGGCCCTGCGCAAGACCGGCGCCGCCTTTACCGAAACCGAGGTCGAGCTGCGGCGGGGCGAGGCGACCCAGGCCGACCTGGCGGTCTATGCGCCGTCCGGCCTTGCGCCGGTCCTGAAGGATGGAGACCTGACGATCTGGGACTCTCTCGCCATCTGCGAGTACCTGGCCGAGAAGTATCCGGCCGCTCATCTCTGGCCCGTCGACCCGTCCGCCCGGGCCCAGGCTCGGTCGGCTGCGGCTCAGATGCACTCGGGATTCATGGCGCTGCGGAGCGAGTGCCCGATGGCCCTCGACCAGGTCCCGGAAGCCAGAGCAGTGTCGCCAGCCTGTCAGGCCGACCTCGCAAGGCTGGCGCGACTTTGGGATGAGATGCTGGGGCGGCACGGGGGGCCGTTCCTGGCGGGCAGTTGGTCGATCGCCGACGCCTTTTTCACCCCCGTGGCCACCCGCCTGCGCACCTACGGCCTGAACCTGTCCGACTATGGCGATCACGGGGCCGGGAGCGCCTATGCCGCCCGATTGCTGGAGGACGAGGACTTCCGGGTCTGGGAGGAGGCCGCCAGGGGGTAGGAGAGGAGGCTCGTCAGGTTTAGACTAGGGGCCGGAGTTTCCAATGTCGCACAAGGCCCTGACCACCCCATTTCGTCCCGTCGCGCTTATCGCCCTGTCAGCGCTCTGGCTGGGAGCCTGTGAGGCTCCCGCAAACCCGCCCGCCGCCACCGCAACGCCGGTCAAGGCCCTGGCGGCGGCGCCGGCCGCCAAACCCTTGGGGCAGCGGGCGGATTTGAGCGCCATGTCTGCGACCTACCGCTGCGCCAACGGCGAACGGCTCAAGGTCTCCTATCGGACCCAGGATGCGGCGATGATCACCTATCGCGGGGAGACCCGGTTTCTGCCGCTGGCGCGCTCAGCCAGCGGCGCGCGCTATGCCGGAGACGGGTGGCAGTGGTGGATCAAGGGGGAGGCCGAGGGGACGCTCAGCCGACTGACCTCAGACGCCGCCGTAGCGCCCGGCGCCGGGGTCGTCTGCAAGGTCGAGATCGCCCCGCCGCCTGCGACCCACGTCAGGGCGCCGGAGAAGTAGGATGGCCGCCGCCGCGCCCTGGCCTTTGCGAGGGTTTGATGATAGAGTGACGACATATTGCATGGGTTCGGTTGCTCTCCACGCTTGTTCTTCGGATCGAGCCCGAGCCTATTTCGATCCTCGACCGCAATTTTGAATTTTCGCGCGCCGCCTGGCCGGGGGCGCTGTCGCCTATGCATGACCAGCCCGGCCCTGAAATTCGCCCAGGACCTCTGGTCCTGCCGAACTTGAGAGGATGACTATGTCGACCCTTGAACGCGCCTATTTCCTCGCCCGCTCCGGTGAGGTCGCCGACCTCGCCCAGCTGAAGACCCGCCTGAAGATCGAGGGTTGCCGGGCGGTTGATGCGCTGCTCGCCACCTATTCGGTCCGCCGACACCTTCAGGCCATCTGTGCGGCCACCTTCCATCCGCCTGAACCGACCGACACGCCCCCCGAAGCCGCTGAGGCGGCGCAACATGATGAAAGCTCCACATGAACCAAGACGAACGCACGGGTTTCTCTGAACGCCTGAAGACCGCCGCGGAGGCCAAGAAGGCCCTGCTGGCCAAGATGAAGCCCAAGGCGGCCGTGTCCGACCCGCAGTTCGCCGAACGCGCCGCCCTGCGCGAGGCAGAGCTGGAGCGCGTGCGCCAGGAGCGCCAGGCCACCAAGGACGCCAAGAAGCTGGCCGCCGCCGAGGCTGAAGAAGCCGCCCGCCTGGCTGAAGAAGCCGTGGCCGCCGAAGCCCTCGACGCCAAGCGCGGCGAACGCAAGGCGCGCAAGGCGCTGACCAAGGCCGAACAAAAAGAAGCTCGCGACCGTCGCTACGCCGCCCGCAAGGCGCGCCAGTAGACAGATCTGTCGACGTCGTCCAGGCCTGGGCGCGGCTCGTTCCGCGCCCAAACCGCCCACGCGCTTTACTCGCTCCAGCTTCAAGAATTTGAGCGCGTTTCCCCCGTAAAGCCGGGTGAGCTCATAGGGATCGCGCTCTGGATCATCCCAAGCGCCACGAAGCTTGCGACCCCGTCGCGACCGACGCCCGGTGACCGTAGACGGTGATGCGCAGGGTCCGGCCCGCCGCGATGGCCTGACGGGCCATATCCACGTTGACGGCGTCCCGCAGGCGCTTTCGAAAAGCGCCGCGCTCGCCCGCCATCCGATGCGTCTGAAACATCATGGTGCAAGCGAAGGTCCGCTTCAAATCGCTTCGAAAGCCGTTTCCAGTTGCCGCAGGCGTCCGGTCATCGCGTTCACGACCGATGAGTGAATGTCAGCATGGAAGTCTGCCGGCATGCGGCTGAGGGCAAGTTCCGCCGCCGGGAGTGCATCACGGCGGACCTCATCCAGAACCTGTCTGATGATCGCCTGGCCGAGACCTGCTTCCTTTGCCGTCTCCACAAAATGACGACCATGCACATCGAGGATTTTGTAATGACGGTTCGCTCCAACCGACATTGCCAGCTTGTATTTGTGGTGCGGGATTTGCCTCGCATCGAATGCGGGCTGCGCACTTAGAACGTCATAGAATGGCGTCAGCTCGAAGCGGCCGCCGGGCCGGATAAAGACGCTGAAGTTCTTGCCATGCCCGTCGGTGGCGCCGATCAGCCAGAAGATGATCTGACTCTTGAAGAAGGCAGCCTGATCCTTGAGCGGCTCGTCGCTGCCCTGGAGCAGCGTGATGATGTCGACCGCGCTCGGGCCTTGTTGGTTTTGATACTTCCGGCTCGAAGGTATCGACAGCGCCTGACAGCAATCCTCCTGCGGAAGACGTAGGAGTTGGCTATCGCCCCGCCAGCGCCGATCAAAGCGCTCGACGACGAGAACACGGCGCGCGCCGAACGTCGCAATCTCTGTCTGGGCGACCTGGAAGCCGAACCCTTCCAGAAGTTTCAAGCAGTAGTGTTCGTTCTCGACGCTGTTTGACAGATCGATCAGGCCCCAAGGCGTCGGGATTTCTCCTAGCTGGGGTTTGAGGATGTGGGTCGTCGGCGTCGTGCCGATCGGGCGTTTCCAACGGCCCTCATGAAACAGCAACGCCGTTTTTTCCTGAGCGCCCGCCACCGAAATCCGAAACTCCTGTTCGGTATCGATGCCGAGCGGTGCGCGCGCGAGGTTAGCGAGGATAGCCTCGATCTCTTCGTCGCTGACCGGCTCGCCTTCAATCGGTTGGAATGCGTCGATCACCATGCCGTCGGGCAGGAACTGCATGGCCCCCACACAGTCGCGGCCGATCTGCTCCAACAGGCTGTAGGAATCGGCGCCTTGCGCGCCAGTCTTCTCAGCTATGAGGCGGCGAACCGTCGGATTGTCCGGCAGCAAGTTGTCGAAAACCGCCACAACCTGCTCGCCCCGGAAGGTGGCCTTTCTTGGCGGTAGCGACAATGAGATCGGGAAGTGTGGCGGCCAGTCGAGCCAACTCTGGTCATACTGAAACGCGATTGCGCCACCTGGCTCTTTCTCCAATCGCCCGACCAGACGATTGTTGATGAGCACATTGAGCGGCGCATGGGTCTTGCGACGCCCCATCAGAAGATGTCCTCGATATCGGTGGATGAGCTTTTCGATCGAGGACCAATTGTCATTTCCAGATCAAGCGCCGCGAGCAGATCGCAGATCGATGAGATTTTTGCGCCGTTGTGGCCGCTTTCGATCTTGGAAATCAGCTCTTGGCGCATGCCTGATCGTTCGGCGAGTTCTGTCTGACTCATCCCCTTCAGCTTTCTAAATCGCTGTATGAGGTTGCCGACTTGGCCCGGGGAGCGAGCTATCCGGTTCATGGGAGTCTCCTTCCCACTGGTTATGCGAGAAATCGCATAAGATAGCAATATGTGATTTCGAGCATATAAACAAGATATGCGTAAACCCGCATAAAATGGTTCTATGCGCGTTTCGGCATAAGGTTCGACTAGGCAGTTGGTGGGAGAACTTCCGCGCTAATTAGCGCAACCATTAGCTCCCATGCCTGTGAGACGAAAAATTACGAGGCTTTTCCGTTACTTCTGAGAACCTATATCAGACTTGAAAGCCGGCGGAGATGAACGGCGCGGTCTCAGGGCCCAGCGGCGGAGGTCGATGATGGCCAGCGATCGGCCAGGGGGTGACGCGCGGCGTCAGCTCGCCCTCGGTTGGGCGGTCATCATGGTGGTGGCGGGCGCTATCTATCTGCTGAACGTGCTCGGCTTCTCCCGCGGTGGGCGTGAGTCCGTCGGACTTCATCTCATCTATGAGGGGTCAAGCTGGCTGGCCATCGCGCTGCTGGCCTGGGCGCCCTTTTTCATACTGCGCTGGGGCCAGCCGCGGGCTCTGGTCGCCGCCATGGCTGCGCATGTCTTGGGCGCGGGATTGTTCGCCTTTGGGCATGTAGGCTTATTCATCCTGTTACGGGCCGCGGCCTTCGCGATCCTGGATGATCTGGCCGAGGCGGTGGCCGAGTTCCGCTACGGACGCACCGATCTTGGCTGGTCAACGGCGCCGCCGTGACCGGACTGGCGCCCGAAGGCTCAGGCGATTGTCGATCGCGCTGGGCGACCTTTCGGCGCCGCTGTCACGCCGCTATCGCGAAGCCCTCCACCACCTTCGTCAGGCGCGCTGAGCGGCTCAGGCGGTCTCGATCGGTGGCTGGAAGAGGCCGGCGGGGGAGGCGGTGAAGATCTCGGCCCCGTCCTCGGTCACACCGATGGAGTGCTCGCATTGGGCTGAGAGGGACTTATCGCGGGTCACCGCCGTCCAGCCGTCGGCCAGCACCTTCACCGCCGGTTTGCCCAGGTTCACCATGGGCTCGATGGTGAAGAACATGCCCGCCTGCAGCACCTCGCCTTGGCCCGGTTGCCCGAAATGAAGGATGTTGGGCGCGTCGTGGAACACCTTGCCCAGGCCATGGCCGCAGAAGTCGCGGACGACGGAGCAGCGCATGGACTCCACATAGGACTGGATGGCGTGGCCGATATCGCCGGTGGTGGCGCCGGGCTTCACCGCCGCGATGCCGCGGGCGATGGATTCATAGGTCACCTCCACCAGCCGCTTGGACCGGGCCGAGACGGGACCAACCCCGTACATACGGCTGTGGTCGCCGTGCCAGCCATCCAGGATGGCGGTGACATCAATATTGGCGATGTCGCCCTCACGGAGCGTCCGCTCGCCAGGGATGCCGTGACAGACCACGTGATTGACCGAGATGCAGACGGTCTTGGCGTAGCCCCGATAGAAGAGACAGGCGGGCAGGGCGCCGTGATCGAGGATGAACTCCCGCGCCATGCGGTCGAGATCATCGGTGACGACGCCAGGAACCACATGGGGGGTCAGCATGTCGAGGCACTCGGCGGCCAGCCGGCCAGCCTTGCGCATGCCTTCAAAACCTTCGGGCCCATGGGTGCGGATCTGGCCGTCGCGGAACTCGGCTTCAAGAACGTCGGTGGTGCTCATGGCGGTGCGAAACTCCCGGTCCGACGGCGCCCGGCCTGCCCGGCGGGCGGCGGCGGCGTCGAAACGTCTGAATGAAGGCTATGTCGCAATCTTAGCACAAAACTTCAACGGCCGCCGAGCCTCGCCAAGGGACCGCAGGCGACGGTGCGGCGCCCGTGACCAGCATGGCCGAGCTTACCTGACCGAAACGTCACTTGCGGCGAGACAAGGATAACGGCGATATCAACCCAGCAGCTTCGCCTTGGGGGCGAACGTCGTCGGCTGAACTTCGTCTGCATCCTAAGCTTCGCCGTTCAGCTTCAGGGGGTTCACAGCGTCCGCCATGTCCCATGACGACCAGACGGCCACCGCGCCCAATCCGAACCCGACGGCCTTCGCCGCCCAGGCGGCCCCGCCCCCTGGCGCGGCTGACATCCCCAATCGCATCACACCGCCAGCCACGCCTGCCACGCGGCCCGAGCCGATCGGCGCCCGCGACGGCATCCTGCGCCCGATCCAGGAGAGTGACTATTTCACCCTGGATCCCGAGGCGATCTCGGTCATCTCCGCCAACATCGACCAGTATTTCAATCAGGCGCTGGACATCTTTCCGTTCTGGGAAACTGAGAACAAGCCCGACCGCTTCCATGTCCTGTTCACCCGCCAGATCGAGGAACGCTTTCCGGTGGACGCCGACATTCGCGGGCGCATTCACGGCTATGGCCGCCGGGTGTTCGGCGCGCTGCTGGTACATGTGGGGATCAAGCGACTGACGCAGGGGCTGGCGCTGATCGGGTTCGCGGCCATGGCGGTGCTGGGGCCAACGCTCTTTGCGCGGTGGATGGGCGATCAGGTCCAGGGGCTGGCCCTGGCTGTCCTGGGCATGTTGATGACGGCCGGCGTGTTCTACGGCGTCTCAGCCATCCTGTTCATCCAGTACCGGTTCCGTCTGGAAAACGATTCCTACGAGCTTTCGCGGGAGATCGTGCAGCGCACGCGGGAGCTGCAGAACCTGTTCACCAACGCTCGCGCCATGGCCGATCAGGCCGAAACCCAGTTTCAGATGGACGGCAAGGGCTGGGGCCAGCGCGCTCTGTTCTTGACCCGGCTGGTCATGTGGATCGGCGCGCGGATGGAGTATCTGGAGAAGTACGCCCAGATGGAGCTCTGGCGCGTGCGGCGCGAGCGCTACTGGATGCGTTGGGTCGGCCGGATCACCACACCGCTTGTCCTGATCATCTGGCTGGCCATTTTCGCCTTTTGGCCCGCCCCGGAGGGGAATGAGGCCGGCTTCCGCGGCTTGCAACTGGTGGCGCTGATCATGGGCGTGGTCGTGTCCTGGATATCCTACGTCCGGTGGCAAACGCCGACCGCGGCGGTGAAGGACAAGCTGGGTCTGGACGGCTGGGTGCGCTTCGCTTCGCTGGACGTCGACAACACCATTGGCGACCAGGTGCGGCGCGACAAGGAGCGGCTGGTCGAGTACCGGGCCCTGACCCGCGGGCGCTAGATTGTCAGCCGGCCACCCCGTCCAGGGCCAAGGCCCGGCAGGATCGCGAGGGCCCCATGTTCAGAATTTCGCAAGCCAGGCTACGGCTTTGACGCTGGCCGCCGTGAGGTTTGCGGCGAGCGTCTCTTTGGGGTGGCTAGCCAGCGAAGGCGTCGGCGCCCGTAAGGGCATGAATTTCTAGCCTGATCTGACGCGCCATAGCGATAGGTGAGGTTGATGCGCATACCGGCGCCCGTGCTGGCTTTGATCAAGGCTCACGGCCTCCCCTTCGGTTTGGCGAAAAGCGTCTGCGGACCAGCCGGCAGAGTGCGGATGCTGGCGGTCTTGGCTTACCGATGCGGCGGCGTTCACAAAGTGCAGCCCTCGCCGCCAGCCGGCATAGGCCCGGCCTTGATAGGCGAAGGTGAGGGCGTGACCCCGTAAGTTTACCGAGGCCGCGGCGCTAGGAGTCCCAGCTCGATGGCTTGCGAAACCGCCTGAACGCGGGTCCTGACCTCCAACCTCGCGCAAGCTTCGGCGATGTGACAATCAACCGTTCGGTGTGAGATGCCCAGGATCACGCCGATGTCGTTGGAGCTCTTCCCGGCCTGGGCCCATCGCAGACATTCTAGCTGTCGGTGGGTCAGAAGACTCTCTGAGCTAGGCGTACGATCGGCTCGGCCGCGAGACTGCGCAAAAACGTCGTCCTGCAACAACCCTCGAGCCTGATCAAAGGCGTTGATGATTTCGGCTGCGGTCAGCGCGCCCATCTCGGCGCCGATGTCTGCGTAGAGGTCTTCAACAGCGCTGACGGCGATCGAAACAGCCTTATTGTCGGCGCAGGCCAGGGCCAGGCCCGGATTGGCGCCTCCAGCACAAAGGATAAGCGCCATCCCGTCGCAGTCGGTGGCTTCCGCAAAGGCCTGGAGCCGCGCTGGGGAGGCGCCGCTGAGGTCAGCCTCGAAGTTCTGGTAGGTCCTCACAGGCAGTCCCATGGCGCGAGCGACGGTTGCGACCCCAAGGCCGCGTCTCTGTCGAAGGGCTCGCAGCACGTCAGGTAGAGAGAAGGGGGTGGTCGCGCGGGGGGCGTCAGGCTCCGCCATGGGCATCCAGGGGCACAACTTAAAATAGGATTTCGGGGGACCGTTCCCCAGGGCGTCACTATTTCGCCAATGGGTTTGTTTGTATAGAGCCGGGTACAAAGCTCACATGGATGTGCCGGAATTCCGATCCAATACGCCAAATATTGGCGGATTGTGAGTCGGCGAACCTCGCGCCGGGTTGCTCCTGAACGTCCTAACTCAGAGGCTTTGCTGTCCAGATCGCCGAAGAGTCGCAACCCTAGGCGGCGTGGTGTCAAAGGTTGATGGACAGGTGATGAGACTGAGAGATCCCTACGGCGAGGCGGTGAGCGCTATCCGCACGCAAATGCGGTCTGGCGCTTTCGTCCTGGGCGAACAACTCACGGCCGCAGAGGTTTCTCGGAGCCTGAATCTCAGCCAGACCCCCGTGAGAGAGGCGTTTGCGAGGCTTGCCGGAGAAGGGCTAATCGATGAGCGACGGGGCGCGGGCTTCTTTGCCTGGCGGCTTGACGCGGTCGACCTGGTGGAACTCTACGACCTGCAAGCGACCTACTTGCGCGCGGCCTTGGCGCCCCAGTTTCCGCAGGGACCCGGGCGATGGGGGGCTGCAGCTGACCTTGTGGAGTCCCTGGCGAGGTCTGAGCCGCTGGCGGCCACCGAGCAAGTCTTCCAGCGCCTGGTTCAGGAGGGCCGCAACCTCGCCCTTCAGCGGGCTCATCTATTGCTGGCTGATCGACTGGCGCCGCCGCGGCGTGCGGAGGCTGAGGTTCTGGCGCTCGCCGCGCTCGGTGAGGAGTGGGGCGAGCTGGGCGCCCTGCTTAGGGGCTGCGCCTGCGCCGATCTCCTCATTTGGGTCGAACAATATCACCAATCACGCCGTCATCGGGCGCCTGAGATCGTGTCGGCCATGCGAAGCCGCGCCAAGGCGGGGCATCTATAGTTGGCAAGCCCCAGGGTTATGGTTTGAATGAACTTTCCCCCAGCGCTTCCCTGGTTGCGCCGCACCTCTGCGGCGGAAACTGAAGGGAGAAAACCCATGACCCCGACCAAATTCCGGGTGATCAGCCTCGGAGACGCCCGCGTCCTCACCCGCGGCTCGATCGGTGAGAATGTCGAGCTTGATGCTCGGCCGCAGCCCTAAGGGGCAAGGGGCGGCGCTGTCTTGCGGCGCCGTCCCGTCGGCCATGGATTCACACCGCCTCTCAGACGACGTCTACGCCGCGATCAGGGGCGAGGATCTCTTGCTGCTGAGCCTTGCGTCAGACCAGTACTTCTGTGTGCCCGCCGCAGGCGCTGGATTGCGCCTCATCGCAGGGAGCAGTGCGGTCGAGATCGGCGATCACGACCTCGCCGACGTGCTGGTAGGCTGTGGTTTCGTGGCGACCTCAGGACCGCCTGAGCCGCGGGCCGTGATGCCAGGCCCCGTGCGGCAGGAGGCCGGCCGAGGGCCTCGTCCTATGGGTCCTTTGGTGACCGTCCAGCTGGCCGCCGCCGCCGCCCTGGTGGCGGCCAAGGGGTTTCATGGTCAATCCTTTGCTCAACTGGTGAGCGCAGCAAACGCGCGGTCGGGTCAGGGGCGCACTGACCTTGTCCGGGCGGCCGACCTGGGTTGCCGGTTCGCCACGGCCCTGCCTTGGGTCCCCTCTCAGGGCGACTGCCTCTACCGATCCTATGTGTTGCAGGCGCTTCTCGCTCGGGAGGGACTTGCCGCTACATGGGTCTTCGGTGTGCAGACTTGGCCTTTTGAGGCGCACTGCTGGGTGCAGATCGAAGACATGGTGCTCGATGACACCTGCGACCATGTGAGCGCCTTCACCCCGATCCTGGCGCTCTAGATGAGCGGATTTGTGCTGACTATTGGCCGTCCGGACCAGGCGCCCCCTTGGCTCTCCAGGCTTCGCCTCGAGCCCGGAGCCGGATGGGCTCGCCAGGCGCTCGGCGACGACGTCGATGTTTTCACGCAACCCGGGCCGACGCGGTGCGCCGTGCTGGCCGGGGGCCCAGACCTATTGTTGGGTGACGTGCAGGTCGATGGACGTCATCAGCCGCAGGGCCTGCTCCATCCCGCTTGGGACGGACCTAAGGAACAGGCCCTCGTGATGACCAGGCGGGCCTGGGGCGACTATGTGCATGTGCGGCTTCCCAAAGACGGCCGCCCACTGTCCATTTTCCGAGCACCTTCAGGGGGCCTGGAGGCTGTGACCTGGTTGCATGACGGGGTGCGTCTGGTCGCCTCCACCTTTCCAGACTGGTTTGAGGCGGCCCTGCCGAAGGCCATGGCGGTGGACTGGCGCCAAGTCGCTGGCGTTCTTGGCAACCCCACCCAGCACACGGGCGAGGTCTGCCTGACAGACCTGCAGACCATTTCTCCAGGTGGGTTGTGGGTCGAGGGGGCGCTTCATCAGGTGTGGACACCGGCGGCGTTCGTGGAGCGCCGCCGAAATAGGGTCGATTGGGCGCCCGATCTTCTGGCCACAGTTGACCAAGTGGTGAAGCCTTGGAGCCATGCTCGGATCCTGCTGGAGATATCGGGCGGCTTGGATTCAGCGATTGTGGGGTCGGCCCTAGCAGCCTGCGGCGGTGAAATCACCTGTGGCCTCAACTACTACGGCGGTGATCCTCAAGGAGACGAGCGCCCTTATGCCCGTGCGGTCGCCCAGCGGCTGGGTGTCAGCCTAACAGAGGCGCCGAAGGCGCCTCAGCCTCTGGATATGGCCGCCCTGGCCGTTTGCTCGGGGGACTTTAGGCCAGCGCTCAATAGCTTCGACCACATCCACGATGACCATGTGGCCGCCCTTTGCCGAGCCCTTGATGTGGAGGTCATCCTAACCGGGCAGGGGGGCGACAATGTCTTCTTCCAAACGCCAACCCCTTGGATCGCGGCAGATCACCTTGCGCGCGCCTCGGTTTCCGAGCTGGCGGATCTAGCCCGCTGGCAGGGTCAATCCATCTGGAGCCTGTACGCGGCAGCCTGGCGGGCGAGGTGGGACCGCCCTGCGCCGAAGTCGCGGCCTGACGTCCTGACGGAGAAAGCCCGTGGACTCGCCGCCCAGGCCGCGCCCCACCCATGGCTCTGCGACCTCGATCAAGTGGGACCGGCAAAGCGGCTACAGATCGAAAGCCTGGCCAACGCCCTGATCGTTCATGGTTCAAGCCGGCGCGGTGCGGCGGCGCGGCTGCAGCACCCGCTGCTGGCCCAACCGCTTCTGGAGCTTTGCCTGGCGATCCCGGCCTTAGACCTGACGGCCGGTGGCATTGATCGGGGGCTAGCGCGGCGTACCTTTGCCCACCGTATCCCCAAAGAGGTCGCCCAGAGACGAACCAAGGGACGGCTGTCGGCGCACTACGGTCAGATCATCGCTCAGAGCCTGCCGGTCCTGCGGCCCATGCTGCTTGAAGGCCGCCTGGTCGCTGAAGGTCTTGTACAGGCTGATCGTCTTGAGGAGTGGCTGAGTGTCGATCATCTCATCTGGCGCGGGGGGTATGGCGTCTTGGTCAACCTCATCATGACGGAGCTCTGGGTCACGGCTTGGGAGCGGCGATTGCAGCTCCCTAGGTGATCTTCCTGGTGACGGCGCCACCCCAGCCACCGGACGGGCCTCAGCCCCTTGGCAGAGGACGGCTTGCAGCCATGGCAGGGTGTGTGCGCTCACAGCCCGCCGATTGGCGGGACTGGAGATGATGTGTCCCTCGCCGTAGGCCGTCAGAAGCTGGGCGTCCTTTCCTAGCCGATACAGGGCTGAGAACATCTCCTGGGCCTGGGACAGGCGTACAAAGTCACCGTCCCCATGGATCAGAAGCACAGGCGCGGTGATCTGGTCGGCAAAGAAGACCGGGCTGTTGCGGACATATTTGGCGGGGTCATCCCAGGGGGAGACGCCCAGCTGCCCTTGTCCGAGCTCTGACCAGCCATAGTTGGGATTCAGCTCAAGGCCATCACGTGGCAGGACCTCATGATGCGGGTCAAAGGCGCCGCGCATCGAGGTGAGATTGGAGGGGGCGGCCGACGCGACTACGGCGCGAAATCGTGAGCTTTGGGTGGCCGCCATCAAGGCGCTGTAACCCCCGAAACTCTGACCCATGATCCCCAGTCGCGAGGCGTCTACCTCGCCAGTCGCCTGCGCCAGGTCAACGGCCGCAAGGATCTGAGCGGCCAAACCCTCTGCGGGCTCTTGGCCTGGCGCTCGCGGGAGGCTGGGGATGAGCACAGCAAAGCCTCCCGCAGCCAACAGCTCCGGGTTAACGCTGTAGCGGCCAACGCCGCGGCCGATCGGATCTGGAGCGGTAGGGTAGCTCGCTCCGGGATAGGGGATCACCACCATCGGGGGCGCCTCCTCGCCGCAGGCGGAGCGGCGATCGTTCAGCTGTGGGGGAAGGAGCAGCCAATGGGTGATGGCCTCCCCAGCCGGGTCTCGGCCTTGGAGCGGTTTGGCCTCAGCGAACGCGATGTGCGCAAAGTCCTCGTTGAGGCTTACCAGATTGGTCTCCGTGCCGTCAGACCACTGGACTTGCAGGGTCAGGGCCTGGCTCGGCGTGCGTCGAAGCTCCGCCAGACCCACAGCGCTCACCGACCGGGCCAAGACATCAAGCGGCGTGCCGCTGAGGGCGAGGGCTTGGCCTCCCAGGCTCCGCCACTGGGCTTCTTCTAGGTCATGGACACGAAACCAGGGTTCCTGGCGAGGCTGGTTGACCTTGTGCCGATGGGAGAGACCAAGGCCTGAGGAGGTCACGAGGCCGTCCGCCTTGAACAGGCGACGGGGCTGAGCCGCAGGCGAGACCTGGTAGAGCGCGCTACCTGCCCTTACGGAAATCCTGCCCCCCGCACTGGGCCACACCACAGGGTCGGGCGCCTTGGGCAGGTCTGCGGTCAAATTCTGGGGGCCGGACCTGGCCACCATCCACCAGTCGGCCCGTCCGCCCGCGGGCGGTTCGGCGAGGATCATGGGCGTACCCCCAAGCCATGCCCCCCGCGGGATGGCGTAGCCCTCACTCGTGCGATCAATGATCGGACGCAGGCCCGGCAGCGGAACAGGACGCACGCCCTCCCAGGATAAGCGCAGATAGGCTGGGGTCGCGGTCTCGTTCCTGCGACGTTGACCGTAGACGAGCACCTCGCGCCCCTGCGGCGCCCAGGCGATGAGGTGGGTCTCCAGATGGCAGTCAGAGCAGGGGGTGGCGGCGTCGCGGGTCTTGAGATCGATCAGGATCAGGTTGCGTCGGCGCGCAGCGCTGGCGACCCAGAGGGGCTGGTCTGGGGGCGCCTGCAGATCCTCAGCCCAGATCATCACAGCCAGGGACTGGCCGTCAGGGGAGAGCTCTAGATCATAGATGTCCGCCGCCAGAAGGTCGGCCTGCTCTCCTGTCGCGAGGTCGACTTGCACCAGCCGCCCGACCGGCGGCTTAAGGCGCGTGGAGAGATAGCGACCGCTACCAATGATATTGGTGGACGGGGTCCAGCCAGCCTCGGCCCGGGTCCAAAGGGTGGTGAGCGTTCGGCGCATCTCCCCGCCGATCCGTAGACGCAGCGGCGCGGCGTCTTCACTGCGGGCCGCCACCAGAAGCTGCGTCTCAGAGCGCCACACCAGGGTCTGACCCAGTAGACCCAGTTCTGGGCTCAGCCCGAGCCAGGTCACCGCGCCATCCGCGAGGTGAGCGACCCCGACCTCCCAGGAGGGGCCACGCAGGCGCAGGACGGCCAGTTGATCACCGCTGGGGGAGAAGGGGCCCGCCACGAGGCCATCGCCTGGCGCGGGCGCCCCCAACCGTTCAGCCGGGCCAGGATTTAGCCGGTCGAGGCTGAAGATCTGGCTGCGTCGATAGCCGGAATAGACGTCCTGATCGAAGGGGCCTGACTGCGCCTGCGGACCGAGGCGCTCGAATACGAAGTGGCGGCCATTGGGGCTGAACCCCATCTGGCCAAACTCTTCGGCGGACAAAAGATCATCAATGGTGAATGGCCGGCCCCAGGCCTGCGCAGCGATCGCCGCGCAGACAAGGGCCAAGCCCAGGCGGGCCAGACGCATGAGACTGGCCCGTCACCAGCGACGGGTGATCTGCAGGGCGATGGTGCGCCCGAGCGGACTGGCGTTGGCAGGGTCATACCCGACGCCCAAGGGGGAGTCGTAGAAGGGCGGGTCCTCGTTGAAGAGGTTCTGCACCGAAAGGGCCAATTCGACCCCGTCAAGCGCGCCAGATGCGACCGGCGTCCACCGCGCCTGGGCGTCGACAGGGGTCCAGGCCGCGATCTCGGCGCCCGTCTCACTGCGATAGCTGTCCACATAGTTGACGGTGGCGCTGAGCGCTAAGGGGCCCTTCGTCCAGGCGCCGGTGAGCCGGCCACGCAGGTCAACCGGCTGGTTGGCGGTATCGACCAGCTGCACAGGCTGGGCGGTCGGGGTGAAGCGACGGACATAGTCGGCGAGGTAGCTGAGCGAGGCGTCGAGGGTGAATTGATGCGCCTGGACCGCCCAGCTGTAGGTGGCTTGCACATCAAGGCCCCGGACCACGACCTCGCCTGTATTGACGAACCGGGCATCAATCAGGGCGCGGTAGGCCTCTGGGGGAAACAGGCCGATGTTGGATGATGTGGAGATCGCCATCACCGCCTTAACCCGCTCGACGTCTTCTGATCGCGAGGGATCAATTCGGTCGACGAACGGGGCGTAGGCGTTGTTGGTCAGCGCGTTGGGAATGTCGGCCAAGACAGGCTGGCCGATCTGGTCTTGGAAGGCGACATCGAACCAGGTGGCCGAGAGGGTGAGCCCCGACAGGGTCTGCGGCCGGTAATCGAAGCCGAAGCTCCAGGTCACCGCGCTCTCAGGCTCAAGGTCCAGATTGCCGCCGGTCTGCACGAGCGCGAGGGTCTGGCTGGCGCCCGACCCCACCAATACGGGCGAAGCGTTCTGCAGTTGGTAGAGTTCAGGCATGTTCGGCGCCCGGAATGAGGTCCCGTAGCTGCCGCGCAACTGAAGTCCCGGGATGGGCGCCCAAAGCAGGCCGACCTTGGGATTGGTGGTCTGTCCGAAATCGCCGTAGCGTTCCGCCCGGGCCGCCAATGAGAGTTCGAGGCGATCCACCAGCGGAACTTGCTGATCGGCGCTCAGGAGCGGCGCGCGCAATTCAAGGAAGGCCGCCTCGATGGCGCGGCTGAAGGTGGTCCCGCCGCTGCGCACTGGGATCGGGCCAGACACCAGGCTGGTCGTCTGCGGCTTGAAACGCTCCTTGCGCGCCTGAACGCCGATGGCGGCCTTCAAGGGCCCGGCAGGCAGCTCCCAGAGGGGACCGTCGGCCTTGGCGTCGAAGGTCATCACCGCGCTCATGGTCTTGCCGCGGGTGTAGCCTGAGCCGATGTAGCCAAGCACAGCAGGGCCATTGGCCCCGCCGTCGCCAAACGGGTTGAAATATCCGTCAACCGTTGGCGAATAGGCGGTCCGTGGGTCATCGACAATGGCGCCGACGGCTTCGTTGACGAAGTGGCTGTTGATCAGCCGCTCGGTGTTTCGGCGACCAATCTCCAGAGCGCTAGCGCCATAGATGTCAGCCCGCCAGCCTTCGGGAAGGTCGATCTCCAGACCCGCCGACAGACCAATGCTCTCGGCGCGGCCATCGCTCAGGGATGGGCCGAATTCGTCGGAGAAGGCATAGCCCACCGTGTGGGAGCTCGACCCATTGGGGGAGACGAAGAAGGGGTTTCGCTGGTTGACGGTGAAGACTGAAACCGGCGCGGGTCGGGCGATAAGATTGTCGCGCCGATTGTAACGCGCTTCGGCCAGGACCCGGATGCTCGAGTCCAGCTCCTGGGTCAGAGAGACATAGAGATTGTGGCGGGTTTCTTCGGGCAGGGTGTCGCCGCCCTGGCGCTGATTTTGCAGGTTGGGCGCGCCGACGATGAAGTCCTGAGGCCGCAGGGCCGCCCCGCTTTGACCGGGCGGAACAGACCATCCCACCCGGTAGGCGCCAGCTGAAGCGTCAAACACCAGGAGGTTGGCCGGGTGGCTGTAGAAGGTCCGCCGATCCGTGCCGCCGAGGCTGCGGAGATCACTCGTGGCGGTGACATCGCGCTCCTCAGCCCGTAGGCCCCAGCGTCGGCCATACTCATAGGCCGCCACCAGATCACCGCTGTCCCAGGAGAGGCCGTGGGCGTGGCTGGCCTGCAGCTCTTCGCCGCCGCCCTCGGTGGCGAGGCCAAGACGCATCCGGCTTTCCGGGGCGTCCAGGCGGCGTTTCAGATGGACGTTGACGACGCCGCCAATAGCGTCGGAGCCGTAGAGGGCCGAGGCGCCGTCTAGGAGCACATCGACTCTGTCGACTACGGCGGTCGGCAGGGCCGAAACGTCGGCGAAGTCACCCTTGGTGCCAACACCGCCCATGCGGCGTCCATTGACCAATACGAGGGTCGCCGAAGCGCCCAGGCCCCGCAGATTGATGCCGGTTGCGGCAAGGTCGTTGGTGCTGCGTCCATCAGAGCCGATGAGGGCGCTCGTTGGCGACCCGGAGCCGCTGAAGTTCTGCGGCAAGGCGGCCAGGGCGTCGCCAAGCGTCCCGTGACCAGCCTTGTCGATGTCGCCGCGGTCGAACTGAAGGAGCGGCGAGGTCGGCGGCTCGCCCCCGCGGATGAGGCTGCCGGTGATGATCAATTCCTCGATCATCGGCGGGGCCGCCCGTTCAGGCCCCGGAGTCGTCGCGACGCGCGCGATGGCTGGCGAGGTCGCGACGACCATTGCCGCCGGTTCGGTCCGGGCGCGGTCCGGGCGCTTAATCACATAGACTCCAGGCGCGCTCTCCCGGGCCGTCAGGCCTGAGCCGGCTAAGAGATGCTGCAGCGCTGCGCGGGGCTCCAGAGGGCGGTTCAGGCCCGGGCTGGTCTGGCCGGCCACAGCGGCGGGCTCGTAGAGGATTTGTTGTCCGGATTGCTCAGCATAGGCCTCGAGGGCCGACGCCAGCGCCCCAGAGGGGACTTGGAAGGCGGCCGCCACGCTCGGCGTCAGGCCAGCTGAAAGCGCACAAAGTGCGGCTACGGCGAAGAAACGGGACTTTAGGTTCGACACTTAGTTACCCCTCCAGAACCCCAAAGCTCGGCGCCGGCCATCAAGGCGGCTGTCGTCGGCTTTGGGCCTATGGGGAGAGACGGCGTGGAGGCCTGGGCGCCCTAACGGGCTATAGAAAAAAAGTTGGAACAGGGTGCGCGCTCACTCAGCGGCCGGCGCGCAGGAGGATGTGTTTGTCGTCCCGTGCGGCGACCTCCAAGTCAAAAAGATCGGATATGGCGGCGACGAAGGCCTCGGAGTCGCCGGTATCGAAGACGCCGCTCACCGGGGCTTGCCCCAGGGCGGGATCGGCCAGCTGGATCTGCGCTGGATTGTACCGATTGACCTCGGCCAGCGCCGCCTCGAGGGGCTGACTGCGAAACACAAGGCGTCCAATGGTCCACGAGGTGACCACGTTGAGATCAGCCTCCTGAACTCTGGAGACCGCGCCCTGGTCACTCACTTGAATTTGCTGGCCTGGATTTAGGTCCCAGCTCTGGTCGGCCTTGCTGACGCGCACACGACCTTCAGCCAAGGTCACGATGGACAGATCGTGGGTTCGGCGGATGTCGAACGCCGTCCCCAGGGCTTGGATCTCGGTTGAGCCGGCCTGTACGCGGAATGGGCGGCTGGGGTCTCGGGCGACGTCGAAGTAGGCGCGGCCCTCTTCAAGCCTCACCTGCCGGACGCTGTTGCGGTACCGCACCCGGATGCGGCTTTGGGTGTCGATGTTGACCCGTGAACCGTCGGCTAGGCGGACGACCCGCTGCTCGCCAATCCCTGTGTCGTAGACCCGGCCCACGAGGAAGGGCCACGCCGCAGCCAGTCCAGCAGAGAGGGCGATCACAAGGGCGACAGCCGCTAGGCTCCGACCGCCCGGCTTGGGTAGTGGCCCTGATGGCGCGCGGGACTTGCGGTCGAGCGCGTCCTTTGCGGCCTGGGCGATGTCCTCGTCGTGCTTGAGCTTACCGGCTCGGACCCAGAACGCCTCAATATCGGCATAGGCGCCCGCATGACGCTCGTCGCGGCGCCATTCTCGAAAGGCGCGCAGGGTGTCGGTGGTGATGGTGGTGTTGTTCAGACGCGCATACCAGCCCGCCGCCTCGTCACGGATGCGCTTCTCATCCTGGGCTGTGTCAGACATGGGTCACTCACTGGCCCTGCGCCAACGGGCGCTTTGGGACGGTTCACCTTTACGCCCTGTGGCCGACGCATCAGGCCCAACCTGTGCGATCACCCGCAGCACGGGCGCCACTTATAGCCCGCAGCGGGTCGCGAGGCGAGGGCCGCGCCCACCCACGGCCCGAAGAAAGTGTATAAAAAATACATCAACAATTGATAGCTCTGTATTTTACGTGTCATATGGGTTTTATGGAAACGCGAGAGCCCTCAGAGCGCCGCCCGGGGCGCGACTCCCTTCAGGTAGAAGTCGGCGGCTGGTTTAGGGCCCATGCGACGGGGCTCGGGGTCCTGGCGATCCCTGTCATCCTCCTGCTGTTGGCTGTGATCCTGATCGGTGTCTGATGTCAGGTCTGGGGCCGGCTCAATGCATAGGCGTTGCGCTGAATCGCGTCCCGGTCGGCGTCGTTGACTGGTCTCCGTAACCTTACGGAGTGACATTCACCGGCCTTGCAAGGCGTCCGGGAACACGGGACATTCAGCGGGTGAAAACAGGCCTCGATCATCTGCCGGACGCCAAGCGGCGCGAGCTTTCTCGTGTCGTGGAGATCCTTTTCGCCGAGTTCGAGGACGCCCTGAAGGGCAAGAACGCCCCGCACCGCAAGCAGGGCCGGATCCTAAAGGTGATCCTGTTTGGCTCCTATGCCCGGGGCGACTGGGTGGACGATCCGGTCGGCGGCTACACGTCGGACTACGATCTCCTGGTGGTGGTGAACCATGAGGAGCTCACCGAGACCCTGGAGTACTGGGCCAGGGCCGAGGACCACCTGGTGCGGGACTACAACCTCACCCATCAGTTGACCGCGCCGGCCAATTTCATCGTCCATTCCCTCTGCGACGTGAACAAGCGCCTGAAGAAGGGCCGCCCCTTCTTCGTCGACATCGTCCGCGATGGGATCGCCCTCTATGAGGCGCCAGACCAGCCGTTTGAGCATCCGCAGGCCCTATCGCCCGCCGAGGCGTTGAAGGAAGCAGACGAACATTTCGCGCACTGGGTTGGCAGCGTGAGCGAGTTCTTCGGGACCGCGAGGTACGCGATCGAGCAAGGCTGGAACAACAAGGCAGCGTTCGATCTGCATCAGACGACGGAACGCCTCTACCACTGCGTCCTGCTGGTCCAGACCCTCTATAGCCCCAAGTCTCACAAGTTGAACTTCCTGCGCTCGCAGGCCGAACGTCTGGCGCCGGAGCTGATTGAGGCTTGGCCGAGGGACACAAAGGTTCAGCAGCGGTGCTTTGAGCTGTTGCGCCGCGCCTATGTGGATGCTCGCTACTCCCCGCATTACAAGATCAGCCCCGAGGAACTGGCTTGGCTCTCTGAGCGGATCGGGGTGCTTGAGAGCCTTGTAAAACAGGTTTGCGAGACCCGTCTGACGGCGATGCGCGCACGGGTGGCGGAAGTCACTGGCTAGGGCCGAGGTCCGCCATTGTTCGCTTGAGCGCGCGGATCGCGAACCCTACAACCTGAGATGTCGGGCGCCGTGACGCAGGAAGCGGTCCTTGAGCCGGGGGACAGGACGCACGCGTCCTGTCGGCGACGGATCGCCACCAGATAGCGGGCCTCTGGCACAGAGGTTTCCAACGCCCGGCCCCCATTTGCGCGCACGTTCTGCTTGCGCCGCGACTCACGATGATCGAAGATTCCCTGCTGGCGCGATAGCGTCGGCAGGGGCGTGGAAACCCCTGTGCAAGGACAGTACGACGCCGGCGCAGGCTTGCCTGTGCCGCGGCGGCGCCTCCCATGCATGGCCGCGGTGATTGACGCCCTTCCACAGGGAGGTGCGCCATGGGCGACGATCGTGATGAGGTTCGGCAAGGGGAGGGCAAGGCGCTCGAGGCGCTTTACCGCCGCTATGCAAGCTGGCTGCGCCGGGCGTTGAGGCGCCGTTTCGGATCAGAAGCCGCCGATGACCTGGTGCAGGACACCTATCTGAAGCTCGCGCAGTCTCGTCAGGCCGAGCGCATCGAGCACCCCAAGGCCCTGCTTTACCGGATCGCTGTGAACACCGGCGTTGATCAACTGCGCTATTCCCAGCGGCGGTCGAGCGGTGGTCTCGCCATGGCGTCTACCGACCCCCAGGAGGGGGCTGGCCAGGATGAGCTCCTGATCCTCAAGGAGGTGGTGCTGGGGCTCCCCCTAATCCTGCGCGAGGTTTTCATCCTCAGCCGTTTCGCCGGGCTAACCTATGGCGAGATCGCCCAGCGGCTTGGCATCTCTGTGAAAACCGTCGAATGGCGCATGTCGCGGGCCATCGCCCTTTGCATGGCGAGGCTTGAGGAGCGCTAGGCGACCAGACGGATGGGCCCACTCAGCGCTACGGCGCGCGGGGAGCACATGGACGGACGGGCGCCGCCAGACTGCGATGGATCGCGCCCGCAAAACCCTCTGGGCTACTTGCAGAATTTTCCCTGGAAGGCGGCTGGAACTCCGCCCGGGGAGATGGGGTGCATCCCGGAGGGGGTGGGGTCCTGCACCCCGGTCAGTGCGGCGCCATCGGCGCTGTAGGCGATAAAATCGGCATGCTGGTAAGTGCTGGCCGCGCAGTCGATCGTCATTTTCACTGTGTAATAGCTCATCGACCTGCCGCCTGAGATCGCTGTCGGCATGGCGTAGCTGATCTTCTCCAAGAAGGTGACCATACCGTTCTCGTGTTTCACCGAGAGCGGGTTGAAGCAGGCCGTCAGGCCGTCGCCAGATCCCAGCTCCTCCCAAAGGTAGCTAGACTGCGCATTGGCTGAGCCTGATATCGCCGCGGCGACCATGGTGGCGGGAAGCAAAAGCGCGGCGATCTTCACACCCATCTCCCTGTTGCAAGCGGCCGTATGGCAAGACCTCTCATGGTCAAGCTTACACCTGATAGGCGCTTCGTCTACCCGCTTGGCGCCGCGTTCGCGCACAGCCGCGGCCGTGCGCAACTCTGGGGCTGGCCGGCGAGATGGGCCCCGGCGCCGAGGCATCTGAGCCTGCTCAGCACGACTGGCTCTTCTGCCCCCTCCAGACCTTCGCCAACCCCTCTGACACCAGGAGGTGGCCTGCATCGACACCATCTATTCTGACATCTCGGAGCAGGCGGTCGTAGCGGTCGCGATCGCGCTCTCCAGGACGGGCCAAATACTCGATGCGCTCAGCGCCTTTGATGAGCTCAGTGAGCCGGGCCTTGGCGGCGAACGCCAATTCAATCTCCCGGTCGCATCCTGCCCGCGGGGGCATTTCAGGGGCGTCAATTCCCACTAGCCTGACACGATCGCCAGACGGCGTTCGCAGGGTGTCGCCGTCGATGACATAGGGGGCCTGACCGGGCCCGAGCCCTTCAGGGTCGGCCAAGCCAGAAGGCTTGGCGGCCACCACCTCCAGGAAGACAGCGACGATGACCAGGATGAAGATCGCCAAGCCGCCAAACCGGGTGGATGTCATGGCAGTATCTTCCGGCGCTGCCCCATAGGCCGCCGCGGCGCCTCACTGCGCGTATTCGGGAGAGCGGTTTCCATCACCGCACCCAGGGAATGCGCGCGGCGAGCGTCACGCCCGTCACATCCATCTGGCATGTGAAGACCATCACCTCCACGCCAAAGTCGGCCGCCCGCTCCAGACCCTGGGCGAACTTGGGATCCAGATCATGGCAGGCGCTGAACGCCGTGCAGTCGGTCCGCTGCACAACGAAGAGAACGACCGCACGGTCACCAGCCGTCACCATGGTTTCGAGTTCTTGCAAGTGTTTGGTTGAACGCGCTGCCACACAGTCGGGGAATTCCGCCAATCCCGGTCGCCTCATCAGGTGACAGTTCTTCACCTCCAACCAGGTCCGCTGAGGAGCTGCTGGCTGGATCTCGGCGGGCCCATCATCCAGGCTGGAAGGCGCGCGGCCTTCCAGCAAGAAGTCGATCCGGCTTGCTGCGCCGTACTTCACTTCGCGACGACAAAGGCCGTAGTCCTTCAGCTCTGTGATGGCGCCGGAGGCCAAGGCCTCGGCGACGATCCTGTTGGGGTGCATGGTGTTCACACCCACCAGACCGCCGTCGATCTCTACAAGTTCCAGCGTGTGGGCCAACTTGCGCTTTGGGTCTGGTGAGACTGAGACCCAGACCGGCAAACCAGGGGTGTTCAGCCCGAGCATGGCGCCGGGGTTGGGGCAGTGAGCTGTGATGGTGCGGCCGTCATCCAGCTCGATATCGGCCAAGAAGCGCTTGTACCGCGCCACCAGGTTTCCGCGCTGAAGTGGGGAGACGAAGTCCATGGTGGTTTAGCTGTCCCCGAGGTTGGGAATAATCAATGTCCGCGTCACCTGGCGAGGGACCAGCTCCACGACGAACGCCATTCCGTGCAAGCCGTAACCTTACCGATACCCGTGATGAGGACTGGCGAGAAAGGTGGGGCTGTGGGAGCGCCTTTAGGCGGCCTGCGACGAACGACCCATACCGACGACGTGGCGTTTTGCACCGTCACCCTTCTGTGAGGGCAACAAGTGTCAGCATCAAAGACCCGCGCAAAAGTCACGGTGGCGTTCTCGCGGAGTGAATACCAGAAGATACAGCCCATGGCCCGTCGGGCGGGCCTTTCGATCAGCATGTGGGTCGGGGCTGTTGTGAGAGCTAAAGTATGGGCTAGGCCAACTCTTGGCGCCCCAAACGACATCGTTCTTGCCGATGCTCTGACCGAACTGCGTCGCATCGCCATCGCACTCACACACATAGCGCAGCATCCGCAACCGGCCGAGGGGGACATGTACGGGCGGATCGAGGTGTTCGCGATCGAAGTCCGCGCCGCAGTTCGAAGTCTGCGCCGCGTTCTCAACGGCAATCTCGAAGAGCTTCGCCATGACGACTCTTGAATTCCATCCTCCGAAGGGCTTTCAGGACGGCCTAGTCGAACGGCTTGAAAACCGGCGTACGCCCGCCGAAATCTTGAGCGCTCGGGCCCCGCTGCGACCCGACCAGCGCGCCGCCTTGTGGCGATTGCTCGCCAACGCTCCACAGGCTGTCGTTGTTGTTCCGCCAGCCTTGAAAACGCCCCCGCACCTGCGTGACCATCTGAACTACATCACCCGTGCTGGGGCCCTCACTCTCCGCGATGAGTCGGACCTGCCCCTCAAGGGCGCCAAACAGATCGATGAGATGATTGAAGATTGGCGCTGCGCCGACCGCCTCGACAGCCGTCGACGGATCAACTCGCCGATTGCGCGCCAATTTGTACTCGGTGGCCCACCGGGAGCGTCGCCGCAGTCTGTCGAGGCTGCGGCCGCTCTTCACCTTGGCCGCCTACACGGGCCTGGCCACCCCTTTGTTCGGGTGACACACACGGACACCAACCACCCACATGTTCATGCAGTTGTCCGCGTCCTGGGCCGGGATCGCCGCAGACTGACCCTCTATCACCAAGACTTGGCGATCTATCGCGAGAGCTATGCGAGGGCCTTGCGTGACGTGGGCGTCGACGCGGACGCCTCCCCCCGATGGATGCGCGGTCGACCGGGCAGGGGACCAACTGCTGGCCACTGGCGATCAAGGGCCCACTTTGTTGAGCACGGCGGCAATGCGCCACGGTGGATGGAAGCCCAGTATCTGTATGCCGCGCAGTTCGCATTCAGAGCTGATCTGCCGGCCGATGATCGGGAGCTCAAAGTCCTGGCCAGTCAGGGCCGGCTTCGGCGGAGCTTTCTAGACCTCGCCTCACGGTTGGCTAAATCGCCTGAGGATGCCGATCGCCAGCTGGGGCTCGCGATCGTGGACCATGTGCGCGCCCTGCCACCGCCCGAAACCGAGCGGATGCAGCTCAGCCGTCAGATGCGGACTACGCATAGGGGCGCTGAGCGCAGCGATAGAGCGGTTGCGCCGACTTCTCCCGCCCACGAGCGGCGTCGCTAGCGGACATGCGCGGCGAGGTGACGACCAGGCTCATCTCTGCCGGTCCTGCGGCTTTCGAAGCCGTTCGATAGATAGCGGGGCGTGAAGCGGATCGACTTGGCGTCCTGGAGTGCGCAATTGCTCGAGCCGAGCCTGCGCCTGGCTCAAGAGCCGGTCCCGGATTTCAGGGCTGGCCACTCGCGCCGCGGCGAGGGTCTCGATGACCCGCAAGGGCGCCCAGGCTCGCTGCCCCTCCTCATGGACCGGGCGACCAGGCGCAGGGCGAGCTGGCGCGACCTCTTGGGGATGAGTCGCCAGCCTAGTCCGCTTAGCCAGGTGCTCTTCGAGCAGCTTCTGGTCTCTGATGCTCGGGGTGTAACCGCGGACCTGAAGACCCAAGGCGCTCGCCGCCATCCAGACTTCCCGTCGGAAGGTTAGATCTCCATGGACCTCAATTGTCGTCCAGCGCCGCCTATGGGCGATCGCAACGATGTCGGCGCTGGTCTGCTGATCTCCTCGGTCTGTTCGCAAGACGCGGCCATAATCTCGGATGACTGGGTGATAGGTTGTGCGGTTCGGATAAAACCCGACGCCAGGTCCACCTCGGCCATCAACATAGTACCGGCTCAACAGGTCGGGCGGCACATCGGCGCGAACCGCCTCGAGGGCGCGGCTGATCGCGACCACAATATTAGGCGCCTTAGTCGCGGCCATGGGCCCGGCGCGGGGTACGGCCATAGGCTTGATCGAGATATTTGAGGCTCCAACGACGCCACGTCTCCTCATCGGCGTGGCTCGGCGGCGGCGGATCGTAGCCGCCTTCGCTCAGCGCATCGCAAATGTCTTCAATCTCATCGCGTCCTGAGTCTCCGAGGGTTTCATCAGGCTCCTCAATTGCAGCTGAGGCCTGGCCCTTTGCAATTGGCGGAACGATGGGCGGGGGTAGCACGCGGCTGAGAAAAGCCTGCTCGCGCCAGTAAACCACCTTCTTGGCCCGAATGGGCGCGACCCCGCCCCGCAGCACCAGCATGTCGGCCTGAGACATGAGAAGCAGTTCCTGCGGCAGCATCAACGGACGGCGCTGTGAGGACTCGCTCAGGCTCCGACGGCCGCTTGATAGGCCTGCCGGGCGGCTCCGGGTTCTGGTGGTGAGGCCGTATTGGCCGAGACGCTCACTTAAGTTCCGCGCCACCTGGATGTCCTTGGGCGTGAAGATGACCTCCGCGCCGCAGTTGGCGATGATCTCCTCGGCTAGGTCGGAACCATAGAGGCCGCGAAGCTGGGCGGTGCTCTGCAGAACGGGCATGAGCCGCAGGCCGTACCCCGCGGCATAGGAAAAGGCGTGCGCCAGAACCTTGGCGGGCCCTAGCCTTGCGAATTCATCGAGAATGACAAGGACCTGATAGGGCTCATCACCCTGCGGCGGCTGGCGGGTGTTCAGGTCTACGAGCTGTTGAAAGAACAGATTGTAGAGCGGGGCGAGGCGCGAAAGGTTGTCTGGCGAGGCCCCCAGATAGATGGACATTCGGCGGCGCCGCAGGTCCTCCAGCTGAAAATCGCTGACCTCCGTCGCAGCGCAAACCTGCGGGTGGATCCAGAGTCCCATCTTGGCGGTGATGGTTTGCTTGATTGAGGCGAAGGTATTGTCTGAGGCCGAGCAGAAGTCCGCCAGGGCTTGGGCGCAGCTCGGCCAAACCGGGTTTCCGCTGTCGGCGCGGGCTTGCACGGTCGCGGGCAATCGCCGGCGAGGATCGCCCCGGGTCAACTCCGCATAGATGCTGCCAAGGCTGAAAGTCTGCTCCTGCAGTTGCGCCACAAGGGCGCCTACGCCGATGAACCCCGTTCGCGCGGCCTCGGCCCAGAAGGGGTCGGCATTGTCGGGGGTCGGAAAGAGCATGCCTGCGATCTTTTGCAGTTCATCGATCACCCGGAAGGGATCGTGGCGCGGCACATGTCCCAAGGGGTTGAACCTGGCGGTGCGACCTTCGGGGTCAAACGGATCAAACAGGATGACCTGTTGAGCGGCTGCGGCGCGAAAACCCGCGCTCGCGCGCCAGTTCTCTCGCTTGACGTCCAGCACCACAGTCGAGTCTGGCCAATTGAGCAGATTGGGGATCACCACGCCGACGCCCTTTCCCGATCGGGTCGGCGCGGCCAGAAGGACGTGTTCTTCGCCGCCAAACACCAACAGCCGACCTGCGCGACGCCCAAGGATGATCCCTGTTGGGTGGCGCAGGCCTGCGGCGGCGACTTCAGCTTCGCTGGCCCATCTCGCGGCGCCATGCAGCGGCGTGGACTTCCGCAGCATCGCGAAGGTGAAGAGGCTGAACACGGCGAAGGCGGCCAGCAGGCCGATGCCAAACCATTGGCGCAGCTGCGGGTCGGCCCTGAAGTGCCACGCCCAGACCACGACATCGGAGGGGTCGAGGGAGGGGGTCAGCCGCCTTAAACCCGCCAAGGCGATAATGAGCGCGCACCCAATCATCAGCAGCGCGGCTGTGATGAGACTAAGGACGATCAGTGCGGCCTTAGCCGGGAAGGGGAGGTGTGTGATCGGGCTCATACCAGACCTCAGTCATCCGAAACGTCCCATCAACCCGACGCAGCTGCACCACCACATCAATCAGCCGCCGTAGCAGCCGGCTCACATCGCCACTGGTCATATGACGACCGGCGGCAGATTCGCGCACAAGCAGGCCAAGCTGTTCGAACGCCAGTTCGGCGCTGTCGGCGTGAATGGTGGTGATCGAGCCTGGATGGCCGGTATTGACGTTGCGCAGGTAGAGGAACGCCGCCTCGTCACGCAGCTCCTGCATCAGGATGCGGTCGGGCCGCATCCGCAAGGCGCTCTCCAGGAGGTCCTTGGGTCCGATCTGGGCCAAGCTTTGCCCATCCTTCGCATAGAGAAGATGGACGACGTTGCGATGCGGCGGCGTGAGCTCGCGCGTATCTTCGATGGTGACGAGCCGCTCGTGCGGGGGAACCTGCTCAATCAATGCCTTGGCCAGGGTAGTCTTTCCAGAGCCGGTGGCGCCTGAGATCAGGACGTTTCTGCGAGTTTGGACCGCCATCGCCAGAAACGCGGGCCAGTCGCGAGCGTCCCTCAGCGACGATAGGCGGTGGCCGATATCAGGCCGCGTAAGTCGGGGGGCGTCGACCAGCTCGAACAACCCGCGACGCTCCAGGGACTTCAGCGTCATCCGCCGGCGAGAGGGCCTGCGCAGCGTCAGGGAGACCTGGCTTGCCGCAGGGGGCAGAACCACTTGGCATCGGACGCCGCCTGGCAGTGTGGTCGAACAAATGGGATTGGCCTCATCCACATTCTGACCGGAGTTCGCCGCAGCCAGGTGCGCCAGGGTCGACAACCAAGTCGCCGACAACTGCGGCTCCAGGCGCCAACGCCAGCGGCCGCCTTCCTCAATGGCCAGTTCTCCTGGCCGATTGACCACTAGGTCTGTGACGCCCGGTCGGTTGAGCCAATCTTGGAGGGGCTCCATGTAGCGGCGCAGCACAATGTCTTGAGCCACCATGATCACCGCCGCCGCAGGTCATAGACCCCGGAAAAGTCGAGGTCCTGGGTGACGAAGATGGAGACCTCCAGACCTTGCGGCACCACCAGTCGGGGAGGCAGATCGATCGAGGTTTCCAAGGCCAGCGTAGGGGCCTGTGAAGGCGTAACCCACACCTGCCCTTCCTGGGGTCGGCTGGTCGCGTGCGCCTGATCAACGAGCGACAGCAGCACCGCCCCGCCGAACCTTGACCAGAAGCGCGTATCGAGCTTGCCGGCTAGGCCAGATCGCCCCAGGGCGTCGGCCGCTGGGGCGTCGAGGACGATGCTGACGCCCGCTGGTGTGACCGCGCGAAGCCACTGCACGAGCAGTCGTTGGTCGCCGCGGGCGAGGCCGGCGTCATAGCGGCCCAGGACCCGTGTGCCTTTCTCCAGAAGGACCGTTGCGCCATTGTCGGAATAGACGTCGCTGGGAAGCAGGCAGGTCGCATGACCTGGCCGGCTGGAATCCAACGCCGTCTGCAGCAGGCAAGGGATGATCGCGCCGGCAAGCAGTCTGAAATTGCGATCCCCAACCTGATCTGCCCGAACCGTGGTGATCGTGTCTGCCCCACTCTGCACCCTCGCTCGCGCCACGGCGGGCGCGTCGGCGGAGGATGCCGCTGGCGAACCACGCGCCTCAGTCTTGAGCGTTGGGGCGCGGCTGTAGACCACGAGCGGGCCCGAGGGCGGGGACTCAGGCGTCTCAGCGTGAGGCTGGGGCGCACTCGAGGTGGGTTGCTCGGCGTGATCTGAGAAATCGGGGTCCGGTGCGCTGACCTCCACTTCTGAGAGATGGGGCGCGTCTGGCCCAGGTTCGGCAAGGGTAGGTCGGCTGGGGCCAGCCTCAAATCGAACCACCTGCTTGGCGGGTCCCGCCGACTTTAGTGGTGAGGGCGGTGCGCCGTCGGGGAGGTTGGCCAGTAGGACTGCGCCTCCGCCGAGCACCCCCAAGCCGACAAAGATGAGGCTACGGGAGGGGTGATAGGTTAGCTGCTTCGCTATCGGTGAAATGGTGCGGTTCAGGGGCGGGGCTTCAGGCTCACCTGGGGGGTCTGGAATGTGACTCATGGTCTGACCTCTGCGGATTTCAGATCTCGCGTGAGGGACTGCGAGGCCGTTCCGGTCCGTTCAGCGCCGCCGTAGGGACTGAAGGCCTCGTTGAAGAGGCACAGACGCCGCTCGCCCCTACGCAACCGCAGCCGCTTGGCCACGAGGTGCACAACGAGGAACTCGTCTTGAATATGAAACGGGACCAGCCGCTCGACCCCCTCGGCGCTGATCTCATAAATGCTCGGGACAGGCTGCTGAGCGGGAAACCGCAGCAGCGTGAAGCGGCCATTGTCAGAGACCTCGAAGGGCTGCAGCTCCAAGGCCCCCTGGGCTGAGTAGGCGAAATTGCGCGGGCCCTCGAACGGGGCTGCCTGCAGGGTCTGCTCAACGAGGGCGCGGTCGCGGGCCTCAGCGGCGGCTAGCGCTGCGGTGAAGTCCGCATCTTGCGCCTGACGGGGTTTGGTCAGGCGCAGCTCGAAGGGGGTCGACTGACTGGTCGTGGCGAGCGTCAAATCGAACCGGTAGTGCTGGGCGCCCCCGCCGGCTTCGGCGGTGACCAGGAGGTTGGTGGGTTGGGCGTCGTTCAGCGGCTTGAGAAAGAGGTTGTTCCCATGGACAGCCACCTCCCAACCTCGCGCTTCCCCCATCACCACGTGTACAACCTGCTCCTCACTGGGCAGCAGAATCTGGGTGGCGTAACCGGGCCGAGCCCTAACGGGGATCACATCAGCCTTGCTGACATCGACAACCGCGATGCGGGGATCGGTTGCGTCTAAGGGCGCCGTAGCGGCCGGGAGCGCGACGAGTATGCAACAAGGAATGAGCATGCCGAGTACCAGTCGGGTCATGGGATGACCTCCGGGTCGGCCCGGTAGCTGGAGACTTGAAAACCGAGGGGATTTCGAAAACGGTCGGCTTCGGCCATGGGCGCGTCGGTGTAGTGAAACGCCACCGTGGCGATCCAGTCCGACGATGTGGCCGTGGCGCCAAATCGTTCCAGCCGGTTGAATCTGACGCTAGCGACATTGGCGCTGACGAAGCTGATCGCGCGAATTTCGATCTCGGCTTCGGCGGCGGGGCCATAGCGATTTTGCGGGCTGCTGGGGTTGGCCGCTTCGGTCAGGGCCGCCCAGCGCTGTTGTTCTGCTGGGGTGGACATGATCGCCACCTGGCTGAAATCGGCTGTGGCTGCCGGCGCCAACCAGCCCTCCCGCGCGCGGACATACTGGGCCAGGAAGTGTTTGGAGACCGCCTCGTCATAGGTCAGCGGTCGTTCAGACGTCAGGGCTGTCATGACGTCCACCGCGCCGGTGGCGCGGTCGACGCGCACGACAAACGGCTCAACGGTCTTTAGGGGCGCCAGGGCGGCCACAGCGCTCACGGCGAGGCCCGCCACGACGGCGGCGACGGCCGCCATCACCCAGGCGAACCTACGAGATCGCTCCGCGGCCTGGACCTGGTCGGCGCTCCAACTGGCCGCTTCAGCGAAATAGGTCTCCAGATCTGAGGATGGAACGCCGATCATGGGACGACGTCCCCCGTGGCCGTCTGCATGTTGGGTGCGGGCGGCGCCGTCGCCGGCACGGTGGTCTGCCGACCATGGCCTAGGACTGAGCCGTGTAGGTTGACGGGCCGACGCGCGCCCTCGCCGCAGCCCGGCTCGCCAGCCAAGGCGGCGCATCCGGCGAGCAGCATTAGGATCAGACCTGGGGCGATGAGGGCCGGGACGTGCCGTATCTCTTTCATCGACGACCTCGGTTTGCGTTGAGCAGGTAGTTTCGCGAGGTGGCGGCGGCGTTGGCGAAGTCAGCGATGCCGGCGCTTGCGCCCCCGGCGATCCCTGAGGCGATCGCTGGCGTCTGTAGGAAAAAGATCATCGCCAGCAGGCACAGCGCCACGAAGACCAGGCCGCCCGCCACGGGGTCGCCGCCCTCGATTCGGTCCCATTGGCCAGCCACCATCGCCGGCACGAGCTGCAGCACTGCTAGGATCAGGGCAAAAAGGATCAGGTAGTTGATCGCTTGGGCGAGCCACCCGAAGAAGAAGCGCCGGGTCGCGTCAAAGAGCGCGCAGGCGATAAAGATGGGGCCAAGCGCGATCAGTAGGGCCAGCGCAAGTTTGGCCAGCAGGGTCACCCCAAACCCCAATGCCGCGGTCAGCGCAGCGGCCACATAGATGACCGCCGACAAGATCCAAGGTCCAAAGTGCGTCCAACTGGCCTCCTGGGCGACGTTGTCGGCGAGAAAGGCCGCCCGGGCGTAGAACTGGTCGAAAGCCCCGCCAATGTCAGCCACACCGCCGCCGCCCACGGCGGCTGCCAACGCATTGGGCAGTCCACGAAAGAGCGGCTCAGTCACATAGGCCTGGTAGGCGACCGTGGTGGAGAGCAGGGAGATAATGGCGAGCTTGATGCTGCGGATGGCGAAGTCGAGCACGGGTTCAGTGATCGCGCCGCGCACGATGGCGATCCCATAGAGGGTGACATAGAGCACCAAGGCCGAGCGCAAGGCCGGCGCGACTTCAGCGGTCATGACGCTGAGGCGCTCAGTGAGGAAGAGTTCAAGCCGGTCCTCGACGAAGAGGTAGACCGGGCCGAAGACCTCGAAGGGCTCATCCATGGGGAAGACCCTGACGACGCGCGATCATCATCATGGCTGGAAGGTCGCGGCATAGGCCGCCATGCGCCGGCGGCGGGCCAGGGCGGTGCGTTCCTCTTCGGCTTGGGCGAGAGCGCGAGCCTCGGCGGCCTGGGCGAGCTGCAACGTCTGAAGCCGAAGGTGATCATTGGCGAGCCTGGTCTGCTCCAGAGCAGTTTGCGCCTGCAGGTCAAGAACGGCGCGCGCCGAGGGCGCAGACGCCAGAGCGCGGTCCATCGAGGCCAGGGCGCCGTCGCGTTCAGCCAGAGCCGCTGCGAGACGCTCGGACAAGGCCATGTCCCTGGCGACTCTTAGACCAGACGCCTCCAGGCGCTGATCGCGCTCATTCTCAGGATCGGGCTCGAGCAGCCGTTGATCTTGCCGCAGCTGGCGGGTTCGTTCTGCGAGGTCGCCAAGGTCTTCGAGAGCCGTTTGGCTCGCCCCAAATACGTCGCTGTTCGGCAGGGCTGAGCGCCAGGGACCCTGGTCGAGGAGGGCTGCGATGTCGTCGATGCTCGAGGCCTCGTCCAGGGTCTCGACCAACCGGCGCCCCTGCTCGACCTGCGTCCGAAGGCTCTCCAACTGATCAAGGGCCGTTTTGGCTTGCTGCACCAGCTGAACGTAGCTGGTCGGGTCATGGACTATCATCGCGGCTGGGGCGGTGGCGGCGGCCAGCCCTGTGAGGGCGAGAATGCTCGCGCCTAGTCGAACCTTCCTCATGGGAGGCTCCTCCTCAGCTTATGGAACTCTGTCAGCCAGGCCTGCGGAGGCTCCCCAAGCTCAGCTCGAAGGCGTTCGGCCAGGGCGACGGTCTCGGCGCGCCCGGAGAGGATGGCGATCTCATCGTCCATCCCAGCGAGGTCGAGGCTGACAACGACGGAATCTCTACCCTGCTTGATCAGAAACTGCCCGCCCCCGGGCGCCATCTCCTCGCGCACCAGACGGAACTCTTTCTCAGTCAGACCAAACCCCTCGATGTAGTCGGACTCACTGGCGAGCGGGTTGGGCAGATAGATCTTGGTGGGGCATTGCTCCAGCAGGGTGTGGGCGATCGGTGACCTGAGCACATCAGCTGGAGACTGGGTGGCCAAGATCAGGAAGGCGTTCTGCTTGCGATAGGTCTTCAGCCCGTCCTGGGCGAGGCCACGAAAGGCCTCGTCTCCCAGCGCCTTCCAAAACTCGTCGATATCGATGACCAGCCGGCGTCCATCCATTGAGCTGTGGAGCCGGTGAAGCAGACACATCAGGAGCGGGGTCCGCACCTGCGGCTCATCCAGGACCCTGGTGATGTCGAAGCCCACGATATCGGCCTGCAGGACGTCGCTCTCGCCATCCCCATCCAAGACCCACCCCAAACGTTGGCCCGCGCACCAGGGCGCGAGGTTCTGGCTGATGCCGTCGGCCTGGCCTTGAACCATGAGGCTGCGCAGGGCGGCGAAAGAGCGCGCCTGAGGCGCCAGCGGCTCCAGTCCAGCAATGGCGCTGTCGATCTCTCGCTGCATGCGCGGCGTGAGAACCGGCGCGCCGCCCACGAGTTCTGCCACCAGCCGTCCCAGGAAGGCGCGGTTGCTCGGGGTGAGCGATAGAGTCTTGAGGGGGGCCAGGCCGCTCGGACGGTCTGGAGCAAAGTCGAGATAGGCGCCGCCGCGGGCGCGAATGAACAGCTCGCCCCCACGGTCCTTGTCGATCAGGATCTGGCGGGGACCCAGGCGCTCCAGCTGGCCGAGCAGGAAGTTCTGGACGACCGTCTTGCCAGAGCCCGTGGGCCCGCAGATGAAGGTGTGGCCCACATCGGCCACATGGAAACTGAACTCGAACGGAGAGCCGGCCGAGCTCCGAAAGGTCGTGACCGGAGCGCCCCAGTGCAGCTTGCGGCCTTGGCCCGTGGGGTAGGTGTGGAAGGGCGCAAAGGCTGCGAAATTCCGGGATGTGATGGGCGCGGGTCGAGGACGCCAGCTGAACTGGCCAGGGAATTGAGCCCAGAAGGCCGGCTGCAGCCCCAGATCCTCGCGGACAGCGACCATGCCCGTGTCTGCCAGCCGGGCGCGCATGTCAGCCAGGTTCTGCGCCAGATCGGCAGGACCGCGGCTTCGCACCAAGACAGAGGCGTGGTGCTCGCCCATGACGAAACGGTTGGAGACAAGATCGTCAAGCGCTTCGCCCAAGGCTTCGACCTGAGAGCCGGCGCGGTCGCGGGTGGAGCGAAACTGTCTTTGCTTACGCTCCATCAAGGCCGTGGCGCTGGCCTTGGAGAGGAAGGTGAAGCTGTGGCTGATCACCAGCGGGTAGGGCGCCCGCAGCAAGCCATCCCACATGCCTGGCCGGGTGCGCGCGGGGTATTCCTTGATACTGAAGACGCCGGCGAAGGACGCGTCGGCGACCTGTCTGACTTCCAGCGCCTCACGACCAAAGATGAGGCGGGCTCCGGTGAGCGCACCGCTGGCGCGCCCGCGGATCAGAGGAATGCGCGCAGGCTCCCCCGTCAGGATCAGGTTGATCAATTCGAGCGGCTCAGACCAGGTCAGGCCATCGGCCTCATAGAGGCTCAGGGTGCGCGGGCTATACCGAGCGAGGAGCTTTGAGAGATCTTGGGCTGCGCGCTCTAGCAGCGAGCGGGCTTCGTCCTGTTTCCCTTGTCCCTGGCTCCGCGACGGCGTGTTCAGTCGGGTCTCGGCAGGGGGCTTCCAAACCAGTGTCAGGAAGAGTTCATTGAGGAACATCTTCTCCGCCCCCAGCCGGGCTCGGTAACCGTCATCGAGCGCGCGGGAGAACCCGGTTACGACGGGGCGTGGAGGCGGCGGGGCGTAGGGACGCCGCACGATGTGATGCCAAAGCGCCAGCCGGTCATCGGCGATGTTGCGCCAGACATTGTTAAGCTGGCCGATCTCATCGTTCAGGGTTTCGAGGTCGGCGGTCTCGAAGCTCGCGCCCTCCAGCTGAAGGCAGACCATCAAGGCCTGGGTCTCAAGGCCTACGACCTCATCGGTGATGTGCCGCACATAGGGCAGGGCCTGGGCGAGGCCCCCTATCCTGGCGCGCGCACTCGGCGCCCGCCTTTGGGCGGAACGTAGTGTGGTGGGGCGGCTAGCCACGGAGGGCCTGCTCGAGACTGCGGCGGCTAAAGACGGGGGCTGGCCCTACGCTCGCGCCGCCCCAACCTGCGTGCTCACAAAGCCGCGCTTGGCTTTGCAGGAATAGCCAGAGCAGGCGAAAGGCGAAGGGGTCATGGCGGCAAACCTCGCGTGCGACCGCATGAATTGCTGGGGCGATCAGCAGCCAGCCGGGCGAGTTCGCTATGAGGAAGACTGCGCAGGTAAGGATGAGGTTTGCGCCGATCGCTTCCATCGGCGCGCCCGCAACCATGGCTGGCCGGGTGCAGGCCAAAAAGAGCGGCTCATCCCGCAAGCGACCATGCGGCGGCATCGTCAGCCGGCTCCAACGATGAGATCGACGATCGCAGCGGCGCTGAAAATCACAATGATTCCGACCACAACCGTGCCGGCTCGGCGCATGTCGATGTGCCCGAACATCCAAACAATCCCCGTGAGGATCACCGCGATGGTCGCCAGACCCCGAATGACGCTGCTGTTAAGGAGATCGACGATGTTCTGGATAAACCCGCCGATCTGCCCCCCAACCCCTGAGCTCTGCGCCAGGGCCGGCCCCGCTGCGATGAGGCTGGCCAGCAGCACGACGGTCGCCACGCGCCGGGTCGCCCTACGACCCAACCCCGGCGCGGGCTTGACGGCGGCAAGGGGGCGATGGGTACGGCGGGGCTTTGGTGCAGATCTGATCATGGGGGCCTCCATGATCTGCAGCCTGCCAGCGCTTCTCGGGCGCGCAGATCCGTAATCCTACGGGTTGCCGCGCCGCAGCTGCCCTGTCCTGCGATGTCCGCAAAAGTTCAGTTTAGCCGCCGAGCCAACGCGACGGCTGGCGAGCGCCCCTTGCGTGGCTATGGCGCTAAGGTACTCATCGGGCAGCCCATGGTGAGCAGAACATGACAACCGAACTCGACGCGCAGACCGACCCTTTCACCCACGGCCGTGTCACGGCTGCTGTGCTGATCATTGGCGACGAGATCCTGTCGGGGCGCACCCGGGACACCAACCTCGGTGATATCGCCAAGTACCTTGGCGCCTTCGGGGTTGAGCTGGCCGAGGCGCGCACCGTCTCTGATGTGCAGGGTGAGATCATTGCGGCGCTGAATGCGCTGCGCACCCGATATGACTACGTGATCACCACTGGCGGCATCGGCCCGACCCACGACGACATCACCGCCGACGCCGTAGCCGCCGCCTTTGGCGTCGAGCTCTATGAGCACCCCGACATCCTGGCCATGATGACCGCTCGCTGGGGCGTGGAGATCAATGCGGCGCGCCGGCGTATGGCCCGGGTGCCGGTGGGCGGCGAACTGGTCAACAACCCCGTCCAGGGCCCGCCGGGCTTCTCCATCGGCAATGTTTTCGTGCTGGCCGGGGTGCCGCAGATCATGCGCGGGATGCTGCAGGATGTGGGGCCGAAACTGAAGGGCGGAGCGGTGGTTGTCTCGCGCACCTTGCGGGTCGACGGGTCTGGCGAAGGCGCCATAGCCGCCCCGCTGGAGATCCTCGCCAAGGCCCATCCGGCCCTGTCGCTCGGCAGCTACCCCTTCTATGGGGCTGACGGGTTCGGTTCAAACCTGGTCATCCGGGGGCGTGACCCCAATGAGGTCGAGGCCACCCTCACCGAACTGATCGCTGTCCTGGCGGAGGCTGGCATCACCCAGGTGCAGGTCGTGGAGATCCCCGCCTAGGGCGGACATGCGCGCAGGCCGTATGGGTCGTCCTGCTCCCCGGCCTCTATCCGGCGGAGATCTCCACGGGCTGGGCGCGGCCTTGGTTCGGGGGGAGAGCCGGCCGTGCCCGGCCTTGGCGGTAGGTCTGGGCCCGGGTGGTCTCCAGGCCGTCCAGACCGTGACGTTCAAAGAGGGCCAGCCAGCCAGCGATCTCCTCGGCCGACAGTCCATAGAGGCTGCGGGCGCAGGCGCCTGACGCATGGCGACGGATCTGACCGCCGTCATAGAATTCCTGGCCCTCCATCACCCGGCGGGCCTCTTCCAGGGCGCCGACAGGCAGGCGGGATTCGTCGGCCTCCCGGCTGGTGATGACCACAGTCTGGCGCGAAATGGCGAGGTGGAGCATCAGAGGCCGGCTAGAGCCTCCGACCCGGGCTGCCACCGACTGCGAGTTGAGGTCCAGCCCAGGGTCCATTCGGCCCGGAACTTCAGCGCGATCGTGGCGAAGGTGTCGAGCAGACAGTATTAACCCACGTAAGTCGTCCGGAATGCGCCATTCTGAAATGGGTCCCGAGCACTGGGAACAAGGCCGCCGTCAGGCAAGAGGCTGGCGACAAGAAATTCGCCTAATAGGCGAACGTTCTGCGCTCAACACCCAAGCGTGGGCTGCAATCTCTGATGGTGTCGGTCGATCCGTGGACACATTCGGACACATGCCTGAAACAGGGCGCGTAGAGCCTGCATGAGGCTGAACGGCGCCCGACTTTGACGCCTGTCGCCCCCTGACCGAAGGGAAAGGCGAGGTTCGTCTAGGTTCTCGCGCATTCAAGTTGTAGACCCCGAGGCCATGCTCGAGACACCCCTGGTTAAAGATACCGACCGCGCCCACCTTGCCGACCGTCGGCGCGTCGGCGGCCCCCTGCGGATCGCCTTTCTCTCCTATCGCTCCGATCCCCGGGTCGGCGGTCAAGGCGTCTATCTGGCCCAGGCCGCCCGGGCCCTGGCCGCCCGCGGTCACAAGGTCGATGTGCTGTCGGGGCCGCCCTACCCCGACCTGGCGACGGGAATCGGTCTGGTGAAGATCCCTTCGCTTGACCTCTATGCGCAGCCCCACAACGGACATCTCTCGCTTCGCCTACGGCATCTGATCAGCTGGACGGACCTGGCCGAGTATTTCGGGCATCTGACGGGCAAGTTCATGGAGCCCTACACCTTCGGCCGTCGCGCAGCCCGCTATCTGCGCGCCCATGCGGCCGACTATGATGTGGTCATCGACAACCAGTCCCTCGGCTATGGTCTGCTGGACATCAAGCGGGCGGGCCTGCCGGTGGTCGGCGTCATCCATCACCCCATCCGCCGCGACCTGGAACTGGCGCTGGACGCCGAGCCCGAGGCCAAGGTGCGCTGGCTGATTCGCCGCTGGTACAGCTTCTTGTCTATGCAGGAGCATGTGGCGCCGCGGCTCGACCGGGTCATCGTGGTGTCGAAGAGCGCGGGCGCCGATGTGGCCGCCTATCTGAAGGTCTCCCCCGAACGGATGACCGCAATACCCCTGGGTGTTGACCAAACGGTGTTTCGCCCGCAGCCGGATCTGCGCCGGCGGGAGCGGCGCATCCTGACCACCGCCAGCGCCGATGTGCCGCTCAAGGGCCTGGGCATTCTGATCCAGGCCTATGCCGATCTGCTGGCCGCCTATTCGGACCTGGAGCTCGTGGTGATCGGCAAGCTGAAGCCGGACGGTCCGACGGGCAAGCTGATCAACAGCCTCGGGATTGCTGATCGCATCAGCTTCATCAGCGACCTGAGCGGAGAAGAGATGGCCGAGCAGTACGCCCGGGCGACCATCTGTGTGACCCCGTCCCTCTATGAAGGCTTTGGCCTGCCCGCCGCCGAAGCGATGAGCTGCGCCGCGCCGGTGATCGTCACTGACGGCGGGGCCCTGCCCGAGGTGGTGGGCGAGGCGGGGATCGTGGTTCGCCGCGGTGATTCCGGCGCCCTGGCGACCGCGATCGCCCAGCTTCTGGACAATCCGGCCAAGCGGCTCTCGCTAAGCGAAGCCAGCCGACGACGGGCCCGGGAGGTCTTCTCCTGGGACCGGGCAGGTGCGGCCTATGAGGCAGTGCTCGAAGATGCGGTGATCGCGGCGTGCTGACTGTTGAGATGAACCGCCTGGGCCTGCGTCCGGGTGACTGGGTGCTTGATCTGGGATGCGGCGAGGGCCGCCACTGCCACGGGGTCCATCTGGAGGATGGCGTGAACGTCGTCGGCCTCGACATGGACGAGGCCTCTCTGCGCAAGGCCATGGCTGGCGTGTTCCAGCTGCCGCCCCCGGAAAACCCAGGAGCTTGCGCCTTTCTGAAGGGGGACGCCTATCGGCTGCCTTTCGCGGACGGAACCTTCGATGCGGTGATCTGCTCAGAGGTGCTGGAGCATCTGGACGATTATCCCGCGGCGCTGGCGGAAATCCGTCGGGTGCTGAAGCCGGGCGCCGTTTTTGCGCCCACGGTCCCGCGAGCCTGGCCTGAAACCCTTTGCTGGAAGCTTGCCCCAGGCGAGGGTGGCTACGCCGACCAGCCGGGCGGACATGTCCGTATCTTCCAGGAGGACAGCCTGCGCCGAGAGATCGAGCGCCTGGGCTACCGGTTCCTCGGTCAGCACTACGCGCACGGCCTGCACAGCCCCTACTGGTGGCTGAAGTGCGCCTTCTGGAACCGACAGGACGACCATCCGCTGATCAAGGCCTATCACCGTTTCCTGGTGTGGGATTTGATGGAGAAGCCCCCCTTGACCCGTGGCCTTGAGGCGATCGCCGCCCCACTGATGGGCAAGAGCGTCGCCTTCTACTTCCGCAAGGCCGCCCCTCAGGCGACGGGCCCCTCATGAGCGCTCCGCGGGCCACACGCAAAGCCCCGATGCGGCGGCGCGACCCCCTAACCGGCGCTGTGCTGTGCATGCTGGAGGCCCAGCAGGGCGATGGGGCGATCCCATGGTTCGAGGCCGGACCTTGGGACCCGTGGAACCACGGGGAATGTGTGATGGCTCTGGCCGTCGCCGGGGAATGGGACGCCGCCCGCGACGGCCTCGACTGTCTGGCTGCGCGCCAGGGCGCTGACGGCGGATGGCTGGGCGAGTATGGCAACATGTTGCCCATGGCTGACCGTCTGCATATGGCCAGGGTCCGTCCGCCCGCCTTTCGCGACACCAATTTCGCGGCCTACTGCGCGGTCGTTGTCTGGCACCGCTATATCCTGACCGGGGACGCGGCCATGGTGCGGCCCTACTGGCCGATGGTGCGAGGCGCGATTGATTTCGTCCTGTCGCTGCAGCATCCGCCGGGCGATGTCTCCTGGTCCGCCGAGGCGCACATGACCAGCGCCGATGACGCCGTGCGGGCCGGTTGTGGGTCCATCTACAAGAGCCTGGAGTGCGCTTTGAGCCTCGCCGATCTCATGGGCGAGCCTCAACCCCACTGGGTCGAGGGGCGCTCACGCCTGGGCGATGCGCTGCGGACCCGGCCAGAGCGCTTCGACCGCACGACTGATCGCTCCGGCTTCGCCATGGACTGGTACTATCCGATGTTGGGCGGGGCGCTTGCCGGTCCGGCCGCCCTGGAGCGACTTGACGCCGGCTGGACCCGGTTCGTCGAGCCCGGCGTCGGCTCCCGCTGCGTCGCCGACCAGCCCTGGGTGACGGTGGCCGAAACCTGCGAACTGGTGATGGCCCTGGTTGCGCTGGACCGGCCCGTCCGGGCCGTCGAGCTTCTGACCTGGCAGGACGCCCACCGGGACGCCGACGGTGTCTACTGGATGGGCTGGCAATTCCAGGAGGCGATCATCTGGCCCGAGGAGCGGCCAACCTGGACGCAAGCCGCCGCGATCCTCGCCCACGACGCGGTCTATGACCTGACGCCGGCCTCCCAGGTCCTCGTGCGCCACGGCTGAGGACGTCGGACGGGCTAGTCCTCCAGGGCGCTCGTCTTCGCGTGGGCCTGTTTACTCTGCTCGTAGCCCTCATCTGCGCGCACCTCCCCGATGCCCACCGCGAGCAAGCCGAGGATCACGCCCGTAAGATTGGCCAAGATATCGCGGACCTCGAAGCGTCCCGGCACGAGCTGAGCGAGTTGAAGCAACTCCAGGCCAAGCCCGAGGCCGAGGACAATGAGGCCTATGAGCAAGAGTTGTACTCTCGGCAGAGCCGCGCTGGCCAGCATGACAAGACCAAGCGCAATGAGCCCGTGCTCGAGGGTGTCGCCTGCAATTTGAAGGCGCGCGGCGTGGTGGTTTGGCTCGAAGACAATCGAGATCGCCCAAGCCAAAAACATGATGAGTGCGGCGCGCGACGCAAGCTGAAGCATGAGCCGCCTTAGCACCCTGCTTGTGAACAACAATCCTGGGTTCTCCGCCAAGGCGTCCAACAGAGCCCTATTACCCCCGTCTGACGAGAATTCGACCAGTGACGCGCCCAAGATGGTCGCTCAGAACTGGTCAGGGGCGCCGACCTCCACGCCCCGTCGCGGCGGCGCATCGCTGGCGTAGGATCACATCCGACGCAAGACGCGCAGACTCTTTACCGCCTCGACCTCGGCGAAGAGATCCGAAGCCAGGGCCCGCTGGTAGATTTCGAATGGCGGCCTGCCGCCGTCAGCCGGATCAGGGAAGACGTCATGGATGGCCAACAAGCCGCCCGGCGCGAGGTGTGGTGTCCATCCGCGGTAGTCAGCGAGCGCCGCCTCCATGGTGTGCCCGCCGTCGATGAACAGGAAGCCCAGGTTTCCGCCCCAGCGCGCAGCAACGGCAGCTGAGCGCCCAACGATTGGGATCACCGTCTCTTCCAGGCCGGCAGCCCGCAGGTTTCGGCGCAAATGGGGCAAGGTGTCCATGGCGCCTTCAGCCACGTCCCAGAGGTCGGAGTCATGATACTCCCAGCCGGGCTGGTTCTCCTCCGATCCCCTGTGATGATCGATGGAGAACAGGACGGCGCCGACGCTCTGGCAGGCGACGCCGATATAGATAGCCGACTTGCCGCAATAGGCGCCGATTTCCAGGCAAGCGCCGCGCTTGGCCCCTTCGATCGCCGCACGCTGCAGGGCTGCGCCTTCCTCTAGATCGAGGAACCCTTTGATCTGATCGACATCCAAGGGCAGTGGCAGGGGCAGGTCAGCCATGGTTAAGCTTCCAGATTAGGGTGCGGCGCAGACGCTTCGCACATAGACGGCTTCGCGTCAGGATGCGACGGAGGGGCTCGTCCTTGGTCAAGGTTCGGAGCAGTTTCCTTGGGGGAGGGAGCCATCACCGTCATGAAGCCGCTGTTCTACGACAAGCCGGTCACGATCAGTCTGCAGCGCCACGGCGCGCTTCAGCTTCGTGCGCCGATGGATTTCGGTTTCGCCAGGGCAACAAACGCCGTGCCCCTGACTCTGGCTGAAATCCCGCTTGCCGCCCAATGGTACCCCATCGCCTTTTCCGCGGGCGAGGCGGCCCGACCTGTAGCGATACTTGGGCTGCGCGAAGGTGAGAATCTGTTCGTCGATGACGAAGGCGGTTGGCGCGAAGGGGCCTATGTCCCGATCTATGTGCGCCGCTATCCCTTTATCCTCCGCCAGGAAGACGACCTGGTCGCTCTCTGTATTGAGGAAGCCGATGATGTGCTGCTCCCTAGCGGCGGCGCGCCGCTCTTCGCCGAGGGAGAACCCGCGGAATTGCTACAGTCGGCTATGCAGTTTTGTCGCTCCGCTCAGGCTGCTGAGCGGGCGACCATCCCCTTTGTTGAGGGGCTAAGGGCGCTGGGTTTACTGGACGGTCGAACGGCCACGATCGCCATGCCGGACGGGGGGAAGGTATCCTTGTCCGGCTTCCTAACGATCGATGAAGCACGATTGCGGGGGCTCAGCGACGACAGTTTTCTCGAACTCCGCCGGCGGGGCTGGTTGAGCGCCATTTTCAGCCAGATTCAGTCGACCCTGAATTGGGGCCGGCTCGCTGACAGAATGTGCGCGGTCGCCGCGGCCTGATTGGCGGCCTACCGGCTTCTTCAGGAGTCTCCCTGAGGCGTATGCCAGCATGATGTCCCGCAACGCGGGGGCAACCATAAACCATGGCTCGACGCAGTACCTGCGCCAGAGTCTGACGGGATCATGCGCCAACCGGTACAACCACTCGAAGCCAGCTCGGCCCATCCAGCGCGGTGCTGCCTTTTGCACGCCGGCCTCGTAGTCGAACGCAGCCCCAACTGAAAACACCGCGCACGGCGGGAGATGCGTACCCCTCCGCCGTCGGCCGCCTTGCTGAGGGGTAGCCTGGACGTGATGCTGCGCTCGTAAGGAGACCTTATGAGCGCTCATAGCTGTGCAGCATGGCCCATATGACGTTGATGACGGGGCCCGAGCGCCGTCGTCGT
>NZ_JAUXSP010000027.1 GCF_030679875.1 Phenylobacterium sp. | reverse complement strand
CGTGAGCCTCCGGTGGGGGCCGCCTTGTCGGGGTGAGGTGGATGGCGATGCTGTGCTCGTAAGGACGTCCTTAAGAGCGCTCGTAGCTGCACAGCATGGCCCATGTCAGTTTGATCACCGGTCCGGAGCGCCGCCGCAGGTGGCGTGACGAGGAGAAGCTGGCGATCCTGGCCGAGGCGTTTTCGCCAGGTGCAGTCGTGACGGATGTGGCGCGCCGGCGCGATGTCGCCACCAGCTTGATCTATCAGTGGCGTCAGCAGGCGGCAGGTCTTGGCTTCGTGGAGGCGGTCGTCGCCGAGCCGGCGCCGCCGAGCAGTGCCGGTCCGGCGATCCAGGTGGAGTTGGCCAGCGCCCGCGTGAGCATTTCCCCGACGGCGTCGCCAGCCCTGGTGGGCGCGGTTCTCAAGGCGCTGCGATGATACCGATCCGCTCCGGCGTACGGGTATGGCTCGCCACGGGCCACACGGACATGAGGAAGGGGATGCAGGGGCTGGCCCTGCTGGTCCAGGAGCACCTGAAGCGAGATCCCCATGCGGGCGATCTCTATGTGTTTCGAGGCCGGAGCGGATCGCTGATCAAGATCCTCTGGCACGACGGCATCGGCATGTCGCTCTACGCCAAGCGGTTGGAGCGGGGACGGTTCGTCTGGCCCTCGACGAGCGGCGGCGCGGTGGCGCTGACCATGGCGCAGATGGGCTACATGCTGGAGGGCATCGACTGGCGTAATCCCCAGCACACCTGGCGTCCGAGCAGCGCTGGATGAGCGGCTAAAATAGTTCTGGGGACCTGCATTTAGGGGCGCCACACGCGCTCAAAAGTATGATTCCATCGGGGTCATGGAGAGCTTGGCCGCCCCTGTTCCGGACGATGTCGAAGCGCTGAAGACGGCGCTGGCGAGCATGCAGGCCGAGCGGGATGCAGCGTGCGCCGATCGTGATCTGGCCCGCGCTGATGCGGCCGTAGCCATCGCTGAGGCCGCCGCCGCTAAGGCTGAGCGCGCCGACAGCCAGGCGCTCATCGCCCATCTCAAGCTGCAGATCGCCAAGCTCAAGCGTGAGCGGTTCGGGACGTCGTCTGAGCGGACCAGCCGTTTGCTCGACCAGCTGGAGCTGCAGCTGGAAGAGCTGGAGGCCAGCGCCACCGAGGATGAGCTCGCCGCCGAGCAAGCCGCGGCCCGGGCGACCACCACGGTCAAGACCTTCACCCGCAAGAAGCCCTCGCGTCAGCCCTTCCCAGAGCATCTGCCGCGCGAGCGCGTCGTGATCGAGGCCCCCAAGACCTGCGCCTGCTGCGGTGGCGCGCGCCTGACCAAGCTCGGCGAGGACGTCACCGAGACGCTGGAGGTGATCCCCCGCCAGTGGAAGGTGATCCAGACCGTCCGCGAGAAGGTCTCCTGCCGAGACTGCGAGACCATCGCCCAGGCTCCAGCCCCCTTCCATGTCCTACCCCGCGGCTGGGCCGGCCCCAGCCTGCTGGCCATGATCGTCTTCGAGAAGTTTGGGCAGCATCAGCCGCTTAATCGCCAGGCCGAGCGCTACGCCCGCGAGGGCGTGCCGCTCAGCCTCTCGACCCTGGCCGACCAGGTCGGCGGCGTGGCCACGGTCCTGGCGCCGCTGGTCGAGCGCATTGAGGCCCATGTCCTGGCCGCCGAGCGCCTGCACGGCGACGACACGACCGTTCCGGTCCTGGCCAAGGGCCAGACCGATGTGGGCCGATTGTGGACCTATGTGCGAGACGACGCCCCCTTCAGCGGCGCAGGTCCGCCCGCGGCGATCTTCTACTACTCCCGCGATCGCAAGGGCGTGCATCCGCAAGGCCACCTGCAGACATGGAGCGGGATCCTCCAGGCCGACGCCTTTGGCGGCTACACCGAGCTCTACAAGCCAGGCCGATCTCCAGGTCTCATCGTGGAGGCCGGGTGCTGGGCGCACGCCCGCCGCAAGTTCTTCGAGCTGGCCGACATCGAGACCGCCGAGCGCCAGAAGGCCCGCGGCGAGAAGCCCAAGGCCGTCTATCCCAAGGCTCTGGACGCGGTGCGCCTGATCGACGCCCTCTTCGCCGTCGAGCGGCAGATCAACGGCGCAAGCCCCGAAGCTCGCCTGGTCGTCCGCCGTGAGCAGAGCGCGCCGATCCTCGCCGAGCTCGAAGCCTGGATGGCCGAGACCCGCCAGCAGCTCACCAGCAGCCACCACATCATCAAGGCGATCAACTACCTCAAGCGACGCTGGCCCTCCTTCATCCGCTTCCTGGATGACGGCCGCGTCTGTCTCTCCAACAACGCCGCCGAGCGGGCCCTCAGAGGCATCGCCCTTGGCCGCAAGTCCTGGCTGTTCGCCGGCTCCGATCGTGGCGGTCAGCGTGCGGCGGCCATGTACAGCCTCATCGCAACCGCCAAGCTCAACGGCGTCGACCCTCAGGCCTGGCTCGCCGATGTCCTCGCGCGCATCAACGACCTGCCGGCCAGTCGTCTCAACGAGTTGTTGCCCTGGAACTGGACGCCCACGGCGCTTGCCGCCTAAGCCACTTCCCGGCGTTTCACAGCCTAGCCGCCGCGGTCCTCACCGGATGCGTACCTTCCAGCGCTGCGCCGCTGTACACAGGAAGCCCCCCGTCACGCCTGACCCATGGTTCCAGATGGCCTTGAGCCCAGAGCGTCCAGCGCCACGCGTCGGCTTCAGCAGCGCCATCAGGAGGATACAGCGGCTCTGGCCCCACAGAGCCAAAGGTCTTGGCGAGGTAAAGGTTGATCGCAAGCGATTCCCCCAGGCAGTGGCCGTCATGGTCAATCGCCGGAACCGCGCCGAACGGATTCACCCGTCGGAATTCATCCGACTTGAGCCAGGGGTCTTCCCACGCAACGGAGACATGCCTGTATTCGATGCCCAGCTCCTCAGCGATCCACAGGGTGCGCATCGTGCGTGAGCGAGGTGAGCCATAGATTGTGAGCGCCATGGGCCAGCCTACGCGAGTCTCTCGCCCGACCGCCAGATGGTATGGGCGTGGTGCGGGGGTTTGAGGGGTGAGGTGGGCGAGCGTCAGCCTATCCGCTCGAAGGCCATCATCCAGTTGGTCTCCCACGTCCCGCCACCGTCGGCCGAGAACGCCTGCTCCCAGCGCGCGCTGATCGGGGTCATGTCAGACCAGATGAACCGCACGCAGATGGGCCGCCCATGGAGCGTGTCTTCGGCGAAGAACTGCCCGACTCCGTCCTCGAAGACCCCCTGCACCGGGGGATCGACGTGGCCAGAACGCCCGTCGTGCCACCAGATCGACCATAGGCCGGTCTGCGGGTCGCGACGCCGAAACGCCGCGGCGCGATAGGCGCCTGAGGGGTCGTCGAGAACCATGTCCTCGACGTTGCCCTCGCCCGCGAGCACCTCGACGGCGCGGCAAGTCCCGGAAAACGCGATCCACTCGGTGGCGCCCACAAGCCTCTCCGCGAGCTTGCGGTGATGGACGCGCCACTCGCCGGTCTGGAAACTGAAATCGCCCAAGGCCACATCCCCATCTGTGCGCGCCGGGAGATATCAGCGTCATGCTGCCAGCCTGATGTCAGCATGCAGCGATCAACAGACCGGGACTGGCTATGGGCGGAGAGGCCCAGCGCCTGAAGCCGAGCTATCCAGTTTCCCTAGAGCAGGCGTTCTAAACCGCTGAGAAGGGTGGGAAGCGGACGTGGGCTCCTGCGCCGAGTGGACGGCGTGGGCTGCCGCGTCCAAGCTCCTAGACTCTGTGTAATGCAAGCGGTGGGGGCCCGCTATGACCGTCCGGACTGCGCGATGTGCCTGTGGCGCGTGCCAAAAATTGAGGTCGAAGGCGAGCCGATCAGCAGCGGACTTTGCAGCTGTGACAACTGCAAGCGTCGCACCGGGGCCCCCTTTGGATGGTCGGTCTACTTCCGCGACGAGCAGGTCAAGAGGGTCGAAGGTCCGCTGACCGTCCTCGAAGGCATGGGCAAGCGTTGGTTCTGCGCAACCTGCGGCTCGACCCTCTATTGGAAGTCCTTTGGAGCGTGGAGACCCGGCCAGACCGGGTTCGCCGGAGGCTGCTTCGCCGATCCCACGCTGCCATCCCCCACTATCGCGGTGCGCTGTGCACAGGGGATGCCTTGGACTGGATACCCCGCTGGCTGCGCCCTGTTCGACGACATGCCCCCGAGCGCCTCAACTCCGCTGTCGTGAACGTCTGCAACGGGTCGAAAAGCGAGGTTGGCTTCGTCATCGAGACGGGGCCTTCGGCGGCTAGGGCGCCCACCGATCCAAAGGCAAGCTCGCCCGCTACGGCCAGGCGGTGCTGACCGTGGTGCGGGGGTTTGAGGGGTGAGGCGGCGCCTGTCCGCCGGGCCCTGAGGCAGGTCGCCATCTAAGCTTCCCTGACCAAGCCCCTGTACATAATTTTTGACATGTCAAAAATCTTCGACCATACTGAGCGCCTCATTGAAAGGAGCTGCCCGTGGCGGTGCGCGAGATTGTGGCCTGGGTGATGGTCGTCGTGTTTGGGGTGGCCGGGGCGTTTTGCCTGGCGTCGATCCTGGGGGCGGGGCTGGCGGCGGCGGCGCCGGAATTCGCCATCGGCGCGGCTGTCTTCGCGGTGACGGCTGTGATTGCTCTGGAGATCGCGCTTGCGATCTTCTTTCCGAAACAATCTGCGACGCCGCCAGATGAGCGCGAGCGGCTCATCGTCGCGCGGGCCGGTCATTGGGCCGGCCTGGCGCTCCTGGTCGGCGTGCTCCCGGCGCTAGGGCACTACGCCGTCCATGGCGACGGCAACATCATGTTCAACGTGATCGTGCTGTCGCTGTTTGTGTCTGGAGTGGTCGAGTACGGCTCCCAGATCATGTTCTTTCGGCGATAAGGCCGCGCGCCTTGCCTAAGCCCCCGCCCATTACGAACCGCGTCAAGGAACTTAGGGAGCAAGCTGGCGGGATGAGTCAGGTCGCGTTGGCGGAGGCCATCGGCGTCACCCGGCAGACGGTGATCGCCATCGAACAGGGTCGCTACTCCCCCTCACTGGAGAGTGCGTTTCGGATCTCCCGGGTGTTTGGAGTCGGCGTCGAGGAGGTCTTCGGCTGGAACGAAGGCATAGGCCGCCGCCTCACGCCGGATCAGGATACATGACGTGCGGCTCGGACAAGGGCTCCAGCGCCAGGGCCTCGACGATCGCCTGCGCCGCAGCCTCCGGCGCGAGCACCTCGGTGTCGATCACCAGGTTCGTCGGGATGGGCCGGTAGTCGGCCCCGCCGCCGGCGATGAATTTCCCCAGCACCTCGCGGGAGTGGATCTTCTTCGAGGCCTTTCGATCAGCGTTCTCCACCCGGCGCATCTGCGCCTCGGGGGAAACCTGGAGTTCGACGAAGACCACCGCGCCACCGTGGCGTTCGACCACCGCGCGGGTCTCTTCGATGAAGCTGTCCGGCACGGTGCGTTCCGGCGCGAAGGTGAAGATCAGCGGGCGGTCCTGGCGGGCGGCTTCCTCGAACATGGCCAGCCAGTAGAAGCTGCGCAGACGCACGAAGGGTTCGCTGCCGAACGAAAAGACCGAGGTCACCGCGTCCAGCACCAGGTGATTGTGGAACAGGGGGTAGTTGGTCAGGGCCGAAAGCTGCCTGGCCACGGTCAGCTTGCCGCAGGCCGCGGGCCCGTAGAGAAAGATCAGCTTCACCGCCGCCTCCGTCCGCATCGGGCGCAAAGCCTACCCCATGGGGCGCGGGCGCGCGCGGGGCGCGGCCACGAAAAACGGCCCGGGCCTTTGCAGGTCCGAGCCGTTCTTCAGATCAGTGATGCGATCAGAAGCGGTAGGTGGCCGCCATCCGCACCGAGTGGACGTTGAACTCGTCATTGGTGCGTTGGAAGTCCGTGCCCGCGCCGTTCACCGAGGTGAAGGGGCCGCCCGCCGGGCCGCCGCTGGCGCGGACGGTGTAACCCTCGTCTTCCAGGCGGGTGTAGAGGTACTCCAGGCCAAGGCTCAGATCACTGGTGATCTTGTGCTCGACCCCACCGCCCAGCTGCCAGCCATCGACCCATTCGTTGCTGTCGGACGTTTCGGTGAAGGTGTTGGCGGTGTTGGTGGTGGAGAAGTGGCGCTGCATGGCGCCGCCGGCATAGCCGCCGGTGATGTAGGGCAGGCTGTTCCCGACCGCATAGCCGACCCGAACCCGGGCGGCCAGCAGGCCATCGAGTTCACGGCTCATGGTGTAGGAGGCCGGCGTGGTGGAGAAGGCGGTGACGCTGTTCTTCACGTCGGTGCGCACCGCTTCGCCGAGCACGCCGGCGACGATATTGCCGAACTGCCAGTCATAGCCGGCGCGAACACCGAATTCCGGGCCATCGTCGTTGCCGCCGCAGGCGCTGGCCGGGGTGGGCTGATAGGTGCCGCCCGAGCAGAAGCCCGGGGAAAAAGCGTTGGCGCCGGTACCCGTGCGCACGGTGTCGCCATAGGTCCCGTCCAGATTGGTGTCGAACACGACGGTTTCATTGTCGTCGTCATTCTCGGCCTGCCAGCCATAGCCGACGACTCCGCCGACATAGGGGCCGGTCCAGTCGCTGGCCGATTGGGCCTGGGCGGCGGAGGCCGCGGTCAGGGCGCCAATGGCGGCGGCGGCGCAAAGCATGGTCTTCATACGGGTAATCCTCGTCGTACTGCGGGAAGCCCCCTCAGGCCTCGAACCGCAGACAACGCATCGGCGCGCACGCCGATGCCGCAGGGGCGCCCTTTCCCTGCGGCCAAGCTTTACTCAGCCACCGACTGTGGCCGATGGGTGACAGGGCCTAGAGGCGGGCGGGCAACACCACGCGCATGTCCTCATAGCCCTTCACGAAGATCGAATAGCTACGTTTGGGCTCGGCCAGGACCTGGATGTCGGGGAAGCGCTTCATGATCTCTTCCCAGATGATGGTCAGCTGCAGCTCGGCCAGCCGGTTGCCGACGCAGCGATGGATGCCGAAGCCGAACGACATGTGCTGGCGAGGCCGGGGCCGGTCGATGATGTAGGCGTCGGGGGTCTCGATCACCGTGTCGTCCCGGTTGCCCGAGACGTACCACATGGCCACCTTGTCCCCCTCCTTGATGGTCTTGCCGCCCATCTCGAAGTCTTGCGTCGCGGTCCGCGCCATGTGAGCCAGAGGCGTCTGCCAGCGGATGGTCTCTGAGACCATGGACGGGATCAGGTCGGGCTCAGCCCGCAGCTTGGCGTACTGGTCGGGGTTCTGGTTCAGCGCCAGGACCGAGCCGGAGATGGTGTTCCGCGTGGTGTCATTGCCGCCGATGATCAGCAGGGCGACATTGGCGTGGAAGTCGGCCATCGACATGTGCCGGGTCTCCTCCCCATGGGCCAGCATGGAGATCAGGTCGCCGGTGGGCTCGCTATTGACCCGCTCGTTCCACAGGCCGGTGAAGTAGCCGAAGCACTCCCCCATCACCTTGCGCAGTTCGGCGATGTCGGCCACCGGCCCATGGCCGGGCGGCGAGGTCATGGCGTCGGACCAGAAGGTCAGCTTGCGCCGCTCCTCGAAGGGGAAGTTGAACAGGGTCGCCAGGGTCATGGTGGTGAGTTCTTTGGACACCAGGTCGACCCAGTCGAATTCCTCCCCCACCGGCAGGCTGTCGAGGATGTAGCCGGCCCGTTCGCGGATCAGCGGGGCCATGACCGACAGGGCCATGGGCGACAGGGCCGGGCTGACGGTCTTGCGCTGCACGTCGTGCCGGGGCGGGTCCATGGCGATGAAGTTGGCGCCGGACGGGGCGTTCGGGTCGCGAAACCCTTGCGCGGCCTTGGGCGTGAGCGTGATCCCCTTGGCCGAGGAAAACACCTGGTGGTTGGAGTCCACCGCCAGAATGTCGTTGTAGCGGGTGATCGACCAATAGGCACCGTAGTTGCTGTCAGGCGTGTAGTGGACCGGCGATTCCTTCCGCAGCCGCTCGAAGGTCGGCCACATGGCGTCGTCGCGGAACAGCGAGGCCCGGGCCGGATGCAGCTCCTCGATCGGGGTCTCGTAGGCGACCTTGCGCGCCTGCGCCCGCTTGTCGCGCAGCACGTCCACATATCCATCGGCCATGACCGGTCTCCTGCCTTTGAGGGACGGAGGCTCTTGCCGGCCCCGCGCCCAAAACATTGCTAGCCCCCATGGAGCCGAACCAAACACGGTTCACCAAGGAGAAATGCGGGAGGCGGCCGTCTGGCCATCCCCGCCAGGCCCGTCACCCCCTCCAGGGCCGCGGCCAATGGGCCAGATGCGCAACCTCGATTGTTCAGGTATCAGCCGGCCATGACGCACGCGCCCGGCGCCCGACTGGCCCGCCTTTTGGCGGCGATGGCCATCGCCCTGCAGGTCCTCCTGCCGGGCTCGGTGGCGCTCGCTGGAACGGCGGGCGGGGATGTTTCGCCCCTGATTTGCGCGCCGTCCGGCCAGGTATCGGCTGAAGCCCGCGCCGCGGCGGAGCGACTGGCGCACCTCACGGGCGACGAGCGTCCAGGCGAGGCGCCGTCCGATGATCACTGCGCCCTGTGCACGGTTCCCTACGCCGCCGCCCCAGGCGACCGGACACTTTTCGCCGCCCCCTGTCGCTTCGCCGTTGAGGTGGAGCACGTCGCCAACCAGCCCGGGCTCATCCGCCGGACCCAAGGCCCGCCGCTTGGGTCACGGGCGCCCCCGCCTCGCACCTGAAAACCCCGACCCCGTCGCGGCCTGTTTTTGCAGGCCCGTTCCGGACGCGCGTCACCCGTGCGTCTGATTTTCAGTCTGCGAGACCTCTCAATGTCTTCGAAGCTTTTTCTGCCCCTCCTGGCCGGGGCGAGCCTGGCCGTGTTCGCGGCGCCGGCCCTGGCTCAAGGGTCCCCATCACCCCTGCTGGATGTGATCATCGTCACCGGCGCCCGGACCGATACGGCCACCGCGCTGAACATCACCCCTGAGGCGGCCCCCGTGCAGGGCGGCGACATCACCCATCTGACCGCCCGCACCCCCGGCGGCGCCCGCATCGCCAATGGCGAGCTATCGGGACAGATGCAGTATCGCGGCCTGTTTGGACAACGGCTGAACCTCCGTGTCGATGGCCAGCGCTTCGCGTCTGGGGGCCCCAACCTGATGGACCCGGTCTTTCACTACGCCCCCGGGCCGCTGGTGGCGGCCATCGTGATCGACCGCGGGGTGAGCCCGGTGTCGGCGGGCCCCGGGCTGGCTGGCGGCGCCGACGCGGTGTTCAAGCGCATCGGCTATGGGCCGGGCGGCGACGTCGCGCTGGGCTATGACCTCACGGTCTCTGGCCGCAGCGTCAATGACAGCCGCGCGGCGGGCGGCGTCATCGGGGGGTCGACCGAGACCTGGCGGTTCAACCTGCTGGGCTCCTGGGAGCAGGCGAAAGACGCCAAGTATGGCGACGGCGTGATCGGCGGGAGCGCCTTCGAACGCGGCGTCCTTGGCCTGTCTGCAGGACTCAAGACCGAGCTTGGCGAGGTCACGCTGGACGCCCGTCGCCAGAATACCGGCCCCTCCGGCAATCCCCCTTTCCCATGGACATCCTGTACTTCGATACGGACTTTGCCCGGCTGGGCTATGCGATGGACTTCGGCGGCGTCCGTCTTGAGGCCCGGCTGCATTACGCCGATGTGGCCCACCTGATGGACAATTTCTCCCTTCGCCCGGCGCCGACGCCGGCGTCGCAGCGGGCGTCCTATGCCGATGCGACCACCCGCGGGGGCGAGGTGTCGCTGGCCCTCGCAGCCTTCGGGGGCGAACTGGACGTCGGGGTCGATGGCGAGCGGATCGACCACGACGTCACCATCACCAACCCCAGCAATCCCGGTTTCTGGGTGACGGCCTATCCGAAGGTCAAGATGGGCCGGTTCGGCGGGTTCGCCCAATGGCGGGGCCAGACTTCGATCTTCAAGTCCGAACTAGGGCTGCGGGTGGATCACAACGCCTATGACGCCGGAGACGCAGGGGTCGGTCCCGCCCTGCCCATGGGGCCGCGCGAACTGGCCGCCGCCTTCAATGGCGCCCACCGGTCCGGGCAGGACGTGACCGTCGACGCCGTGGCGCGCCTCTGGACGCCTGAGGACGACGGCCTGTCGTGGCGGGTGACCCTGGCCCGCAAGCAGCAGACCCCAGGCTACATCCAGCGGTTTGGCTGGTTGCCAATCAACGCCAGCGGCGGTCTGGCCGACGGCAACATCTATGTGGGCGATCTTCGCCTCAAGCCAGAGACCGCCTGGATCGCCGAGCTCGGCTTCGACTTTGCCAGCCCCAGGGCCTACCTGCGCCCGACCCTCTATCTGCGGCAGGTCGATGACTACATCCAGGGCGCGCCCTATGACGCCACGCCCGGGCTCGCCGATACGCCCATCGAAAGGGTCGCGGCCATGAGCGGTGATCCGACGCCCCTGCGTTGGGACAATGTCGACGCGCGGCTCTACGGCTTCGACCTTGACGCCGGCTACGACTTCGACGGGCCGCTGCGCGTGGATGGCGTGCTGAACTATGTGCGAGGTGAACGCCGCGACGTCGACGACAACCTCTACCGCGTCGCCGCCCCCAACCTGACCCTGGGCCTGACCTGGGAGGCCAAGGCCTGGTCTGCGACCCTCGAAAGCCGCGCCGTGGCCCGGCAGGACAAGGTGTCTGCCACCAACAGCGAGCCGGCCACCGACGGTTATGTGGTGCTCAGCGCCTATGGCCATTGGCAGGTTCGACCGGGCGTCCGCCTGGCGGCGGGCGTCGAGAACCTGCTGGACGAGGTCTATCAGGACCATCTCGCCGGCTATAACCGCAACGGATTCGGCGATGTCCTCCTGGGCGCCCGGACCCCGGGCCCCGGCCGCGGCGCCTTCCTGCGGCTGAGCCTCTCACGCTGACCCGAGACCTGGACTGGGCCCGGCAGCCGCCGGGCTCGGTCTACCTCGTCTCTGCACATGCAAGATCACCGGCCCCTTGGCCCGCTCAGGACAAGGTCCTCGGCTCACCGTCCGGCCGTCGGCGGGTCTGGCCAAAACGGGTGAGGGCCGGGATGGCCAGGAAGATGACCCACTGGGGCATCGGCCAGACCGCGCCTAGCCGGGTGAGGCCGTAGAACAGGAACAGGCCCGCAAAACCGAGCTGAACGCCAGACAGCACGACTTCAAGCAGCGGGTCACGCCGGCCGGCCAGCCCCCAGAGCCCGACGGTGAGTACGGCCAGAACCACGCTCACTGCATGCCAAAGTATCGAGGCGAAGGCGCCGAGGCCTGGATCGCTCAACGCCGCCAACATGGGGGCGTGCACCTCTGGCCCGCCCGCGAAGACATGGATGAGAAGGGTCGCCCCCATCAGGACGGCGGCAAGTCGGGTCCAGATCATCGACAACTCCATACGCTGACGTATGGTCTAGCGACGTCGCTTGCGGCCGTCAATACGCCGCCGTACGGTTGCCCCGTGGCGAATATGACAAAGCAAAGGCTCAACGCCGAAGACTGGCTGAGAATTGGCCTCCAGGCCCTGGCGAGGTCTGGCCCGTCGGCCCTACGGGCTGAGGCGCTCGCGCGCGACCTCGGTACGACCAAGGGCTCGTTCTACTGGCACTTCAGGGATCTGCCCGACTATCTGGAGCGCCTCATCAGGTTCTGGGAGGACCGCGCCTTCGAGGGCGTCGTCGCGCGGCTCGATGGAGACCTGCCGCCCCGGGGAAGGCTGGAGCAGCTGTGTCTACTGGCCGTAGGTCTTCGCGATCCGGACTATGGCGGCGCGGCGTTGGAGCCTGCCCTTCGCGCCTGGGCGCTGTCGGACAAGGGCGTGGCCGAGGCGGTGGCCCGCATGGACGCCCGCCGGATCGCCTATCTGAAGGATCTGTGCCATGCGGCCGGCCTAGATACCTCCACCACGCCGACGATGCTTTATGCCCTCTATGTCGGCCTGGAGACCCTGGACCACGACGACGCCGAAGGCGTCATGCGAGCAGCGCTGCTACGGGTCTGAAACGAACGACCGTCGGTCCGAGACGATCCGGGTCGGCTCCGACGCGGATCGGGCGCGGATCGGGCGCTCTCAAAGGGCAGCGGAGATGGCGCACCCGACACGATTCGAACGTGTGACCTTTGCCTTCGGAGGGCAACGCTCTATCCAGCTGAGCTACGGGTGCTTGGCGCCTGTGGGCGGAGCGGGTTTCTAGCCGAAAGGGGGCCGGACCGCAAACGGGTTTGGCCGCCGCCGTTCGGGCCCCCGTTCAGGCCACCTGCGGGGTCTTGTCGGTGGTGAGGTCGACGAAGACGTCCTCCAGGCTCGGATCCTCGGTGGCGATGTCGCGGATGCGCAGGCCCGCGGCGCGGACGGCGGCCAGCACCTGTTCGACGCTGGACTGGCCGGTGCGATAGGTGACGCTGAAGGCGCCGCCAGGTCGAAGCTTCGCCTCGAAGCCGGCCAGGGTCGGCGCGGCCTCCACCGGCGTCTCGGGCGTCACCACCACGCTGCGGGTGTCGAGGCGCGAGAGCAGGCGGGCGGTGGACTCGCACGCCACCACCTGGCCCTTGGCGACGATGGCGATCTGGTCGCAGAGCTCCTGGGCTTCTTCCAGATAGTGGGTGGTGAGCACGATGGTCACGCCCATGCGGTTCAGCTCGACCACATAGTTCCAGAGCTGGCGGCGCAGCTCGACATCCACCCCGGCGGTGGGCTCATCGAGGATCAGGACCGGGGGATTGTGCACCATGGCCTTGGCCACCATCAGCCGGCGCTTCATGCCCCCCGACAGCTGGCGGACATAGGCGTTGGCCTTGTCGGCGAGGCCCAGCGCGGCCAGCAGCTCGTCGGTGCGGCGCTCCTTGCGCGGCACGGCGTACATGCCGGCCTGGACCTCGAGCGATTCCCGCGGGGTAAAGAACGGGTCGGCGGCAATCTCCTGGGGCACCACGCCGATGGCGGCGCGGGCGTCCCGGGGATGGGTGTCGATGTCCCGGCCCCAGATCTTCACCGTGCCGGAGGTCTTCTTGGTCAGGCCCGCCAGAGTATTGATGAAGGTCGACTTGCCCGCCCCATTGGGCCCCAGCAGGCCGAAGATGGAGCCCCGGGGAATGGCCAGGTCGATCCCGCGCAGGGCCTTCATCTCCGGCGTCGTCTTGGTGGCCGGATAGGTCTTGACCAGGCCCTGGGCCTCGATGGCGAATTCCGGAAGGTCCATGCGGTCCCCTTGGGCGCCCCCGCAGGACGGGTTTGCGGGTGCGAAGATTGACGGGCCAAGCCCGCCTCGCATACCTAGGGCCGAGCGGCGCCCGCGCCAAGCTTCCGACCGGAGATTTCCCGATGGCCCGTGCGACCGAAAACCGTGGCGTCAAGGCCCAGCGCGGTCCCGAGCCCATGCCGGCCAAGCCCGCGATCACCGCCCTGACCGCCAGCGCCCGGCCGGCCCCGGAAGTGGTCTATGTGCGCACCGGCCGGATCGCCTGCGACGGGGTCGGCGGGGCGCTCGGCCATCCGCGGGTCTGGCTGGAGATGGGCGGGGCGACCTTCGTCGAATGCCCCTATTGCGACCGCCGCTTCGTCCTGGCCCCCGAGGCCGGCGAAGGCCCCGAGGATGAGCGCCTGGCGCCCGGCGTCTATGAAGGCCCCCACGGACACTAGCCCGTTCCGGCTTGGGCCAGCGCGCCGCTACGCCGCCGCCGCCAGCCGGCGGGAGGCGCGCCAGAGGCCATAGGCGAAGACGCCGGCCCCGGCCCAGATGAAGGCGAAGGCGGCGATCTTGGCCCATCCCAACGGCTCGCCCTGGACCACGCCTAGGACAAAGGTCATGGACGGCGCCAGGAACTGCATGAAGCCCATGGCCGACAGGGGCAGGCGTCGCGCGGCCCAGGCGAACAGCACCAGCGGAATGGCCGTCGCAGCGCCCGAGAAGATCAGCCAGGCGGCCGGCGTGAGGCCGTTGGTGAAGTGGTCGCCCCCGGCCTGGGCCAGCCAGATGGCGAAGATCGCACCCGGAATTCCGAGGATCAGGCATTCGATGAACAGCCCGGTCTGGGCGTCGGCGGCCACCTGCTTGCGCACGATCCCGTAGCCGCAGAAGCTGGCCGCCAGGGTCAGGGACACCCAGGGCAGGCCGCCAATGGCCACGGCCTGGAACACCACCCCGACTGCGGCCAGCGCAATGGCGCCCTGGGCGATCCGGTCCAGCCGCTCGCGGAAGAACAGCGCGCCCGCGGCCATGCTGAGCAGGGGGTTGATGAAATAGCCGAGGCTGGTCTGCAGCACCCGCTCATTGTTTACCGCCCAGATGAACACCAGCCAGTTCACGGCGATCAGCAGGGATGAGAGCGCCAGCAGGCCCAGCACCCGCGGTCTGGTGAACACCGACAGGGCCTGGGGACCGTGGCCAGCCATCCAGACGAACAGCCCGGCCACCGGGATGGCCCAGAAGGTCCGGTGCGCCAGGGTCTCCCAGGGTCCGACCCCCATGGACCCCAGCATCTGGAAGACCAGCGGGATGAAGCCCCAGATCAGATAGGCGGAGAGTCCGGCGACAAACGCGGTCGAGGGTGGGGAAGACGGCGCAGGGGCCACGGCGGCGGCTTTCGGCTGGGGGGAAGCCCTACCTAAGCCTTCGCCGGAGCTTCACAAGCATCGATCACCCGCCATGCGCGGGAATCGGACGTGGAAATGGGCGGCCGCTGAGCGACCGCCCATTCCGAAGAGTCTCAGGGGACCCAAAGACCTCAGGCGATGGCCTTGGTCTTGATCAGCCCGCGCTCGTCGAGCAGCTGGGCGATCTGGATCGCGTTCAGCGCCGCGCCCTTGCGCAGATTGTCGGCCACCACCCACATGTTCAGGCCGTGCTCGACGGTGGGGTCGTTGCGGATGCGGCTGACGAAGACCGGGAACTCGCCCTGGGCCTCCTTGGGCGTCATGTAGCCGGTCTCGTCGCGCTTATCGATGACCACCAGGCCGGGGCTGTCGCGCAGCAGGTCGCGGGCGTCGTCCTCGTCCAGGGGATCGTGGAACTCGATGTTGACCGCCTCGGCATGGCCGACCATCACGGGCACCCGCACGCAGGTGACCGTCAGCTTGATGGCCGGGTCGATCATCTTGTGGGTCTCGTTCCACATCTTGGCCTCTTCGTCGGTGTAGCCGTCGTCGCCGAAGGCGCCGATGAACGGGATGACGTTGAAGGCGATCTGCTTGGGGAACTTCTTGGGCGGCGGCGCGCCCAGGACGAAGATGCCCTTGGTCTGATCCCAGAGCTCGTCCATGCCTTCCTTGCCCGCGCCGGAGACCGACTGATAGGTCGAGACCACCACCCGCTTGATCCGGGCCCGGTCATGCAGGGGCTTCAGCGCCACCACCAGCTGGGCGGTGGAGCAGTTCGGATTGGCGATGATGTTCTTCTTGTGGGCGTAGGAGACATCGTCCGGATTCACCTCCGGCACGATCAGCGGCACGTCCGGGTCCATCCGGAAAGCCGAGGAATTGTCGATGACGATGGGGCCGGCCGCGCCGATCTTGGGCGACCACTCCTTGGAGAACGATCCCGACACGCTCATCAACACCAGGTCGACGGTGGAAAAATCGAACTGGGCGATATCCTCGCAGGCGATCGTCTTGTCGCCGAAGGACACCTTCACGCCGATGGATTTGCGCGAGGCGATCGCGTGAATCTTGTCCACGGGGAATTCCACTTCCTCGAGGATATTCAGCATCTCACGGCCCACATTGCCCGTGGCGCCGACGACGGCTACCCGGTAACCCATCGGAGTCTCTCCTGAAATTCTTAGGCGGTGCGATCCGTTACGCCGCCGCATGAACGCGCGCAAGCACGCCGCCGCAAGGGCCCGGCCGGCCGCGGCTTCGTCCCGCTTCACCTAGGGGCTAGGATGGCGCGACGCAACCCGGGGACGCAGGACCCCGGGGCCCTTGAGGGAGAGATCACCATGAGCCAGCCGGCCACCGGCATGCCCTTCGCCGACCTGATGGGTCTGAACATTCTGGAGCGGGCCAAGGACAGGGTGGTGGGCGAGCTTAAGGTGCGCGAGGACCTGTGCACCGCCGGCGGCATCCTGCATGGGGGCGCCTTCATGGCCTTCGCCGACGCGCTGGGCGCCATTGGCGGCTTCCTGAACCTGCCGGCCGGCGCGCGGACCACGACCCTGGAAAGCAAGACCAACTTCCTGGGCTCGGCCAAGGTCGGAACCACGGTCACCGGCGAGGCCACGCCTCTGCACATCGGTCGCCGCTCCAGCGTCTGGCAGACCCGCATCACCGCCGAAGACGGCAGGCTGCTGGCCCTGGTCATCCAGACCCAGATGACGGTGGACGCCGGCTGAGTGGCGACCTGGAAGCGACCCGGCGCCTAAAACCTGACCAATGGCGCCCGATCCTGCCGCAGCGCAGCACCACGATGCTGCGTCGCAAAATTGTCGCTTGTGACCCCGGGGAAGGTGGCGCTAAACCTCCTCTCAAGGCGGCCGACAACGACGCGAATTGACGACGAAGGCCGCCAGAGGAACGCCCCGCAAAGTGGTTGTCATCAACCCCTCTACGGGAACGAATAAAATGATCGCTCGTATCGCTGCTCTCGCCGCCGTCGCGGCTGTCTCCATCTCGGCCCCCGCCTTCGCCGAAGGCGTCAAGGTCTCCCTCGCCGGCAAGTCCGCCGAGCAGGTCCATGCCGACATCGTCAGCGCCGCCCGTTCGGTGTGCCTGCGTGAAACCACCACCGAAACCTTCCGCCAGTCCGCCCAGGCCCGCTGCGTGAAGTCGACCGTGGAAGCCACCCTGGAAAAGGTCGGCGACGCCGATCTGGCCGCCGTGGCCGGCATGGAGCTGGCTCAGCGCTAAGCTGAAGCCGGCGCAAGCCTGACAGGTTCTGGAAAGGCCGGCGGCGACGCCGGCCTTTCTTGCGTCTGGGGATCATGCTTGTCTTGCGGCTCCAGGAAGGAGCATCCCATGGCTAACCCTGATGACCTGCCGGTGACCAACAATGTCGAGGCGGGTCGCTTCGAAGTTCGTCTCGGTGACGATGTGGCCTTCGCCGAGTACCGGCTGCTGAAGACCGGCATTCTCTTTCCCCACACCGAGGTTCCCCCGGCCTTCGAAGGCAAGGGCGTCGGCTCCAAACTGGTCCGCACCGCCCTGGACTATGCCCGCGAGCATGGCCAGGCGGTGATGCCGGTCTGTCCCTTCTTCGCCAGCTACATCAAGCGGCATGAGGAATATCAGGACCTGCTGCACCCCGACTATCGCAAGAGTCTGGGCCTCGACTGAGACGGTGGCTGAGCCAAGCTGAACACCCTCACTGCACACGCGGATGGCGAGAGGGGTTGGCGGCGCCTCACAACCTATTGTAGGAATGTCCGTCTGTTTCTGTTTTGTTCGGGGGCGAACCTTGCGGAGCTTTTGGGCGGCGTCCGTGTTGGCGGGGGTTCTGGTCCTTGCCGCCTTCCAGGCGGCGGGGGCGGCTGAGCCCGCACAAGAGGTTCATCCCGACCTGGTGACCGGGGAGCTTTCCAACGGGCTCGAGTACCAGATTCTGCCCCTGGCGGGCCGCGAAGGGGTGTCCTTCCGCCTGCTGGTCTGGGTCGGCAGCCAGGCCGAGGGCGACGACAATCGCGGGATCGCCCATTTCGTCGAACACATGGCCTTCCGGACCACCCGCCGCTTCCCCGACGGGGAGATGGACCAGGCCATGGCCAAGGCCGGGGCCGCCTTCGGGCGCGATCACCTCGCCTATACCGGCCGGTGGACCACCACCTATCACCTGGACCTGCCCAGCCGGGACCCCGCGGCGGCGGCCATGGGCCTCGACTGGCTCCGGGACGTTGGGGACGGGCTGCCCTTCATTCCCGCCGAGGTGGCCGCTGAGCGGGGGGTGGTCCTGGCCGAGCGCCTCGACCGCATGTGGACCGGCGAGGCCGTCGAGGAGCAGGAGACGGCCTTCCACTTCCGGCCGGAGGACAATCTGGGGCCAGGCGGGGCCGCGGCGACCCTGAGGGCCATGACCCCAGCCGACCTGAAGGCCTTTCACGCCAAGTGGTATCGCCCCGACCGCGCCATCCTGGTGGTGACCGGTGATGTGGAGCCCAAGGCCATGGTGGCCGAACTGGAGCGTCGGATGGGGGGCTGGGCGGGGGCCGGCGCCCGGCCGCGCATGCCCGACACCCCCGACCCCGAGCCGCCCGAGGCGCCCGTCAGTCTGATCCTGCCGCCGACCCGCCTGCCCGCCCAGAGCATGGCCTGCCGGAACGCCCCCGTGGCCGACAGCGAGGCGGCCGGACCAGAGGATGACCTACTGGAGGACGTGCTGCTGGAAGTGCTCAACCGGCGCCTGGCCCGGGCGGCGGCGGCGGCCCCGGGGGTCTACAGCCTGCAGTTTGACACCACCGGCCAGTATGATGCGCGGCAGGTGGCCTGCGTCCTGGCGAGCCACGGCCCGCAGATGGGGCAGCAGGCCCTGATCCTCGCCCAGGGGGTGTTGCGGGGGTTTGCGGTCCATGGTCCGGAACAGGGCGAGATCGACAGCGCCCTCGCCCAGCAACGCGCCCAGGCGCGCGGCGCCCTGACCGAGCGCGCCAACGCCACGGCCGCCGAGACCGCCGACGAACTGCTCTACTCCATCCCCGCCGGGCGACCCTTCCTGCACCCACACCAGATGATGCGGCGGGTGAGCCGCGGGGCGGCCAGCCTCACCCCTGAGCGCCTTATCCAGACCTTCGTCGCCCTGTGGCCTGGGGACGCGCCGCCGACCCTGTCGGTGGAGGACGCCGGGCTCACCACCGAGGCGGTGGTCTTGGCCTGGCGTGCGGCCGCGGCTGGACCCCTGCCCCCGCCCATCGCCGCTCCGCGCCCCATTGATCTCGACCTCGGGTCGGCCGGCAAGGTGGTCCGCCGCGAGGCGTTGCCGGAAGGCGCCGTGCGCCTGACCTTCGCCAATGGCCTGGTCCTCAACCACCTGGCCAGCGACCGCGCCCCTGGTTCAGTCGAGATCATCATCCGCCTCGGGCCCGGCGCCCGACAGTTGAGCGCGGCGGACTATGTGACTGCGGCCCTGGCGACCAACATCCTGCCCTATGCGGGGATCGAGGCGGCCAGCTACGCCGCGCTTCAGGAGCTGAACGCCCGTTGGAGCTGGAACTTCGACGTGGATATCGGTGAGCACGGGCTGTGGGTCTCGGCCCGCAGCTTCGCCGGCCAGGTCACCCCTCATCTGGCCCTGATCACCGCCCACCTGGCGACGCCGGGATTCTCCGACGAGACCGCCGACCAGATGGCCCTGCTGGCCGCCCATCTGGAGCAGGAGAACAGGCTCGTCCCATCTGACGCCGCCAGGGACGCCTTCGCTCGGACCATCTGGCCAGACACCGCCGGCGCCGCGGGCGATCCCGACACCTATCGCCGCCTGAAGCCTGACGACCTGAAGAGGGTCATGGGGACACAGCTGGCCCTCGGCCCGGCGGAACTGACCCTGGTGGGGGACATCACCGAGGCCGAGGCCATCGAGGCGGCCGCCACGACCCTGGGCGCACGCCCGCCGCGGCCACCGCCACCGCCCGGTCCCACACGACCGCCCCTGGACTATTCCCGCGCGCCGGATGGTCCCATCGTCGCCACACATCGGGGCTCGGCGGAGCGCGCCGCGGCCCAGATCTACTGGCCCCGGCCCCCGGTCACGGGTCTCAAGAACCAGGCCGCCGCCCTGGCCCTGAGCGAGCTGCTGGAGATCGCAGTGATCGAGGAAACCCGCCGGCGCCGGGGCCAGACCTATTCCCCCGTCGTCGACCTGGATGGCGGTCTCGACGACCCCCACGATATCGCCCTCTATGTGGAGGTGACCCCCGACGCGGCGAGCCTGGACGAGGTGACCGCCGCCGTCCTGCGGACCGCCCGGGGGTTTGTCGCCGCGCCCCCCAGCCGCGAGGCCCTGGACCAAGTGATCCGCCCCATCCTGTCCCAGCTGGAGGCCGCACGGCAGACGGACGCCCGTTGGGCGGTCGCCCTGGCCAGCCCCAAGGGCTGGGACACCGCCCGTGCGCTCATCGACGGACTGGGGACGGCCCTGGCGGAGCTGACGCCAGCCGACATCCACGCCCTGGCCGGACCCTGGCTGTCCACTCCGCCGATCATCGTCCTGGCCCGCCCCGCCCCGCCCATGGGAGACGCGCAATGAATGTACGACGTCCGATAGCCGCCCTCGCCGCCCTGGCGGCGATGGGCGTCACGCCCGCCTTCGCCCAGACCGAAGAGCCCACTCGGCCTGTGGAGGTGGCCGCCTGCCTTGACACCCAGAACGATGACATCGAGGCGGGCATCGCCGCCTGCACCCAGGCCCTCGCCCTGGCGGAGACCGATGACGTCCGCGCGAGTGTGCTCCTGGTGCTCAGCCTCTATCACCACTTCAACGGCGACATCGGCGCGGCTGACGCGGCCGCCGATCAGGCGGCGGCTCTTGATCCTGTCGATGAGGTCCTGAGTATGCGGGCGGACATGCGCACCATGTCGGGGCGCCCTGAGGCGGCCCTGGCCCTGATTGAGGCGGACCTGCGCCAAACGCCCAATGCGCCGACCCTGCAGCGCAACCGGCTGCTGACCCTGGCGAGGCTGGGGCGAGCCCAGGAGGCCCGCAGCGGCCTGGAGCGACTTCATCGTCAAGATCCCGATAGAGTCCAAGTGACCCTCGCCCTGGCCAATGTCTACATCGCCCTGGGCGAGGACAGCCGCAGCGCGCGCCTTCTGGACGCCGCGATCGCCCGCGCGCCGACCGATGGGGACCTTCGCCTGCGGCGGGGTGAAACCCGTCTGTGGGCCGGCGACTATGCGGGCGCCACAGAAGATCTGAACCTCGGCCTGACGGACGAAGGCTTCCCGGGGGACTTCGCCATGCGCGCCGCGGCGCGGATCATGTCCGGGGACGTCGAAGGCGCCCGGGGCGATCTCGCCACCATTGGCGACCCCAGCGTCCTGGGCGCCGCATCAGCCCTCTATGCGCTGCGGGCGTCTTCTATGGTTGGGGACTATGCCAGGGCGCTCATCTTTGCTGATGTCGCCGTGGAAGCCGCGGCATCCCCGGACATGGCCACCGCCCTGGTGCACCGGGGCGAGGTGCGGGTTCTGTCGGGACTCCTGACTGAGGCCCAGGCCGATTTCGAAAAGGCCGCCGTGCTGGAGCCGCAGAATGCGCGGGCCTGGGGCGGGCTGGGTCGCGTCGTGCTGGAGTCTGATCCCGCCCAGGCTGCGATCTTTTACGGCCGGGCCGCAACCCTGGCTCCCAGTGTCCCGGACTATCAAGCTGGCGTGGCCGAGGCGGCCAACAGGCTCGGCGACCACGCGACAGCGGGAGCCGAATACGACAAGCTGATCCGTGCGCTTCCTGGCGATCACACCCTGCGCGCGGCCAGGGCTCAGGTGTTCATGGCCGAGGGGCGCTTTGAGGAGGCCCTCGCCGCCTCAACCGAGGCCGTGCGACTGGCGCCCGATGATGAGGAGACCCTGCTGGGCCATGTGGAGGCCCTGGCCGTCGCAGGCGACAGCCCCGCGGCGCTCGCCCTGCTTGACCGGCTCACCGCGCGCGGGGCGGAAAGCCCCACCTCCCGCTATCTGGCCGCGCTGATCCTGCGCAATCAGGGCGACTATGAGCGCGCCCTGCGGGAGGCCGAGGCGGGCCTCGTCCTGTCTCCGGAAGATCCAGACCTGATCGAGGAGAAGGGGACCATCTACTACCTGTTGGACGATCCCCTCAGCGCCCGGGACTGGCTGGACAAGGCCCTGGCCCTGAACCCCAGCTCGGCCGACGCCTTCTATCTGCGCGGCCTTGTCCGGGGCGAACTGGGGGACGCAGAGGGCGCCGCCGCCGATCAGGCCGCCGCCATCGCCCTGGATCCCAGCCGCGCCGAAGAGCTTTAGGCCAGCGCCGCCAGGACCGCGTCGCCCATCTCGATCGTGGTCAGGGCGCCGCCCAGGTCGCGGGTGCGGGCGCCGTTCTCCAAGGCCTTGATCACCGCGGCTTTCAGTCGGTCGGCGGCCTCGGGACGGTCCAGCGACCAGCGCAGGGCCATCTCGAAAGACAGGATGGCCGCCAGCGGATTGGCCACGCCCTGGCCCGCGATGTCCGGCGCCGAGCCGTGGATCGGCTCATAGAGGCCAGGCTTGCCCGGCGCGCCGAGCGCCGCAGACGGCAGCATGCCGAGCGAGCCGGTCAGCTGGGCCGCGGCGTCCGACAGGATGTCGCCAAACAGGTTGTCCGTGACCATGACGTCGAACTGCTTGGGGTTCTTGACGATCTGCATGGCCGCATTGTCGGCCAGGATGTGCTCCAGCTCGACATCGGCGAACTCGCGTTGGTGAAGGTCGGTGACCACCTCGCGCCAGAGCAGCCCGGAATCCATCACATTGGACTTCTCGGCCGAATGGACCTTGTTACGCCGGCCCCGGGCGAGCTCGAAGGCCACCCGGGCCACCCGCTCGATCTCGGCCGTCGTATAGACCTGGGTGTCAACGGCCCGCCTGCCGCCGCCGGGCAGGTCTTCGATGAAGCGGGGCTGGCCGAAATAGATACCGCCGGTCAATTCGCGCACGATCATGAAGTCCAGCCCTTCGACCAGCTCGCGCTTGAGGGAAGAGGCGTCGGCCAGCGGTCCGAAACAGAGCGCCGGGCGCAGATTGGCGAACACCTCCATGCCCGCCCGCAGGGCGAGCAGGCCGGCCTCTGGCCGCTTGTCCCGGGGAACGCCAGCCCATTTGGGTCCGCCCACCGCGCCCATCAGAACAGCCTTGGACGCCTTGGCCAGGGCCAGGGTTTCGTCCGTGAGCGGCAGGCCCGACTGGTCATAGCTGATCCCGCCGAACGGACGCTCCTCGACCACCAGGTCCGGGGTGAGCACGGCGATCACCCGGCGGACCTGCGCGGTCACTTCTGGGCCGATGCCATCGCCCGGCAGGAGAAGAAGGTCGGTCATGGTCATCGCCCCGTCGCTGGTCTGTCGGGCGGGATACTAGACCGCCCGGTGCGAGGCGACCTCGTAGGCGATGAGGCGGCGATCGGAAACCCCGAATTCAGGCCAGGCCGCCCGCCAGGCGGCCAGGTGCGGCGTGGCGAAGTGGGCGTCCAGGGCGGCCTGGTCGCGCCAGGCCTCAAACACCCGGATCAGGCCGGGCTCGGCCACGTCCTGGGCGTAGGCGTACTCCAGACACCCATCCTCGGCCCGACTGGCCTCCAGCATGGCCAGCATGTGCGGCCTGAACGCGTCCAGATTCTCCGGCGGGACGCGGATCGTCCCGGCGATGACCAGGCTCACGCCCGTTCCAGCCAGGGCGTATCGAGCGCCCGGGCGCTCTCATAGACGTCGATGTCGGGCGCCTTCTGCAAGGTCTCGCCGATGGCGTCGAGGCCGTTCAGCATCTTGTGCCGCCGGCTGGGATCGATCTCGAAGCCATAGACCTGGCCGTCCGGGGCGGTGACGGTCTGGGCTGTGAGATCGACGCTGATCACATGATTGCCGCCGCGGGCCTGGGCCATCAGGTCTTCCACCGCCTGCGCCGGCAGCACCACGGGCAGGAGGCCGTTCTGGAAGCAGTTATTGTAGAAGATGTCGGCGAAGCTGGTGGAGATCACGCAGCTGATGCCGAAGTCCAGCAGGGCCCAGGGGGCATGCTCGCGGCTCGACCCACAGCCGAAATTGTCCCCGGCGATCAGGACGCCTGCGTCCTTGTAGGCCGGCTGGTTCAGCACGAAGTCGGGCTTTTCCTGGCCGGCCTCGTCGAAGCGGAAATCGTAGAACAGCCCCTTGGACAGGCCGAGCCGGTCAACGGTCTTGAGGAACTGCTTGGGAATGATCTGGTCGGTGTCGATGTTGGAGAGCGCCAGTGGGGCAGCCTTGGCGTCAATCCGCGTAAAGGGCTTCATCAGGCAGTCTCCGAAGGCGAAAGCGGCGCGGTCTGCTGGATCATCAGGGCGGGCAGGCCAGGGGCGCCCGACCGCACGGTGAAGACCTGGGTGCCGGGCTTGCGGCCCTGACGCAGGTCAGACACGTCCCAGCCCCCGGCGGCCAGACGGGCGTGGGCGGCGGCGGGGTCATCCACCCGCCAGGCTAGGCCGCCGAACCTGTCCGGCCCGTCAGAGACGGGCGTCTTGAGGCTGGCGCCGATCTCCACAAGCGTCTCGCCGCAGCGGAAGAAGAGCTGTCGGGCGCCCCAGTCAGGGTTGGACCGGTCCAGCCGCAGGTCCAGACCAAGCTTGGCGCCGTAGATGGCCAGGGCGCGTTCAGGATTGGGGGTGTGGACCACCACGTGATCCAGCGCGCTGACCGCGGCGGCCTCCCCGTGGGTGGCTTCCGACAGAGGCCAGGGCTGACCGTCCCGGGGCGGGGCCGCGAGCAGCAGGCCCAAGCCCCCGGTCGCTTCAACCTCCAGGCTTGAGGTCGTCCAGTAGCGCTTGCGGCCATCGGCGTGGACGGTGCGGATCGATCCGGGCTCGCTGGCCCCGATGCCCCGGCGGCGCAGCAGGGCTGTGGCGGCGGCGATGTCGGGGGTGGTGAAGGCCAGCGCCCAGATACCCTCCCCATGGGCGTCGAGGTGGGCGGCGATGGCCGCGCCGAAACCGCCCTCGCCGTCCGGCGAAATGAGGTCCAGCGCCATGTTGGGCAACTGGAACCAGGCCTGACGCACGCCACCTTCGGCGCCGATCCAGTTGCAGGACCGGCCAAGCAGGCGGCCATAGGCGTCCACCGCCTGATCCAGGTCGCGGACCACCAGGGCCACATGATCCAGGCCGCTGATCATCAGATGAAGTCGCGCACGTCGGTCAGGTGACCGGCGATGGCGGCGGCGGCCGCCATGGCGGGGCTGAGCAGATGGGTGCGTCCGCCCCGGCCCTGACGGCCCTCGAAGTTGCGGTTGGAGGTTGAGGCGCAACGTTCGCCGGGCGCCAGGCGGTCGGGGTTCATGCCCAGGCACATGGAGCAACCCGGCTCGCGCCAGTCAAAGCCCGCGGCCTTGAAGATGGCGTCCAGCCCTTCGGACTCGGCCTGTTCCTTCACCAGGCCAGAGCCCGGCACCACCATCGCCCGCACATGGGGGGCCACCAGACGGCCCTCCAGAAAGGCCTTCTGCACCACGGCCGCGGCGGCGCGCAGGTCTTCGATACGGCTGTTGGTGCAGGACCCGATGAACACCCGGTCGATCTTCGCCTCGGCGATCGGCTGGCCGGCGACCAGGCCCATATAGTCCAGCGCCCGCGCGGCCGAGGCCCGCTTGTCCGGCGTGGAGAAGCTGGCCGGATCGGGCACCCGCCCGTCGATGGGCATGACATCTTCCGGCGAGGTGCCCCAGGTGACCAGGGGGGCGATGGTCGCGGCGTCCAGCACGATCTCACGGTCGAACACCGCGTCCTCGTCGGAAAAGAAGCTCTTCCAGTGGGCCACCGCCATGTCCCAGGCCGCGCCCTTGGGCGCAGCCGGCCGGCCGCGAATATAGTCGAAGGTGGCCGCGTCCGGCGCCACCAGGCCTGCGCGCGCGCCGGCCTCGATGGTCAGGTTGCACAACGTCATGCGGCCTTCCATCGACAGGGCCCGAATGGCCTCGCCGGCATATTCGATCACATGGCCGGTGCCGCCGGCCGTACCGATGGCGCCGATGACGGCCAGGGCGAAGTCCTTGGCCCCGACGCCGGGCGCCGGGGCGCCGTCGATGGTGACGCGCATGTTCTTCGACTTGGCCTGGCGCAGGGTCTGGGTGGCCAGCACATGCTCGACCTCCGAGGTGCCGATCCCCTGGGCGAGCGCCCCGAAGGCGCCATGGGTCGAGGTGTGGGAGTCGCCGCAGACGATGGTCATGCCCGGCTGGGTGCGGCCCTGCTCAGGCCCCACCACATGGACGATGCCGTTGCGCAGATCGCCCATGGGGAAATATTCGATGCCGTTCTCGGCGACATTGCGCTCCAGGGTCAGGAGCTGCAGGCGGGCCTCTTCGTCGGCGACGGCCCCGGCGCCGAGCGCCTGGCCTTCGGTCGGCACATTGTGGTCGGCCACCGCCAGGGTGCGGTCAGGCCGACGCACCGGGCGGCCCGCGGCGCGCAGGCCGGCGAAGGCCTGGGGCGTGGTCACCTCGTGGATCAGGTGCAGATCGATATAGAGGATCGACTCCCCGTCCCCCTCGGCGACGAGGTGGGCGTTCCAGATCTTGTCGTAGAGCGTCATGGCGGCCATGGGCGGCTATGTAGGTGGGCAAAGGCGGTTCCGTAAAGGTCGCAGCCGTCGCTCAGGCCCGGTGATTTTGGCCGCCGTGGTTTCGGCCTCGGGCCAAACCCATTAGGACGGGTCACCATGACTCTCGAGAGCGACCCGCAGGACGAGCGCGACCTCGACCGGGCGACCGCCCTGATGATGGTGGATTCGGCCGCCGCCACGGCGGTGACCGCGGTCACCACAGGCATCGTTCTGGCCGCCTTCGCCCTCTATCTGGAGGCGTCGAACGCGGTCATCGGCCTGCTGGCGGCCCTGCCCTTCCTGACCCAGCTGATCCAGGCGCCGGCCGTGCCCCTGGTGGAAAAGCTGCGCCGCCGCCGGCTGATCGCCTCGACGGCGGCCTTCTGCGCCCGGCTCACCCTGCCGGTCATGGTCGCCATCGCGCTCCTGCCGCACAACGCCTGGAGCCTGACAGCCCTCGTCGCCGCCCAGGTGGTGATCGGCTCCCTCGGGGCGGTGACCAGCTGCGCCTGGAATTCGTGGGTGAGGGATCTGATACCGGAAGAGCGGCTTGGCTCGTTCACCGCCCGGCGCACGGTGATCGCCACCGGTGTGACCCTGAGCGTCACCATCATGGCCGGTGTGGCCCTCGACCAGGTCGCCATCGCAAATCAGGGTCTGGTCTTCGCCACCTTCTTCGGGCTCGCCTTCATCCTGGGGATGGTCAGCGTCGCGGCGCTCGCCCGCACGCCGGAGCCGCCCATGCCGCCGCCGGCCGCGGGGGTGAACCTCTATCGCCTGCTGCGCGCGCCCCTTCGGGACGGGAATTTCCGCCGGCTGATCCTGTTTCTGTCGAGCTGGCAGTTCGCGGTAAATCTGGCGAGCCCCTTCTTCACCGTCTATTTCGTCACCCAGCTCAACTATCCGCTAACCTTCGTCATGACGCTGAGCGCGGTCAGCCAGATCGCCAATATCGGGGTTCTGCGGTTCTGGGGGCAGCTCAGCGACAGGTTCTCCAACAAGTCGGTGCTCGCGGCCGCCGCGCCCGCCTACATCCTCTGCATCGCCGCCACGGCGCTCACCTCGCAGATCGACGACCGCCAGCTGGCCGGCGCCTATCTGATCGTACTGCATGTGGTCTTTGGCGGTGCGGCGGCCGGGGTGGGGCTGGCCACGGTCAATATCGCCCTGAAGCTGGCGCCCCGAGGCGGGGCCACGGCCTACATCGCCGCCAACACTCTGATCACCTCGATGGCCGCCGCCGCCGCCCCGATCCTCGGGGGCTTGTTCGCCGACTTCTTCGCCGCCCGGGAGCTGGAGCTGCTGATCCGTTGGTCTCGGCCAGGCGAGGATCTCGACGTCCTCCATCTGGCCTTCAACAACTGGGACTTCTACTTCCTGCTCTCGGCCCTGCTCGGCCTCTACGCCCTCCACCGATTGACCCTCGTGCGCGAGGAGGGCGAGATCGAGCACAAGGAGATGGTCCAGCAGATGATGGCCGAGGCCCGCCGCGTGGTGGCCAACCTCTCGCCGGTGGCCGGACTGAAGATGATGCACGCCTTCCCCGCTGGCCGGCTGATGGAGCGGCGGCGGCGCAGGCGGCCCGAACGGGAGGCCGAGCAACAGGCCCTGGCCGAGGCGGCGCAGGAAGATGGGGTGCTGGAAGACGGGGCCGAGGTCATCCCGTGAGCAACAGGATCTGGACGAACATTGTGCGACGAACCCCCAGCCCCCATCATTAGATCATGCCGTCGATCTCCAGCGCCGACTGGGACCTCTTCCAAAGCCTGCACGCCGTCCTGGAGACCGGAAGCCTGTCGGCCGCCGCCCGGGCCCGCGGGGTCGCCCAGCCCACCATCGGCCGTCATATCGAGACCCTGGAACAGCACCTGGGCTCGCCGCTCTTTCTACGATCGCCCCGGGGCCTGCTGCCCACGGAGCTGGCTCTTGAGCTTCGCCCTCGACTTGAGGACATGGCCGCAGCGGCCGCAGCAGCGCTCCGAGACGTGGCCGGGGCGGCGGCCCAGACCGGGGGTGCGGTGCGCATCACCGCCAGCGAGATCGTCGGCTGCGAGATCCTGCCGCCCATTCTTGCCGCCTTCCACGCCGCCCACCCGACGATCGAGGTCGAGCTGACGGTCTCCAACCGGCAGGCCGATCTCGCCCGTCGGGACGCCGACATCGCTGTGCGCATGACGCGGCCGACACAGAACACCCTGGTCGGACGGCGGATCGGCATGATCGACCTGGGGCTCTATGCGGCGGCGACCTATGTGGCGCGTCACGGCGTTCCAGCCGATTTAGACGCCCTGGAAGACCATGCCATGGTCGGATTCGACGGGGCCGCGCCGAAGCTTGACGGACAGATCGACATCGGCCGGCCGATCACCCGGGACCTGTTCGCCTTTCGCAGCGACAGCGACATCGCCCAGTTGGGGGCCCTGCGCTCGGGCCTGGGCATCGGCGCCTGCCAGACGCTGCTGGCCAAGCGCTATGGGCTGGTCCCGGTCCTGGCCGACCGCTTCCAGATCAATATGGAAATGTGGGTCTGTATGCCCGAAGGCCTGCGCACCACCCGTCGGATGCGGCTGATGTTCGACCATCTGGTGAGCGCCCTGTCGGAGGAGCTGCGACCGGAGCGGCCTTGAAACGTAGAAGGGCGGCTGCGGAAGTCCGCAGCCGCCCTTCTGGCGTTCGTCGAAAGCCTGAATTTAGTCTTCAGCGTCTTTCTTCTTGGGGGCGTGGGCCGCGGCCGAGGCCTCGGCGCGGGCGGTGCGTTCAGCCTTTTCGGCCTCGCGCTCGGCCGGGGTCATCTGGCGCTCGGCGATACGGGCCGACTTGCCGCGACGATCACGCAGATAATAGAGCTTGGCGCGCCGCACGACGCCACGGCGCTTGACCTCGACGGAATCGATCATCGGCGACAGCAGCGGGAAGACCCGCTCCACACCCTCGCCGAAGGAAATCTTGCGGACAGTGAAGTTCTCGTCGACGCCCTCGCCGGAGCGGGCGATGCAGACGCCTTCATAGGCCTGGACGCGCTCGCGCTCGCCTTCCTTGATCTTCACATTGACGCGGACGGTGTCGCCCGGACGGAAGTCGGGGAAGTTGCGGGCGGTCTTGAGGCGATCGGCCTCTTCCTGGCGCAGCTGCTGGATCACGTTCATCGGTTCAATTCCTTTGTCACTGGGCTTTAAGCGCCCTTTGCCTGTTGATTGGCGAGATGCTGCGCCCACAAGTCCGGCCGCCGCGCCCGCGTAGTCTCTTCCCGCTGCTGCGCCCGCCATTTGGCGACCTCAGCATGGTGCCCTGAAAGCAGCACCGGCGGGATATCGCGCCCCTCGAACGTCCGCGGTCTGGTGTACTGCGGATGCTCCAGGAGCCCGTCCTCGAAGCTCTCTTCACTCAAACTCAGCGCCTGGCCCAACACACCGGGCACAAGGCGTACGCACGCCTCAATGGTCAGCATGGCCGCCACCTCGCCACCGGCGAGGACGACGTCGCCCACGGCGACCTCCTCGAACCCGCGAGCGTCAAGCACCCGCTGGTCCACCCCCTCGAACCGGCCGGCCAGGACGATGACGCCCGGACCCGCAGCCCATTCTTTCGCACGCGCCTGGGTCAGGGGCTGACCCCGGGCGCTCATGTATAAAAGCGGCCGCCCTCGCTGCTCCACACTGTCAAGCGCAGAAGCGATGACGTCCGCCCGCATCACCTGTCCCGGGCCGCCCCCTGCAGGGGTGTCGTCCAGGAAGCCGCGCTTATCCTTGGAAAAGGCGCGAATGTCCACTGTTTCCAACGTCCAGAGCCCCTGCTCGCGCCAGGCGGTTCCGATCAGGGACACGCCCAGAGGACCCGGGAAGGCCTCGGGAAACATGGTCAGGACGGCGGCGTCGAAGGACATGGGCTCATCTGCACCAGGGGAGGGTCAAAAGCCAAGGCCGGGCTTCGCCTTGCCGCGACGGGCCGCAAGGGTTAAGCCCTGGCGCTTTCGCACCTGCAACATACGATAAGTCATTATGGACAGCCCCCAGAGCAAACCCGAGATCACGCCCGAGATCCTGCCTGACACCCTGGCGCTGGAGCGCATCGAGCAGAACCTGTTCCGCGGCGTGAGCCCACAGGGCGGACCGCCGCGCATCTTTGGCGGCCAGGTCATCGCCCAGTCGCTGCTGGCGGCCTATGAGACCGTCGAAGAGCGCATGTGCCATTCGCTGCACTGCTACTTCATCCGCCCGGGCGACCCACGCATCCCGATCCTGTTCGAGGTCGACCGGTCCCGGGACGGCGGCACCTTCACCACCCGGCGGGTGGTGGCCATCCAGAACGGCAAACAGATCTTCAACCTCGCCGCCTCGTTCCAGGTGGTCGAGGACGGCTTCGACCACCAGGCGCCGATGCCGAAGGTGCCGGGGCCGGACGACCTGCCCACCGAGGCGGAGTCCATGAAGAAGGTGGCCGACAAGATGCCGCCGGAGATGCGCAAGATGATGTCGCGCCCCCGGCCCATCGAAATGCGCGGCCGCGACGCCTTTGGCTTTGGCGGCAACACCAAGCCGACCGAGGGCAAGTCCGACGTCTGGATCCGCGCCACCGGCGCCATCGGCGAGGATGCGCGGATGCACCAGGTGATCCTGGCCTACGCCTCGGACATGAACCTGTTGTCCACCGCCATGCGCCCCCACGGGGTGGCCTGGCAGACGCCGGGCCTGCAGTCGGCCAGCCTCGACCACGCCATGTGGTTCCACAAGCCGTCCAACTTCAACGACTGGCACCTCTATACGCAAGACAGCCCCTCGGCGTCCGGCGGTCGCGGCTTCGTGCGCGGCGCCCTCTACGCCCAGGACGGAACCCTGGTGGCTTCGGTCGCCCAGGAAGGCCTGATGCGGATGCGCAAGGGGGACTGAGCGGCCCTTCCCGTCCGCGACGGCGGCGGAGTAGATCCCTACTCCGTCTCTTCCGGCGGGATGGCGATCAGCCTGCCTTCGGCGAGCTTCACCTCAGGCACGGTGTCCCGGGTGAAGGGCAGCCACCAGGATGGACCGCTGGCCGGCTGGACCTCGAGCAGGTCGCCGGCGCCAAAGTCCTGCACCGACTTGACCTCGCCCAGGCGCTCACCATCCGGCGTCTCGACCACGACGCCGATCAGGTCGGTCAGGTAGAATTCGTCCTCCTCGGGCGCTGGCAGAGCGTCACGGGGAATGAACAGGTTCAGGCCCCGGGCGGCCTCGGCCTGCTCGCGGGTCTCGATCTCCTTGGCGCGGGCCACCACCCCACCCTTGACCGGGCGGACGCTGGTCAGGGTCAAGCCCGCCGAGCCGTCCTGGCGCAGCAGCGCCTTGAAGGCGGCGAGCGACATGGGGTCTTCGGTGAAGGTGGTGATGCGGACTTCGCCGCGGACGCCAAACGCGCCGGCCACCCGGGCCACCTGGATCAGCTTGTCGGGCATCGCACCTTCATCGGCGTCTCAGAGAAACGAAGACCCGGCGCAACGCTCTTTGTCAGGCGCAGCGCCGGGTCTGGGACCTAAGTCCTTAGTCTTCCTTGGCGGTCGCTTCGTCAGCGGCCTCGGCGGCCGGCTCGACAGCAGCTTCTTCAGCAGCGGCGGGCGCTTCGGCGGCGGCGGGCTCCTCGGCGGCCGGAGCCTCCTCGGCGGCGGGCGCTTCCACCGCGGCTTCAGCCGCCGGCTCTTCAGCGGCGGGCGCTTCGGGCTCGGGCTCGGGCGCCGGCTGGGCGGCGGCCTCGGCTTCGGCGGCGGCGCGGTCGGTCTCGCGCTGGGCGCGCTCTTCAGCCCGCTCCTTGGCCTT
>NZ_JAUXSP010000026.1 GCF_030679875.1 Phenylobacterium sp. | reverse complement strand
ATTCGTGGACCGTCACCCATCAGGCGCTTCATCCCGCCTTCGCCACGGAAATCCCTTATGTCGCAGCGCTGGTTGAGCTCGACGAAGGCGTGCGGATGGCGAGCCGGTTGCTGAACTGCGACAGCAACACGTTAATACTGGGCATCCCCGTCGAACTGGTCGTCCGAGAGCTTGGAGACGGCTTCCGCCTGCCTTGCTTCCAGCCATCCGAACAGGTCGCGCCATGAGCTGCGCCCCACGGACGCGCCAGCACGATCCTCTTGAAAGGACAGGCTGATGGATCTCACCTACAGCGCCGAACACCAGGCTTTTCGGCGCGAAGTGCTCGTCTTTCTTGAGGCCCACCGCCATGCCGCCCCCAAGGGCGGCGGGGCTGCGCAGCGGCCCTCAGCAGAAGCGGTAGCCTGGCAAAAACTGTTGATCGCCCATGGTTACGCCGCGCGGACCATCCCGAAGGAATATGGAGGGTATGGGGCCGCGCCGGACATCCTGAAGTCCCGCATCATCGGCGAGGAATTCGCCCGGGCTAGCGTGCCGCCTGGGCTGCAGAGCCAGGGCATTTCCATGCTGGTTCCAACCCTCCTGGAACTCGGCACGGAAGAGCAGAAACGGCGATGGATCGGGCCGACCATTCGCGGCGAAGTGATCTGGTGTCAGGGATATTCCGAACCTGGGTCGGGGTCGGACCTCGCCAGCCTCCAGACGCGCGCGACGGAGGATGGCGATGACTTCCTCATCAATGGCCAGAAGATCTGGACCAGCACGGCGCGCGAGGCCGACATGATCTTCTGCCTCGTGCGCACCGAGCCCGACAAGGCCAAGCATGACGGGATCAGCTATCTGATCTTTTCAATGAAGACGCCGGGGATCGAGGTTCGCCCCCTGGTGACCATGACCGGGCACGGCGAGTTCAACGAGACCTTCTTCACCGACGTGCGCGTCCCGAAGTCCCAGATCGTGGGAAAGCGCGGGCAGGGCTGGTTCGTCGCCAACGCCACCCTCAAGCACGAACGCGGAATGCTGGGGGACCCGGGCCAGCTCGAGAGCCGCTTCCTTGCCTTGGCGGAGCTGATGCGGACTGAGACGGCCGGCGATGGCCGGATCATGGACAACCCGATCCTGCGAGATCGTCTGCTGCGGCTGCAGGCGGAACTCGCGGCGATGAAGTTCAATGGGCTCCGCGTCCTGAGCGCCTCGGCGAACGGTGGCGACGCAGGGCTCGCGCGGCTAATCGTCAAGCTGCAGGCTTGCGAGCTGGCACACCAGATATCGGCGCTGGCCATCGACGCTCTTGGCGAGCTCGGCGTGCTCTACGAAAGTAGTCCGCACCTGCGCGCCCACGGCGGCTGGCAGCAGGCCTACATGTTCCAGCTTGGCCTGATCATCGGCGGGGGCACTGCGCAGATTCAGAAGAACATCATCGCCGAGCGGGGGCTCGGCATGCCGCGTGAGCCGAAGCTCGCGACGGATTGGGGCCGCCTCTGATGGATTTCGGTCTCTCGAGCGAACAGCGCATGCTCCAGGATGCGGTGACCCGCTACCTCAGCGAACAGTCCCCGCTGGGGCATGTGCGCGACATCGCCGCCGCGGCGACGCCCTACAGCCCCGATGTCGCGACGGGCCTGGCCGATCTCGGCGTGCCGGGGGTCATCATTCCCGCGGAATTCGGCGGTATGGGCCTTGGCCTGCTGGAAGCCGCGCTTGTGGCTGAAGCGCTCGGCTTCAGTGTCGCGCCGGTGCATTTCGCGGGCGCGCATGTCATGGCGCCGCTGGCGATCCTGCTCGGCGGGTCCGACAGTCAACAGCGCGCGTGGTTGCCGAAGCTGGCGAGCGGCGCGGCGAGGGCGGCCGTCGCGGTCAGCCAAGCCGTGGAGGGCCGGGACGGGGTCGGGGTGGTCGCCAGGGACGGGTGGCTGGACGGGACAGCGTTGTTCGTGCTCGACGCTGCGGACGCCGACCTGTTCGTGGTGGCGGACACCACCGGCGCATTGCACCTGGTCGCTGCCGACGCGCCCGGTCTCACGCAGATTCCGCTGACGACCATCGACAAGACCCGCTCAGTCGGCGAACTCCGGATGACGGGCGTCAAGGCCGATCCGTTGCCCGGCGGCGGCGGCCGGACCACCCGCCGTATCATCGACGCG
>NZ_JAUXSP010000023.1 GCF_030679875.1 Phenylobacterium sp. | reverse complement strand
CTCCGCCGTCGGGCTCCCGGCCTCCTGCTCCCGCAGCACGCCGATGATCTGCGCCTCGTTGAACCTGCTCTTCTTCACGTCCGTCTCCTTGCTTGGACGGACTCTCACTCAGAACGAGGGATCAGGAAGGGGGCAGGTCAGGGCCTATTGTGGCTATACGCATCAAGACCACATGTGGCATGCCGTAGGACACGGTTCGTCTCCCGACGAGAACGGCCGACAATAGATCCATCAGGGCTTGATCAGGCAGGCGTGCTCAAAAGATCCAGTCAGAACCAGTGTTGCTGATCCCGGCGACAAAGCCTGGTGCGTCGACGAACATGAAGTCGCTCTGGCGCAGGTCCGCCCTGAAGACCCCCTGAAGGAGAACGCCCCCTTCGGGATCAGGGTCACGGTCCGTGTTCCAGGAGACGAACGCGCCCTCCGCCCGGTCGACGACCATTACCTGGTCCGGCCGGATGTCCCGCAGAGCCAGGTGATCGAAGGCGCCCTGCGCTTCACCGCGAACCTCCATGTCCGTGATCATGTCGAAGCCGCTATGGGGATCGACGATGAAAGCGTCGGCCCCGGTTCCGCCGGTGATGGTGTCATCGCCCATCCCGCCTTCGATCATGTCGTGGCCGGCGCCCGCGTCGATAGAGTCAGCGCCATCCATGCCCATGATGTCGTCGACCATGGCTCCGCCAACCAGGGTGTCGGCACCCTTGCCGCCATCCAGCCGATCCATACCGTCGCCGCCTTCGAGTTGGTCGTCGCCGGCGTCGGCCTGTAGGACGTCGTCGCCGCCCAGGCCAATCAAGGTGTCGGCTCCGTCTCGACCGAAGATGTTGTCAACGCTGGCGCCCCCAGTCAGGGCGTCGCCTTGGCGCTCGCCAACGATCACCTGGTAGGCCTCGTCGCCGGTGAAGGCGAGGCTGACGTCCCCGTCACGGAGGGCGGCGTCCGCCGCTTGGTCGAACCGTTCGCCTGGAAGATCACGGTGTCCGAAGGTCGGACCTTCGACGCTCGGGCTCGGGCGCTCTGCAGCGGGTGCAGTCGCATCGCGCGAGGCCGGCGGCAGGTCGGGCGCATCGGCGAACATGAAGTCGTCCTGGGCGAGCTGCGACTTGGCCACGCCTTCCAGCAGCACCGAGCCGCCCTGCCAGCTGACGCGGACGCCGGCGGTCGTCTCCTCGAAAGTCAGGTCCTCCCAGCGAAGGTCGCGCAGCGCCAAATGGTCGAACATCCCCGGGCCGGCGGTGAAGTCGCGAATGACGTCGTTCCCACTGGTCGGGTCCACGGCGAATGCATCGGGCCCGGCCCCGCCGACCAGAGTGTCATCGCCCATGCCGCCATTTAGATCGCCGTGGCCTGCCCCCTCGTCGAGGTAATCGGCGCCGGCGCCGGCCATCAGAGCGTCCGCGGCTTTGCCGCCGTAGAGGCGATCGCCGCCGCTGCCGCCGGTGAGCCGATCGGCCCCATCTCCGCCGCTCAGGGTATCTCGGCCCTGGTCGCCGTAGAGCACGTCGTTCTGGCGCGTACCGGAGAGCTGGTCATCGCCGTCCAGACCCCAGAAGTGGTCCCGATCGCCTCTTCCGCCAAGGACGTCGCGCCCTGCATCGCCAACGGAGACCTGATAGTCGTACCGCTCGCGGCCGGCACGGAAGTCAAACGTAAATCCATCGGCGGCCATGTACTGACTGGCCAGGTCCTGGAGAGGCGTATCCCTCCAATCATGGGAAAGCTTGTGTGACATGGCGGGGCCTAGCTGAAGATTGCTACAATGGGAATGTTCGCTGTCGTTCCATTGCAAAACGGCAATGCGAGTCCGCAACTCATCTTCAGACCGGAAGTTCCGCCATCGTCTTCATTTGCCACCCCGGCGGATTTTTCAGGACTAGCGATTGAAGGACGGCCGCCGCTTGACGGGGTCCGACGGCTCCTTGCCTTCCGTCAGATCTGCGAGGATCGGGCAGTCCGGCCGATCGTCGCCGGCGCAGCAGTGCGAAAGGTGGCGCAGCGTGTCGGCCATCGCCTGCATCTCGCCGATGCGGGCGTCGAGATCCGCCACGTGGCGGTCGGCGATAGCCTTCACCTCTCGGCTCGGGCGCCCCCGGTCCCGCCACAACGACAGAAGCTGAGTGATCTCCTCCATTGAGAAGCCCAGGCTGCGGGCGCGTTTGATGAAGCGCAGCTCGTTGATCTGGCGATCGTCGTATTCGCGGTAGTTCGAGTCCGTCCGGCTCGCCGGCCGCACCAAGTCGATCTCGTCGTAATAGCGGATCATCTTGGCGGTCACGCCGGTGGCCTTTGACGCCTGACCAATATTCATGCGGCGGCTCCTTGAACGGCGGGTTGGGATGGGGCTGCTCGGGCGGCCACAGGCTTGAAGGCGCGAAGGCGCAGGGCGTTGGCGAGCACGCTGACGCTGGAGAGCGCCATCGCGCCGGCGGCGACCATGGGCGAAAGCAATAGGCCGAAGGCCGGAAAGAGCAGCCCGGCGGCGACCGGGATCAGCACCACGTTGTAGCCGAACGCCCAGACCAGGTTCTGGCGGATGTTCCGCAGCACCGCACGGCTGAGCGCGATCGCCGTGGCCACGCCGCGCAGGTCGCTGCGCATCAGCACCACGTCGGCGCTCTCTATGGCGATGTCCGTTCCGGCCCCCATGGCGACCCCGACGTCGGCGCTCGCCAGGGCCGGGGCATCGTTCACCCCGTCGCCGACGAAGGCCACGCGACCATAGCGTTGCTGAAGGTCCTTCACGGCGGCGACCTTGCCGTCGGGCAGCACGTCGGCGATCACCTCGTCCAAGCCGAGCGCCGCGCCAACCGCCTGCGCCGTCCGCCGATGGTCCCCGGTGATCATCACTACCTTCAGACCCGCTGCGTGCAGCATCGCCAGCGCCTCGGCCGTGGTGTCCTTGATCGGATCGGCCACGGCGAGGATGGCGGCGAGTTCGCCGTCGACCGCCGCGTAGATCGGCGTCTTGGCCTCACCCGAGAGGCGATCCGCGTCGGCGGCGAAGGCGGCGACCGAGACGCCGAGTTTCGCCATGAAGCGGTCCGCGCCAACCTGGATCCGCCGGCCGTCGACGAGCGCTTCAGCGCCGAAGCCCGGCAGGGCTTCGAAGCGGGAGGTCTCGGGCAGCTGCAGGCCGCGGGCTTGGGCCGCCTCGACGATCGCCTGGGCGATCGGATGTTCCGAGCGGCTTTCGACCGCCGCCACCAGGCGCAGGAGATCGGACTCCGCGAATCCATCCGTGACGCGGACATCCGTCAGGACCGGCCGACCGAGCGTCAGTGTCCCTGTCTTGTCGAAGGCGACCGCCTGGACGTCGCGCAGGCTCTGCAGGGCCTCGCCACGGCGGAAAAGGACGCCCAGCTCCGCGGCGCGGCCGGTGCCGACCATGATCGAAGTGGGGGTCGCCAGGCCCATGGCGCACGGGCAGGCGATGATCAGCACCGCCACGGCGTTGACCAGCGCGAAGCTCAGCGCCGGGCTGGGGCCAAAGACCAGCCAGGCGGCAAAGGTCAGGACAGCGCCGACGATGACAGCCGGCACGAACCAGCTGGTGACCTTGTCGACGAGAGCCTGGATCGGCAGCTTGGCGCCCTGGGCGGCCTCCACCATCCGCACGATCTGGGCGAGCAGGGTGGCTGCGCCCACCTTGGTGGCGCGGAAGCGGAAAGTCCCGGTCTTGTTGACCGTGCCGCCAACCACAGCGGCGCCCGGACCTTTCTCGACCGGGATCGGCTCGCCCGTGATCATGGATTCATCGACGTAAGAGGCCCCGTCCAGGACCTCGCCGTCCACCGACACCCGTTCGCCCGGCCGGACCACGACGATGTCGCCGACCAGGACCTCGGAGACGGGAACCTCGAGGACGACGCCCGCCCGCTCCACGCGCGCGGTCTTCGCCTGCAGCGTCATCAGACGCTTGATCGCCTCGCTCGTGCGGCCCCTCGCCTGGGCCTCGAACAGGCGTCCGACCAGGATCAGGGTGACGATCACGGCGGCGGCTTCGAAATAGATGTGGTTGGCTCCGGCCGGCAGCAGCCCGGGCATGAAGGTGGCGACGGTCGAATAAGCGAACGCGGCCGTCGCGCCGAGCACCACCAGGGAATTCATGTCCGGCGTGCGCCGAACGAGGTTCGGCACGCCCTTGCGATAGAAGCGCAAGCCCGCAGCGAACAGCACGAAGGCGGCCAGCGCGAAGCTGATCAAGCGCCAGGGCTGCTCGCCGATCGTGCTCGCCAGGAGATGGTGGGCGCCGGGCACGAAGTGGCGGCCCATCTCGACCAGAAACAGCGGGATCGTCGCCAGGGCGGCGAGGCCCACCGCGCGCTTCAAGCCCCGGATCTCCGCCGCGCGCGCCTCGCGTTCGCGATCGGAGAGGTCCGGGCCGGCTTCGACGATCGGGGCGGCGTGGTAGCCGGCCTTCTCGACGGCGGAAACGAGGGCGGCGATATCAGCGCCCTCGAGCACGGTGACTGTGGCGCGCTCCGTAGCCAGGTTGACCTGCGCTTGCAGCACGCCCGGCGCGGCGCGAAGCGCCCGCTCCACCCGCCCGACGCAGCTGGCGCAGGTCATGCCCTCGATCTTCAGCTCGAGGGTTCGTTCAAGCGGCTCGTAGCCGGCCTTGCGGATCGCTTCGACGACGGCCTCGGTTTGACTGTCGGGCGTGAGTTCCACGTGGGCGCGCTCGGCGGCGAGGTTGACCGAGGCGCGAACGACGCCCGGGACAGCTGAGATCGCCTTCTCCACGCGGCCGACGCAGCTCGCGCAGGTCATCCCGAGGATGGGAATCTCCAGCGGCTGAAGGATTTGTGCGGGCATTTGGCAGCTCCTCAAGGACGATGCCCAACGCAGATGGGCCTTCCCATGATAGGAAGGTCAAGCGCGAGTAATCAGGCCGCCGGCTGCGACCGCGCGCCGTCGGAACTTGTTTCTGATACGCGCGCGGAGGGGCCTGCCCCTCGGGGAACGGCAAATGGCAAAGGGGGCGCGAGCAGATCCTCACGCTCACGACAAACCGAGGCGTCGGCGGCGTTACAGTTGCGGATCACCGAGATGCTCGGTTGACCAGCCACAAACACCCGCAGGACGCTCGGTTTACAGTTCTGGCCACCCTTTACGAGCGGCGATCTCCTGGCGCAGAGGAGGCAGGGCTCTTCGACGCGGCGTGGCAGCGCGGCTTGCGTGGTCGACAGCGAGCGTCACGGGCCGATCTGAGCGTGCTTGTTGCGTGTCACCGCTTGGTCCAAAGACAGCATCTGGATCCGCCAGCGCTCACCGACATCGTCGCGAACGTGGCCTTAGGCCGCTCAGCGGCATCTACCTGGCCGCGTCCTAACCGCCAGCGGGAGCGCTACAGCTCGCCCCTGGCGAGACCGTGGCGCTGACCCCGGCGTGGGACATCGCTGCTATCGCGTATACGCGTGGTCGTCGAAAGGTTTATCGCCCTCGGCGGCGCCGCCCAGGGATTGAGACGGCGCCGCTCTCGCTAGCGAGGGTCAGTGGACCGTCGCCAAGAGACTATTTGCCTAGCAGCTGGCGGCACTGCGCATGGCTCATGCCCATGGTGTTCACCGCCCCAGTCTTATCCGACGAATGGCTGTGCGTGGCCCCTTCGCCCATTTCTAGCATCTTTTCACAAGCCGCTCGCTGCTCAGGGGTCGATGGCTCATTCGTTGTCGCGCACGCGGAAAGCGCACCCGCTGCGGCGATCACGCCCCAGATATACACCCTTTTCATCATTCTTCCGTCTCTCCTACTAGGCGCTTACACCGATAACATCGGTGCGGGTTGAGATGATAGTGATGGTGGTTTCTGTCACGTTTAGAGAGCTGGCGTGATGAGGAAGTGGGCATACAGTGCTCAAGCATGCCTCAGGATTGCGCAGAACGAATATAGATAAGCCGAGACGTAGTTGCCCTGCGTTCGTCGCCAGGCAGGGACGCCTGGACGGAGGGGTCAAGTCAGCGTTTGTTGCTGATGGCCGTGTCCACAAGGCTGTCGGGTGAGGTCCATCTCGGTGAAGTCGCCAAACAAAGCTGAGAGCGCCGAAGGCCGCCGCGGTGACGGGGAAGCTCGAGGCGAGGGATGTCCTCGAATAGACCAGTAGCCGAGCGGATAGCGCATGAAGGTTGCTCGGCGCCTTTGTCGCTAACAATCTTGGGCAGGCAGAAGCGCCCGTCGCATCGTGCCCCTGGGCGGCGAGAGGCCTACGATTCAACGCGAGACGTTTCAGGAGGGCTGGAAGCGACGAGCTGAGAGGGCGCAGCCAAGCGCAATTTTAGGCGGACCGTTGTGTGACGTTGACGCCGGGTGTTTGCTGATGCCGAGGCCCGTCTTCGCCGAGGCGTAGACGCTTCAGCAGCAGTGCGTTGACCGCGACCAGCACAGAGCTCCCAGACATGGCGATGGCCGCGACTTCGGGGCTGAGCGTGATGGGGTAGAAGACCCCCGCGGCCGCCGGGAAGGCGACAATATTGTAGCCCACGGCCCACCAGAGGTTCTGGTGCATCTTGCGCAAGGTCGCGCGGGAGAGCTCGACAGCCTTGACGACATCGAGGGTGTCGCTGCGCATCAGGACGACCTTGGCGCTTTCGATCGCCACGTCCGTGCCCGCGCCGATGGCGAAGCCGACGTCAGACTGGGTAAGGGCGGGGGCGTCGTTGACCCCGTCCCCCACCATGCCGACCTTGTTGCCCTGCGCCTGCAGCTCTTTGACTTTGGCGGCCTTGTCGCCGGGCAGCACTTCGGCCAGGACGATATCGATCCCGAGCTCGCGACCAATTCTCTGCGCCGTACCCAGGTTGTCGCCGGTGATCATCGCCACCTTGACGCCCAGGGCCTGCAATCGCTCGATGGTCTCGCGTGCAGTCGGTCGCGGGGCATCGGCGATGGCGATGAGGCCGATCACACGACCGTCGCGGGCGATATGGGCCACGGTGCGGCCGGCGCCTTGCAATTCGGCGGACTTCGCGGCGAGCGGACCCAGATCGATACTGTTTTCCTCCATCAACATGCGGTTGCCCGAGTAGACAGTCCGTCCGTCCACGAGGGCGCGAACACCCTTGCCCTCGAACGAAGCGAACTCCGTCAGCGGGGGCAATGTGAGGCCCTGCGCTCTTTCAAGCACCGCGACGGCGATGTGGTGCTCCGAACCCTGTTCGATGGCCGCGGCGATCGCGATGATCGTCGCCTCGTCGAACCCTGGCCCAGGGACCACTTGCTCCACCTTCGGTTGGCCCATGGTGAGCGTGCCGGTCTTGTCGAAGATGATGACATCGAGCTTCACGGCGTCCTCCAGCGCTGCGGCATCCTTGATCAGGATGCCATGGGCCGCGCCCAATCCGGTGCCGACCATGATGGCCATAGGGGTGGCGAGGCCGAGCGCGTCGGGGCAGGCGATGACAAAGACAGTGATGGTGAGCGTCAGCGCGAACAGCAGCGTCTGGCCGAGCACCCAGAACCAGGTTGCGAAGGTCAACAAACCAATGACGATCGCCGCCAGCACCAGCCACTGCGAGGCCCTGTCCGCCAAGAGCTGGGCTGGAGCCTTGGAATTTTGCGCCTCCTGGACAAGCTTGACGATCTGGGCGAGCGCGGTGTCGGAACCCACCTTGGTGGCGCGGTAGCGGAAGGCGCCGGTCTTGTTGATCGATCCGCCCACGACAGCATCGCGGACCTTCTTGGAGACCGGCAAAGATTCCCCGGTGAGCATCGACTCATCGATCTCCGACGCGCCCTCTTCGATGACGCCGTCGACCGGAATCTTGCCGCCGGGCCTGACCGCCACGAGGTCGCCGACCTCCACCTCGGAGGTTGAGATTTCTACTTCGACCCCGTCGCGGATGACCTTTGCGGTCGGCGGGGCGAGATCCATCAGCCGCCGGATCGCCTCGGACGCACCAGCCCTCGCGCGCATCTCCAACCAGTGTCCGAGCAGGATGAATACGAGCAGCAGGGCCGAGGCCTCGTAGAAGTTCGCGGCCTCGAAGAAGAAGGTCGTGCCAACGCTGAAGAGGTAGCCTGTCCCAACGCTGAGCAGCACGAGCACGGCCATGTTGAACACGCCGCGCCGCAGAGCTCGCGCCGCAGCAATGAAGAAGGGCCAACCGGGCCACAGAATTGCGCCGCTCGCGAGTACAAACAGAACCAGTTCTAGATCCCAGCCAAACGGCGGCTCTACCCGCAGGAAGTCCATGCCCATCGGGGCCAGAAAGAAGATGGGAATGGTGAAGGCGAGCGCCGCCACGAACCGGTTGCGCATATCGCGAGCCATGGACTTCATATCCATGCTGGGCCCGTGGCCCATGCCCGCCATAGCGTCGTGCTCGCCGTGTCCCGCCTTTGGTGCGGCCCTGCCCGCGGCCGCCGCCGGGGGGCCATGCTCGTCGATCGCCTCGGCTCTTAACGCGTCTTGTCCAGGGGCGCAGACGTGGCGCGGCACGACTTGCCCGGCGCAATGAAAGCCGCAGTCCCGCACCGCCTGTTCAAGCTCGGCGGGGCTGACCTGCGCCTCGTCGTAGGTCACGGTGGCGCTGGCTGAGGCGAAGTTGGCCGTGACCTGTCTGACGCCCTTCAGACCCGCGAGCTGCTTCTCGACCACCAGCGGATCCAAAGGCGTCCGGAAGCCAGATACGTCGACGGTCGTTGTGCGCATGGCATACCCCTGCGGTGGCGGCGCTGGACGTGCGGATCAAACTGGAGAACGCTGGGCGTCGCCTGACCGGCGCAGGCGCGGGATGAAAGCGGGCGTGGCGCGCTTGTACGCGGCATAGGCTTCGCCGAAGCGGGCCGCGGTCTCGCGCTCTTCGCTGACGGCCAAGCGCCAGTACATCACCACCAGGACCGGGAACATCGCGAGCGTGAGCAGTGTCGGCCATTGCAGCAGGAAGCCGAACATCACCAGGACGAAGCCGACGTATTGCGGATGTCGGACCCGGCTGTACGAGCCGGTCGTCGCCAGCTTGCCTTCACGCTGGGCGCGATACAGCACCGGCCAAGCCGCCGAGATCGCCCAGAAACCCCCGCCAATAAAGGCGAAGCTCAGCAAGTGGAACGGACCAAAATGGGGGTTAGCCTTCCAGCCGAACATCATCTCGAGGAGGTGACCGGCGTCGTGCGACCACCAGTCGACGTTCGGGAAACGGCTCTGCAGCCAACCTGACAGGAAGTAGATGGTCAGCGGAAAGCCGTACATCTCAGTGAACAAGGCCACGAGGAAAGCGCTGAACGCGCCAAACGAGCGCCAATCGCGCGCCGTCCGCGGTTTAAAGAAGGTCAATGCGAAGAAGATGAATAGCGCTGAATTCAGGATCACCAAGGACCAGAGGCCGTATGCGGGCGTATCGGACATTGCGGCCTCTTCTATAACCTGTGCTGGTGGGTCTGGACCCCGGTTTTCGGCGCCTGATCTTCACCGTCGCGACTGCCGTCGTGACCGCCATGTCCCCCATGCATGCCCAGATGAAGAAGCGGGCAAAGGAGCAGCAGCAGGAAAGGCAGCCAACCCAGCACGTGCAGACGGTGCTCGCCTACCAAGAGGAAGATCAGGCCAGCGCCTAAGACGGCGATGACCAGCCCTGTGAGGAGCATTCGCAGCCCCTGGGTGGGGCGCGCGCGCCTATCGGGGGTCCCAGGCCCAAAAGGGCCCCCTGAGAGCGATGCAGGGCGACTTGGCGGTGATTGTCGATGTTCCATCTGAAAAGCTCCTCACCCAGGCGCTCGACCGCGCCCTCGCACAACCGACGCGTAGGACGACGCAGATCGGGACACGTCATTACAGCGCGACGAGAAGGACTCTCCGCCGCAACCGCTTGGAGGGTAGCTGGTCATCGGACTCTCCTAGATTACACGGCCCGCGTAACATCGCTGGGGCCGCCACTAGGCCTTGAGCAGCTTTTCGGCCCTCGTCCTGGCCCAGCAATCGGCAAGAGCGCAGCTCTGGCACTTCTCGGCCATGACCTGACGCAGGGCGTTGCGGGCGCGGTGGAGGCGCACGGCGGCGTTGTTGGCGGTGAGCTCCAGATGGTGGGCGACAGCCTTCAGGGGGCGCTCATCGAGATAGGTCTCGGTGAGGATCTGGCGGTACTCCGACTTGAGCTCGCGAAGGGCGGCCTTCAGGCAATCGCTCGGAGCGACGAGGTCCTCGTCCGTGTCGGCCGCGTCCGGCGCAGGCTGGACGGCCAGAGCATCGAGTGTGCGGCGCCGGACGGCGGCCCTGCGGTAGCGGTCGACCACCAGCCGGCGCAGGGTGACGCCCATCCAGGCCTGAGGGCGCTCGGCGGCGCCCAGTGATTCAGCGTGCTGCAGGAACTTGATAGCGGCGTCCTGCCAAGCGTCCTCGGCGTCTTGCTGCGACGGCAGACGGCTGCGCAGGAAGCGTATCTGGCGGGGCCGTTCGGCGGCCAGCTGCAAGGCCAGATCGTCCCTGCCGCCTTGAGGATCAGCAAGGCCCCGCGAAGATTCCAACGGATGGAATGTCGCTCCACTATCATCACTCTCGAATATTGCGGCTGTCGCGTGCAGCATTCGAATGTCCCCCGATCTGTTCGCGTGGAGCTTCAACGGGAATGAAACCGCCTTCTTTGATCGCGATCAAGTTCAACATTTAAGTGGCAAAGTAAAAATTTATTTGAGGGATTTTGTCGCCCCGTGCGTATTGCCGCGTATCTTGGGCGTCGCGTGTGCTGGCAGGGCGATCACGCTCCGGGGGACGTCTTGCCCAGCCACTTCCGGCCATGATGATCGACTTTACCTGCGGCGTTGGGAGCCGGCGCATTCGGGCCTGACGCTGCTGGCTTTGTTCCTGGCCGTGAATCCGGTGGGTTTTGGCGTGACCCTGGGGGCCCGCGACTTTAGTGGCGAGGCGCTCTGAGCGAGATGCCGCTCCAGCGCGCTTGGGAGCGGACCCTTAGGTCCGCTCCCGGCGCATCACCTGACCGGGGACGATCAGGCCAGGGGCGAGCGAGGGGGGGCGCTCGCCCTTTCCGCGGCTCAGCGCCGGCCGCGAAAGTAGTTGTAGAGACCGCCGCCGAAAAAAGCCGCGTACCAGCCCCAGGCGAAAGCCGCGACGGCCCCGAACGCGATGTTCGACGGGTCGCGCCAGTCAAGCGAGGGCATGACGCGGGCGAGCAGATGCTCGGTATCCGCGGGCAGCAGATAGACCAGCGCGGCGCACAACACGAACGTCAGCAGAAAGAAGAGCGAGAGGCTCCAACCTAGGGCCATCAACTGCACGCCGGACCTGATGCTCTGCTGATTCATCACTTCCCTGCGGCTCATCGCGTCTCCTCCAATGGCCCGCTCGGGCCGTCCTTGAAACAAGACGCCAGGGTCGGCTGAAGCTTACAGACAAGGGGGTTCTGCGAAGTTGGAGCCCCCCTGTAGCGCCAGTCCGGCGCCGAGTTCACTGCAGGTGCGTGAAAGGGTTGCAGCGCTACAGCCAGGATTTGACCCCGCGCTCAATCTTCTCTTCAGCGCCCAGCGTAATCACCCGCTCCAACGGCAGCGTCGCTGTAATGGCGGCGGTGCGAATGCGTCTGGTGGCGGATGAACAGCGGCTCCGGACAACACACAGGTGTCGGCGACGACCCGCGTCAATCTGGCGGATTCCTCTCTGGCCTTGCGAGCCGAGGCGCATCCGCCATGTCGCTAGGCCTGTTCCCGGCCGGCGGCCTGTGGTCGGACCAGACGCCGATCCGCGCCGAACTGTTCAGCATCGAGCGGCTTGAGGCGCACGCCAAGAGCCTAGCCCTGGCTCAGCCCGTCGAACGCCGCGCCAAGGCTGGTCGCAGCCTCACTGGCCGGTTGCTGGACAACCAGCGCCGGCTCATCAAAGCCTTCAAGGTGCTGCAACGTTCGGGTGGGGGCGACGACGGCGCAACGCCCGCGGCGCAATGGCTACTCGATAACTTCCATGTGGTCGAGGAGCAGATCCGCGAAATCCGTCGGGACTTGCCGCCCGGCTACTACCGGCAGCTTCCGAAGCTGATCTCTGGGCCCTTCGCGGGCTACCCGCGGGTGTTTGGGCTTGTCTGGGCGTTCGTCGCCCACACCGACAGCCGCTTCGACGTGGAGATGCTGCAGCGCTACGTTCATGCGTACCAGAGCGTCCACCCGCTCACCATCGGCGAGCTTTGGGCGGTGGCCATCACCCTGCGCCTCATTCTCGTGGAGAATCTACGGCGCCTCGCCGACCAAATCTTGGACAGTCGCGAGGCCCGCATCACCGCCGACCACCTGGCGGACCGCCTGCTGGGCGCCTACGGACGCGACCCCGAACCCGCTGCCACCATACTGCAGGGCTGGGAAGGTCGGCAGCGCCCGGACGCGTTCACGATGCAGCTGGTGCATCGGCTGCGCGACCAGGACGCGAGTATCGCACCCGTGTTGAGCTGGCTGGACGAGCAGCTCGCAGGGCACGGCGTTACAGCTGACGCGGTCGTTCGCGGGGAACATGATCGGCAGGTCGCCGCCGCTGGCACCGTCCGCAACATCGTCACCAGCCTGCGGCGCATCTCGGAGGTGGACTGGCTAGACCTGGTCGAGCGGATGAGTCTCGTCGATGCGGCCCTGACACGGGCAGGCGACTTCGGGGAGATGGATTTCGCGACCCGCAATCTTTACCGCACCGCAATCGAGGCCCTTTCCCGAGGCAGCGGTAAGAGCGAGATGGAGGTGACTTGGGCCGCCATCGCACGCGCTGAGGCCTGTGCTGGCGAGGTGGCGAGCTGCCACGTCGGCTGTCACCTGATCGGGTCGGAACGACCCCGCTTCGAAGTGGCGCTGGGATTTAGACCGCGGCCGCGCGAGTTCCTGACCCGGGCTTTCCAGCGCCTCGGAACCGGCGGCTATGCCGCAGCGATCATCTTCGTGGCGACGTTTGCCCTCCTATTGCCGCTCCTGCATGTGCGAGACCTGGGCCTGGGCGGCATCTGGCTGGGCGCTTTGGCGGTGCTCGGAGCGGTGCCGGCCTTGGAGCTCGCCGTCGCCCTCGTCAACGCGGTCGTTACCCATAGCGTTCGAGCAGACGCTCTCCCAGCGCTCGAGCTCGCGGGCGGAGTTTCCGCCGAGCATCGCACTCTCGTGGCGGTGCCGATGATGCTCACCAGCCCGGAGGCGATCCGGGCGCAGGTCGAGGGCTTGGAGATCCACTATCTCGCCAGTGTCGAAGGCGACGTCCACTACGCACTCCTGTCGGACTGGGTGGACGCGGAACGCGAGAGCGAGTCGGTCGATGCCGAACTCCTTGCCCTGGCGGTCGCTGGGATCGCGAGCCTGAACCAGAAGTATGGTCCAGCGCCTGGGGGAGACCGTTTCCTGCTGCTGCACCGCCGGCGGGTATGGAACGACAGTGAAGGCCGCTGGATCGGATGGGAGCGCAAGCGCGGCAAGCTTCACGAGTTGAACCGCCTGCTGCGCGGGGCGCAGGACACGACGTTCGTCGCCGCGCCCGAGGCGCCAATCACCGTCCCGGAGGGTGTGCGGTACGTCATTACACTGGATGCCGACACGCGCCTGCCCCATGACACGGTGCGCCGCCTGATCGGCAAGATGGCCCATCCTCTCAACCGCCCACGCCTCGATGCGGGACAGCAGCGGGTGGTGGAAGGCTACGGAATCCTGCAGCCGCGGGTTTCGCCGGCGCTGCCGGTGGGGCATAGCGGCTCGCTGTTCCACCGGCTGTTTTCGGGAGCGAGCGGGATCGACCCCTATGCCGCCGCGGTCAGCGACGTCTATCAGGACCTGTTCGGCGAAGGCTCCTACGGGGGCAAGGGGATCTACGACGTAGACGCCTTCGAGGCGGCGCTTTGCGGGCGCGTACCGGAATCAACGATGTTGAGCCATGACCTGTTCGAGGGGGTCTATGCGCGCACCGGTCTGGTGTCCGATGTCGAGGTGGTGGACGACGCCCCCACCCGTTACGACGTTGCGGGCCTTCGGCACCATCGCTGGGCTCGCGGCGACTGGCAGTTGTTGCCTTGGATTCTTCGCATACCCGCCGGCAGATGCCTCGCGCCGGGGCCGCTCCCGGTCATCGGGCGGCTGAAGATGCTCGACAACCTGCGACGGACCCTGACCGCGCCAGCGGCCGTAGCGGCGCTGTTCGCGGGGTGGGCCGCCCTCGGCAACCATGCCATCGTCTGGACGCTGTTCGTGCTGGGCTCCGTCGTCGCGCCGGCGCTCATGCCGCTGATCGATGACCTTGCGCCGCGCACTGCAGGGATACGCACGCGAGACCGACTGAGAGGCATGGGCGCAGACCTCCGCGTCGCGACCGCCCGCGCCCTGCTGCTGGTCACGCTTCTGCCCCACCAGGCCTGGCTCATGTCCGACGCCATCGTTCGGACGCTATGGCGCCTGTTTGTCACCCGCCGCCGACTGCTGGAATGGGTGCCCGCAGCCCAGCTCGCGGCAGGCCTGCCGTTGGACGTCTCAGACTTCTATCGACGGATGTGGGGCGTATTGCCCCTGGCCTGCGCAGGCCTTGCGATCAGTGCGATCGGGTCCGGCGAGGCTTGGCCGCTCGGGGTGAGCATCTCATTCGCCTGGCTGTTCGCGCCGTTGGTCGCTCAGCGGATCAGCCGAATTCAACCCCTGCCGGAAGCGGGCGAGCTGACCGCGGCCGACACGGCCGCGCTGCGTCTGACGGCGCGCCGGACCTGGCGCTACTTCGAAACCTACGTCACCGCCGCCGACAACCACCTGCCGCCGGACAACGTCCAGGAAGATCCCCCGGCCGTCGCCCACCGCACATCTCCCACCAACATTGGTCTCTACCTGCTCTCGACCGTCTGCGCGCGCGATCTCGGTTGGATCGGCGTCGGCGACGCCCTCGAGCGTATAGAGGCCACGCTGGCCACCTTGCAGCGCATGGACCGCCGCCGCGGCCACTTGCTCAACTGGTATGACACGCGCGATCTGCGCGCGCTGGAGCCGCTTTATGTGTCCACCGTGGACAGCGGCAACTTGGCTGGATGCCTGCTGACGCTCGCGGCGAGCTGCCGTGCGTGGCGGGCCCAGCCGCTCCCGCCGCAGGCGCGGTGGGCCGGCGTGTCCGACGCCGTCGACCTCGCCAGGGAGGAATTGGCGCCGCTCTGCGCGCCTGCGGTGTCCGCACATCAGACCTGGGAGCGCCTGGAGGGGGCGCTACGGGACCTCTCGGGGACCTTGCGCCGAAGTGAGGAGGGAAAGGACGCCCGAACTTTGGACGATGTCCTGCGCGAATGGGCGGGACTCGCCGAACCGCTGAGGGGTCTGCTGGCGGAACGCGAGGACGCTGCGGAGCTGGCCCATTGGCTATCCGCAGTGGAGGCGGGGCTCCGCAGCCATCTCCGCGACTTGGAATTCTCTGAGCTGGACCGCCGTCTCGCAGCGGCGGAAGCCGCCGCGCGCCAGCTGGCGCTGGAGATGGAGTACGGCTTCCTGCTCGATCAAGACCGCAAGCTCCTGTCGATCGGCTACCGCGTCGCCGATGGGGCGCTGGACGCCAACTGCTACGATTTGTTGGCCTCTGAGGCCCGGCTGGCGAGCTTCCTCGCCATCGCTAAGGGCGACGTGCCGGCGCGTCACTGGTTTAGACTCGGTCACGCTGTAACCCCCACGCCTGAAGGCGCGGCCCTGATTTCCTGGTCGGGGTCCATGTTCGAGTACCTGATGCCGTCGCTGGTGATGCGCTCGCCGGCCGGCAGTCTGCTGGAGCGGTCGCTGCGGGCGGTCGTCCGCCGCCAAATTGCTTACGGGCGGAGCCATGGCCGGCCCTGGGGCGTCTCGGAATCTGGGTTCAACGCGCGGGATCTCGAGTTCACCTACCAATACTCCAACTTCGGGATTCCGGGGCTCGGTCTCAAGCGAGGCCTCGACGAGGAGGCCGTCGTCGCACCCTATGCGACAGCGCTCGCCGCGATGATCGATCCGCGCGAAGCCGTCGCCAACTTCGGCGTCTTGACCGCGGCGGGCGCAAAGGGACGCCACGGCTTCTATGAGGCTTTGGACTACACGCCCGCGCGGGTGCCGGAAGGCGCCCGTGTCGCTATCGTGCGATCGTTCATGGCCCATCACCAGGGGATGACGGTCACCGCCTTGGCAAATACGTTGCTGGGCGGACTGTTACGCGAGCGCTTCCACGCCGATCCGCTGGTTCAGGCCGCCGAGCTCCTCCTGCACGAGCGCATGCCGCGCGACGTCCGGCCGGCGACGGCCGCCGCCGAGCGCGCGGTCCCGCACTTGACCCAGGCGCCGGAACTGGCGCGCGGGCGCCACTACTCCACACCGCACGGCGCGAGTCCCGCCACCCACATTTTGTCGAACGGTCGCTACAGCGTGCTGCTCACCGCTGCGGGAGGCGGTTGCAGCCGCTGGCGAAGCCAGGCGCTAACGCGCTGGCGCGAAGACAGCGTGCGCGACGACTGGGGCGCTTTCATCTATCTGCGCGATGTGGCTAGCGGGCGCGTTTGGTCCACCTGCTATCAGCCTACCGCCGCCGAGCCGTCGGAGTATGGCGTGACCTTCTTCGCCGACCGCGCGGAATACTCGCGCCGCGATGGCGACCTGGTGACTGAACTCGTGGTGCTGGTTTCCGCGGAGGATGACGGGGAGCTCCGACGCGTGACCTTGACCAATGCAGGCGACATCGAGCGCGAAGTTGAAATCACCTCATATGGTGAGCTGGTCCTTGCGCCCGACGCCGCCGACGCCGCCCACCCGGCGTTCTCCAAGCTGTTCGTGGAGACGGAACACCATCCGGGGCTTGGGGGCGCCTTGCTTGCGACCCGTCGACGCCGGGCGCCGGAGGAGCCTGAGCTCTGGGCCGCCCATCTGGCGATCGTCGAAGGCGAGGCTCTCGGCAAACCGGAATTCGAGACCGATCGCGCGCGCTTCCTGGGCCGGAACCGCGATGTCCGCGCACCGATCGCCGTCTTCGAGAGCCGCCCGCTGAGCGGCCAGGCCGGCGCGGTGCTCGATCCGATCTTCGCGCTTCGGCGACGCGTGCGGATCCCCCCCGGCGCTACCGCCCAGGTGTCCTTCTGGACCTTCGCCGCCGGCTCGCGCGAAGCCATCTTGGAGGTGTTGGATCAGCATCTGCACACCGCAGCCTGCGAACGGGCCGCAGCCTTGGCGTGGACCCGGGCGCAGGTGCAGCTGCGCCATCTCGGCGTCACCCACCGGGACGCCGACAACTTCCAGCGCTTGGCCGGCCACCTGATCTACGCGGCGCCTGCGCTCAGACCCTCGTCGGAGGTGGTGGCGGCAGGCGCGGGGGGGCAGCCGGACCTCTGGGCCCTGGGCATATCGGGCGACCTGCCCCTGATCCTATTGCGGATAGACGACCTCGAACATCTCGCCCCCGCCCGCGACCTGCTCCACGCTGCGGAATACTGGAAGCTGCAGCGGCTTCCGGTGGATGTCGTAATCCTGAATGACCACGCGGCCTCCTACATCCAAGACCTGCAAGGCGCGTTAGAGGCCTTGGTGCGCGTGACGCAATCCCGCCGCGCGCCAGACGAGGACCCTGTGCCGGGCGCTGTGTACGTGCTGCGCGGGGACCTCGTTTCGCCAACGCTCCAGGCCCGCCTGTTGTCGGTAGCAAGGGTGGTGTTGTCAGCGCAGCACGGCCGGCTGGAAGACCAGCTTGACCGGCTACGGGATCGGCGCGAGTGGCCGCGGCCGCCTTTGGCGACGCCGCAGGTTCCCGCTACGCCGTTGCGGTCATCGCCCGTCCCAGACCTGGAGGCCTACAACGGGATCGGCGGCTTCGCGCGCGAGGGCCGGGAGTATGTCGTTGTCCTCAGCCCTGGCCAGACCACGCCAGCGCCCTGGATCAACGTCGTCGCCAACCCGAGCTTCGGGTTCCAGATCTCCGCGGAAGGTTCGGGATACACCTGGGCCCTCAATAGCCGCGAGCACCAGCTCACCCCCTGGTCGAACGACCCGGTCGCCGATCGCGGTGGCGAGGCGTTGTACCTGCGCGACATGGAAACCGGCGAGCTCTGGAGCCCGACCGCGTACCCGGTGCGGGATCCAGAGGCGACCTATGTCTGCCGCCACGGCCGCGGCTACAGCCGGTTTGAAGCCACGGTCGGCGACTTCGAGACGGAGCTCCTCGCCTATACGCCGCTGCTCGACCCGGTGAAAATCCTGCGGCTGAAAGTCCGCAATCTGTCCAACCGGCCGCGCCGGCTGTCGGCCTGCGCCTATGTGGAGTGGGTCCTCGGCAAAAGCCGGGGCGCGATAGCGCCCTTCACGGTCACGCACGTCGATGAAGCGAGCGGGGGCCTGATGGCCCAGAACCGCTGGGATCCCAGCTTTGGGGAGCGGGTGGCGTTTCTGGACGCCTGTGGCCGCCAGACGAGCTGGACGGGCGATCGGCGGGAATTCATCGGTCGCAACGGCAGCCTGCGTCGGCCAGCGGGTCTGGCGGGCGAGGCGCTCTCCGGCCGAACAGGGGCCGCGCTCGATCCCTGTGGGGCCATGGATGCGCCCCTGGCGCTCGCGCCCGGGGAGACGGGCGAGCTGGTCTTCCTCATCGGGGAGGGCGATGACGCCGGCTCCGCCCGCGAGCTGATCGCGCGTTACCGTCAGGCTGATTTGGATGAAGTTCTGGCGGAAGTAGACGCCTATTGGGAGCGTCTCCTAGGGGCCGTACAGGTGCAAACCCCCGACCCAGCCCTGGACCTGATGCTCAATGGCTGGCTGCTCTACCAGACCGTCGCGTCCCGCTTATGGGCGAGGGCCGGGTTCTATCAGGCGAGCGGCGCCTATGGTTTCCGCGATCAGCTGCAGGACGTGATGGCGCTGGTGCATGCGTCACCCGAAACCGCCCGCGAGCACTTGCTCAGGGCGGCGGCGCGCCAGTTCCCCGAAGGCGACGTGCAGCACTGGTGGCTGCCCCACTCTGGCCAGGGGGTCCGCACCCGCTTTTCCGACGACCGGGTGTGGCTGGCTTACGCGGTCGCGAACTATGTCGCGGCGACCGGAGACCGCACGGTGCTCGACGAGCCGATCCCGTTCCTGGAAGGCCAGCCCCTTGAGCCGACGGCGGCCGAGGCGTTCTACCATCCCGGAACCGGCGAGAGCGCCAGCCTCTTCGAACATTGCGCGCGGGCGCTCGACGCCAGCCTGCAGGTGGGGGGCCATGGCGCGCCGTTGATCGGCGGCGGCGACTGGAACGACGGCATGAACCGCGTCGGCCAGCACGGCCGAGGCGAGAGCGTGTGGTTGGGCTGGTTTCTCCATCGCACCTTGACGGATTTCGCGCCGCTCGCGGCGGCTCGGGGGCAGGCGGTGCACGAAGAGCGCTGGGCTGCCCACGCCGAGGGCCTAAAGGCCGCGCTCGAGCGGAGCGCGTGGGGCGGCGACTGGTACCTTCGCGGCTGGTACGATGACGGCTCGCCGCTGGGCTCTCCCAACAGCGACGAGTGCCGCATCGACGCCATTGCGCAATCGTGGGCCGTGCTCTCCGGGGCGGCGGAGCCGAAGCGCGCGCGGCAGGCGTTGGCCGCGGTTGAACGTGAGTTGATCGACGCCGACGCCGGCCTAGCTCTGTTGTTCACGCCACCCTTCGACAAGGGTCCGAAGGACCCCGGTTATATCAAGGGCTACCCGGTCGGCGTGCGAGAGAACGGCGGCCAATACACTCACGCCGCGGTCTGGACGGCGATGGCCTTCGCAGCGGTGGGGGACGGTGACAGGACCGCAAGCCTGCTCGCCATGCTCAACCCGATCAATCATAGCCGCACGCCATCTGAGGCCCAGCGGTACAAGGTTGAGCCCTACGTGGTCGCTGCCGACATCTATTCGCACCCGGCGCACCTCGGGCGGGGCGGTTGGACCTGGTACACAGGCGCCGCCGGCTGGATGTACCGCGCGGGACTAGAGTCGCTTCTCGGCCTGCGGCGCCATGGCGACGCCCTGCTGCTCGATCCGTGCATTCCGCGACACTGGCCAGGCTTCAAGCTCGTCTACCGGTTTGGCGCCGCCCGTTACGAGATAGAGGTGGAGAACCCCGACAGCGTCTGCCGGGGCGTCGCCGAAGCCGTACTGGACGGCCTTCGGCTGCGCGAGCGACCGTTGCGCATACCCCTCAGCTCAGCGGACGGCGTCCGGCGTCTGCGCGTCCGGCTGGGCGCCGTCGACCCGAAGGCTGGTGCGGCTTGACCCGTAGCGTGGATTCCCGGGCAGGACGCCCCGTCGCGAAGGCGGATCTGATCGATGTCTCCGAGCTCATCGACGCCTACACGGCGGTCCGCCCCGACCCGACAGATCCGTCCCAAGGCGTCGCCTTCGGGACCTCCGGCCATCGCGGCTCGGCGCTCGCGGGGACCTTCAATGAGGCGCATGTCGTGGCGATCTGCGCCGCCGTCTGTCGTCACCGCAAAGCCGCGAGCGTCCATGGACCGCTGTTCCTGGCGGGCGACACCCACGCGCTCTCAAAGCCCGCGCTCAGGACGGCCGTTGAGGTCTTCGTCGCCGCCGGCGTTACGGTGATGCTCGACACCCGGGACGGCTACACGCCGACGCCTGCGGTGTCGCACGCCATCCTGCACTACAATAGGGGGCGCACCTCAGGGCTGGCGGACGGGATCATTCTCACGCCGTCTCACAATCCGCCCCAGGATGGCGGCTTGAAGTACAATCCGCCGCACGGCGGGCCAGCCGAACCCCGGATCACCGAGGCGATCGAGCGGCTCGCCAACGCTGCCCTTCCTACGGCGTTGCGGGACGTTCCGCGCGTTCCTTATGCCCGCGCGGCTCGGTCTTCGCGTGCGGCGCGTTACGACTATCGGACTGCCTTCATCGCCGAGTTGCCGCAGGTGGTGGACCTTGGAGCGATCCGCGCCGCTGGGGTGCGTATTGGGATCGATCCCTTGGGCGGGGCCAGCGCCGAGTACTGGCCTCTGGTCCTGGAGACTTACGGGCTGCAGGGCTCCGTCGTCAGCGAAACCGTGGATCCGCGGTTCGCCTTCATGACCGCTGACCATGACGGTGAGACTCGTATGGATTGCTCCTCGCCCTATGCGATGGCCCGGCTGGTCGACCTGCGGGCGCGCTTCGACATTGCGTTCGGCAACGACCCGGACGCCGACCGGCACGGTGTGGTGACGCCTTCGGGTGGTCTGATGGAGCCGAACCGTTACTTGGCCACAGCGGTCGCCTACCTGTTTGAACACCGTCCCACTTGGCCTGGGGGGCTAGCGATCGGCAAGACCATGGTCACAAGCGCCCTCATCGACAGGCTTGCCGCCAGACTCCGGCGGCCGCTGGTTGAGACGCCGGTGGGATTTCGCTGGTTCGTCGATGGACTTTCCGACGGCGCCCTGGGCTTCGCGGGCGAGGAGAGTGCGGGCGCGGTGTTCCGAAGGCTCGACGGGTCGCTTTGGACAACGGAGAAGGACGGTTTCAGCCTCGGGCTTCTGGCCGCTGAAATCCTTGCGCGAACCGGCCAGGACCCCAGCATGGTCTACACGTCGGTGGCCGACGCAATCGGGCCCTCCTACTATGAACGTCTAGATGCCCCAGCCACACCGCAGCAAAAAGCCTGGCTGCGGGGCCTCAGACCGCAGGATCTGCAACTTGCTGAGCTTGGCGGCGAGCCCGTGTTGTCGGTAGAGATCGCCAGCCCCCGCGGCGAGCCGTTCGGCGGCGTGAAGGTTAAGGCCAAGAGCGGGTGGTTCGCCGCCCGCCCGTCAGGGACCGAGCCCCTCAACAAGATTTATGCGGAGAGTTTCGTCGATCCGCATCACCTAGCGGTTATCCAGGGCGACGCCCAGCAGGCCCTGGCTAGCTCGAGCGGTGGGCGCTGAATCCAAGAAACGACCCCCTTAGATTCCTACTGGAGCGGAGAAGATCGTAGCCGCTAGGAAGCCATCTGCTTGGTGAGCGCGCCGCATTGACAGAACATCGTCCCTTATGTCGTGGCCCGTGCCTGCGGCTTAGCCCGCGGCCGCCTGCCGCGCGCGGATCAGACGGATCCGCTCACCCTCATCGCACCGGCAATCGAGGAATCCGTGTTGTGGACAGGTCAGGCAGATCTCCTCGAGCCTCGCCCGCAGCGCCCTACGCCCGCGGTGGAGACGCACGTTGACGTTGTTGAGCGTCAGCCCAAGCGACGCGGCGACCCGGTCGCGGGGCTCGTCGAGTAGATCGACCCGCCAGATCAGTTCGCTGTATTCGGGCTTTAGGGTCGGGAGCAGACGATAGAGACAGAAGCAGACGGCCGCTTCGATTTCAGGGTCCGGCGCGACGGCGAGCGCCTCAAGGTCAGCCGGGTCGCGCGGAGAGTCTTTTCGACGGGCCGCGCGCCGGTAGTGATCGACCAGCGTCGTCGCCAGAACCCGGCTGAGCCAGCCACGAACGGACTGCACGTCCCGGAGGTGCTTGGAGCGATCCAACGCGCGGGCGATGAACTCCTGCAGCACGTCCTCCGCGTCATGTGGGTTCCCCAGCCGGCGACGCAGGAAGGTCAGGAAATCGCGATGACACTCGACGAGCTCGCGCCGGACGGCCGCGTCAGCAGCCGTCACCGCTGACGGGTTCTCATCGGGGTCGGATTCGGCGGCGGGAGAAGGATCGGGACGGGAGCTCATGGCAGGTTCCTGATTGCTCCTGTTTTGCCTCACCTTGACATGGCTCAGGCCTGGCGACGCGAATAGCGACTAGCTGAAGGACGTTAACGCTCCGGACAGTGAGCGACTCCTACAGCCATGACGCGCTCTCGAAGACGCTTGATCGCCCTCATTGTTACATCCCCGCCGGAGCCGAGATAACGGGCAATCGTGCCGCGCATTGTAAGGCGCGCCAGGCTCTCGCGTCATAAGAATGCGTCCGCGTCATCACTGGTCGGGAACGCAGCCATTGAGGGAGGCCAGCCATGGTGGAACCTGACACGACGAGCGGCCGGGATCGCGGACCGATTACCTTTGAAGTGGTCAAAGAAGCCTACGGCTGGGCGGTTCGGCGCGATCACCAGATGATGACGCCCTGCTGGTGCAAGGCGGTCGCTGTCGATCAGGCCCAAAGGATGGTCGATGTGCTCCGCCAGCATGGCGAGCGCGCGGAGATGCGCGTGAGCGATACCGAGGAATAGATGCTTGGAACTCAAGTAAGAGAGGGCTTTCACCGGTCACTATTTGAGTCCGTAGACGGCGCGGTGGCCCTGTGACGGCAGTGGCCGTCTCGATCTCCAGCGGGCCGTTGTAGCGGACAGGTTGGCGAACAGTCCGTTGTCCGTCGTTCTGATCGCGCGGTCGCGCCTTCGAGGAGCGGCGACGCCGATAGCCCGTAGGCTTGTAATGTAACGCGCGCCGCCGCGTCTGATCAGCGCCGGGAGCGGCGAGGAGGGGCTATGTTCGGTTCGCGTGAACTCATCAGTCGCCGCGCTGTGCTGGCGGCCGGAGGGGGGCTGGGAGTCTCCGCCGCGCTCGCACGTGCAGCCCCGGCCTACGCTCGGACCAGCGTCGTCCAGGCCGCGCTCGCTCCTGTCGCGGGACCGAGGGGCGAGCGCGCTCTAGACCTTGAGATCGGTCACTTCCAGCTGATGGTCGGAGATCGCCCGGGCCGCGCCATGGCCATCAACCAGACGATCCCAGGCCCGCTGCTGCGTTTTCGGGAGGGTGAGGAAGCTGTCCTGCGGGTCACAAACCGACTCGAGGAAATCGCGTCCATCCATTGGCATGGGATCATCCTGCCGCCCGCGATGGATGGCGTCCCCGGTGTGAGTTTCGGTGGCATCGCGCCGGGCGAAACCTTCACCTATCGCTTCCCTCTGCTGCAAAGCGGCACCTACTGGTGCCACAGCCATTCCGGAGGACAGGAATTGCTGGGCGTCTACGCCCCGTTCATCATCGACCCTGCCGCCCCTGAACCGTTCGCCTACGAGCGCGACTACGTCGTGATGCTGTCGGACTGGAGCTTCGAGCCGCCGGAGCAGATCATCCAGAACCTCAAGAAGCAGGCGGGGTACTACAACTACCAAAAGCGGACGGTCGCGGACCTGTTTCGGGATGCCGCGCGCGATGGTTGGCCAGCGACCCTTAGGGAGAGGATGGCTTGGACCAAGATGCGCATGGACCCAACAGACTTCGCCGATGTCACCGGCTACACCTACACCTATCTCGTCAATGGCCTGACAGCGAACGCGAACTGGACTGGCCTATTCACCCGCGGCGAGCGCGTGCGGCTTCGGTTCATCGCTGCCGGCGCGATGACTTATTTCGACATCCGCATCCCCGGCCTGAAGATGACCGTGGTCCAGGCGGACGGGCAGAATGTCCAGCCTGTCGATGTGGACGAGTTCCGGATAGGGCCGGGCGAGACTTTCGATGTCCTCGTCACGCCTGATGACCAAGCCTATACCCTGTTCGCTGAAGCGATGGACCGCAGTGGCTTTGCGCGCGGCACGCTCGCGCCGCGCGCCGGAATGACAGCGCCCATCCCACCCCGTCGCAAGAGGCCGCTGCGCGCCATGGCCGACATGGGCATGGACATGTCGGGAATGGAGATGTCCGGCGACATGGCGGGCATGCCCGGCATGTCCAATGCGACGGCGTCCCCCAAGTCTCCCGTCATGGACATGGCTGGGCACGCGGCGGGCGACATGGCCGCCGTGGAACGTAATCGTGCCGCGGTCGAGTCTCAGGTCACGCGCGCGCACGCCCATGGCGCGGCCGCGGCGAACGAGGCCTCCAGCGCCATGGCGAGCATGGGAACGCCGCTCGCCGCCAAGCCAGGCGTGGCGCCCACGTTTATCCATGGCCCCGACACGCATGGCGTCGGGAACTCATCCGTAGCGATGGTGGCGCGCAGCCGCCTCCACGAACCGGGCTCCGGCTTCGACGATCCCGCGGCGCGGGTGCTGGTCTACGCCGACCTGCGAAGCGTGACGCCGCAGGAGGACCAGCGCACGCCCACACGCGAGATCGAGCTGCACATCACAGGCAACATGGAACGCTACATGTGGTCCTTTGATGGAAAGAAGTACTCGGAGGCCCGCGCGCCCATCCCCTTTGCCTACGGCGAGCGCCTGCGCCTGGTGCTGGTCAACGACACCATGATGGAGCACCCCATCCACCTGCACGGCATGTGGATGGAGCTCGAGAACGGTGCGGGCGCCCATCAACCTCGCAAGCACACCGTCAGCGTCAAGCCAGCCGAGCGGCTAACCGTCGCCATCACCGCCGACGCGCCCGGCCAATGGGCCATGCATTGCCACCTCCTGCTGCACATGGAGATGGGGATGTTCCGCGTCATCGAAGTCTCTTCGCCCCCTCAGTAGGAGATCCCGATGCGCTCGGCCGCTCTTGCCATCGCCTTCCTGGCAGCCCCTGCCGTTGTTCACGCGCAGGAGGCGCCCCCTTTGCCCGGCGCCGGCATGCCCTCCGGAATGGCTATGTCGCCTGCCGCCAATCGTGCGGCGCCCGGCGCTTCGGATCGAGGTCCCGAGACGCTGCCCAATCTCGCTGAGCGCGCGGGATGGCCACAGCCCACGGCCGATAGCGCCAACTACGGATACTTCCTCGCCGACCTCCTAGAGTACCGAGAGAGCGACGACCCGGGCGTTATCCGCTGGGACGTCTTCGGCTGGTATGGGGGCGACGTAAAGCGCTTGTGGGTCAAGAGCGAGGGCGCGCAGAGCACGTCCAAACGGGCTGACAGCGAGCAAGAGGCCCAGTTGCTCTACGGTCAGCTCATCGCCCCGTTCTTCGATTTCCAAGCCGGCGTGCGATACGCGCGACGCTCGGGGCCAGGTCCAGACCGGTCCCGCGTCTACGGCGTCATCGGCGTGCAAGGACTGGCGCCCTACCGTTACGAACTGGAGCCGGCGTTGTTCGTCAGCCAGGATGGCAAGGTCTCGGCCCGGGTGACCGCCTCCTATGACGTATTGCTGAGCCAGCGCCTGATCCTTCAGCCCCGCATTGAGGCAAACGCCGCGCTCCGGGCAGATCGGAGCTTCGGCGTCGGCGAGGGCCTTAACGACACAGAGATCGGCGCCCGCCTTCGCTACGAGCTGCGCCGTGAGCTGGCTCCGTATGCCGGCGTCTCCTGGCGACAGACCTACGGAAGCACAAAGAGAATGGCGCGCGCCGAGGGCGAGCCCGCGAGCAACCTGTCCGTCGTCGTGGGGGTCCGGGCGTGGTTTTAAGCCACTCAGCCGCCCGGTCCCCTCGCGGCCGTTCGTCGGGCGCCCGGAAGCGGGTCTTTGCCTTTCCTGCGTTCAGCGGCGTCGATTTCGCGCTGGATGAAAAAGTTCAACGCCGTTCGCAACGTTGCGACCGCGGCGAGCTGGCCGATTTCTGTCCATGTCGGCGCGACCGCGGTTCGCATCACATCCGCCGCCAAGAGAAACTCAAGGCCCAAGGCCAAAGAGCGGGCAAGACGGAGGCGGGGCCCCTCGCCAGGGCGGTCTGCCTCCGCGTTCCGCTTCCAAGTGCGTTCCACGGTTCGCCAAAGCGCACCGAGAACCGCTACGGCGATGACAGCCACGGCAATAGCATCCGTGAACAGCGCCATCGTCACCGTAGCGTGCTGCAGCCAGGCAGCCAGTGGCTCGACAAACGCCATGCTCATCAGCTCGCCCCCCACTGTTCAAACCCCGAAGGAGAAACAAATGACTACCATATCTAAACTTTGCCGCTCCGCCGCTCTTTTGACCGCGTCGGTCGCCGCTCTCGCGATCACCGGCTGCAACCAGAAGACGGACGAGGCCCCCGCAGCCGCTGTGGACGCGGCAGCTGTGGCCACCGACACCACAACGCCCGCTACGGCGGCGGCGCATGGCGAGACCGAGGCTGAAACGCGCGCCCAGGGCCACAAGGAAGGCATGCAAATGGAGCGAGACGCGCACGCCCAAGGCATGGGTATGCAGAAAGACGCCCAGGGCTCAGGCATGTCGTCTGGCGCCAGCTCGCCGCCGATGAAGGATGACAGCATGCCGATGCCCCCCCCAGCCAAGGCCGACCCGCCTATGAAAGATCATATGTAAGCGCTGCGGTTCGCAGAGGATAACGGGTCGCGCTGCCCCAAGGCGGCGCGACCCGTTCCCCGTCCGACGCATTCCTCGTGGTCCCAGTGCGGGCGTTCAGATGCGCCGACCTGGCGCGCCTGAAGCACCGACTTGAAGGCGATGTAGCCGGGTGGCGAATGAGCATGAGCACGCTGGGGTAGTGATCCACGTTAACTCGACATCCTCAGCAACTATTAGACGGCCGCGCCGGCTCCATGCGCCCCAGCCCAGAGTGAGAGGGCATGCTGGAGCCGAAGCCACAGCCGTGAATGGCGGAGTGTGCCGGCCGACTGGGGATAGGTAGGTCCGTGTGGCGGCTCGGAAACAACAGGCAACCGCCCCAGTTGCGGGGGTTACCGTTCCGGTCCGGTGTGGCTTTCAACGAAGCGCCGCTCTGCTGCTGGGCAACCGCTATCAGCGCAACAGGAACCCGCCGACGGAGGCGGGCGCCCACCTACATCTCCATGGCCATGTGCCGGCATGCCGCGCCGCACTCCCGGCACGTCGCCGCGCATCGGGTGAGCACCGCGTCGTTCTTGAAGGCGTCGCAAGCCTGAGCGCACGCTTCACAGAGGTCGGCGCAGGCGCGACAGAGCAGGGTGTGCGTCGGCGCACCCCGGAGCATCGAATTGGCCGTGGTCTGGCAGAGCTCAGCGCAGTCCTGCAGCAGCGCCACGAGCTGCGCCGGCGCGCGCAGTTGCGGCTGTCCCATCACATGGCGGGCGCTCGTCAGGCAGCTCCGATGCGAGGCGATGCAGAGCGCGACACAATCATCCATCGACATCCCATCACCATTGGGAGGAGGGGCTTGCGCGGCGGCGGGCATGGCGGCTGCGGCCCCGGCGAGGGTAAGGCCGGCCAAGAGTTCTCTGCGGTCGCGCAATTGCATCTCCGTTCTGCTATGTTTGAGGGCTTGATGCCGGGCTGTCCGTCGGACGGGTCTCTCTGGTGTCGATGATGACCTTGAGGGTCGGGGATTCGACCGCTCGGCGGTAGGTGTCGGAGGCGTCCACGCCCCCCGATCGCAACAGTCGCGCCGGGAGCCACTTTGCCGTTGAGCACCGCGGTGGCCCGTGCGACCGGAGAGCGAGTTCCGCCGTCGCGCGTAGTGTTCGCTAGGGAGCTTTCAGTTCGACCAGATCGAACTTCCTGGCTTGGCCGTCGACCACGGTCGCCTCGGCAAAGTGCTCGTCTATAACTCGGTCGATGCGGACCGCACCGACATCATCGCGGCGCGGGACAGGCGGAGCACCTTTCGACACCCCCGGCGTTCCGATGAATCGGACGACCGTAAGGACCTGTCCCGGTTTGGCCCCTTCGGCGCGCCCAACGCAAAGGATCACCGCCTGACCCTGCATCTCCACGACCTGCCCGCGCATTATGTACCGGTGCCAGACCTCTGCTGTGGCGGAAGAGCCCAGCACAGGCAGGAGCGCAAAAAAGGCCGAGAGGCCGAGGGCCCGTCCAATTGTCCTGTTCACATCGAATCTCCTTGTCCTCTCCACGAGCCCAGACCTGCAGCCGGCCGAGGCCTGGAGGGCTCCCTAAACCCGGCGCGACCGCACTCGGTCCGCACGACGCACCGCGGTTGATGTCCATTCAGACGCAACCCGTCGCGTCACGATTACATCGTCGCGACTGGAGGGGCCAATCGGCCCTTCTGGTTGTGCAGAAACGGCGGAGCCGACCCGGACGCCTCACCCGCCCCGCCGCGCTTTAGATGAGTCTAGCGGCTACTCCAGGCTCAAGACTACGCGCCCATCGATCGCGCCGCGTTCCATGCGTTCGAAGACTTCGTTGATGTTCTCGAGCCGGTCCCAGGAGAAGTGCGCGGCGACCTTGCCTTCGCCCCCGAACTCGAGCGCCTCTTCCAGATCCTGTCGCGTTCCGACAATCGAGCCCCGGACGGTGATCCGCTTGAGCACCGTGTCGAAGATCGGCATGGCGAACTTGCCGGGTGGCAGGCCGATCATGGCCATGGTCCCATGCGGCCGCAGCGCCCCGAAGGCCTGCTCGAAGGCCGCCGGCGAAACGGCCGTGACAAGCACCCCGTGAACCCCGCCGATCTGCTTCTGGATCTCGGCCACGGGGTCGGTGTCCCGGCCGTGCAGCGTGAGGTCTGCGCCCAGCTGTTTGGCCAAGGCCAGCTTTTCGGGATGGATGTCGATCGCCGCGACGTGCATGCCCATGGCCTTGGCGTACTGAACCGCCAAGTGTCCGAGCCCGCCGATCCCCGAGATCGCGACCCACTGCCCGGGTTTCACCTCCGTCTCCTTGAGGCCTTTGTAGACGGTGACCCCGGCGCAGAGCAGCGGCGCTGCGGCGCCCCAATCCAGGGTGTCGGGCAAGCGCCCTACATAATTGGGATCCGCCACCGCGTATTCGGCGAAGCTGCCGTTCACGGAATAGCCGGTGTTCTTCTGAGAGCCGCAGAGGGTCTCCCAGCCGGTGCGGCAGTGGGGGCAGTAGCCGCACGCGGTATGCAGCCAGGGCACGCCGACGCGGTCGCCCTCCCGCACCCGCTGCACGTTGGCGCCGACCCCGACCACCACACCCACGCCCTCGTGGCCAGGGATGAACGGTGGGTTCGGCTTCACCGGCCAGTCGCCCTTGGCGGCGTGCAGGTCGGTGTGACAGACGCCGGTGGCAGCCAGGCGCACGAGAACCTGATCGGGTCCCGGCGTCGGAATGGGGACCTCCTCGATCGCTAGAGGCCTGCCGAACTCCCGCACGACTGCGGCTTTCATCATCGTCGCCATGGGTCTGCTTTCCTCTCCTGGCCGTGCATCCCTCGTAATGATCTGGCCGAAGGTTGCCTTTGATCCCTGTCAAGGCGACGCGCCTCCCGTGCAGAAAGAGTATCCAGTGGGTCCGCTACGGGCTCATCTCTGAACTGGTGACATTCCGCCAGGGCAGGGCCGTTGCGAGCACTTCGGCTCGCGTGCGAATACAAGGAGAGCCCCTTGTTCCAGAGCGCCATTCAGTCCGTGCGGACCCTGGGCAAGGTCCCCGCCCGCTACGGCAACTTCATCGGGGGGCACTGGTCGCCGCCTCTGAGGGGGCAGTATTTCACCGACCACAGCCCGATCAACGGCGCGCGGATCGCGGAGTTCGCGCAGTCGACGGTTGAGGACGTCGAGGCGGCGCTGGACGCGGCGCACGCGGCCAAGGCGGGTTGGGCGCGGCTGTCGCCCAGCGAGCGGTCGCGGATGCTCAACAAGATCGCTGACCGGCTGGAGGAGAACCTCGAACTCTTCGCGCTCGCCGAGACGATCGATAACGGCAAGCCGATCCGCGAGACACGCGGCGCCGACGTGCCCCTTGCGGTCGATCACTTCCGCTACTTCGCAGGCTGTATCCGCAGCGAAGAAGGCTCGATCTCGACAATCGACGAACAAACGATCGCCTACCACTTCAAGGAACCCCTTGGCGTCGTCGGCCAGATCATCCCCTGGAACTTCCCGCTACTCATGGCCGCCTGGAAGCTCGCCCCGGCGCTGGCAGCGGGCAACTGCACTGTGATCAAGCCCGCTTCCCAGACGCCGCTCACGCTGATGCTGTTCGCGGAGCTGACCGCCGACATCCTGCCGCCCGGCGTGCTGAATGTGGTGACCGGGCCGGGCGGCACCGTCGGCCGGGCGATCGCCGCCAACCCGCGGATCGCCAAGGTCGCCTTCACCGGCGAGACCACGACGGGACGGCAGATCATGCAGGCCGCCGCCGAACACCTGATCCCGCAAACCCTGGAGCTTGGCGGCAAGTCTCCGAACATTTTCATGCCCGACGTCATGGCCGCCGACGACAGCTTCCTCGACAAGGCCGTGGAGGGCCTAGCCCTCTTCGCCTTCAACAAGGGTGAGGTCTGCACCTGCCCGTCGCGCGCCCTGGTGCACGAATCTATCTTCGACGCCTTCATGGAACGCGCGATCAGCCGCGTCGCCAGCATCAAGGTCGGCGACCCCCTGGAGCCGACCACCCAGATGGGCGCCCAGGCCTCGGAAGCTCAGCTCACCAAGATTCTGGACTACATCGAGATCGGCAAGCAGGAGGGCGCGCAGTGCCTCACCGGAGGTGAGCGTGCGCTGCCGGGCGGCGAGCTCGACGCGGGTTACTTTGTGCAGCCGACCGTGTTCGTGGGCGAGAACCACATGCGGATCTTCCAGGAGGAAATCTTCGGCCCGGTTCTGGCGGTGGCCCGCTTCAGCTCGCCGGAAGAGGCGGCGCGGCTCGCCAACGACACCCCTTACGGCCTGGGCGCCGGCGTCTGGTCCCGCGACGGCGGGACCGCATACCGGATGGGACGGGCGATCGAAGCCGGTCGGGTGTGGACAAACTGCTACCATGTCTACCCGGCGCATGCCGCCTTTGGCGGTTACAAGGCCTCAGGCTTCGGGCGGGAGAACCACAAGATGATGCTGGCCCACTACCAGCAGACCAAGAACCTGCTCGTCAGCTACGACGATCAACCCCGCGGGCTGTTCTAGGGAGCAGAAAACACTGCAAGAGCGCCTCCCGCCGCCGGTGCGCGTAATGATAGGGCGTCGCGAGCGTCCTTACCAGCAAGCCTGATCTGGAGCCAAACCATGAAGTCTCTCATCATTACGATCACCGCCGCTTCGGCCCTGTTCGCAGCCAGCTACGCCCTGGCGGACGGGCCGCCCGCGAAGACCCCGCCTCCCACCGCCACAGCGGCGCAGCATGAAATGTGCGGCAGGATGAAGGGCGGCCAGATGCCTGCCGGCAAAGGTCAGATGGGCGCCATGAAGGGGGCGGACGGCAAGCCTATGGCCAAGGCGGACATGGACAAGATGCACAAGATGTGCGGCGAGATGATGGGCCACGGCGGAATGGCCCAGCCGAAGTCCGGATCCCACCCGCCGGCGCCGAAGAGCGACGCACCGAAAGCTCACGAACACTAGTTCCCTCAGGCGGCGTAGGGTCCGCTGGCGCCGGCCAGCCGAGGCATTGGCGACCAAGCGATGACTGGGGTCATGAGCACGCGACCGCCAACGCTTGTTCGCGGACCCGGCGCTTGGCTGTTTCCTGTGACCGCCCCCTACGACAGAAGGCAGGAGGAGCGCGTGGCTGCGGCTGACCCCGACCACCATGGTCTGTGCCGACCTTCGGTAGCCCACATTGCGGCGCCAAGCTGTCGAAACATGCCTCACCCGGCCCCCTCACCGGTCATGCTCAGAAAGGCTGGCCGGTTCCTGGCGTCTGGCGCGCAATCGGGCAGGGCTGGAGAAGGTGGCCGATGATCGACCAGGCTCCTGGGTCCGCCGCTTCGCCAAGGGCGGGAACGCCCGAGAGGCTCGCGATCGACACGATCCGCACGCTGGCGATGGATGCTGTGCAGAAGGCGAATTCGGGCCATCCGGGCACGCCGATGGCGCTGGCCCCGGTGGCCTACACCCTGTGGCGAGACTTCCTGCGCTACGATCCGGACACGCCCGATTGGCCGAACCGCGATCGCTACGTTCTGTCGGTCGGTCATGCCTCGATGCTCCTCTATGCGGTCTTGCACCTGGCCGGGGTCAAGGAGGTCAACGCCGACGGGAAGCGAACTGGAAAGCCCGCGGTCAGCTTGGAGGATATCAAGCAGTTCCGGCAGTTCGGCTCGAAGACGCCCGGCCATCCCGAGTACCGGATCACCACGGGCGTCGAGACGACCACTGGTCCCCTGGGCCAAGGCTGCGGAAACTCCGTCGGCATGGCGATTGCGGAGCGTGCGCTGGCCTCGCGTTTCAACCGCGACGGCTTCGTCCTGTTCGACCACGACGTCTATGTGCTGTGTGGCGACGGCGACATGATGGAGGGCGTCTCTAGCGAGGTGGCGTCGCTCGCCGGCCACCTGGCGCTCTCGAACCTGTGCTGGATCTACGACAGCAATCGTATCTCGATCGAAGGATCGACAGACCTCGTCTTCACCGAGGATGTCGGCAAACGCTTCGAGGGCTATGGCTGGAACGTCGTCCATGTGGGGGACGCCAACGACACCGCCGCACTCGCAAGCGCGTTTGACGCCTTCAGGGCGACCGACGATAGGCCCACACTGATCGTGGTACAGTCCGTGATTGGATGGGGGAGCCCAAAGGCTGGCAGCGAGAAAGCGCACGGCGAGCCGCTTGGCGAGGACAACGTCCGCGCGACCAAGACGGTCTATGGATGGCCTGCGGACAGCGAGTTCCTCGTGCCGGAGGGCGTGGCGGAGGCGTTCCAGGCGGCCATTGCGGTCCGCGGCAGGCCGGCGCGGGAGGCCTGGGAGGCGACCCTCGTCCGGTACCGCAATACCTTTCCGAGGGAAGCCGCACAGATCGACCTGCTCCGTGAAGGCAAGCTGCCCGGTGGCTGGCAGGCCGCACTTCCGAGCTTTCCGACAGACGCCATAGGCCTTGCCTCGCGCGACAGTGGCGGCAAGGTGCTTAACGCCATTGCGCCCCACGTCCCGCTGCTCATGGGCGGTTCTGCGGACCTATCGCCGTCGACCAAGACAAAAATGACCTTCGAGGGGGCGGGCTCGTTCGAGCGCGGTGATCCTACGGGCCGCAACCTGCATTTCGGCGTGCGCGAACATGCGATGGGCTCGATCGCCAACGGCATGGCGCTGTCCTATCTGCGCCCTTATTGCTCCACCTTCTTGGTTTTCGCCGACTATATGCGCGCACCGATCCGGCTGGCGGCGATCATGGAATTGCCGGTCACCTTCGTGTTCACACACGACAGCATCGGTGTCGGCGAAGACGGTCCAACCCACCAACCGGTTGAACATCTCGCAGCTTTGCGTGCCATTCCGGGGCTGAACACGATCCGCCCGGGCGACGCCAACGAGGTGGCGGTCGCCTGGAAGGTCGCGCTGGAGCACAGCAACCTACCGACTGCGTTGGTATTGTCCCGCCAAGCGATCCCTACGCTAGACCGTGTCAGGTATGCGTCGGCCGACGGATTGCAGCAGGGCGGTTACATCCTTGCGGATTGCGAGGGCGGCGATCCCGAGGTCATCCTGATCGGCACTGGTAGCGAACTGCCGCTGGTCGTGGCGGCCCACGAGAAGCTGAGCGCGGAGGGCGTGCGGTCGCGCGTGGTATCCCTGCCAAGTTGGTATCTGTTCGAGCTGCAGGACGATGCCTATCGCAAGCACGTTTTTCCCAACGAGGTACGCGCACGGCTTGCCGTTGAGCAGGCTGGCTCGATCGGCTGGGATCGCTATGTCGGAAGCGACGGCTGCACGATCACGATGAAGACATTCGGAGCCTCGGCCCCGTTGGCCATGCTTCAGGAGCACTACGGCTTCACCATCGAAAATGTCTGCGCCGTCGCGCGTGGCATCATCGGGAAGCACTCATGACCAGTCGTCTGAAGACACTTGGCGAGGCCGGACAAGCGGTCTGGCTCGACTTCATCGATCGCCGGTTCCTATCCGACGGCGGCCTGCGCAAGCTCGTCGAGGAAGACGGCCTCACCGGCGTCACCTCCAATCCTTCCATCTTCGAGAAGGCGATGGGTCACGGCGATGCCTATGATGCGGGCTTCCAGGCGGCCGCCGGCAGGGCCGACGCGAGCGCGCAGGACCTCTACGAGAGCCAGGCCATCGGCGACGTCAAGGCCGCGGCAGCGAACCTGCGGCGTGTCTACGACAGGCTCTGCGGCAAGGACGGCTATGTCAGCCTTGAGGTTTCGCCGCGCCTCGCCAACGACGCCGCGGCGACCGTCGAGGAGGCGCGGCGGCTGTGGGCGGCCGTCGACGAGCCCAACCTGATGGTCAAGGTTCCTGGGACAAAGGCCGGCGTAACCGCCCTGCGGGTGCTGGTCGAGGCAGGGGTCAACGTCAACATCACCTTGCTGTTTTCGCTCGGCGCCTACCAGGCGGTCGCGGACACCTACATGGCCGGGCTCGAGGCGCGCGCGGCGCGGGGCGAGCCGATCGACCGGGTCGCCAGCGTGGCCAGCTTCTTCGTCAGCCGGATCGACGCGCAGATCGACCAGGCCATCGATGCGCGGCTTGCGGCAAACGATCCGCAGAGCGCCGACCTCGCGGCGATCCGCGGCAAGGTGGCCATCGCCAACGCCAAGCTCGCCTACGCCTGGTTTCGAACGTTGCTCTCCAGCGAGCGCTGGCAGGCGCTGGACGCGAAGGGCGCGATGCCCCAGCGGCTGCTGTGGGCGTCCACGGGCGTCAAGGACCCGGCCTATCCGGACACGCTCTATGTTGACGCCCTCGTCGGGCCGAACACTGTGACCACCCTGCCGCCCAAGACCCTGGACGCGTTCCGCGATCACGGCGCGGTCGGCCCCACGCTCACCGAGGACATCGAGGGCGCGCGACGCGTGCTCTCGGAGGCGGCCCGCCTAGGCCTCGACCTGGACGCCGTCACCCGTGGCCTCGTTGAAGAGGGCATAACGCTGTTCGCGGAGGCCACGGATGCCCTGCTCGGCGCAGTCGACGCCAAGCGCGCGACGCTTCTCGGCGATCGCCAGAGGGCGACGGACGCGCCCCCAGCGAACAGCCCGCAGACGGCCCCTGCCACACCTACCCAATGAGGAAAACAGCGCCATGCGTCTAGCGGTCATCGGTCTGGGGCGGATGGGCGCCAATATCGCGCGCCGGCTGATGCGCGGGGGACACAGCGTCGTCGGCTTCGATCGCAACCCACCGCTCATCGAGGCGATCGCCGCAGAGGGCGCGATCGCGGCGTCGTCGCTGAAGGACGTCGCAGCCAAGCTGGAGTCCCCGCGCATTTTCTGGGTGATGCTGCCCGCGGGCCTGCCCACTGAGGACACCATCAAAGCACTCACCGAACTGGCCGAACCGGGCGACATCATCATCGACGGCGGCAACAGCTTCTACAAGGACGACATTCGACGCGCGCGCGCGCTGGGTGAGAAGAACCTTTGCTATGTGGACGTCGGCACCTCCGGCGGAGTCTGGGGGCTGGAGCGCGGCTACTGCATGATGGTTGGCGGGGACAAGGCGACCGTCGCTCTGCTCGACCCGATCTTCTCAGCCTTGGCGCCAGGGCTCGGCGCCATTCCGCGCACGCCGGACCGCATGGAGCAGGAGGGCGAGGATCCGCGCGCCGAGCACGGCTACATTCACGCCGGTCCCGCCGGCGCCGGCCACTTCGTCAAGATGGTCCACAACGGGATCGAATACGGGTTGATGCAGGCCTACGCTGAAGGATTTGACATCCTCAAGGGCAGGAACTCGGCCAAGCTGCCGGTCGAGGAACGGTTCGATCTGAATCTGACCGATATCGCCGAAGTCTGGCGGCGCGGCAGCGTCATCTCCTCCTGGCTGCTCGACCTCACCGCCGCGGCCTTGGCCAAGGACCAGATGCTGAGTCAGTTCTCAGGCCGGGTCTCCGACTCAGGCGAAGGGCGGTGGACGATCGAGGCGGCGATGGAGGAGGCGGTTCCAGTCAACGTCCTCTCCGCAGCGTTGTTCGCGCGCTATCGCAGCCGGGTGGAGCACACATTCGCCGATCAGGTCTTGTCAGCGATGCGCTTCGGGTTCGGCGGGCACGTGGAGATGCCGCAATGAGCGAGGCCCGGCTGTGCCGACGGCGGCGCTTATCTTCGGAACGCCGACGATCGGCGACGCCTGCACCAGCGATGCGCGGCCTTGACCTTGCCATCGTGGGAAGCCCCATCTGATCAGGCGAGGCCAGCAAACTAGGAGATTTCAGTGCTTCGTTATCACGTCAACGACCTTAGCTGCGGACACTGTGTCCAAGCTGTAACCGCCGCCATCAACGCGCTGGATCCAGCCGCAGAGGTCGCCATTGACCTGCCCAGCAAGCGGGTCGATGTGCGGTCTGACCGCGAGCCGTCCGCGGTGGCGGGGGCGATCAGCAAGGCCGGCTATACACCCGCCTTCTACCAACAGGACGCGGCGGCCCCGACAAGCAGCGGCTCCTGCTGCTGCGGCCCGCGCCGCTAAGTCCCAAGGAAATGACAGAGATGCTGACTCGCCGATACCTGCTGGCCGCCAGCGCGGCGCTTGTGTCCGGAGCACCCGCCCTCGCGGCGAGCCCGCCGCCTGTGACGGTCTACAAGACCGCCAGCTGCGGCTGTTGCAAGGGCTGGATCACCCACATGCGCCGGTCGGGCTACCTTATGAAGGAAGTGGTCGTGGAGGACGTCAGTCCGATCGGACGCAAGCATGGCGTGCCATTCGAGCTGTCGTCATGCCATCTCGCGACGGTCGGTGGCTATGTCCTGGTCGGCCACATACCGCCGGCCGACGTCGCACGCTTGCTGCGCGAGAGGCCGAGAGCCCTAGGCATCGCCGTTCCGGGCATGCCTTTCGGGTCTCCCGGCATGGAGTCCCCAAGGGGTGAGGTCGAGGCCTACCAGACGCTGCTGCTCATGCCGGGAGGCAAGACGCGGGTCTTCGCGCGCCATGGCTGATCTAATTGTGAGCGGCGGCGCCGCCGCCGCTAGGGATGCGAACGCTAGCCCCCAGCCGGGTTGAACGGATCGCGCGAGATCTGCAAGGCCTCGTCGGTCGCGCGTATCGATGCGGCCCCAGAGGGCTCGCGGCCGGCGAGCGCCCGGATGGCGTCGATCGTCTCAGGCACAACAATGGCCTGGTTGTCGACCATGTAGGTATAGAACACCTCATCGCCCTCCACGCGCAGCATGTCGGACCAAAGCGCAACCTCGTAGAGATCGCCCCGGGAGCGGCCGAGGTCCGCCATCAGCTCCTTGACCGCATTGATCGCGGCTAGGCCATAGCTGTCGGGCATGAGGAAAATGCGGGGTGACGCGCGGAAGGCGTCCAGCACCTCCTCCTTCGGGGCGCTTCGGGAAAGCTGAACCGACCAATAGTGGAGGTGGGCGATCGTCTCGGGGACCTTGACGGCCATGGTCAGCACATCGAGGTCCGGGTCGACCGTCTGAGCATCAGGACCTTGGTGGCTCGGGATCTCCGGTTCCGGGACGAGGGTGTTGATGATACCGCCAAGGTGACTCTCCCACGGGTCGGTGGCGCGCCGCATGAGCGTGCCGCGCGCGCGCCGGAGCAACCCAGCCCGCTTCAGGGCGGTCAAGGTCCGCACCGTCGCCGTCGTATTGCAGGAGACGACGCGGGTCGCGTCGAGGCCGACTGCGCTTTGATAGTTGGACTCCGCGACGAAGGAGTGACCGGTGACGCTGTGCTTTTCGCCGCCCTGCACGATGAACTTCCGGCCGAGTTGGCGATAGACCGGCACATTCTCCGCAGCGACCCGCTTGGGCGTGCAGTCTACGACGACATCCACGGTTCCAAGCAGATCCTGCAGACGCCCTTCCACGGCAATCCGATTTGCCGCGAGGTGCTCATGTGCTTCGGACGTGGCGGCGAACAGTGGGATATCCTTGCGGTGCAGGGCCCGCGTCCGCCAGTCTGCTGCGACGTCGGAGACGCCCACCAGGCGCATATCAGCCTGAGCACGCACAGCATCGGCAACACGTTTGCCGATCACCCCGTAGCCGTTGACGCCGACCCGAATCTCCCCTGCCATCTGGCACCTCCTCTTTTCGCTGGCCCCCCAGCAGCGCCTGGTGGGCGCTATTGCGGAGCCTTCTGTTGCTGTGGCGCTGTAAGGGACGCTCCATCGCAGCGTCTCTTACGTCTTGCCTTCAAAGCGGCCGAGCGTTTCGGCTAGAAGCGTTGCTATGGATAAGGGATCTGACCTGCATATGCACGGCACCCAGTCGGCGCCTCTCGTCACAGCCCTAAGAGCCGCCACCATCGCGGCTGTGGCTCTAACCGCCGCAACACCATCCACCTTCGCCTGGGCGCAGGCCCCCGCCGAGGACCACGCCGCTCATCATCCGCCGCCAGCTGGCGCGAACCCCGATGCGGCCTCAGGGATGAGCGGAATGAAGGCCCCCAGCCCCACAATGGGCGCCGGTCCCCCAGCGGCGCCTGCGGCGGCCGGCGGTATGGGCGGCATGATGGGAGATATGATGGCGCCCTCTGGCATGGGCGGGGGCGCAGGCGAAGGCGCAGCGGGTTGCTGTGGCCCCATGGGGCCCAAGCCGTTCTACGCGTCTATGATGGACTTTCCGAAGCTCACCGACGAAGCCCGCGCGCGGATCCGGCCTGAGGCGCTGACGCGACTGGGATCAGGGTCGCAGGCGGTCACGGATGGGCAGGCGGCCCTGCATCGCGCCCAGGCGGCCAATGACGCCGCTGCCGCGCTCACCGCGCTGCGCGACGTCAGAGACGGTCTTTCGTTGGCGCAAAGCGGGGCCGGCGCGCTTCGGGCGCTCGAGGCGGGCCAGTCGCCTGAACAGACCGCTCTGGCCTGGTTCCGACACGAGATGACGCTGCCCCCGGCGGACCGCTCAGAGATGGCTGGCGGCTTTCGCGGTCTCTCCTGGCTGCACGTTCTGCTCATGATCCTTCTGGGCGCCGCTCTTACGGGGGCGCTCTGGCTGCAATGGATCCGCGCGCGCCGTGTGGGGGCGCTGGCCGAGCGGCTGACACCCGGCGCTCCAGCTGAGCCATCGACCGCTGAACCCGCAGCTTCGCCGGGTTCAGCCCCTGCTGTCATGTCCAAGGCGGCAGAAGCCGGAGCGCCCGCGCGGCGTCCCTGGATCGGCGTCCTGCGGATCAAGGCGATTTTCGACGAAACGCCCGGCGTGAAGACGTTCCGGCTGATGGAGCCAAACCTCGGCCCGTTCCCGTTCACTTTCCTTCCGGGACAGTACGCGACGGTCACCTCCGAGATCGATGGCAAGAAGGTCCGCCGATCCTACACCATCTCCTCTTCGCCCACGCAACGGGACTACATCGAACTGACCGTGAAACGTGAGCAATACGGATTGGAGTCTCGCCACCTCCACGACCGCGTCGACGCCGGCGATCTCATCGAGGTGGCCGCCCCCGCCGGGAGCTTCTTCTTCACCGGTCAGGAGGCGGAAGGCATCGTCCTGATCGCTGGCGGGGTTGGCATTACGCCTATGATGAGCGTGCTGCGCTATCTCACGGACCGCGCCTATCCCCACGACATCTACCTTCTCTACGGGGTGCGCACGCCCGCCGACATCATCTTCCGCGAGGAACTGGCGCATCTCGCGCGCCGGCACCCGAACGTCCACGTCACGATTGTCGTCTCTCAGCCCGAAGGGACCGAATGGGCTGGTTCAGTGGGGTTCATGACGCCCGAGTTCATCATCGCGGCCGTTCCGGAGATCGTCCGCCGCCGGGTCCATCTCTGTGGCCCGCCCGCGATGATGGAAGCGGTCAAGGGCGTCCTTCGCGGAATGGGCGTGCCCGACGATCAGGTGAAGACGGAGAACTTCGCGCCCCCGAAGGGTGGTCCAGTTCTGGAAACCCAGCCCCCCGCAGCCGAGGTCACGGCCGTCGTCGATGTCGCAGTCGTCTCTCCCTCGGCCCCGCCGTCGGCGCAGGCGACGGTGACCTTTTCCAAGTCCAACAAGTCCGGACGCCTGGCGCCCGATCAGTCGGTGCTGGAGGCCGCCGAGGCCATCGGCGTCGCCATCGACTACGAGTGCCGGGTCGGGATCTGCGGCCGCTGCAAGGTGCCACTGCGGCAGGGATCTGTGAGCATGGAGGTCCAGGATTCTCTGACGGAGGGGGAAAAGCGCGACGGGGTCATTCTCGCCTGCCAGGCGAAGTCCGTCGGCGACCTCGTTGTGGACGCGTGACATGACGCGAAGTGAGAAAGTCATTGTGGAAGGCCTGCTGAGCGCACTTGCGCTCACCGCGCCCGCCTTCCTGTTGCATTCAGCGCCGCGGTTTCCCGGGAGCTTGGCCGGCGGGGCCCTGGGCATAGCCGCAGCTGTGCTCTTTGTCGCCCTACTGGCGTACGCCCTCGTGAAGCGGCAGGGGCGGGTGAAGGCGCTGCTCAGCGCGCGGCGGGTCTCCCTTGGCGCGATTCTGACCTTCCACGTCTATGCCGGGGCGATCGGCGCGGTGCTGGGCGTCCTGCACTCAGGTCATAAGCTAGTGAGTCCCCTGGGGGTGGGGCTCATGGTCTCGATGCTTCTGGTCGTCGCCACCGGCTTTGTCGGACGCTACTTCCTCGTCGAGCTTGGCCAGGATTTGCGGGATCAACAACGCCAGCTCTCCGTGCTGAGGGATCGCTATGACAGCCTCGCGCTGTCCGCCGTCGGCCTGAAGGATGAGGTTGTGGTCGATCCCTCCGGCCTCAAGGTCAATCACCTGCTAGGCGCCATTTCCGACCTGGAGTTCGCCATCGGCGCCCGCGAGACTTTGAAGCGCGCGCTGAACCGGTGGGTGGTCACCCACATCCTCGCCGCCATCGTCATGTACACGCTGCTCGCGCTGCACATCTGGTCCGGCGTCTACTATGGACTGAGGTGGCTCCCATGAAGCTGCCGGGCCAGATCTACGCGGCGCTGAGCGTATTCGGCGTGGTCTTCGTCGTTGGGGTCGTGTGGACGCTTTGGCAAGGTGGCAGCCACGCCTTGCCTGGATGGACGGGCGCGGTGCGGCCGGGGGCCCTTTCCGAGGCCCACGCCTTTCTGGGTGACAAGTGTGAAAGCTGCCATGCGCCGGTCGCGGGTGTGACAGCGGAGAAGTGCGTCACCTGCCATGCGCCGGCGCAGGAGTTGCTGATGAAACCCGCGACCGCGTTTCACCAGAACATCGGGGACTGCAAAGGCTGTCACGTCGAGCACCAGGGTCGCGCCGTCCGGCCCACCAAAATGGATCACGCTGTGCTCGAGGCGGTCGCACAGCGGCGCGATGGCGGCTCGGGGAGCCTGCAGTGCGCCACCTGCCATGGAGTCCAAGATCCTCACGGCGGCTTCTTCGGCAAGCAGTGCGCCAGCTGTCACCAGACCGAGAGCTGGGAGATCAAGACCTTCCTCCATCCGAGTCCCAAGTCCACTGACTGCGCGCAGTGCCACAAGGCGCCGCCCAGCCACTACATGATGCACTTCGAAATGATGGACCGTCCCATCTCAGGCCAGAAGGGGGCTCGGGTCGAACAGTGTTACCTCTGTCACCAGACCGACTCGTTCAACAACATCAAGGGCGTTGGCATGGTAAAGGTACATTGACCCGGACGTATCACGACGTTGCGACCGCCCTAGATTCCCGGCGCTGCTCATGAACCGTTTCAGCCATCTCTGCGCCTCCGCCCGAGGGACTTGTCGAGCCCGCCTGGGTCGCCGGCCATTCCATCGCCGCAATCAAGATCGCGATCAATGCGGGGCGACGCGCCCGGGTAGCGAAGATGCCGGTTCTCGTCTGTTTCGTCAGGCTGATGTCGACTGGCTTAGAGGAGAGGGGCATGACCCACGACGATCGAGGTGTTGAAAACCGCGACGCCGTGCTCAACCGTGAGTGCTTCTGCATCACGCTGGATCGTGCCAGCCTCGTTGCGGCGATCCAGGCCGAAGCGCTGGACGCCGACCTCGCAGCGGCTCTGCTGGACGGCCGGCCGCACCTTTTCGCCGAAATGCCGGTGTTCCTCGCGCGCGCGGATCTGGACGCCATGCTTGCGGTCGTCGATGCGATCGAGGCGGCGGCCAGCGACCCCACCTATCAGGCGGCGGTGATGGCCTGGGCGCCCGAAATCGCGCGGCATGACTTCGGGCCCCGCGGCGTCTTCACGGGGTACGACTTCCATCTCGGCGCGAGCGGGCCGAAGCTGATCGAAGTCAACACCAACGCCGGCGGCGCCTTTCTGAACGCCTTCCTCGCCCGCGCCCAGGGTGCGTGCTGCCGCGAGGCGCGAGACGCGATTGAAGCGACGCCGGCCGCGAATTTCGAGGCGGCCGTGTGGCATATGTTGGAGCAAGAGTGGCGGTCTCAGGGTCGCGCCAGTCAGCCGCGCACCCTCGCCATCGTCGACGATCGCCCGACCGAGCAGTACCTCTTCCCTGAGTTCCTGCTCGCCCAGCGCGCGCTCGCGCGGAGCGGCCTGAAGGTCAGGATCGTCGAACCTGCAGAGTTGTCCTTCGCCCACGGCCAGCTTCGGCACGGCGACGAAGCGATCGATCTGGTCTACAACCGGCTTGTCGACTTCGCGCTGGATGGCGAGCGACACCGGGCGCTACGTGACGCCTATGTGGCGGGCGCTGTCGTTCTCACGCCTAATCCGCGCAACCACGCCCTCCTGGCGGACAAGCGGAACCTGACGGTGCTGTCCGACCCCGCCGCGCCCGCCGGTTGGGGACTGTCGCCCGCCCAGCGGCGCAGTCTCTCGGCGGTGCCTCGAACCATCCTGGTGAGCGCAGAGACCGCGCAGGAGCTGTGGTCGGCTCGCAAACGCTACTTCTTCAAGCCGGCCGGCGGCCACGGCGGCAAGGCGGTCTATCGCGGCGACAAGATAACCCGCGGGGTCTGGGAGGAGATGCAGCGCGGCGGCTATATCGCCCAGGAACTGGCCGTCCCGACCGAGCGGCGCATTAGAATCGACGGCGAGGTCCAGGCGCTCAAGCTTGACGTACGTCTCTACACCTACGCCGGCTCGCCGCTCCTCGCCGCGGCGCGAGTCTATCAGGGGCAAACAACGAACTTCCGCACGCCGGGCGGCGGCTTTGCGCCCGTCTTCGTCACCTGAACGGGCGGAGAGCGGGCGCAGCTTTGATCTGGGGCAAGGGCGCGGCCGGCGGGGCGCGTATTCTGTAGCAGGGAGCGGAGGGCGCATGGCCAAATTGACGCTGACGTCGCTAGGCGGCGCGGGAACGGTGACGGGCTCGAAGCACCTGCTTGAGCTTGGGGGGCGAAGCCTGCTCGTGGACTGCGGGCTGTTCCAGGGTCTGAAGGCCCTGCGCCTCAAGAACTGGGAGCCGCTGTCCCGCGAGGCGGCCTCCATCGACGCCGTGGTGTTGACCCATGCGCACCTCGATCACTCCGGCTACCTGCCACGGCTGGTGCGAGAGGGCTTCCGAGGCCCAATCTACTGCTCGGCGGCAACGGCCGATCTGGCGGAACTCCTGCTGCTGGACAGCGCCAAGATCCAGGAAAGCGACGCCGAGTTCGCGAACCGGCATGGCTTTTCCAAGCACAAGCCCGCGCTCCCGCTGTACGGCAAGCATGACGCCGAACGCGCCATTGGCCAGCTCCGGCCCGTCGCCTTCGGCAAACCGGTGGACCTTGGACATGGCGCCACGGCCACGTTCCGCTACGCGGGCCACATCCTGGGCGCCGCAACCGTCGAGATTCGATGGGGCGGGAAGACCGTCGTCTTCTCGGGGGACCTCGGCCGCTACGACGATCCGATCACGCCCGATCCCGAGCCCGTGCCGCACGCCGACTACCTGATCGTGGAGTCCACCTATGGAGACCGTCGCCACGATCCGGTGGCGCCAGCGCAAGCGCTGCTGCAGGTGATCGAGCGCACGACCGCGCGGGGCGGCACTGTCGTGATTCCGGCGTTCGCCGTCGGGCGCGCCCAGGAGCTGCTCTACCTGCTATCGAAACTCAAGCAGGATGGGGCGCTGCCGTTGACGCCCATCTATCTCGACAGTCCCATGGCGACTGATGCGACCGATCTTCTGTGTCGCCATGGGGCCGATCACAAGCTGAGCGAGGATGTCTGCCGGGCATCTTGCGAGGTCGCGACCTATACGCGCGACGTCGAGGAGTCGAAGGCTCTAAGCCACAACAGCATGCCCAAGGTGATCATATCGGCCAGCGGCATGGCGACCGGCGGGCGCGTGCTGCACCATCTGAAGGCGTACGGCCCCGACGCCCGCAACACCGTGCTCTTCTCAGGCTATCAAGCGGCCGGAACCCGCGGGCAGGCGCTACTCGGGGGCGCCCGCGAAGTGAAGGTCCACGGGCAGTGGATCCCCATTCGAGCCGAGGTGGCGAACCTCCCGATGCTCTCGGCCCACGCGGACGTGGACGAGATCATGCGGTGGCTGGCCGGCTTCAAGCGCCCGCCGGCCCGGACGTTCATCGTCCACGGGGAGGATGACGGCCCAGTCGGACTGAAGGCGCGCATCGAGGCGGACCTGGGGTGGGATTGCACGATCTCCGCTCAGGACGAAGCCTACGGCCTGTCGTGACTGTGGAGGCGCAACCCCGTTCTCCCACACCGACCCTGAAGGCTCGGCGGCTGGGACTGTTCACCCAGGACGACGCCGTCGTTCTCATGCGTTCGGACTGCCACGTCTGCCGCTCCGAGGGTCTCGGCCCGCGCTCGCAGGTGTCGCTAATGGCGAATGGGCGCGAGGTGCTCGCGCTTCTCTACCAGGTGTCCGACGGCCTTCTTGGCCATGGGGAAGCGGGCCTGTCGGAAGCCGCCTGGGCGCGGCTGGGCATCGCCGAGGGGGCGGAGCTCACCGTGCGCCATCCGCCGCCCCTCGGCTCCCTCTCGGCGGTCCGGCGTCGGATCTACGGACAGCGGCTCGATCTGGCGGCGCTCCAGTCGATCGTCAGGGACGTCGCCGCCGCACGCTACACGGACGTTCACCTTTCCGCCTTTCTCACTGCCTGCTCGGCGCTCCCCCTGGACCTTGAGGAGACGGTCGGCCTCACGCGCGCGATGATCGAGGTCGGCGAGCGGCTGACCTGGCCGTCGCCGATCGTCATCGACAAGCACTCGGTCGGCGGGCTTCCGGGCAATCGCACCACCCCGATCGTCGTGGCCATCGTCGCGTCGCACGGTCTGCTGATGCCGAAGACATCGTCGCGCGCGATCACCAGTCCAGCCGGAACGGCTGACACCATGGAGACGCTCGCGCCCGTCGACCTGGACGTCGCGGCCATGCGGCGCGTGGTGGACCGCGAGGGCGCCTGCCTGGTGTGGGGCGGCTCGGTCAGCCTCAGCCCCGCCGACGACATCCTCATCCGGGTGGAGCGGGTGCTGGACATCGACACGCGAGGCCAACTGATCGCCTCGGTGCTGTCGAAGAAGATCGCCGCCGGATCGACCCACATCGTGATCGATATACCGGTGGGCGCGACGGCCAAGGTCAGGACCGACGACGCGGCGGCCGAACTCGCCGCGGAGCTGACCGAGGTCGGGCGCGTGTTCGGCGTGGAGCTGCGGTGTGTCATGACCGACGGCGTGCAGCCGGTCGGGCGCGGGATCGGTCCTGCGCTGGAAGCGCACGACGTTCTGGCCGTGCTGAAGAACGACGCCCAGGCTCCGCAGGACCTGCGGCGGCGCGCCTGCGTGCTGGCCGGCGCCGCGCTCGAACTGGCCGGCCGAACCGCCGCCGGGACAGGCTTCGCGCTTGCCGAGACGACCCTCGCGGACGGCCGGGCGTGGGCGAAGTTTCAGGCCATTTGCGAGGCTCAAGGCGGGCTGCGGCAGCCGCCGAAGGCCGCCCTGACGCACCCGGTTTTGGCATCCCGCGCAGGGCGGCTGACAAGCATCAACAACCGGACCCTAGCCAGGCTGGCCAAGCTCGCGGGCGCCCCGGACGCCAAGTCGGCAGGGGTCATGCTGCACGCGCGACTGGGCGACGACGTCGCCCAGGGACAACCGCTCATGACCGTGCACGCCGAAGCGGAAGGCGAATTGGCCTACGCGCTCGAATTCGCCGCGGCGAACCCCGACATCGTGCAATTGGAGGCCTGACATGCGTCTCATGCTGGCTCTGCCGGGCCATGAAGCCTTCGCCGCCAAGCTCGCTGAAGCCGCCGGCGCCGAGCTCGGGCGGCTCGAGACGCGCCAGTTCCCCGATGGCGAGCACTACGTTCGCATCTTGGACAACCCGGCCGGCCGCCAGGTCGACATCGTCTGCAGCCTGGTGCGCATCGACAGCGTCATCCTGACGCTCCTGTTCGTCGCTGCGGCCGCGCGTGAGCAGGGCGCCAAACGGGTGACGCTGGTCGCGCCGTACCTCGGCTATATGCGCCAGGACAAGGCGTTCAAGGCGGGGGAGGCGGTGACGTCACGCGCGTTCGCGCGACTGCTTTCGGGCGCCTTCGACCGGCTGATCACCGTCGATCCCCATCTACATCGCTTCAAGGCCCTCAGCGACCTCTACACCATCCCCTGTGTGACCCTGCATTCGGCCGACCTGCTCGGCGCCTGGATCCGTTCCGAAGCCCCAAATGCGCTGGTGATCGGACCGGACAGCGAGAGTGAGCAATGGGCTTCGGACGTGGCCGCGGCCGCTGACGCCCCGGTGGTCGTGTTGCGCAAAGAGCGGTTCGGCGATCGCGACGTCAGGATCACCTTTCCCGACCTCACCGCATTCGCCGGCCGTCAGCCGGTGCTGATCGACGACATTGCGTCGTCCGGCCGTACCTTGACGGCGGCGGCCCGCGAGCTCGGCTTGCGGGGGTTCCCGCCCCCGATCTGCGCCATCGTGCACGCGATCTTCGGGGGCGACGCCCTGACCGAGGTCGCCGGCGCTTCGGCGCGCGTCGTCTCCACCGACGCAGTGCCGCACGCCACGAACGCCATCTCCGTGGCCCCGCTCATCGCGACCGTCCTGCGCGAGGAAGTCGCTGATGTCTGATCTCGACCTGGTCCTTCGGGTCGTCGCCGCCGCGGCCGTGGGCTTTCTGATCGGGCTCGAGCGGTCCCGACGGATCCGCTTCGTCGGCGCGCGCACTTTCGCGTTGATCGCCACAGCCGGCGCCATGGCCGGCATCATCGCCATGCGGCTCCACAGCGACGACGCGCGGGTCATCAGCACCGTGCTCCAAGGGGTGCTGATGGGGGTCGGATTCGTCGGCGCCGGCGTGATCATGCACCCGGCCTGCGGCCGCTCGATCCACGGCGTGACGACCGCCGCAGCGGTCTGGGTATCCGCGCTCGCGGGCTTCGCCGCCGGCCTCGGGGAGTGGCTGCTCATGGCGCTGGGCGCTGGACTGACCTTTATTCTCTTGATGGCGCCGGAGCCGTTCGCCGCCAAGACCCCGGCGGCGGAGGAAACGAAGGACAAAGCCCCGCGCCGCTAGCGCACTGGCGCGGTCGCGCCTGCGCCTCTCCGGCCGGCGTCACGCTACGATCGATTGGAGGTCGCCATGCCGAGAGCCAAGTCCGTTGGACCATCGCTGACCGGGGCCGGTGGCGGCGCCCGGCCCCAGGTCGGTGCGTTCCGCCATCGCCGCGAGGCGACCGCTCGGACGCCCGCGAGGCCGCGGGCCGTGTTCGACCGCCTGGACGACCAGACCCGGTTGGCCGAGCACATGGGCCGACCGTCCGTGATGATGGGCGGCGGTCGTATGACCTACGAGTTCGACGCGGGGCGTGGCCAGGCGGTGGGCTCGCACATCCGCATGGGCGGCGCGGCGTTTGGCTTGTCGCTCTTTGTCGACGAGGTGGTCACGGTCCGCGACCCGCCGCACCGTAAGGTCTGGCGCACAACGGGGGAGCCGAGGCTCCTGGTCATCGGCGGATACGAGATGGGCTTCGCCATCACCGAAGAGGGGGCCGGTTCGCGCCTGTCCGTCTGGATCGACTACGCCCTGCCGAGCCGGGGGTGGGCGAGGTGGCTTCCAGCCCTTGCGGGGCTTTACGCGCGCTGGTGCGTGCGTCGGATGGTGATCGACGCCGTCCAGCATTTCGCGTCGACCGAACGACAGTCGGCGTAGCGAGGGCTCACGTATGCGATGGCTGGCCAGCGCGCAGGCTCATCTCACATCGACGAAAGGGCTCGCCGCCGCCGTGCTCCTCATCCTGACGAGCTGCTCCGCAGAGCCCGGCGGCCCGCGGTCTGGCGAGGTCGCGCCTGCCGCCGCGGCGGACGAAATGGGGGAACCCCACGACCAGTCCGCCTTCGGGAAGGACCCGTCGCAAACCGACATCATGTCGCCGGACGAACCCGATTTGCACCCGGCGCCGCCGGCGGACGGGACCCGTCCGCGCTAGAGCTTCACGCTTCGTAGCCGCAAGGCGTTGGTCACCACGCTGACGCTGGACAGCGCCATGGCCGCCGCCGCGATCGCCGGCGAGAGCAGCCAGCCAAACACCGGGTAGAGGACGCCGGCCGCTACCGGCACGCCCGCCGCATTATAGACGAAGGCGAAGAAGAGGTTCTGGCGGATATTCCGCATCACGGCGCGGGACAGCCGCCGCGCCTTGACGATCCCCTGCAGATCGCCCTTCAGGAGGGTCACGCCCGCGCTCTCAATGGCCACGTCGGACCCCGCGCCCATGGCGATCCCAACTTCGGCCGCCGCCAGCGCCGGCGCATCGTTCACGCCATCTCCCGCCATCGCCACCTTGCGGCCCTCGGCGCGGAACTTCTCGACCACGGCCGCCTTGTCCTGCGGTAGAACCTCGGCCTCGACTTCGTCGATGCCGAGCTTGCGGGCCACGGCGAGCGCCGTGGTGCGGTTGTCGCCGGTCATCATGACGAGCCGCACGCCTTCGGCCTTCAGGAGGCGAACGGCTTCAGGCGTGGTGGCCTTGATGGGGTCTGCGATGGCGAACACCGCTGCAGCCTGTCCGTCCACCGCCATGAAGATTGCCGTAGCGCCGTCAGTGCGGAGCGACTCTGCCTGACTATCGAGTTCGCCGGTGATGACCCCCTGTTCCTTCAGAAACTTGCCGGATCCGAGCACCAGACGCCGCCCGTCGATCGAGCCCAGAACGCCCTTACCGACGGGCGAGTCAAAGTCGGACGGCTCTGAAAGGCTTAGCTTGCGATCGCTTGCGGCGCGGAGGATGGCGTCCGCGAGGGGATGCTCACTGCCACGCTCGAGGCTGGCGGCCAGGCGAAGCACTTCGGCTTCGTCCCAACCCGCGGCGGGCACGATGGCGGTGACCGCTGGCCGCCCCTCGGTGAGAGTTCCGGTCTTATCGATCACCAACGTGTCTATCTTTTCGAACCGCTCTAGGGCTTCGGCGTTTTTGATGAGCACGCCGGCCCCGGCGCCGCGACCGACCCCCACCATGATCGAGATCGGCGTCGCCAGTCCAAGTGCGCACGGGCAGGCGATGATCAGCACCGAGACCGCCGCGATGAGGCCGAAGGCAAACCTCGGCTCGGGACCAAAGACCCCCCAGCCGGCGAATGCCAGGACAGCGATCACGATCACCACTGGGACGAACCAGCCCGAGACTTGGTCGGCCATGCGCTGGATCGGCGCCCGAGAGCGCTGGGCCTGGGCGACCATGTGGACGATCTGCGACAGCAGGGTGTCGGCCCCGACCTTCTCGGCCCGCATCACGAAGGAGCCGGTCTTGTTGATCGAGCCGCCGACGACCTTGTCGCCCGCTTCCTTGGTCACGGGCATCGATTCCCCGGTGACCATCGACTCGTCGATCGAGACGCGGCCGTCCACGACCTCGCCGTCGACGGGGACTTTCTCGCCCGGCCGCACCCGCAGCTGGTCGCTCACCAGGATCTGGTCGAGCGTGACCTCTTCGTCAGTCCCATCCGTCCGGACCCGTCGCGCGGTCTTGGGCGCGAGGTCCAGCAGGGCCTTGATCGCACCCGAGGTCTGCTCGCGGGCCCGCAGTTCCAGCACCTGACCCAGCAGCACGAGGACCGTGATCACGGCCGCGGCTTCGAAGTAGATTGCAACGCTGCCATCGGTGCGCCGGAACGCCGACGGGAAGATGTGCGGCGCCAGCGTGGCCACGACGCTGTAAGCCCAGGCCACCCCGATCCCCATGGCGATGAGGGTGAACATGTTGAGGTTGCGAGTCCGCAGGGACGCCCAGCCCCGTTCGAAGAAGGGCCAGCCGGCCCACAGCACGACGGGGGTCGCCAGGGCGAGCTGCACCCAGTTCGACGTCGTGGGCGAAATCCAGCGGTGCAGATCGAGAACATGCGCGCCCATCTCGAGCGCGAGAACGGGCAGGGTGAGGACGAGACCCACCCAGAACCGGCGGGTCATGTCGATCAGCTCGGGGTTCGGACCGCTGTCGGCGGTCGCGGTTTCCGGCTCGAGCGCCATGCCGCAGATGGGGCAGTTGCCCGGACCCTCCTTTCGGATCTGGGGGTGCATCGGACAGGTGTAGATCGTCCCTGCCGGCGCCGCAGCGGACGGGCCTTCATCCTTGGTCAGGTATTTCGCCGGATCGGCGACGAACTTGGTGCGGCACCCGGCCGAACAGAAGTGGAAGGTCTGCCCCGCATGCTCCGCGTGGTGCGGCGTGGTCGCCGGATCAACCGCCATGCCGCAGACCGGGTCGGTGACCGCCACGTCAGCCGCCTGGCGGTCCCTGGGGTCAGCATGATGATGGTGGGTATGGCCTTGACCGCTCATGGGGCCTCCTGTTCGGCGTATATATACCCCAGTGGGGCATGGATCAAATCGCGGCTTTCTGTATATTGCCGCACCGAGCGGCGGAGGCTTTGATGGAACGCACGAACAAGCCACGTCTGATCAATCGGCTGAACCGGGTTGAAGGGCAGGTGCGAGGCATCTCCCGCATGGTGGAGCAGGATCGCTACTGCCTCGACATCCTGACGCAACTGCACGCCGCGAGGGCGGCGCTGCGTCGGGTTGAGGGCGAACTCGTGAAAGACCACCTCGAACACTGCGTCGCTGGTGCGATGGCGGCCAGCGGCGACGTGGCGGAGCGCGAACAGAAGACAGCCGAGCTGGTCGAGCTGATCGGCAAGCTCCGGAACTGATGGCGCTGGCGTCCCGCCGCAGCGGCGCTTGATCGATATCAAGGTTGGGTTTGGAGGGAACGCTAGGGTTTGGCATATTTCAATCGAGGGCACGGCGAGCCGCTGTCCGCCGACCAGCAAAGGACACACCCATGCGTACCCTATTCGTCGCCATCGCGGCCCTCGGCCTCGCCACCGCCAGCCAGAGCTACGCGCAGCCGGAACACGGGGATCACAAGGCCGCGGCCGACGCCACCGTTTCGGTCAAGGATCCCGCCAACCCAACCCACGAAGAGTGCAAGAGCGTCATGGGCCGGAAGATGGACGGCCGCGTCATGCATGACCACGCCTCCATGAAAGGCACTCCCGGGGTCATGAAGATGAAGCCGCTCAGCAAGGCCGAGATGGATAAGATGCACGGAAAGTGCGCCGCAAAGATGGCTGAAGCCAAGAAGTAGGAAAGCGGCCGACCGGCTGCGCCCTTCATGCTGCAGCCGGTCGGCCTCACTTTATCTGCCGCTTCGTTGACCCACCGACAGGACGCGACCCATGACCCATCTCTTGCCGCCCCGTCTGCTAAAGGCCTTGGCTGGCTCCGTCGCCTTGGCGGCGATCGGCCTGGCCGGGTGCGAGCAGAAGACGGAGGCTCCGGCGCCCGGCGCCCCGTCGCCCGTCGCCACGGCTCCGGCGACGACGCCCGACGCCCCGGGCGAAGCCGGCGAGCATCATTCCAGTTCGTCTGAAACCCTAGAAGAGGCTCGCGCCGAGGGGCACCGTGAAGGGATGGAGATGGAACGCGATGCGCATGAGCGCGGAATGGAGATGGGCGCCAAGGCGCATGCCGACGGCATGGGCGCCAAGAACGACGGCTCCATCCCGATGAAGAAAGCGGATCCGCCGATGAAGATGGACGGACACATGTAGGTGGCGCCGTCGGGTCCGGCCCTGTGCATTTCTGCCGTAGCGCACGAGCACGGGATGTTAATGACGCTTAGCCCGGAGCCGCCCACTGACGAACTCCCGTGCGTTTCCCATCTCCGGCAAGCTAGCTGTGAGGCTTCGCGTGAGCGTCACTGCGCTCCCATGATGAGTTCACCCCCACCCGCTTGAGCCCGGAAAAGACGAGCGGCAATACGCACGCGGAAGGCTGCTCCCTCGGTTTTTCAGTTCTACGGACAAAAGATTTCGCTCCTCGGCCCGTGCGGCGGAACGGAACTCCAGAATGAGGGTTCAGCGGCCATCCACCTGCATAGGATGACGGCCATGCACGCCCATGAAATAATAAGTACGCACCCCCAGGTGCGCGGAAACACAAACGACAGCCTGATCCGCTGCATCGAGGAATGCTTCGACTGCGCTCAGAGCTGCACGTCGTGCGCCGATGCCTGCCTGGGCGAGCAGATGGTCGCGCAGCTGACCCAATGCATTCGCCTGAACCTCGACTGCGCCGACATTTGCACGGCCGCTGGCCACATCGCATCACGCCGCACCGGCTCAAACGAACCGATCATCCAGAGTGTGCTGAGGGCATGCGAGGAGGCCTGCCGGCTCTGCGCGGAGGAATGCGACCGTCACGCCAGCATGCATGAGCACTGCCGCATCTGCGCCGAATCGTGCCGGCGCTGCGAACAGGCCTGTCAGGCCGCCCTCCAGACGTTTCACTGATCGCAAAAGGCTCCCAGATGAAAATGATCGCCATCGTTGCGGCTGGGGCCGCGCTGCTCGCCGCACCGGCCCTCGCTCAGCAGAGCGGCGCCAGCATGCAGCACGGCCAAATGGCCAAGCAAGACTACATGAAGGGCATGCAGGACATGCATCAGAAGATGATGGCTGCCAACGACGCCGATGCCGATCGGGCCTGGGCGCTCAAGATGATCGAGCACCATAGGGGGGCGATCGCGATGTCCGAGGCGGTGCTGAAGCATGGCGACGACGCGGAGGCCAAGCAGATGGCGCAGAAGTCGGCGGAGATGCAGCGCAAAGAGATCGCCGAACTGCAGGCCTGGCTCGACAAGCATGGCGGTCGCACACCGAAGCCTTAAGCTGATCCGCCGCGTGGCGGGCCCCTTACGCCCGCCCAAACCGTTTAGCTCAATCGTCCTCCTTAGTGTTAGACGTCGGGTGGCTGGGAGGCTGGCCGCATCTGCGCCCGTGCTTCAGGGGCGGGCCAAAGACGATCCGCCCAGCGGCGAATCCAAGCACGCGCCGGACCTTCGAACAGGAGGTGAAGGGCGATGGCCGCCAGAAGCGACAGCGCCAGGAGCGCGGCTACCTCCCACCAGCCGAGTACATAGCTGCTGTCGCGCCCCTGGGCGCCCGACCAGACGCCCTTCCAGGCGATCAGGATGGGCATGTGGACGAGATAGAGCGCGTAGGAGGCTTCACCCCCGAGGCGGGGCCAACGCGCCTTGAGGACACCCTCGGCCCGTACCTTCGATAGCATAGCCAGAGCCAGCACCAGCGGGCCCGCCGCGGCGACGACCCATCGGTCATCGGCCTTCAGGTGCATCAGCGCGACGAGAAGGATCGCCGCCGCCCAGGCGAACAGGAGGGTGGCCTGCCGGCGAAGAAGCAGGCGTTCGCCCAATCGGTATAGGGCCACGCCGTAGAGGAATTCGGGGATGATGCGCAGGATCCCCATGTTCGCCTCAGCATGAACCAGGATGCGACCGAAGACGGCTTGATAGATCTGGTCGAGGGCAAGGAAGATCAGGGCAGTTAAGGCCAGGAGCAGGATCGGTCGGCGGCGCAGCTTCAAACCGGCCCAGGCGAAGGCGGGGAAGGTCAGGTATGCGAACCACTCAGCCGACAGCGACCAGGACGGACCGTTCCATTCGGCTTTCACCACCTCGGGAAGCCAGGCGTGGACGAGGAGCAGTGTCGTGACGAGGCCGGCGGGATTGTAGAGATTGCGGTCGAACTCAGCGCCCACCAGGCTCGCCGTCGTGACCATGACCAGCACGAAGGCGAGTACGGCAAGGTGCGCCGGGTAGATTCGGGCGAAGCGGGCGACCAGGAACCTGCCGTAATTCATCCGGTTTCCGGCCATCGCATCGCGATAGGCGTGGGTCAGGACAAAGCCGGAGAGGATGAAGAAGGCGTCGACCCCGAGTCGCGCCCGGTCGAAGAACCCGGTCGACGACATGGCGTCCCAAGGCCACTGCAGCTGATAGTGGAAGAGCACCACCCCCAAGGCCAACAAGAAGCGTACGCTGGTAAGAGCCGGGAGATCGGCTGGAAACACGCCTCCAGCCTCGCGCGCTTCGCTTTCGCGACGAACCATTGCAGCCCCCCAGCTCCCGACCTCTATAGGACATACGCGGGACGGCGCCGCCGGCCCTCAGTTGAGGGGAGCCCACCAGATCCTGCGTATAGAGTCATGACGGATGATCGGGGTGTTGCGATGGACGACAGACTTGATGACGAACTGAGAGCGCTTCGATCGGAGCCGCTACCCGCCGGCTACGAGAGCCTGGAGGCGAGGGTCTGGCAGGGCATCGAGCGCGTGCGCCAGGCGCGGGCGGCCGCCCCAACGCTCCTGGCCGTACGGGCCGCGGCCGTCGTCGGCGCGCTGGGATTGGGCGTGGCGAGCGGCGGCGCGACTGCGGTCGCCGTGGCCGCGCAATCCCAGGAGGTGTCCGCCTTCTCCACGAAGGCGGAGCTCGCCCCCTCCACCCTCCTGGATCACCACGGATGAGTTTCTTCAGCCGTGGGCTGATCCTCACGCTGCTCCTGACGGTCATCGCGGCCGTCGGGGGAACCTGGATTGGCGCGCGTTACATCTATGACCAGCGCCACCAGCCTTCGCTGCATGAGTTCGTCCACGAAGAGCTGAAACTCGCCCCCGAGCAGAGGAAGAGGCTGGATGTGCTCGAGCAGGACTTCGCGGTTCGTCGTCGGGCGCGGGAGGCCGAGCTGCGCGCCGCCAACGCCGAGCTCGCCCGGGCCATTCAGGTGCGTCACGAGTATTCGCCGGAGGTGAAGGCCGCGGTCGAACGGTTCCACGACGCCATGGGGGCCCTTCAGAACGAAACCATCCTGCACGTCCTGGCGATGCGCACCGTGTTGACGCCGGACCAGGCTGCGCAGTTCGACAAGCGTGTCGCTGAGGCCCTCACTGAACAGGCGCCGTGACGCTTCAGGAAGAGACGGACGCCGATCTCGTCCAGCGCGCGCGGGGCGGGGAGGATCGGGCGTTCACCACGCTCATGCGTCGGCACAAGCCGTCGCTGTATGGCTTCGTGCGCCGCTACGTCGGCGACGCCGACGCGGCTGTCGATGTCGTGCAGGAGACCTTCGTAGCGGCGTGGAAGGCGCTCGCGCGTTTCGACGATCTGCGGGCGTTCCCGGTCTGGCTGCGCGCCATAGCCCTCAACAAGTGCCGCGATCGCGCCCGCCGTCTGGCGGTTCGTCGGTTCATCCTGGGAGAGAAGGACGACCAATCAACCGAGGCGCAGGCGCAAGCGGATCCGGCGCCCGACGGGGAGGAGTCGGTCGTTGCGGCGCAGCGCCGGGCCATCGTCCAGAAAGCCGTCGACCGCCTACCGATCAAGCTCAAAGAGCCGCTGCTACTGACCTATTTCGACGAGCTCACTCAGCAGGAAGCCGCCGCGCTCCTGGGGGTGACCGTCAAGACCGTAGAGACGCGCGTCTACCGGGCCCGCCAGCAGCTTGCGGAGCTTATCGACCGATCGGCGATTTAATCCTCAGAAGTTCAGGGGCAAGCGCCCCGAGCTGCGTAGAGTTTGTGTGGGCGGGGCGCTTGACCTTCCCGCGGTGGGAAGCCCTATCACCTCGTCTATTGTTCCGATCGTAGGATTTCGAATGTCCAGGCCACGACCTGACCTTGACCGCCGCGCCCTGATCAAAGGCGCGGCCATCCTCGGGGGCGGAGCGGCGATCAGCTCGCTGCTGCCCGCCTGGGCGCAGAGCGCGACGCCCGGCCAGGTGTCGACCCTGCCGACGCTTTCCGGCGAGGACATCAAACTGACGATCGGCCACACACCGATCACGATCGACGGCAAGCGTCGCCATGCCGTGACGATCAATGGGACCGTGCCCGGTCCGCTCATTCGTCTGAAAGAAGGTCAGCGGGTCCGGATCGCGGTGACGAACACCCTCGATGAGGACACCTCGATCCACTGGCATGGGCTGCTGGTGCCTTTCGAGATGGACGGCGTTCCGGGGGTCAGCTTTCCCGGCATCCGCCCCGGCGAGACCTTCGTCTACGAGTTCCCGATCATTCAGTCAGGCACCTACTGGTACCATAGCCACTCGGGTCTGCAGGAGGCGGAGGGCCACTACGCCCCCATCGTCATCGAGCCGGCGAAGCCCGATCCCGTCGCTTACGACCGCGAGCACGTCTTGGTGCTAGCCGACCATAGCGAGATGCACCCGCACCTGATTTTCAAGCGGCTGAAGCAGCAGGGCGGGGTCTTCAATTATCAGCGCCAGACGATCGCCGGCCTGCTTGCCGGCAAGGACCAAACCCTCGGCGAACGGATCGAATGGGCCAAGATGCTCATGGATCCGACCGATATCTCGGACGTCACCGGCGCGGTGATGACCTTCCTCGTCAACGGCCACGGCCCCAAGGACAACTGGACCGGGCTCTTCAAACCCGGCGAGCGGGTGCGCCTGCGCTTCATCAACAGCGCCGCGCAGATGGTCTTCAACGTCCGCATTCCCGGCCTGAAGCTCACGGTCGTCGCCGCCGACGGCCAGAACGTCCGCCCTGTCGAGGTGGACGAGTTCCAGATCGGCAACGCGGAGACCTACGACGTGATCGTCCAGCCGACGGAGGATCGCGCCTACACGATCGTTTCGGAGGCGATCGACCGCTCTGGCATGGGACGGGCGACACTGGCGCCCCGTGCCGGCATGAGCGCGGCCGTGCCGCCGCTACGTGAGCGACCCATCCTGACCATGAAGGACATGGGCATGGACATGTCGGCGCACGCCGGCATGGGCGCTACGGGCATGGCTGGAATGGACCATTCCAGCATGCCGGGGATGGATCACGGGGCCATGCCGGGCATGGCGGCCGCCGGGCCGCCGCCCGGCATGGCGCCGCCGCGCCAGCGTGGCTCGGATGTGATGGGCGACATGGGCGGCATGGACATGAACATGCTGGACTGGTCGAAGGCCCCTCAAATCAAGAAGGGGCCGGGCGTGCAGATGATCGCGCCCATGCCGATGGATCGCACCGGCGATCCCGGCCTTGGGCTGGAAAGCGTCGGTCATCGGGTGCTGGTCTACAAGGACCTCATCGCGCTGGATCCCAACCCCGACCCCAGGCCGCCGGATCGCGCGATGGACATCCATCTCACCGGCAACATGGAGCGGTTCATCTGGGGCTTCGACGGCTGGAAGTTCAGCGAGAACCCGCCGGCCTATTCCTTCCGGGCCGGTGAGCGGGTGCGCGTCACCCTCGTCAACGACTCGATGATGACGCACCCCATCCACTTGCACGGGCACTTCTTCGAACTTGTGCACGGGCCGGTCGGCTATCTGCCTCGCAAGCATACGGTGAACGTGATGCCGGGCGGCAAGGTGTCGTTCGATTTCACCGCCGAGGGCGGTGACTGGGCCTTCCACTGCCACATGCTCTACCACATGCACGCCGGCATGTTCCAAGTCTTCAAGGTGCGTCCGGTCGAAGGAGCGGCGGCATGATCCGGACCTCCCTCCTAGCCCTGGCGCTGGCCAGCTCGGCCACAGCCGCCGCCGCCCAGGCCGCCGATCCCCACGCCGGTCACGCGATGCCGCCGCAGCCCGCCGCGCCGGCGGATCCGCACGCAGGCCACGCCATGCGCGCCGCACCGAAGCCGTCGGCCGACCCCCATGCGGGCCACACGATGCCGGAGCCGCCGAAGGTCTCGAGCCCATCGCAGCCGACCCAAGGCGCCGCCTCAGCAGCACCCGTGGACCCCCATGCCGGGCACGCCATGCCCGGCCAACCTGCGGCTCCCGCCGATCCGCATGCCGGACACACCATGCCGGGCCCAGCGGACCCTCATGCGGGACACACGATGGCGCCGATGGAGGGCGGCCAGACCGCGACCGGCTTGCCTGTCGGCAATGCGCCGGCGCCGGCCGTGATCACCGACAACGTGGCCGATCAGGTCTTCGGGACGGGGCCGATGCAGCGCGCCCGGGGAATCCTCGCGCGCGAGCACGGGGGCGTACGGATCGCGAAGCTGATGCTCAACCTCGCAGAGTACCAATCCCAGCCACCGGGCGGCGGCTATCGATGGGATGTTGAAGGCTGGTACGGCGGCGACATCAACAGGTTTGTCTTCAAGTCCGAAGGCGAGGGCTCTGGAGGCGAGGGGGTCGAGCTCGCTGAAGTTCAGGCACTCTATTCCCGCGCAGTGGCTCGTTATACCGACGTGCAAGTCGGAGTACGTCGTGACTTCGGGTCCGGAAATTCGCGAACCTACGCGACAGTCGGGGTTGAAAGCCTCTTCCCCTACTGGTTCGAAGTCGAAGCCGCAGCGTTTTTGTCGGATCGCGGCGACCTGACTGGGCGGGTCGAGGGAACCTACGACCTGCGACTAACGCAGCGCGTGATCCTTCAGCCGCAGGCAGAGTTGAGGCTTTCGGCGCAGAAGCTCCCAAGACTCAACACTGGCTCCGGAATCACGCACGCAGAACTCGGGCTCCGCCTCCGCTATGAGATTCGCCGCGAATTCGCGCCTTACATCGGTGTAGCTTATGAGCGCGCCTTCGGGGGGACCGCGGATTTCCTGCAGTCTGCCGGGGAGGACGTCGAGAGCACGACGTTTGTGGTCGGACTTCGTGCGTGGTTTTAGGTTGGTCTGAGGTGAAGGCGACTGGAACAAGACGTCTCACGCCCGGCCAATAGGGCAGGTGTTGCCTGACGCGTTCGGAAGATAGGGAGGTTTGCAAGCAAGGCTTGCGCTCTCGGGAACAGCATCTCTCAGGAGGCTGACGTGAAAGACGCACACCACGGCGAGTCCGGCACGAGCGCGAAGGAGGGTCGGCATCACTATGTGATGCTCGCCATCAATCTGGCTCTGAGCCTGGCGGTTATGTATTTCGCCATGTTCACGATGATATTCGGCTGGGGCGAATTCATCCAGAACATCAACTTCTTCTACATGGCGCTCGTAATGTGGGCTCCCATGGCCATCATCATGTTGCTGACGATGAAGTCCATGTACATGAACGCCAAGCTGAACGTGGCCTTGCACGTCGCCTTCGCCGCCATCTTCGTGCTCTCGCTGATCGGCATCCGGGCGCAGGGCCTGGTCGGCGATCGCCAGTTCGTGCAGTCGATGATCCCGCACCATTCCGGCGCCCTGCTGATGTGCAAGGAAGCCTCGCTCAAGGATCCCGAGCTGCGCGCACTCTGCTACGGCCCCGGCGGCATCATCGAGTCGCAGACCCGAGAGATCAATCAGATGAAGGCAATCCTCGAGCGCCTTTAGGCGCGCCGGCGTCTTGACCTTCCCATCGTTGGAAGCCCTACCTGTTGCGGCGAGGCTTTGACCAGGAGGTTTCCATGCTTCGCTATCAAGTTGACGACATGAGCTGCGGCCATTGCGTGCAGGCGATCACCGCGGCGGTGAAGGGCGTCGATCCAGCCGCCCAGATCACTATAGATCTGCCGAGCAAGTCGCTGGAGGTCGCGACGACCGCGGCCGACTCGGCCGTGCGCGACGCCATTCGGGAGGCGGGCTACACCCCGCAGGAGGCTCGGAAGGCCGCGCCTACCGCGAAGGCGTCCTGTTGCGGCGGTCGGCGCTGACCCTTGGAGGCTGATAGTCGATGATACTTCGCCGTAACCTGCTTGCCGCCGCAGCAGCCGTCCTGGCGGCGCCGCACGCCTGGGCGGCCGCGCCGCCGCCCTTGACCGTCTACAAGACCGCGTCGTGTGGGTGCTGCAGGGGCTGGATCACCATCATGACCCGGGCGGGCTATCGGCCGAAGGTGGTCAACGTCGAAGACATCACGCCGATCGGAAAGCGTCATAGCGTCCCGTTCGAGCTCTCATCGTGCCATCTCGCCACGATCGGCGGCTACGTCGTCGTGGGCCACGTCCCGGCCGCTGACGTCGGCCGCCTGCTGAAAGAGCGGCCGAAGGCGCTGGGCATCACCGTACCTGGCATGCCGCTGGGCTCGCCCGGCATGGAGATGCCTGACGGACGCAAGGAGCCTTACCAGACGCTGCTTCTGCTGCCGGGCGGCAAGACGCGGGTGTTCGCGCGCCACGGCTGAGGGCTACACGCGAACGCGTGCCCCTTCGCACGCCTCCTGCTGCTTGGTGATGGCCGTGATCTCGCCTGAGCCATCCTTCAAGTCGGGTCTAAGGCGACCTTGTCATTCGGCTTGACGCTCTAGACCGGGCCGGGCGCGGCCTTGAAGTCCATGGTCATCGCCGCCAGCTCCCGGAACGGGGCCGTGGTCGATCTTAATCGTCTCTGCCGTCGACGGACTCCACGGTTCCGGGCCTCTCGGCGGTCTTGACGGTCGCGGAATCGGCCGTGTTCATTCGCGCCATGTCGCCGGTCTGGGCCGGGCTCGACAGACGCGCTGCGCCTAGCATCAGCCATAGGGGCCGCAAGAGGGTCTCCTCTGGAGAGAACAGGAGATGAAGCGGAAGCGTCGGCGGCCAGGGGCCGCCGACGCCCTCGCTCACCGCGCGCCTAAGGGGATGGGGGGTGCGCGGCGATCGCGATCAACGGGCCGGGCCGTTCTTGGGCGCCGGTGGCGCATGATCCCGCATCATGGTCATGCATTGCTCGCGCATGGCTTGGTCGCCCTTCATCATCGGACAGTCGCAGTCCCGCGCGGGGCGGGGTTGTGCCGCCGGCGGCTGAGCCATGCTGTAATTGCCGCCCTTGCCGTAGGGCTGGGCGGAGGCGGCGCTCGCGGCCGCGACGAGGCCGAGGGCCAGCGCCGCTGCCGTCAGGTGAATGCGATAGGTCATGGGAAACTCTCCCGAGTGGGATCGATCATCATGGCCGGACGGACTCCGGCCGGGTTCTGCACGCGATGCGCCGCCCTAGGGGCGGCGCAGGGGTCAGGCGATCGGTCTGGGAGGTCGTTCGAGGCGTCCGGGGTCGTGAGGCGTCAACGACGCCATCCGCCCAGGCGGCGGCGCGCCATGGTCAGGCTTCGCGAGGCTGACAGGTGGGGCGCTGGGGAGCGCCGCCGTCACGCCGCACATGGCCATGCAGGCGAGAAGGCAGCTCATGTCGTCGTGCTTGGCGGGCGCCTTGTCGTTGGCGGGGTCGCAGCAAGGGTCGGCCTTGTCGTCGTCGTGGTCCATCCCCGGCATGTCCGGCATGGCCATGCTCATCATCGCCTCACCATGACCCAGGCAAGTCGCCTGGGCCGCCGCGGCGGACGCCGGGCTGGCCAGGAGGCCGATCACGGCCAGAAGGGCGAGCAGTAAGCGCATCGTCCACGAGGGTAGCGCCACAGCGACCGTTGTCATCCGATTTCGCGTGTTGCGGCGGCGCGTCATGACTTCACATCGCCGCCGGCGGCGCCAGCGTGCCGAACCAGGCCACGAGAGCCACGATCCCGAGCGCAGCGGCGGTCTCCAGCGCGATGCTGCGGCGCAGATCCGCGAGCGCCGCGCCTTGCCGTGAGGGTTCGTCCAAGGCCAGGGCCAGGACAGGCGTCAGCCGGAAGCGGTTTGCGGCCGCCAGGCCGAGCATGGCCACGAACAGGAGGAGCTTGAGGCTCAAGAGCCGCCCATAAGAGGTGGTCCAAAGGCCGTCGATCCGATCCGCCCCGACCAAGAACCAGCTGTTGGCGAGTCCAGTCGCCACCAGGACCGCCACCAGCAGCGTGCCGATCCCTGAAAAGCCGTGCAGCGCCCGGTGCAGGGCGACCACCCCTGCCGGCGTGCGGCTGCGGGTGCGCAGGATCAGCGCGAAGGCCACGAGCGCGCCGATCCAGACGGCCCCTGCCCAGCTGTGAAGGATGTCGGAGACAAGGTGGATGACACCGCCTGGCCCCTCCGTCGCCGCGCCATGACCCATCCAGGCGAAGGTTGCGGTCGCGACAGTTCCGAGCGCGGCCGCGACGATCCAGCTGGCTCGCGCTGGCCTCAGCATCACGGCGAGGATCGTGGCCAGGAGGGCGACCCCCGCCCTAAGGACACCCGCCTTGCCGAGGTCCATGCTCGTCACCACGGCGCCGAGCGCCTCGGGTTTGAGTCCCTCCGCCATCGATCCGGCCAGCACGCTGGCCTGGGCCGCGATCCAGAGCAGCGTCGCGAGCGCCAGCAGCACGCCCGCGCCCGCCAGCAGCCTGCGGGCCCACGGCGCCTCCGCGGCCGAGCCCGGACCCGTGGCGGGGAGGGCATAGATGAAGAAGAGCGATGATCCCATGAGGACCATCGCCCCCGCATACTGCAGCAGCCTGAGGATGATGACCGCAGGCTCGAGCACGTCAGCCGACCTTGAAGGCCACTTCGCCGGTCATCTTATGGCCGTCGGCCGAGGCCGCGGACCACACGATCTTGTAGGCTCCATTGGTCAGCGCGCTCTGCGGCGTACCGGTGATGGACTTGCCGTCCTTGGAGACGGTCGTCTTCACCGGTACTTTCATGCCGCCATGCTCCGGCATGGTGAGCTCGAACTTGGAGAAGGCCGGTACGAGCTTTTCGTTGAAGGTCAGGGTGATGACCTTCGGCGCGGCCGCGACGGCGGCGTTGGCCGCCGGATTGGAACTCACGAGGTGCGCATGCGCCCAAGCCGGGCTGGAAGCGATGAGGGCGGTTGCTCCCGCAAGGGCGGCAAGTCCGAAAAGGCGGGTCTTCATTGGGGTCTCCCGACAAGGTGTCTGTGAACGTCTACGCATCTCAGCGCGCCAACCCCTCAAACTAGCCGCCGCGCCTGCACCGGGCGTGAATGAGTTCCCCACTTGAGAAGCAAGGCGCCTCCTCCGGTCGAAAGGCGACTCGCCCAGTCCTCGCCAGCGGTTGGGCTGAAGCGCGCAGAGAGCATGCGCACGTTAAGCGAGGGCTGGTGGTTCCGCGTCATATAGGGTAGGGGGGTAGCCTATGGCGCATACGACGAACAACAAAGAGCAGCTCTTGGCCCGGGTCCGGCGCATTGCCGGCCAGGTCGCCGCGATCGAGAGGGCCATCGCTGACGAAGCGGGCTGTTCGACGATCCTGCATCAGGCTGCCGGCGTGCGCGGGGCTGTTAACGGGCTGATGGACGAGCTGATTGAGGACCATGTCCGCGAGCACGTGGCCCGGCCCGACCTAACGGATGCGGACCGAGCTTCCGGCGCCGAAGAGCTGATCGCAGTCGTGCGCCGATACGCAAAATAGGAAGAGCCGCCTTGAATCTGTCAGCCTCAGACGAGGCCTTGTCCCACGACCACGTCTTCCTCGGCGAACGGCACGATGAAAATGCCCGACGCACGCTGTGGGTCGTGGCCCTAACCGCCGTGATGATGGTTGGCGAGATCATCGCCGGCAGTGTCTTCAACTCAATGGCCCTGCTCGCCGACGGATTCCACATGGCGACCCACGCGGGCGCTCTGGCCGTCGCGGCGGCGGCTTACGCCTACGCTCGTCGTCACGCGCGCAGCCGGCGCTTCAGCTTCGGTACGGGCAAGGTCGGCGATTTGGCCGGCTTCGCCTCTGCGCTTGTGCTCGCCCTGATCGCGCTCGCGATAGGTGTCGAATCCATCGTCCGCCTTCTCAATCCGCAGCCCGTGAGCTTCGGCGAGGCCACGCTCGTGGCCGTAGTGGGGCTCGCCGTAAACGTCGTGAGCGCCCTTCTCCTGTCGGGGGGGCACGATCACCATCATGGCCACGCTCACGTTCACGAGCATCCCGATGGCGGTGATCACCACGGCCACGCCTCCGATCGAGCGCACGCGCATCACGACAACAATCTCCGCTCTGCCTTCGTGCACGTCCTTGCCGACGCGCTGACCTCGGTGCTGGCGATCACGGCGTTGGTCGCCGGGCGATATCTTGGCTGGGTTTGGCTCGACCCTGTGATGGGCATCGTCGGCGCGGTCGTCATCTCCGTCTGGGCCTGGAACCTGATGCGCGACACAGCCGCCGTGCTGCTCGACACGGCTGATGCTCATCTGGAGGGCGAAGTGCGGGAGGAGGTTGAAGGGCTCGGGGACGCCAAGATCACGGACCTGCATGTTTGGCGGATCGGGCCTGGCGCCCACGCGGCAATCGTCAGCTTCACGGGCGCAGCCTCAGCCGCCGACGTACGCCAGCGTCTGCGCAGAGTGCATGAGCTGGCGCATGTTACGGTCGAACCCCGATGAGTTCGATAGCAAGAGGCCTTCACGAGAGCCTCCAAGCTGCGCGCCCCGTCGATACAATCGGAACCGGTCAGCGCCCTCAGCAGGGCCAAGACGGTTCTCGCGCAAGGTCACGTCGAACATCACCCCGAAGGCATCGCTTCGTGGCCCGGCAAGCGCGTGACAGATTCGATAGCCTATCCGGACTGGCCTGTGACGGTTCGCTGCTTATGCCCCGGTTGAGGAAGCCAGCATTATGCTGAGCGTTCTCGGGGACCGTACCTATCGGCACCTCTTCTTGGCCCAGGTCATCGCCCTGATCGGCACGGGCCTAGCGACCGTCGCGCTGGGTCTACTGTCCTACGATCTTGCGGGCGCGAACGCCGGCGCCGTGCTCGGCGGGGCCCTGGCGATCAAGATGATCGCCTTTATCGGGGTAGGCCCGGTTGTGAACGCCTTCGTCGACCGTCTGCCGCGGCGCGGCTTTCTGGTTTCGATGGACCTCGTCCGGGCCGCCGTGGCGGTCATGCTGCCCTTCGTGACCGAGGTCTGGCAGGTCTACCTGCTTATCTTTCTGCTGCAATCGGCCTCAGCGGCTTTCACGCCGACGTTCCAGGCCGCGATCCCAGACATCCTTCCCGAAGAGGAACGCTACACCCGGGCGCTGTCGCTCTCGCGGTTGGCCTACGACATGGAGAGTCTCGTCAGCCCCATGCTGGCGGCCGCCCTGCTGACCGTGATCAGCTTCCACTGGCTATTTGGCGGAACGGTTGTCGGCTTTCTCGCCTCCGCCGCCCTGGTGGTGTCGGTCGTGGTCCCGCAGCCGAATGAGGTGGCGCCGGTTCTCCGTACAGTTTGGCGGCTTGGCTAAGGTTGGTTCGGGTTCAGATTACGCCGCCAGTTTGTGCTCAGGGTTGGCCCTATCCGGGGCGAGCCCCGGATAGGGCGGCGCCTGGATTTGTCCATAGG
>NZ_JAUXSP010000014.1 GCF_030679875.1 Phenylobacterium sp. | reverse complement strand
AGCTCACCGGATCGAGGAGCTCCTGCCCTGGAACTGGAAGGCTTTGCGCCAAGAGGCGCTCACCGCCGCCGCGGCCTGAGCAGACCAGCCAGATCTGCTTCGCGATCCTTCACCGGCTGCGGCCCACGCCGGATGGGTACGGAGATGCGGCCGATTGCTGATGATCCATTGCTCCTGACGGGGCATTCCCATTCCCACGAACAGGATGTGTGGAGCAAACGCGGCAATGTCGGCCAGAATCTCTGCGTTTTCGGCAGACCCCGATGAGGCGTCGAAATACCCATGCCGAACGCGGATTTGCGCCTCTGGATACGAGAGGCATAGCTGGTCCGCAGCAGCCTGGGCCACGCCCGGCGCGCCGCCCAGATAGTAGACCCGCAAGGCCTTTCGGTTGGCGACACTCCAGAAGTGATCTCGCCAATCCAAATAGGTGCAGCGGTGGAAGGGGCGGCTTTGTAGGCCAAGAGCACGGGTGAAGGTGATGACCGGTGTGGAGTCTACCTCGATCAGGTCTGCGCCATCGAAGAAGGTGGCGAGCTGAGGCATGCGACGCAACAGGTAGAGGCTGTGGAGGTTATGGTTGGCGACCAGGTAGGGCTTGGCTGCGTCGACAGCCGCCTCAACATGGTGCATGACCTCTTCCGGCCGAACGAGATCGACCTTTGCGCCTAGCACCTCGATCCGCTCAAGCGCGCGCCGCGCCTTGCGAAAGGGCCTGCGTTCTGAGTTTCGCCGCTCCAACATCCACCTGACCTTCGGGGTGCAGGACAGTGCCTGACCCTCTTGTTTCTGAAGGGCAGAATAAGGGGGACGGGTTAAGCGGCCCTTTCGGAGCTTGAGCATTGGCTACAACAGCCTCGCGTCAGTCGGCAGCGTATGGCAGGAAGGCCCCACTATGCGGACGTGGCGAAACGGTAGACGCAGCAGACTTTGACCATTGGAGTGCCCGCGGAGAAATCCGCGGCGTAGAACCGCTCAAACTCGGGGAAGGCTAACGGGGAGACCCCAGGCTAATCCCGAGCCAAGCCCTTGCGGGGAAACCCGCCAGGGAAGGTGTAGAGACTAGACGGGCGGCGCCTAAGGTCCCTTGCGGGCTAGGGCGAAGGGATAGTCCAGACCACGAACGCTCAAAGGCTCTTTGAGCGGCGGCGAAAGTCGAAGTGGTATGAAAATCTGCTTTCCGAAAGGGAGTGCGGGTTCGAGCCCCGCCGTCCGCACCATCACCTTCACCAGGCGCGGCGACGCTTCACCGCCGCGGCGTTTCATGCGAACCCTTCCGCCCTTTCGGCGACATCGGGTCGCGGGAAGCTGATGCGGAGACCCTGGCCCAGCCATGAGCCCCCCCGTGATCGTCACCGGCGCGGCCGGCTTCATCGGCATGCATGTGGCTGAGCGCCTTCTGGCGCGCGGCGAGAGCGTCATCGGCGTCGATGACTTCAACGCCTATTACGACCCCGCGCTGAAGGCCGCCCGAGCGAGCCGGCTGGAGGCCAGCGCCCGTTTCCGCATGGAACGGCTGGATATCGCTGAGGCCGACGCCTTCGCCCGTCTGGTGCGCGAGAGCGGCGCGGTGCGGGTGGTGCATCTGGCGGCACAGGCCGGGGTCCGCTACTCAATCGAGAACCCCTTCGCCTATGAGCGCTCCAACCTCGCCGGCCATCTGTCGGTGATGGAGGCCTGTCGACATCAGACCGGCTTCGAGCACCTGGTCTATGCCTCCTCAAGTTCGGTCTATGGGGACCGGCCGGGCGGCGGGGCGGGTTTTTCCGAAGATGATACGGCCGCCGAGCCCGTCTCCCTCTATGCCGCCACCAAGCGCGCCTGCGAGTTGATGAGTTTTTCCTACGCCAGGCTCTACGGCTTGCCGCAGACCGGCCTGCGGTTCTTCACGGTTTATGGGCCCTGGGGGCGGCCAGACATGGCCTATTTCAGCTTCACCCAGAAGATCCTGGCCGGGGAGCCCATCGAGGTGTTTGGCCAGGGTCAGATGGCCCGGGACTTCACCTATATCGACGACATCGTCGACGGGGTCATCGGCGCTCTGGATCGTCCGCCGGAGCGCGGCGCCAATCGCCTCCTCAACATCGGCGACAGCGCGCCGGTGGGGCTGATGGAGATGATCGCGGTGCTGGAAGAGGCTCTGGGCCGGAAGGCGGAGAAGGTGTTTCGCCCAATGCAGCCCGGTGACGTCACCCAGACCTATGCGGATATCTCGCGCCTGCGCGCCCTCACCGGATATCAGCCTCAGATCAGCCTGGCGCAGGGTCTGCCGCGCTTCGTGCGCTGGTACCGCGATTTCTACGGCTGAGACGCTTAAGAGGGCTCCCTGAGCCCCTCGCCGTTATGCTGCCGCAACAATATTCGCCGATAAGGCTCTGCTGCGCAGAATGAGCGGCTTTCTGCTTGGCCGGCGCGGGATTTGCACGCTAACCGAGAGCCGGCGCCGGAATGGACCGGGGGGCTTAAGCTCCTCAGGACCGGCAGCCATCGTTCGGGGGACAATTCGCTTGGCCATCTATCCGGTGATCATGTGCGGCGGATCGGGCACGCGCCTGTGGCCGGCCTCGCGTCCGGCCCATCCCAAGCAGTTCCTGCCCCTGGTGGGCGCCCGTTCCATGTTTCAGGAGACCGTGCTTCGGGTAGCTGGCCTTGAGGGCGCAGCCCAGGTGGTCGTGGTCGCGGGGCTGGCCCATCGCGAGGTGATCGAAGCCCAGCTTTCCGAAATCGGGATTTCTGCCGCCGTCCTGCTGGAGCCGGAGGCGAGGGACTCTGCGCCGGCCATGGCCGCGGCCTGCGCCTGGATCCACGGCCGCGCCCCTGAGGGGATCGCCGTTGTCGTCTCGGCCGACCACCACATTCCCGACGATGAGGCCTTCCGTTCAGCGGTCCTGGGGGCCGTTGAGGGGGCGCGCCAGGGGCTGATTGTCACCCTGGGGGTGCGGCCTGACGCACCGTCCAGCGCCTATGGCTATATTTCGCCCGGCGACCAGGCCGGGCCCGTCTGGACCGTCGAGGCCTTTGTCGAAAAGCCCGACGCCGAGACCGCCCGGGGCTACATCACAGCCGGATACCTCTGGAATAGCGGCAATTTCGTCGTGCCCGCCGCCTTGCTCCTGGCGGAACTCGACGCCTTCGAACCGGCGATCAGCGCGGCAGCCCGCGCCGCGGTGGCGCCGGCGCTGGGCGGCGCGGGTGAAGCCCAGGTGCTGGGCGAAGCCTTCGCCACCGCGCCCAAGATCTCCATCGACTATGCGGTCATGGAGAAGACGAAGGCCGCCGCCGTGCTGCCGGTGGACTTCGCCTGGTCGGACCTGGGCGCCTGGGACGCCGTCTGGGCCGCCAGCGACCGCGACAGCCAAGGCAATGCGGTCCGGGGCGAGGCCCTGGCGCTCGACGCCCGCGACTGCCTGGTCCGGGCCCCCGTCGGAACCCAGGTCACCCTGATCGGGGTCAAGGACATCGCCGTCGTCGTCGATCAGGGTCAGGTCCTGGTCTGCGACCTGTCGGCCAGCCAGCAGGTCAAGACGGCTGTGGACCGACTGAAGGCGCAGGGCCGCGAGACTCTGCCAAGAACCGCTCCGTTCGACACGGTCGAGGGAGCGAGGTCCTGGTTTGACCGCTGGCTGCGCACCAGCGCTCTACCGCTCTGGTGGACGCTGGGCGCCGACCATGTGCGCGGCGGTTTCCATGAGGCCCTGACGCTGGACGGCGTCCCCGTCGAGGCGCCCAGGCGGTCCCGGGTGCAGACGCGGCAGACCTTCGTGTACGCGACCGCTGGCCAGATGGGCTGGCAGGGCCCGTGGCGGCAGGCCGCCTGGCACGGGATGACCTATTTCCTGCACCGCTACCGGCGGACGGACGGTCTGTTCCGGGCCTTGGTATCTGAGGCCGGCGAGCCCCTGGACGAGACCGCGGCCCTCTATGACCAGGCCTTCGCCCTGCTGGCCATGGCCACGCTCAACGCCGCTGACCCAGGCCATGTGGACCTGGCCGCCGAGGGGCGCAGGCTGCTCGACGCCCTCCAGGTCCTGCGCCATCCGGCTGGCGGCTTCCGGGAAGAGGGCGCCCATCCCTTCCAGGCCAACGCCCACATGCACCTGCTGGAGGCCGCCATGGCCTGGATGGACGCCGGCGGCGGACCCGAATGGCGGGCCCTGGCCACCGAGATCATCGAGCTGGCGCTCACCCGCTTCATCGACGCCGAAAGGGGTTTCCTGCGGGAGTTCTTCGATGCGGCCTGGACCCCGGCCCCCGGCGAGGACGGACGCCTGATCGAGCCTGGCCACCAGTTCGAGTGGGCCTGGCTGCTGGCCCGCTGGTCGCAGATGTCCGGCGAGCCCCGCGCCCTGTCGGCCGCCCGCAGGCTCTATGCCGCAGGGCTCCGTGGCGTCGACCCCGCCCGCGGCGTGGCCATCAACGCCCTGAACGACGACTTCACCGTCCGCGACGCCGCCGCCCGCCTCTGGCCCCAGACCGAATGGCTGAAGGCGGCCTTGATCCTGGGCGAGGACGCCTTGGCGCCAGCCCAGGCGCTGGCCCGCTACCTCGACACGCCTGCGACGGGCGCTTGGCGGGATGTGAGCCTGCCCGACGGTCGGTTCTGTCTCGAGCCCGCGCCAGCGAGCTCATTTTATCACATCGCCGCCGCCTGCCTGGCCCTGCGCCCGGTTCGTGGTTCTCAGAGGACTTAAGGACCAGCGCATGCAAGTGGCGATGATCGGGACTGGCTATGTGGGCCTGGTGAGCGGTGCGTGCTTCGCCGACTTCGGTCACGAGGTGACCTGCATCGACAAGGACGCGGGCAAGATCGAGCGCCTGCGGACCGGCGGCATTCCGATCTTTGAGCCGGGTCTTGAGGGCCTGGTGGCGCGCAATGTGGCGGCTGGCCGGCTGTTCTTCGAGACTGACGCCGCCGCGGCCGTGGCCAAGGCCGATGCGGTGTTCATCGCCGTGGGCA
>NZ_JAUXSP010000011.1 GCF_030679875.1 Phenylobacterium sp. | reverse complement strand
GACAGCGATGAGGCGGTCATGGCTCATGTTCGCCCTCCCATGGATCGTCATCCTGGGCCTTGTGCCCAGGACCCCTCTGAACGTGTTCCGAACGCATCAAGCTGGATAGCTGCACGTGCGGCTGAACAAGGGATCCTCGGGACAAGCCCGAGGATGACGGCTTGTGGGTTAGCCTTCGGCCGGCTCTTCAGCGGCGGCCGGGGCTTCTTCGGCAGCGGCTTCCGGCGCGGCGGCTTCAGCGGCCGGGGCCTCTTCAGCAGCGGCTTCCGGAGCAGCTTCGGCAGCCGGAGCTTCTTCGGCGGGCGCTTCTTCGGCGGCAGCCTCAGGCGCGGCTTCTTCAGCGGCGGCTTCGACCGGAGCGGCTTCCTCGGCGGGCGCCTCGGCGACCGGAGCCTCGACTTCAGGCTCGGGTTCCGGGGCCGGCGGGTTGGCGGCCAGTTCGGCGGCGGCGGCGGCGCGGTCGGTCTCGCGCTGGGCGCGCTCTTCAGCCCGCTCCTTGGCCTTGCGGCCCGGCTCGGCCTTCTGCGGGTTGTTGCCGTGCTCCCACTTCACCAGGCCCTGCTGAGACAGGAAACGGGCGACGCGGTCGGTGGGCTGGGCGCCCTTCTTGACCCACTCTTCGATGCGCTCGATCTTCAGAACGACCCGGTTGGGGTCTTCCTTCTTGAGCAGCGGATTATAGGCGCCGACCTTCTCGATGAAGCGGCCATCGCGGGGCGCGCGGCTGTCGGCGACGACGATGGAGTAGTAGGGGCGCTTCTTGGCGCCGCCACGGGACAGACGAATCTTGAGCATGGATGTTCCTTGTGAGCTCTAGGATTTCTTGAAGGGGTTCACGCCCGGGGGCAGACCGCCGCCCAGGCCTGGGAGTTTGGGGAGACCGCCGAGACCAGGGCCGCCAAGACCCGCGAGGCGGGCCTTGGCCTCCTCGATCTCTTGCGGAGAGGGCGCCTTGCCGCCGCCCATGGCCTTCATCCGGGCCATGTCCGCGCCACCCGCGCCGCCGCCGGTCAGCATGCCCGCCATCTTGGCGAAGCCCTTGCCGCCGTCACGGCTCATCATCTTGAAGGCGTCGGCCATCTGGCGGTGCTGTTTCAGCAGCCGGTTGACCTCGGACACCTCGACGCCGGCGCCCTTGGCGATCCGGCGCTTGCGCGAGGCTTGCAGAATGTCGGGCTTCTTGCGCTCGACCTTGGTCATGGACGAGATGATCGCGGCCTGACGGTCCAGGGTCTTGTCCGAAACATTGGCCTCGGCCATCTGCTTCTTCATCTTCTGGACGCCGGGCAGGAAGCCCATCAGCCCCTCCATGCCACCCATCTTCTTCATCTGGGCGAACTGGTCGGCCATCATGTCCAGATCGAACTGGCCCTTGGCCAGCTTCTTGGCCATGACCTCGGCCTTGGCCTGGTCGAAGTCCTGCGCGGCCTTCTCCACCAGGGCGACCACGTCGCCCTGGCCGAGGATCCGGCCAGCCACCCGGCGGGCGTCGAAGACGTCCAGGCCGTCGATCTTTTCCGACACGCCCAGGAACTTGATCGGCAGGCCGGTGACCGCCCGCATGGACAACGCCGCGCCCCCGCGGCCATCGCCGTCCGAACGGGTCAGCACCAGGCCGGTCAGCGGCAGGCGCTCGTGGAAGGCTGTGGCGGTGCGCACCGCGTCCTGGCCGGTGAGCGCATCGGCCACCAACAGGGTCTCGGACGGGTTGGTGATCTTGGCGATCTCGGCCGCCTCGGCCATCATCGCTTCGTCCAGGGTCGTGCGGCCGGCGGTATCGAGGATCAGGACGTCATAGCCCTGGAGCTTGGCCGCAGACAGCGCGCGGCGGGCGATGTCGGGGGCCGACTGGCCGGCCACGATGGGCAGGCTGTCGACGCCGGCCTGGACCGCCAGCGTGGCCAACTGCTCCATGGCCGCGGGCCGGCGGGTGTCGAGTGAGGCCAGCAGGACCTTCTTGCGCTCGCGGGAAAGGCGCAGGGCCAGGCGGCCCGCGGTGGTGGTCTTCCCCGAGCCCTGCAGGCCGGCCATCATCATGACGGTCGGAGGATTGAGCGAGAGATTGAGGCCTTCGACCTCCTCGCCGCCCAGCATCTCCACCAAGCCGTCATAGGTGATCTTGATCACCTGGTCGGTGGGACGGACCGAGCGCAGGACCTCTTCGCCGGAGGCGCGTTCCTTGGCCTTGGCGATAAAATCGCGCACCACCGGCAGGGCCACATCGGCCTCCAGCAGGGCGATGCGGACTTCGCGCAGGGCTTCATCGATGTGCTTTTCAGACAGCACGCCGAGACCCGACAGACGGTCGAATACCCCGGAAAGCCGTTCAGAAAGTGCGTCGAACATTCAAACTCCTATAGCCCAAACGCGATCAACCCCCGTGGACGATCACGTCGACGGGGGGCCTCGCCGCCCTCGTCCCATATGGTGATGGGGGTCGTGGCGGGGGAGGGCGCTGACCGAGGTTGCGCCGGAAGGGCGCGCTTATGCGCCTGTGGATGCTTTAGGTCAAGATCGGGGGCGGCGCGCGGCGCCTGGGCAGGGCGGCGGCGGCGGCGGCGAGCTCGGTGATCGTGTCCCAGTCGCGCGCCGCCACGGCGGCCTTCGGGGCCACCCAGGAGCCGCCGATACAGGCGACATTGGGCTCGTTCAGATAGTCGGCCGCCTTGGCCGCGTCGATCCCGCCGGTGGGGCAGAAGACCGCCTGGGGGAAGGGGCTGGACAGGGCCCGCAACAGGGGCACGCCGCCGACCACGCTGGCCGGAAACAGCTTGAACGCGGTGAAGCCGCGCTCCAGTCCGGCCATCAGCTCCGTCGCCGTGGCCACCCCCGGCAACAGGGGGATGGGCCCCTCCAGGCCCTCGCCTGGGATCAGGCCTGGGCTGACGGCGAAGCGCGCGCCGGCCCGGGCGGCGGCCTGGCGGGCGGTGGCCGAGGTGACGGTGCCAGCCCCGACCACGGCGTCCTCCACCTCGCCGGCGATGGCGGCGATGGCCTCCAGCGCCGCAGGCGTCCGCAGCGTGACCTCAAGGGCGCGCAGGCCCCCGCGGGTCAAGGCCCGGGCCAGGGGGACGGCGTCGGCGACGTCTTCAATGATCAGCACCGGCACCACCGGGGCCAGGGCCATGATGTCGTCCAGGGTCACAGGCGCACGCCTTCCAGTTGGGCCAGCTCCCGGGCGCAGCCCACCAGGGCCGGGAACGGGTGGGTGATGAGAAAGGTGGGAATGTCCCGGACATAGGGGGCGAGCCGCCCCTTGGCCTCGAAGCGGGCGCGGAAGCCCCCCGACAGAAGCCGCTCGGCCATGCGCGGGGCGATACCGCCGCCGACATAGACACCCCCGCGAGCCCCGAAGGTCAGGGCCAGGTCCCCGGCCACGCCGCCCAATATGGCGCAGAACCGGTCCAGAACCTCGCCCGCGGCCACGTCGCCGCCTGAGGCGGCCTCCATCACCGCCCGCTCATCGGCCAGGGTCGGGTCTCGACCGGCCATGAATTCGAGGGCGAGGTAGAGTTCAAACAGCCCCTGACCCGACAGGACCCGCTCCACTGAGACCCTCCCATAGCGCCCCTGCAGGCGCTTCCAGACTTCGACCTCCACCTCGTCGTGAGGGGCGAAGCCCGCATGGCCCGCCTCGGTGGCCACGGCGATGTCCACATGCTGCGACCTGGCCACCGCGGCGACGCCGAAGCCTGTGCCGGGCCCGAGAACCACGATCGGGCAGGTCGAGGCGCCGCGCAGGTCGGGTCCGATCCTGCGCAGGTCAGCGGGGTCCAGCACCGGGGCGGCCATGGCCTGGCCAGCGAAATCGTTGACCAGCTTGATCGCGTCGAAGCCGAAGGCGGCGATCAGGTCGGTCTCTGAAACCTGCCAGTCGAGGTTGGTGAATTCGATCTCGCCATCGACCACCGGGCCAGCCACGGCGATGACCGCCTTGGCCGGCCGTTTCTTGCCGGCCGTCTCGGTCAGATAGGTCTGGATAATCTCGTCCAGGGCGGCGAAATCGGCGCAGACATAGGTCTTGGTGTGGCGCAGGTGGCCCTCGCCATCCACCAGGGCGAACCGGGCGTTGGTGCCCCCCACATCCCCCACCAGGCCGGCATAGATCATGACCATCAGGCCACCTCTTCAAACAACACCGATCCGCCCGCCTCGGCCGGACCGGCCGCGCGACGCATCCAGCCGAACAGCTCTCGGCCAAAACCGCGACCATGGTCAGGCGGCGTGGCCGCCGGCCGGGCGGCCAGGGTGGCGGCGTCGACCTGGATCTCCAACCGCCCCTGTACGGCGTCCACCCGTATCATGTCGCCGTCCTGAACCTTGGCCAATACGCCCCCATCGGCCGCCTCCGGCGTCACATGGATGGCCGCCGGCGCCTTGCCTGAAGCGCCGGACATTCGCCCGTCGGTGACGAGCGCCACCTTCAATCCGCGGTCAAGGAGCAGGACCAGGGTGGGGGTCAGGCTGTGCAGTTCGGGCATGCCATTGGCCTTGGGCCCCTGGAAGCGGACCACGGCGACGAAGTCCTCCGTGAGCTCCCCGCGACGGAAGGCCGCCAGCAGCTCATCCTGGTCGTCGAACACCCGGGCCGGCGCCTCGATCACCAGATGCTCGGCCTTGACCGCGGACGTCTTCATCACCGCCCGGCCAAGCCCGCCGGCCATCAGGCGCAAGCCCCCCTCCGGCTGGAAGGGATCATTGACGGGCCGCAGGATGTCGAGATTGAGGGACTCCGCCGGCCCGTCCCGCCAGACCAGGGCGCCGTCCTCCAGGAATGGCTCTCGCTGATAGGCCCGCAGGCCGCCGCCGGCCACCGTCACCACGTCGTCGTGGGCCAGGCCCGCGTCCAGCAGTTGGCGGATGACAAAGGCCATGCCGCCGGCCGCCTGGAAGGCGTTCACGTCCTCCGATCCATTGGGATAGACCTTGACGATCAGCGGCGTGACCCGCGACAGGTCATCGAAATCGGCCCAGGTCAGGATGATGCCGGCCGCCCGGGCGATGGCCACCATGTGCAGGGTGTGATTGGTGGAGCCGCCCGTCGCCATCAGGCCGACGATCGCATTGACCATCGCCTTCTCATCGACCACCTGGGCCATCGGCGTATAGGCCTCAGCCCCGGCGATGATCTGCACCGCCCGCTGGGCCGCCGCCGTCGTCAGGGCCTCCCGAAGGGGGGTGTTGGGATGGACGAAGGCCGCGCCCGGCAGGTGCAGGCCGGTCATCTCCATCATCATCTGGTTGGTGTTGGCCGTGCCATAGAAGGTGCAGGTGCCCGGCCCGTGATAGGACTTCATCTCGGCGTCCAGCAGTTCCTCGCGGCTGACCTTGCCCTCCGCATAGAGGCCGCGCACCCGGGCCTTCTCGGCGTTGGACAGCCCCGAGGTCATCGGCCCGCCCGGTACGAAGATCACCGGCAGGTGGCCGAACGCCAGGGCCCCAATGGTCAGGCCCGGCACGATCTTGTCGCAGATCCCCAGCATCAGGGCGGCGTCGAAGGCGTCGTGGGAGAGCGCAATGCCCGTCGACATGGCGATCACGTCCCGGGAGAACAGCGACAGCTCCATGCCTGGGCGGCCCTGCGTCACCCCATCGCACATGGCCGGCACCCCGCCAGCCACCTGGGCGGTGGCGCCCACCGCCTCAGCCGCGGCGCGGATCACGTCGGGAAACCGCTCATAGGGCTGATGGGCTGAGAGCATGTCGTTATAGGCCGTCACGATCCCGAGGTTGGGCGCCGTGGGATTGCGCATCTTCGCCTTGCCGTCCTCCGGCAGGGCGGCGAAGGCGTGGGCGAAGTTGGCGCAGGACAGCTTGGCCCGCCCGGGGCCTGAACGCTGGGCGGCGGCGATCTGAGCCAGATAGGCGCTTCGGCTCTCCCTGCTGCGCGCGATGATCCTGTCGGTGACCTCGGCGACGACCGGATGGATGGGCATGGCGGCTCCTTCAGGGGGTCCAGAGAACCCGCACCGGGACGCGGCTCTGGGTCAAGAGCGCGGCGACCGGCAGATCGGCGCCCTCGAGCGCCCGCATGACGACCTGCCGTTTTTCCGCGCCGGCGATCAGGATGAGAATGGCCTGGGATTGTAACAACGCCGCCAGCGTCAGGGTGATCCGCGGCAGGGGCGGGTCGCCGATCGCCTGATCAAAGCCCTGGCAGAACCGCGTTCCATCCGCAGCCATGGCGGCGGCGAGCCCGCGGGCGCCCGGGATCAGCGAGGCCACATGGCCGTCGGGGCCCATCCCCAGCAGGGTGATGTCGAAGGGGGCCAGGGCCGCCACCTCGGCCTCGGCCAGATCGGCGGCGGCCGCCGCGCTGGGCGCCTCCCGCATCAGGGGGACGAAACGGGCGGCGCTGGCCTGGCCTGTCAGCAACCGCGAAGCCACGAGGCCCTGGTTGGAGGCCGGGTGGTCCAGGGCCACGAACCGCTCATCGGACAGGGTGATATCCACCTCGCCCCACGCCAGAGACCTCTGGCTCAGCCGGTCATAGATGAGCCCAGGCGAGCGCCCGCCGGTGACCACCAGCCGTCCCCGCTCGCCGGCGGCGATGGCGTCGGACAAGGCCTCGACGACGGCGCCAGCCGCGGCGTCGGCCAGAGCTTCAGGGGTCCCGAAGATCTCGATCATGCCCCCTTCTAGTCCCTCGGCCGCGGCCTTGCAGCCCCAAGCGGGCGGAGAAACCGCCTATCGTCGCGGAACGTGGGCCAGACGCAGGATGTTGGCCGCGCCGGGCGAGCCCATGGGCAGGCCGGCCAGGATCAGGATGCGACGCCCCGGCGCCGCCAGACCCAGGTCCCGGGCGATCTCAGTGGCGATCTTGGCCAGGGACTCAGAATCGGCCGGCTGGGGCACCACCCGGGCCTCCACCCCCCAGGTCAGGGCCAGGCGCCGGGCGACTCCCACATGGGGGGTCAGCGCCAACGCCGGCTGCAGCGGACGCTCCCTCGCCAGGCGCAGGGCCGTCTGGCCGGTGGTGGTGAAGCTGGCCAGGCAGACGATGGAGGGCCCCTGGGCCGCGCGGCCGGCGGCGGCCACCAGGGCGTCGGCTTCGGCGTCCTCAATGGGATATTCCGCCGCCATCAGCTCGGGCCAGCGGGGATCACGCTCCACCCGGCAGATGATGCGGTCCATGATCGACACCGCTTCCAGGGGGAAGTCCCCAGCCGCGGTCTCGGCCGACAGCATCAGGGCGTCGGCGCCCTCATAGACCGCCCCGGCCACGTCGGAGGCCTCGGCCCTTGTGGGCGTCGGCGCCGTGGTCATGGATTCCAGCATCTGGGTCGCCACGATCACCGGAATGCCCCGGGTGCGGCAGGCGCGGATCAGGGCCTTCTGGACCACCGGCACATCCTCCGGCGCCAGCTCCACCCCCAAGTCGCCCCGGGCCACCATCACCCCGTCGCAGAGGTCGAGAATCTCGTCGAGGGCGTCGAGGGCGGCCGGTTTTTCGATCTTGGCCAGGACCGCGGCCCGGCCCTGGACCAGTTGGCGCAACTCGGCCATGTCGGCGGCCCGCTGGACGAAGGACAACGCCACCCAGTCGACCCCCTGGTCCAGGGCGAAGGCCAGGTCCTTGCGGTCCTTGGGCGTCAGGGCCGGAATGGGGATCGGATGGCCCGGCAGGTTCAGGCCCTTGTGGTTGGACAGGGTCTCGCCGACCACCACTTCAGTTTCGGCGAAATCCTTGCCGTGGCGGACCACCCGCAGGCGCACCCGACCGTCATCGATCAGGATGTCGGCGCCGACCTTCACCGCCGCCAGGATCTCCGGGTGTGGCGCACAGACCCGGGTGGCGTCGCCCAGCGCCGGGTCAAGATCCAGGCGGAAGGCCTGGCCCGGGCGGATCGACACCGGCCCGTCGGCGAACTTGCCCAACCGCAGCTTGGGGCCCTGCAGGTCGGCCAGCACGGCCAGGGGGCGACCCACGGTGGCCTCGGCGCCGCGCACGGTGGCGATGGCCTGGGCGTGGTCCTCGTGGGTTCCGTGACTGAAGTTGACGCGGAAGACGTCGGCGCCGGCCCGCGCCAGCGCCTCCACCTGCTCAGGGCTGCGGCTTGCAGGGCCCAAGGTGGCGACGATACGGGCGCGGCGGGCTCGAATCATGGGTTCCCCGTTTGGCGGTGGACCCCGCACGGGGCCAAGATGGCGGCGAGTCGCTTGGCGCGGCCAGGATCACAGCTTAGCAAACGGCGCCCCCGCGCCGTCGAGAAAAAGGACGCAGGGACATGCGACACAACACCAGCGAGGCCTTGGCCCTGTGATCCAGACTCTGGACCTGTTTCCCATCGGCAACTGCTCTGCCAGCGCGCTGATCGACCGCCATGGCCGCTTTGTCTGGGCCTGCGTGCCCCGGGTGGACGGCGACCCGATGTTTTCAGCCCTGCTCAGCGACCGCGACCCGGCGGCCGCCGATGTCCAGGGCGTCTGGGACATCCAGGCCGAGGGGCTGGCCCAGACCCGCCAGGGCTATCTGCGCAACACCCCGATCGTGCGGACCGAACTGACCAACAAGGATGGGGAAAGCCTGGAGATCCTCGACTTCGCCCCGCGCTACCGCCAGTTCGGGCGGATCTATCGTCCCATGGCCATGATCCGGTTGATCCGGCCGATCTCCGGCGCCCCGCGCATCCGCATCCGCATGCGGCCCAGCGTCAATTGGGGCCAGGCGCCCGCCCGCCAGACCACCGGCTCCAACCACATCCGCTATGTGGGCGGCCCGACCACCATGCGGCTGACCACCAATGCGCCGGTGAGCCACATCACCGAGGAGCGGCTGTTCCGCCTGGAGGAGCCCATCGCCATGTTCCTCGGCCCCGATGAGGGCTTCGACGCCGACGTCATGGCCACCACCACCCGGATGCTGACCGAGACCACCCACTACTGGCGCGAATGGGTGCGGACCCTGTCTGTGCCCCTGGAATGGCAGGGGGCGGTGATCCGCTCGGCCATCACGCTGAAGCTCTGCGCCTATGAGGAAACCGGCGCCATTGTCGCGGCGCTGACCACCTCGATCCCCGAACATGCGGAGTCCGGGCGCAACTGGGACTATCGCTACTGCTGGCTGCGGGACGCCTATTATGTGGTCCAGGCCCTGACGCGGCTGGGCGCCGCCGACATGCTGGAGAACTATCTCTCCTATCTGCGCAACCTGGTGGCCGAGGCCGGCGGCGGCCATGTGCAGCCGGTCTATGGGGTGGGCCTGGAGCCGGGGCTGACCGAGAAGATCGCCACCGCCCTGCCCGGCTATCGCGGCATGGGGCCGGTGCGCATCGGCAATCAGGCCCACGAACACCTGCAACACGACGTCTATGGCCAGATCATCCTGTCGACGGTGCAGGCCTTCTTCGACGAGCGCCTGCTGCGGCAGGCCACGGTGGAGGATTTCCGCGCGCTCGAGCCTGTGGGCGAGCGGGCCTATGAGGTCTACGCCACCCCGGACGCCAGCCTGTGGGAATTCCGCGGCCGCGAGGCGATCCATACCTATTCGGCGGTGATGTGCTGGGCGGCCTGCGACCGCCTGGGCAATGCGGCGGTGCAGCTGGGCCTGCTGGAGCGCGCCGCTCTGTGGAACGCCCGGGCTGATGAGATGCGCGCCGTCATTGAGGACCGGGCCTACAACGAAGAGCTCGGCCGCTACGCCGCCACCTTCGACGGGGACGAGCTGGACGCCAGCCTGTTGCAGTTGGTGGACGTGCGCTTCACCCCGGCCAGCGACCCGAAGATGGCCGCCACCATCGAAGCCGTGGAGAAGGGCCTGCGACGGGGCCCCTACATGCTGCGCTACGCCGTCCCCGACGATTTCGGGGAGCCCAAGACCGCCTTCAACATCTGCACCTTCTGGCTCATCGAGGCCCTGCACCTGTCGGGCCGCAGCGCCGAGGCCCGGGAGCTGTTCGAGGAGATGCTGACCAGGCGCACGGCCGCGGGCCTGTTGTCGGAGGACATCTCCTTCGACGGGGACGAGCTGTGGGGCAACTATCCCCAGACCTATTCCCTGGTCGGCCTGATCAACTGCGCGGCCCTGCTCTCCAAGCCCTGGGCGGCGGTGCGCTGAACGCGCCTCAGGCGGCTGCGGGCGGGGCTTTGAAGCCCCGCACATTCTCGTCGATCGCCTGGGCCAGCGACAACAGCCGTGCGTCGCTGCCGTGGGCCCCGATCAGCTGGGCGCCCACAGGCAGGCCATCGGCGGCGATCCCGGCCGGCAGGGTGGTGGCCGGCAGCAGGCAGGCCGTCGCCAGGGCGATCCAGCCCAGCATGGTGATGTAGGGCGCGCCCTCCCCGTCGGAGAATTTCAGCCGCCGCGAGGCGAACGACCCCTGGCTGTGGGGGAAGGCCGTGCCCGGGGCCACCGGCGCCAATATAGCGTCATAGCCTTCGAACGCGGCCTCCATCTCCCGACGCAGGCGGGCGCGAATGGCGTCGGCCGCCAGCCAGTCCCGGTGGCGGGCGGTATAGGCCATCACCGTCCCGGCCCAGGAAAAGGGCCCGGCCCCGCGGGCCCGGGCGATGCGGGCGGCCGGGCGCATCAGCTCCATCTTGCGCACCTGGCTGTTGGGCATATCGGCGCCGATGATCGAGCCCAGCAGCAGCAGGTAGGATTCCAGCAGGGTCTCCACATCCACCGGCGGGGAGATCACCTCGACCTGGGCGCCAGCGGCGGCCAGCTCCACGCCGTAGGCCTCCAGCACCGCCTTGACCTGCGGGTCAATCGGCAGGCCCGGCGCCTCCAGCCAGAGCCCGATGCGCGCCTTGGTCAGGTCGGCCGGGGGCGCCTTGGGCGAGACCCCGCCATCAGCGATCACCGACAGCAGGAGCCGCAGGTCCCGGGCCGAGCGGGCCATGGGGCCGATCACGTTCAGGTCCGGCTCCTGCCAGGACCCCGGCTTGGGCGGCACATGGCCATGCTGGGGGGTCAGCGCCCAGGTGGGCTTGTGCGAAAAGACCCCGCAGAAATGGGCCGGCACGCGGAGCGACCCGCCGATGTCCGAGCCAATTTCCAGGGCCGTCACGCCCGCCGCCAGGGCTGCGGCCGCCCCGCCTGAGGAGCCGCCCGGCGTGCGGCTCACGTCCCAGGGATTGTTGCTGGTCCCGTAGAGGCCATTGAAGCTCTGCCAGTCCCCGGCCATCACCGGCACATTGGTCTTGCCCCAGATCACCGCGCCCGCCCGCCGGGCCAGGGCGACCACGGTGGCGTCCTCCGCCTGACGGCGGCGATAGGCCTCAAGCCCGGCCGAGGCCGGCATGCCGCTGACGTCCAGCGTGTCCTTGATGGTCATGGGCAGGCCGGCCAGCGGTCCCAGCGCTCCACCCCGGGCGCGGATGTCGTCAATGGCCTTGGCCCGCTCCAGGGCCCGCTCCAGATCGGCGGTGACCACGGCGTTCAGCCGGCGGTGGGTCTGTTCGTGACGGGCGAGCGTCAGCTTCAGAAGCTCCACGGCGGTGACCCGGCCCGAGGCCAGCAGGCCGATCTGGCCCGAGGCGTCGAGGCTCAGCAGGTCCAGATCGCTCATGCCCGGGCCTTCCTGTTCGATCCCTTGAGGCCCAGCACGTCCTGCATGTCATAGGCGCCCGGCGGCTGGCGCACGGCCCACAGGCCCGCCTCCACCGCGCCCCGGGCGAACAGGCTGCGATCCCGCGCCGAATGCGACAGGGTCAGGATCTCGTCCTCTGCGGCGAAGACCACCGAATGCTCGCCGATGACGCCGCCGCCGCGCATCACCGAATAGCCGATCTCGCCCACGGGCCGGGCGCCGGTGATCCCGTCCCGGGCCGCCCGGGCCACGGTGGCCAGCGCCACATCGCGCCCTTCAGCGGCGGCCTGCGCCAGCATCAGGGCGGTGCCGGACGGCGCATCGACCTTGCGCCGGTGATGGGCCTCGAAGACCTCGATGTCATAGTCGGACGCCGCCAGCGCCCGGGCCGCCTGCTCCACCAGACCCAGCAGCATGTTGACGCCGAGCGAGAAATTGCCGGCCCGCACGATCGGGATGGCCTTGGCCGCCGCGTCGATCACCGCGATCTGGTCCGCGTCAAAGCCGGTGGAGCCGATGACGAGCGCAATGTCCCCCCGGGCCGCGCACACCTGGGCCAGCTCGCAGGACGCCTTGGGCGTGGAAAAGTCCACCACCACATGGGCCGCCGCCAGGGCGCTGGCCTGATCCACCAGCCGCGGATCTTCCGCGCCGGGCCGGTCAAAACAGGCGAACACGCCCGCATCAGCGCGCCCCTCCAGCACAGACACCACCGCCTGGCCCATACGGCCAAGCGCGCCAGCGACAGCAAAACGAACAGGTGCGGTCAAGAACGGTCTCTCCAGGGCTTACGCGGCGCAAGGCAGCGAATGTCGCCCCTGGGCCGGTGGGGTCAAGGGCGGAGGTGGGGGGAGTCAGTCCTCAGGCTTTGGCGCCCTGCTCCTGCCGCGCCCGCGATGGTCGTCAGCCGCCATCGGATTGCCGCGCGCTCAGGCCCGGAAGTATAGCCACAGGAACAGCTTCAGAGCGTAGAAGCCAGCGCAGACGATCAGATACATCCAACCAATCAGCTCGCCGACTTCGCGAATGGCGGCCAGCGATACCCCGCCATCAAAAACCGCAGCCACCGCGACTCGAGTTGCCGCGACGGCCAGCAAAAACACAGCTGCGTTGATGAAGAAGGGCTGGCCTCGGAGCATCACGACACCCTGGAACATTCTCTAACGATAGCGCCTGGCGGGTTGCATGGCGGCCCATGGCATCATGGGAGTTCGAACCACTCTCGCGTCTGCGGCTCCGGCTGATCTCGTTCGCCCAGGTCGCCGCCAGGGCCTTCAAAGAGATCGTTCCAGGACGCATCCACAGGCACGATCACCCGCCGCGTCCCGCCCCGAACAACCTCCACCTCGCGAACGCTGTCGGAAAAGGCTGTGTCCCTGGGAAGGCGGACGGCCTGGGCGCCGTTGGATTGGAAAAGGGTCGTGCGGGTCATCTGGGATCAGAAAACCTGTTCCATGCGTCCAGAGCAAGGCTGGGGGCGAGTCACGCGGCCTTGAAAGGTTCGAATGGTCTCTTCGGGGCTTGTCCGCATCACCCCCACTCTGTCGCCCACAGGGGACATTAGGTTGACAATGCCACCGGTTTGTCGCTCATAGTTTACATATGATCGAGGTGCGCCAGACCGAGACGTTCAGGGCTTGGCTTGAGACGCTGCGGGATCGCCGGGCCGCGGCCAAGATCGCCGCTCGCCTTGCGCGGCTCGAACTCGGGAACTTCGGCGATGCAGAGCCTGTCGGCGAAGGCGTCTCCGAACTGCGAATTCACTACGGTCCGGGCTATCGGGCCTACCTTGTGCAGCGTGGCGAGGTCCTCGTGGTCATGCTCTGCGGCGGCGAGAAGTCATCGCAGCATCGGGATATCAGGTGGGCCAAGGCCATGGCGCGTGAACTGGAGATGTGAGCGGATGCCTCCGAAGACCAGCCGCTTTGATGCGGCCGCAGTGCTGGACACGCCCGAGGCGATTGAAGCCTTCCTGGAGGACGCCTTCGAATCCGGCGACCCATCCTTCATCACCCACGCCCTGGGGATCGTCGCCCGCGCCAAGGGGATGTCGCAACTGGCCGAAGAGACCGGCCTCTCCCGTCAGGCCCTCTACAAGGCGCTCAGCGCCGAAGGCCACCCGGAGTTCAGCACGGTCCTGAAGGTGGCCAGCGCCCTGGGCTTCCGTCTGCACCCGGAGCGGGTGGCGGAGGGCGCTTGATCGGGTTCGGCCCCTCCTGAAGTCGATGCGATAGCCCGCATTCGGGAGCCTTCGATCTAAAGCTGGCTGCTTCTTGATTTTGAATTGAGTCGCCGTCTGCCAGTCGTCGCCCAGGCAGATCGTCCTCATCTGAGCCTTAAGATCGGCATGTCGCTTGAGAAAGCTGGCTCGAATCGCTCGGTCCAGCCGGCATGGCTGACGGCGGGGGCGAGCTTGTCTTCATCCAGGAAGCTCCAGCCGCCGCTATAGATGTGAAGTTCCTTTTCCGCCATGGCGACTGACATAATGAACACTGCTAGGCTCGGGTCTCGCAGCAGACTGATGCGGAGCACTACCGGCGGCCCGCCGTCCTCGACATAGCGGCCCCGCTCAAGCCGCGCGAGCGGCTGGTGGTACTCGGCCCAGAACGCCTTCAACAGGTTCTCCCGGCTCGACTTATCCTCCGGCGGGAGGAAACAAGCGTATTGGTCCCACTGGCTCATCGGGTTGCTGTCGATCCGCCACTCGACAACTTCGCCTGTGAGCCTCGGGAGGTGTTCGCCATGGACGTACTCGCCTGGGTCGTTCCAACTGAAATTGTCGGTTGTTCCCCGCGCGAAAAAGCCGTCCTCACCATAACCAACGTCCACGCCCTGCGTTATCAATGTGAACGAAGCCATCAGTATTCTTGCCCCCAAAGCCAAGACCACGACGGGGATTTGGCTAGATGGGTCCGTCGTTTGATCTGGACCTCGGTCAGGTCGTGATAGGCGCCGTAGCGCTTCTCAATCAGCTTGGGGATGAACTCGGTCGGATCCAAATTTTCCCGTTTGAACGTAACGTGGACGAACCGTTCTTGGCTGATCGCGGCCGATGCGAATGCCTCTTGCAGAGCCTTCGCGATCTTGCCGCTCGCGTCCTTCACGGCGACCTTCAAGATGACCATCTCGTTGCCCCCAGCGTAGCCAGTCCGACTGTCGTAGTGGGCGGCGCCGACCTTGCCCCTCTCTGGCCTCTCGTTTTCCACTAGGGTTAGCTGAACCGGGATAGCGAAGTCTGTGCTGTGCTCGAAGTGGACGACGCCTATCGCCGTAGGAAAGTCCCACTCCGTGCGGTCGTGGCGGCTGCTGTAGGTTTGCTCGAATTGGGAGAGTGCAAGCGTCAGCCACTCGCCAGTCAGGGACCACTTGACCTCGTGAATTTCGAAGGTCGCCGCGATCTTCATACCCGGCGACTGTTTATCTCTACTGCCGAACATCCTGACCCTCCGCCGCCAGTCATAAACCACGGATTTTTCAGGTTGTAAGTCCGAGAAGGCGTTGCCGGGCTTTGCGAGGTCCGAATAGGGCCCCTATGGCCTCGTCGGCGCGAGAGGATGGCGCTAACGCAAACGGATACCCTTAACCGCCGCTACGAGCCGTGATCGGTCTCCGCCCGCCTCCACCCCCCGCAATTCCTACCCCGGCTCTGGAGTCTTGCGGTTGTGGCTTGGGGGCGGGGTATGTAGGTTGCGGCCCTCTTCCATCACCAGTGTCTGCAAGGACCGTCCGCGCTCATGAGCGACGCCGAGAAACGCACCTTCACCGACGAGGAGGCGCTGAGCTTCCACCGTCTGCCCACCCCTGGGAAAATCGCCATTGTGCCGACCAAGCCGATGGCCACGCAGCGGGACCTCTCGCTGGCCTATTCCCCCGGCGTGGCCGTACCGGTGCTGGCGATCGCCGAGGATCCGGACAAGGCCTATGACTACACCTCCAAGGGCAACCTGGTGGCGGTCATCTCCAATGGCACGGCCATCCTGGGCTTAGGCAATCTGGGGGCGCTCGCGTCCAAGCCGGTGATGGAGGGCAAGAGCGTCCTCTTCAAGCGCTTCGCCGATGTGGACTCCATCGATGTGGAAGTGTCGGCCACCGACGCCGACGAGATCATCACGGTGATCAAGAACATCGGCATCACCTATGGCGGCATCAATCTGGAGGACATCAAGTCCCCGGAATGCTTCCGCATCGAGACCGAGCTGCAGGAGCTGCTCGACATCCCGGTGTTCCACGACGACCAGCACGGCACGGCGATCATTTCGTGCGCGGGCCTGCTCAACGCCTGCAAGATCACCGGCCGGTCCCTGGCCGAGGTCAAGGTTGTGCTGTGCGGCGCCGGCGCGGCGGGCATCGCCTCGCTGGAGCTGATGAAGGCCATGGGGGTGCGGACCGAAAACTGCATCGCCGTAGACAATACCGGCGTCATCTATCGCGGCCGGCCCGAGAACATGAACCAGTGGAAGTCGGCCCACGCCATCGACACCGACAAGCGCACCCTGGCCGAGGCCCTGGACGGCGCCGACGTGTTCCTGGGCCTGTCGGTCAAGGGCGCGGTGACCCCGGAGATGGTGGCCTCCATGGCCCCCAATCCGATCATCTTCGCCATGGCCAATCCCGATCCGGAGATCACCCCCGAAGAGGTCCATGCGGTCCGCAAGGACGCGATCATGGCCACCGGCCGCAGCGACTATCCCAACCAGGTCAACAACGTCCTGGGCTTCCCCTACATCTTCCGCGGCGCCCTGGATGTGCGGGCCCGCCGGGTGAACATGGAGATGAAGATCGCCTGCGCCCAGGCCCTGGCGGCCCTGGCCCAGGAGGACGTGCCCGACGAGGTGGCCGCGGCCTATCACGGGGTGCAGCTGAAGTTCGGCCCGCAATACATCATCCCCAGCCCCTTCGATCCCCGGCTGATCTCCTACATCCCGCCGTTCGTGGCCCAGGCGGCCATGGACACCGGGGTGGCGCGCAAGCCCATCGAGGACATGGACGCCTATCGCGCCCAGCTGGCCCAGCGGCTCGATCCCACCGCGGCCTTCCTGCAGAAGCTGCAGGGCTCGGTGCTGACCGGACCGAAGAAGCGCGTCGTGTTCGCCGAGGGCGAGGAGCCCAGCGTGATCCGCGCGGCCTACGCCTTCCAGACCGCAGGGCTCGGCGAAGCCATCCTGGTCGGCCGGGACGAGCTGGTGGCCGAGAACATGCGCTCTGTGGGCCTAAACCCGACGGACGCCAATCTGCGCGTGGTCAACGCCCGGACCTCGGACCACAATCCGGAATTCGCCGACTATCTCTACAAGCGCCTGCAGCGTCAGGGCTATCTGATGCGCGACGTGCAGCGGCTGGTGAACCAGGACCGCAACACGTTCGCCGCCTGCATGGTGGCCCTGGGCCACGCCGACGGCATGGTGACCGGGGTGACGCGGTCCTATGACCAGGTGCTGGACGAGGTGCTCCGGGTCATCGATCCGGCCCCGGCCGGCCGGGTGATGGGCATGTCGGTCCTGCTGGGCAAGGGCCACACCCTGTTCATCGCCGACAGCAATGTCACCGAAATGCCAGAGGCCGAGGATCTGGTGGAGATCGCCCTGGAGGCCGCCCAGGCCGTCAAGGCGCTGGGCTACACCCCTCGCCTGGCCTTCATGTCCTATTCCACCTTCGGCAATCCCATGGGCGACCGCTCCGAAAAGGTGCGCGAGGCCGTGGCCATGCTCGACGATATGGAGCTCGACTTCGAGTACGAGGGCGAGATGCCCCCGTCCCTGGCCCTGGAGCCCGAACGGCGCGGCAACTTCCCCTTCATGCGCCTGACCGGCCCGGCCAATGTGCTGATCATGCCGGCCATCCACTCGGCCTATATCTCCACCCAGCTGGTGCAGGCCTTTGGCGGCGCGACGCTGGTCGGCCCGATCCTGCTCGGCCTCGAAAAATCGGTGCAGATCGCCCCCCTGTCCTCCTCGGTGACCCGCATTCTGCAGCTGGCCACCCTGGCCGCCTACGACCTGCGCCAGACCGAGGCGCCGCGCTAAGGTCTCTGGCCTACCCCATTTCCGTCACCCTCGGGCCTGTCCCGAGGGTCCCTCGTCGGGGCGGGTGCGGACCGAGACAGGGATCCTGGGCACAAGGCCCAGGATGACGAGCCTGGGGTAGCGGGCGCTCTAGCCTGCGGGTCCCATCAGGCCCGTCCGCCCCCCGAAGGAGTCCGCGCCATGAGCGCCTCATCGACGCCCCCGCCCGGCCTCAGCCTGGGGATCGACTTCGGCACCACCAATACGGTGCTGGCCCTGGCTGCGCCTGGCGCGCCGGCCAGCCTCGCGCGGTTCCCGGCGCCCGAGGGCGATGTCTTCGCCTTCCGCTCGGCGCTCGCCTTCCATGCGCCCCCCGAACAGCCCGCTGAGCGCACGGTGGAGGCCGGCCCCTGGGCCATCGAGGCCTATGTGGAGGACCCGCTGGAGACCCGCTTTATCCAGTCCTTCAAGACCTTCGCCGCCTCTGCGAGCTTCACCGAGACTCAGATCCTCGGCCGCCGTTACGCCTTCGAGGATCTGCTCTCGGCCTTCCTGCTCAAGCTCCGCGACCATGGGGGCGAGACGCTGGCCGCCCTGCCCGCCCGGGTCATTGTCGGGCGCCCCGTCACCTTCGCCGGCGCTGCGCCTGATCCGCGCCTGGCGCTCTCGCGCTATGAGACGGCCTTCGCCCGTCTGGGGTTTTCCGAGATCGTCTATGTCTATGAGCCGGTCGGCGCCGCCTTCTTCTTCGCCCGCACGCTCAAGGCCGACGCCACCGTCCTGGTGGGCGACTTCGGCGGCGGCACCAGCGACTTCTCGATCATCCGCTTCAGGAAGGACGGCTCAGGTGCCTTCCGCGCCGAGCCCCTGGGCCGCTCGGGCGTCGGCGTGGCCGGGGACGCCTTTGACTACCGCATCATCGACCAGCTGGTCTCGCCGGCCCTCGGCAAGGGGTCGAGTTACAAGACCTTCGGCAAGACCCTGCCCATCCCCAACCGCTACTATTCGGCCTTCGCCCGCTGGGACCAGCTGGCGCTCCTGCGGGCGTCCCGGGACATGCGCGAGATCCGCAAGCTTGAGCGCGAGGCTGTGGAACCCGCCAAGATCGCCCGGCTGATCGAGATCCTCGACGACAACCACGCCTATCCCCTCTACCGGGCGGTCTCGCGCCTGAAGGAGGCCCTGTCGGCGCAGGATCAGGCGACCTTCGCCTTCGAGGCCGGCGAGGTCTCCATCGTCGCATCGGTGGGGCGGGGAGATTTCGAAGCCTGGATCGCCCCGGAGATCGGCAAGATCGAGGCCGCCGTCGACGAGGCCTTGAAGGACGCCGGCCTGACGCCGGACGGGATCGACCGGGTCTTCCTCACCGGCGGCTCGTCTCTGGTGCCGGCGGTCCGCGCCATCTTCGCCCGCCGCTTCCCGGCCGGGAAGATCGAGACCGGCGGGGAGCTGGAGTCCATCGCCTCAGGCCTGGCCCTGATGGGCCACGAACCCGACCTCGCCCGCTGGGGCGAGCGGGCGAGCCTCGTCTAGGCCGTGACGATCGCCGTCTCGCCGGCCGGGACCGCCAGCTTCGCCCGGGTGCTGATGGCGCCGCCGGGCGCGCTGACCTTGTCCATAACCCGGAAGGCCGTCTCCCAGCGCTCCGGCGTGACATCGCACAGCAGGTAGCCCCGCTGGGAATTGTTGAACTTCAGCTGCGGGTTGGCCGCCTGGATCTGCGCCATCCGCGGCGACTGGTCGGTCCCGTCGCCCCCTGAAGTGATGGAGGTGGCGACGAATTCCGTGGCGATCGCCCGGGGCTCGGGATTGCGGCCGTCCAGGTGCAGTTCGCCGGCATAGTTCTGATGCTCGTCCCCGGTCAGCACCACGGGGTTGGCCACCCGCCGGTCGCGGAGATGGCGCAGCAGGCGGGCGCGCGGTGTCCGATAGCCGCCCCAGGAGTCGGGATTGGCCATGTAGCCGGGGCCAGGATCGCGATCGAGATCCATCATCATCACCTGCTGGGCGATGGCGTTCCATTGGGCTGGCGAGGTCGCCAGGCTGTCGAAGACGAACCGCGCCTGCGCCGCCCCCAGGACCTCAGCGTCGGCGCGCTCCAGTTCATTGCAGGTCCCCCAGCGGCCGCCGCAGGGCTGGGCGCTGCGATACTGGCGGGTGTCCAGCAGGTTCAGTCGCAACAGGCTTCCATAGTCGGCCCGCCGGTAGAGCCGCATGGCGGCCCCCGTCGGGAAGGCCGAGCGTCGCAACGGCATGTGCTCGTAATAGGCCTGCATGGCCGACTGCTGGCGCAGGCGGAAGATGGCCGGGTCGGTTCCATCCTGGTCGAGGTCGGCGGCCCAGTTGTTGTCGATCTCGTGGTCGTCCCAGGTGACGAACCAGGCCGCGGCCGCATGGCTGGCCTGCAGGTCGGCGTCCATCTTGTACTGGGCGTAGCGCCGCCGGTAGTCGTCCAGGCTGTAGATCTCCTGGCCCACATGCTGGCGCTGATTGGCCTGGGGGCCGGCCGCGGAGTTCCACACCCGGGCCGAACGGCCCTCATAGATGTAGTCCCCGTAGCAGAAGACGAAGTCGAGTTCGTCCTCCTCCGCCAGGCGCCGATGGGCGGTGTAGTGGCCCTGCTCATAGTGCTGGCAGCCCACCACCCCGAACCGGGCGCGGGCGACCGTCGCGCCGGCCACAGGCGTGGTCCGGGCCCGCCCGGCCAGGCTGCGCTCAGCGCCGGAGGTGAAGCGGTAGTGATAGGTCCGCGCCGGCGACAAGCCCCCCACCTCCACATGGACGGCATGGGCCAGTTCCGGCCGGGCGACGGCCTCGCCCTTGGCGACGATACGGGTGAAGGTCTCGTCCTCGGCCACTTCCCAACTGACCGGCACGGGACGGGCGGGCATGCCGTGGCCGATGGCCAGGGGGTCGGGCGCGAGCCGCGTCCAGATCACGAAGCCGTCGGGCGCCGGATCGCCCGCCGCCACGCCCAGCTGGAACGGATAGTCGGCGAACACTGGCTGGGCGAGCGCCTGACGGGGGTCGAGCGCCGGGGCCAGGAAGGCGCCCAGCCCGGCGGCCATCAGCCGCCGTCGCGACAGGCTCAGGGCCCGAGTGATGTGGTCGTCCATGCGCGCCTCCCCAGGAACGCCGTCCATCCTAGCGGCTCTCCATGACGCCTGTGAGTCAGGACTCCCGCAGGCCGAGCGCCTCCAGGGCCTCGTCGGCGGCCCGCAAGCCGCTCTCCCAGGCCCCATGGGCGGTGGAGAAGGATCGGCTGGAGGTGGCCTCGCCGGCGAAGAACAACCGTCCGTCCACCGGTTCGGCCAGGGCGCGCCTGGCCGCCGCGCAGCCCGGCAAGGCGTGGGAATAGGCCCCCAGCGCCCACGGATCGTCGCCCCAGCGGGTCTCGGCCAGGGGCTGCAGTTGGCCGCGCACATCAGCGCCGTAATGGGCGACCAACTCGTCGATGGCCAAGGCGGTGGCCGCCCCGGGACCTTCCGCAGACAGGGCCCGGGCGTGATCGCCGCCGAAATAGCACTCGATCACCGGCCGCCCGAGGGGGCGCAGATAATAGCTGCCGGTGGCGGCCTTGTCGGTGGCGCCCCAGAGGTGGCTCTCCCGGGGAAAGACCTCCGGGGCGGAGGGGCGCAGGAACACCTTGTCGGCCTGGCCGAGCGGCAGGCCCGTGGCGGCGTCCACCTTGGCCGGCAGGCGGGGATGAATGCGGATAGCCTCCTGGGCGATCAGGGCGCTGGACACGGTCAGGACTGCGGCCTTGGCGGTGATGGCGCCCCGCGCGGTCTCCAGCCGCAGCCGCGGGCCCCCATGGTCAATGGACAGGACCGCGCAGTGCGGGACGATCAATGCGCGGGGGGCCAGGCTGCAGATCGCCGCCCCGTAGCCGTCCAGGGCCCGCCAGTCGACGCCGGTATCCTGGAAGGCCCCATAGTCCTGCACCGAGACCTGCGACAGGGGCGCGCCATTGTAGTAGGCGCTGAACGCCTCCAGCATCGGGGTCCAGCGCCCGGCGCTGGGCGGCAGATGGGCGACGGCGCGGCTCTCCTGACCGCTGCGGGCGGCCTGGTCCAGGGCCGCCTCAAAGTCCCGCATGGCCGCGGTGAAGGCGACCCGTTCGTCAGGACTAAGATTCTGATTGGTTTCCGGCCGTGACCAGGCCGGGGGCGTACGGTCCAGCGCTATACCCGCGCGGCTGAACAGGGCGGCCAGCGGGTTGCGGTCAGCGCTGTGCAGCCAGCCGCAGCCCAGGTCCAGGGGCAGGTCGCTGCGCGCGGCGAGCGTATGGGCGCGGCCGCCGATGCGGCCCTGCCCCTCCAGAACCACCACCGAAAGCGCCGCCCGGGAAAGGCGCGCCGCGGCGGCCAGACCGGCGGCGCCGGCCCCGATCACAACTACATCAAACTCGTCCTGCATAGGTCATCTAGGCAGGTTCTAAGGCCAAGGTTCAAGCCCCGGCTTCCGATGGGCTCAGGCGCCCGGGACGCCCAGATCCGCAGCCTCCAGGTCCAGGGCCTTGGCTGGTATCCGCCGCACGTCCGGCGCCTTTTCCGTCAGGTCCTCGATGAACAGTGCGGCGTCCCCGGCGATGATCACCGCAGCATCGTCTGGCGACAGCCGCTCGGCGGCGAACGCCCGCACCTGGTCGGGGCTCACCGCCTCCACCTTGGCGGTATAGGCGCTGATCTCCTCCAGGGGGATGTCCTGCAGGGCCAGCTCCCCCAGCACCCCGCCAAGCCCGCCCGCGGTCCCCAGGGCCCGGCCAAAGGCGCCGATCAGCACCGACTTGCGGGCGGTCAGCTCCTCGGCTGTCACGGGTTCAGCCGCCAGCCGGGTCAGTTCAGCAGCGATCAGGTCCATGACCTCAGGCGCGGACTCGTTCTTGGTCTGGGCCTGGGCCTGGAAGGCGCCGGTGGTCCGCCGCGCGGTCAGGCCCGAGCCCGCCCCGTAGGAGAGACCTCGCTTGATGCGGATCTCCTGGTTCAACCGGGCCGAATAGCCGCCGCCGAGGACCGAATTGGCGACGATGGCCGGATAGTAGGCCTCGTCCCGGCGGGCGATGGTCGGCTTGGCCAGGCGCACGGCGGCCTGGCCGGCGCCTGGGAGATCGATCACGACCACCTGTCGGCGGGCGGTGGGCGCCACCTGCGGTGGGGGCGGCAGGGGCGTGGCGGGCCGCGCCCAGTCGCCGAACGCCTGCCGGGCCAGGGCGAGGCCGGCCTCCGGCGAAATGTCCCCGCTGAGCACCAGTACGGCGTTGTCGGGCCTGAAATGGCGGTCGTGCAGGGCCTTCAGCCCCTCCGAAGACAGCCGGGGCAGGGAGGCTGGCGTGCCGTCGGCCGGATGGCCAAAGGCCGTGCCGGCGAAGATCACCGGGCCCACGGCCATGGCCGAGAGCTGGCCGGGATCCTCATAGGCCACCGCCATGCCGTCCAGGGCCTGGGCGGTCTGGCGCTCCAGTTCCTCCGGGGCGAAGGCCGGGTTGCGGACCACGTCGGACAGGATGGCGAAGGCTGGCGCGGCCTTGTCGGACATCACCGTGAGGCTGACGCTGGTCGACTCCAGCCCCGCAGAGGACGACAGGCTGGCCCCCAAGGCTTCGATCTGCTGGGCGATCTCCGGCGCCGTGTGGGTGGCGGTGCCCTCGGTAAGCATGGTCGCGGTCATGGACAGGGCGCCGGCCTGACCCTGCGGATCGGCGCCCGCGCCGGCCCGGACGATCAGGGCGGCCGAGATCAGCGGCAGGTCGCTGGAGCGCGCGACAATCACCCGCAGACCGTTGTCCAGCATGGTCTCAGATGGCGTGGGCAGGACCGGATCGACGGGCGCCGCCACCGGCGGCGGGGCCTGGCGCTCGGCTTCCGGCGCCAGGGTGACGATCTCGCCGTCGAACACCACCGCCTGGGCTGGCGGCGGAGCAGGTTCAGCCGCGACCGATCCCGCCGGGCGGGCGCTCTCGGGGCGGTAGCGGATGGTCATCCGGCGATCTTCGGCCAGGTAAGTCTGCGCCACCCGCTGCACGTCGGCGCCGGTGACGGCGGCGAGGTCAGCCAGTTCGGTATTGGCCTTGGCCGGGTCGCCTTGTGTCGCCCAGGCATAGCCGAGCGCAAAGGCCCGACCATCGACGGTCTCGCGCTCGCGCAGGGCGCTGGCGATCAATTCGTTGCGGGCCTCATCCAACTCGGCCGCCGTCGGCGGTGCGGCGCGCAGGCGGGCCACCTCCGCCAGCAGGGCGGTCTCGCCCGCGTCCACCTCCTGGCCGCTGGCCAGGATGGCGCCGACGGCGAACAGGCCGGGCTGTTGCGGCAGATCGGCCTGGGAGAAGGCCTCCACCGCGATCTGCTGCTCATAGACCAGCCCATTGTAGAGCCGTGAGGACTTGCCCCCTGAAAGGATGGCGTCGAGCACCTTCAGCGCCGGGGCGTCCGGGCTGGAGGCCTGGGCGCCCAGCCAGGTCAGGACCACGGCGGGCAGGGGGACGTTGGGGCCATAGCCGTCATAGACGCCCGGCCCGGTGCGCGCCGGCTCAACCGCTTCAACCCGCTTGAGAGGCGCCTCGGGGGTTTTCAGGGGCGCAAAATACTTGTCCACCCAGGCGTCGAGCTGGGCCGGCTGAAAGTTGCCGACCACGACCAGCACGGCGTTGTCGGGGCGATAATAGTCCCGGTGGAAGGCGCGCACATCGTCGATGGTGGCGGCGTCCAGCTCGGCGATGGAGCCGATTCCGGGGCGCTTGTAGGGATGTTCCTGATAGCTCGCCTGGGGGATCATCAGGCCAAACAACCGGCCATAGGGGGCGGCCAGGATGCGCTGGCGCAGCTCCTCCTTCACCACATCCCGCTCGGAATTGAAGATCTCGGCGTCCACCACCAGGGCGCCCAGCCGCTCGGCCTCGGCCCAGAGCAGGCGTTCCAGGTGATTGGCGGGGACCACTTCGTAATAGTTGGTGAAGTCGTCCCAGGTCGAGGCGTTGTTGAAGCCGCCGACGTCCTCGGTCATGCGGTCCAGGGTCTCGGACGGCATGTTGCGGGTGGCCTTGAACATCATGTGTTCAAAGAGATGGGCGAAGCCCGAGCGGCCCAGAGGGTCGTCCTTGGAGCCGACCCCGTACCAGACCTGGACCGTCACGTTCGGGGTGGTCGCGTCGACCCCGCTCAGCACCCGCAGGCCATTGTCCAGCACCCGCTCGCGATACTCGATCGGCGGAATGTCGGCGGCCTGGACGGCCAGCGGCGCGGCCAGCAGGACGGCGGCGAGGGCGATGCGGGTGAAGGCGCGAAACATGGCGGGCTCCGGGATAGGGCGAGGCCAAATCCATAGCATTCTGAGCGGTCCGCGAAAGCCGGGGCGTCAGACGCCGCCCTGACGCTCCCTCCCAACCGTCACCCTCGGGCTTGCCCCGAGGGTGACGGGCGGAGGCGAAGGCGCCCTAGTCAGCCAGCTTGACCAGCATCTTGCCGGAATTGGCGCCTTCCAGCAGGCCGATCAGGGCCTGGGGCGCAGCAGCGATCCCGTCCATCACCGTCTCCTGGTACTTGATCTTGCCCTCACGCAGCCAGGCGGCCATGTCGCGCTGGAAGTCGGGCTGCAGGTGCATGAAGTCCGTGCCCACAAAGCCCCGCAGCATCACCCGGGAATAGATGATGTTGGACAGATTGCGCACCGGCGACTGGCCTTCGTTATAGCCCGAGATCATGCCGCAGACCGCGATACGGCCCAGCGTGTTCATCCGGCGAAGCGCGGCTTCCAGGTGCTCGCCGCCGACATTGTCGAAATAGACGTCGATCCCCTTGGGCGTGGCCTCTTCCACGGCCTTGCGGATCGGCTGGGTCTTGTAGTTGATCACCGCGTCCAGGCCGACCTCGTCGCGCAGCCAGGCGGCCTTGTCGTCAGACCCGGTGGAGCCGACCACATAGCCGTTCTTGATCTTGGCGATCTGGGCGGCCATCGAGCCGACCGCGCCGGCGGCGGTGGAGACGAACACCTGCTCGCCCTCCTTCATCGCGCCGATGAACAGCAGGCCGCCATAGGCCGTGAAGCCGGTCATGCCCAGCGCATGCATATGCACGGTCAGCGGCAGGCCCTCGGCGGGCGCCAGCTTCGACAGGCCCTTGGCGTCGGACACAAAATACTCGCGGAAGCCGAGGCGGTTGTTGACCAGGTCGCCGACGGCGAAGTCCGGGCTCTTGGACTGGACCACGCGACCCAGCGCCCCGCCCATCATGGCCTCGTTCAGGGCCTGGCCGGCGGTCAGCCGCGGGCGCATGGCCGGGTCCACCGACATGTAGAGGTTCTGGACCAGCACCTGGCCGTCGGCGGCGTCAGGGACATTGGTCTCGACGATCTCGAACTCGCTCGCCTGCGGCATGCCGTTGGGGCGGGTGATGAGATGAACTTCGCGGCTGATGGGCATATGGCCCTCCCTTATTGGTCTTGAATGGGCGAAAACAATGGGGCGGACCATGGACCGCACCGATCAGGGGCTTCAACCCTGACGCAAGGGAAGGGGGCTGGCTATGGCCGTGCGCGTAAAGGTGGACGAGGCGACCGTCGCCGCCCTGGTCGCCGACCAGTTTCCCCAGTGGGCGGGCCTGCCGGTCGCCCGGGTCATGCCCGGGGGCTGGGACAACCGCACCTTCCGCCTTGGCCCTGATCTGCTGGCGCGTCTACCCGCCGCCGACCACTATGTCGCCCAGGTGGAGAAGGAGCAGAGATGGCTGCCGCGCCTGGCCGCCGGGCTGCCCTTGCCGATTCCCGCGCCCCTGGCCCTGGGCGCGGCGGGGCGCGACTATCCCTTCCCCTGGTCGATCTGCGCCTGGATTGAGGGGCAGACGGTGGCTGCGGCCGAAGGCCTCGACCATGTGACCCTGGCCCGAGATCTGGCCGATTTCCTGCTGGCCCTGCACGCCATCGACACCTCAGGCGGTCCGGCGGCGGGCGCACACAACTTCCACCGGGGCGGCGACCCGGCGGTCTATGACGGCCAGACCCGGGCGGCGGTGGAAAACCTCGGAGATCAGATCGACGGCGGCGCGGCCCTGGCCCTCTGGGAGTCGGCCTTGGCGACCCGCTGGGAGCGCCCGCCGGTCTGGATCCATGGGGACGTGGCGCCGGGAAATCTGCTGGTGCGGGATGGGCGGCTGGCCGCCGTGATCGACTTCGGGACCTGCGGGGTCGGCGATCCGGCCTGCGACCTGGCCTTCGCCTGGACCTTCCTGAGTGAGGCCGCTGGCGAGGTGTTTCGCCAGCGCCTGGGCCTGGACGACCGCTGCTGGCTGCGTGGCCAGGCCTGGGCCCTGTGGAAGGCGCTGATCGTCGTGGCCGGCGCGCCGGGCGTCCACACCCACGAGCGCGACCTGCACCTACGGGTATTGAGGCGGCTGGGCGTCATCTAGGGCGGATATGCCCGGGGGAAAGAGCCGGGTCAGCCGCCTCCGATCACATCACCCCAGTCGAGCCGCCGCGCCACCGCATAGGCGGGCTTGTCGCGACGGGGCACGAAGCGTTGCTCCAGCGTCCCGGTCTCCACGCAGAGCTTCAGGTCGATGCCGGGCTTGGCCGTGCGCGGCGGGCTGAGCACCCGGGCGGCGAAGGGCTCCACCGTGACGCTCTCCCGGGCCGCGGCGATCCAGATGAACTTCTCGTCCTCGAAGGGGACCTCGGCCCCCTTGGCCAGCCGGTGGTCGCGGGAGCGGGGCAGGCGCTGGACAAAGTGGCACCAGTCGGGCGCGCTCAGCGGACAGGCCTGGGCGTGGGGGCATGGGCCGACCAGCCGCGCGCCGGCCTCGATCAGCTGGGTGCGGGCGCCAAGGATCCGCTGGTAGCCGGCCGGCGTGCCCGGCTCCACCAGGATCAGCACGCCCTCGCAGGCGTCCCAGAGCCGTGTGACCAGGGCGGTTTGCGCCGGCGCCGGGATCTCGGCCAGCACATAGGAGGCGACCACCAGCTCGGCCCGGGGCCAGGCTTCGGCCTGGTTCGCCGTGAGGTTGGCCCGTCGCCGCTCGGCGCCCGCCAGCACCGGTGGTCCGGCCTCCCCGAGAATCCGGGCGAGGTCGAGGAAGGGCCCGCTCTCGTCCAGCAGCAGGGCCGCCTCGATCTGTGGCCAGACCTCCAGCGCCGCCCAGGAGGCCGTGCCGGGACCTGCGCCGGCGTCCAGCAGGGTGGCCGGGGCGAAATCGGGACAGGCCTCGGCGACGGCCGAAAAGGCGGCCATGTCGGCGGCGTAGGTGGCCGGCAGGCGGGCCAGGGCGTAGGCCAGGGCGTCGTCCGGCGTCAGCACCACGCCCGCGGAGCCTGCGCCGCCGCGATAGGCGGCCGAGACCCGAGCCGCCCGTTCGGCCAGGTCGCGGCGGGAGACGCCTTCCAGTCTGGCGGCGATGGCGGCCCGCAAGGGGCCGGGAAGGTCGGGGCTCAAACCGCGACGCGATTCTGCACGAGGTCGTCGACCACGCCGGGCTCAGCCAGGGTCGAGGTGTCGCCCAACTGGTCGGTCTGGTTCTCGGCGATCTTGCGCAGGATGCGGCGCATGATCTTGCCGGATCGGGTCTTGGGCAGGGACGGGGCGAACTGCAGGGCGTCGAGGGCGGCGAAGGCGCCGATCTCCCGGCGCACCCAGCCCTTGATGTCGGCGGCCAGGATGTCGGTCAGCTCCACATCGGACTTGAGCGTCACAAAGGCGTAGATGCCCTGGCCCTTGATGTCGTGCGGATAGCCGACCACGGCGGCCTCGGCGACCGCCTCGTGGCCGACGAGCGCGCTCTCGATCTCGGCGGTGCCCAGGCGGTGGCCCGAGACGTTGATCACGTCGTCCACCCGGCCGGTGATCCAGTAGTAGCCGTCGGCGTCCCGGCGGCAGCCGTCGCCGGTGAAGTACTTGCCGGGATAGGTGCTGAAATAGGTCTGGATGAACCGCTCGTGGTCCCCATAGACCGTGCGCATCTGGCCGGGCCAGGAGTCGGTGAGACAGAGGTTGCCGCTGGTCGCCCCCTCCAGCACCTTGCCGTCGGCGTCCACCAGCTGGAAGCTCACGCCCGGCAGGGGCATGGCGCAGGAGCCGGGCTTGGCCGGCGTGGCGCCGGGCAAGGGCGTCGCGAGACAGGCGCCGGTCTCGGTCTGCCAGTAGGTGTCGACCACCGGGCAGCGGCCATCGCCCACCACCCGGTGATACCAGAGCCAGGCCTCGGGATTGATCGGCTCGCCCACCGTGCCCAGCAGGCGCAGGGACTTGCGGCTGGCCCGCTGCACCGGCTCGTCCCCGTCGCGCATCAGGGCGCGGATGGCGGTGGGCGCGGTGTAGAAGATCTCCACCTTGTGCTTGTCGATCACCCGCCAGAAGCGGGAATTGTCCGGCCAGGTGGGCACGCCCTCGAACATCACCGTGGTCGCCGCATTGGCCAGCGGGCCATAGACCACATAGGAGTGGCCGGTGACCCAGCCCACATCGGCGGTGCACCAGAAGACCTCGCCGGGGCGATAGTCGAAGACCAGCTCATGAGTGTGGGCCGCCCAGGTCAGATAGCCGCCGGTGGTGTGCAGCACCCCCTTGGGCTTCCCCGTCGAGCCGGAGGTGTAGAGGATGAACAGCGGGTCCTCGGCGTTCATCGCCTCAGGCTCGCAGGTGTCGGCGACGGTCTTCTTCAGCTCGCCATAGAAGGCGTCCCGGCCCTCGACCATCGGCACATCGGCCTTGGTGCGGCGCACGACGATGACGTCGGTGACGTCCGGGCAGGATTTCAGCGCCTCGTCGACATTGGCCTTCAGCGGCACGATGCGTCCGCCGCGCACGCCCTCGTCGGCGGTGATGACGATGCGCGAGTCGCAGTCCTGGATGCGCCCGGCCAGGCTGTCGGGGGAGAAGCCGCCGAACACCACCGAATGCACCGCCCCGATCCGCGAACAGGCCAGCATGGCCACGGCGGCGGCGGGAATCATCGGCAGATAGATGGTGACCCGGTCGCCCTTCTTGACGCCCTTGGCCTTCAGCACATTGGCCATGCGGCAGACTTCCGCATGCAGCTGGCCATAGGTCAGGGTGTCGTAGATCTCCGGATCGTCGCTCTCCCAGATGATCGCCACCTGGTCGGCCCGCTCAGGCAGATGCCGGTCGATGCAGTTGACGCTGACATTCAGCTCGCCATCGGCGAACCAGCTGATGTGGAGATCGGCGGCGGCGAAGGACACGTCCTTGACCTGGGTGAACGGCTTGGACCAGTCGAGCCGGCCGGCCACCCCGCGCCAATAGCCGTCCGGGTCGCTCTGGGCCTGGGCGCAGGCCGCCTCATAGCCGGCGGCGTCCATATGCGTCCGCTTGGCCCAGGCTTCGGGGACCGGAAAAATCTCGCCCTCACTCACGGCGCAACTCCCTCTTTCGACTTCGGCGCGGAGTATGCGGAGTGGGGGGCCTGTGGCAACCGGGCGTGTGAGGGGTTTTTGTGCGGGCGGCCACCGGCCTGTCCCGAGGGTCCCTGTCGAGGACGGGCGGGGGCCGCTTGGGCGACCTTGGGGACGAGGCCAGGGTGACGGCGGCAAGGCTGGGGTCCCCGACGAAAAAGGCCCCGCCGGAGCGGGGCCTTCGTGGGGATCTCTAAGCCGCCTTTTCGAACAGCTTGTTCCAGCGGCGGCGTTCGCGGGTCTTCCAGGAGCCGCGATGCCAGGCGTCCGAGGCGATCAGGGGGACCACGGTGGTGGCCTCGGCGAAGACCATCTGTTCCCAGGTGACGTCGACCTTGCCCCAGGAGCAGGCCTCCTGCAGCGTCGAGGACGAGCAGGCGCCGTCGCGCACATCGGCGACCGTCAGCTGGATGGCGTATTTGTGCATGTCGACTTCCTGGCCGAGGATTTCGGCGCAGACCACCGTGTCCTGGGCGAAGTTCTTGGGCACGCCGCCGCCCACCATGAACAGGCCCGTGGTGCCCGCCGCGATCTTAACGTCGGTCAGCTCGCGGAAGTCGGCGATGGAGTCGATGGTGAGATAGGGCTTGCCCGCCTTCATCCGCTCCACCTGATGCTTGACCAGGCCGAAGCCCGCCGAGCTATCGGTGAAGGCCGGGCAGAAGATCGGCACGCCTTCTTCATAGGCCGTCTGGATCAGCGAGCCGGGCTTCTTGGCGTTGCCCGCCGCCAGCCACTTGCCCATCTCCCAGATGAATTCCCGCGAGGAATAGGGCCGCGGCTCCAGCTGGTCGGTGATGTCCTTGATCACCGCGTCGCAGGTCTGCAGCTCTTCCTCGTCGATATAGGTGTCGTAGATCCGGTCGATATAGAGGGCGCGAAGGTCGCGATCGTCCACCGGCTCCTTGGCCTGGTAGTGCTTGAAGCCGAGGGCCTCAAAGAAATCCATATCGACGATGGAGGCGCCAGTGGCGACCACGGCGTCGATCAGGCCGTACTTCACCATGTCGCGATAGATGTGCATGCAGCCGCCAGCGCTGGTCGAACCGGCCAGGGTCAGCCAGGTCGAGCAGGTGGGATCCTCAAGCGCCATGGAGAAGATGTCGGCGGCCCGGGCGGTGTCGCGGCTGGTGAAACTCATCTGACGCATGGCGTCGATGATCGGGCGGGCATCGTACTGGTCGATGGCCACGTGCTCGACGGTGGACGACAGCAGCTCGGCCTTGCGGTTGGACTGAACCTCAGCGTTCATTCTCTTGGAGTCCTAGAGTTTGAGCGCCCGTCCATGGATAAAGGACGCGACCGGGACGGAGCGACCGGTCGCGTCTTGAAGCGGTGTTCGAAGAGCTGAACGCCCTAGCGCCGACGACGTTTCTTGCCCCGGGCCCGCGACAGCTTGACGACATTGTGGTTCTCGCTGCGCGGCACCGGAATGGCGCGCGGCGCGAGGCCATACATCGAGGCCATGGGCGGATCGTTGACCACCACGGTCTCGGTGTCGCCGAAGCCGTTGAAGCGGGTGTTCATCGCCACCCCGTAGGCGCCGAGCATGCCGATCTCGACATAGTCGCCCTCGCGCACATCCTCGGGCAGCCAGAAGGGGCCCGGCATGTGGTCCAGGGAATCGCAGGTCGGGCCATAGAAGCGATAGGGCTTCAGCGGCCCCTCGACCTCACGGGCCACCCCGTCCTCGCACCGGATCAGCTTCACCGGGAAGGGCCACTTGGTGTGGGTGGCGTCGAACAGGCTGCCATAGGAGCCGTCGTTCAGATAAAGGGCGTCGCCCTTGCGCAGCTCGACGGCGGTCAGCACCGAGGAGGCTTCCGCCACCAGGGCCCGGCCCGGCTCACACCACAGCTCGGTGGTTTCGTGGACCATCATCTCGGCGAAGCCGCGGTCGATGGAGTCCATGTAGTCGGCGAGCGCCGGAGGAACCATGCCGGGATAGACCGACGGGAAACCGCCGCCGACATCCACCACATCAGCGAAGACACCGGCCCGGACCAGCGCCCGGGAGGCCTGGCTCATGGCCGCCTGATAGGCGGTCGGCCGCATGCACTGGCTGCCCACATGGAAGGAGACGCCCATCAGCTCCTGGGTCGCCCGGCGGGCGGCCAGCAGAAGTTCGGGGGCCTCGTACATGTCGACGCCGAACTTGCCCGACAGGGAATAGGCCGCGCCCTCGGCGGCGACGCCCAGGCGAACCATCAGGTTCAGGTCCTTCGCGCCGCCCGTGGCGTCGAGAATCTTGGCCAGTTCCTCGTGCGTATCCAGCGCGAAGGTCCGCACCCCATGGTCGAAATAGGCCGTCGAAATGGAGCGTCGGCTCTTGACCGGGTGCATGAAGGCCATGCGCGCGCCAGGGGCGTGCTTGGCCACCAGCTCGATTTCCGGAACCGACGCCACGTCGAACGCCCGCACGCCATTCGCCGCAAGGGTTTCAAGCACCCACGGCGAAGGGTTGGCCTTCACAGCGTAGAAGACGTCGCCTTTAAAATTGTCCTGGAACCAGCGCGCCGCTAGGGCCACGGCGTCCGGTCGCGCAAAGGCGACAGGACGTTCCGGTGACCGCTCACGGACCAGGTCCAGGGGCGTATGGTACTTATGCACCTCACGCAACCCCCAACAGATTGTTGAACCCAATCCGGCGTTAGCAACGCTATAGGACAACGGGGTCCGCCGGAGCGGTGGGAAATAGGGGCATATGGCGCCGATGTAAAGGGCAGGGTCCAAGAACCTTGCCGGGCCTGGCCTTTCGCCCCGCCTGCGACCCCGCTTCGCAGGCGGGTTTGCTGGACCGGGTCCGGCGCCCATGTCATGACACCGTCGTGGGGCTCGGCGATCACACGCCGGTTATGAGTCCGGCCGCCAAACGCCCAAGGGATATTCGCCATTCATGTCTGACGCAGCCGTTCTATCGGTGCGCCAAGTGTCGAAGAGCTTCGGGTCCCGCCGTGCGCTGGACACCGTCTCCCTCGACGTGGCCCGGGGCGAGATGATCGCCCTGATCGGCCCCTCGGGGTCGGGCAAGTCCACCCTTCTGCGAGCCATCAACGGCCTGGCCCCCATCGACAAGGGACAGGGCCGCATCGACGCCTTTGGCGGCAGCGTCCAGGCCCAGGGGCGCGTGGACCGGGACGTGCGCCGGACCCGCATCCGCATCGGCATGATCTTTCAGCAGTTCAACCTGGTCGGCCGGCTGACCCTGTTCACCAATGTGGCCATGGGCTCCCTGGGGCGGATCGGCTTCCTGCGGGGGCTGCTGGGCTTCTGGCCCGAAGAAACCAAGGGCGCGGCCATGGCGGCCCTGGCCCGGGTGGGCGTGGCCGAATATGCCGGCCAGCGGGCGGGCACCCTGTCCGGCGGCCAGCAGCAGCGCGCCGCCATCGCCCGGGCCCTGGTTCAGAAGGCCAAGATCATCCTGGCCGATGAGCCGGTGGCCTCCCTCGACCCGGTGGCGGCCCGCAAGGTCATGGAGATCCTGCGCGAGCTGAACCGGACTGACGGACTGACCCTGATCGTCACCCTGCATCAGGTCGACTACGCCATGCGCTATTGCGACCGCGTCATCGCCCTCAAGGCCGGCAAGGTGGTCTATGATGGGCCTCCAAACGGCCTGACCCGCAAACAGCTTATCGACATCTACGGTCCGGAATTCGAAGACGTCTTCTGGGAAGGAGCTCCCCAATGATCCGCCGCAGCCTGATCGCCGCCGGCCTGATGGTCGCCCTCGCCCTGGGCGTCTCGGCCTGCTCCGAACGCAAGACCCAGGCTGGCGACCAGCCGGAGGTGTTGAACTTTTCCATCCTGGCGACCGAGAACTCCACCAGCCTCGACGCCTTCTGGCGGCCGATCCTGGCCGACATGGAGGCTGAGATCGGCATTCCGGTGAAACCCTTCTACGGCTCCAACTACACCGCCCTGATCGAGGCCCTGCGGTTTGGCCAGACCGATGTGGGCTGGTTCTCCAACCTGTCGGGTCTGGAAGCGGTCCGCCGCGCTGACGCCGAGATCTTCGCCCGCACCTTCGACCCTTCCGGCGAGGACGGCTATCGCTCTGTGCTGATCGCCAACGCCGCCAGCGGCGTGACCCTCGAGGACGTGCTGAAGTGCGACCGCACCCTGGATTTCGGCATCGGCGACGCCAAGTCCACCTCCGGCACCCTGGCGCCCATGACCTATCTGTTCGCCCCGGAGAACATCGAGCCGGAACGCTGCTTCAAGCAGGTGCGGGCGGCCAACCATCAGGCCAATCTGTTCGCCGTCTCCAATGGCGTGCTCGACGTGGCCACCAACAACTCCACCGCCATTCGCCTGCAAGCCGCGCGGGATGTGGAAAACCGCGCCAACGGCCAGCCCACGGTCACCGACAAGGTCAATGTGATCTGGGAGTCGCCCAAGCTGCCGGAGGACCCCATCGTCTGGCGCAAGAACCTCGACCCGGCGGTCAAGGAAAAGGTCCGGCAATTCTTCCTGACCTATGGCAAGGGCGAGGGTCCCGAGGCCGAACGCCAGCGCACGCTGCTGGCGGCCATCTCCATCGGCGGCTTCCTGCCGGCCGATTCCAGCCACCTGCTGCCGGTGCGCGAGATGGAGGCCACCGAGGCCCTGATCACCGCCCAGAACAGCCGCGACCCGGCGCGCATCACCACGGCCCAGGGTGCTCTCGACGCCATCCGCACCGAGCGGGAAGCCCTGGACGCCCGGGCCGGCGAGGCGCCCGCCACCGCGCCCGCGACCGCCGCCGCACCGGCGGCCGAGTAGTCTTGAGCGCGCCCCGAGTCTCTAGTCAGTGAGCCAGACGCCCGTGACCGCCACCGCGCCCAGCGCCGCCGCCCTGAAGCCGCCGGGGCGCCCGCTCGGCCAGTGGGTCTTTGACGTCCTCCTGTGGGGCGGGATCCTCGTCGTCCTGGCCATCAGCTTCGGCCCGGCCGAGATCGAGAAGGTCCCCCGGCTGTTCACCGGCTCGGACAATATGCGCGAGTTCGGCCGCGCCTTTATCAACCCGGACTTCGAACTCCTGCCCTTCTTCATCGCCCAGATGTGGCTGACCATTCAGATGGCCATGTGGGGCACCGCGCTGGCCGTCTTCCTGGCCGTGCCGCTCGGCCTGCTGGGGGCCCGCAACATCGCCCCGCCCGCCATCCAGTGGCCGGTGCGCCGGATCATGGACATCTTGCGCTCAGTGCCCGACCTGGTGATCGGCATGGTGTTCGTGGTCGCCGTCGGCCTGGGCCCCTTCGCCGGCGTCATGGCGCTGGCGCTCAACACCGGCGGGGTGCTGGGCAAGCTGTTCTCTGAGGCGGTGGAGTCCATCGACAAGGGCCCGGTCGAGGGCGTGCGCGCCACCGGCGCCCACAAGCTGCAGGAGATCGCCTGGGGCGTGGTCCCGCAGGTCGCCCCGCTCTGGACGTCATATGCCCTCTACCGGTTTGAATCCAACAGCCGCGCGGCCACCATCCTGGGCCTCATCGGCGCCGGCGGCATTGGCCAGATCCTGTTCGATAGCCTCAACAGCTTCAACTATTCCCGCGTCGCCGCCATCGCCCTGGTGATCGTCGTCGCCGTGACCCTCATCGACATCCTGTCCCAGGCGATCCGGTCCCGGTTGATCTAGAACAGCTTGGCCGGTTTGAGTCGGAAGCCAAACCTGCCAAGCTGGCCCGATGTTAAGCGCGCCCTTTGTTTCGAGCATCACCGTCCTGGCGTTGGCGGCCATGTCCCTGGCCCTGGCCCGGCGTGTCCCGGCCGGCGCGAAGCTGCCCATGCAGTGGGGCTTCAAAGGGCTGCCGAACTGGTCGGCCCCGCGCGAGATCGCCCTGTCCTTCACCCCCCTGCTGGCGGCCTTCACCCTCACACCCTTCACCCTGGCGAGCCTCTGGGTGGAGCCCGATGAGCGCCTGACCTTCAGGATCGTGCTGGCCCTGGTCTGCCTGGGCTTCATCGTCGCCCACGCCCTGCACCTGTATCTTCTGGCGCGGTGGCTAAGGGCGCAGGACGGACGCTAGGGACGGGCCCCCGCCTCACCCCACGGGCAGATCGAACATCAGCTGGCGCGAGACCCGGACGGGCGGCGAGCCGTAGCCCAGAAGAGTGTCGTGATAGGCCTTCATGTCGAACGCGGCGCCGGCCTTCGCCTCGGCTTCCCGGCGCAGGGACCAGTGTTCGCGCCAGCCGACGAAATAGGTGGGCAGCTGGGCTGAGGAGACCCGGGCCCGCGTCCACTTGCCGGCCGCCTCGCGCTCCTGCTGGAAGGCGTCGTGGGTCATCAGATGCATGGCCTTGGCCTCGTCCCAACCCTCCACATGGACGCCGATGTCGAGGATGGCGTTGGTGATCACCCGCAGCAGGAATTTGAGGTTGGCCAGCCGGTAGAGGGGATGGCCGTCCCGGTGGCCGGCCTCGACCATCACGTCCTGGGCGTAGCAGGCCCAGCCCTCGACAAAGCTCCCCGACCAGAGGACCGAGCGCAGCACCGAGGGATGGCGGTTGGAGATGGCCAGCTGGAGGTAATGACCCGGTGTGCCCTCATGGACGGTCAGGCCCTCGAGGGTCCAGTTGTTGTATTCCCGCAGGAAGGACTCGGCCTGTTCCGGGGTCCAGTCCTCGGGGATCGGCGAGAGCTTGTAGAAGGTGGGCAGCTCCCGATCGAGCGGGCCAGGGGGATCGCAATAGGCCACGGCCACGCCGCGCTGGAACTCAGGCGTCAGGACCAGCTCCACCGGCTCGGTCGGCGGGGTGACGATGGGGTTGGCCGCGACGAAGGCGATGGCGGCGTCCAGCTTGGCCTGGGCGACCGCGATCAGGGTCTCCGGCGTCGCCCGGTCGGCATAGACCAGCTCCAGGGCCGCGGCGATGGCCGCCTGCTCCTGGTCCGCGGTCGGTTTGGGCGGGGTCGGCGGGACGGCGGCGCCGGCCAGGACCTGACGGGCGATGTCGTACATCTCGGCCCGCACCTGGGCCAGGGCCTGCTCGGCGGCGGCCTTGATCTCGGTCCGGCTCAGGGGGCTGTCGAGGGCGAAGGCGAGCTTGGCGTCATAGAGGTCGGCGCCCAGGCGCCATTCACCGGCGGCCTGGGAGACCAGGACGGTGTCGATCCAGGCCTGATGCTCGGCGATGGCGGCCTTGGCGACGGCGGCGGCGGCGCGGAGGTCGGCCTGCGCCTCAGGGGCCAGCGCGCCGGCCTCGGCCAGCAGCAGATCCACCAGGCTCACCAGGCCGGCGTTCTGGCCCGCGACCGTCTCGGCGTGGATCTTTGGCGTGCGGGCCGGGTCGAGGCTGGCGCGGACCTGTCCCAGCAGGGCGGGAAAGCCGCTCATCCGCGCGGTGGCCGAGGCCAGTCGCGTGGGCAGGGGGGCGAAGTCCCGGGCGACGAGGCCATAGAGGGCCGAGCCCACCGACGACTGGTAGATCAGCGGATCCCACAGGTGCGCCTGCAGGGTGTCGTGGCTCCAGACCTCCCCGGCCAGGCTGTTGCGCAGGATGGCGGCGTCCACCTGCCGCTCGCGGCTCAGGTCGGCGGTGTTGAAAGCGCTCAACTGGGCGAGAAAGGCTGACGCGCTATCGCGCCGGGCCGCCCAACCCTGGGGGCTCAGATCATCCAGGCGGTCGTCATAGCGGTGATCCCCCCAGAGGGTGGCGGTGATCGGGCTGAGCCGCAGATTGGCCTCCAGCCAGGCCGCCGCCAGGGCGTCGAAGGCTGCGTCGGCCGGGCTCAGCGCCGGCGTCTGGGCGCGGGCGGCCGACAAGGGAGCCAGGAGCGGCAAGGCCGCAGCGGCCCCAAAGGCCATCAGCATGCGGCGGTCGAGCAGGAGAGGCATGACAGTCATCCCAGGTCGCGCCGAACCCTTGGGCGCAGGCCACTGTCGGCCAGGGTCGCATCACGGGCAAGCGCGAGCCTTTGTCTGGCTCGTCACACTCAGGTTTGACCCGACCATGACGGGAAAGTGGGGGAGGTTCAGACCGTCTTGGGTCGCCGCCGCACCCGGGCCAGGCGGCGGAGCCGGCGCCAGAATCTCGTCTTTTCCGGCTCAGGATAGGGCTGCAGGTTGCGCACGAAGTCCTCGGCGCAGGCCGTCCAGGAGAAGGTCTCCGCAAAGGCCCGCACGGCCTTCCGGTCCAGGCTCAGGGCCTCCATGCAGGCCTCCTTCAGGCCCTCGGTGGCCGAGGTCGCCAGCGCGCCGGCGCCGGAGTCCGGGATGATGTCGATGGGCCCAGGGGCCGGATAGGCCGCCACCGGGGTGCCTGAGGCCATGGCCTCCAGGATCACCAGGCCGAAGGTGTCGGTGAGCGAGGGGAAGACGAAGACGTCGGCGCAGGCGAAGTGGGCCGACAGCTCCTCGCCGAACTTGGATCCGGTGAACACCGCCGTCCGATAGCGTTCGGTCAGCTCGTCCTTCTGCGGGCCATCGCCGACCACCACCTTGGTGCCGGGCAGGTCGAGGCCGAGGAAGGCTTCAATGTTCTTCTCCACCGCCACCCGGCCCACATAAAGAAAGATCGGCTTGGGCAGGTGGGCGAAGATATCGGGCTCGTCCTCAGCGCGGGGACGGAACATCTCGGTGTCCACACCGCGCGACCAGGAGGAGATGTTGCGGAAACCATGCCTGGTCAGCTCGTCGCGCATGGTCGGCGTCGCCACCATCAGCCGCCCCGAAGGCCGGTGGAACCAGCGCATATAGGTGTAGCCCACCGACAGGGGCAGGGGCAGGCGGGCCGAGACATATTCCGGGAAGCGGGTGTGATAGCTGGTGGTGAAGGGCAGCTTCCATTCCACGCAGATGCGCCGGGCCGCGAGCCCGATCGGGCCTTCGGTGGCGATGTGGATGGCCTCGGGCTCGAAGGCCTTGAACCGCTCCTGCACCGGCTCATAGGCCCCGATGGCCACCTTGATCTCCGGATAGGTGGGCAGGGGCAGGGTCTTGAACTGGTCGGGGCTGATCACCTCGACCTCATGGCCCAGCTCGCGCAGCTCGCGCACCACTCGGGTCAGGGTGCGGACCACGCCGTTGACCTGCGGTTCCCAGGCGTCGGTGGCCAGCAGGATGCGCATGGGGCGCTGCACATCCTCCGCCGGGGCGGGGGGCTGCCACATGCGCTGGGCCGGTGAGCGGGCCGGGGGCGGCGGGGCCGCAGGCTCAGGGCGCGCCGGGCTCTCAGCCTGGGGCGGGGCCAGCGGCAGGGTGGCCTGGGCCTGGACCCAGGCGAAATAGGCGCCCAGCAGGGCTTCCCGGGTGGGGAAGTGGCGATAGACGGTGCGCTCGCCGACGCCGGCGTCCCTGGCGATGTCGGCGAAGGACAGTTCGTCGAGGGGGCCGGTCTCCAGCCTTGCGCCCACCACGCGCAGGATCTGGTCGCGGGTGGCGGCCTTCTGGCGGTCGCGGGCGTCGCCGGCGGTCTGGGAATCGTCACTCATGACAGCCTCACTGTCACGAGCCCAACCAGGTGTCAACGCAAGGGCCGCTGAGGCTCAGGCGGCGGCGGTGGCGGCTACGGGGGTGGCGACCGGGGCCGGCCGCGGTTCGGGCTGGCGGCCGGCGGCGGGCTCGAGCGGTTCGGGCAGGGCGTAGGCCTCGCGCACGGCCGACCAGCTGCGCAGCTTGGCCCACTCCAGGATCTCCATGCGTCCGTCCATATGCTCGACCAGGGCGGTGCAGCTCTCCACCCAATCGCCGTCGTTGATGTAGAGGATGTCCTCGATCTGACGCATCTCGGCCTTGTGAATGTGGCCGCAGATCACCCCGTCGACGCCGCGTCGCCGGGCCTCCTCGGCCACCGCGCCCTCAAAATCCTCGATGAAGTGCAGGGCGTTCTTCACCTTGGTCTTCAGATAGGCCGACAGGCTCCAATAGCCGAAACCCATGCGCCGCCGCACCCGGTTGAACAGGGTGTTGGCCGACAGCAGCGCCCGATAGGAATAGTCCCCCAGGAAGGCCAGCCACTTGGCGTGCTGCACCACCCCGTCGAACTCATCCCCATGGGTGACCAGGAACCGGCGGCCATCGGCGCCCTCGTGGATGGCGTCCCGGGCCACGACGACGCCGCCGAAATGAATGCCGCAGAAGTCGCGGATACGGTCGTCGTGGTTGCCGGGAATATAGACGACGTTCACGCCCTTTCGGGCCAGGCGCAGGATCTTCTGCACCACGTCGTTGTGGGACTGGGGCCAGTACCAGCCGCTCTTCATCTTCCAGCCGTCGACGATGTCTCCGACCAGATACAGGGTGTCGCACTCCATGTGCCGGATGAAGTCCAGCAGCATCTCGGCCTGGCAGCCGCGGGTGCCCAGATGGACATCGGAAACGAAGACGGTCCGATAACGTCGGATTCCCAGATCGGTCACGAACGCCTCCGAAGCGCCTCTATCTGACCGTCGGGTAGGCTGATTGCGTGTCGCTTTGATGAAACCGCACTGCAACACTGGCGCCGCAGCATAGCTCGCCATATGTCGGCCGCACTCTGATTGAAGCCTAGCCCGTGCAGATGGACGCTCGAACCTATCCCGCCAAGGAGACTCCCAAGTCTCGCCGGACCCGCGCCCGCATCCTGGACGCGGCCATGCGCCTGTTCGCCGAGATCGGCTATCACGCGGCCACCAACGCCCTGATCGCTGAGGCGGCCAACCTGACCCGTGGGGCCATGCTCTACCACTTCTCCAGCCGCGAAGAGCTGGTGGAGGCCGCCGTGGCCCATATCGAGGTCGAGCGGGCCCGCCTGTTCGAGCAGGCCGCCTCCAGCCCCGCCAGCCCCGGGGTGGACGCCGCCGAGCACGCCATCGACGCCTACTGGTCCCTGCTGCACGAGACGCCCTTCGTGGCCTTCGCCGAGCTTGAGGCCGCCGCCCGCACCGACCCCATGCTGCGCGCTCGCCTGGCCAACGCCCAGAGCGCCTTTGACCGCAACCAGGTCGGCGAACGCTTCCTGGCCCTGACCCAGGCCGGCAGCGATCCCCGCTTCCAGACCAGCCGCGACCTCGGCCGCTTCCTGCTGGAAGGCCTGGCGCGGGGCTCGCTCACCTATGACGAGATCGCCCGGCGCGAACGCCTGCTCGCCGTGGTCAAACGCGCCGTCCGCGCCCTCAACCGCAAGGGCGAGGCCCAGGACCTCTGGGTCGACTAGGGGTTAGTCCGCGAGTTCGGCGCCGGTCGCGATGCGGTCGGCCAGGCGGATCAGGTATTGACCGTATTCGCCCTTGGCCTGGGCGCGGCCGAGATCGGCCAGCTGGTGGCGGTCGATGAAGCCCTTGGAATAGGCCACTTCCTCGATACAGCCGATGCGCAGGCCCTGGCGCAGCTCCAGGGTGCGAATCAGTTCGCCGGCCTGGATCAGGCTGTCATGGGTGCCGGTGTCCAGCCAGGCGAAGCCCCGGCCGAGCAGCTCCACATTCAGTTCTCCGGCGTCCAGATAGACCTGGTTCAGCGCGGTGATCTCCAGCTCGCCCCGGTGGGAGGGTTTCAGCGTCTTGGCGTACTCGCTCGCCCTACCATCGTAGAAATAGAGGCCGGTGACCGCATAGTTGGACTTGGGCGCGGTGGGCTTTTCCTCGATGCCCAGCACCTTGCCGCCCTCGCCCAGCTCGACCACGCCGTAGCGTTCGGGGTCGTTGACCGGATAGCCGAAGACCGTGGCGCCTGTCATCCGCTCGTCGGCGGCCCGGAGCATCTGGCCGAAGTTCTGGCCAAAGAAGATGTTGTCGCCGAGCACCATGATGCTGGGCTCGCCGCCGACGAACTCTTCACCCAGCAGATAGGCCTGGGCCAGGCCCTCAGGCTTGGGCTGGACGATGAATTCGAACCGCACGCCGAGCTGAGAGCCGTCGCCGAGCAGGCGCTGAAAGCCGGCCTGGTCCTCCGGCGTGGTGATGATCAGGATCTCGCGGACCCCCGCCAGCAGCAGGACCGACAGGGGATAATAGATCATCGGCTTGTCGTAGATCGGCAGGAGCTGCTTGGAGACCGCCAGGGTCAGGGGATGCAGCCGGGTGCCGGAGCCCCCTGCCAGGATGATTCCGCGTCTCACGCCGTCTCCTTCTGGGCCATCAGCTCGCCCACCACGTCCTCCAGCGCCTCCTGCCAGGGCCGCAGCTGCAGGGAGAAGACCTCCTGCATGCGGCCCGTGTCCAGCACGGCGTTCAGGGCCCGGCGGGCCGGCGTCGGAAAGGCGCTGGTGGGGACGGCCTCCATGGCCGGCGGGTCATCGGGGCGCGTCTGGGCGAAGATCGCCCGGGCCATGTCATAGCGGCTGGCGGCGCCGGCGTTGACCACATGCAGCAGGCCCCATTCCCGGGCCCCGGCCGGCGCCTTGGCCAGGCGGTCCCCCTGGCTGAGGATGAAGGCGGCCAGATCGCCGCTGGCTGTGGGGCAGGCCCGCTGGTCGGCCACCACCTTGAGCACCGGCTGGGTCTGCGCCAGCCGCAGCATCATCTGCAGGAAGTTCTGGCCATAGGCCGAGAACAGCCAGGAGACCCGCATCACCAGGGCCCGGTCGCAGGCGTTCAGCACCGCCTGCTCGCCGGCCAGCTTGGAGGCGCCATAGACGTGCAGCGGGGCCGGCGCGTCGGTCTCGACATAGGCGCCGGCCTTGTCGCCGGAAAACACCATATCGGTGGAGATGTGCAGCAGGGGCAGGCCCCGCGCCTGGCAGGCCCGGGCCATGGCGGCCGGGGCCCAGGCGTTGACGCCGTAGGCCAGGTCCGGCTCGGATTCGGCCTTGTCGACAGCCGTATAGGCCGCCGCATTGAGCACCAGGTCGGTCTCGCCGGCCTCGCCGATGGCGCGGGCGATGGCCTCGGGATTCGTCAGATCAACCTCAGCCCGCGACAGGGCGGTGATCTCGACGCCTGGACCAGCACGGTCGAGCATCTCCCGGGCCAGTTGCCCGGTGGCGCCGAACTGCAGAATCTTCAGGCTCATGCCTTGGCCAGGCCCAGCCGCTCGGAGTGGAAGCCCTGGTCGCGGATCGCCTGCCACCAGTCGCGGTTTTCAACGTACCAGGACACGGTCTGGGCGAGGCCTTCGCTCAGGGGGGTGGCAGGCTCCCAGCCAAGCTCAGTCTTCAGCTTGGAGGCGTCGATGGAGTAGCGGAAATCGTGGCCCGGCCGGTCGGCGACAAAGGTGATCTTTTCGGCGTGGGGCGTATTGGCCGGCGCCAGCCGGTCGAGCTCGGCGCACAGCATCTGGATGACCTCCAGGTTGCGGTGGGTGGAGTCCCCGCCGATGCAATAGGTCTCGCCCAGACGCCCCTTCTGCAGCACCAGCAGCAGGGCCTGCGCATGGTCGTCCACATGCAGCCAGTCGCGGACCTGGCGGCCGTCCCCATAGACGGGGATGGTCTTGCCCTCCATGGCCCGGACCACGACCGTGGGGATCAGCTTCTCGGGAAACTGGAAGGGGCCGTAATTGTTGGCGCAGTTGGTGATCACCACCGGCAGACCATAGGTCCGCCCCCAGGCCCGCACCAGATGGTCGGCGCCGGCCTTGCTGGCCGAATAGGGGGAGTTGGGATCGTAGGGCGTCTCTTCGGTGAAGGCCCCGTCTTCGCCGAGCGCCCCGAACACCTCGTCGGTGGAGACGTGATGGAAGCGGAAGGCCGCCTTGGCCGCGCCGGCCAGGCTGTTCCAATAGGCCCGGGCGGCTTCCAGCAGCACCGCCGTGCCAGTGACATTGGCCCGCACGAAATCGAGCGGGCCGTCGATCGCCCGGTCATTGTGGCTCTCGGCCGCCAGGTGCATGACCGCGTCCGGTCGGTGGCGGGCGAAGATGTCAGCCATCCTGCCTGCGTCGCAGATGTCGGCTTCTTCAAAGGCGTAAAGGGGCGAGCTCGCCACGGACGCCACATTGGCCAGGTTGGCCGAATAGGTCAGTACGTCCAGATTGACGACCCCATGGCCCTGGGCGATCGCCCTGCGGACCACGGCCGACCCGATGAATCCGGCCCCGCCGGTGATCAGAATTTTCATGCCGAACTTTGTCTGCGGGGCCCTTGGGGGCGCGCCCGATCAAATGGTTAGCCCTGCCTCATACAGCGAAATGCGGCGGGCTCAAGACGAAGGGGCCTGCGCGGCCGGGTTGTGGGTGTTCACGCCCCCGCCTAGGATTGAGCCAGATACGCGTATGGACGCGGGCGGGAGCGTCTCTTGGAACCCTCTGACACTGCGCCCCCCGACCCCGCCCCAACGGGAAACGAGAAGAACCGCAGGCGCCCGCCGGACCTGACCACAGGGCCCATCCCCCGCGGTCTGCTGGTCTTCACCCTGCCCATGCTGGGGGCCAACCTCCTCCAGTCCCTCAATGGCACCGCCAACGCCGCCTGGGTCAGCCATATCCTGGGGCCGGCCGCCCTGACGGCGACGGCCAACGCCAACAACATCCTCTTTCTGCTGCTGGGGGCGGTGTTCGGCCTGGCCATGGCCGCCAACCTGCTGATCGCCCAGGCCGTCGGCGCCGGCGCCACCGCCGAGATCAAGCGGGTGGCCGGCGCCAGCACGCTGTTCTTCGCCCTTTTGTCCCTGGCCGTAGGCCTGGCGGGCCTGGCGCTCGCCCCGGCCATCCTGGCGGCCATGGGGACCCCGGACGACGCTCGCGCGGACGCCGTCATCTATCTGCGGGTGATCTTCGCCGCCCTGCCCTTCATGTACTTCTTCTCGTTCGTGATGATGGCCATGCGCGGGACCGGCGATTCCCGGACGCCCTTCTACTTCTCTCTGACCGCCGTCGCCCTCGACATCATCCTCAACCCGGTCCTGATCCTGGGCCTGGGGCCGGTCCCGACGCTGGGCATCGGCGGCTCGGCCGCCGCCACCCTGCTCAGCCAGACCATCGCGCTCACCGGCATGATCGTCTTCCTCTACCGGACCGGCAGCCCGCTCGTTCTGCGGCGGGGGGAATGGGGCCTGCTGCGGCCCGATCCCGCCATCCTCAAGACCCTGGTGTTCAAGGGTCTGCCCATGGCCATGCATATGCTGGTGGTCTCCGGCGCCGCTGTGGTCATGCTGGCCTTCGTCAACGCCTATGGCTCCCAGACCGCGGCGGCCTATGCGGCGGCCATGCAGGTCTGGACCTATGTCCAGATGCCGGCCATGGCGCTCGGGGCGGCGGTGTCATCCATGGCCGCCCAGAATGTGGGGGCTGGCCGGATGGACCGGGTGGAGCATGTGGCCCGCACAGGCGTCCTCTTCGCCCTGGTCATGACCGCCCTCCCCATCGGTCTGATCTATCTGGCCGAGCCGCTGATCCTGCGGATCTTCCTGCCCGAGGGCAGCGCGTCGATCCCCATCGCCCGCCACATCAATTCCATCGCGCTGTGGGGCTTCATTCCGTTCGGGGTGGCCTTCATCTTCGCCGGCGTCGTGCGGGCCACCGGGGCGGTGATCGCCCCCCTTCTGGCCATGGTGGTCTCGCTCTGGGTGGTGCGTATTCCCTTCGTCCAGCTGATGACCCCCGTGCTCGGGTCCGACGCCATCTGGTGGAGTTTCCCGCTGGGCAGCATCACCACCGTGATCCTGGCCGGGGGCTATTACATCTGGGGCGGCTGGCGGGGCTCGACCCTGGCCCCTCCGCCGCGGGGCGCGGTCGCCGACACCGGCCAGGCCACCCCAGCGATGGCGCCTTTGGCGCGCGGCGACTGAGGGATCTGCGGCGTATGGCGCAAGGGCGCCGTGGGTAGGATTAGGTCGGTTTCGGCTTTCGCTCCTCATAAAGTCGCAGAAAATCAATAGGTTATTCGATCTTGTCGCCCCCAGTTGCGTCGCGCCCCTGCTCGCCTGATAATGTCGGGAGGCGACCGCAGCCGGCCGCCATAATTCGAATATCTAGTATGTTCGGCGCCCCGAAACATACCGCATCTACGAATTGCCCGGTCAGTCGGGCGCCAAGGAGGACGACATGGCCTGGGACTTTGAAACCGATCCCGAATTCCAGAAGAAGCTCGACTGGATCGAGGACTTCATGCGCGAGGAGGTCGAACCTCTCAGCCACCTGGGCATGGCCGCCCATGGCCCGCTGGGCCGCGAGACGTTCATCAAGCCGCTGCAGCAGCAGGTGAAGGACCAGGGCCTGTGGGCCTGCCACCTCGGCCCCGAGCTCGGCGGCCAGGGCTATGGCCAGCTCAAGCTCGGCCTGATGAACGAAAAGCTGGGCCGCAATTCCCTGGCCCCCACCATCTTCGGCTGCCAGGCGCCCGACACCGGCAACGCCGAAATCATCGCCCACTACGGCACCGACGCCCAGAAGGAGCGCTGGCTGTGGCCGCTGCTGAACGGCGAGATTCGCTCGGCCTTCTCCATGTCCGAGCCCACCGGCGGCTCTGACCCGCTGACCTTCACCACCCGCGCGGTGCAGGACGGCAAGGACTGGATCATCAACGGGGAGAAGTGGTTCTCCACCAACGCCCGCTATTCCAAGCTGCTGGTGGTCTATGCGATCACCGATCCGGACGCCAAGGACCCCTACCGGCGCACCTCCATCTTCCTGGTGCCCACCGACACCCCTGGCGTCGAGATCATCCGTAATGTCGCGGTCGGCGGCGGCGGCGAGATCGGCGGCGGCACCGAGGGCTATATCCGCTACAATGACGTCCGCGTGGGGCCTGAGGCCCTGCTGGGCGATCGCGGCGCGGCCTTTGTCATCGCCCAGGTCCGCCTGGGCGGCGGTCGGGTCCACCACGCCATGCGCACGGTCGGCGCCTGCCGCCACGCCCTGGACCTGATGTGCCAGCGGGCGGTGTCGCGCACCACCCGGGACGGCCGCCTGTCGGACCTGCAGATGGTGCAGGAACAGATCGCCGACTCCTGGATCGCGGTCGAGCAGTTCCGCCTGCTGGTCCTGCGCACCGCCTGGCTGATCGACAAGCACAAGGACTACAACAAGGTCCGCAAGGACATCGCCGCCATCAAGGTGGCCATGCCCAAGGTCTATAACGACGTGGCCACCAAGGCCGCCCACCTGCACGGGGCGCTCGGCGTCTCCAACGAAATGCCCTTCATGCGGATGGTGACCAGCTCGCTGGTCATGGGCATCGCCGATGGTCCCACCGAGGTGCACAAGGTGACGCTCGCCAAGCAGATCCTGAAGGACTACCGGCCAGAGAACGACCTCTTCCCCAGCTATCACATCCCGCGCCTGCAGGAGGAAGCCAAGGAGAAGTACGCCAAGGAGCTGGGCGAGCTGAAGGAAGGCTACGCCAAGCTGAAGGCCGAACGGGAAAACGCCCCGGCCTGATGGGTCGCGCGTCGCTCCCAAATTTCGTCATGCTCGGCCGTGTGCCGAGCATCCCTCTCGGCGGCCGGCGCAAGCCTCGAGAGGGATCCTGGGCGCAAGGCCCAGGATGACGGTGGAGGGGGTAGGCTTGAGCCTTCCGGTTCGCTACGCGTCAGCAGCGCGGACTTGCCTCGCGCCCGCGGCTCGGCTTTCTGAGCGCAGAGGTCGCGACAAGACGGCCAAGCCCCCGAGGACACCAGGACCCCCATGACCGAGACCGCCGCCAAACCCTGGCCCGTCATGTCGATCGACGAGGCCCACGCCCGGCTGACGGCGCCCGGCGAACGCTTCGAGCTTTCCGAGGCGGTGATCGACGGGATTCCGACCAAGGTCTGGAAGAACGCCCCGCCCACCTTGCGCGACGTGCTGCTGAACGGCCGGGCCTTTGGCGATCGCGAGTTCCTGGTCCATGAGGACGAGCGCGCCACCTTCGAGGCCTTCACCCGGGCGGTCATCACCCTCGCACACCAGCTGCAGGCCGACGGGGTGAAGCCCGGCGACCGGGTGGCGCTGGTCATGCGTAACCTGCCTGAATGGCCGGTGGTGTTTTTCGCCGGCGCCCTTGTCGGGGCCATCGTCACCCCGCTGAACGCCTGGTGGACGGGCGCCGAGCTGGAGTTCGGCCTGGCCGATTCCGGCGCCAAGGTCGCCCTGGTGGATGACGAGCGGCTAGACCGCATCCTTGAACACCTGGACGCCTGTCCCGACCTGGCTCGCATCTATGTCACCCGGGCCGGGGCCCTGCCCGCCGATCCGCGCCTGGCCAGGCTGGAGGACGTGATCGGGCCGGTGAACAGCTGGGGGACCCTCGCCGACCGGCCGCTGCCGGAGGTGGCCCTGGGGCCCGACGACGCCGCGACGATCTTCTACACCTCCGGCACCACCGGAAAACCCAAGGGCGCCCTGGGGACCCATCGCAACCTGACGGCCAACATCCTGGCCAGCGCCTGCGCCGGCGCCCGGGGCTTCCTGCGCCGAGGCGAGCCGATCCCCGAGCAGGATCCGCACAAGCTGCCCCAGCGGGCCTATCTGCTGGTGGTCCCCCTGTTCCATGTCACCGGCTGCAACGCGACCCTGTCGCCAGCCATCAATTCGGGCTCCAAGCTCGTCCTGATGCGCAAGTGGGAGCCGGTGGAGGCCATGGGCCTGATCGAGCGCGAGCGCGTCACCAACACCGGCGGCGTTCCGACCATCGCCTGGCAGCTGATCGAGCATCCGGCCCGCAAGGACTTCGACCTGTCCTCGCTCACCACCGTGGCCTATGGCGGCGCGCCCTCGGCGCCGGACCTGGTGCGAAAGATCGTCGAGACCTTCCCAGGCTCGGCCCCATCCAATGGCTGGGGCATGACCGAAACCTCGGCCACCTGCACCACCAATATCGGCCGCGACTATGAGCACCGCCCCGACTCCTGCGGCGTGGCCCCGCCGCCCTGCGAGCTGAAGATCGTCGATCCCGCCGACGGGGTCACCGAGCTGCCTGTGGGCCGGGTGGGCGAGCTGTGGGCCAAGGGCCCCAACATCGTCAAAGGCTACTGGAACCGCCCCGAGGCGACCGCCGAGACCTTCGTGGACGGCTGGGTGCGCACCGGTGATCTGGCCCGCCTGGACGAGGAGGGATTCTGCTTCATCGTCGACCGGGCCAAGGACATGCTGATCCGCGGCGGCGAGAATATCTACTGCGTGGAGGTCGAGAATGTTCTCTACGACCATCCCGATGTGATGGACGCCGCGCTCATCGGCCTGCCCCACCGGACACTGGGCGAAGAGCCCGCCGCCGTGGTCCATCTGAAGCCCGGCGGCCAGGCCACCGAGGACGAGCTGCGCGCCTTTGTCCGAGCCCGCCTGGCCAGCTTCAAGGTCCCGGTGAAGGTCGCCTTCTGGCCCGAGACCTTGCCGCGCAACGCCAATGGCAAGATCCTCAAGCCCGAGCTGAAAGCCGCCTTTGCGGCCGAAGTCGAGGTCTGAACACCTTGGAGGGGGGCCCCAGGGCGCCTAAATGGCCAGCAGAGGCCCTGATCGGCCGACGAGAGCGCATATGACCACGACTCCGGACACCCAAGCCGCCGCCGCTGAGCGGGCGGTCAGCCCTATCGAGGAGATTATCGAGGAGGCCCGCAATGGCCGACCCTACATCCTCGTGGACGCCGAAGACCGGGAGAATGAGGGGGATGTGATCATCCCCGCCCAGTTCGCCACGCCGGCCCAGATCAACTTCATGGCCCGATACGCCCGGGGGCTGATCTGCCTGTCCATCACCGCCGAGCGGGCCCGGACCCTGCGCCTGCCGCCGATGACCGCCGACAACGGGTCTGGTCACGGCACGGCGTTCACGGTTTCGGTGGAGGCCCGGGAAGGGGTGACCACCGGCATCTCCGCCCATGACCGGGCCCACACCATCGCCGTGGCGGTGGACCCCACCAAGGGCCCTGACGACATCGTCTCGCCCGGCCACGTCTTTCCTCTGGTGGCCCGGCCCGGCGGCGTGCTGGTCCGCGCCGGCCACACCGAGGCCGCTGTCGACATCTCCCGCCTGGCGGGCCTCAACCCGGCCGGCGTCATCTGCGAGATCATGCGCGATGACGGGACCATGGCCCGCCTGCCCGACCTGATCGATTTCGCCCGCCTGCATGGGCTGAAGATCGGGACCATCGCCGACCTGATCGCCTACCGCCGCCGCACCGAGCGTCAGGTGGAGCGGGTGCTGGAGACCCCCTTCGAGAGCGCCTATGGCGCCTTCCGGATGGTGATCTATCGCAACATCCTCGACCACACCGAGCACGTGGCGCTCACCCGCGGCCGCGGCGCCCAGGACAAGCCGACCCTGGTGCGCATGCACAGGGTCGATTTCGCCGCCGACCTGCTGGGCGCCGCGGGGCCGCGGCGCGACCACGTCCCCCGGGCGCTGAAGGCCCTGGCGGAGCACGATGGCGCCGGCGTCGCGGTCTTCATCCGCGACTCCAATCCCGCCTGGCTTTCAGAACGCTATGGTCAGGATGGCGCCCTCGCCGCCCCGGCCAATATCCTGCGGGACTATGGGGTGGGCGCTCAGATCCTCCTGGACCTGGGCGTGCGCGACCTGGTGCTGCTCAGCAACGCCGACACCGTGCTGCCGGGCTCAGCCGGCTATGGCCTGAAGATCGTCGGCCGCCAGCCGCTGGGCTGACGGCCTGACCAGGGCGACCTGGCCTTAGGCGATCGGGGTGGCTGGGGGTTCGCCATAGACCAGCTTGGCGCCCTTGAAGGACCGGGTTTCCGGCGCGGGCAGGCCATTGGCCTTGATCATGGCCATCAGCTCGTCCTTGCGGGCCTGCATCCGCTCGGCCAGGTCCACCAGGTCGACATCGGTGCGCCGGCACTGGGCGAACATGCCCTCAGACGGGCGCTCCTCCTCCTTGACGTGGTGCTCGATCTCTTCGGACAGCACCGAAACCTTGGCGTCATAGAAGGGGTCGTCGGGGGAGCCGGCCATCAGTTCGGCGATCAGCACCTTGGCGCCGTCGTGCTCCACATATCCCTCGTCCAGGATGTCGTCTTCAATCTTGCCCCGGAAGGTGGGGTAGAAGATCTCTTCCTCTATCAGGCTGTGCACGGTCAGCTCGGTGCAGATCTTCGCGACGATCTTAGCCTTGCGGTCCTTGGCTGTGGCCTTTTCGAACTGTTCGAACAGGTCCTCCACCTCCCGGTGGTCGTCCTTCAGCAGCTTGATGGCGTCAATCTTGGCCATGGGTGTCTCCCGTTGTCTGGCGTGTTCGCCGTCAAACGCCGCCACTGGGGATTTGGATGCGCCGCCGCCTCCGGCGCAGCTGTGAATTGCCAAGGCCCCCGGTTTTCCGCCAATCTAGGCCCCACCGGCGCGGATTTTCACGCTGGCCAGACCAACCCGCTCACGCGACGGCGCCGCCGTCCGACCGTTGATTTCAAGCTGTTCCATTTCCCGAGTGCACCCCATGACCCAGATCGTCGTTCCGCGGCAGTTCCGCGGCCCCCCCGTCACCGCCAATGGCGGCTATATCTGCGGCCTGCTGGCCAAGGCCGTCGGCGGCAAGGGCAGCGCCATGCTGCGGGCCGGCGTGCCCCTCGACACCCCGGTGGAGCTGGTCACGGGTGAGGATGGCGCGGTCTCGGCCCTCGGCGCCGAGGGTCAGGTCCTGGGCGTGGCCAAGCCGGCCCGCGACGATCAGATTCCGCCCCCGCCCCCCTCGCCCGGCGTTGGAGTGGCCCGGGCGGCGGCGGCGGCCTCGCCCTTCGCCACCCGCTCCCTGCACCGGGGCTGCTTTTCCTGCTGCATCGAGCGCGAGGCCGGCGAAGGCCTGGGGGTTCATGTCGGTCAGGTTCCCGGCGCCGAAGCGGGCGTCTGCGCTGGCCTGTGGGTTCCGCACGCCAATTTCGCCGCGGCCGACGGGACCATGCCCGACGAAATCACCTGGGGCGCCCTCGACTGCTCGGGCTCCATGGCCTGGTGGATCAAGACCGGATCGCCCGTCGGCCTCCTGGGCACGATGTCCGGAGAGGTGCTCAAGGCGCCCAAGGCCGGAGAGACCTATGTGATTGTCGCCTCGGCAGGAGAGTCTGAAGGCCGGAAGTTCTTCGCCGGCGTCGCCCTCTATGACGCCGACGGAGACGTCGTCGCCAGGAGCGGCCAGATCTGGATCGGCCGTCCCGTCGGCGCCCCGGCCCCCGCCCCGCTGGCGCCCGCAGCCAGCGCCTGAGGACGTCTGGGTCATCACGCTCTCGGGAAAGGCCCCGGGCGGGCATTTGCTTTCCCGTGGAACGGGCCTATACGGAATATTGACAACCGCCCGGCCGAAAGGCCGGGCGCCGTCGTTTCTGGAGTACGGCCATGACCGACATTTTGATGCCCAAGGCGACCGCCGTCTGGCTGGTCGACAACACCTCTCTGACCTTTGACCAGATCGCGGACTTCTGCGGCCTGCACCCCCTTGAGGTGCGCGGCATCGCCGATGGCGAAGTGGCGCGCGACATTCGCGGCGCCGACCCGATCGGCAACGGCCAGCTGTCCCGCGAAGAGCTGGACGCCGCCCAGGCCAACGGGGCCTATCGGATGAAGGCTCAGAAGAGCCGCCACGCCGAGCTGCTCAAGCCGACCAAGAAGGCGCCGCGCTACACCCCGGTGTCCCGTCGGCAGGACCGCCCCGACGCCATCGCCTGGTTCCTGCGAAACCACCCCGAGGTGCCGGACGCGCAAATCTCCCGCATCCTGGGCACCACCAAGGCGACCATCGACCAGATCCGTAATCGCACCCACTGGAACTCGGCCAATATCAAGCCTGTGGACCCGGTGACGCTCGGCCTGTCGACTCAGATGGAGCTGGACGCCGTGGTGCGCAAAGCCGCCGACAAGAAGGCCAAGGACGACGCCAAGGCCGGCATCGTTGATCCCGACGGCCCCTCCCTTCGTCCGGCCTCAGAGACCGGCGCGGTCCCTGAAGAGGTTGAGCGGGACTGATTTCGGTCCGCCCGACCCTCGAAAATGCAAAAGGCCCGCGCAATGCGCGGGCCTTTTTCCGTTCTGGAGGATCAATGGGCCTTGCGCTGCAAGGTCTGCATCTCTTCCTTCAGCTTGAGCTTTCGTCGCTTGAGTTCCTGTAGGCGAAGGTCGTCTCCCGCGGGGCTTCGCACTTCATCCTGGATCGCCTTGTCCAGGGTTTGATGGCGAGATCCAAGCTCACGGATGCGGGCTTCAACGGCCATAGGTACGCCTCCTTCAAGGTTTTTCGACACGGCATCTGATCACCCCTTCGCGGGGGTGTCAGATCAAATATGATTGCGCAGGGTTGAGTTCGGATTAGGGCCGGCTTTTTTGGCGCAGGGTGAGACGGTATGTCGCAAATCGGTCCAACCGCCGTTCAGGGCGCCCGGTCTCGCCTGGCCGTGGGGATCGCCGGGGCCAGCGGCGTGGCCTATGGCTTGCGCGCCCTGGCCGCCTGTCGCGACCTGGGCGTGGAGAGTCATCTGATCATGAGCCGGGCCGCGGCCCTGACCCTGGCCCAGGAGACCGAGCTGTCCCTGACCGAGGTCCAGGCCATGGCCGATGTGGCCTACCGGCCCGGCGACGTGGGCGCGGCCATCGCCTCCGGCTCCTATCCGATGCTTGGCATGCTGATCGCGCCCTGTTCGGTGCGGACGATGAGCGAAATCGCCACCGGGGTGACCTCCTCCCTGATGACCCGGGCCGCCGACGTCGCCCTGAAGGAGCGCCGCCCCCTGGTGCTGATGGTGCGGGAGACCCCCCTGCACCTGGGCCACCTGCGGACCATGGTGAAGCTGGCCGAGATGGGCGCAGTGATCGCCCCGCCCCTGCCGGCCTTCTACGCCAAGCCCGTCAGCCTGGAGGAAATGGTCGACCAGTCGGTAGGCCGGGCGCTGGATCTGTTCGGCCTGTCCTGGTCGAGGGTGAAGCGCTGGGGCCAGGACATGGCCATGCCGCCCCTGGCGGATGGCTGAATCGTGGACCTCTGGTCCTGGGCTGTGGCGGCCTATGGGCGTCCAGGCGTCGCCGAGGCGGCTCTGGCCCTGCAGGATGACCATGGGCAATGCGTGCCCCTGCTGCTGTGGGCGGCCTTCGCACGGCCCCTCGAGCCTGGGGTAATCGCAGAGGCCGCTGATCTGGCCAGGGCCTGGGAGGCCAGCGCCATCCTGCCCCTGCGTTCGGCCCGCCGGGGCCTGAAGACAGACCTGCCCGGCGTCGAGGCCGGCGCGCGGGAAGCCTTGCGGGTCCAGGTGAAGACGGCAGAACTTGAGTCGGAACGGCTGCTTCTGGTGGCTCTGTCGGCCTGCGGCGGGCCAGGAGGCGCCGGTCTTGACGCGGCGCTCACCGCCGCCGTGGCCGCCTGGGGCAGGCCGGCGGACGTCACAGCCCTCACCAAATTGTCCGCAGCCCTAAGCGGGTCTTTACCCGATCCTGGCAAACCAGGATGATGATGAGGCGAAGACACAACGCCATGGCGGGGGGGGCATGAACGATCTGGGGCCCGATCCGGAGGCGCAGCTGCGCGAGCGACTGGCTGCGGCCCGGCAGGAACACGCCGATCTGGACGTCGCCGTCCACGCGATCAGCGCCATGCCGACCCCGAGCCTTGGGGTTCTTGGGCGTTTCAAGCGCCGAAAGCTGGTCCTGAAGGACGAGATCGCCGCCCTGGAAGATCAGATCACCCCGGACATCATCGCCTGAGATCATCCCCTGGGACGCCTTGAGGCGTCAGTCGATGACTTTGAAGCGCCCCTTGTCGAAAAACCTGAGCACCTGTTCCAGCTCGTGGCCCCGGCGCAGGACCATGCCCCCGTGGCCGATCACCGCCCAGGCGCCCTGGCGCCGCGCCAGGGACGGCCGCTTCTCGATCCGGTAGAGGGGCGCCTCTGCGGCGCGGCGGAAGACCGAAAAGGCGCAGGCCTCGGTCCCTGGCTCGATGGAATAGTCCCGCCACTCGCCAGCCGCGACCATCCGGCCATAGAGGTTCAGCAGCCGCTGGAATTCCTGGCGATGAAAGAAGACCGGACCAGCCCTGCGGCCGCTGGCGGCGGAATCATTGGCGGACGGATCAGTAGCCATTGCAGCCGAGGGTGACTCAATATCGGGCTAAAATCGAGCCGCCATCGCACGGCGGGCGAAAAGCCTCACGCCGTGAAAAGACCTTATTTCGGTCCCGACCCCGCCTGTTTGGTCGACAATAAATGCATTGTCGGTTGATCGGGACACCTCGCGGTTCCGGACCCTGAACAGCCCCCCCAGCCCCCCTGGGACCCGGGAGCTCGATCAGCCGGCGTCTATCCCCTTCCCCTAAGAAGGCCCGTGCGGAGTAGCCCCCCTCCCCCGCACGGGCTTTTTTGCGCCTGGGCGCCAGCCAGCCGGCCGGCCCAGGCGCGATCTATCGCTGTGCGGAAGATCTAGCGCGATGCGGTCTGAGGCTTGGCGAGCTGCGTCGTCTTGGGTTTGGCCGCCAGGATGCGCCCACCTTCCGGAGTCTGGACGATCAGCAGGGTCTCAAGGCCCTCTTCCTTGGCTTCGGGCGCTGCATAGGCGGTGGGGCGACCCCGCCATTGGCCCAGGCGAACGATCTCCCGGACAACATTGCGTTGCTCCAGGGTCTGGCCGCGGTTTTCCCCCCTGCGCACCACCACTTCCTGCGGCTTCGGATCATAGCGGATCAGCCAGACCTCGGCCCCGCCCCTGGGGACAGGTCCAGAGCCGACGTCCACCCGGCGCGGGCCGATGAACTGGATGTCCGGCGCCGGCGCCTGGCTGCGGGCGGCGGCGTCCAGCAGGGTCTCGACCTTTTCAGGCTCGACGGCGGAGACTTCGCTGGCCCCATTGATCACCAGCTGAGGGGTGTAGGGCTCGCGCAGGGACAGGGGCGCCAGATAGGCCTTCTGCCGCTCGGCGAACTCCGGCAGGGCGAAGGTGTCTTCCCAGCCCAGATAGTCCCAGTAATCGACGGCGAAGGTCAGGGCCACGACCCCTGGCCGGTCGGCCAGGCCGTTGACGAAGGTGTTCGCCTCCGCGCAGGCCGCACAGCCCTGGGCGGTATAGAACTCCACCACCACGGGGGGCTTGGCCGCGGCGGCGACAGCGGGAACCGCCAGGAGACACAGGCTAGCGAGCAGGGCTCTGATCATGGGCGGGCAATAAAGCCGAGTTGTCGCGCCAGCGCGTTTCAACAAGGTGTGAGCAGAGGTCGACATTGGGTTCGACGTCTCAAAAAAGCAGTCCCTCATAAAACGGCGAAGGGGGCCGCGGCGACCCGCGACCCCCTCCTCTTGCCGTCCGTGCGATCAGTCTCAGGCGTCTTGCGAGGCCAGGTTCCGTAGCACGTAGTTCAGGACGCCGCCGTTCTTGAAATACTCAAGCTCGGTAGGCGTATCGATCCGGCAGCGAACCGGGAAGCGGGCCACGCGGCCGTCGCCGGCGCGGTAGAGCTCGACGGTCAGCTGCTTGCGGGGCGACAGGTCCTGCAGGCCACGGATCGAGACGATCTCCTCGCCGGTCAGGGCGAGCTTCTGCCAGCCTTCCTGGGTGAACTGCAGGGGCAGAACGCCCATGCCCACCAGGTTGGAGCGGTGGATCCGCTCGAAGCTTTCGGCGATCACCGCGCGCACGCCCAGGAGCTTGGTGCCCTTGGCCGCCCAGTCGCGGGAGGAGCCGGTGCCGTATTCCTTGCCGGCGAAGACCACCAGCGGGCGGCCCTCGGCCTGGTAGCGCATGGCCGCGTCATAGATCGACATCACGTCGCCGGTGGGGAAGTGCTTGGTCACCCCGCCTTCGATCTCCGGGGTCAGCTTGTTGCGGATCCGGATGTTGGCGAAGGTGCCGCGCATCATGACCTCATGGTTCCCGCGGCGGGCGCCGTAGGAGTTGAAGTCGGTCTGCGGCACCTGGCGCTCGCGCAGGTATTCGCCGGCCGGGGAGGTCAGCTTGATCGAACCGGCGGGGCTGATGTGGTCGGTGGTGATCGAGTCGCCGAACACGCCGAGGACACGGGCCTCGATGATGTCGGTGATCGCCTCGGGCTCCATGCTCATCCCCTCGAAATAGGGCGGGTTCTGAACATAGGTGGAGCTGATGTCCCAGGCGTAGGTCTGGCCGCCGGCCACCTTGATGCCCTGCCAGGCCTTGTCGCCCTTGAAGACGTCGGCGTAGCGGGTGGCGAACATCTTGTCGGTGACATGCTTGCGCTGAAGGACGGCGATCTCTTCGTTGGTCGGCCAGATGTCCTTCAGATAGACCGGCTGGCCGTCCTTGCCTTCACCGAGCGGCTCGGTGGTCAGGTCGATCTGCATCGAGCCGGCCAGGGCGTAGGCGACCACCAGGGGCGGCGAGGCCAGATAGTTGGCTCGCACGTCGGGGTTCACCCGGCCTTCGAAGTTGCGGTTGCCCGACAGCACCGAGCAGGCCACCAGGTCGCCCTGCTGGACGGCCTCGGAGATGGCCTCCGGCAGTGGGCCGGAATTGCCGATGCAGGTGGTGCAGCCATAGCCCACCAGGTTGAAGCCGAGCGCGTCCAGGGACTTGGTCAGGCCCGCGCTCTTCAGATAGTCGGTGACCACCTGCGAGCCGGGCGCCAGCGAAGTCTTCACCCACGGCTTGACCTTCAGGCCCTTTTCGATGGCCTTCTTGGCCACCAGGCCCGCGGCGATCAGCACGCTGGGGTTGGAGGTGTTGGTGCACGAGGTGATGGCGGCGATGACCACGTCGCCGTGGCCCACGTCGAACTTCTCACCGGCCACCGGGACCCGCTGGGAGATGGAGTCGGCCTTACCGAAATCCTTGGCCAGGGCTTCCTTGAAGTCGGACGCCGCGCTGGTCAGCAGCACCCGGTCCTGGGGACGCTTGGGGCCGGCCAGGGACGGCACGACGCTGGAGAGGTCGAGCTCGAGGGTGTCGGTGAACACCGGATCGGCCTCATCGCCCTCGCGCCACATGCCCTGCACCTTGGCGTAGGCTTCCACCAGGGCGACGCGGTCTGCGTCGCGGCCGGTGGCGGCCAGGTAGTCGATGGTCGCCCGGGTGATCGGGAAGAAGCCGCAGGTGGCGCCGTACTCCGGGGCCATGTTGGCGATGGTCGCCTGGTCTTCCAGGGTCATCTTGGCCAGGCCAGGGCCGAAGAACTCGACGAACTTGCCGACGACGCCCTTCTTGCGGAGCATCTGGGTGACGGTCAGCACCAGGTCGGTGGCGGTCGCGCCCTCGGGCATGGCGCCGGTCAGCTTGAAGCCGATGACCTCGGGGATCAGCATCGGGATCGGCTGGCCGAGCATGGCGGCCTCGGCCTCGATGCCGCCCACGCCCCAGCCGAGAACCGACAGGCCGTTGATCATGGTGGTGTGGGAGTCGGTGCCGACGACGGTGTCGGGATAGGCCAGCGTTCCGCCGTCCACATCATTGGTCCAGACGGTCTGGGCCAGATATTCCAGGTTCACCTGGTGGCAGATGCCGGTGCCGGGGGGCACCACGCGGAAGTTGTTGAAGGCCGACGAGCCCCAGCGCAGGAAGCGGTAGCGCTCGATATTGCGCTCATATTCCCGCTCGACATTCTCGCCGAAGGCCTTGGCGTTGCCGAAATAGTCGACCATCACCGAGTGGTCGATGACCAGGTCCACCGGGTTCAGCGGATTGATCTTCTCGGGATTGGCGCCGAGCTTGGTCATGGCGTCGCGCATGGCGGCCAGGTCGACCACGGCGGGCACGCCGGTGAAGTCCTGCATCAGCACCCGGGCCGGGCGGAAGCTGATCTCGTGCTCCTTGGCGCCGCGGTTTTCGATCCAGGCGGCGACGGCCTTCAGGTCAGCCTCGCCCACCGAAACCCCGTCCTCGTTACGCAGGAGGTTCTCGAGCAGAACCTTCATCGAAACGGGCAGGCTGGAAATTCCGTTCAGGCCAGCGTCTTCCGCAGCGGCCAGGCTGTAGTAGACGTAAGTCTTGTCGCCCACCGTCAATTCGCGGCGGGTCTTCAGGGTGTCGATCGACGCCATCCTAAAGGATCCTCTCTCTGTTCAAGGCCGTTCATCTACCGCCCCCGGGATCGCGCGCTCAAAGAGACGGACACACAGCGTCCGACCCCGCGCCGCGTACGCCCCCTCGGGTGGCGACGGCCGCGGCTGTCATAGACCCGGCCGCGGGACTCGTCCATGCGAGGCGTGAGGACAATTTGGGTCCTGATCTAGTGTTTTTGGCGCCCCGCCCGTGATCTCAGAGGTTTCAATCCAGTCGCTGGCCCTGTCCCGGGGGGGCCGTCAGTTGTTTTCGCGACTTATTCTCAGGTTGGGAGCGGGGGAGGCGGTCGCTCTCACGGGTCGCAACGGCGCGGGAAAGACCAGTCTTTTGAGGGCCATAGCGGGCCTGATCGCCCCCGATGAGGGGGTGATCGCCTTTGGCGACATTGACCCCACCGAGGCTCGCGAAGCCATGCATCTGCTCGGTCATCTGGACGGGCTGAAGTCTTCGCGCACGGCCCGCGACGAACTGTCCTTCTGGACCGGTTTCGCCGGCGGGGCCGACAGCGCGGTCGAGGCTGCGGCCGCCCGCCTGGAGCTCCTGCCCCTGCTGGAGCTTGAGGTGCGACGGCTTTCGGCCGGCCAGCGTCGGCGCCTGGCCCTGGCCCGCCTGCTGGCCGCGCCCCGGCCCCTGTGGCTGCTGGACGAGCCCCTCAGCCCGCTCGACGCTGAATGGCGGACGAGGTTCGGAGAGATCATGGGGGAGCATCTGGCCACTGGCGGCATGATCCTGGCGGCGGTTCACGATCCCCTGCCCCTGGCCGCCCGCACGGTGGAGATCGGCCGATGAGCGCGGTTTCAGTCCTGCTGGCCCGGGAGACGGCGCTCGCCTGGGGCAAGGGCGGCGGGCCCATGGTGGCCGTGGGTTTCTATGCCGGGGTCGCCACCCTGCTCCCCCTGGCGGTGGGCTCGGAGCCCGAACGGCTGGCGGCGATCGCGCCCGGCGCAGCCTGGGTGGCCCTGGCCCTGGCCGCGCTCCTGTCCCTCGATCGCCTGTTCGAGCGGGACTATGAGGACGGGGCGCTGGACCTCCTGACCCTGTCGCCCGTTCCCCTGGAGATCATCTGCGCGGTCAAATGCCTGGCCCAATGGCTGGCCACCGGTCTGCCCCTGGCCTGTGCGGCCCCGGTGGCGGCCATCGCGCTCGGCGCCTCGCCACAGCTCAGCGGGCTGGTGATCGCCTGCGCGCTCTTAGGGGGCCTGGCCTTTTCCTTCATGGGCGGGATCGGCGCGGCCCTCAGCCTGGGCGCCCGGCGCGGCGGGCTGCTGACCGCCGTGATCGTCCTGCCGCTGTTTGTACCGCCGGTGATCTTTGGCGGCGGCGCCCTGGCCAGCCTTGAGGCTGGCCTGCCGTGGAAGGCCGGGTTCGCCCTGCTGGGCGCCTATGGCGCCGCCGCCGTGGCGCTCGGCCCCATCGCCATGGCCGCGGCCTGCCGCAACGCCCTGTCCTGAGCGCCGCCCCAGTTCTGAGCGCCGCAAAGAATCTGCGACGGAACAGCGGTCGACCTGCGTGGAAGTCTTCAGAGGGGCACGACTGGAGACCATGAAATGAAGACCTTCAAGACCATCGCCATCGGCGGCGCCCTGGCCAGCCTGGCCTTCGCCACCACCAGCTTCGCTCAACAGCCGCCCGCGCCCGGCCAGGGTCAGCGCCCCGGTATGGAAGCCCGCGAGCGCCCGAGCCCGGAACAGATGCGCACCCACATGGCCGAGCGCCTGCGCACCACCCTGCAGCTGACCAGCCAGCAGGAGGCCGCGCTCAACACCTATGTCAGCGCCATCGGGCCCAAGGCCGGTGAGCGTCCCGACCGTCGCGGCGATCGTGGCGCCATGCGCGACATGACCACCCCCCAGCGCCTGGACGCCATGGCCGCCCATATGGCGGAGCGCCAGCGGGCCTTCGCCACCCGGGCTGAGGCCACCAAGCGCTTCTACGCCCAGCTGACGCCGGCCCAGCAAAAGGCCTTCGACGCCCTGCGTCCGGCCGGCCGGGGCATGGGCGGCAAGTCCATGGGCGGCCATCGCGGCATGGGCCACGGGGGCATGAGCCACGGCGGTCCCGGCGGCCGCTAAGCCAGGGCCAGCCCTCTCCAACGTCACCCTAGGCCCTGCGCCCAGGGTGACGGCGGCCTGGGTCCAGCCGAAACGTCGCAGCGCCTTGCGGGGCGCGGGCTCAAAGGGCTAATTGCGCGGGCATGATCCCCGCCCCGGCCTTCCTGTCCAATCCCGAACGGTTCATGGCGTTTTCGCGCTGGGCCGCGCCGATGTTCGGCGCGCTGGCCGTCGGCCTGGCCCTGGCCGGCCTCTGGCTCGGCTTCGCCGCGCCCGAGGACTACCAGCAGGGCGACACGGTGCGGATCATGTTCATCCATGTGCCGGCCGCATGGATGAGCATGTTCGTCTATGCCTGCCTGGGCGTCGCCAGCTTCCTGTCTCTGGTCTTCCGCCACGCCCTGGCCGACGCCGCAGCCCAGGCCGCAGCCCCGCTGGGCGCGGCCTTCACCGCGCTGGCCCTGATCACCGGATCCCTCTGGGGCCGGCCCATGTGGGGCGCCTGGTGGGTGTGGGACGCGCGCATGACCTCGGTGCTGGTGCTGTTCCTGTTCTACGTCGCCTATATGGCCCTGCGTGCGGCCCTGGATGACGAGGCCAAGGCCGCAAGGGCCGGGGCGATTCTGGCCCTGGTGGGCGTGGTCAACCTGCCCATCGTCAAGTTCTCGGTCGACTGGTGGAACAGCCTGCACCAGGGCGCCTCGGTGTTCCGGGCCGATGGCCCCACCGTGGCCGACGTCTTCCTCTACCCCCTGCTGCTGATGGCCCTGGCCTATATGTCGGCCTTCGGATCCCTGTGGCTGGTGCGCATCCGCGGCGAGGTGTGGCGCCGCCGGGCCGAGGCGCTCGCCCTGCGCGCGGCGAGGGCCTGACCATGTTCGCCATGCTCGATTTCGACGCCAGCCCCTATGGCGCCTATGTGTGGCCAGCCTTCGCCATCACGGCGCTCGTCTTCATCGGCATGATCGCCGGCGCCCTGGCCCATGCCCGTCACTGGCGGGCCCGCACCGAGACCCTGCGGAAGACGGCTGAAGGCGCCGAGGCCGCCCGCCGCCCGCCCGCCCAGGATCTTGGCAAGGACATCGCCCCATGAACCGCTGGCTGGCGCTCGCCCCCCTGGCGGTGCTCATCGCGCTCGCCCTGCTGTTTGGCCTCTTCTCCCTGAACCGCGACCCCCAGGTCCAGCCCCAGGCCATGGTCGGCAAGCCGGTCCCGGCCCTCAGCCTGCCCAATCTGGAGGACGGCCGCCCCGTGGCGCTGGCGGAGGCGCTGAACGGCCAGCCGGCCCTGGTCAACTTCTTCGCCTCCTGGTGCCCGCCTTGCGAGGTGGAGCATCCGGTGCTGGTGGATCTGGCCGCCGCGGGCGTGCCGATCATCGGCGTCGCCTACAAGGACGCCCCGCCCAACACCGAGGCCTTCCTCGCCCGCCTCGGCGACCCCTTCTCGATCCACCTCGTGGACCGCGACGGCCGCGCCGGCGTCGAGTTCGGCGTCACCGGCGTGCCCGAGACCTACCTGGTCGGCGCCGATGGAACGATCCTCGCCAAGCACGCCGGACCGTTGAGCGCGGAGGATGCGGCGGCGTTGTGGGGGAAGCGGGAGTAGCGCTTCTGAACTCTAGACCTCGGCTCAATAGACCGCGAGGCTGTGAGGCCATCAAAAGTTGACGAGCTATATGGTCGTTTTCCTAGTCTAGGATTGGCGATTATATACTTTGCAAACTCTCGACTCTCGGAGCCTCGCTGATATGCTGAGGTTATGGGGTTTTGGGGCTTTCTCCGCGCGCACTTGGTCTCGTCCATTGTGATGGCCATTGGCGGGCTCGTCGTAATCCACGGCTACGTCAGCCAAGCTTATGAGGTTTGGACGGCGGGACTTGACGCTTGGCAGGTTCAGGCGGCCGGGGCGGCGACATTCTTTTTCGGCGTATTCCTGATGCTCTACCGATTTCACCAACATGCCGAAGCGCGTGCCGCCGTTGGATCGGCCTCGACGATGGATTTTAGTGAGGCGGCTGTCGTTCACAACGGCACCGGCCCGAGGACTTCTTCGGAATCCCAGATTAGCGGCCCGGCCCCGGTGGAAACATCCCCGGAAGGAGAGCGCATTTTTCTTCCGGAGGGCTTTAAGCCTGAGGGGCTAAGCGAATTCTATCGAGGCAGAACGACGGCTCAAGCAAAGGCGATAATTACGCCTTACCTCGGCAAGTGGGTAAGGCGGGTCGGTAGGTTTGCAGACATGAGTGAAAGGCCAGGAGGTGGGGTTACCGTCTACATTTTTCATGACGGCAAGTTTTCGGAGACAATAAATTCAAGTCTTCCGCTTGTCTTCTCTGACGACTGGCACCGCCGGCTCGACCACTTGCAGGTTGGGGATTCTATCGACTTTATTGGTCAGATAGCAGATATCAACATGCTTTGGGCGAGGCTTGAGCGGTGCGAGCTCAGCCCCAGCTAATCGCTAGGCTCAGGCTTGAGCGGCTTCCTCGCCACCTTCCTCACCGTCTCTTCGATGCGGCACCGCCCTCGTCGCATTCCAGTTCCAGGGCGAGGTTTTTAAACTTGTCGGATTGCGATTGTCTTGGTCAGAATCGCGCACCCAAGCTTCACCGTTGATTGGCATCATCTCCGCATGATACCAAAACACCATGTATATAATGTACGTAGACGAAAGCGGCGACAGTGGGCTTGAGAACTCACCCACAACGCATTTTGCTCTGTCCGGCATCACCGTCCATGAAAGCCGGTGGCGGGATTTGCTCAATCATTTGGTCGCATTCCGGAAGACGCTGAAGAACGTCTATGGCCTTCCGCTGCGGACCGAGATCCATTCGTCAGAGTACATCCGGAGCCCACCTGTCGAGGGCATAAAGAAAAACCAACGGCTCGCAATCCTACGCAACCAGCTCGATGAGCTTGCGAAGCTTGATTACATCTCGATCACTAATGTTGTCGTGCGGAAGGCTGGGAAGCCCGCCAATTATGACGTGTTCGAGAACGCATGGAAGACGTTGTTCCAGCGCTTCGAAAACACTATTGGGTACGGGAACTTCCCCGGCGGCCACCAAAATGACCGCGGGCTTGTGGTGGTGGACAACACCGAGGGCGAGAAGCTTCGTCGCCTCGTTCGGCGGATCGGTGTATACAATCCTGTTCCCAACCAACTGCATGCTGGGCCAGGTTACCGAAACCTGCCGATGGTCAGGCTGGTTGAAGATGCTTACGCGAAGGATTCGCGCGACAGCTACATGATCCAGGCGTGCGACGTCTGCGCCTACTTTCTCTACCAGAAGTATGCGCCGTGTAGCTTCATTAAGCGCCAGGGAGCCACCCACTACCTAAACAGGCTTGATCCCGTTTTGAACAAAAGGGCGAGTCAAACCAACGGCTTCGGGATTGTGCTTCTGTAAATGAAGGGGGGAGGAGCGCTAGCCCCTCCCCGGTGCGGTCCTACTTCTAGGATGTGCCCAGTTTCAGACTACAGCAGCATCATACGGAATCCATCAACAGAGTCAATTGTTTAGGGTTTGTTCTGCATTGGCGTTTGTTGCTTCTCCCGACCGAAGGCCGCCCTGCTGTAAGGTTGACCTTACAGCGCCCCCGTGTCAGGCTGACCTGACATTCACGGAGGCCTGAGCCCATGTCCGCCACCCCTGCCGGCCGGCGCTATATCCGGCGCACCGCGGCCTTCATGAGCGGCTATGTCGCCATCAACCTCGCCGCCATCACCGGGGCGTTTGACGATATCGGGAGGGCGGCGGCCTGGGTTCTGGCCCTGGCGGCGGCCGCCCCGGTGGCCGGGCAGGTCTGGGCGGTGCTGGCCTGGATGAAGGGCAGCGACGAGTTCGTCCGGGCCCTGGCGGCCAAGCGGTTCATCATCGCCGCCGGCGCGGCCATCGCGATCTTTTCAGCCTGGGGCTTTTCGGAATCCTATGCCGGCGCGCCGCTCGCGCCCGGCTGGCTGATCTATCCCCTGTTCTGGGCCGCCTACGGCCTGGTCAGCCCCCTGGTGCGGACCAGCCGCGTTTGAGCGGGCGGCTGCGCGACCTGCGCCAGCAGCGGGGCTGGACGCAGGCTGAGCTGGGCCAGCGGCTTGGCGTGTCGCGCCAGGCGGTCAACGCCCTGGAGACCGGCAAGCACGACCCCTCCCTGGATCTCGCTTTCCGCATCGCCGCCCTGTTCGATCTGGCCGTCGAGGCGGTGTTCGAAAACCCCCACCGGGGGTGAGGGCGATCCCAGAGGGGACACGAAGGGGCGCGAAGAGCACAAAGATGGGGCCGCTTCACCCTTCGTGGGCGTGGCTGGCCTCGCGTCCTTTGTGTCCGCTCTCTTCGCCCGCCAAGGCCCCTCGGCTGAACCCCTGGCCTTCAGAGACCGTTAACCATAAATTCAGTGGAGAGCGGCCATTTTGGCCCTGATTTCCTGCTCCAGACCCCGGTTTTCGCCCTGACCGCGATTCGACCCCCCTTTCCGAACGCCCTGCCGACGGCTCCGCAAGGGGTCGCCCCGCAGCAGCGCAACGCCGCCCAGAAGGCGTTTTTCGAGGCCGCCCTGGGCCGGGCGGCGCCGGACGCCGCCTCTGTTCCGCCGCGGGTCCCGACCAGGGCCGCCGCCCCGGCCGCTGAAGTCCAGGTCCGCGCCACGCCGGTCCGCGAGGTTCCCCTGCAGGTCCGCGCCACCGATGAGCCGCCGAAGAAGATCCTGCGCCCAGGCTCTCTGCTGGATATTCGGGTCTAGAACCGGCCCGTCCGGGCCTTCCAGATGGCGGTTTCCAGGGCCTTGGCGAAGTCGGCCTGTTCGCCAGGCGACAGGGCCGCGGCCACCTGAGCGAATTTTCCCGAGAGCCTCAGCCGGACCCCGACGGTCCGGTCGTCCTCGACCTCCACATCGACCCGGGTAAAGGCCGTGGGCGAGGTCCAGACCAGGGCCTGGGCCTGAGGGGTCTGGCGCAGGACGCGGACCTCATGGGCGGTGACCTGCACCCGCTCCACCTGGCGGGCGGCCTGGAAGCTGACCAGGAAGGCGAGCGCAATGGCGCCGACGTCCAGGGCCAGGAAGATCGGCACCAGGGTCGCTCCCATGGACATGAAGACCAGGGCCGAGACGCAGTTCAGCGCTGTGATGCAGGAAATAAGGATCACGAACCCTCGCTGGGACAGCGAGCGGTTGGGGGAGATGACCGCGTCCATGTAATAGGGGCCGTCCATCGTGACCGGATATTAGCGTCACCGGCGGACTTGGCGAGGGGCTTTGCGCAGGGCATCAAGCCCCATGGCCCCGCCTCCCCGCTCCCCCGCCGCCAAACCCCGCAAGACCGCTGGCAAGGCGCCCGCCCGCCGGCGCCTGCCCCCGGCCGAGCAGGCGCGCATCGCCACCCTGTTCGAACGGTTCGAGGACGCGGAGTCCGACCCCCGCACCGAGCTCAACTATGACAGCCCCTATACCCTGGTGACCGCCGTGGCCCTGTCGGCCCAGGCCACCGATGTCTCGGTCAACAAGGCCACCACCCGCCTGTTTGCGGTGGCTGACACGCCGGAGAAGATGCTGGCGCTGGGGGAAGAGGGGCTGATCGGCTTCATCGCCTCCATCGGCCTGTTCCGCACCAAGGCCAGGAACGTCATCGCCGCGGCCCGCATCCTGATCGAGCAGCACGGGGGCGAGGTGCCCCTGGAGCGCGAGGCCCTGCAGGCCCTGCCCGGCGTCGGGCGCAAGACCGCCAGCGTGGTGCTGAACGAACTGCGGGTCGAGCCGGCCATCGCCGTGGACACCCATGTCTTCCGCGTCGCCCACCGGCTGAAGCTCGCCTTCGGCAAGACCCCGGACCAGGTGGAGGCCGAACTGATGGGGGTGATCCCACAGCCCTATCTGGTGCGCGCCCACCACTGGCTGATCCTGCACGGCCGCTATGTGTGCGTGGCCCGCAAGCCCAAGTGCGATGAATGCCCGGTCTCAGACCTCTGCCCCTCGCGCGGACTGTTTGCGGGGTAGGGGCCTCAGCTCCATCCCGTCACCCTGGGCCTTGCGCCCAGGGTTCCTCGCGCCGCTTGCGCCCGCCCTCGACAGGGACCCTCGGGACAAGCCCGAGGGTGACGAGCCGGGCGGTGGCGAGGCGTCGTCAGGTTAGGCCCGGATAGAGATCGTCCCAATGTGGGTTCGTCGCCTCGATCAGGTTGATTTTCCATTGTCGCGGCCAGTGCTTGAGGGACTTTTCCCGCTGGATCGCCACGCCCATGTCGTCTTGGGGCTCGTACCAGACCAGGCGTTTGAGCCCATATCGGCGGGTGAAGCCGGGCTCGACGCCCTCTCGATGCTCCCAGATCCGGCGGGCGATTTGGCTTGTCACCCCGATATAGATCGTCCCGCGGGGCCGGTCGCTCATCATGTAGACTGCGATGTAGGCGTCGCGCCCAACCATGGGTCTCGCCCTCCCGTTAGCCGCCACATACTAACCGTCACCCTGGGCCTTGTGCCCAGGGTCCCTCTCGACGCTTGCGCCTGCCCCGACGAGGGACCCTCGGGACAAGCCCGAGGGTGACGGGATGAGAGGTGGCTCAGCGCACCGGGATCTCCACGTCGCAGACGGTGAAGTCGGCGCCCTTCTGTGCGCGCAGGGCGGCGATGCGGGCCTGGAGGAGACCGCCCGCAGGATCAGCCACCTCAAGCCTCGGGCGTTCGGCCTGCGGCAGGTCGGCGGCGAGCGCCACGCGGACCATGCGGTCGGGGCTCTCCGGCGGCTCGCCCACCGCCAGGGCCTGGGCCACGTCCATCCCGGCGATCACCCGGCCGAACGGGGTGTAGTCCCGGTCCAGGCGCCGGGCGGCGTCGAGCATGACGAAGATCTCGCTGTTGGCGGTGCCGGGATCAGCCTGGCGGCCCATGCCGAACACCCCCGGGCAATAGGCGCCCCAGGCCAGGACCCGGCCGTTGCGGGCCCGGGCCTGTTCGCCAGCCGAGACCGCCGCGATCGGCATGGCGCCCAGAAAGCCCGTCCGCCCGTCGCTGGCCTGGGTGACCAAGGCGACTTCGGCTGACACCGTCGGGGTCAGGCGAAAGGTGAATTCCGGGGCGAGATCAGGATGGTCGGAGGTCCCCCCGTCGCGATCGCCCGGATTGCCGGTCTGGGCGACGAAGCCCGCAATCACCCGGTGGAACTGGAGGCCGTCATAGACGCCTTCCTTGGCCAACAGCTTGACCCGGGCGACGGCCGCCGGCGCGACCAGGGGCGCCAGCTCCACGACGATGCGGCCCTTGGTGGTGTCGATCACCAGGGTCTCGGCGGGGTCGGGCGTGCGCCAGTCCGCGGCGCTGGCGGCGAAGGGCAGGAGCGCGGCCGCAAGGCCGGCGAGCAGGATTGTCTTCATGTCCAGTCCTTGGCGTGGCGCAGGCGGATGCCGCTGGCGTGCAGGGTGGTGTCCCAGACCGGCCGCAGATGGGTCAGGGTCTCGGTGAGCCGAAGCTCGACGCCGGCTTCGCGCAGGGCCGCGGGCAGGTCGCTCAGCGCCTCGCAGCCGGTGGGCGTCACCGTTTCGCGCGCCACCCACATGCCCGCGTCGTCCAGGCTCTTGAAGGCCTCGGCCGGCAAGGCGTAGCGATAGAGGGTGGCGGCGCGCAGCCGCTCCAGCCAGGCCCATTCGACATAGGCGATGGCGGCCGCCGGGCTGGCCCCGAACCAGGCCGCATGATCGGCGGCGCTCGTCGTCTCTGTCGGCCACAGCAGGATGCGTGGGCAGTCCCGGGGAAACAGGTACATGGCCTGGCGGGCCGCTTCGATGGCCCAGACCAGGGGACCGTTCAGCCATTCACGTCCCGGGCCCCGCTCTGAGGGCGCGCGGACAGGGCGGGGCTCGAAAACCGCGATGCCCGGATCGTCGCTGAAGTGGTAGAGCTGCATAGCGCTCGATAGCGCCCGATCATGACGGTCTCCGCAAGGCTGGCCATTTCAAGCCCGTCGTCCCGGGTACGTTGTCGAAGGCCGCGGCGCCGCCATGTTTGGCCCGGTCGCGGCCTTGCTTCACATTGCCCCGACTGTGCTTTCCCTGTAATCGGCGCCCGTTCCCTGATCACCGCCTGATCACCGGCGCCCAATGAGAAGAGAAAACCTCCCGCAATGACCGAGCTCTACGACGTCACCGCCATCGGCAACGCCATCGTCGACGTGATCGCCCCGGCGCCGGAAGCCTTCCTGGAGTCCGAAGGCCTGTCCAAGGGCGCGATGATGCTGATCGACGAGGCGCGCGGGGTTGATCTCTACAGCCGCATGGCGCCGGGCGTGGAGACCTCCGGCGGCTCGGCCGGCAATACGGTGGCCGGGGTCGCCAGCTTCGGCGGCAAGGCGGCCTATCTCGGCAAGGTGGCCAAGGACCAGCTGGGCGACGTCTTCATCCATGACCTGCGCGCCCAAGGGGTGCGCTTTGACGTCACGCCCCTGGGGGCCGGCCCCGCCACGGCCCGTTGCCTGATCAATGTGACGCCCGACGGCCAGCGCACCATGTGCACCTATCTGGGTGCCTCCACCGAGCTGACCGCCGACGATATCGACCCGGCCATCGTCGAGGCCTCGAAGATCGTCTATCTGGAAGGCTATCTGTTCGACCCCTTCGAGGCCCGCCGGGCCTTCGCCAAGGCCGCCGGCCTGGCCAGGGCCAATGGCCGCCAGATCGCCCTGACCCTGTCGGACGCCTTTGTGGTCGAGCGCCATCGCGACGCCCTGATGGGATTCATCGAGACCCAGGTGGACATCGTCTTCGCCAATGAGGCCGAGGTCTGCGCCCTGTTCGAGACCACCAACTTCTACGCCGCCGTCGACGCCCTGGCGTCGCGCACAGCCATGGCTGCGGTGACCCGCAGCGAACAGGGCTCGGTGATCGCCGCTGGCGAGGCCCGCCACGAAATCTGGGCCGCGGCGGTGGACAAGGTGGTCGACACCACCGGCGCCGGCGACCAGTACGCCGCCGGCTTCCTATATGGACTGGCGAATGATCGTTCGCTTCCGGTCTGCGGCCAGCTGGGCGCCCTGGCGGCGGCCGAGGTGATTTCCCACTATGGCCCCCGGCCGCAGGCCTCGCTGAAGGCCCTGGCCGCTTCGAGAGGACTTTAGAGCCCATGGCGCGCACGGCCGAGGTGGTCCGCAACACCAAGGAAACCCAGATCACCGTCAGCGTTGATCTGGATGGAACCGGTGTGTCCGACGTCGAGACCGGCGTCGGCTTCTTCGACCACATGCTTGACGCCTTCGCCCGCCATGGGGGCATCGACCTGAAGGTCCGCACCAAGGGCGACCTGCACATCGATTTCCACCACACGGTGGAGGACACAGGCATCGTTCTGGGCCAGGCGATCCACAAGGCCCTGGACGGGTTCAAGGGCATCCGCCGGTTCGGCGACGCCTATATCCCCATGGACGAGACCCTGACCCGCTGCGCCCTGGACCTGTCCAACCGGCCCTATCTGATCTGGAAGGTGGCCTTCCGCACGCCGAAGATCGGCGAGATGGACACCGAGCTGTTCAAGGAATTCCACCACGCCTTCGCCATGAACTGCGGCGCCTGCGTGCATCTGGAGACCCTGTACGGGGAGAACAGCCACCATATCGCCGAAAGCGGATTCAAGGCCTTGGCGAGGGCCCTGCGCACGGCCATTGAGATCGACCCCAAGACGGGCGGCCAGGCCCCCTCCACAAAGGGCGTGCTCTAGGGCGCCCCTAGGGTCTAAGGAACCGCTATGCAGACCGTCGCCCTGATCGACTATGGGTCGGGCAATCTCCGTTCGGCGCAGAACGCCCTTGTGAAAGCCGCCGGCGCCGCGCCTGGGGGCGCGGAGATTTGCGTCACCTCTGACCCGGAGACGGTGGCCGCCGCCGACCGCATCGTGCTGCCCGGCGTCGGCGCCTTCGCCGCCTGCCGCGAAGCGCTGACGGCCCGGTCAGGCCTCGTCGAGGCGATCACCCAGGCGGTGCAGGGTCGTGGCGTCCCGTTCCTGGGGGTTTGCGTCGGCATGCAGCTCCTGGCCAGCCGCGGCCTGGAGTTCGGCGAGACCCCGGGTCTCGACTGGATTCCCGGCGAGGTCCGTCGCCTGACGCCCGCCAGCCCGACCTGCAAGGTGCCGCACATGGGCTGGAACAGCCTCGACGACATCAGCCCGGCGGGACAGGCCCTCGGCCTCGCCCCCGACGGCGCCATGTATTTCACCCACTCCTTCGCCTTCCACGCGGCCGACCCGGCCGACGTGGCCGCCTTCACCGATCACGGGGGCCGGTTCGCCGCCGCCGTGGCGCGGGGCAATGTGGCGGGGGTTCAATTCCACCCGGAGAAGTCGCAGTCTGCCGGGCTTTCTCTCCTCGCGCGCTTTCTGGAGTGGCGACCTTGATCCTCTACCCGGCCATTGATCTGAAGGACGGCCAGTGCGTGCGCGTGCTGCACGGCGTCCTCGACACCGCCACGGTGTTCAACACCTCCCCCGCCGATCAGGCCCGGCAATGGGCCAATGCCGGCTTCCCCTGGATCCATGTGGTGGATCTGAACGGGGCGGTGGAAGGCAAGGCGGTCAACGCCTCGGCCGTGGAGGCCATTCTGGAGGCCGTGTCGGTGCCGGTGCAGCTGGGCGGCGGCATCCGCAGCCTGGCCGACATCGAGGGCTGGATCGAGGCCGGGGTCAGCCGCGTGATCCTCGGCACCCTGGCCGTGCGCGAGCCTCATGTGGTGGTCGAGGCCGCCCGCCTGTGGCCCGAGCAGATCGCCGTCAGCGTCGATGTCCGCGGCGGCAAGGTCGCCGTCCAGGGCTGGACCGAGGATTCCGACCTCGACGCCGTGACCGTGGCCAAGCGGTTCGAGGACGCGGGCGTCAGCGCCCTGATCATCACCGACATCGACCGCGACGGCGCCCTGACGGGCTTCAATGTCGACGTGTTCGGGGCCATGGCTGACGCGGTGGATATTCCTGTGATCGCCGCGGGGGGCCTGGCCAGCGTCGAGGACATTCACCGCCTGCGGGCCCGCAAGGGCCGGCCGATCGCCGGCGCGGTCCTGGGCCGGGCGCTCTATACCGGGGCCATCAAGGCGGCCGAAGCCATCAAGGCTGCGGCCTGATGCTGAACCTGCGCGTCATTCCCTGCCTGGACGTCAAGGACGGCCGCGTGGTCAAGGGCGTGCAGTTCCTCTCCCTGCGCGACGCCGGCGATCCGGTGGAGCAGGCCAGCGCCTATGACGCCGCCGGCGCCGATGAGCTGATGTTCCTGGACATCACCGCCAGCCACGAGGGCCGCGGGGCCATCCTCGACGTCATCGCCCGCACCGCCGATGTCTGTTTCATGCCGCTCAGCGTCGGCGGCGGTATCCGCGCGGTGGAGGACGCCCGCCGTCTGCTGCTGGCCGGGGCCGACAAGATTTCGGTCAACACCGCGGCGGTGGAGAATCCCGACCTGATCAGCGCCTGCGCCGACGCCTTCGGCTCCCAGGCCGTGGTCTGCGCCATCGACGCCAAGCACGGCGCCGCCGTCTCAGGGCAGGGCGGACGCAATGACGGCTGGCGCGTGTTCACCTATGGTGGGCGCAAGGATACCGGCCTGGACGTGATCGACTATGCCCGCCTGGCGGTGGAGAAGGGGGCCGGCGAGATCCTGCTGACCTCCATGGACCGCGACGGCGCCAAGACCGGCTATGACATCGCCCTGCTGCGGGCGATCACCTCGGCGGTCAGCGTGCCGGTGATCGCCTCGGGGGGCGCGGGCTCGGCGGCCCACATGGTCGAGGCCGCCACCCAGGGGGGCGCTGATGCGGTGCTGGCCGCCTCCATCTTCCATTTCGGCGAGGTGTCCATCGGCGAGGTCAAGCAGGCCATGGTCGCCGCTGGCCTGCCCGCCCGCCTGACCGGGGCCGAGATGCGCCGCGACGCGGCAGAGGCCTTCTCGTGAGCCGGCTCGCCGAAATTCTGACCCGGTTGTCGGCCGTGATCGAAAGTCGCAAGGGCGGCGACGCCACCGCCTCCTATACCGCTCGCCTGCTGGCCGATCCTGCCCTGGCGGCCAAGAAGCTCGGGGAAGAAGCGGTCGAGACGGTGATCGCCGCCGTGCAAAGCGACCGGGACGCCCTGGCTAGCGAGAGCGCCGACCTCCTCTATCACTGGCTGGTGGTCATGGCCGCCGCGGGCGTTTCCCTGGACGAGGTGGCCGCCAGGCTGGAGGCCCGGGAGGGCGTTTCCGGCCATGACGAGAAGGCCGGCCGCAAGGGCTGAGTTCACCCCTTCGGCGGTGGCGTCGGCTTGCTCTCCAGCAGCAGCTGGCCCTGTTTCTCGACCTTGCCCCGGATCTTGCCGGCCATCATGGCCAGCACATTGGGCAGGTTGATCTCCATCCGCACCGCGTCGGGCAGGACATCCAGATGGCCGCTGATGGTCTGGCCGATCACCGTGGCCGAGAAACCCATCTGGTCGCCGCTCCACTGGCGGGTCAGCTTGGCGCTCTCGCCGAACTGGCTGAGGATCTTTTCGAACCCTTCCTCAAGACGCTTGCGGGCCTCGGCTGCGCCCAGGGTGTGGGGGATATCGATGGTGACGGGCTTCATCGGCGACCTCTTTCAACTTCAGTCAGTCTAGCGCGAAAACCCGGCGCAGGCTCACCCCCGGGGTTTGCGCTTCAGGGCCACATAGAGGGCGCCCCCGCCCCCGTGCCGGCGGTGCGCCTCCGACACCCCGGCCACGATGGGGCGCAGATGGGCCGCGGCCAGCCATTCCGGGGCGGCCCGGCGCAGGGTCCCGTCACCGCTCCCGCGGGAACCCTTGCCGGTGATCACCAGCACCGCCCGATGGCCCTCGTGCCAGGCCTGGAGCAGGAAGGCGTCCAGCCGCGCCCGCGCGGCGTCATAGGTCAGGCCGTGCAGGTCCAGCCGGGCGGCGATGGGGTCGCGCTCGCGCACGATCCGGTGATGGCGATTGGGCTCAATGAACTCCGGCCCGGGCCAGGGAGCCGGCGGCAGGGCCCGGGGCGGGGCGGGGGCGGGACCCTTGGGCGCGGCCTTTGGCCGTTTGCCCGGGGGCGGTTTGACCTGCGGGTGTTGGCCCGGGTGGGGGGGCCCCGCGGGCGGGCCAGGATCGGGCTCACTCGGCGCTGTCGGCGTATGGCGTCCCGGCAGGGGATGGAGCGTGGCCGCCACGACCGACCAGAGCTTGTGCTCCTCAGGCCGAAGCGGGCGTTTCATCGGCTGGGGTCTGGCCCGACCCTGGGCGCGAGACGGATCATGCGCAGGGTATGGCGGACGCGGCCCGCCTCCACCCCGGCCTCGGGGCCGGAGCCCAGATAGAGGTCAGCCCGCACCTGGCCCTTGATGGCGCCACCGGTGTCCAGGGCCATGGCGAGCCGGCGATAGGTGGGAAAGGCGCCGGTGAGGATGGGCGCCACCGCATCGATCCAGAACAGCTCGCCGACCCGGTGTTGCGACAGATCCACGGCGATGGCGTGGTCCGGGGGCAGGGGGATGCCTGCCGCGCCGACCGGGTGAAGCCCGTCATCGGGCTCCAGGCGGAACCAGACATAGCGGCGATTGAGCCGCATGATGGCGTCAGCCTCTGGCCCCCGCCTCGCCGCCAGCCAGGCGCGGATCGCCTCGCCAGAGGTGTTGTTGGCCGCCAGCAGCCCGCGGTCGCGCATGGGATTGGCGATGCCGGAGAAGGGCAGGTCATTGTGAGCGGCGAAGAGCACCTTGACCCGTTCGCCATCTGGAAAGGTCAGGACGCCGGAGCCCTGTATCTGCAGGAAGAACAGCTCCTCTGGACGCATCCAGGCCAGGACCTCGGTAGGCGGCGTCGCCTCGATGGCCGCCCGGTCGGCGCGGCCAGACAGGGCGGCGTGATTGGCCGGCTTGGGCCGCACCGGAGCGCTGTATTCGGCGTCCGGCGCTCTTCGGCCTGTGTACTCCGGGGCGTAATAGGCGGTCAGCACCCCTTCCCCAGGCACCGTCTCCAGGCGGAAATTGTCTTCGAAGAAGGCGCGGGCCTCGGGGGACTCCAGGCGCGTGTGAGCGCGGGCCCGGCGGCAGATCTCGGCCTCGGCCGGCGCCTTGGCCACGCCGCAGGTGGCGCGATAGGCCGCGAAGGCCTCGGCGTGATCGGCCTCGGCCCAGCCGGTCAGGCTGCTGAAGTTGGCGGGCGCGGCTGGAGCGCCCGGCTGGGCGGGCCCCGGAGGGGCCGGTGCGGGAGTTGGAGCCTCATCAGGCCCGCGCGCTGTGGCGCAGGCGCTCAGGAGGAGGGCGCCGCCGAGGACGCCGACCAGACGCTGACGCACGGACCTAGGCCTCCGCGGCGTCGACGTGAACCAGGGTCCAGTTTGGGTCGCGGCTCTTGAGATTGCGCTCGAAGGTCCAGAGTTCGGCTGTCCGGCGATCATCCACCGCCTCGCCGCTGGCGTCCTTGGTGCGGCTGCGCAGTTCGGCCAGGAACCGGACGGTGACCCGGGCGGCGTCTTCAACCATTTCAGCCTTTTCCATATCCGCCCGGGGGGGATGCAGGAATTCGACGGTCTCGGTGCGGCCCTCGGCCTCGCGCGCCGAGATCGCCGACTCGAACGCCGAATAGACCTCGTCCGACAAAAGGTTGCGCAGGGCGTCGCGGTCTCCGCCGGCGAAGGCGTTCACGATCATCTGATAGGCCGACTTGGCGCCCTGAAGGAAATGGCTGAGGTCGAAAGCCGGGTCCCGGGCGCGGATGGCGGCGAGCCCAGACAGGGCGACGCCCTCGGCCTCCTCGGAGGCCTCGAGCACGCGCTCAGGCTGGCGCACCGGGCTTGGGACGCCCTCGGCCGCGGGCTTGTCCTCCGGTTGCCGTCCGACACGCCGCCCCAGCACCGCATAGAGTTGGTAGAGGACAACGGCCGCCAGGGCGGCGAAGATGATCAGCTCCAGTAGGGGCAAGCGGGTCTCTCGTGAGCTTCAGTGGGCGAGCGGGCCAGAAACGCGGCCCTTGCGGGGTTTTATAGTCGGTCGGTCTTATATAGTCCCTCGAAACGCCGGCGTCAGGACCGACGTTGCATCAGGCAGGGGCCCATGTTAGCAGCCCGCGCCAGGAAAGGGCGGGTTTTCCCGCCACATTGCGGCCGGCTCTGTCGCCGGCCTGGCCTCCCAGAACGGACAGACGTGCATGACCGACACCGACGCCGCCGCCCCCGGCGGCCTGCCGAACGGCGCTGAGGCCTTTGTCCCAGGCGTGCGCATCCTGGCCCAGTTCATCCGGGATCTGTCCTTTGAAAACCCCCGCGCGCCCGACGCTCTGCGGGGAACCGGCGCCCAGCCGCAGATCGATCTTGGGGTCGAGATGAACGCCCGGGGCCGCGAGGATGGTCTGTTCGAGGTGGATCTGAAGCTTTCGGCCCGGGCCGCGCGGGAAGACGGCCCGGTGTTCCATGTGGAGCTGCTCTATGGCGGCGTGTTCGGGATCAATGGCGTCGCGCCAGAGGATCTGGAGCAGGTGCTGCTGGTGGACTGCCCGCGCTTCCTCTTCCCCTTCGCCCGCCGGGTGATCGCCGATGTGACCTCCGATGGGGGCTTCCCGCCCTTCCTGCTGGATCCCATCGACTTCGCCGGGGTCTATGCGGCCCGCAAGGCTCAGGGGGATCTGTCCCAGATGGGCGAGATCGGCCACGCCTGATCGCCAGGCCGGCGGACTGACGTCAGCGGCGCCCTTGGGGCGCCGTTTTCGTATCTAGATCCCGTGCTTCTTCCAGAGCAGGTCCGACTTGACCACGTCGCGGACAAAGGCCGCGTGGCGTTCGCGTTCCATGTCACTGGCCCGCACGGCGAGCGGCCTGGGCCGAGCGCCGTAGCTCGCCTGGCGGGCCGCGCCGACCGCCTGGGCGACCATGGCCGGGGCCAGTTCAAGCCGACGTTCGCGCCCGCCCTTCAGCTCCAGATAGACGTCGGCCAGCAGCCGGGCGTCGATCAGCGCCCCGTGCTTTTCCCGGTCGGTCAGGGAAATCTTGAAGCGTCGGCACAGGGCGTCCAGGGAATTGGCCATGCCGGGAAAGCGGGCCCGGGCCAGCACCAGGGTGTCCACCCAGCGGTGCTCGATGATCTCGATACGCCCGCAGAGGCCGAGCTCGAAGTTCACAAAGGTCCGGTCGAAGGCCGCATTGTGGGCCACGATCGGGGCGTCCCCGACGAAATCGAGGAAGGCCTCGACCACCTCTGGCGCCTGGAACTTAGGCTTGCCGCGCAGAAAGTCCGCCGACAGGCCGTGCACCTTTTCGGCCTCCGGCGGCATGTCCCGCTCGGGGTCGATATAGCAGTGGAAGGTCTTGCCGGTGGGGACGAAGTCCTCGATCTCCAGACAGGCCAGCTCCACCAGGCGGTGGCCCTCGCGGGGCTCAAAGCCGGTGGTTTCCGTGTCGAGGACGATTTCGCGGGCCATGCGGCTTCAATGGCCCGGTTTGGTTTGAGCTTCAACCGGGGGAGGTGCGCTCGACCCGGCGGTGCGGGCGCGCAGGGCGTTCACGATTTCCGTGACCTGGCGCCTGGCGTGATCGAGACCGCGGCCGGTGTCGACAATGTAGTGGGCCCGGGCGCGCTTTTCGGCGTCCGCCATCTGCTGGGCCAGGATCGCGTCGAACCGGTCCGGCGTCATGCCAGGCCTGGCCAGGACCCGCTCGCGCTGCATGGAGGCCGGGGCGCTGACCACCACGACGGCGTCCATCCGGGCGTCACCGCCGGTTTCGTAGAGCAGGGGTATGTCCAGGACCACCATGTCGGCGCCCTTGGCCTGGGCCTCGGCGAAGAAGGCCTGGCGATCGAGACCGACCAGGGGATGGACGATGGCGTTCAGCCGCTTCAGCGCTTCGGGGTCCCCGAGCACCTGCTGGCGAAGCAGTTCACGGTCCACCGCGCCGCCCTGGACCACGCCGGGGAAGGCCTCGCCAACCGGCCCCACTGCGGCGCCGCCGACGTCATAGAGGTCATGCACCGCGGCGTCGGCGTCATAGACCGGCGTCCCATGCTCGCGGAACATGGCCGCGGTGGTGGACTTGCCCATGCCGATGGAGCCGGTCAGACCAATAAGCAGCATCTCGACTCAGCTCCTCTCTTTGAGCCCCAAAGTCTCAAGGGCCAGGGCCCGAACGTCCACCCCCGGAGGGGGCAAAACCCCGAAGAAGGCGGTGAAGGACGGGACCGCCTGGCCGATCAGCATGGCCAGGCCATCGACGGTGCGGCGGCCCTCGGCCTGCGCCTGGGCCAGGAAGGGCGTGTTGAGCGGCTTATAGACCATGTCCATGACCACGCAGTCTGTCGGGGCGGACTTGATCGGAACATCAAGGCCGCCCTGGCCCGACAGCCCCGCCGAGGTGGCGTTGATCACCGCCCCGGCGTCCGCAAAGGCGCCGGTCGCCTGGTCGAGGCCCAGCGCCGTGACGTGATCGCCGAGGCTGTCGGCCAGGCTCTGAGCCCTGGCCAGGGTGCGGTTGAGGATCCGCACCTCCGGGGCGCCGGCCGCCACAAAGGCCGCGGCCGCGCCGCGGGCGGCGCCGCCGGCCCCCAGGATGACCACCGGCGCGGCGCGCGGGTCAAACCCCGGCGCCTGTTCGGCGAAGGCGGCCAGCAGGCCCGTCCCATCGGTATTGTCGGCGCGAATGGTCCCATCGGACGCAAAGAGCAGCAGATTGGCTGCGCCCGCGGCTTCGGCCGCCGCACTTCGGGCGTCGGCCAGAGCCAGGGCCTGCTCCTTGAAGGGCAGGGTGACATTGAGGCCGACGATCGCGCCGCCGCGCAGGCCTTCGATCAGAGCCGCAAAGCCGGACTCAGGCGGGCTGAACGGGACATAGGCGGCGTCCAGACCGGCCGCCGAGATCCAGGCGTTGTGGATCAGCGGGCTCAGGGAATGGCGGACGGGCGCGCCCACCACGCCGGCGACCCGGGCGGCGCCCGTCAGCGACCGGCTCATGGGGTCAAGGCCCCGCGCTGACGCAGTTGGTCGAGGACGCCCAGCAGAGGCAGGCCAAGTATGGCGAAGTAGTCCCCCTCGATATCAGCAAACAGCTGGGCGCCTGGACCTTCGAGCCGGTAGCAGCCCACCGAACCCAACAGGCCCTCGCCCTCCATTTCCAGGTAGGCGTCGAGGAAGGGCTCGGAGAAGTCCCGCATGGTCAGGGTGGCGCTGGCCGTCTCAGACCAGAGCACCTCCCCATCCTGGGCCAGGGTCACGGCCGAGTGGAGATGATGGGGCTTGCCGCGCAGGGCCAGCAGGCGCGCCCGGGCCGCCTCCAGGCTGGGGGCCTTGTCATAGAGGACGCCTTCGAACTCCAGGGTCTGGTCGGCCCCGATGACCAGACCGGGCTGGTGGTGGGAGACCGTCACCGCCTTGACGTCGGCCAGGGCCTGGGCGACCGCCCGCGGGCTGCCGCCCTCGCCCTGGATGCGGGCCTTGATCAGGTCCTCGTCGACCCCGGACACGATCTTGTCGAACATCACGCCGGCCCCGGCGAGAAGCTGGCTGCGGGCGAGGCTCTGTGAGGCGAGAATGATCCGGGTCATCCGAGTATGTCCACCTGGCGGCCGGAGGTGAGCAGGTTCATCACCGCCGCGGCCGTCTCCTCCACCGAGCGGCGGGTGACGTCGATCACTGGCCAGCCCTGGCGTTCATAGAGCCGGCGGGCCTGGACGATCTCCTCGCGGACATTGTCGACGTCAATATAGGCCGAGGTGCGGTTTTCCTTGAGGCTGAGCAGGCGGTTGCGGCGGATCTGGATCAGCCGGTCCGGCGAGATGGTCAGCCCTACCACCAGGGTGTTCTTGAGCTGCAGCAGCTTGTCGGGGATCGCCTGGGTGGGGACCAGGGGCACATTGGCCGCCCGCACCCCGCGATGGGCCAGATAAATGCAGGTGGGTGTCTTGGACGTCCGCGACACCCCGACCAGGACCACATCGGCCTGCTCCAGGTCCTGGCCGCCCTGGCCGTCATCGTGGCCGATGGCGTAGTTCAGGGCGTCCATGCGGTTGAAATACTCGTGATCCAGAGCGTGCTGGGCGCCCACACGGGTCGAGGTGGCCAGGCCGAGATAGCGCGACACCGCTGAGACCAGGGGATCGAGGGCCGCGATACAGGCGATCTCCAGCCGGCGGCATCCGTCCTCCAGGGCCGCGCGCAGCTCTGCATCGACAATGGTGTGAATGACCAGGCCCGGCGCGGACTCGATGTCGGCCAGGGCCCGGTCCAGCTGCCGTTGCGATCGCACGAGGGCATAGATGTGCTCGATGGGCAGGACGTCGTCGAACCGGGCGCACACCGCGCGCGCCATGGCGTTCAGGGTCTCGCCGGTGGAGTCGGAGACCAGGTGCAGGTGAAAATAGGTGGCGATGCGCGGAAGGGTCATACCGGTGCGGCGGCCTGCGACAAAATGCTCTTGGGGACGAGAGAGTCGATAAGTCTCTTAGCCGAGGCGCACGAGCTTGGGGATAGGCGCAGACTTATACCCTCCAGGTCGGCGCCTAAGACCAAGCGTGGGACAAGCCCGTCGCCGGGCGCGTGTTCACGCACAGGATCACCCGCCGGGGAAAACCTTAACGAAAGGTAAACACAGGGGCGAGCTCGCAGACAGGGTCGTCCTCAGCCTGGGCCCGGATGCGCCTTAAGGTTTTGTTAAGGATTGTGGCGAGGCTGGAGGCTTATGCCCATGACTCACAGGATCGGTCGCGAGGCTGGGACAGAGGGTGGGCGAACTGTGGGCGGGGTCGGTATGGCGAGGCCTCATTGGGCTTATCCCCGGGTCTGACCGGCCCTACCACCTCATCTTCCCAAACAATCTCTTTCTATCAGGAAGAAGGGCGGGGACTTGGGACAAGCCGCCGCGACCCACGACCAGAAGGCTTGAGCCTGGCCATCAGAGCGGCTTTAAGGCTTGGCATGAGCGACACCGCAAAGCCCCGCCTCCTGCGCGCCCTGGCCGGCGAAACCCTCGATCGTCCCCCCGTCTGGTTCATGCGCCAGGCTGGACGGTCTCTGCCCGAGTATCGTGAGCTCCGCACCCGGGCGCCGGACTTCATCGCCTTCTGCCACAACCCGCAGATGGCCGCCGAGGCGACCCTGCAGCCCATGCGGCGCTTTCCCTTTGATGCGGCCATCGTCTTCGCCGACATCCTGCTCTTGCCCAAGGCGCTCGGCCAAAAGGTCTGGTTCGAGACGGGGGAAGGCCCGAGGCTGGGCGAGCTGCCTGAGCTTTCGGCCATGGAGGCCCAGATTGAAGCCTCGACCGGCAGGCTTTCCGAGATTGGCGAAACCCTGACCCGGGTGCGGGCTGAACTGGAGCCGGAGCGCGCCCTGATCGGGTTCGCCGGCGCGCCCTGGACGGTGGCCACCTATATGATCGAGGGCCGGGGCTCTGACCGGTCTGGGGCCCGGACCTACGCCTATCAGAACCCTGAGGCTCTGGACCGCCTGCTGGACATCCTGGTGGAGTCCACCGCCCGCTACCTGGTCATGCAGGCCAAGGCCGGCGCCCAGGCCCTGAAGCTGTTCGAGAGCTGGGCCGAGGGCCTGGCCGAGGACGTCTTCGAGCGGATCGTCATCCGTCCGCATGTGGCGATTATCGAGAAGGTCCGCGCCGCCGGCGTTGACACCCCCTTCATCGGCTTTCCCCGGGGGGCCGGGGCCCTGGTGGACAACTACGCCGCCCGGGTCCCTGTGCAGGCGGTCGCGTTGGACACCCAGGCCAGCGCCGCCCAGGGCCAGAAGATCCAGGCCGGCGGCAAGGCGATCCAGGGGGCCTTGGACAATCTTCTGCTGCGGGCCGGCGGCCCGGCCATGGACGCCCGCATCGACGCGCTGATCGAACAGTGGGGCAAGGGTCCCTATATCTTCAACCTCGGCCATGGGGTTTTGCCAGACACCCCGGTGGAACATATCGAGCGCGCCGTTCGCCGCGTGACGGGGACCTAGATGAAGAAGAAGCTTGCGGTCGTCCTGTTCAATCTGGGCGGCCCTGATGGCCCGGAGTCCGTCCAGCCCTTCCTCTTCAACCTGTTCCGTGACCCGGCCATTATCGGGCTGCCGGCCCCGGCCCGCTACGCCCTGGCGGCCCTGATCTCCACCACCCGCAAGAAGAGCGCCCAGGCCAACTACGCGATCATGGGGGGCGGCTCGCCCCTGTTGCCGGAGACCCAAGCCCAGGCCCGCGCCCTGGAAACCGCCCTGTCGGTCGCTGCGCCGGAGCTGGAGACCCGGATCTTCATCGCCATGCGCTATTGGAACCCCAGGGCCAAGGCGACAGCAGCCGAGGTGGCGGAGTACGCCCCGGACGAAATCGTGCTGCTGCCGCTCTATCCGCAGTTTTCCACCACCACCACGGCCTCGTCCCTGAAGGACTGGGCCAAGATCTATCGCGGTCCAGGCGTTTCGCGGGCCGTGTGCTGCTATCCCACCGAGGCCAGGCTGGTCGCCGCCCATGCGGCCAAGATCGCCGAGACCTGGGAGGCCGCCGGCCGGCCCGCCAATGTACGCCTTTTGTTCTCCGCACATGGCCTGCCGGAAAAGGTGATCAAGGACGGCGATCCCTACCAGGCGCAGGTGGAGGCCACCGCCGGCGCCGTGGCGGCCCTGCTGCCTGACCTGCCCGACTGGCAGGTCTGCTACCAGAGCAAGGTCGGGCCCCTGGCCTGGATCGGGCCGTCCACCGAGGACGCCATTCGCCAGGCCAAGGCCGATGATCGTGGGGTGCTGCTGACCCCCATCGCCTTCGTCTCCGAACATGTGGAGACCCTGGTGGAGCTGGACCACGAATATGCCGAAATCGCTGAGGCCATCGGGTGTTCGCCCTATCTGCGGGTTCCAGCGCTCGGCGTGACGCCGGACTTCATCGGCGGACTGAAGGCCATGGTGCTGGACGCCCTGGACAGCGGGGCCGCCGTGGCGCCGGCCGGCGGCTGGACCTGTCCCGCGGCCTATGGAAAATGCGCCTGCAAGACGGGGAGGGCGGCATGAACTGGTATGATCTGCTTCGGGGCCTGCACATCATCGCGGTGATCGCCTGGATGGCGGGGATGATGTACCTGCCCAGGCTCTACGCCTATCACACCGAGACCGCGCCGCCCGGCAGCGAGTTCGACGCCCACTTCAAGGTGTGGGAGGCCAAGCTGCTGCGGATCATCATCAACCCCTCGATGGTGATCACCTGGATCTTCGGCCTCAGCCTGATCCTCTACCATGTGCACGCCATGGGTCAGGGCTGGAGCTTCCTGCTGCAGCCCTGGATGATGCTCAAGCTCGCCCTGGTGACCTTCCTCTCGGGCTGGCACGGCATGCTGGCTGGGGCGCGGAAGAAGATCGCGGCGGGCGAACGTCCCCGCTCGGCGAAGTTCTGGCGGGCGACCAACGAGATCCCCTTCCTGATCGCCGTCGTCGCGGTGCTGGCCGTGACCCTGGAATTTGGGGGCCGCTGAGCCCACATGATCTAGAGACGGCTATTGACCGCAGGCCCTCGCCTGTGGTTTTGGCTAGGGACGCGGGAGCCATCCCGCGCCCCGCCTTTTCCCGGCGCCGCGCGTTTACCGCCGACGGCCCGGTCCTCGAGACAACATAGCCGGCGCCGCTCTTGACGACGCCCCACCTCAAGTCCCCGCCCGCCCGGACTCCCTCCGGCCGGCCCGCGGACCAATAATCTCCATCAGAGCCTACAAAGACCATGAGCGAAGACACCGAAACCCAAGTCCTCGAGAGCCAGACTGACGAGGACGGCGGGGGCGATAACGACCTGGACGAGCCGTCCCTGGCCTCCCAGGCGATCGCCGCCATGGGCCTGACCAAGATGTCGCTCCAGGAGTTGAAGGAGAAATCCTCCTCCGACCTGCTCACCTTCGCCGAGCAGATGGACATCGAGAACGCCAACTCGATGCGCAAGCAGGACATGATGTTCGGCATCCTGAAGACCCTCGCCGAAGAAGGCGTGGAGATCTCAGGGTCGGGCACCATGGAGGTTTTGCCGGACGGATTCGGCTTCCTGCGCAGCCCCGAGGCCAACTACCTGCCCGGCCCCGACGACATCTATGTCAGCCCCTCCCAGATCCGGAAGTTTGGCCTGCGCACCGGCGACTCCGTGGTCGGCGCCATCCGCGCCCCTCGGGAGGGCGAACGCTATTTCGCCCTGGTCAAGGTCGACCAGATCAACTTCGAAGACCCGGAGAACGTCCGCCACAAGGTCCACTTCGACAACCTGACCCCGCTCTATCCCGAAGAGCGCCTGCGGATGGAGATCGATGACCCGACCCTGAAGGACCGTTCGGGCCGGGTGATCGACATCGTCGCCCCCCTGGGCAAGGGCCAGCGCTGTCTGATCGTCGCCCCGCCGCGGGTCGGCAAGACGGTGATGCTCCAGAACATCGCCAAGTCCATCGAGGCCAACCACCCCGAGGTCTATCTGATCGTCCTGCTGATCGATGAGCGCCCGGAAGAAGTGACCGACATGCAGCGCACCGTGCGCGGCGAGGTCATTGCGTCCACCTTCGACGAACCGGCCACCCGCCACGTGCAGGTCGCCGAGATGGTGATCGAAAAGGCCAAGCGCCTGGTCGAGCACAAGAACGACGTCGTCATCCTTCTAGACTCCATCACCCGCCTGGGCCGCGCCTACAACGCCACCGTCCCCTCGTCGGGCAAGGTCCTGACCGGCGGCGTCGACGCCAACGCCCTGCAGCGGCCGAAACGCTTCTTTGGTGCGGCGCGGAATGTGGAGCAGGGCGGATCGCTGACCATCATCGCCACCGCCCTGATCGATACGGGCTCGCGGATGGACGAGGTGATCTTCGAAGAGTTCAAGGGCACGGGTAACTCGGAAATCGTGCTGGACCGCAAGGTTGCCGACAAACGCATCTTCCCGGCCATCGACGTGCTCAAGTCGGGCACCCGCAAGGAAGAGCTCACCACGCCCAAGGATCAACTGGCCAAGACCTATGTCCTGCGCCGGATTCTCAACCCGATGGGTCCGCAGGACGCGATCGAGTTCCTGATCGACAAGCTGCGCCAGTCGAAGAACAATGCGGACTTCTTCCAGTCGATGAACACCTGACTTTCCGCGTACGGAAGGTCGTGTTTCACGTGAAACATGGAGCGGCGGCGTGAAGGTCAATGTCGAG
>NZ_JAUXSP010000032.1 GCF_030679875.1 Phenylobacterium sp. | reverse complement strand
CTGGGCCTGACCTTCAAGCCCAACACTGACGACATGCGCGACGCGCCGAGCCTGGACATCATTCCGGCCCTGCAGGCCGCCGGCGCGACGATCAGCGCCTTCGATCCCGAGGGCGAGGCCGAGGCGCGGCATCTGCTGAAGGATGTGGATTTCGCCGCCGATCCCTATGCCGCGGCCAGGTCCGCCGACGCGGTGGTGATCATCACAGAGTGGGATCAGTTCCGGGCGCTCGATCTCGACCGGCTCAAGGCCGACATGAAGACCCCCATCCTCATTGACCTGCGCAATATCTACCGGCCTGACGACGTGCGTCGCCAGGGGTTTGACTATGTGAGCATCGGGCGGGCTCAATGAAAATGCGCTAGCAACGGCTCATCCAGCGCTCATACGACTGGCCATATGACCAGACTTAAGGGCTCAGCATCGCCAGCTAGCTCAAACCGCCAAGGATGCCCTCACCGGAGGGGCTCCCAGCAACTCTCATAGAGTTATTAGGACCCCTAATCGCTCTAAGAGCTAAACAAACACAGCTCCGCCCAAGTTACCTTGAGCGGCGGAAAATATAAGTCCAATAATGCTATCCAATTCATTCTCCGATCTATCTAGTTGCAATTGATATTGTTTAAGCGCGAGGCGCCGAGCGGAGTCGTATAAACTCCTGTCTCGAAGGCTTTCTATAATAAATAGAGGCGCGTCATCTTTGAACGATTTTGGATTTAAAAATACGATCCCGCCGTATGGTAGTATAGTGCTCGAGACGCAGCACCTATCAACGGCAACAACCGGCACGCTGTGCGACATTGCCTCCAAGTTTACTATTCCCTGCGTCTCATTTATGTAAGTGCTCGGAAATAGTAGAAATTCTATAGAGTTAAAAAACGCCGTCTTATCTGCACCTATAGTTCCCCATTCGCGCATTAATACGCCATTATTCTTAGACATGAGGCGTGCCTGTCGGGCAATTCCGAGCGGAAGTGGCCCGGCTACATGCAATATTACTTCGCAAGTATTAGCGATCTGACCTGCAACATCAATTGCGCGAATTAAACCCTTCTCAACAGGGTGTGATCCACTTATAAAACCCAAATTTATAGAGTTAGTTTTGATGTATTTATGCCGAGTTGGCGGCGACGCAACAACAAAAGCGTTAGTCAAAGTAAGTTTAGGCGGGGGGCGTCCACCATACTGGCGATCATACTCGAGCGCCATTCGTTCGCATTGATAAATGTGAAATGCTTTCGGCGCAAACAGCGTGACCAAACTTACGATAAAATCGCGCCGCATCAAATAACTGTATGCATGATGATGAATAAACAATGGTATTTTAAGCAAACGGCACAGCAAAACTATCGGGAGAGAAAATAATTTCCCCGAATTACCCTCGAGAGATAAGTATACCGCGTTCGGCTTCGCTTTCACCAGTCCGCATGCGCGGCTGATGAGTGAGTTGATGCGGCTAGTCAAACGAGAAGGGAGTGATCCGCTCCCATCGAGCAGCGGATATATTTGAAGGATTGCACCCCGAGCCCTTAGCCGTTCGACAAATGCGCCCGTACATGCAGCCGCGCCCGTTAGCGCAGGAGGAAGTGGCCCAAGGACCGCAATGACGGGTGTATCTGCCGTCATGCGAAACGCTTCCAACCTACGCCAGCCAACACCTTCTTGACCCGATGGTTACGCATAGCGTGGGTGCGCAGCAGGCCTCGGCGGAAGGCAGCTTCATCCGTGGGCACAAGGGCGACCTCATCGGGAAGGATAGGTGCCCCTTCTTTCTCCCACGGCTTAGGCGGACGACCTTGAACCCATGCCTTCAGAGGCCCAATTGAATTGTGTGTTGCCGCCGTGGCGATACCGTCATTCCGCACCAGAGTCCGTGGCGGCATTATGGCTAGGCCGCCTGCATTGTGCACCGACCAGAACCAACGGATGCCCCAGCTGTCCAGCTGGCCATTCATCTGCTTCAACAACATGCTGGAGAAGGGGTAAACCCCACCGGCGTCCAGCGCAGTTTGCGCTGGCCCCGGCTCAGCGACCGCCTCCCAGCCCGTCGCACTGGCGTCAAACTGATCCCAGGCGCGCTTCCATGTTGCCCAACCCCACGTGGTGGTGAACCTTTGAAATGTTCCCTCGATCCGACTCTCAAACTCTGGAACCAGATACTGATAGGCGCTGATCTGCATAACGCGCGGATCATCGGCGTAAGCGTCGAGGCCCATATTCAACCAAGTCAGGGTGGCCGGGTGAACAATCAGATCGTCCTCCATGACGATCACTCGCCCGTACCGCGCACAGAGCGCAGTGACCTCGGTAATGATGGAAGTAGCGAGGCCCCGGTTTGCGTCTTGGCGGACAATGGTCACGTTCCTCGCCGCGAAGCCCATGGCCACCTGAGCCGTTTCATCAACCGCTTCCCAGACAGCTGAAGACTTAGGGCCATCAATGTAGATAAAGACCGGAGAAGCCGCAAACTCTGGGCAAGCTTTCAGCGCTGCCAACGCGTTTTTCAAATGGGTCGGGCGCCGATATGCAAAGACGGCAATGGGTGAGGGTCCATAAGCTCGGTCATGCATGAAAACGCTCGATCTCCCGACAGGCGACTAAATCCATTCTCGAAAAGCCAGAGGTAGAAATACTCCCCAAAAATTGCTCGATCCCTGGCTGCAAAGCGGTTACTGCGGTCGCGACTGCTGCCAAGATCGCTATCCCTCCGAGAAAAACAAGAACGAGAGCGCGACCGCGACGGGCGGACATCGAGTGCTCAACAAGGTAGAGCCCCAGAGTGACCGGCCCCCCGACCGCAAGGGTTATGCCCCACGCGACGATGACTCCAATTCCCCCCCAAATCCATCCCATGGACGCTCCCAACGCGATGTTCAGGATGGTCATCCAGGCATGAAGCGCAAGCAACCCCTTTAGTTGCCCGCTGGCAAGCACGACATAGAAGGCTACGGTTCCAGAGAAGTTTATAAAAAACGATATAGCTAGTATCGCGCTCATGGTGCTGAAAAAGCCGTCAACCCGACCAATCACAAGCCAAGCAACTACAGGAGCGCTGACGATCTGGCCTAATGCCACGGCAAACCCTGCAGCGATGCTAATGAGCATCCACTTCTCGATCATTGGCCGATGCTCTGGTGACAATGCAGCGGTGGTGCGCGCGGTTAAAACTGCAATAGGTTGTAGCGGCGCGTTCGCCAGTTGCCGCAGCTGGCTGGAGACGCGGAGCGCCAAATCAAAGAGCGCCACGGCGGTCAGCCCCGCAAAATAGCCGACAAGCAATTTAGACACAGGCTCGAAGCCGGCCCGTGCCGTGCCCATAAAAATACTCTTAGACAGAAAGCTAAAGCTAGCGCGGGTAACGGAGATATATTCTTTAGCGGGGCCAAATAATAATTGCCCACTAGTAAATAATAAAAGCGCATAGATAATTGTTAACGCAACCACATAAAGTATGTGCGCAATTAAAAATCCCTGCGCTCCAATGGTCGGCACCAGAAATATAGCAAATACGACGAGCAGAAGATTTGCACCCACGCTAGCCAAGTATCGCGGGACCATCTTCCCAATTCCGTCTAGGCAGCCAGAAAATATTCCCGACACGCTACTCCCAATTGCATAAATCCATGCGGAACCCAAAACCTGAGAAATAACCACGGGACCAAGTATTTCGTGCGCGTCAAAATATAGGCCAAACACTATCAATATAAGGGACGATAATACTATGGCTGGGACGGTGGCGACTGTCATTCCAGACAAAAGATAAGTTCCGATGCGGATTGATGATTCATTCCGACCAATAACTGCTAGTCGCGCAATAGAAATTGATGCCCCTGTGTCCGAAATTCTTGCAAACATCAGGAGCCCAGATATTAGCGCCCAAAGCCCCATGAATTCGCCACCAGCATGCATGAAGCCGGCCCGAAAAGTGATAAATAGAGCTACAGCAGATGATGCAGTGCTGAGCATTGAGGCGATGGCGGTGCGGCCCAGGGTCACAGGAGTTACAACGCCCTGACAAACCGGGCGGGAATTCCCGCAACGAGACACCGGGCGTCAACGTCTCGACTGACCACAGCACCTGCAGCGACGATCGCGCCATCGCCGATCGTCACGCCGGGCAACACGACCGCGCCGGCACCGATCCAAACGTTGCGGCCGATGTGGATAGGCAGAGCTGTATTGGTATTACGATAGTCCAGTCCTCTCGCCACCGCATCAACATCATGGCTCTGAGAAGTGATTACCACGTGAGGGGCAATAAGGCAGCCGTCCTCGATCCGGACACCGCCACCACCACGAATGTGGACAAAGTCATTAATGCTCACGTAATCGCCAATATAAACGCGCCGAGGAAAGTATATAACGGATCGCCGATATATATATGTGCCAACGCCAAGATGTAACAGCCTCGTCCTCCAGTAAAAATGACGAAGTGAGTCGCAAAGTACGCCTACTAACTGCAAGCTGCGCCCAGCTGCGCTGCGAATAAGGCGCGCCACCTCTATTCACCAATCAAGACTAAGCGTAGGCGCATAAGTAAATCTTTCACAATCACGAGGGGCGTCAGTAATCCGCCATGTTTGAACGCAAGCCTAGCGACGTCGCTGTGTGAGCGTAATGGTGAAAGCACGAGCTGAATCCGAGCCCATCTCGAAAGACTCCGCGCCCTCTCGCTAAGCGTTGGCCCCCGCTCGCAATGACCCAGATACCCAGGTGCGACAGCGATTCGGACGCCTGAGGCCTTTAGTCTGTAACCAAGATCGATGTCCCCGCCAGAGTGCCTAAAGCCGCTATCGAGGCCCCCAACAGCGCGGCAGGCCTCAGCGGGCAAGATGACAAAATTCCCATTGAAGGTATCACAAACTTCGATCTTATCACTTGGCTCGACCAAAAGCAGCGCGCCTGGGCCGCGGCCGGGCCTGTGTCGAAATCCCGAGTAACTAGTAGAGAGGTCATGCTGAAACGCGCCGACTAGCGCCGTAGGAGGCCCCTCTGTATTTAGTGATCGAAAGAGCTCTATAGCTTCGGTTAAAGCAGCATCACGAAGAACAATGTCGTCATTCGCTATCAAGATGGCATCAACATCCCTCCTTAAGAGCGTTCTATCCATTAGAACTGACATCGCCCCGTTCCAATAGGCGCTTCCATCGCCACACATAATTGTTGTTCGTGGAAACAGCTGTAGAATTGCGGCAGATGATCCGTCTGAGCTGCCGTCGTCGAACAATGTTAGATCCACAGCGACGTCAGGAGGCAATGTTGCAGCATAAACTGACGACACAAACCTGAGGGTGGTGTCACGCCGATTTCGGAATGCTGCTAGGCAGGCTACAATCATCAATTCCTCACCTAAATAGTGTGACGGATTCGCGCGCGCTTATTCGCCAACGTGAACATTGTCCAGACTGCAATTGCAGGAGCCATATTCTGTACAAATATTAAGAAGACCCACCCTAACGATCCTTGCCGGAACATTGTGAAGACAAGTACAATTCCAATGGAACGTATTAGTAAATGGCCAATAGTGGCGCTATTGTACCGATCAATCCAGCTGCTCAAGACGCCAAGGCATGCAAACGAGAATGCGACGCCAAATGGGCCCCCAAGCAGATACGCATAACCTATAAGTGTCGCGCTAAGCCCCACACTGCCAGTTAGGCCGCCACCGACGGTAGCAGCATAGAAGCCATGGGAGATGTCAATGAACAACTCCGGCTTGTCTGCCCATAGCCCTCTTGGAACTACATATAGAAAGGGTTCAAAGAAGGCGCTGTAAATTGCGTTGGCGCGCCCGCCCAATATATCAGAGATCTGTTCTGATTGAGCGATAGAGCGAACCAGCATATCAAAGCCAGAAAACTCCATAGAGTATAAGTAAAACTCTGTGAGGGAGCCGTTGCCGATAGTTCTGTAGTCGAGTACGTTTCCAATAGCATTTTGAGGAGCTATAATGCGGAATAGCAATGTTGCCATCCCAAATGATATAATTCCTAGAATTATTAGGGGCAATGCGCTGATTGTAAGTGGGCGGCGCAGCGCGCTGTAAGAGCATATCATTAGAATAAGCGGAAGGATGAACGTTGAACGTTTTCCGCTCAGAATAAATGTCATAGCCATACAGGCAAGCGCTATTATAACAGTCAATAATACGCGACGTCTGTGTCTCAGTGATACTGTGAATAGAAGCGCCGCCGCAGCTTCCGAGATAGTTGATAAAAGAACTATGTAGTGAGTCAGACTGCCTTCCTGGCCTGTCAGGGTCATTCCTCGTCTAATCGACCCTGACATTCTGGCTATCAACTCTGGCCCAATGCCGATCTGTGTGAGGGCCCAAAGTTTTAAGAGGAGTCCGATCCCTACTATTGCCCAAAGGATGGAAACGGCACCTGGAGATATTGGGGTGCTTTCTGCGGATTGAGGGGCTGTTGTCCTCGTGGTTTTCCGTGCACCCGATACTGTGGCCCTGCGAATCGCCAGAAACCCTAGGCAGAACGAGAGTATTGATAGGATGGTAATCAATAGGGCGTCATTAATATAGGTGGAGTAGGAGTACGGCTGTGCCCAGTACAAAAATCCTTTCTGGAACGCAATTGACAGAGTTGCGGGGAATACAATATTTATTGAAAGCGTTATAAAGAATGCGCCGTAGCCATTGATTATCGGCGTCCGACCGTCGTGCTTATGTGGATAAAGCAATAACGCAAAGTATATGGCTACGAATGTTATTGATAGTAAACTAAGTGACAGGATGCTCATGCCGAGCGCTCAAATAGGGCGTCAAGAAAAACGGGGCGTCCGTTTTTTAGGTGGAACTGTTCTGTCACGCCGACAAAATGAAATCCGCTCTTGTTGAGGAATTCACTTATCTCTACAAATCCTGGTTGGTTTTCATAGAGGTGCTGAAGATTTATTTCGATTTGGATAAAGCGAACAAAACCTAAAATACTTCGCGCGCCGGCTAAGACAGATAGCTCATGCCCCTGTACGTCAAGTTTTAGGAACGCAGCCGCAAATAGTTTTCCCGAAAGGACTGTATCAAGTGTATCGGTGCATACGGTTATCTGACTTGATTCAGATGTAAACGGCAGGAGTGTTTTACATGCGGCTGTTGTAGCTTGGAGAGAGGATGATGATGGGTGATCGGTGTGGACATTGAATTGCACTTGGCCCCGTTGATCACTTGCGGCGAGCTGGTAGACCGTTATGCGCGAGCCAAAATGTGCGGTGCGAGTTCTGATTATCTCGGCGTAGTCAGGCAGCGGCTCAAAAGCATATACGTGTGCTGTAGGGAACCGTTTGAGCCACTCAATGCATGTGGAGCCTCTATTTGCACCGACATCAATCACCGCGTCGACGGGGTAAGTAAAGACAATCTCGCGTGCTGTTTCAGGGTCGCGTACGCGAGGAACTAACCGGTAGCCGAACGACTTAAGCGTGGTCGTGATTAAACGTTTCATCGGTCGGTCTCTACATGTAAAGCAAATTGCTCATAAACTGTGGCGGAGCCCGCCCGCAGGTTAATTGTGGGTGTCCAGCCCAATTGTTTTAATTTCTTCCCACTCATCAACTTTCGCATCGTGCCGTCCGGCTTGCTCGGATCGGTGCGGATCTCCCCCTTGAAACCCACTACCTCACAGATTAGGTGAGCTAAATTCAAGATGGTGATATCTTCTCCAGAGCCGATATTAACGTGCTCCTCGCCGGAATAGGATTTGAGCAGGAAGACCAGAGCGTCGGCGCAATCGTCGGTATGCAGGAATTCGCGCCTGGGCGTACCCGTGCCCCAGATGGTGATGTGGTCGGCGCTGGTTATCTTGGCCTCATAGGCCTTTCGGATTAGGGCCGGCAGGACGTGGCTGGTCGCGAGGTCATAATTGTCGCCAGGGCCATAAAGGTTGGTGGGCATCGCGCTGATGAAATCGCGCCTGTACTGGCGGCGATAGGCCTGGGTCAGCTTGATGCCGGCGATCTTAGCGATTGCGTACCACTCATTTGTCGGCTCCAGCGGACCGGTCAGCAGTGCACCCTCAGCGATCGGCTGGGGCGCTTCCTTGGGGTAGATGCAGGATGAGCCCAGGAACAACAGCTTCTCGACATCAGTCCGGTGGGCGGCGTGGATGATGTTGGCCTCGATCATAAGGTTTTCATAGAGGAAGTCGGCGGGATAGTTGTCGTTGGCCAGAATGCCACCGACCTTCGCCGCTGCCAGCACCACTGCGTTGGGGCGGGCCTGGTCAATCCACGCCTCCACCTCGGCTTGCCGGCGCAGATCGAGCTGGTTGCGGTCGACGGTCAGGACCTCACAACCCTCTGAGGCCAAGCGCCGCACGACGGCCGAGCCCACCATGCCGCGATGGCCGGCCACCCAGATGCGCTTTCCGGCTAGAGGATAGATCACCGTCATGGATGAGCCTTGCGAAACAGAACATCGGCCTGGATGGGACCTAGCTGGGGGTCGAAGTGGGTGTTAAAGGCACCGAACAACTCAAAACCCGCGGCAGCCATCTGGCCCATGATCTGGCTGAACAGAGCCTGATCGTCATAGAGGCTAATGTAAGAGCACTCGACATAGACAAAGGCGATGGCGGGCAGGGACTGCTTTGCGCCCTCCAGCACCAGGTGTTCGGCCCCCTGGACGTCGATCTTTAGTAGGATGGGGGCGGCTGCGTCGTCCAGGCGCAGCACCTTGTCCATTCGTACCGTGGTGACCTCGATCTCATGATCTGCGGAGACGCCAAAGACAGAGGCCTGGTTCTTGCCGAGCGCCAGCAGGGATGAGGAGTCTGTCCGCCCGGCCACGTGGAAACGGGCTTGGCCATCCTTATCGCTCAGCGCCAGGCGGTGGAGGTCTATCCCGGCGTCATTGCCGAGGTTGGCTTCAAACACCTCGGCAGCAGCGGGCAGGGGTTCAAAGGCGATGATCCTGGTCTTTGGCAAGGCGTGTCGCGCCGCTAGAGCGAATTGACCCCTATTGGCACCGACATCAATCACCGTCTCGGGTTTGCAGTAGGTGAGGATAGGAATGTGCTCCATCCCGGCCGCGGTCCGGGTCTTGAAGAGGGCCCGACGGGGGCCCGGCGCGGCAAGCACGCGCCCTAGTTTCAGGGCCTGTTGCGACAACCGCTCAGCTGATTCTAAGAGCAACATAGGACGACCTTACTCAGCATTGCGACGTTGCTCCTTGGCGACGGTGATCAGGTCGGCGGCGACCATTTCAGCGCATAGTTGCTGCCATTTGGTCTCGTGGGTCCAGCCGAGCTTGGCCTTGGCCTTGGCAGGATCGCCGATCAGCAGGTCAACCTCTGTAGGGCGGAAGTAGCGGGGGTCGATCTCCACATAAACCCGGCCGGTGGCGGCACAGAGGCCGCGCTCGCTCACGCCCTCGCCCTCCCAGCGCAGGGTGATCCCTGTCTGGGCGAAGGCCTCAGTGACGAAGTCGCGGACCACCGTGGTCTCGCCGGTGGCCAGGACATAGTCGTCGGACTGATCCTGCTGCAGCATCATCCACATACCGCGGACATACTCGCGGGCATGGCCCCAGTCGCGCTTGGCGTCGATGTTCCCGAGGTAGAGGCGGTCCTCATAGCCCAGCTTGATGGCCGCTACGGCTCGGGTGATCTTACGGGTGACGAAGGTTTCGCCGCGGAGCGGGCTCTCATGGTTGAACAGGATGCCGTTGGAGGCGTGGATGCCATAGGCCTCGCGGTAGTTCACGACGATCCAGTAGCTGTAGAGCTTGGCCACACCATAGGGACTGCGGGGATAGAAGGGGGTGGTTTCGCTTTGCGGCACTTCCTGCACCAAGCCGTAGAGCTCGGAGGTGGAGGCCTGGTAGAATCGGGTGGTCTTTTCCAGGCCCAGAATGCGGATAGCCTCGAGTAGGCGCAGGGTGCCGATGGCGTCGGCATTGGCGGTGTACTCCGGCGTCTCGAAGCTGACCGCCACGTGGCTTTGGGCGGCGAGGTTGTAGATTTCGTCGGGGCGCACCTGCTGCACGATGCGGATCAGATTGGTGGAGTCGGTCAGGTCGCCATAGTGCAGGACTAGTCGACGGTCATCCTCATGGGGGTCCTGATAGAATTGCTCGATCCGGCCGGTGTTGAACGAGGACGAGCGTCGCTTCAGCCCATGGACAACGTAGCCCTTGGACAGCAGCAGCTCCGTCAGATAGGCACCGTCCTGGCCGGTGACTCCGGTGATCAGGGCGACTTTTCTACCGTGGGGGTCAGGCATGTATCGGGTCCGCTTGTAAGGATCTAGGCCGCTATCGGGCGGGCGTCGGAAGGGGCGTCGGCGCGCTGCAAGAACAGCGCCGCCTTGACGAATTGGGCGATCCCGCTGGTCTTGGCCAGTTGCCCGGCCAAGGTCAGACGTTCGGCGCGCAGCACGGGGTCAGGATCACTCTCTGCCGCTTGGCTTACCGACGCCGCCAGGGCGGCGGAGTCTCCCGGCGGCGTCAGTTTGCAGGATGTTCCGAGGAAGTCCGCGAGTTCTGTGTCGGGATCAGCGGTGACGATGATTGGCTTGGCCGACGCCAGCATGCCGCCTAGCTTGGACGGCAGCAGCAGGTCAGCGGCCTCCCGCTCCTGCGGCAGCAGATGCACATCGGCCATACTCAAGAACTCGCCAAATCGGTGCTCAGGCTGGAAATCAAGCAGCCGCAGATTGGGCAGGCGGGCCGCGGCCTGGGCCAGCTCTGACCGCATGGGTCCGTCGCCGGCCACCAGGAACAGGATGCCCGGACGATCCCGCAAATGTTCGGCCGCCTCCCAGATCAGCCGAACGCCCTGCTTGGCGCCCAGATTTCCAGAGTACAGCGCCACATAGGTGCCAGCTGAGATCCCCAGTTCACGCCGATAGGCACCAGCGTCCTGGTCTGGCCTGACCTGGTCAAGATCGACCCAGTTACGGACGATCGCGACCTTGCTAGCATCAGCGCCCTTATCGATGATTTTTTCCGCCATCCGATTGGAAATGGTCACGATGCGGGAAAACCGCCGCACCATCGCCCGGTCATAGGCTCCCGCCACTCGCGCTAGTAGACCACCCCGGCCCAGGTGCCCCACGGCAAACGCCGCCTCCACCTCAAGATCCTGAACATGCAGCACCGTGCGCGCGCCGACCAGCCGCGCCGCCAGCAGCGCTACCGGCGCCACGAACAGCGTTGGTTCCACCACCAACACGACGCTGGGCCGGCGTCGTAGGATGGTCCAAAGGGCCACTGGCGCCGAGCTGGCCGCAAACGACAGCGGCGCCAACAGACGGCGGACGCCCTTCATCTGCTCGCTGAGGTAAAGTGGACAACGATAGAGATCCGCCCCTGCCAAAACTTCGCGAGCCCAACCATTGCGGTGCGGCTTCTGAACTCTCCAGCCTGGGTAGTGCGGAGGTGCAGTGACGACACAGACCCGATGGCCTTCCGCCGCTAGATGCGCTCCAATCTCACCAGAATAGCGGCCGACGCCAGCGATCTCAGGAGCGTAGTTGATCCCATAGATCACGATGTTTTCGCTCGACGTCATTGGGGGGCCCCCTTGTCATGGGCCGAGTACGGCCGTGACCGTTGTGGGGTCGACGCAATAGTTCGCTGGCTTGGCGCTCGCGTCACTCGAACCGCCCATCTGTCTCTTGCGCCCAGCACTCCAAGGCCGAGCTCAGGTCAAATTGAAACTCGTAGCCCTGGCTGATCAGCCATTGGGGAGCGATACGCGTCGAACGTACGAGTTTCATGACCCGTTCGCGGTGAATCGGCGTCTTGAGGCCTAGGGCGTTCGCGCTCTCGAACAAGCAGGCCGCGAGCATGACGGCAGGTAACGGCGCTGTCGCGGGCCGATAGCGGTGGTTCATCACACGACTGAACGCCGCGACGATATCTTGGGTGGCGCTCACCTGCGGGAAGGCGAAGTTGAACAGGATTTGACGGTCTGAGTGCGCAATTGCGAATTCAAGGGTGCGGAGCAATTCATCCACATGCCCCCCGCTCTTCACAGTGTCTTTGCGGCCGGGATAGAAAAAGACACCGCGCCGCAGAGCATTCGCCAGGGCGCTATAGTTGCCTCTCTCCCCCGGGCCGAACACAACCCCAGGCCTGACCGTGACCAGGCGGCGGCTCGGCGCGGCCCTGAACCACATCTGGTGGATCATCTCGGCCATCAGCTTAGAGCGACCATAGTCGCTGGTCGGCACCGGCAGAGAGGATTCGGTCCGTACTTCCTCGGTTGGACCGTAAACTGAGATTGAACTGGTGAAGACGATGAGCGGGATGCTGCAGGCTTCCGCCAGGGCTGTGACATGGCCAGCGCCTAGTACGTTGGTCTCAAAATACTCATGGGCGGGATGACCCGGGGTGCGGTGGACCGCCGCCAGATTGTACAACGCCTGTGCGCCAGACCCGATCTGCAGATCCAATGGCCGGCGCACGTCAGCGTTGACGTAGTCAACTCCAGGCAACTGTTCGCGCGGAGCTGCGATGTCCACCGCGACAATTGACTTTCCTTGCTGGGCAAGCCGTTTGACAAGACGCGTGCCGATAAAGCCACTCGCGCCGATCACAACGGCGTGAGATTTGCTCTGGGAAGGCGTCACTGACATCTCAGCCTACCGCCGCCATGAGCCGGTCCTTCAGCTCCGGTCGGCAGACGACAAGATCGGGGATGTAGGTGTCTTTCTGGTTGTAGACCATCGGCGCGCCGTCCAGGCGGGAGACGTGCAAGCCGGCGGCAAGCGCCACGGCCACGGGCGCGGCAGAGTCCCACTCATACTGGCCGCCGGCGTGGACATAGGCGTGGGCCTCGCCGCGGACCACGGCCATGACCTTGGCGCCGGCCGAGCCCATGCCGACCAGTTCCGCCCCCAGGATCTCGGCCGCGCGGCTGGCCACCTCGGGCGGGCGTGATCGGCTGACCAGGATCTTCAGGCCCTCAGGCGCGGCGGGCATGGGCGGCGGGTTTGCGGTGTCGAGCACAAGGTCCAGGCCGGGCAGGGCCACAGCGCCAATGGTGGGATGGCCGTCGATACACAGGGCTACGTGGATCGCCCAATCGTCGCGACCTTCGGAAAACTCCCGGGTACCATCGAGGGGATCGATGATCCAGACCCGCGATCGGTCCAGCCGGGTCTCGTCGTCTGTCGCTTCCTCCGAGAGGACGGCGTCGTGCGGGCGCAGGGCCGACAGGCTGTGGCTCAGAAACTGCTGGCCCACGGCGTCCCCCAGTCCCCCCAGGGGCTTGCCGGTTAGAGCCGTTAGGGACCTGGCGGTCAGCAAAAGCTGGCCTGCCTGCCTTGCCAGGGCGCTGGCCAAGCGGGCGTCATCGCTGAGATCAAACGCTTGCGACATCAAAAGCCAGGCCCCCGCCCCGGCGAAACTTGAGGCGCCAGCGGAAGGGTCCGCCAGGTCGCCGATCACGTAATGAAAGCTCTTCTAGTAGGAGCCGCTGCGCATCAATACGGCGGGCACTGTGGCGGCGATGACCTGCAAATAGCGGCGCACCCCGATGGTCTTGGCATATAGCACGTCTAGCGCAACCCGCCGGCGGTAGGATACGTCGTTGCGACCGTTCACCTGCCACAGACCCGTTACGCCTGGCTTGACGGCGCAGTAATAGGCGAACCAACGACCGTAGCGTGCTGCCTCAGAGGCTACGATGGGCCGCGGACCCACCAAGCTCATCTCGCCCTTCAGCACATTGAACAGCTGTGGTAATTCATCGAGGCTCGACTTACGCAAGAAGGCGCCCAGCGCGGTGATCCGCGGGTCCTTACGCAGCTTGTGATCGGCTTCCCACTCCCGCCGGGCTTCGGGGTCGCGGGCCAAGAGGGCGCCAAGCCGCGCTTCGGCGTCTATCACCATGGTGCGGAACTTGAGGCACTTGAACGACTTGCCCCCCTCGCCAATTCGGCTCTGGCTGAACAGGGCAGGGCCACCGTCCTGTGCGCGGATCATCAACGAAATGGCCAGCATAAGCGGCCCGATGAAAATCAGCACCGATAGGGCGATAATGACGTCCAGCAGACGACACACATCGAGGCTGAGCTGCGCGCCAAGCTTGGCAGGCGAGGCCGCAGAATACTGCACGTGCTCCCCCAGAGCCTGAAGGCTTGTACTCTCGAGGGTGATGTCTTTCGTCCCGGAAAGATACACGATGCAGCCCCCTACGGTTGTCGCGGTCTTTACCCTGCGAGTTTAGGGCCATCCAGCCTTTTCAACGCATGGTGGAAAGAACTTATTGGTCCTTAGCGCGCTCGGCGCCAGCTAGGCAGGCGCCCAAAGTGTGCGGTGCGGCAAGAATTCATCATGTTGAGGCGGCTTTAAGCCTCGGCAGGCTCTGCGTATGCCATCGCCAGGCGCTCTCCAGAATCTCCGGGAGGCCGTAGCGGGGCGACCAGCCCAGCACCTCGCGGGCCTTGCGATTATCTGCAACGAGGGCAGGGGCGTCACCCCCCCGGCGTGGGCCGTCGGCGATCTCGAAGGGGCGGCCCGAAACAGCACCCACCGCATCGACCAGCTCCTGGACCGTGGAACCGGTACCGGTGCCAAGGTTGAAGGCGTCGCTCTCACCGCCGGCCAGCAGATGCTTCAGCGCCAGCACATGGGCGTCAGCCAGGTCCAAGACGTGGATATAGTCTCGCACCGCTGTGCCGTCCCGAGTGGGATAGTCCCGCCCGAAGATTTTGAACCCCGCATTGGCGCCCATGGCCGCGGCGATGGCGAGCGGGATGGCGTGGGTTTCAGGGTCGTGCCACTCCCCGATACGGCCCTCGAAATCGGCGCCTGCGGCGTTGAAATAGCGCAGGCACACCGAGCGAAAACTGCTGTAGCGGTCCAGGTCGCCTAGGATCTGCTCAACCATCAACTTGCTGCGGCCATAAGGATTCAACGGCGACTGGGGGTGGGTTTCGTCCATCGGCATTTGCTGCGGGTCACCATAGGTGGCGCAGGTGGAAGAAAAGACCATGGCGCCGACGCCCGCGCGGCGGGCAGCCTCGATCAGGGTCAGGGCGCCGGAGACATTGTTGTCATAGAAGCGGTCAGGATGGCGGACGGACTCGCCCACCTCGATCAAGGCGGCCAAGTGCAAGACAGCCAGCGGGCGGTGCTTGGCGAACACCTCGTCCAGTCGTGCAGCGTCACGAATGTCGCCGACCTCGAGAGGCCCCCACTGGACGAATTCGGCATGCCCATTGGTCAGGTTGTCAAAGGCGACGGGAAGGAACCCTGCCTCCGCCAGTCGAAGGCTCGCGTGCGACCCCACATAGCCCGCGCCCCCTGTCACCAAAACTGTCTGCATGCCGCTCCCCAAATGTTTCGCCCCGGACAAGTCTAGAACTGGGGGCCCGTCGCCAAGGCGACAGAACCAAGAAGATATTGAGATGACGGCTCCCGAAGGAGAGGGCCGCCGAGTCACGGGCGCGGTCGGGTCCGAGGCGCTGGCGCAAGGCCCTGACCGGTTGAATTGCGGGACCCCGGCGCCAAGGTCAGGAGAGTCTTCGCGCAGAGAGAGTTTGTTAGCCGCTACCTGCTATCACCTCCGGGACCTTCGGGAGGGACTGGATGTGGGCGCCAAACTTAAGCCTTTCACCGCAGAAGCGGTCATAACACCTGACATTGTCTCGCCAGAGTCAGCGCTCTGGTCAGCCAGACTGGCCTCGCCGAGCGATCTCGGCGCTGAGAGTCCGGCCCTGCGGCTCCAGGACCATCTGCGCCGCTCGCTTGAGGCGGCGCCGCAGGATAACTGGTCGGCCCGCAGGACCCTGGCCTTTGTGGTTGTCAGCTGCGGGGCCTTCTGGGCCGCCACGGCGCTCCTGTTCCAGCTGACGGCCCGCGCGCTCGGCTGAGCCCGCAGACCGCCGATCTGGGTCAGCTCACATAGTACTTCTTGTACTCTGCATAGTAATAGCCTGGGTCGCCGTAGCCATACTTGGCTTGCTGCTTCATATCGACCTGGGTGAGCGCAACGCCCGCCAGATGGGCCCCGGTGCCCGACAGGAGACGGAAGGCCGCCTCGATGGCGTGTTGTGGCGTCTTGCGCCAGTGGGCCAGGAAGACCACCACATCGGCCTTGGGCGCCAGAACCCGGGTGTCGGCCACCGGCAGTACGGGTGCAGTATCCAGGATGACCAAGTCGTAGCTGCGACGCAGCTCTTCAAGCAGGCGGTCCATGGCTGCAGAGCCAAACACGTCCTTAGGTGTCATGCTGGACTTGGCGAGCGGCAGTAGACGGGCGCCCGTCACCTGGTCGGTCGTCAGGACCTCGTCCAGTGTCGCTTCGCCAGCCAGGACTTCGATAAGCCCACGGGTGGGTTCAGCGCCAAACAGCCGGTTTACAGACCGGCGGCGAAGGTCACAGTCGACAAGAATAACCCTAAGACCCTGCTGAGCGGCCGAACGGGCCAGACACACCGAGGTGGTGGTCTTGCCCTCGCCAGGCAGGGACGACGTGATCGCCACGACCTTCACGGACTCGCCTAAGCGAGAATAGGTCACGGAAGCCCGCAGGTTTCGGAAGGCTTCAGCAAAGCTCGAAAGGGGCTTATCGATCACATAGTCGATCGGCGACCCCATCTTGCCCTCAGCCACCGACGCCAGAAGCGGGATGGCGCCGAGATAGGACACTTCCAGGCGATGTTCCACGTCCTCAGCCGTGGCGAGACCTGAGTCGAGCATCTCAGCCAGGACGACAGCGCCTAGGCCGCAACCCATAGCTAGGACCAGACCTAGAGCTAGGTTCAGCGGAACCTTCGGCGAGCTCTGACCCGTGGGAATGGTGGCTGAAGAGACGATACGCGCGTCTGACTGCTCGATCCCCTGCTGAGAGCTCGTCTCCTTGTAGCGGTTCAAATAGCTCTCGTAGAGGGTTCGGCTGGCCTCGGCCGTCCGGTCAAGCTCATTGAGCCGCACCTGGGCTTGGTTGTTGCCAACGAGTGTGCCCCGGGCGTTCGAAAGACTACCTGAGATCGCCCCGGCCCGTTGACGAGATACCTGAACCTTTGCTTCGAGGTTGGAGATGATCCGCTGAATTTCAGCCTGGATCTGAGCGTCAATATCGACGAGCTGCCGGTTAGCCGTCAGCATTTCAGGATGGCGTTCGCCATAGCGTCCCTGCAAATCTGCGACCTTGGCTGAGACCGTGGCCCGCTGCTGGCGCAGTTGTTGGATCACCGGAGAGCTAAGCGCTTCTCCAAGGTCGTCTCCGGAGGACCCCCGGGCCAGCTGACTCCTGGCGGTGCTGAGGCGCGCCTCATCCTCAGCCACCTGCGCCCGGGCCTGGGAGAGGGTCATATTGTAGTTGGAAATCTCAGTCTCGGTGAGATTGGTGCCGGCGGCGCTGAGCAGGTTGTTAGCAATCCGGTAGTTCTGAACCGCAGCCTCGTCGCTGAGCACCTGCTGACGCAGACCCTCAAGGCGAGAGTTGAGCCAGCTGTTGGCCTGTTGGGTGGCGTCAAATTTCGCCTCCAGCTGCTCGAGCAGGTAAAGCTCGGCAAACTTATTGGCGATGGTGGCGGCCTTGGTCGGGCTCTCTGACTCAAAGCTCACATTGATGACGTAGGTCAGGCCAGCGCGGCGCACCGACAGCCGTCCGAGTACGCCGTCGACAATGCGTTCTTGCGCTTTTTGCAGGGCGATCGGGTCATCGGGAATGTCACGAGGTTTAGCGGCTGATGCTAAGCCGAGGACGGAGTCCTTGATGTTGGAAAGGACGCTCGGAGGGGCGAGCTCAGCATTAAACTCAGGGTCCTGCGACAGCTGCAGCGCATTAACGACGCGCTCGGCCAGTCGGCGCGATTTCAGAATCTCGACTTCGGTGTCGACGACGCTGGAGTCGGCCGACAGTCCTGAAAGGACAGCCTCGGCGCTGACGACCCGCTCCTGTCGCGTGTCGAGCATCACGTTCGCCGTCGCCGTGTACATGGGCGTCGCCGTGAACGTGATGAAGATGGCCGCCAGGAAGACCAGCGCCGCTATGGCGCCGAATAGACGCATCCGGCGGCGAAAGACGTTGAATAGCCGCCGCAGATCAAACTGATCTGCCAGCCCACCGCCGAGGCGGCGGCCACCGGGCATCCCTCCAGCCTCCTCGAAACTGGAGTCAGGGGAGGGTTGGGAGAAAGCATTCATCGAAATCGGTGTCCCGAAACTGGCGTTGCAACCACCGTGGTCTGCAAGCCGGAGGCCATCAAGGGCCGAACGACGCCGGGAAGATTAATGGCCGGGCCCGACAGGGGCCCGGCCATTAGAACTAGAACTGGAGGGCCAGGGTCGCGCCGACCTTATTGACCTTGAAGTCCTGGCCGCCGACGCCGCTGGAATCCATGTCCATGTGGCTGTAGGCGAAGGTCAAGCCAGTGTGGCGGTTCAACAGGTAGGTGGCGCCGATACCGGCGTTGAACCGATCATCCTCGCGGGTGATGCCCTGGTAGTCGTCCTTACCATGCGAAACATTGCCGGTCAGGATGACGTTGCGCATCAACTCGTGGTCAACCTTCACGCCGACGTTCGCCGAGGTATAACCGGCCGAACCAGGCGAGGCGCTTTCTTCGATCGTCCGTGACCCTGTGAAGGTCACCGTGGTGAGCTGAGTGGGGAACCACTCCACCTGCGCCCGGGCGCCGAAGCCATCAATGTCGCCAAGCGTCGGATCATCATATTCTTGGTTGAAGTAGCCGACTGCGATTTCACCACGGGCCACGGCGCCGAGTTCAAAGTTTGAGCCGACGAGGGCTTGGGTGCCTTCAGAGTCACGCACCAACGTCACAGCTGGGCGGGCTAGACGATAGTCGCGCACATTGCGGCTGACCTCGAGGAAGAGGGCCGTCGCCGGGCTCACCGCATAGTCAGCGCGCGCGGTGACCACATGCTCGTCGCGGTCACGGTACTGCTGCGGGATGGCGCCCCCGCCCGGGTTGCGTCCGTCTTCATAGTCGAAGCTCTTGAACGCATATCCGCCCGACAGCCGAAGACGGTTCAGTTCATGGCTCACAGCTGCTCGAGCAGCCATGGTTTCATACTCGGTCGGTTCCACCGCGCCGAGGACGGCATTGGGTGACGTCCGCGGCTCAATCAGGTCTGCCCAATCAACGCCTAGCGCGATGAAGCTGTTGCGCTGCATATCGATCTGGGCCGAGGCGCCCACCGACAGATCTTCCGAATTCTCGGTATCGAAGTCCTGGTAGCGCAAGATGGACGAGCGGGCATAGGCGGTCAGCGCGTGCCGCGACCAATCCGAAGAGATGCTGATCTCCGGCGCCACGCGCCAGATGAGATCGTCGGTCTCGCCGCCGTCCGTCGCATAGATATTGTCGTTGTGCTCAACACCCAGCGACAGCTTCGGATAGGCCATGAAGGACCCCATCCGGATGCCAACGGCCTGGTAGCCGTCCCGCGGACGCTGCATGACCGCGATGTTGCGGTCGCGGGCGAAATTGGTGTCGACATTACTGGCTGACGCCAACTCGCCGCGGGCGGACTGGGCGGCCGCCGGGTTGGAGAGACCGGCGGCGATCGCGATCGCTGCCCCGGCCATGAGCACTCTCTTGTCCGCAGTCACGGGCATACCCCTAGGTTCTTAGGTTGCGCAGGGCGCAAGTCCAGATTGAGATGGTCAAGCTTAAACCCCGTCAGGCATACCGTCCAAGGACGGCATGCCTAGAGTGGGGAACGCGAATGCTTACGGCGTCGCGCCAGGCGGCACGTAGATAGGCGCAGTGATCGTCGTGGGCGGCGCCGGCGGCGCCGGGGCGCCCGTCGGAGCGCCCGCGGCAGGAGCCTGGGCGACGGCCAACTGGGCGGCGGCGGAGGCCGTAGAAATCGCAGCAGTCACCGCCGGAGTACTAATGCCTGCAGCAGCCAGGATAGTGGCCGATTGGGTGATCGCAGCGGCGACGACAGCGGGAGAGAGCCCGCTGGCGGCCACAGTGGACTCGATGGCGGCTTCCACGGCAGCCTCTTGGGCTTCCGGAGACATGCCTTCAGTCGCCGCCACAGCTTCGGCCACCGCAACGGCGATCGCCTCGGCAAGCGCTTCCACCTGGGCCGCCTCAGTGGCTGTGGTTTGGGCGATCGCCACAGCAGCCGGGAGCGCAACAAGACCGAAGCCGGCGACTGCAACCATGGCGCGCGCCACGGCGCTGACGCCCATCACTTTGAGGCTCATGCCGCCTCTCCCCTAAAAACGTTAACGGCGTAGCTGCCGTGCGTCTCCTATGGCCACAGGACGCAGGAATTCTCAAGGGGGTTCGTGCTGTAGTGCAGTAATGCCCACCCAAACTGTGTCTTTCTCGCCCGCTGATTGTACCGGGAACGCCACTTCTTGCGGCAATGGGCACATCGGAGGGGAGTTTAACCTAGGGTCGGCGCGGGCGTTTCAAACGTTCACGCCAGAATATCGCAGGGACGATCCCAGTGGGAGAGTCGACAGCTTCTAGGGTTGCAAGCATCTCGCGACGCCGAGATGTGCCGAGGAAGGCAAAAGCTTCAGCTTCCACCTTCTTGCGCAACTCCGGCGTTAGGTCTCCCCAATGCTCTAGCGCAAACCCCACCCGCCAAGTGGCCACATACTGATCCAGGGGGAGGAGGGCGTAGGAGGTTTCTAGGTGCTCGAGCCCCTGGGGGCTTAGTCCGCCGTCGAGGCTGTCAATATAGGCCAGGCGCAGGCGAGAGCTGGAATCGTAGGGGGTGTGGTCGATGGCCCGCAGGCTTGCGAGAGCCGCGGCCTCAAGATCGGGTGAGACCGCCGCCAGCGCTGCGTCTGCGGCTCGGCTCTGGCCCAAGGTCAGGATCAAGGGAGAGGCGAGAGGGCTGGACTGAGGGCTCAGGGCGGCCAGGGCTGCGGCTACCAGGCCCAGGGTCGCCAGGGGCAGGAGCGTCATACCGATGAGGGTCAGCAGTTGGGGACGAACTCTCATCTTTGCGACCCTTGCGACATCGCAAATTGAAGCCCGAGCAAGTAGCTCCACATCAGGGCGATGGACGGGGTCTGCAGGGCGAAGTCGGAGAAGCCATGCACAAGGACCGCCAGATTCGCCGCGACAAGGGCGAAGAGGACATAGGTCATTCGCGTTCGTCGTAGGCCCCGCACGAGACTGATCGTGATCACCGCAGCGATCGCGCCGAACATGGGAACGGCGCCAAGCAGGCCGGCCTCCTCCAGCCATTGCAGGTAGACGTTGTGGGTCGCTCTGACGGTCCACATCGAACTAAAGGTGGAGGCGTCAAGAAGAAGCCGGTGGATGGTGTCAAAGGTCCCGAGGCCGTAGCCGCCGAGGGGAGACGCGAGGAAGGCGCGCCAGTGCATGGCGAACATCTCAAGCCGGCCGTCAGCGTGTTCCTCGAAGGTCGAAAACCGTTCCACCAATCGCTCACCGACGAAGTAGAGCGCGACCATTGCGGCGACGACCGCCGCCAGCATGATAAGCGTCACGCGGCCAAGGCGCACCCGGCCCGCAAAGAACAGGATGACCAACAAGCTGATAACGCTGACCCCTGTCCCCAGCGCAGCGCCCCTTGAGGCGGTCGCCAGAAGGCAGCCGACGAGAATGATCAAGGCGGCCCAATATCCAGTGGCCTTCTGCAAGGCTTGACCGGCCGATACGCCACGAAGATCTCTCAGCAGCGGGCCGAGCGTGACAATCACCATCATGGCGAAAAATGTGCCGGCGGTGTTTGGGCTCATCAGCGTCCCCTCCAGCCGACCCCTCTGGGTCTGGTACTGAACGCCGGTCGTGAAGTTGAAAAACGCCCAGAGCCCAAAGATGGCAGATAGCGCAATCATCAGGTTGACCGCCGTTCGCGCCCGGCCATCGGCCGCACCTGTGGCGGCGCCCACGAGAAATAGACAGCCGAGGCCAAGAAGCTTGATCAGTTCGAGCGTGGTGGCGGAACGATCAATTGTGGCTGAGCCCGGCGACACACCCACAAAGGCCCAAACCGGGTGAACCCCGGCTGGACCCAATGGGGTTAGCGACAAGAGCCCCGCTAGCAGCACCAATCCAAACAGGGCTGCGGGCAGGGCAAGGCCGCGCACGCGCAGAAGGTCGCGACGAATAGCTGGTGTGGCTAGGCAAGCCAGTAGCAGGAGGGCGGAGGCGCCGACCGCTAGAAGGCTCGCCTCAACCTTTAAGGCTCCATAGGCCAGGTGCGCGATAAAGATGAGCCCCAGGCCCGCCGCAGCTAGGCCGGCGCCTTCTGGGGGCGGCCAGATCTTGCGGCGCGTACGCTCACCGGCGCCTGTTCGGCTGACGCTCTGTTTAGGCCCCACCGGTCCCCCGCTCCCCCGGACGCAGGCCACTTCCGAGGCTGACGTCACTCTCTGAGCACCATCTTCGAGCGCGTCCTACGCCCAGATGAGCTGAACTGGCGCACGAGCCCCAGTTCAGCCAGAGGTTTCCCCTAGTGAAGGAGCCCGCGCAAGGGGCTGCCGCTTGCCAGGGCCAAGGTCATGATGGGCTCTGGCCCCTTCACACTGACGGTGGGCTGCTCGACCCCATAAGGACGAGCGGAAAATGCGCCGCTCCCGACAAGCCGCACAGTGTGGGACGCCGCGGCATCGGCTGAGGTCGCCACTTGTAAGGTGGCGGGCTCAGCCTTGGGCGGGGCGTCAGTCACGACCGCCTGGCTGACCATTGCCCAGCGGAACGGGGCGCCAGCCACCTGACGCGCGCCCCAGGTGAGGCTCGCCTTGCGCCAGGGCAAGATCCACGGGGTCAGGCTGTCGAGGACGTAGTCCCCCTTATCGGTGGCGACCAACAAGACGGCGTGGCTTTCCCCCCAGCTGGTCGTGGCCACGGCGATCGAAAGGGCGCTGGCGGGCAGGCCCGCAGCGACCAAAGCCCGCCGCTTCTCCAGGACATAGTCCTCGCAATCTCCGTACTGCTCACCGTTCAACAGCGGCGTCGCCCACCGGTCCAGCACGCCATAGGTCTGAATGTCAGCCCTTCGGACAATCTGCCGGTTCACCTTGTCATTGATACGGGTCAGCTGTCCCCAAAGCGCCGGGGTCAGGGCAGGGCGCTCCACCGGTTGGGCGATGGGCGCCTCGGATGGGCGGGGGAGCTCTGGGATGGCGGGTCCGATGGAAGATGTCCCAAGACGCTGAAGCCGCACGGGGGGGCTCTGGGCGTCGGCGCTCACCCTCAGCAGCGGAGGTGTTGGGCTCGCCGCCATCTGCGTGTCGGCCATGGCCGCCTCGAGGGTGGCGTTAGACTGCTCAGCGGCCTCCCGCCTCAGGCGGGCCTCAGCAAAGGCCGTTCCCCAGTTCACATTGCGCCCTGGCAGCGCCGCGGTGGTCATGGGCTGGACGCCTGCCAGGATGAGGCGCGCCTCCGACGCACCGCGTCTAGCCAGCTCAACTTCGGCGACCTTGCGCACGACCTCAGCCGGTGCGCCGCCGCAGTCTTCGGGTTGTCGTTGGCAAAAGTCGAGATAGCCAGTCGGAGGCACCGCGGCCACCCCAAAGCCCATGGGCGTGCTCGCCTCGGGTAGCGTTGCGCATGCCGCAAGGCTTAGGGAAGCAGCAACGATAGCGGCTTGAGTAAACAGAGTCTTTTTGACCAACACCACACCCACCCCTTTTGGAGTTCTGTTGGGAGGTGTTTACGATAAAGCCGCTTAAGCATTGCTGTAGTTATAGGGTATACATAACGATACGAAACTCGGTTGCTGGCCTGTTAAGGTTTACATCATCTGAATGGGCTGTTCATCGCTGGTAAATGTTCTATTCTGCTTTTGTTATCCTTATATCTTGGGGGCCGTTCCGGCCGCACCCCTATGGGAGTTTCCCGTCTCGCCGCACTGCGGTAGAAGGGAGGTTGTGGGGGACGCTTGAAAGATGTGGAGCGTGAGTGAGATGCAGAGATTCTTGTCCCTGCTGGTCGCGGTGGCGGCGGTATGTGCGACGGCGTTCGCGCCACTGACGGTTCAGGCTCAGGACCAGACGGCCGCAGAGGTGCGTGTCCTTCCGGAGTACCGCCTGGGATCCGGCGATAAGGTGCGGGTGATCACCTATGGCGAGGAGAGCCTGACGGGCGAGTTCTTCGTCGGCGGATCAGGCAACATCTCCCTACCCCTGATCGGCGAAGTGAAGGCCCAGGGTCTCACGATCCCCGATATCCAAGCGTCCATCCAGACGGCGCTGAAGGAAGGCTATCTCCGTGACCCGCGGGTCAGCGTCGAGGTGCTCAATTACCGGCCCTTCTACATCTTGGGCGAGGTTCAGAGCCCCGGCGAGTATCCCTACACCAACGGCCTGTCGGTCCTGAACGCCGTGGCGACGGCCGGTGGCTTCACCTACCGCGCCAATAACCGCCGGGTGTACATCAAGCGTAGCGACACCGATGATGAGCGGGAGTTTCCGTTGACCCCCATGACGCCGGTGGCGCCGGGGGACACCATTCGGATCGCCGAGCGCTTCTTCTAAGCTCAACACTTTTCCTACCAAGGGAACGGTGTCGATAAGGCCTCCTCGCGCTGCGCGCGGGGAGGTTTTTTCGTCTGGCTGACCTGGCGAGCGCAACCTGCCGGCCCAGGCGCCCAGGCTGAGCGGTCCATCCATTGAATTGCGCCCAGCAAGCGCCTCTCCTGGTTGCAGGAGAAGACCCATGCATCCAGGCCGCCCAACACCATCAATCTCCCCAAGAGCCGCTGAGGATTTGGGACGCCTGGCCGCCGGGGCGCAGCTGGCGGCCGTGGTCAGCGCTTGGCTGCTGCTCCTTCCCGTCGTTCCGATTTACGCGGGCGGCGTCTGGGCCAGCGAAGCCATTCGGCGCGCCTGGTCTCCGGCGGCGAAACGCCGCTAGAACTGCAGCCTAACCAAGACCTGTTGAGCCTTCCGAATTAAGCGAGGAATGCACGAGTTTAAGCAGGCAAAATGCAAAAAATCCGGCGGCCCGCAGTTTGCACACTCGACGTCACGCATTATGGACTTGTTCATAAACGAACACCGGCGGCCAATGGCTGATCGGGCTGACGGCCAGGTGATGGAGACCCTCATGACGGAAGCGACCTTGACGAAGAGCCTGGACGCCACGCCGACCCGCCATGCCGGGCTCAACGCCTGGGTGAAAGAGATCGCCGCCCTGACCAAGCCGGAGCGGGTCTACTGGTGTGATGGCTCTGAAGCCGAGTGGAGCCAGCTGACCGCTGACCTGGTGCAAAGCGGCACACTGACCCGGCTGAACCCCGATCTCCGCCCCAACTCCTTCTATGCCGCCTCTGACCCTCGCGACGTGGCGCGGGTGGAGAGCCGGACCTTCATCTGCTCGCAAGACGAGGCGGACGCGGGTCCGACCAACAACTGGGCCGAACCCAGCGAGATGCGCGCCAAGCTCGAGGGCCTGTTCGACGGCTGCATGCGCGGGCGCACCATGTATGTGGTGCCCTTCTGCATGGGCCCGCTCGGCTCAAAGATCAGCGCCATCGGCGTGGAGATTACCGACAGCGCCTATGTCGCCATCTCGATGCGCGTCATGACCCGCATGGGAACTCCGGCCCTCGAACAACTGGGCCAGGACGGCTTCTTCGTGCCCGCCGTCCACACCCTCGGCGCGCCGCTGGCGGCCGGCCAGGCCGACGTGCCGTGGCCGTGCAACGAAGAGAAGTACATTGTCCACTTCCCCGAGACCCGGGAGATCTGGTCCTACGGCTCCGGCTACGGCGGCAACGCGCTCCTGGGCAAGAAGTGCTTCGCCCTTCGGATCGCCTCGGTCATGGCCAGAGACGAGGGCTGGCTTGCCGAGCACATGCTCATTCTCAAGCTGACCTCGCCGGAGAAGGACGTCCGCTATATCGCCGCGGCCTTCCCCAGTGCGTGCGGCAAGACCAATATGGCGATGCTGCAGCCCACCCTGCCGGGTTGGACGGCTGAGACCATTGGCGACGATATCTGCTGGATGCGGTTCGGCGAAGACGGCCGCCTCTACGCCATCAACCCCGAGGCCGGCTTCTTTGGCGTCGCGCCAGGCACCGGCCTTGAGACCAACCGCAACGCCATCGACGCCCTGCACGCCAACTGCGTGTTCACCAACGTCGCCCTGACCCCTGACGGCGACGTTTGGTGGGAAGGCCTCACCGCACAGCCGCCGCCGGCGCTCACCGATTGGCGCGGCAATCCCTGGACGCCCGCGTCGGAGACGCCCGCCGCCCATCCCAACGCCCGCTTCACCGTTCCGGCCGATCAGTGCCCGGTGATTGCGCCGGAGTGGGAGGATCCCGCCGGCGTGCCGATCTCGGCCATTCTGTTCGGCGGTCGCCGGGCCTCGGCCGTACCTCTGGTCACCGAGGCCTTCGACTGGCGTCACGGGGTCTTCATGGCCTCCAATGTGGCCTCAGAAGGCACGGCCGCGGCCGAGAACGCCATCGGCGAACTGCGCCGCGATCCCTTCGCCATGTTGCCGTTCTGCGGCTACAATATGGGCGACTACTTCGCCCACTGGCTGAAGCTGGGCGCGCAGGCCGATCCCGAGAAGCTGCCGCGGATCTATTTCGTGAACTGGTTCCGCAAGGACGAGCGCGGCAAGTTCGTATGGCCGGGCTTTGGCGAGAACAGCCGGGTTCTGAAATGGATCGTCGAACGTCTCGGCGGCCGCGCGGAAGCTGTCGACACCCCCATCGGACGCCTGCCCAGCCGCGAGAGCCTGGATCTGGCGGGCCTCGACCTCACTGACGCCCAGCTTGACCTGCTGCTGACCGTCGACGCCGATATCTGGACCCAGGAAGCCGCGCTGATCCCGCCGGCCTATGAGCGGTTCGGTGATCGCCTCCCCAAGGCGCTCTGGGATGAGCACGCGGCCCTGGTCGCCCGGCTGCAGGCCGAGCGCCGCGGACAGGCTGTGGCAGCGGCGGAGTAGTGTGCAACCCCCTGCTCGAAATGGCCGCGATCCTTCAGAGCGGTCAGGTCGAGAGGGATCGAAACTTGACAGGGCGCGTTCAGGAGCCGTCTGATGTCTGAGTATGTTGCAGCGCAACAGGGGCCGGGAATGTCTGAGCCACTATTCGCCTACTCCATGAGCCAGGACGCCATGGGCTGGGTCTGGAGCGTATATGATGAGGCCGGCGAGATCGTCGCCTCGGGCCTCGACGCCTGCCAGGATACCGCCAAGGCCGCCATCGACCGCGCCATGCGCCATGTGGCCTGGATCGGCCTGTCGGGTCCCGCGCGCCGCCGTGCGCCCGCAGGTTCCGTCTGACCTCGTAAAATTGGGCTTCCTGATTGATGTCCTGCCGAGGGGACGCCGTCGCCTCAGGGGCGCCGCGTCATTCGCTGAACTGCACCCAGCCTGAAAACCAGATCCCGACGGAGCCTAGCTCCCGCCCACGACGACCTTCAGCTTGGGTGCGCCACCTGGGCGCTGCCCGCGGATCTGTCCGACCAGATCGAATAGGGCTGTGCGCACGCCTTCGGAGTCAGCCTGCTCAGCCAGGGCTTCAAGGGTCTGAAGGTGGCCAGGGGTGATCCGGACGGCGGAGTTTGACACCACCTGCATCACCTTCGGCGCACACGGCGTCGCATGCTCGTTGTCGTCGAGAAGCGTCTCATTGAGCTTCTCGCCCGGCCGCAGCCCGGTGATCTTGATCTCGATATCCTGACCGAGCGTGCGTCCCGACAGGGCGATCATCTGGCGGGCCAGATCCATGATCCGTACCGGCTGGCCCATCTCCAGAAGGAAGAGGCGCGCCTGGGCGTCCTGATCTTCGGCGCTGGCGGCGGTGGCGTGCATCACCAGCTGGGCGGCTTCCGGAATGGTCATGAAAAAGCGGGTCATGTCGGGATGGGTCAGGGTGACCGGCCCGCCGCGCTCAATCTGCGACTTGAAGATCGGCACCACCGAGCCCGCCGAAGCCAGCACATTGCCGAAACGGACGGCGGCGAAACGGGTGCGGGCGCCATTTGTCTGCTGGGCCTGGATCACCGCCTCGGCCAGGCGCTTGGTGGCGCCCATGACGTTGGTGGGATCGACGGCCTTGTCGGTGGAGATCAGCACCATCTGGGCCGCCCCGCAGAGTCGAGCGGCCTCCGCCACATTCCAGGTGCCGATCACATTGGTCAGGACGCCCTCGCAGGGGTGTCGCTCAACCATCGAGACATGTTTCAGGGCCGCGGCATGGAAGACCAGGTCCGGCGCCTGGGCCTCGAAATGGCCCTGCAGGCGGCCTGCGTGGCGAACATCGCAAAGCACCGCCGAACGCGACAGATCAGGGTAGGTCTCGGCCAGTTCGCGGTCGATCGTGAACAGAGCCGCCTCGGAGCTGTCCACCAGGGTCAGATGCGCACAACCAAAGCCCGCCGCCTGCCGGGCCAGTTCGCCCCCGATGCTGCCGCCCGCCCCGGTGATCAGCACGCGGCGGTCACGGATCAGGGCGGCGACAGGGGTGCGATCCAGCTGGATGGGCTCGCGCGCCAGCAGTTCTTCGACACTGACATCGCGCAGCGGCATGAGGGCCGCGCCCTCGTGGTGGCGAAGCTCGACGATGCTGGGCAGGCGAAGCATGCGCACGCCATCGGCGCGGAAGCGGCCAAGGTGGTCGGGGTTAAGTCCCTTCATTCGGCTGGGTTCGTCGAGGAACAGCACCGCTCTGGGATAGCGGTTCCACCGGCGCAGATCGTCCAACGCCTCTTCCAGTCGATCCAGGCTCTCAATGATGCAGACGCCCCGGACCTGCTGGCCCACGTCGCGCATATCGATGCCGATGATGCCGACCGGCGTGTAGCGACGGTCATGGGCGCGGGCGGCGTCGCGCAAATAGGTGTCGGCCAGGGCCGGGGGCCCGATCAGCAGGAGAGGCGGGGCCTGGGCCGCGGCGGAACTGCGCAGGGGAGCGACCTTGACCAGGGCATGCTCGTGAATGGCGCGGCGAAAAACCCGCAGCCCCAGGCAGCCCGTCACATGGAAGACAACCGCCATGGCGAGGGCGGAGCGCGGGAGGGTGGCGGCCCGGTCGACGATCCACACCGTCAGCAGGAAGAGACCTGCGGTCAGGGCGGCGATCCGGGCGATGACCAGGGCGTCGGGGATGGAGGCGTAGCGCCAGGGCGACAGTTCACCGCGGAAGAGGGTCGTGAAGACCGCCGCGAAGGCGGCGTAGATGGCCGCCAGCTGAATGATGTTCAGGGATGGGGCGCCGTCAAATCCAAGGTCGGGGATGGCGGACGGCGACAAGAGGTAGGCGCAGACGAAGGCCAGGGCTGCGATGGCGACATCGACGATGACAGTCTGTGCTCGGAAGGCCATCCGCATCATGGGCTGCTCTCCGCGACTCCCTGCGAGCCGACAACATAGACGGGGCGTGACCCGCGTCCAACCAAACTCAATTCAGGGAAGAAGTGATCCCCAGCGACGACGCACGACACCGTCGCGCAACTTATCAGTCCAGGGTTTGGATGTGGAATTTGGTGGAAATAAGAAAGGCCGCCGCCAAGGGCGACGGCCTTCCAGATTTAGGCTCGAAGTGGCTTAGAACGCGGCGGTGAGGCTCGCGGCCACGCGGCCTTCGCCGATCTTGCCGAGGCTGTCTTCGTCGGTGTCGTGATAGCGCACGTCCACACCGATGGTGTCGTTGATGGCGAAGCCCAGGCCGATGTTCCAGGTGGTGTAGTCGCCACCACCGTCCAGCTCCTGGCGACCAAGCGCGCCGCTGACGCTGAGGCGTTCGGTCAGCGGGGCGGCGGCGTTCACTTCATAGTAGAAGGCGTCGCCGGTGCCGCCGAAGAATTCCGGCGAATAGTAGATGGCCGCGCCGATCTCAGCCGGGCCAGCCGGCACGGAGCCCGCCGCCGAGAATTCCCAGAAGTTGTAGTCCGAGCCCGACGGCGCATCGACGTAGGCGTAATAGATCACGCCGAAGTCCATGGACGCGATGCCCAGGGTGGGGGTGACGCCGGCGTAGAAGTCGACCTCGGCCACGGTGTCGTCACCGAAGTCGACGTTCGAGGCCCAGATGCCCGCATAGCCCATTTCGCCGATGGCCAGGTCAACGCCGCCGAACACTTGCGGACCTTCATCGGTCTGGCTGACGCCACGGTAAACATAGTCGGACGCAACGCCGAGGTTGAAGCTGACCGGCGATTCCTGCGCAGCGGCGGCGCCGCCCATGGCCAGAGTCGCAGCGGCGGCGAGAAGCGTAATCTTGAGAGTTTTCATTTTTATCCCCTTGAGTTCCCGATCTGGCCTTGCCCGACCGACGTTCTGCATCCTCATGGTGCAGGCGCGCAGATCAACGTGGGCTGGCCGCACAGAAGCGCCTGCATAGACGGTGACGAATATTTCGGCACCCCTCAGTAACCGCGCCTAAAAAAAAGGCGCGCCACTGTCACGCTTGCGCCACAGGTCTATCGCATACTGAGCGGTGCGGCCCCAAGGTGAGTCCCGGCGTCCACCAGCAGGGTTTCACCGGTGATGTGGCGCGCCGCGGGCGAGGCGAGAAACACCGTGGCGCCGGCCACGTCTTCGGCGCTCGAGGCGGCCTTCAACGGGGTGGAGGCCTCGGCCCCCTGGCGCATCTTCTCAGCCCGTCCGGCCGGCAATCCCTTCTCAAACCACGGTGTGTCGATGAACCCCGGGCAGACGGCGTTGACCCGAATCTTGGGCGCCAGCGCCCGGGCCAGCGACAGGGTCATGGTGGTCAGGGCGCCCTTTGAGGCCGCATAGGGCACTGAAGAGCCGATCCCCATCACGCCGGCGATTGAGGACGTGTTGACCACCGCGCCGGGTTGGGGCGCCGATTCCAGCAGCGTGCGGCAGGCGCGCAGGGTCTGATAGGCGCCCACCACATTGACGCGATAGAGATCCAGGAAGTCCTGGGCCTGTACCGCGTCCAGGTCGGCGTGATTGGGGGCGAACTTGGTGACCCCGGCGTTGTTGAACAGGGCGTCGATCCGCCCAAATGGCGCTGCGGCCGCCGCAATCTTCTTGCAGTCGTCATCCTCGCCCACATCGCCCTGCACCAGGACGCCCTGCGCCCCGTGCGCCTGCACCAGGCGGGCCGTCTCCTCGGCTTCTTCCCGGCTGCGGGCGAAGTTGATGATGATCGCCGCAGCGCCGCGGGAGGCGGTTTCCACCGCAATCGCCCGGCCAAGACCTGTGGATGCTCCGGTCACCACCACCACATAGTCTTTGAAATCCTGTCCGCTCATGGGGTGTCCCTCCTGGCGCAAGGCTCAGGCCTGCGCGTTTCTGTGTTCGCAGTGATAGCCAGACCTGACCCATGTGTCGCGGGCCCGCCAGTTGCCCCCTGACCGCGGCGGGGCTAAAGCGCGGGCATGGAAGAGACCCATCTGACCCAGCTTGGCCAGGACGTCCGTGGCTTTGAGAGCCCTGAGACGGCCGTGCTTGAGCGGGTGGCCAATCCCCAGGCTGAAGTCCTGTACCTGGCCCGCTTCACCGCACCGGAGTTTACCTCCCTGTGCCCGGTCACCGCCCAGCCCGATTTCGCCCATCTGGTGATTGATTATGCGCCCGACCGCTGGCTGATCGAGTCGAAGTCCCTGAAGCTCTATCTGGCCTCGTTCCGCAATCACGGCGCGTTCCATGAGGACTGCACGGTCGCCATCGGTCGCAGGATCATGGCTGTGGCCGAGCCGCGCTGGCTGCGGATCGGCGGCTACTGGTACCCGCGTGGGGGCATTCCCATCGACGTCTTCTGGCAGTCGGGGGCGGCGCCGGAGGGTCTCTGGCTACCTGACCAGGGGGTCGCGCCCTATCGCGGCCGAGGATAGTCGCGCCCAGCCCGGCGCGATTAATCTTCGACCCGCAGGGGACAGAAACGGCGCTTTCTTACAGTCAAGCTTGATCAGAAAATCTCGGCGCGATGTCATTTCTCACTGGTGCGCGAGTGCGGCAATACCCGACGCCATCTGGTGGTAGGGGGTCGCAACTGCTATATAGAGCAGGCCCAACTCTCCTCGGGCGTGTCACGGAGACCGGCCGGCGCTTGCGCTGGCCGGTCTTTCTGTGTGGGCGGTGTGTCAGACGCTCCAGCGGCTGATCAGGTCCGACGCATCGGGTCGCACCCGCTCCAGCGGGGGCTCCTTGGCTGAGCCCATCAGGATATACCCCGCCACGCGCTCACCAGCCTCCAGCCCCAGAACCTTCAGGGCGTCGGGATCATAGGCGTACCAATCAGTGATCCAGTTGGCGCCGTAGCCCATGGCCGTGGCGCCATAGAGCAGGTTGGTGCAGACCGCTGCGGCGGAGAGCAGTTGCTCCCACTCCGGGATTTCGCTGAGCTGCGGCCGGGCGACCACGGCCACCCCCATCGGCGGCGCCTTGAGTTTGGCGAGCTTGGCCGCGGCCTTGGCGTCGTCGCGCGCCAGGGCCAGGGCCTCAAGACGGGCGGCGAACTCAGCCTTGGGCGCGGTCTCCAGCAGGATCATCCGCCAGGGGGTGAGCTTGCCATGGTCGGGGACCCGGCTGGCCAGACGGACAAGGATGTCCAGTTCGTCTGACGTGGGCCCAGGCGCCGCCAGGGTCAGGGCCGAGGCCGAGCGGCGGGTGGCCAGAAAGTCCAGGACCTCAGGCCGAGGGGCCTGTGGCATCGGAGTTCCCAAGGGGACAGGATCAGGCAGGGACAGGGGCAAGGGATACCTTTTCGTGGACGCGCCGAATAATCTGGCGCTCAATTTCAGTTCGACCGGCCGCTCTAGTTGAGAATATGTCGCAGAAACCGATCTGGCGCCAGTCCCATGGCCGTCCCTGGGGGGCAGGGCCCCCTCGCCGGGTCTTTGACAATGCCTGGATCGCCCTGGAGGAATATGACGCCGTCGCGCCCACCGGCGCGAAGGCGCGCTACGGGGTGGTCCGGTTCAAGAACCTCGCCCTGGCGATCCTGCCCCTACATGAGGACGGGACCGTCACCCTGGTCGGACAGAACCGCTTCCCCCATGCCGACTACAGCTGGGAGATTCCCGAAGGCGGCGGCCCCGTAAATGGCGATCCCCTCGAGCATGCCCGACGCGAATTGCGCGAAGAGGTCGGGCTGGAGGCCGCCGAGTGGCGGGAGGTTTTGCGCGCGCAGCTTTCGAATTCCGTCACCGACGAGCGCGCCGTGGGGTTTTTGGCCCTGGGTCTCAGCCCTGTGGATCAGGCGCCGGACGACACTGAGGACCTTGCAGTGGCGCGGGTTCCTTTTTCTGAAGCCCTGGAAACCGCGCTTGCTGGCCATATGCCTGATATGCTGACGCTAGCGATGCTGCTTCGGGCCTACCATATGGCCAAGGAAGGGGCCTTGCCGTCGGCGCTCGCGCGCCGGCTGCTAAGTTAGGGAGAGAGCCCATGGGACGGGAAGACGCCGCAAGGCTGGAAGTGATCGATCCGGGGCACGCCCCGCCAGTCTGGGCCGCTCTGCGCAACGAGGCTGAGCGCGCCGCCCGTGACGAGGCCGCGCTGGCCTCGCTATTGAACGCCGTCATTCTCAGTCATCACAGCCTGGGCGACGCGCTGTCCTATCAGCTGGCCCGCAAGCTCGGCGACCAGGAATTGCGGGCCATGAGCCTGCGCGATATCGCTGAACAGGCCTATGCTGCAGCCCCTGGTCTGGTGGACGTGGCTGAGGCCGACCTGCGGGCGGTCTTCGAGCGCGACCCGGCCTGCAAGGGCTATGTGCAGCCCTTCCTGTTCTTCAAGGGGTTCCTGGCCCTCCAGACCCAGCGGGTCGCCCACTGGCTTTGGGGCCAGGGTCGCGACACCATGGCCTTCTATCTTCAGAGCCGCATGTCCGAGGTTTTCCAGGTGGATATCCACCCGGCCACCCGCATCGGCTCCGGTGTCTTTATCGACCATGGCACGGGCATCGTGATCGGTGAGACCGCCGTGATCGGCGATGACGTCTCTCTGCTCCAGGGTGTGACCCTGGGCGGCACCGGCGCCGAGCGCGGCGATCGCCACCCCAAGATCGGCCGCGGTGTGCTGCTGGGCGCGGGCGCCAAGGTGCTGGGCAATATCACCATAGGCGACTACGCCAAGGTGGCGTCGGGGTCAGTCGTGCTCAAGCCGGTGCCGGCCCATTGCACCGCCGCGGGCGTGCCTGCGCGTCTGGTCAATTGCCCGACCTGTGAGGAACCGGCCCGGAGCATGGACCACACCCTGGCCGAGGCTGTGTACGACTACGTCATCTGAACGGAAATCAGTCCGATCGAGGTTTTACAGGAGGCCGCGAACGTCTAGGTTCGCGGCCTCTTCAGATTCCAAAGGAGCCCCCCGTGGACGAACGCGCCATGCGTAAAGTCGAAGGCCACCTGCGCGGCACCTTCGCCAACGCCAGGATCACCCTGGTTCCGCGCCCCAAGCAGAAAGACTCCGCCGAGGTCTATATCGCCGATGAGTTCATTGGCGTGGTCTTTGAGGACGAGGACGAAGCCGGCTCATACATGTTCGAAATGGCGATCCTGTCGGAAGATCTGCCCTGAGGGCGGCGCCGACGGATTAGGCTGAACTAGCTCATCAAAGCAGCATTTGACGTCCCGTTAACCCCCTCAGGTTGACCTTACCCAAATCGGGTTTGGTGGATCTTTCGAATGTTCGGGACAGTACAGCTGTGGGGTGGCGAGGCCTCCCCGAAGTTTGACGCCCTGGCCCTGCGGCCTGTGCTCCGGCGCATGGCGCGGGCGGCGCGGGCCCACTTCGCGGCGGATCGAGTCGAAATCGTCCTGCACGATGGGGATGACGCGTTCCGTTGTGGCGAAGACGGTGTTCTGGAACTGGTGCTGGATGCTGGGTCCGAGGACCTGTTTGCCGCGCCGTTGTGGTCGGCTTCGAAAGACAAGAACGCCGAGCTGGGCTTTGCTGATGCCGCGTTCGTGGCCAGCGCCCCGATGCTTTTTGATGGTCAGTCCCGCAGGGGTCGGCTGACGATCGTTTCGGGCGCGCCCCGCGAGGCGGACCTGGATCTGGCCGAGGCGCTGTCGGACCTGGCCGAAGGTGTCGCCACCGCCGCAGAGCGCCTCTATTCCGAACGGGCCAGCGACTATGCCCGGGCTGAGGCGGACGCCGCAGAACAACTAATGTTCAACCTGATGGCTTCGGCGCCTGTGGCCCTGGCCGTGACCGACTGTGATCTGCGGCTCATGCACTCGAGCCCCCGCTGGCGCGAAGAGTTTGGCCTTGAGGGACGCGAAATCCACGGGGAGGCCCTGAGCGACCTGCTGCCCGATGTCTTCCAGCGCTGGGGCGACCGGGTCCGGGCCTGTCTGGAGGGGGAGGTTCTGAAGGGTGAACGGGTCCGGTTTCAGACGGCCGACGGCCGGCAGATCTGGGCGCGAGTCGAGGTAGGGCCCTGGCGGACTCCCGACGGCAAGGTGGGCGGGCTTATGCTGCTCTCCCAGGACATCTCGGATCTGGTGGACGCCTTGGACCGCGCTCAACGCTCCGAAGGTCGCATGCGCCTGGCCACCGAGCTCTCGGAAATCCATGTCTACGAGCTGGACTACAAGGCCCGGCAGCTGCTCAGCATCGGGGCTGAAGACACCTTTTTTAACCAGCGCCTGACCTACGATGATCTGTTCCGCAACATCTGGGTCTCTGTGCATCCTGATGATCGCGAGATGGCTCGGACGGCTTGGGAGCATCACCAGGCGACGGGCGAGCCCTATCGCGTCGAATACCGCGTGGCGCGCGATGACGGCCAGGAGATCTGGGCCTATTCGACCTCGGAGCTGATCACCGACGACACCGGGAAGCCGCTGCGTCTGGTCGGCGCCCTGCAGAACATCACCAGCCGCAAGCGCGCGGAGGTGGAGATGGCCCAGGCGCGGGACGCCGCCGAGGCCGCCAACCGCGCCAAGAGCGAATTTCTGGCCAATATGAGCCACGAGATCCGCACCCCCATGAACGGGGTGATTGGCATGAACGCTCTTCTGCTGCGCAGCGAACTGGCGCCGGAGCAGCGCAAATACGCTGAAGCCGTGCAGAGTTCGGCCGAAAGCCTGTTGTCCATCATCAACGACATCCTGGACGTGTCCAAGCTTGAGGCCGGCAAGGTCGACCTGGAGTCCATAGACTTCAATCTGACCAGCCTGGTGGAGGACGTGGCCGAGCTATTGGCGCCCAGGGCCGCAGAGAAGTCGCTGGAGGTGGCCTGCTATCTTGATGATGGGGCGCAGGGCGGTTTCACCGGCGATCCCACCCGCCTGCGGCAGATCCTGCTGAACCTGGTCGCCAACGCCGTGAAATTCACGGAGCGCGGCTTCGTGGCGATCGAGGTCAAGTCCGGCGCCGGCGCGCAGGGCGGCAGGGCGCTAAGGATCGAGGTGGCTGACACTGGGCCTGGCCTGAGCCAGGAGGCCAAGCTTGGCCTGTTCCAGAAGTTCCACCAGGCCGACGGCTCGATCACGCGGAAATTTGGCGGCACAGGTCTTGGCCTGTCCATATGTCGCCAACTCGCTGGCCTGATGGGCGGCAAAATCGGCGTCAGCGACAGGCCAGGTGGCGGATGCATCTTCTGGCTTGAGCTGGAGCTGCCGGTCGCCGAGCTGACCCAGGAGGGGGCGCTCACGGTCACCCCCTGGGCCCTGCATGGCGCGCGCATCCTGGTGGTCGACGACATCGCCTTGAACCGCGACATCTTCCGCAGGCAGCTTGAATCCGAAGGGGCGATGGTGGCTGAGGCGGAGAACGGCCCGCGCGCCCTGGATCAGTTAGCGGCGGCCTGTGACGCCGGTCGGCCCTTCGACATCGTCCTGCTGGATCACATGATGCCCGATATGGCCGGCGATGAGGTGGCCAGGCGCATCCGTGAGGCCGGCGGCGAGCATCAGCCCAGGATCGTTGTCGCGTCCTCCATGGGCGCGCCATCGCGCAAGGATATGGAGACCTGGCCAGCTCTCGACGGTTTTCTCACCAAGCCGGTGCGCCAGCATGTGCTGACCGATACCCTGGGCCGACTGGGCAGCCGCTGTCCCTGGTCGGGTCTTGACCGGCTGGCTTTTGAGACTCAACCGACCAACGCGTTGGAGACAGGGGAGCCTGCCGCACCGGATGGTTCGGCCAGCGTGCGGATTCTGCTGGCCGAGGACAACGAGATTAACACCCTGCTGACCTGCACCTTGCTGGAGAGCATGGGTTGTGAGGTCGTCAGCGTGGTCAACGGGGCCCTGGCTGTGCAAGCCGTCGCTGCGGGGGAATTCGACCTGATCCTGATGGACATGCAGATGCCGGTCATGGATGGGCTTGAGGCCACCCGCCGCATCCGGGCCCTGGGGGGCGCCGCCTCCCAAGTCCCCATTGTCGCCATGACCGCCAACGCCATGCAGTCTGACCAGGACGCCTGCTACGGCGCGGGCATGACCGACTTCATCTCCAAGCCCATCCACCCCGAGACCTTCCTGACGACCGTTGAGCGCAATCTGGACAGCGCGGCCGAGGCGGCGCTGAAACTCCTGGGTACCGCCGCCTGAAGCCCGAGGCTAAGGGAGGAAGAATATTTCGCCCGGAGCGAGTCATGCTGAAGGTTTTCGCTCTGGCTGTAGGGGCGCTGCTCGTCCTGTGGATCGGGACTGGCCTCGTCATCGAGGCCCTGTTCTCGCCCAAGGAGGTGCGCGGCCAGATGGTCGACCTCGGGGACCGGCGCCTGCGACTGGTCTGCGCAGGACCCGAGCAGGCTCCGCTCGTCTGGCTTGAGGCCGGCGCCTTCGGGTTTTCCGCTGATTTCGCTGATCTGCAAGACGCCCTGGCGGCCGAGGGGGTGCGCAGTTGCGCCTATGACCGGGCGGGCCTGGGCTATTCCGATCCTGGTCCGCGCCCGCGCGACAGCGCTGCGGTCGTCACCGATCTGGAACGCCTGATGGCGGCGGCGAGGATCAATGAGCCTGTCGTTCTGTTGGGCCACTCCATGGGCGGCCAGCACGTACGCCTTTTCGCCACCCGTCACCCAGAGCGAGTCGCCGGCATCGTCCTGGTGGACGCCGCCACGCCAGAGGCGGTGCAAATCCCTCTGGTTCGCCGCTTCGTCACCACCTTTGGCAGTCTGTCTCAGGGGTCGGCCGTGGCCATCAGCCTGGGCCTGGCCAAGCCATTGTTCTTCCTTGGTGATCGGATCGGGCTGGCAGGGCCGGCGGTGCGCGAGAAGCAGGCCGCCTTTGTCTCGGGCCGCCATGCTCGCAACGCCGCCAACGAAGCCGCCCATTGGCTGGAGAGCGCAGCCATGGCTCGGGCGGCTGGCGGGTTGGATCCAGCCTGGCCGGTCGCCGTGGTGACGGCCGGCGCCGCGGCTGACTCTAACGGGGCGTGGGGCCGGGCCCGCCTCGCGCCGGTGGAAGCTTCTGATCACGGCAGCTACGCCGCCGTTCCCGCCGCGGGCCACGCCACCATCCTCTCGCACGCTCACAACAGCGAGATCGTCGCCGCCGTGAAGCGGGTGATCGCCGCAGGCGGCGAGCGCCGAGGAAGCGTTCCGCCGACGCGCTAGGCGGCCTTCAAGGCCGCAGCGTCGAACTCCGCCTTCCAGGCCGCCAGAACGGGCCCCGTGGCCTTCTGGTCCCAGGGGTGGAAGCCCGGACGGTACCAGGCGAAGTAGGTCTTCCAGCCCCGGCGGAAGAGCCCTGGCTTGACCCAGACGAACTGCTTGGCCGCCTTGAGCGCCGCCTCAGGCGTATAGCCGTCGGCCTCCAGCAGGCGGGCCGCGTAGCGGGTGATGTTGCGGGTGAACATGATGGTGATCAGCGCCATGGCGATGCAACGGCGGCGATAGCGAAGGAAGGGCGACCAGTCCTTGGTGGCGGCCATGAAGACGTCGTAGGCGACCGCCTTGTGCTCGGTCTCCTCCAGGGCGTGCCAGCGCCACAGGCGTTCGATGGCGGGATCGGTCTTCTGGAACAGTTCGTCCCGGTGCCGGATGTGCACCTCGGCCATCATGGCGGTGAAGTGCTCCAGGGCGATGGTGGAGACCAGCATGGCCATGGGACCACGGCCGCGGCTGAAGGCCACCCGCTCGCGCACCTGCGCCTCGATCTCGGCCACGGGATAGCGGTCCCGGTCGATCAGCTGATTGAGACTGTGATGCTCGCGCGAATGGATCGCCTCTTGCGCGATGAAGCCTCGGACATCTTCGGCGAGCTTGCCTGAGACCCGGTCGCGATAGTGGCGCACGGCGTCCATGAACAGACGCTCTCCGTCTGGAAAGGTCAGCGACAGGGCGTTGAACACCGCCGTGGCCACCGGGTCCCCGTCCAGCCAGTGGCCGGAATTCGTTGGGCTGGCGTCGAAATGGATATCCCGAGGGGTCACATCGACATCGGCGGGCGTGGTCTTGCGCGTCATGGCATGATCCTGTGCAACGGGTCGGCTGACCCGATACTTGTCCTGCCTCAAAGGTAGAGTTATCTACAAAAATGTCAATAGAAGCCGCCCGCCGTATGCGTCGCTCCCCGGCGGCCGCCCGCGAGAACATCCTGCAGGCCGCTGAGCAGCTTCTGGTGGACCACGGGCCACAGGCGCTGAAGCTGGTGGACGTCGCCAAAGGCGCCGGCGTCTCCCATGCCACGGTGTTGCACCATTTCGGCTCCATCGATGGGGTGCAGACGGCGCTGGCCGAAGCAATGATCCGCCAACTGGTCGCCCGGGTGCTTGAGGCCGAGCGGCCAGATGATCCGCATGAGCAGTTGGAGGGGGTAGGGCAGGTTTTGTTCGACGCCTTTGAGTCCGCCGGCGGCGCCCGCCTCGCCGCCTGGCTTGAGCTGACCGGTGAGACCCGTCGCCTCACCCTGGTTCGCGCCGCGGTGGAGGAGGTGATCTCCGGGCCTATGGCCCAGAAAGGGATCAACCCTGAGCGCGCCACCAACCTGATCCTGGTCGCCGTCTCTCTCGCCATGGGGGTTGGCCTGATTGGCCGGTCCCTCGCCGAGCTTGTCGGCAGGCCCCCCGAGACCACGAGAGAGGCGGCCCTGGCCTTCCTCAAGGCCGGACTGGCCGCGGCGCTGAACGAGTAGGGGCCGAGGGCGCCTGAATTCCCCCGGCCCCTTTGACCTAGAGGACGCCCAGCATCTCGGCCACCAGGGGGTGGCGAACGATGTCGCGGTCCTTCAGACGCACCACGGCGATATTGTCCACAGTGGCCAGCTTCTCCGCCACGGGGCCAAGGCCCGAGAGTTCAGGCAGCAGGTCCGATTGCGCGGGATCGCCGGTGACCACCATGGTGGAGTGCCAGCCCAGGCGGGTGAGCAGCATCTTCAGCTGCACATAGGTGCAGTTCTGCGCCTCATCGATGACCACAAAGGCGTTGTTCAGGGTGCGGCCGCGCATGAAGCCCACCGGGGCGATCTCGATGGCGCCCTCGGCCATCAGGGACCGGACCCGCTTCATCGACATGCGATCAGACAGGGCGTCATAGAGGGGGCGCAGATAGGGGGCGAGCTTGTCCTCCATCTCGCCGGGCAGGAAGCCGATGGATTCCCCGGCTTCCACCGCTGGACGCGACAGAACGATGCGGCCGACCCGGCCGGCCTCCAGGGCCTCGACCGCCTTGGCGATCGCCAGATAGGTCTTGCCGGTGCCGGCGGGGCCTAGCGCCAGCACCAGGTTCTTGGCGTCGATCGCCGCGATGAGCTCTTCCTGTCCTGGCGACTTGGCCTTGATGGTTTTGAGATAGCTCTGATCTCGCCCTTCCTCTCCTGGCCCCAGGGGCGACCACCCTCGCTCGATGGGCAGCCGGCGGATTTTCGAATCTTCAAACTGCTCGGCGTCGAAGGCGCCTTCGCGCAGTTGTCGCTTCAGGGCACGCTTGGTCATCAAAGCCTCCATGGGGGCATGAAAAAGGGGCGAGTCCTGGGAGGACCGCCCCTGAGGGGAGGACGACAGAGAAGGAGGGGGGGCCGGGGGCGCGCCGGGGGGCGACCCGTTCCCGAGCATCGTCGGGTCATCGATGGCGAGGGAGCCCCGCCGGGATCGAAAACGCAGCGCCATGCACTCCGTCCAACTCGAACCTTCAGACCGGAAGCCGGTCCGGCGCGGATCGTCAGGGTATGATCCCTTCGAATCGCATCGCAATTATGATGCTAGCCTGGTTAACCAGGCCTGAAGTGCGACGTTTTCGACAAGATGTGGGGTGTTCGGATGAGTGTCTTTAATTTGGGCGAGGTGGCTCCGGATCTGCCGCCAGAGGGTGAATACTGGATTGCTCCCACCGCCGCCGTCATGGGGAATGTAATCCTCAAGACGAACGCCTCGGTGTGGTTTGGCGCCACCCTTCGTGGCGACAATGACCCGATCATCATTGGCGAAAATTCAAATATTCAGGACGGTTCTGTTCTTCACACCGATTCAGGGTCGCCCCTGACGATTGGCCGCGATGTCACCGTCGGCCATCTGGTCATGCTGCATGGCTGCACCATCGGCGACAACAGCCTGGTGGGCATCGGCTCGATCATCCTCAATGGGGCGAAGATCGGGAAGAACTGCCTGATCGGCGCCAACTGCCTGATCACCGAGGGCAAGGAGATCCCTGACAACAGCCTGGTCATGGGCGCGCCGGGCAAGGTGGTGCGCGAGGTCTCCGACGGCCAGGCGCGGATCCTCACCGCCTCGGCCCACCACTATGTGGAGAACTGGAAGCGCTATCACCGGGAGCTTGTCCGGACCGCTTGAGAAGGCGCGGCCTAGAAGACCCGCAGGATCATCGACTGGCTGGCGGTGGCCATCAGCTGCCCATCCTGGGCGAAGAGCGCCATGCTCCCATGGCCAAACCCGCCGTGTACGCCATCGATCGCGATGTCGCAGAGCACCCAGTCGGTGGGGACGATCCGGCGGTAGCGGATGGTGTTGTCCAGGCTGTTGCCGCCGGCGTTCATCTGCAAGGCGTTGCCCAGGGCGCCGGGCACGAAGTCGGCCACGATGGCCAGGAAGGTGGAGTCGATGGGCAGGCCTTCGCGCGACCGGATCCACAGCAGCAGGCGGCCATCATCGGCGGGGGTGCCGGCGGTGGCGCCGCCATAGCGGCCCTTGGCGACGCGGACCTCGATCCGGCTGTGCAGGTCATCACCGCCGCCCCGCCAGTGATCGGCCTCCACGCAGTCCTCCGGCGCCGGCGCCGATGGCGCCTGGACCCACTGGGTGGAATGCTCGCTCTCCCGGGCGCCAAGCGCGGCGTTGACCGTGAAGATCTCCTTGTCCCCCACATGCCCGATCACCCGGGCCTGGCTATTGTACTTGCCCGAGGCCGGCACCCAGACGTCCAGATCCACGATGCTGGGCGGCCGGGCATAGGAGAGATACTGGGCCGTCGCCCAGATGGCTGGCCGGCCACAGGTGCGTTCCAGGGCTGCAATCGCCGCGGCCATGCCGACCCCGCCAAACATGAACAGGTTGTCCGGTGGTCCCACGCAGACCGTGGGGCTCAGCGGCAGCAGCCAGCGGTGCGGGTTGTGGGTCGCTTGCAGATTGAAGAACAGGGACGGGCTCATCGGGGTCGCTCACAGCCGCAGGTGGGGCGCGGAACCTGTCCCAGGCCGTCGGGAAGCTCAACCGGAACCTTTGTCTTTGCCCGACTTTCTGGCCCCCGCGGGTTCAGACTGGGGGATCCCTCGGCAGGACCGCCAGTAGTCGGTCCACGTCGTTCATGTCGTTGAACACCGCCAGCGACACCCGGAAGCGGTTCTGTGACAGGCCCAGGCGGATATTGGCGCCGTTCAGCCGCTCGGCCAGCTTGGCCCGGGCGTCCTTGAGGGCAAAGGCGATCAGGGGGGTGCGGCTGTCCAGCGGCGTCAGCGGGGCGTAACCCCGGCCGCGCAGCTCGTTCTGGACGGCGTCGACCATGGGCTGGCGCCAGGCCTGGATGGCCTCGACTCCGACCTGGTTCAGCCAGGCCAGCGACCAGTTCAGCTGCACGACCCCGGTCCAGGGCGCGGCGCCCATGGCGAACAGGCCTGCCGCCCCATCAATGGCCTCGTAGTCCGCCACCGTGTCGCCGGGCGTGTCGTGCGGATAGACATGGGTCTGGAACTTGGCGAGCTGGTGGTAGCCCCACCAGGGCCGGCGCAGCTTCGCCTGCACCTCGCGGCGCACGTAGAAGAAGGCCAGGCCAAAATCCCCCATCAGCCACTTGTATGAGGCGCTGGCGGCGAAATCGACGCCCGCCGCGCGCAGGTCAATCGGCGTGGTCCCGGCGCCGTGGATGATGTCGGCGAACACATAGGCCCCGTGAGCATGGGCGAGATCGCAGACCGCCTTCAGGTCATGCTCGAAACCATTCACCGTCGAGACGTGGCTGATCGCCACCAGCCTGGTCTTGTCATCAATGGCCTGAGCCATCTTGGCCATGTCGATCCTGCCATCGGCCTCCATGGGCAGGGTGACCACATCCATCCCGGCCCGGCCCATTTCCCCATAGGTGTAGAAGGAGCCGAAGAAGTGCAGGGCGTCGATGACGATGCGACCGCCGGCCTGCGGCAGGCCCAGCGCCAGCAGAGCCAGGTTCTCGCCCATGGTGGTCGACTGGACGATGCAGAGTTCGTCGGGCGCGGCGCCGACCAGGGTCCCGAAGGCGGCGATCATCTCCGCCTCCTGGGCGCCGACTCTCATGGGCCGGGCTGACCCGTCGAGGGCCTTCTCGCGCAGATAGGCCTCCACCGCGCTCTTGGCGCCCAGCGGCATGGGGTGGGTGGCGCCGGCATCCAGATAGGTCAGGGCCATGTCGGCGAATTCGGCCTTGGCCGGCAGTTGCGGTGGCGCGAGCGCCTGACCCGCGGCGTCCTGGGCGATGGCCGCCACGCTTGGTCCGGCGGCTGCGGCGGCGATCAGGCTGCGGCGTGTGAGCATGTCATCCCCTGAACTCGGCCCGGCGCCCGGGCCAGGGCAGGGTAGGGCTGTGGCCCGACATTATCTTGTCCAACTCGCCGCCACCTGGCCCGTCGCGCGGCTAAACTAGTCGCCCGGCCGGTCAGCGGACGGGCCTGACCTTCAGCGGCACAGCGGTGGTGTTCTTGGAATCGGCCAGGGTGACGATGGAGCGGACATCCACCACCCCAGGGAGCTTGAGGATCGTGGAGAAGACGAAGTCCTGGTACCAGTTCACGTCCGGGGCCAGAATTTTCAACATGGCGTCCATCTCCCCAAAGACCGTGTAGCACTCCAGGATCTCGGGGATGTTCTCGATCGCCCGGTGAAAGTGGGCCCGTTCTTCGTCGCTCAGCGTGGTCATTTTCACCTGGGCGAAGATCTGCATGGTGAAGCCCAGCTTGTGCCGGTCCACCAGGGCCACCGTCCCCTTGATGTACCCGTCTTCCTTCAGCCGCTGGATGCGACGCCAGCAGGGCGACTGCGAAAGACCCACGCGCTCAGCCAGGTCCGCCGTCGACAGAGAGGCGTCCCGCTGCAGGATCTCCAGGATCTTGACGTCGATGGCGTCCAGTGGGCTGGGCATATCTTATGCTCCGTTCGGCGGGCATGCGCATAGCGGATGCCGAACAGGCAAGAGTCAAGATCGTCGGCCTCAGACTTCGGATCATACCCCGTAACGCCCGCTGCGCACGCGCTCACACAGGCGCTCACACAGCCGAGAGGCGGCGGGGGCACGGAACCGGTCGGCGAGTTCAGAACTAACCTGTCGGTCAAGCGCGCCGCGCGGCAGATGAGATCGCCCTATGTCCACAATGATCGCCTCACCGGGCGCCTTCAAGGCCGACCCCGCCTTCCTGCGGGGCTTGGGACGCGCCTTCGCCGGAGCGCTGATCTTCGCCCTGCCGATGCTGATGACCATGGAGATGTGGCAGCTCGGCTTCTACATGGACCCGCTGCGTCTGGCCCTGCTGTTGGGCCTGACCATCCCGACTCTGGTCGGACTCTCGCGCTTCGGGGGCATGCGGCCCACCGCGCGTCTGCGCGACGACGTGGCCGACGCCCTGGTGGTGCTTCTGGTCGCCGCCCTGGCCGCCATCGTCACCCTTTACATCTTTGGCATTCTCACCCCGGGCATGTCGGTCCGTGAAGTCGTTGGAAAGATCGCCCTGCAGACCGTACCGGGCAGCTTCGGGGCCATGCTGGCCCGCAGCCAGTTGGGTGATGAGCCGGAAAGCAAGCGCGACCGGGATACGCCGACCTATTGGGGGGAGCTGTTCCTCATGGGGGCCGGCGCGCTCTTCCTCGCCTTCAACATGGCGCCGACCGAGGAGATGGTCCTGATCGCCTACAAGATGTCGGCCTGGCAGGCGGTCGCCTTGGCCCTGGTGTCCCTGGGACTGATGCACGCCTTCGTCTACGCGCTCAACTTTCGGGGCGGCTCGGCCCGGCCACAGGACATTCCGGCCTGGAGCATCTTCGCCCGCTTCAGCCTGGTGGGCTACGCCATCGTCCTGAGCGTCAGCCTGTTCACCCTCTGGGTTTTCAGCCGCACGGACGGCGCGGGGCTTCAGGAGATGGTCAGCGCCAGCATTGTCCTCGGCTTTCCCGGGGCCATCGGCGCGGCTGCAGCGAGGCTGCTGCTATGACCCCCGCCAGCGACAACCAGAGCAAGCCCCCGGTTGGACCCCAACCGGCCCTGGAGAGCACCTCGCCCCTGGAGTGGCTGATCGCCGCCCTCGGCGGCCTGCTGGTCGCCGCGGCCCTGGTCTATATGGTGGTCTTCGCGATCATGGAGCCAGAGCGCCCGCCTGCGGTGACCCTGTCAGTCAACGCGATCAGCACGACTCCGGGCGGATATCTCGTATCGTTCACGGCGGCCAATGCGGGCGGGGCCACGGCGGCGGGCCTGCAGGTCAGTGGCGAGCTTCTCCAGGGCGAGGCGGTGGTCGAGACCAGCACCTCAACCATCGACTACCTGCCCCAGCATTCGGAGCGTCGGGGCGGGTTGTTCTTCTCGGCCAACCCGGCAGATCACGAGCTCAGCCTTCGCGCCCACGGCTATTCCGAGCCCTAGCGCTTCATGTCGCCGATTGAATTGGACCGGGATAGGCCAGCACGGCCGGGTCGGCCGAAAACAGCGTGATGTTCTCGACTGCGGCTTGAGCCACAAGAATTCGGTCAAACGGGTCCCGGTGCAGGTCGGGCAATCTGGAAACCGCCGCAGCGTGCGCCCCCGTGATGACCACCTCCTCGTAGCCATTTTCCAGTAGCTCGCGGCGGAAGACGCCGGCGTCGAGCTTGAATTGCGGCTTTCCGAGCGAACTCTTGATGGCGATTTCCCAGATGCTCGCGGCGCTGAAGAAGAGGCTGTTGTCGGGGTCGCAGATCAAGGCCGTGGCGCGAGGGGAGAGCCCGCGTCCTGCCGCAGCCCAAAGCAGCAGGTGGGTGTCGAGCAACAGTTTCATGAGGCGCCGAGGAACAGCCCTGCGATCTCCTCGCGGCCCAGCTCGTCAAAGTCGTCTGGTACGCTGATCCGCCCTTTCATGAAGCCAATCGGCGACTTCAGCCCATCGGTCGCCGATATCGCCGTGACCCGCACCAGCGGCTTGCCAGCCTTGGCGATGATAAAGGACTCGCCCTGTACGGCGCCCTCGATGAGCCTTGAGAGATGGGTCTTGGCTTCATGAATGTTGACGGTCGGCACAGGTCACCTCACAGACTTAGTCTATCAAACTTAGTCTAGATGAGTGGCGCTGCCAAGGGATCGGTGGCGCGCCCGGGTTGCGCGCGCGCCAGGCGTCTATTCCGAGCCCTGAGCGGCCTGTCGGATGAAGGCGCGGACATCGGTGGCCAGCGCCTGGGCGCTGTCGGCGCCGAGATAGGGCATATGGCCTGAAGGATAGGCCTTCATCGTCACGCGACCCGGCGGCAGGTCGGCCTGATTGAGGGCGTACTCGGCCGCGCCGACCGTGGTCACCAGGTCATAGTGCCCGGCCGCCACGAACAGCCGCATGGACGGATTGCGCCGCAGGGCCTGGGCCAGCTCGGCCGCCGCGTCGCGGCCGCGGGGCCCGCCCGGGCCGTAGTCCCATTTCGAATTCACCTGGGCGAAGGCGATGGGGATGTAGGGCGTCTCCATGCGCACCTTCAGCTCACGGGCCATGTAGGTGCTCATCGCGCCGACAAAGGCCGGGGTGTACTGGCCCATGGCCGGATCATCGGCCACCGGGTCGGCGCCCGCCGCCTTCAGGGGCAGGACATAGCGACTGTCATAGGCCCCGACCTGGAGGCCCTTGTCCTTCAAAAGCTCCCGGGAAAAGGCGCTGAGGCTGATCCGCAGGCGATGGGTCAGCCAGGTCTGCGCCGGTAGGCCGGTGAGGGCGCCAAGCTGTTCGGCCAGCGTCTGTTGGTCCGCAGCCGGCAGGGCGTTTCCGAGATAGAGGGCGCGCATATAGGGGCCAGACGCCAGGCTTCGCGCCGCCTCGACGGCCGCGTCCAGGCTGCGCCCTTGCCGCAGTTCGGGGCGGTGATACCAGGCGGTGGCGGCCATGGCGGCGAGATTGGCGCCATGGAGGTGGTCGCCCCCGGGCCCGCCCATGGATGGACCCAGCACCAGCACGCCGTTCAGGGTGATGGCGCCAAGCTCTCCGGACGGCGAGGTTGGCCCGCCCATCAGGGTTGTGGCCAGGGCTGCGGCCCGGGTGGTCCCATAGCTCTCGCCCATGACGAACTTCGGCGAGTTCCAGCGGTCGTTCCGGCTCAGCCACTCGGAAATGAACTTGGCCACCGCCAGGGCGTCCTGGTTGACCCCGTAATAGTCTTCGGTCCGGCCCTCGGGCAGCACCCGGCTATAGCCCGTGCCCGGCGGGTCGATGAAGACGAGGTCGGCGACGTCCAGGAGGGCGTTGGGATTATCCTTCAGGGCGAAGGGCGGGACGGTGGGCGGATTGACCTCGTCAGCGAAGTCCACCTGCCTGGGACCGGCCATGCCAAGGTGCAGCCAGACCGAGGACGACCCCGGACCACCGTTGAAGATGAAGACCACCGGCCGGTTCGGCTGGGCTGCCTTCTCCACATAGCTGAAGGAAAACAGGGTCGCGGCGGCGACGCCCTTGGCGTCTTGCAGCACCGTCTCGCTGGCGGTGGCCTCGTAGGTGAGCGCGCGGCCGCCAAAGACGCCGGCATGCTGCGTCACGAAGCGCTTGGCCGAGGCTTCGGCCTGGCTCGTGGCCGGGTTGGCGCTGAGCAGGGCGGCGGCGAAGAGGGCGGCCAGCAGGCGGACGGCGACCCTCATGGGGCGGCCGTCACAAAGGCGCGGACATCAGCCATCATCTGCGCCAGGCTCGCCTCCACCGAATAGGCCATGTGCCCGCCCTGATAGCTTCGGGCGCTGGCCCGGTCCTTCGGCCAGCCGGCCAGGGCCAGGCCATAGTCCATGGCTCCGGTGGTGGTCTGGGTGTCCTGATGTCCGTTGGCCATGAGGACCCGGAAGGTCGGGTTCAGCGCAAACACTTCGCTGACCGGACGCATGAAGGGATAGTCGGTGAAGGGCGAGGCCGCGCCTTCGGCGTAGCGCCAGCCCGCGGTGACAGGGCTGCGGGTGCTGTAGTCGCCGATATCCCCCACCTTGAGGGTGTCGCGGGCATAGACCTCGAAGGCTGAGATCAGGGCCTCAGGCAGGACCCGGGAGGGATCGACCGCCCGTTGGCCGGGCTGCGCCGAAGGTCCCGTATAGCGGGCGTCGGCCATGCCCAGGGTGAGGCCCTGGTCCTTGAGCAGCTCGACCCGGTATCGCTCCTTGGTGATGCGCAGATTGTTCTCGACATAGAAGGCCGCCGGGATGCCGCTATAGGCCTCCAGCTTCCTGGCGACGGCCTCGCGGGTTGCAGGGTCGATATCGTCACCCTGGGCCAGGGCGGTCAGGTATTCTGTGCGGGCGAACAGCCGCATCTCATCCATCCAGGCCTCGAAGTCCTGGCCCTTCAGATCGGCCTTGCCGTGCCACCAGGCGGTGGCCGCGAGCGTCGGCAGGGAGACCACATAGCTGATGATGTTCTGCGGTCGCTGGACGTACTCAACGATGTTCATCGCCTGGCCCATGAACACCGCGCCCTGGAGATTCTGGTCCTGCGGCAGCTTCTGAATCTGGGCGGCCGCGACGGCGGCCCGGATGGTGCCGTAGCTCTCGCCGAACAGGTATTTGGGTGAGGCCTCGCGGCCATGGGCCTTCGACCAGGCGACCACGAAATCGGTCAGCTGGCGGGCGTCGGCCTCCACCGAGAAGTAGGTCTGCGGGTCCACCCCCTCGGCGAACCGGCTGAAACCGGTGCCGGCGGGGTCGAAGAAGACCAGATCGGCCACATCGAGGATCGTGTAGGGGTTGTCGACGATCTGGAAGCTGGCGGGATCGGCGCCGAGATCGTCGGGCACGGCCAGGCGTTTGGGCCCGAATGCGCCCATGTGCAGATAGGGTGAGGGCGAGATCGGCCCGCCGTTGAAGACGAACATGACCGGGCGCCCTGGCCCGGCCAGCGGACCGGTCGCCACATAGGCGGTGGTCACCAGGCGCACGCCGGGACCGCCCCCTTGGCCGGGCAGGTCGATGGCCTCGACGCGGGCCTGGTAGGACACCCGCTTGCCGTTGAACACGCCCCGGTGCTGGGTCACCACGGGGGTGTCCAGGGTGACGGGGGCCAGCGGCGGCGGCGGGGCGGGTTGGGCGTGTGCGGCGCCCAGGCTCAGGGCCAGGCACGCGCAGATCTGCGCCAGTCCCCGTCCGATGGTGGTCATGCCCTGATCCTCCCCGTTGTCGCGACAGCCTAGCGCCGGACCCTGGGATTATCTTGCCGTTGTCGCCGGGGCCTCCGAGGCGCCTTGGATAGGCTATGCGGCGAGGCTCAGCGGAAGGTGCGATGGCGCAGGGGGACCGCCGTCGTCGACTTGGACTCTGAGAGGGTCACGATGGAGCGGACATCGACCACGCCCGGCAGCTTCAGGATCGTGGAGAAGATGAAGTCCTGGTACCAGTTCACGTCGGGCGCCAGCACCTTCATCATGCAGTCCATCTCCCCGAAGACGGCGTAGCATTCCAGGATCTCAGGAATGTCGTGGATGGCCTTGAAGAAGCCCTCCCGCTCCTGATCGGTGAGGGTGGTCATCTTCACCTGGGCGAAGACCTGCAACTTGAAGCCCAGCAACTGGCGATCAACGATGGCGACGGTGGCCTTGATGTAGCCCTCGTCCTTCAGGCGCTGGATGCGCCGCCAGCAGGGAGACTGTGACAGGCCCACACGCTCGGCCATCTCGGCGGTCGAGAGGGAGGCGTCCCTCTGCATCAGGTCGAGAATCTTGAGGTCGATCGCGTCCAAAGCTGACGGCATATCTTATGTCTCCCCATCTCACCCCGAGCATAGCGGATGCGGAGAGCGGCCCTGTCAAGGAACACAAAGGCAAGAAAAACCAAGGCTCGTAACTAGGATCAGTTCCTGGGCGCCTGCCGCTTTTTGGCGGGTAGAGGAGTGCGGGCCATGGGGATCAGGCCTTGAGTTCAGGGGTTGCGTGGCCGAGCCTCGCCACCGGAGGCGGCATTAGCTCAGGCCTGGAGGGTGGCTACACCGCCTGGGTCCGGGAAGTGCTGCGCGCGGTGGCGGCCGAACCTCGGGCCGCGGTGTTGTTTGACTCCACGATCAAGGAGCCGACCGAGCTTCTCGCCCGCGTCGTCGGCGAGGCCTTTCGCGACGGGATCACCGATCGCTACGAGAGCACCTTCGCCGGCGGCAACCGCTACGTCGCCGCCGCTGTGGCTGAGCGCTACGGCGTAGAGGCCGACCAGGTCATCTGCACCACTGGCGCCACCAGCGCCATGGCCATGGCCGTGTCGGCCTTTGTGAAGCCCGGGGACCATGTGATCGTCGAGGCTCCGGCCTTCGATCTGCTTCCGGCGCTGGCTCATGAGGCTCAGGCTAAGGTGACGCCCCTGCCGCGCCGCGCCCCGGACTTCGCCATCGATGTCGAGGCGTTGAGCGCCATGGTGCGCCGCGACACCCGGCTCATCATGCTGACTCAGGTGCACAACCCGTCAGGCGCCGTGCTGGATGTCGAGACCCTGCGCGCCATCGGTGAGATCGCAGCGAAGGTCGGCGCGCGGGTGCTGATCGATGAGGTCTATGCCGATTTCGCCGACGAAGGGTCGGCGGTGCGCGTTTCGGAGGTCTTTGTCAGCGCGGGCAGCCTGACCAAGGTTCAGGGCCTCTTCGCGCTGAAATGCGGCTGGGCGGTGGGCTCCGCAGCCAACATCGCCACCATCCAGGCCGCCAACCCCCAAGGCGATCAGGGGGTTTCAAAACTGGCCCATGCCATTGGCGCCCTGGTGCTGGAGAACATGGCGCCTTTCGAGGCCCACTGGCGCGGCGTGCTGTCGGCTGCGCGCCCGGTGCTTGGCGCCCATGCCCAGCGGATGATCGACGATGGCCTGATCCTGGGCGCGCCGCCGCCCTATGGCTGCATGTACTTTCCGCAGGTGGTCGGGGTCGACGACACCTTGGAGTTGGCGTCCTGGCTGTGGACGACCGAGCAGATTGTCGTGGCCCCTGGCGAGTTCTTCGGACAGCCCGGCCACGTCCGCATCGGGTTCGGTGGCGACGCCGCAGCCCTGGACGACGGGCTTGGCCGCCTGCATGACGCGCTGCTTCGCCGTCGGCGGCCGGGGTGACCCAGCAGATGACGCTTGGCTTGAATGCGACAGTCTGTCTCCGGCCCGACGTCGCATTGCGCATGCGAAGGGCGCCGCCGGGCTGCATAAACGATTTGCGACAGGCCGGTGACGCCCGGGCTTTCGAAAAGAAAAACCGGCGTTGGCTCACTAGTCTGAGTTTGACTGCAATCGCTGGCCTCAGGCCAAGGCGACCGCACCCAGCACACAGAAGATGGGGCGCGCCGGTTTGAGGGGCTTGGGGTTTTGGGGGCCGCTTCGGCCAATGGGGGATGCAATGAACGACCAATCGATCCGCGGGCGCCTGCTCGCCACCACCATGCTGGGCGCCGCCATGGCCGCCGCCCTGACCGCCGCGCCTGCCGCGGCGCAGTCGAGCGACGAGACGCAGCTCCAGGAGATCGTCGTCACCGGCTCGCGGATCCGTCGCGTCGATCTCGATACGGCCGCGCCGGTCCTGACCGTGGACCAGCAGTCCTTCACCGACCGAGGGGTGGTGCAGGTCGGCGATCTGATGAACCAGATCAGTTCAAACATCCCCAACTATCCGATCGCCGCGGGCTCCGGCACGGCGGCGGGCGCGGGCCAGCAGTTCCCCAACCTCTTTGGCCTTGGCCCTGGCCGTACCCTGACCCTGGTCAATGGCCGGCGCTTTGTGGCCTCGTCCAACGGTCTGGCCGGCTCGTCGGTGGACACCAACATGATCCCGCTCGGCTTGCTGGACCGGGTTGAGGTGGTCCAGGGCGGCGGTGCGGCGGTCTATGGCTCCGACGCCATCGCCGGCGTGATCAACTATGTGCTGAAGACCAATTTCGAAGGGATCGAACTCGACGCTCAGACGGGCATCTCATCGCGCAGCGACTACCCGGTTCACAGCCTGCGCGGGACCTTCGGCAAAAACTTCATGGATGAACGGGGCAATGTGGCCCTGAACCTGGAATGGTCGCAGAACGACTCCCTGCTCGACTATGATCGTCCGCGCAGCAATCTGGGCCGGCTCACGGTGGCCAACTCGGCCAATACCTCGAGCACAGACGGCATCCCCTCGGTCAAGGAGATCTTTGACGCCCGCTTCTGGGAGTTCAATCCCAATGGCGTCATCTTCACGACCCCTGCGCCCGTGCCGATGTTCCTGCTCGGCCAACAGTTCACCTCGGCCGGCGGAATCGCGGCCTACAACCCCGGCTCGATCCAGGGCGTGCCTTTCGCCAGTGGCGGCGAGGGCCTGACCTACCGGGAGCTGGCCGCCCTGCGCACGGGTGTGGAGCGGTTCAGCGCCAACGCCATCGGCCACTTTGACCTCACCGACCGCGTCCGCCTGACCGGCGAACTGCTCTATGGCCGCACCGAGGGGACCGATCCCTATGCGGCCCAGGCGAACAACACCGTGCTCAACAATGCCGCCTCGGGCGCCGGCGTCATCGCCTTCAACCGCAACAATCCCTTCCTCTCCCCGGCCACGGTGGCACAGCTCACCGCGCTGCGTCCGGCCTTCGGGGCCGGTGCGCCGCTGTTCCTGTCCAAGTGGTTCGATGATCTGCTGCCGACCCGCGAAGGCAGCCAGGTCACCGAAAGTTACCGGGTCCTGGCCGGCCTGGAAGGCGACTTCGACGCCGCTGAGCGGAACTTCTACTGGAGCGTGACCGCCAGCCGCGGCGTCACTGATGGTCGCCAGGAGGCCTGGGGCGTCGACACCGCGCGCTTCAACAATGCGATCAACGCCGTGCGAAATGGGGCGGGGACCATCGTCTGCGCCATCAACGCCGACGCCACCACCGCCAATGACGACGCCGCCTGCGCGCCGATCAATCCGTTTGGCGATGGCAATGTCTCGCCCGAGGCCCGGGCCTACGCCACGGTCCAGACCGGTCAGGAATTCTACAACGTCCAGGACAACTTCCTGGCGACGATCGGCGGGGACCTGTTCAACCTGCCGGCGGGCCCCGCCAAGTTCTCCCTGGCCTACGAATATCGTCGCGAGAGCGCCAAGTTCGTGCCGCTCGAGGCCTTGCAGCGCGGTCTTGTCGGCTCGCGGGTCCCAACCGTCGCCACCCGCGGCGAATACGACACCAACGAGTATTCGGCGGAACTGCTGATCCCCATCATCGGCGGGGACGTGACGCTGCCCTTCGCCCAGTCGGTGGACTTCGAAGGCGCCTTCCGACGGGTCAAGAACTCCCTGGCCGGCAGCGAGGACGTCTGGGGCGCCGGCCTGCGCTGGGAGGTCTTCGAGGGCCTGACCCTGCGCGGCTCCCGCAGCCGCAACTTCCGCGCCCCGACCCTGGAACAACTCTTGGCCCCCTCCCGGACGGCCCTGGCGAGCATAGGCCAGGACCCCTGTGACGCCGATCGCATCAGCGCCGGCCCGGCGCCGGCCACGCGCCTGGCCAACTGCCAGGCTCTGTTCGCCGCCAATCCGAGCTATGGCCCCCTGTCGATCTTCCAGAATCCGGCGGAGAATTTCGCCGCGGCCCTCGTCACCACGGGCGGCAACCCCGACCTGCGCAACGAGATTTCCGACACCACGACCTATGGCTTCATCTTCCAGCCGACCTTTGCGCCGGGACTGACCATCTCGGTCGACCGCATCGAGGTGGATCTGACCGACGGTCTGTCGCCGTTCACGCCGCAGAACTTCATGGAGACCTGCTACGACTCCAGCCCGCAGCCGGCCGACATCTGCAGCCGCTTCACCCGCGACGCCACCGGCGCCACGGCGACGGCCCAGACGACCACCTTCAATGCGGGTGAGGTCATCTTCCGCGGCGAGACCTATTTCGCTGGCTACACCTTCGCGCCGGGTCGCTTCTTCGGCGACGCGGACTGGGGCGATCTCGACCTGTCGATCGAGGCCACCCACACGGCCAAGCACGAGACCTCGGTCACCGGCTTCGACCGCAGCCGACTGGATGGCGCCGTCGCCAACCCCGATTGGACAACGCGCTTTGACGCCCGCCATGTGCGTGGGCCGGTGCGCCTGACCTATTCGATGATCTATCTGCCCGAGGTGAAGGCCACCCCGACGGCCACCATCGAGAACAACCCCAATCCCATCGTCGAGCGCAACATCCGCCACAGCGTCTCGGGGCAGTACGATTTCGGCAAGTACAGGGTGCGCGCCGGGGTGATCAATCTGACGGACGAAGAGCCGTCCTATCCGACCCGCAACTATGGCGACATCCTGGGCCGCCAGTACTATGTCGGCCTGAACGCCCGCTTCTAAGGGGCGGACCAGACAAGGCGCCGGGCCTTTCAGGCTCGGCGTTCTGCGGGGGCGGCGCGGTGGCCCCACCATCGCCCGCCTCCGACCCCACCGGCCAGGGAGGCTCGCCGCATGGCCGCGCAGGCCGCCGATCCCGTCGTCTTCGACGCCGCCGCCGTTCGACGCGGTCTTTCCTATGACGCCGCGATCCCGGTCGTCCGCGAGGCGATGATCGCCCTGTCCGACGGTCGCGTCCGCCAGCACCTGCGCAGCTTCATTGGCCTGGGGGAGGGCCGCACCTTCGCCATCATGCCTGCTGCAATGTCGGCCGAGGGCGTCTTCGGCGCCAAGCTGGTCAGCGTCTTCCATGACGGGGCTGGCCGCAAAGCCCATGAAGGCCTCGTGGTGATCTTCGACGGCGCCACCGGCGCGCCCGTCTGCCTGGCCGACGCCGCCGAGGTCACGGCCATCCGCACCGCCGCGGCCAGCGCCGTAGCAACCGCCGCCCTGGCCGCGCCCGGCGCCCGCAGCCTCGCCATTCTGGGCCTGGGCAAACAGGCGCTCGCTCACCTGGAGGCGCTTCGCCTCGTGACGTCGCTCGACGATATCCGGGTCTGGGGTCGGGACGCTGGGCGCGCGCGAACCTTCGCCGAACACCATGGCCTGCGCGCCTGTGAAACCGTGGCGCAGGCGGTGGAGGGCGCGGAGATCATCTGCACCGTGACCGGGGCGGTCGATCCGATCCTTGCGGGGCGCTGGGTCGCCCCTGGCGCCCACGTCAACGCCGTTGGGTCCAGCGGTCCTGGCCAGGCTGAGATCGACACCGACCTGGTGACCCGCGCCCGTTTCATCGTCGACCACCGCGAGCACGTCTTGGCCCACGGGGGCGAGTTCCTGCGTTCGGGTCTCCCCCCAGATCACATCGCCGCAGAGATCGGCGAGGTGTTGGCCGGCGCAAAGCCTGGCCGCACGGCGCCTGACCAGATCACCGTCTATAAGTCCCTGGGACATGCGGCCCAGGACCTGGCCGTCACAGACTGGCTCTATCGCCAGAAGGACACGCGACCATGAGCGAGCCCTCGCCGCCCGGCGCCGATACGACGGGGATGCTGCACAGGGGGGTCGACCTCTGGGCGGTCATCTCGCTGGGCCTGGGCACGGCCGTCGGCGTCGCCATCTTCTCGGTGATCGCGCCGGCCACGGCGCTGGCGGGCCCAGGCATGCTGCTGGCGGTGCTGATCGCGGCGGTCCCCATGTTCGTGATCGCCGTCACCTACGCCTTCATGGGGTCAGCCCTGCCGACCTCCGGGGCGTCTTTCGAATGGTCCCGGCGGTTCGTCAGCCCGTTCGCCGGTTTCATGATCGCCTGGCTGAGGATCGTCTCCAACCTCGGCGCCATCCTCGTCCTGGCCCTGGTGCTGATCCGCTATCTGAACATGGTGGTTCCGATCCCCACCAAGCCGGCCATGTTCGTGGTCTTCGTCATCTTCTGGGCGGTGAACATGATCGGCGTCGGCCTGGCGGGACGCCTGCAGGTGCTGATGATCGCCGCCATGGTCGGGCTGTTCGCCGTCTTCGCCGCCTGGGGCGCGCCGTCGATCACGCCGCAGGCCTATGAGCCTCTGTTGCCCCAGGGCTGGGCGGGTGTCTTCGCCGCCATTCCGCTGCTGATCGGCCTCTTCTTCGGACTCGAATCCTCGACTGAAATCGGCGACGAGGTGAAGGACGCCCGCCGGGTGATCCCGCTTGGCCTGGCCCTCTCGATCCTCGCCGCCGTCGCGCTCTATCTGATGGTGGCCGGCGTAACGGTGGGCGTGCTGGGGGCCAGCGCCCTGGGGACCAGCGACACGCCCCTGCTGGACGCCGCCGAGGTCTTCATGGGACCGCTCGCCAAGCCGCTCATCGTCACCGCCGCGGTCGTCGCCATCGGCACCTCGATCAACTCCCTGTTCCTGGGCTTTTCCCGCAATCTCTTCGCCATGGCCCGGGCGGGCATGCTGCCCAAGGCGCTCATGAAGGTGCATCCGCGCACGGGCGCCCCCTATGTCGCCCTGAGCGTCATCCTGGTCGGGGCGACGCTTGGCCTGGCCGCGCCGATGAACCTGACGGCGCTGTTCCTGGCGGTGAACATACCGACCCTGCTCAAGTATGCCGGGGTTAGCTTGTCGGCCGCAGTCGTGGCCCGCCAGCATCCCGAGATCTACGAGGCGGCCACCTTCCGGCTGTCGAAGCGGGCGACCGTCTTCTGGGCCTATGCCGGCGCGGTCATGGCCCTGATCGTCGCCCTGCTGGGCCTGAGCGCCGACTGGACGCCCTATGCGGCGCTGGCCGTCTGGGCCGCCCTGGGAACCGGCTACTACCTCGCCTTCCTCCGCAAGCGCGAGGCTGGCTGATGCGGGTGATCGGCCAGGACGAGGTCCGTGCGCGCCTGACCTATGAGGTCGCCATCCCCATCGTGCGACAAGCCATGATCGCCCTTTCCCGGGGCGAGACCCGCCAGTTGCTGCGCAGCATCATCCCGCTGGCGGAGGGGCGCATGTTCGGGGTCATGCCCGGAGCTCTGGGGACGCGGGCCTGCTTCGGCGCCAAGCTGGTCAGTGTCTTTCCCGAGAACTTCGCCCTGGGGCGCCAGTCGCACCAGGGCGTGGTGGTGCTGTTTGATGGAGAGAGCGGGGCGCCCATCTGCGTCGCCCATGCCGGAGAGATTACGGCCATCCGCACGGCGGCGGCCAGCGCCGTGGCCACCGACGCCCTGGCCCGGCCTGAGGCCCATCGACTGGCGATCCTCGGCTATGGTGAACAGGCCAGGACCCATCTGCGGGCCATCTCTCAGGTGCGACAGTTGAACGATATCCGGGTCTGGGGGCGCGACTATGCCCGGGCGCAAGCCTTCGCTGCGGAGATGTCCGCAGAGACCGGTCTGGCCGTGCGCCCCTTCGCAGGTGCGCGAGCCGCGGTTGAAGCCGCCGACATCATCTGCACCCTCACCAGTTCGAAGACGCCCGTCCTTCACGGCGCCTGGGTCGGCGCCGGCGCCCACGTCAATCTGGTGGGGTCGAGCTATGCCGGCCCCGTCGAGGTGGACCACGACCTGGTGGTCCGCGCCCGGCTGATCGCTGACAGCCGCGAGGGCGTGCTGGCCCAGGGCGCAGAGGTCCTGGCCGCCAAGGCTGCAGGCCTCATCGATGACAGTCATGTGGTCGGCGAGATCGGCGAGGCGCTCGACGGACGCCTGACCGGCCGCCAGTCCCCTGACCAGATCACCGTCTACAAGTCCCTGGGACATATCGTTCAGGACCTGGCCAGCGCCCAGGCCCTGATGGAGCTCTAGACGCCTCGCATGAACGCCAAGTCCCTGATCCTCGCCGCCGCGCTCTCCCTGGGCGCTTCGCACGCACTGGCCGCCGACCCTGCGGCGCTCAATGTTCGCATCGCGCCCGGTCAGATGGATGAGGCCCGTGGCCTGGGTCATGTGGACATCACCCTGACGCTGTCGGACGTCGACGCCGCGGCGGGCGAAGTCCTGGTCAGCCTGCCCATCGTCATCGCCAATACCGAGACGGTGGCCGAACACCTGATCGGGCTGACCGCCCGGGACGATCAGGGGAGCCTTCCCCTGCAGGTGCGGGATGATCCCGAGGCCCTGGTCTATTCGCGCCACTGGCTGGCCGGCCGCCCCGTCAGCGGCGACCTGGTGGTCAGCTACCGCGCCCCCATCGACAACACCCCCCCGAGGCGGGGATCAGGGCCGCCCTATCAGCTTCGCACCGAGGGCGGCGGCTTCTCGGCCGTGGGCAACACCTTCATCCTGACGCCGCCCGACGGCCGCGACTATCAGGTCTCCATCGACTGGGATCTGAGCGCCATGGGGCCCGGCGCCAACGCCACCTCAAGCTGGGGGGAGGGGGACGCGGCCCTGCCAGGCGTCGGATCGGCCGACCGTCTGTGGTCGGGGGTCTTCATGGCCGGACCGATGAAGCGCTATCCCGCAGAGCCACAAAACAATGGCTTTTCCGCCGCCTGGCTGGGGGAGCCGCCCTTTGATCCGGCGCCGCTCATGGCCTGGACCGAGACCCTTCATACCTGGATGAGCGACTTCTTCCGGGAGACCGAGGCGCCCCCCTATCGGGTCTTCCTGCGGTTCAACCCGATCAACGCCGGCGGCGGGGCTGCGCTCACCAACTCCTTCCTGACCACCTACGGCCAGGCCACCACGGCGGAGAGCATCAAAGGCACCCTGGCCCACGAGATGATCCACACCTGGACATCCCTGGGCCCTGGCCAGTGGTACTCGGAGGGCAATGCGGTCTTCTATCAGGCGCAGCTGCCCTGGCGGGCGGGCCTGCTCTCCACCGAGGACTATCTGCAGGACATCAACGACACCGCCCGGCGCTACTACACCAACGCCCTGAACGACACGCCGAACGACCAGATCGCCGCCCGTTTCTGGGAGGACACCCGGGTCCGCACCCTGCCTTACGACCGCGGCGGCCTGTACTTCGCGGTGCTGAACGATCGCATTCGAAAGGCTTCCGGCGGCGAGCGATCGGTGGATGGCCTGATCCTGGCCATGATCGCACGGCGTCGGGGCGGTCTGCCGGTGACTGAGGCCGACTGGCAGGACCTTGTGGTCGCGGAGCTGGGAGAGGCCGGCGGCCAGATCACCGCCGACATGCTGGCAGGCGGTCTGATGCTGCCGGAATCCGACGCATTTGGCCCCTGTTTTGCACGCATAACCCGCCCTTTTCGTCGCTTTGAGCTGGGGTTTGAACCGACGTCCCTGGTGGGCCATGTCAAAACCATCTCCGGGCTGATCCCCGGGTCAGAGGCGGAAAAGGCCGGTCTTCGCGAGGGCGATGTGGTGACCTATGCGGTGGCGATGGACTCCGTGCAGGGCGATCCCGAACGGACCCTGACCCTGCAGGTGACCCGGGAGGGCGCGACCTTTCCCGTCACCTATCTCCCGCGCGGAGAATGGGTCGACGCCTACCAGTGGGCCCGCAGGGCTGGGGTTCCCGAGTCCACCTGCCGTCCGTGAGACGGTGGCGCCAAGGGCTTCGACCTTGGCGCAGGCGACCTCTATGCTTACCTGCGCAGGCTAGCCGCCGAAGGCGCTGGCCAAGGCATCACTGAGAGGTCGATCATGAAATCCCACCTACTGGCCGCCGTCGCGGCGATTGTCCTGGCCTCCCCCGTCATGGCCCAGGCCCCGGCCATGCCCGGCCAGCCCGAAGCCGCCCGCGTCGTGGCCGGCAGCTACAAGGTCGACACCAACCACACCCAGGTGGTCTGGTCAGTGGACCATATGGGCTTCTCGACCCTCTACGGCATGGTCGGCGAGATGACCGGGACCCTGACCCTGGATCCCGCCAACCTGTCGGCCGCCAGCCTGTCGATCGACATTCCCCTGTCGGGCCTGACCGTGACCTCGCAGGGCTTCGCCAAGCACCTGGCCTCGGCCGACTTCTTCGAGGTGGAGACGTTCCCGAGCGCCAAGTTCGTCTCGACCTCGGTGGTCGCCGACGGCAATCAGGCGACCATCACCGGCGACCTCACCCTGCACGGCGTCACCAAGCCGGTGGTGCTGGAGGCTGAGCTGATGGGGGCCGGCGCCAATCCGATGAACAAGGCCCAGACCGTGGGCTTTACGGCCACGTCGACGCTCAAGCGCAGTGATTTCGGCCTGGGCTACGCCGCCCCCGTCGTCTCCGACGAGGTGGAGCTGAAGATCACCGCGGCCTTCGAACTGGCCGCTTCCTAGGGATACATCGCCTGGCTCCCTTTGCGAGGGAGCCAGGTCATCCGCCTACCGGGCCGGCGTCACCGGCGGCGGGGCCGCGAACGGCTTGACGTTCAGGTGGTCGTAGATCTCGGCCGGGTAGTAGACCACCCCGCCCACCATGGTCATGCGCACCTTGCGGATGTCGCTGATATTGGTGGTGGGATCGCCGTCCACCAGGATCAGGTCGGCGAGCTTGCCCCGGGCGATGGAGCCCAGCTCGTGATCGCGGCCGAAATAGCGCTCGGCGTCCAGGGTGGCCAGACGCAGGGTCTTGGCCGGTGAAATTCCCGCCATCACATAGACTTCCAGCTCCCGATGGACCGAGAAGCCCGTGCCGTCATCGGTGCCGGGCAGCAGCTGGACGTCATTGTCATCCAGCAATTTGAGCACCTCCAGCACCTTGGCGAAGCCGGCCTGATAGGCGGCGTCGGTGTCGTAGCGGCCTTCGCCCAGGGTCACGAAGGAGCGCTTGCGATAGCGCTGATAGGCCACCGGCACATGGTCGAAATAGGGGGCGTCGGCGGGATGGACCTGGCCCGAGCGGCTGAGCATCAGCCGCTCCAGGATCATGGCCGTGGTGTCCAGCGCCTTGCCGTTCTCGCGCATGTGACGGACCGTTGAGGCGACCCGCTCTGAGTTCAGGTCGAGGTCGCCGCCCCGGGCCATGCCGGTCAGGCGGAGCGGCGTGCGGGTGTCTTCCTCAGGACCCAGGATCCAGCCCAGCATCAGCTGATTGATGTGGGCGATATCGTCATAGCCATCCATCAGGACCCGGTCGGGGCTGGAAAAGGCCGGCACATGGCCAGTGACCCCCATGCCCAGACGACGCGCCTCGGCCGCCAGAGGGGCCACCCAGTCGGGGTTCATCGAGTTGTAGATCTTGATCTGCCAGTAGCCGCGCTCGGCGTACCAACGGACGTTTTCCAGACCCTCTTCCAGGGTCTCGGGGATGAAGCCGTGGCGGGCCGAATAGGGGCTGCGGCCTTCCAGGAAGCCATTGCGCACGATGCGTGGGCCGGCCAGCTCGCCGGTCTCCAGCCCCTCGACCATGCCCATCAGCCGGTCATTGTCATTGCCCTGGTCCCGCGTCCCGGTGACGCCGGCGGCCAGGTAGAAGAGGTTGGAGGAGAGCGAGGTATGGGAATGCATGTCATGCAGGCCCGGCATCAGGGTCCCGCCCTGACCATCGATCACCACCTGGCCTTCCGGCGCCGGAGCGTCGGTCTCAGGCTGGATGCTGGTGATCCGGTCGCGGAAAACGACGACGGTTGAAGGGCCGGTGCGCATCATGGTCTCCGGATCGAACACCCGGACATTGCGGATGCGCACAGGGGTGTCGAACCGGTGGGCGAGCTTGGCCTGGGCGGCCTTGGCCTGAGAAAGGGAGATCTCCTGGGCCAGGGCGCTGAGTTCTTCGAGGTGGCCTTCATAGCCCTCACGGATCAGGCCGCCGCCCAGTATGCCGAACATGTCGCCGCGCCCGTCGACCATCACATAGCTGGGGTTCAGGTCGACGCCGGACAGCTCATAGACGGTCAGCTTCACCGCCTTGGCGCCTTCGCCCAGGGTGATCTTGCGGACCTCCTGCAGGCGCATGGTCCCGGACGGCAGGGCCGGCAAGGTTTGGCCCGGCGCCTTGAGCAGGGCCTTGACGTATTGGCCGAGGATCCAGGGGCTGCCGTCATTGGGGACATAGAGGGTGGGGCCTGAGACCTGGGCCTGGCCCTCATCGGCCTGGCTGACCCATCGCGCCGTAGCGCCCTGACGGCTGAACTCTTCTTGTACTGGGCTGCCGAACAGGGAGGAGCCCTCGATGGTCCAGGTCACCGGCGCGCCGGATGCGTCCACCGTGATCTGCTCGCGGGCCTTGGGGCCCCGGCCATTGTTGTTGATGGCGAAGTCGATCGACGCGGTGCGGCCGTCCACCTCGGCGATCAGGTGGCCCACCTTTTCGCCGCCCGCCATGGCGACAAACCGGTGGGTCGCGGCCTCAGCGGCGCCAGCGAAGGCCATCAGGGCGGCCAGGAGGAGGGGGCGAACAAGCTTCATCTTGTAGTCCTACCAGTTGCGGCAGAGGTCGTCGGACGCGCCTGTCTGGCGCACCCATTCATAGCGTTCGACGGGGCCGTGGCCCGCGATCTCATAGGTCTTGTCACGGCGGGTGAAACAGGGACCAAAGGCGCCCCGATGGGGGGCGAAGGCCTCGCCGCGCAGGATGCGGGCCTCGAACTCATCCTTCGCCTGCGGCCCGATCTCGGCGCTGACCAGGGCGATCCAGGCGGCGTGGTCGAAGGTCTGGCCGGCTTGGCGGGCTTCGAACATGGGCCGCAGCACCGTGTCCAGGGTGCGGGTCCCGCCTGAGCGCTCGCGGATGCGCGCGTCGAGGTCGGCGAAATAGAAGGCGCCGCGGTGATAGGGGATGTGGCGGATGTCTCCATCGGCGAAGCCGACATCGACGATCGCCTGGGCGCTCATGTCCTGGGCCGCCAGGCCATAGAGGGCCTGGGCCGACCGGTTTATATGGCCCCCATAGGCCTCAACCGAATCCAGACCGCCGCGCAGCATCATCAGCCGTGTGTAGTGGGTGGTCAGGCCCTCGCTGAACCAGCTGGTGACCCCTTGCGGGCCCTCGACGCCGCCGACCCACATATGGACCATCTCGTGAACCAGGGTCTCCCGCGGGGAGGGCGCGGTCTCACCCGTCGTCAGGGCGCAGCGGGCGTACATGAAGGAGGCGCCGAGCGCCGTGCCGCCGCCGCAGGGCGCGCCGTCCACAAACCGCATGAAGACCCGATAGGGCGGAACGGGATCGAGGTAGCCGAAGGCCTCCCCCAGATAGGCGTAGGCGTCCGCCGCCCAGGCCATCTCAGCTGCGGCGTCAAAGGGCGCGCGGCCAAGCCAGGCGGCGTTGAAGCCTGCGCTGGCCCGGGCGCCCTCATAGTGTCCAAAGGGGCCGGCCATGTACCAGCCCTGCATCAAGCGCGACGGCGGACCTTCGATATCCACCCCGCCTTCGCCAAAGGTGGTGCGGGCGCCTGAACCGGCGGGCAGATCTGTGAGGTCCCAGATCAGCCGGGAGCGTGTCGTTTCCGCGCCCCTGGGCAGCAGAAGGAAGCCGGAGCCGGCGCCGCTTACGCCGCCGCCTGAGGCGCGCAGATCGAAGGGCGGGCCGCCCCGGCCGCCGGGGCTTCGGACCCGGGCCAGATAGGTGACTTCGATCTGGCCGGCGACAGGTCGCTCGGCCTTCCAGTGTCGGAAATGGGGAAAGCCGCCGGGATGAGGCGGGTCATCGGAGGTCGTGAACGGGATCGGGCCGGAGGCGTCGCGGGCTGAGATGATCTCGATGCGGTCGGCCACGCCCTCGACCCCGGCATAGGTGATCGGCGCCGTCAGGTCGAAGGTTGATCCCGCCGGCATGTCGAGCGTCCAGCGGACGTCCAGGGCGTCAACCTCTTGGTCGCCCCCGGTCAACGGCTTGAGCGTGATCTTGAAAGGTGCGGGTTCCGAGGCGCCGGCATCCGGGACGCCGGCGCCCATCATCAGGATCGCCAGGAGGGCGGCCGCTCCGAGGCGGCCCCAGGCGTGCAAGGTGTTCAACCGCCCCTCCGTTGCGCCGCGCGCGTCAGCCTCAGGTCCTGGTGAGTGACTGTAGCGGCAAGCCCCCGCATAGTGCTTGCGTTGTCCCCTTGAGCCCGGCGGCCGGCGCATAGTTCATGCGCTGCAACGCGGAGGTTTCGACAGGCTTCCGTCGATCTCCCCCTGATCGCCCGCACAACGAAATGCTTTTCTTCAGGCCAACGCATAGGCTGGTCCCAAGAGCGCGAGTTCTGGACATCAACCGAGGCGAGGCCTGCATGCTGCGACATCTCCTGGTCACCCTCGCGCTTGCGGCCAGCTTGGCCGGCGCAGCGCAGGCGCAGGCGCTGACGGCGCCTGCTGCGGCGATCACCCCCCACAGTGGGGTCTTCAATGGCCAGCCGGTGGCCTATCGGGCCGTCGTCGAGGCTTGGCGCGTCAGTCCCGGCGAGGGGGCGGCGAGCGGCCAGATCATCACCACCAGCTATATCCGTACCGATCCGCCCGCCAGCCGGCGGCCGGTGATCTTTTTGTTCAATGGCGGGCCCGGCGCCTCGACCACGCCCTTGCACTTCGGGGCCTTCGGACCCAAGCGGCGCATGGGGGAGGGGGCTGACCAGCAGATGGTCGACAATCCCGATAGCCTGCTGGACGCCGCCGACCTGGTGTTCATCGATCCGGTGGGTACCGGGTATAGCCGCCCGCTCACCGAGGGTGAGGGCCAGGCCTTCTGGACGCCGACCGGCGACGCCCTGTCGGTCAAGGCGGTGATCGCCGACTGGCTGAAGGTCCATGGTCGCGAGGCCTCGCCGCGCTACGTGCTCGGCCAGAGCTATGGCACGACCCGGGCGGCGCTGGTCGCCCATCATGGCGCGGATCTGAACCTGGACGGGGTGCTGCTGTTCGCCCTGGTGGCCCGGCCGCCGGGCTTTGAGATGCCCTATGTGACCACCTTGCCCAGCTTCGCCGCCAGCGCCTGGAGCCACGGTCGCATTCCCCGGGAGGGCCGCACCGCCCAGGACGTCTATGAGGCCGCCGTCAGCTTCGCGCGCACAGACTATGTGAGCGCCCTGATCGCCGGGGCCAGTCTGCCTGAAGGTGAGAAGCGCGCCGTGGCGCAGGCCATGTCGGACCTGATCGGCCTGCCGGCGGACCTGATCCTGGAGAAGGACCTGCGGCTCAGCCGCGCCGACTTCTATCTCAACCTGTTGAAGGACCAGGGCCTGCGCACCGGCCAGTTGGACGCCCGCGCCACCCGGCCCCTGGACGCGCCGGCCCAGCGGCCACCCTATGACGATCCCGGCCTGAATTATACGCCGCCGCGTCCTGCCGGCGAGGTCACGGGCCAGCTGCCCGCGTCCGCCGCCGGTCTGAGCGCGGTGGAGTCCTACTTCAAGGAGCATCTGGGCTTCGCCACGCCGGAGACCTACGAGTCCCTGAACCTGGAGGTCAACGCCGCGTGGCGATGGGGGCAGGGGGAGGATGAGGCCAATCAGCGTCTGGCCGAGGCCATGGCGGCCAATCCCAAGCTGCGGGTCTTCTGGGCGGCCGGCCTGTTTGACCTCAGCACGCCAGCCTATTCCGGTCGCTACATGCTCGATCAGGCCGGCGTGCCGGCCGACCGGCTCACCGCCGTCCTGTTCGCCAGCGGCCACTCGGTCTTTGTCGATCCCGAAGGGCTGACGGCGTTGAGCGCGGCGGTGCGGGACTTCGTCAGGCCCTGAGGACTGCGGCTTTGCGTCGTTTGGCTTGACGGACGCAGGGGCGCCCTGGGGAAGGTTCTTCCAAAGACGACGGGAGGACGCCATGGCCTACGAATTCATCGCAGTGGAGCGGGACGGACCGGTGACGGTGGTCACGCTGAACCGGCCAGAGGTGATGAACGCCCTGCATTCGCCGGCCCATCACGAGCTGCACGACGCCTTTGACGCCTTCGCCGCCGATCCCGACCAGTGGGTGGCGATTGTCACCGGAGCGGGCGAGCGCGCCTTTTCCGCCGGCAACGACCTCAAGCACCAGGCGACAGGCGGCGGCATGGGCCTGCCGGCCTCGGGTTTCGCCGGCCTCACCGAGCGGTTCGACCTGGCGAAACCTCTGATCGCGGCGGTCAATGGGGTGGCCATGGGCGGGGGCTTCGAGATCGCCCTGGCCTGCGACCTGATCATCGCCGCCGAGACCGCCACCTTCGCCCTGCCCGAGCCCCGGGTGGGCCTGGCCGCCCTGGCTGGCGGCCTGCACCGGCTGCCCCGCCAGATCGGCCAGAAGCAGGCCATGGGCATGATCCTCACCGGCCGGCGGGTGAGCGCCGCCGAGGGCCGCGAGCTGGGTTTCGTCAATGAGGTGGTTCCGGCCGCAGACCTGATGACTGCGGCCCGCCGCTGGGCCGCGCAGATCTGCGAACTGTCGCCCATGTCGATCCGGGCCTCCAAGGAGGCCGTGTTCAAGGGACTGGATGAGCCCACCCTGCAGGCGGCCATGGCCGCGCAGATGCGCTATCCGGCCATTTCAGCCATGCTGCGGTCCGAGGACTTCAAGGAAGGGCCGATGGCCTTCGCCCAGAAGCGTCCGCCGCAGTGGAAGGGCCGCTAGGCCCACAAGTTCAAGGTCGGGCGAAAGCTCAAATAAGACGCGTTCAGGGGAGGGCGGTCACATGGACCGGTACGACTACATCATCATCGGCGCGGGCTCGGCGGGCTGCGTGCTCGCCAACCGGCTCAGCGAGAACCCGGCCACCAAGGTGCTGCTGCTGGAGGCGGGCGGGCGCGACAACTCCATCATGGTCAAGATGCCGGCCGGGGTCGGCGGGCTGATCGGCAAGGAGGGGCCGCACAACTGGGGCTTCTGGACCGAGGCCGAGCCGAACCTGAACGACCGCAAGCTCTGGTGGCCCAGGGGCCGTGGCTGGGGTGGTTCGTCTTCGATCAATGGCATGATCTATATCCGCGGCCACGCCCGGGACTATGACCAGTGGCGCCAGATGGGCCTGACGGGCTGGTCCTACGCCGAGGTGCTGCCCTACTTCAAACGTTCGGAGGCCCTGGAGGGCGGCGGCGACGCCTGGCACGGGGGTGAAGGCCCGCTGAAGGTCTCCAAGGCCTCGTCGCCCAATCCGATCTATGCCGCCACCATCGAGGCCGGCCGTCAGGCAGGCCATCCGATCACCAAGGATTTCAACGGCTTCCAACAGGAAGGCTGGGGCCCCTATCAGCTTACCGTCCATGACGGCCAGCGCTGGAGCGCCGCACGCGGCTACCTTCATCCGGCCCTGAAGCGGCCGAACCTGACCTGCCTCACCGGGGCCCGGACCACTCGCATCGTCATCGAGGACGGACGGGCCGTCGGCGTCGAGTACATGGACGACAAGACCAAGGCCAAGACCATCGTCCACGCCAATGCCGAGGTCCTGCTCTGCGCCGGCGCGGTCCAGTCGCCACAGATCCTGCAGCTCTCGGGCATTGGCGACTCCGAAGAGCTGGCCGCTCATGGCATCGCCACGGTGCATGAGCTGAAAGGGGTCGGCGCCAATCTGCAGGACCATCTGGACGTGACCCTGTCCTGGGAATGTCCGCTGCCGATCACCGCCTATTCCATGCGCAAGGGCCTGATCAAGACCCTGGGCGTGGGCATGAACTACATGTTCTTCAACAAGGGTCCGGGCCGCCAGCAGTTCCTGGAATCGGGCGCCTTCCTGCGCTCGCGGCCGGATCTCGATCGGCCGGATCTGCAGATCCACTGCGTGCTGGCCATCATGCAGGACCACGGCAAGGTGTCCGTGGCCAAGGACGGCTTCACCTTCCACGTCTGCCAGCTGCGGCCTGAGAGCCGCGGCCGCGTGGGCCTGCGCTCGGCCGACCCGATGGATCATCCGGCCATCTTCGCCAACTACCTGGCCACCGAGGAGGATCGCCGCGCGATCCGCGAAGGGGTCAAGATGATGCGCGAGGTCGCCCGCCAGAGCGCGCTGGACGCCTACCGCGGCGCAGAGTTCTCGCCGGGCGAGTCCGTCCAGAGCGACGAGGAGATCGACGCCTGGATCCGCCGCACGTCTGAAACCATCTACCATCCGGTGGGCACCTGTAAGATGGGCGCCGACGGGGACGCCATGGCGGTGGTCGACGCCGAGCTGAAGGTCCGGGGCCTGAGCGGCCTGCGGGTCATTGACGCCTCGGTCATGCCGACCCTGGTTGGCGGAAACACAAATGCGCCGACCATCATGATCGCCGAGAAGGCTTCGGATATGATCCTTGGGCGCGCGGCCCTGCCGGCGGAAGACGCGCCGGTTTACGCAGACGGCCAGCAAGCCGCCTGATCAGACATCGAGAAGGAGGCCGCTCATGCAGCTGCGCAGACTGGGACGTTCGGACCTGAAGATCGCCCCGCTGATGCTGGGGACCAACGTCTTTGGCTGGACGGCCGATGAGAAGACCTCCTTCTCGATCCTCGACGCCTTTGTGGACGCCGGGTTCAACGCCGTCGACACCGCCGATGTCTATTCGCGCTGGTCGCCGGCCGGGGCGGGAGCTTCGGAGACGGTGATCGGAAACTGGCTCGCCCAGGGCGGCCAGCGCGACAAGATCGTGCTCGCCACCAAGGTCGGCATGGAGATGGGCGAGGGGATGAAGGGCCTGTCGGCGGCCTATATCGAGCAGGCGGTGGAGGCCTCGCTCAAGCGCCTGAAGACCGACTATATCGACCTCTATCAATCCCACCGGGACGACGCTGATACGCCGTTGGCTGAAACGGCGGAGGCCTATGGCCGACTGATCAAGGCGGGCAAGGTTCGGGTGGTGGGCTCGTCCAACTTCACCGCCGAACGGCTGAAATCGGCCGTCGATGCTGCAAAGGGCGTGGGCGCGCCGCGCTACGAAAGCGAGCAGCCGCTTTACAACCTCTATGACCGGGCGGGATTTGAGGGCGCGCTGCAACAGCTCTGCATCGACGAGCAGATCGGTGTGATCCCCTTCTATGGTCTGGCCAGCGGCTTCCTGACGGGCAAGTACCGCTCTGAAGCCGATCTGGGCAAAAGTCCCCGCGGCGGCGGGGCCAAGAAGTACATGACCCCCCGGGGCATGCGGATTCTGGCCGCCTTGGACGAGGTGGCCGGCGGCCACGGCGCAACCCCGGCTCAGGTGGCTTTGGCCTGGGTCATGGCCCAGCCGGGGCTGACCGCTCCCATCGCCAGCGCCACCAGCGTGGTCCAGCTGCAGGAGCTGATGGGCGCGGCCGAACTCTCGCTGAACGCCGAGGATCACAAGGCGCTGGACGCCGCGAGCGCGGCGGACTGAGCCTCTGTTGACTTCATCGGGGCTTGGTGGGCTTGCTGACCCCATGTTGAGCGTACGTGCAGATCGGATCCGGATCCGGGGGAAGGACCTCGCGGCAGGCTTCCAGCCCCGGGCTTGTGCTGCGCGTCAGCCAAGTCCGGGGTCATTTCCGCACCTCTGAATTCCGGGACGAGCGTCAGGCCGTTCCGGCCTCCCGCTCCATTCGTCGTTTCCGGATATCCTCAATGTCAGCTTCGTCCCCGGCCCCCTCGCGGCCCAACATCATCCTGAGCGAAACCGATGCAGACCGCATCACCGACCTGGCGCTGAGCGCCCAGCAGAGGTCGCCTGAGGTTTCCCGCCTCTTGCTGGAAGAGGTAGAACGCGCCGAGGTCCGCCCCGACGATGAGACGCCCGGAGACATCGTCGGCATGGGCGCGCGGGTTGAATTTGTGGATCAGGCCCATGCGGAGTCCCGCGTCGTAACCTTGGTTTATCCGGCCGAGGCGGACATCTCCGCCGGGAGGATTTCGATCCTGACCCCCGTGGGCGCGGGCCTGCTCGGCCTGCAGCCGGGCCAGTCAATCCAGTGGCCTGACCGGGAAGGCCATGAGCGCGAACTGCGCGTCGTCAGCGTGCGGCGGGCCGACACCCCGGAACTCGCGGTTTGAGGGTGAACCACCCGTGCTGACCGATCCCGTCTTCTATGCCCTGGCCATTCCGGCGGTGATCCTGCTGGGCCTGGCCAAGGGCGGGTTCGCCGGGGTGGGGGCGATCTCCCTGCCGCTGCTGGCGCTGGCCATCTCGCCGGTCCAGGCCGCCGCCATCCTGCTGCCCGTCCTGATCCTGCAGGACGTGGTGGGGGTATGGGCGTTCCGCCGCAGCTGGGACCGGGCGATCCTGGTCCTGATGATCCCCTCGGCGGTGGTGGGCATCGTCCTGGGCTATCTGCTGGCCGCCCGGGTCTCGACCACCGCAGTCCTGGCGACCCTGGGCGCGATCAGCATCGTTTTCGCCCTTCATCGCCTGTGGTTGGCGAGGGGTGGCGGGATGCAGGCGCCCAAGGATGCGCCGCTGGCCTTGGGCGCGCTGTTGGGGGCGGCGTCGGGTTTCACCAGCCAGATCGCCCATGCGGGCCAGCCGCCCTTCCAGATGTGGGTGCTGCCCAAAAATCTGTCGCCGCCGGTGCTGGTGGGCACGACGGCGATCTTCTTTGCCGTGATCAACTGGATCAAGGTCCCGGCCTATCTGGCGCTCGGCCAGTTCACGGCTCAAAATCTGATGACGGCCGCAGTGCTGGCCCCGCTGGCCATCGCCTCCACCTTCGCCGGAGTGTGGATGGTGCGCCGGATCAAAGCGGAGCGCTTTTACACCGCCATCTATGTGCTGATGATCCTGGTGGGCGTGCAACTGGTTTGGAAGGCCCTCGGGCCTGGCTGAGGCCCCCAGGTCTCGGGATCAGGCGATGCGACGGCCGTCGATGGCCGCCAGCCGCAGGCGTGGGGCCTCCTCATTGGCCGGGCCGCCCTTACGGATATCCTCAAGTGAGAAGCTGAGCACCGGCTTCTCCCGCAGTCGGGCCACCATGGCCAGGGGCTGATAGAGGCCGAGGAACCGGTCCGGCCCATCTTCGGGGCCAGCCAGGGGCGCGAACAGCATTTCCATGCCGATGGCCACGCCCTCGGCATGGGCCTTGGCCGTGACCACGATGGGCTCCGGACGGCGCCGCGCCATCTCCAGGGCGGTCTGGAGATCCATGCGGTCCTTGGCCCCGAACAATGAGAGCGCGTTCTGCTGGCGCAGGTCGCGCTGATGCAGTTCGGTCACCAGACCGCCCGCCAGACGGATCGGATAGATGCCTGAGCAGACGCGGCCGAGCATGACGACCTGGGGCAACAGGTCGGCGAAATCAGCCGGGCTGATCGACGTACGTGGCGGCGGCGCGCCAGGACGAGCCCGCGTTCGCCAATAGTCTATCAACCGTTCTGTGTTTGGATGGCACATCGACATCGCTGCGCGGCTCCCAATGCGGCCGAGATTGACCGCATGGGGCTTGCAGAAGGATTCGGGCTAGGCCGCCTCTGTCTCCATCCGGGACAGGCGGGTCGCGGGACCCCTGAGACGGGATTTTGCGGCCCAGAAGTTGCAGGGCTCGTCAGTATTGAGTTGGAGGCCGGAATGGCGCCGCAAAAGACCCTGCTTGGCTTGACCCTCGGGCTTGGCCTGTTCCTGTTGGCCGGTGCGGCCCCGGAGCGCGCTGAAGCGTGCTGTACGCCGCCGCCGCCGCCCTGCTGCACGCCGCCGCCACCGCCCTGCTGCAAGCCGCCCCCGCCCCCTCCGCCCCCATCGAAACCGCCCTGCTGTGCGCCCCCCGGACACGGGGTGAAGGTCCCGAGCGTCAATGTCGTGGTCGCGCCGACCGTGGTGGTCAACGCCAGCGCGACGGTGAACGCCTCGGCCCGGGCTGGAGCTGCGGCCGGAGCTGGCGGCGGCGCGGCGGTCTATTATGGCGGTGGTGGAGGCGGCGGCTACTATTCGCCCCCGGTCGCCACTGGCCTGATCCAGGGGCTCAACGTCGAAGGCGCGCGCCGCATGAAGCGCACCGCCTATGAGGCGAGCCGCTCAGCCACCCGCCGGGTCGTGATCCAGGCTGTCTGCATTGACGACCGCCAGACCCCCCATCCGGCCGCCCAGCTGTTTCCTGAGCGCGACGTTCGCGACATCTTCGACGGCGAACTCTATCGCTGTGTGGCCGGGGCGCGGCTGCAGGTGACCATCGCCGAGTTCTCCGGCCAGGTGGATTTTTCCGGCGGCAAGACCCTGGTCTGCGCCAAGGGCGAGGCGCTCTATCACGCCCCTGGCGGCCAGGTGACCTGCCGGCCCCAGAAGGCGGCCCGCGACTGTCACGAGCGGTCTTTGCTGCGTCGCTTCGGCGCCGGGGTGAAGATCCTGACCATGGTGACCACTGAAACCTACACCGCCTATCGCGAGGAAGAAGAAATCAGCGAGTCGTCATCCTCCATGGCGCTCAGCCTCGATGGTGGCGTCGGCGGCACGGTCTACTAGGCCGAAGGACCTCACTCCTCCGGCACGACCTCGATCTTCCACCCCGCCTCGGCGCGCAGGATGCGCTGGGCGGCCCTCTGCACGTCCTGGGCGGTGACGCGTTCGGCGCCCGGGATCGCGGCGCGGATCGCCTCCAGGCGACGGGGATCTGCCTGACCCCCTGATAGCTCGCTGAGCCAGTAGTCGTTGGTGACGCGGGCGCGGGCGATCCGCTCCAGCCGCGGCTGCCGGGCCCGTTCCAACTCATCGGTCTCAACCAGCGTGGTGCGAAGATCGTCCGCGATCTTCGCCACGTCGGCGAAAAAGGCGTCCAGCCCGGCAGGCGGGATTTCGACGCTGGCCGACATGTAGCCCCAGCCTGCCCACACATAGGAATGGTTGTAGTTGACCGAGGGCGAGTAGGTGGCGCCCTGGCTCTCGCGGAGTTCTTCGGTCAGCCGCAGTCGCAGGATCTCTCCCAGGATGGCGGCCTCGCGAGCGCCCTGCGGGTCCGCGAAGAAGTCGGTGCTGGGCCAGGCCACATAGCCAATGGACTGGTCCGCGCGGCCCTTGTGGGTGCGGCGGAGCGGTTGGGACGAGGCCGCTGGGAACTCGACGCCGGCGACGTTTGAGGGCGTGGCGGAATCAGGGCGCGGGGGGAGGGCGCCCAGGGTCCGGGCGACGGCCTCGGTCGCCTTTTCCACCGTGGTGTCTCCGACGATGACCACCTCAATGGGGGCCTCGTCCAGCGGAGCGGCCAGTTGCCCTTGAAGATCGGCGAGACGGGCCTCAGCGATTTCCGCCTTGGTCGGAAACGTCCATCGGCGGTCGCCAGAGTGCAGCAGCCCCGCCAGATCGCGGGACAGAACGCCGCTGGCGGTGGCCTCATACTGTTCGTGAATGGTGGCGCCGGCCGCCTGAATTCTGGCGAAGGCTTCCCCGCGCCAGGCCGGGTCGGTGAGATAGGCGCTAAGCACTTCCAACTGAACGTCCAGGTCCTCGGGACGGGTCGATCCTGAGAGTGTGAAGGCCTCGTCGCTCACCCGAAGGCGCGCGCCATAGACCCGCGAGGCCAGGACACGCTCCATATCCTCGGCCGTGATCTGGCCAAGTCCGCCCTCGGCGAAGGCCTGGGCGGCCCAGGCCAGACTTTGTGTGTCCCTGGGAAGGCTTTGCAGGCCATCGCCCACATTGATGGAGACCAGGATCTGGTCGTCCTGGAACCGTGTCGGCTTGACCGTCAGCCGCACGCCGTTTTCGAAGCGCACAAAGACGGTGTCCAGGTCAGCGATCTCACGGGTCTCAGCCACCTTTCCGGGCGTCCCAAAGGTTCTGTAGGGCCATTCCAGTTGGGTCAGGGCGGCCGGTGCGCCGACAGGACGCTCGCGGGCGGCTTCATAGGCGGCGATCACCGCAGCTTCGCCCCCTTCGACCGGCGACGGGCTGGCCTGGAAGATCAACGGGCCCTGGCCCTCGAACGCTTCGGCGAGGGCGCGCGAGACCGTGGCCGCCTCCAGCCCATCCACGGCGGCGTCGAACAGGGCAAGATCCTGAGCAGGACTGGTCACGACCCTGTCCTCGGCTGTGGCTCCAAGAATCTGCTGAGCCAGGGTCGAGGGCCGCCGCGTGGCGGCGCCGGCGACGCTGGCCTGCAGGCGAGCGCGATATTCGGCGATTTCCCGATCTAGCTCGTCCTGCCTCACACCATGCTGCACGGCGCGACGCTGCTCAGCCTCAATGGCGCTCAGCGCTTCGCGCCAGCGTCCCTCCTGGGCGTTGGCCAGAATGCTGGTGGTCTCGGCCGCGCCAAACTCATCATTCACGAAGGCGCCGGCGCCCAGGAAGGGCGGGTCGGCCGCCCGCGACAGGGCAGACAGGCGGCGGTTCAGGACCGAAAAGCCCAGCTGCTCGATCAGGTCGGCCTGGCGACGGGCCTCTGAGTCTGCGCTGAGATCCGGGGGGCGGATCCAGGCCATCTGCAGGGCCGCCTGCACGCCAGGCTCCACGGCCACCTTGGCCTCCAGGCCCCGGGGGCGCACCGCCCCAAGGTCAGGGTCCTGTTCGCCGTCGCCAGTGACGCTCCAGGCGCCGAAGGCCTCGATGATCTGCGCTTCCATAGCGTCGAGGTCAAAGTCGCCCGCGGCCACCAGCAGGGTCCGTTCGGGCCGGTAATAGGTCTCGTAGAAGTCACGAATCCGCGTGGCCGGGGCGGTGCGGAGTATCTCCACCTCGCCGATAGGATAGCGGTCGTTCAGGCGCTGATCCTTCAGCAGGAAGGCCAAGCGGTTCTGGTAGATGCGGTAGGGGGGCGTGTCCCGGGCCCGCTCTTCGGACAGGATGATGCCGCGCTCGCGGTCGACGGCGGCCTGCTCGATCAGCAGATTCATCGCCGTTTCGCGCAGCAGCATCAGGCTGGTGGACACGGTCTCGGCGTCGGTTCGGGGCAGGTCGAGCTTGTAGATGGTCTCATCAAACCCCGTGGACGCATTGGTGTCGGCGCCGAAGGCCAGCCCCAGCCGCTCGAGAATCTTGACCATCTCCCCTTCCGGAACGGCCTTCGAGCCGTTGAACGCCATGTGCTCGAGGAAATGGGCCAGGCCCAGCTGGTCATCCGCCTCCATCAGGGAGCCGGCGTCGATCCGCAGACGCAGGGCGGCCTGGCCCTCGGGGATGGTCTGGCGGCGGAGCGCGTAGCGCATGCCGTTGGGCAGGGCTCCGAATCGGACCTCAGGGTCCGGCGCGACATCGACCAGGGCCTGCGGCCACTGCCCTGGAGCCAGGGCTGGGGCTCGACTGAGCTGGGACGCGTCCGCGCTTGATAGGGGGGCGGGCTGGGAGTCTAGGGGCGCTGCGCCGGCGAACCCAGCAAGGGCGAGGGCGGCGGAGAGGGCAAGCGCCGCCCGGGAGAAACCGATCATTGAGACGTCCGCAGAACACCAGAACAGGCGTCACCATCGCCGCGTGATGAGGCGAGGGCAAGGCGCGATGGCGGCGGTCGCCCGACAGGGGCGGCGGCTAGTGTCCGGTGGGACGGCTCACATAGTAGGTGGCGGTGTTGCCTACCGCGGTGGCCACGCCGGTGGCCGAGCGGGCGTACCCGGTCACGGTGACCGAGGTCGAGGCGCCCACATCGGCGTTGTTCACCTGCTGGCTCGTGGCCACCAGTCGCCCCTCGCAATCGCTGCAGACATAGCCGGTGGCCGCATTGCCGATAGCTGTGGCGTTGGCCGTGGCGTCATAGCCCTCGGCGCCGGTGAAATCGGCGATGACCTCGACCCCGCCGCCGTCATTCAGCTGCACGGCGTCAATGAGAGTTTCGGATCCAAAATTGCCGGCCAGGAACGAGTTGCCGACCCCGTAGGCGATGCTGGCGGCCGAACCGAACTGGTAGGCCGACGCCCCAGTCTGGGCCCGCACATAGGCCTGGTTGCTCTGGTCGCTGGTCACGTCCAGCAAACCGCCCTCATTGTAGAGGTTGATGTTTCCGCCGCTGGCCGTGGCGCTTGTGGTGCTGAGATAGGCGTTGCCGTGCGCGGTGAACTGGCTCGCCTGGGTCAGCGCTGCGGCATTGGTCTGGTTGATGATGTAGCGCTCGCCAGAACCCCCAGCGCCGGAGCTGGTGACGTTCGCGCCGGTGGCCGCGCCGACAAAGGTCGCCGCACCTTCCACATAGCCGTAGGTGCCACCGCCGTCGGCGACCACGTCAGCCTGGTTGGTCTGGTTCACCCGGGCGCCAATGACGCTGTAACTCGCGCCAAAGCCCTGGTGGATCCCGATGGCCTCAGTCGAGGCGGTGACATCGCCCGTCTCGGCGTCCGGGGCCTCCACATGGCTATGGCTGTAGATCCGCCCCGGCCCGGTCTGCTGGTTGTAGACGCCGGTCAGCGTGCCCCCATAGATGTTGGACTCGCTGGTGACCCCGGTGGCCGTCGTCGTCAGGCTGGTTGATGCGCCCGAGCTGACCGCCGCATTGAGGCGGGTGTCGGCCGTGACATTGGCCTGAAGGTTCTGGTTGGCGCGCACGTCCAGCGTCACGCTGTCAGCCGAACCATTGAACGCCGCGCCGGTCGCCGTTGTGACCGCCGTGGTCGCTTCGGTGATTTCGACGACGTCGAGGGTCTGGCCGGCGAAAATGTCGCCGGTCTGCACCTGGTCGCTGACGATGACGCTGTCGTAGGTCTGGCTAGTAGCGACCGCGGACGTCAGGATCGCGGTTGACGTTCCAGCGATTAGGATCTTGGCGAGTCTGCGCATTGTTGGTCCCCAGATTGTTGTAGGCCGGGACATAGGCTCCGGTGGTCCCCACCGTGCTCCCGCCCAGGGGGTCGGAGGTCAGACAGGCCTGAGGACCGGGCATGCCGTAGAGGTTGGCGCTCATCTCGATCACCGCCCGCTCCACCAGCGAACGGACCGCCAGCTGCATTGGCTCAAGCGCGCCGGTGCCTGCGGAGACGTCGAACACGTTGCCCCCCAGGAAGTCGAACAGACCGACGCCGACTTCACGGCCAATGACCTGCTTCTGGTAGGAGATGACATCGACCACCTCCAGCGTGCGGGTGTTGATCAGCCGCAGGTCGAGGCCGATGTTCATGATGAACAGCCGACCGCGGATATTCCCCTTCAGATCCTGAGGGTCAGGATCGCCCGCGCCGACGTCGAACCCTGACGAGCGGATGTTGAAGTTCAGCTCCGTCAGACCGCCGGCCACATAGAAGTCCGACCCGGGCACCTGACCCGACAGAATCCTGCGGTACTCCGCGGGCATGTTGGGCGCGGCGTTGGGCTGGTCGGAGATCAGCTTGTTGTTGGCGTATTTCAGCTCCAGCTCCGACACTGAGGTGTCGAACCGCTCGACCAGCGGCATGCCCGCCTTGGCGAAGGCCGACATCGCCATCAGTGAGGCGCCCTGGGTGATCTTGCGCCCGCTCCCGTCCGACTCGGTCTTGCCGGTGTAGTCGGCGATGCGGCCGACGGCGATCCGCGGCGCCGTCAGGTTCGAGGTGCGGGCATAGCCGGCAAGGCAGACCAAGGCGGTTGAATAGGGGGTCGGATTGGCTGTCACCGGCGCGCTGCCGATCGGTCGGCTGTAGTTGCCGCCGGGTCCGGCCACGGGGGTGGCGCAGGCCGAGAGCGTCAGGGCGATGGCGCTTACCGCGCCGCTGAGCCGCAGGGCGGATTTACTGGGCATCACCCACCCCGCCGGACGTCATCTGGGTTCCGGCTGAGACGGCGCCGTTGTTCACCTGGCTCGAATTGACGATGACCGTATTGTAATTGCCCTGGGTCACCACCACGAGGTTATTGCCGATGGCGCTGGCGCCGCCAGCGCTTGCGCCGACCCCGGCATAGGCGTCGGCCGATCCCGAGGATCGGCTGAAGGAGGACTGGTCCTCTCCGGTGAGGATCAGGCCGTCAACAATGACCCGATTGCCGTTCGCGTCGCGGGTCGAAATATTGACAGGCTGGTTCTCGCTGCCGGCGTAACGGCCCCACCCGGCGTTGAAATCTGCTGAGTTGGTGGTCATCTGCTGCGCTTGGGCGGCGCTCGCGCAGAAGGCTCCGACGAGGATGGCGGCGAGCCAGGCGGCGGGCTGTGCGGGGGTGACGAGAGCCATTTGTTGGCGAACTCCGGGGACAGGGCGCGGGGTTCGTTAAGCAAACCACGCGCCAGACTTGGACGCAGCGCCATCTAAGAGGCCTAACCCTCGCGATTTCGTTAAGGCTGAGGCCGTATTGCCCTGAACGCCGCAGGAGGACGTTTTTTTGTCGGATCACCGCGAGCCGATCTTCAAGGCTCCCTGGCCAGCCATGGTCATGGTCGGCGCCATCTTGGGCGCCTACATTCTGCAGGCGCTCCTGATCGGAGATGAGGCCTATCGCCGGTTTGGTTTCTCGCCGGCTGGCTATGAGGCCGGCGCGCGCATCGGCCTGGTCACCGCGCTCTTTGTGCATGGGGGCTGGGTCCATGCGGCGATGAACGCCGCCGGCGCCCTGGCCTTTGGCAGCCCGGTCGCGCGGCTGTTTGGCCTCAGGCCGCAGGGGGCCCTGATCTTCCTGGGCTACTATCTCGCCTGTGGGGTCCTGGCCAACCTCGCCTTCGCCAAGCTGCACCCCGGCGAAGAGATCCTGCTGGTCGGCGCCTCGGGGGCGGTGTTCGGCCTCATCGGCGGAGCGACCCGGATACTGGCCGGGGCTGGCCGCCTGGCGCCCCTGCTGGACTCCCGCGTCCTGTTCATGAGCGCGGCCTGGATCGGGTTGAACCTGGTGGTCGCCGTACTGGGGTTTGCGCCAGGCCTGGAGGGCGCCGTGGCCTGGGAGGCCCACATCGCCGGCTTCCTGGCGGGGCTTCTCCTGGCTGGCCCGGCGGCGGGCCTCGCCCGTCGTGTTTCCCCAGAGCCGCCTGTGAGCGCGCCGCAGGACGCGCCACCTTCTGATCCCCCGATGTGAGCGATTGCCAGGACCCGCGTTATGCGACAGGCTGCTCGCCTAGGGGATGAGGGAGAAAACGACCTATGCTTGTGTCCCAGATCCTGAAGACCAAGGGTGACCTGGTCTTCACCGTGACGCCCTCCGATACCGTCAGTGCGGTGTCAGCCCTGTTGCATTCCCGCCGGGTTGGCGCGCTCGTGGTCGTGGATGGCGGCCGGGTGGTAGGAATCGTCTCTGAGCGTGACGTGGTGCGAATCGTTGCTGAGCAGGGGGCTTCGGCCCTGGACAAGCCGACCTCCGGTTGCATGACGTGTGACGTTCTGTTTGCGGCGCCGGGGGAAACGGTCGATGCGCTCCTGGAGCGAATGACCGATCGGCGGGTGCGCCACCTGCCAGTCTGCCAGGACGACAAGCTGCTCGGCATTGTCTCCATCGGCGACCTGGTGAAGCATAAGATCTCTGAGGTCGTGGCCGAAGCCGACGGCCTGAAGGCCTATATCGCCGCCGGGTGATGTCGTGACCGGGCCGCCTCTGACGGGGCAGGGGGTGAGTATTCGCCCTCTGCAGCCAGGCGACCTGGAATGTTGCCACCGCCTCTATCAGGAGATCGCGTGGAACGACCCGGCCCGGAATGAGGCCGAAAATCTGGCGCTGCGCCGAGACTGGCTGGACTGGTCAGTGCGCAATGACCAGCAACTGGCGGCCCTTCACCAACCCCCCTATGGCGATCGCGTCATCTGTGATGCGCAGGGTCAGTTCGCCGGTCTGATCGGCATTGTCCCGCGGCTGGAGCCCTTTGGCCGTCTGCCCGGCTTGGGAGATGACCCCCTGGCGCGGCGGAGCGCCGAGGTCGGCATGTTCTGGGCCCTGAGGCCGGCCTGGCAGGGGCGTGGACTGGCCACCGGCGCCGCCCGGCTCCTCAGCGCCTGGATGTTCGAAGCCCTGGAACTGCAGCGAATCCTGGCGGGGACCGAGTACGACAATGTCGCCTCGATCGCCGTGATGCGCCGCCTGGGGATGCGCATCGTCCGCAATTCCAGCCCCGAGCCCCCCTGGCTCCAGATCACCGGAGTCCTCGACGCGCCTCAGGGCGCGGGCCGGAACACTTCGCCCCCGGAGCCGGCGGCTGCGTCAGCCAGACTATAGCCTTCAAGGACGCTGGCGGTGGCGTCCCGGGCCCGCAGGAGGGCCTCGCGCAGGGTGCAGGTGGCGAGATCTGTACAGTCATCGCACTTGCGAAACGCCGTCCGGCTGACGCAGGGGGCAAGGGCGAGGGGGCCCTCGATCACCCGAATCACCTCGGCGAAGGCGATGTCGCTGGCGGGCCTGGCCAAGGTATAGCCCCCGAACTTTCCCCGCCGGCTCACCACGAGGCGATGGCGCGAGAGCTCAAGAAGGATGGCTTCCAGGAACTTTCGCGGGGCGTCGGCGCGCAGGGCGAGTTCGCCGGAGGTCAGCTGAGCGCCTTCAACCCGGGCTAACTCCACCAGGGCCCGAAGGGCGTATCTTGTCTTCTGCGACAGCATCTAGGACCCGCGCCTCCCCGTGCGCCTCTCCCTCATAGGGAGTAGGAAGCCTGTGGGGCAAGCCGCTGTGATGCTTGGCGAGCGGCGAGGGCAGGGGAGGCGTGCATTGACTCCGCCGGTCCTGCCACCTAGATAACGACCTCTGGACACAGCGCCGGGCGGAAACAGGTGATGGCCGAAAGGCTCTTGACCTTTTCTTCACCGGTGGCTAGGTTCCGGTCCTTCAATCGAATCGCTGCGGACAAATGAGGGCAGCCCCTCGGCGGCCCGAAGTGATTTTTGCGCCAAATTCCCTCGGGAAAGTAACGCAGAAAAGTCCGAAAGGATCGATTGACACACTTCGGGGTGGCGACTAGATACGCCGCTCCTCGCCGCCGACGGATTGGTTGGCGGGGCTGGCGGAAGCCGGTTTTGGTCTTTGACATTGTTGAATTGGAAAGAGAAACGCAGGCGGCGGTGTTCTGGCGAT
>NZ_JAUXSP010000025.1 GCF_030679875.1 Phenylobacterium sp. | reverse complement strand
CATGTACTGAGCGTAGGCGCCCCAGAGCCCCGGCATGTTCGACAACGGGATGTAGGAATAGATCTGCCGGTCGGCGCACAGGTGGTAGCGGCCGCCTAGGCAGGTGTCGCAGCTGTGACAAGACAGCATGGTCTCGACGGCGACCCGATCGCCGACATCGACGCCCCAGCGGCGCGCGGCCTTGTCGCCGATCGCCTCGATGATCCCTACGGGCTCGTGCCCGGGGATCACCGGCATCGGCGTCTTCAGAACCCCCTCGAATTGCTCGTAGTCGCTGCCACAGATCCCGCAGGCCTCGATCCTCAGAATCGCGCTGTCGGCTTCGATATCGGGGATGGGCAAGTCACGCATTTCAAGCGTGCGCGGCGCCGTCTGAACCATCGCGAAGGTTTTGGCGGGGATCACGGGCTTCGCCTCCGGCTGCGCAGCGCCAATTTATAACACATATATGTGGCCGGAAACGTATATCTGTTATATCTCCATCTAGGCAAGGACCTTCGGTCAGCTTCCGCAGGCTCACGCCCTCAGCCCTTCGCATGGAATGAACCCAATGACCGCCGACGCCCCGAGGATCGACCTTCTGAGCCTGGAAGAGGCGGCGAACGCGGCCGGGTCGGTGGGGATTTCCGAACAGATGGCGCCGCTCAGCGTGTTTCGGGTCCTCCTGCGGCATCCGGCGGTGGCGGGCGAGCTTGCCTCCACGCTCACCACCCTTCTCTTTCGCGGCAACAAGCTCGACGCCCGCCTGCGCGAACTGATCATCATGCGGATCGGCTGGAGGACCGGCTCGGTCTACGAGTGGACCCAGCACTGGCGGGTGGCCCGCGGGCTCGACATTCCCGAGACCGACCTGGCGGCTTCCCGTGACTGGAGGGGAGCCGCGAACCTGTCGGAGGCCGACAGGGCTGTGCTGCAGGCCACCGACGACACGCTCGATCAGGGCATGATCTCGGACGCCGCCTGGGAGGCCTGCTGCCTCCATCTGGCGACGGAGGCCGAACGCATTGAGCTGGTGGTTGCGATCGGCAACTGGACCATGTTCTCCCAGCTACTGAAGAGCCTGCGCATTCCGCTGGAAGACGGTGTCGAGGCCTGGCCGCCGGACGGCCATGCGCCCCGAACCTGAGTGTCCCACCCCATAGAGCCGGAGTTTCCATGATACGCATACCGATCTCGTCCGATCTTGTCGGGTTGGAGCTCCCCCCCACCACCCAGGCCTGGACCTCCAAGGACACCATGCTCTATGCCCTGGGCGTCGGCGGGCGGCCGGCGGAAGACTTGGACTTCATCTATGAAGGCCGCGGCCCGAAGGTTCTGCCGACCTACGCCGTGATCCCGGGCGGCGCAGCATTGGGCGGTCTGATGCGCACCGTCGACATGCGTCTGGAGATGCTGCTTCATGGCGAACAATCCATCGAGCTGTTCCGGCCCCTCCCCCCCGAAGCCAGCGTCGAGGTGAGCGGCCGCATCACTGAGGTCTGGGACAAGGGAAAGGCTGCCGTTCTGGGGGTCGAGGGTGTGGTCCGCGACGCCTACGGCGACCTATTCCGGACCCATGCCACACTGTTTGTCCGCGGCGCGGGCGGTTTTGGCGGCGAGCGCGGACCCTCAAGCGGAGATGGCGCCATCCCCGACCGCGCTCCGGATATTGTGGCCAGCTTCGAGACCCGTCCCGAACAAGGCGCGATCTACCGGCTGTCGGGCGATCGCAACCCCATCCATATCGACCCGGCGTTCGCAAAGATGGGCGGGTTCGACGCGCCCTTCATGCACGGGCTGTGCACCGACGGCATTGTGGGTCGCGCCATCCTGCGAGAGCTATGCGCCGACGATCCGAGCGCCTTCCATTCCTTCCAGGCCCGGTTCGCTGACCGGGTGCTGTACGGGGACACTATCGTCACCAAGATCTGGCGCACAGGCGACGGCCAGGCCGTCGTGCAGGGCGAAACCGCAGATGGGCGTATCGTCCTGTCTCAAGCCAGTGCGAAATTCGCAGTCCCAGCGTAGGCATCGACATGTCTCCCCATCCTCACCTGCTGTCACCGCTGAACCTGGGGTTCGTGACGCTCTCGAACCGCACGCTGATGGGCTCGATGCACACAGGCCTTGAAGAGGCGTCGGATGGATTCGATCGGCAGGCTCGGTTCTTCGCCCGACGGGCGCAAGGCGGCGCGGGTCTGATCGTAACCGGTGGCGTATCGCCCAATGAGGCTGGCCGGCTGGGCCGGAACGGCGCGGTGATGCGCGA
>NZ_JAUXSP010000022.1 GCF_030679875.1 Phenylobacterium sp. | reverse complement strand
TTCGCTCTGCAGGGTGACCTCGACGCCTTGCGGGATGTAGTTGGCCACCAGGGTCGGAATGCCGATGCCCAGGTTCACATAGAAGCCGTCCTGCAGCTCGCGGGCCGCGCGGGCGGCCATCTGGTCTCGGGTCCAGGCCATGGCCTAAGCGCCCTCGCGCTGGCGGATGGTTCGTTGCTCGATACGCTTCTCGAAGGCCGCGCCAACCAACAGCCGATCGACGAAAATCCCCGGAGTGTGGATGTGGTCGGCATCAAGGCAACCCGCCTCGACCAGGTCTTCGACCTCGGCAAGGGTGACCCTGCCGGCTGTGGCCATCATCGGATTGAAGTTCCGCGCCGTCATCCGGTAGACGAGGTTGCCCTCGCCGTCGCCCTTCCAGGCCTTGATGATGGAGAGGTCAGCGGTAAGGCCGCGTTCCATCACATAATCCTCGCCGTCAAAAGTGCGAATCTCTTTTCCCTCGGCGACGAGGGTCCCGACCCCGGTGCGGGTGAAGAAGGCTGGGATGCCGGCCCCGCCGGCGCGGATGCGCTCGGCCAGTGTGCCCTGGGGATTGAATTCCAGTTCCAGCCGCCCGGAGAGATAGAGTTCAGCGAACAGCTTGTTCTCCCCAACGTAGCTGGAAATCATCCTGCGGATCTGTCCGCTGGCCAACAGGATCCCGAGGCCAAAGTCATCGACGCCGCAGTTGTTGGAGATGACCGTCAGGTCCTTCACGCCCGTGTCCCGGATCGCTGCGATCAGATTCTCAGGAATGCCGCAGAGGCCGAAACCCCCGGCCATGATGGTCATCCCGTCGAACAGCACACCCGATAGCGCCGCCTCGGCATCGCGCCTTACCTTGTTGGTCGCAGTCTGGCCCAACGCTCCCCCCCTCCAATTTGCGTGCGGCTAAGGGAGAAACATATGGAGCATTATGTGGCGCGCTGCAACGAATGTTGCATTCGCAGGGGCGCCGTGTAGATTGGCGACGCTCTGAGCGATCACGTCCGAGCCTCGGCCCTTCGCAAAGACACGGGACAACAATGCCATTAGCCTTGGTCGCGCGGTCAGCGTTTGATCCGGTCGAATCAAGCCGCCACTCTGGCGGGTCGACCGATTCAATTGGCAGCCCGAGTCCTCGAGCCGAGATGGAAATGAAACAAGCGCCCCTGACCCGTCAGATCGTAAGCGAGTTTGATCAGATGTCGCCTCAGCTGCAGCAGGCGGCCCGCTATGTCCTGGATCGGCCCCATGACGTGGCGCTTCTGACCATGCGCCAGCAAGCACGTATCGCCGGCGTCCAGCCTGCGACCATGACGCGACTTGCCAAGCACCTGGGGCTGGAGGGTTACGATGGCGTGCGGGAGTTGTACGGCCAAGCCTTTCGTGATGGCGGCCTCGATTTTGCGCGCCGCGCCGACGAACAGGTGACGCGCCAGAAGCTGCGTGGCGATCAGGCGCTCGCCGCCGAAATCGCCTCGTCCTTCGCCGCGCAGGTCGCCGGCCTGGCGGAGCCTGAGACCCTGTCCGGACTGGTCGCCGCAGCGGAGACCCTGGCCCGCGCTCGGCGGATCTACTGCCTTGGCATGCGCTCCTGCTTCCCGGCGATCGCCTACTTTCACTATGTGTCCTCGCTCGTTAGAGACGGGGTGGTCCTGTTCGATGGACTGGGCGGCGTAGGCGCGGACGGCCTGCGCAACGCGGCGTCCGATGACGTGCTTCTGGTCCATACGGTGCGCCCCTATACGCGCGCCGTGGTGGAGGCGGTCGACTATGCGCAGACTCGCAACGTTCCGGTGGTGGCGATCACCGACAGCGCCGTTTCGCCCATAGCCGATTGCGCCCAGCACGTGATCCTTGTCTCCGTCGATAGCCCTTCTTTCTTCCACGCCATGACACCGGCCTTCACCGCGGTGGAAATCCTGGCGGCGCTTGTCGCCGGCCGCGGGGGCGCAAATGCGCTGAAGGCGCTTGAGGAGACCGAGGCGCAGCTCTCCGCCTTCCACATCCATTACGATCCCAAGCACCGCGAGAGACCTGCATGACCCATCTGCTTCACCGTCAGATCCATAGCGAGCTTCCCGTCGCAGTGGGCGGACGGGGCGTCGAGCTTTTCGACGCCGCAGGCCGGACCTATATCGACGCATGCGGCGGGGCGGCTGTTTCCTGTCTCGGGCATGGCCACCCTGAGGTCCTGGCGGCGCTGCACGCCCAGGTGGATAAGCTGGCCTACGCCCACACCGGCTTCTTCACTAGCGAAGCGGCTGAGGCCCTCGCCGACCGGCTGGCGGCGTCGGCGCCGGGCAATCTCGATCATGTCTACCTCGTGAGCAGCGGCTCTGAGGCTGTTGAAGCGGCGCTCAAGATGGCCCGGCAGTACTTTCTAGAAATTGGGCAGCCCCAGCGCCGCCACATCATCGCCCGTCGGCAGAGCTACCATGGCAATACCCTGGGCGCGCTGGCTGCAGGCGGCAATTTTCAGCGGCGTAAGCAGTTCAGTCCGCTGCTTATCGAGACCCGTCACATTGAGCCCTGCTACGCCTATCGCTTCCAGAGGGCCGGGGAGTCTGACGCCGATTACGCGGCCCGCGCGGCGCAGGCCCTTGAAGATGAGATACTCGAACTGGGCGGGGATACGGTCATGGCCTTCGTAGCCGAGACCGTGGTCGGCGCCACAGCGGGCGCTGTTCCTCCCGTCGGCGACTACCTGCGCCGCGTCCGTGAGATCTGCGACCGCTACGGCGTACTGCTCGTCCTGGATGAGGTGATGTGCGGCATGGGGCGCACCGGCACGCTTTACGCTTTTGAGCAGGAAGATATCGTCCCCGATCTCGTCACCATCGCCAAGGGCCTGGGCGGTGGCTATCAGCCCATCGGCGCGGTGGTGATCGGAGCCCATATCTTCGAGGCCTTTAGAGACGGCTCCGGCGTTTTCCAACACGGTCATACCTATCTCGGCCACCCAATGGCCGCCGCGGCGGCGCTCGCCGTTCAAGAGGTTGTCGCCAGAGATGGCCTACTAGAGAACGTTCTGCGCATGGGCGACCGTCTGGACGCCGCATTGCGCGAGCGGCTGGGGCAACACCCGCATGTGGGCGACATTCGCGGGCGGGGTCTGTTCCGCGGGGTCGAACTGGTCGCAGACCGGGAGAGCAAGGCCCCCTTCGATCCGAAACTCAAGCTACATGCTCGCCTGAAGCGCGAGGCCATGGCGCGCGGCCTGATGATCTACCCGACAGGCGGCACCATAGATGGCGAGCAGGGAGACCATGTCCTGCTCGCGCCGCCATTCATCGTCACATCAGAGGTTATCGACACCATCACCGATCGGTTGTCCGAGGCGCTCGATGCGGCGCTCACCTCGGCGCGCGTCTGATGCTCACGCGCGGGCGGCCAGGCATCGCGATCAGGGAAGCGCATGACTGGCCCTCGCCCCGTCGGCCCGACGGAAGGTCCAGCATATGTCTCGTTGTGGGAGGCTGATCGATGTTCAAGCAAGCGCCGGGCAGCGAGGGCGAGTCGTCGATGATGTTCTCCCGAAGGCGCGCCCTTATGGCCGCGGGGGCGTGGTCCTGCGCTGTGGGAGCTGCGGCGGCGGAGACCCGCCCGAATCTGGCCTTCTTGCCAGCAAAGCGGCCGCCGTACGGGCATGCGCGCTCAAACCGGGACTTCAGCGCATCCAGCAACCATCCTGCCGCCACAGAGGCGGCGCGCCGGGTCCGCCTCCAGGGGGGCGGGGTGTTGGATATGTATCTCGCCGCGCTCGCGACAGCTTGGGTGGTCGATCCGGCCAATTGCAGCCCGTTTGGACGAATGCAGGGCGTCTATAGCACCGGCGGAGGATATGACTGCCTGTACGCCCCAACTGGGATACGCGATGAGCCTGGTTCCACAGTGCCCGTTCCAGGCAACATCGCCGCCTATTTCGCCCTGCGACAATCAGGTCGTCTGCAGCTTCCGCTCAGCACGATCCTCGCGCCGGCCCGATCAATTGCAGTCGGTGGATTTCGTCCATCCAGCGGCTTGAGTGCGGCCGCACAAGCTTCGGCCGCCGACCTGCAGCCCGACTTTCGGCGCATCTACCTGGATGACCGCGGCGGCGTAAGAGCTCGCGTCCGGAACCCCCAATTGAGCCAACTGCTCGAGGTCCTCGGGCGCGCGTCCGATGAGCGCGCCTTCTGGACGGAGCTCTATCAGCACCGTCCTGGTCCGTGGGCGCTTGAGACCTTGTTGGATAACTCGCCGCGGTCAGGCCCGCCGCGCGACCTTGAGGTGCTTGGGCGCGATGGCCGCCGTTATCGATTGCGCACAACGGCCAACCTTGAGACCTGGGGCCCCTGGACGCTGCTGGGTGCGGCGGTGATCTCGCACCTGCAGGTCGCGGGCGCCATCACTGATCTAGAGACCGCCATGGAGGCCTATCTGCTGGCCACGATCCTCGTGCTCGACCGGATCCCCTTCAGCGTGGGGTTGCTGTTGCCGAAGAGCGCCTCGCCCTCGGTGGATATCGATGTCGAGGCAGAGGGCCGGGCAATCGCTGCGCGGGTAGGACAGCTGCTCCGAGCAACACCAGCCGAACTGTGGGCGGAGCTGGCCGGAACCTATTTTCCGGGGGAGGGAAGCAAGACCGATGATCGCAACACCAACGCCTTTGCGATCGCCTCAGACGGCGACCTTCTCTCCTTCACCACCTCGCTAGGGCCGTGGTTTGGATCGAAACGCGCTTGGTTTGGCGCCGGACTGGCCTACAGCTATGCAATGAAATCGCGGCGGCTCTTTGAGGGCCAGACGCATGATGTAACTGAGATGTCGCCGCTGATCATTGAGCGCGATGGGTCGCCCTGGCTGGCGATCGGCGCGGCTGGCAGCGAGAGAATCTATGGCGCTCTCACCTATATGCTCTTCCTGAAGCTCTCGCTGGGTCTATCCGGTGACATGGCCGATCTCATGATGACGCCGCGGCTGTTCCCCAAGGATGGCAAGGTGCGAATTCATCGCGACATGCCGCAGGGCGTGCAGCGCCACCTCGCCGCGCGTGGATTTGTACTCGAGGCGACGGACTATGACAGCCGCAAGCACCTCGGCATCGTCAACCTCGTCGAGCGGGTGAGCGAGGGCGTCTATCGCAGTGGGGCTGATCCTTCGAGCAGTGGCGGCGCGCTCTAGGCGCATTGCGTGAGGCTGACCCCCCGGGCTCTCCATGTTGGGTCGCCTCGGCGCCCGATTGGGCCGCGTCGGCGCGGAATCTAGGCGTCGGCTGGCGGCCGGCGCTCCTGCTATCCGACGTCTGTAAGCCATTTGCGGGGGCGAAGTGGCTCATGCAGGTGTTTCGCCGCATCGCTCCGGTGACGCGTCCGTTTCAGACTGATCGCAACTTGTTGGCTTGCCACTTGGGTAGCCCCCAATGAGCCTTGGGCTTGGGCTTGCGCGCGCTCGCCGCGGATGGGGACGACCAAGCCAAGATACCGTTCTTGCGTTCTGGACGGTGAACGGGTGCTCCTGTTCTGACCACTAGACGGATTTATCTGTTTCATAATTTGACCACCTAAAACAAATGTTGCGGGACTGCGCATCATGAGCCATCTGTAGCGGGTCAGAATAAACAGGAGGGGACAATGGCCCTTAGGAGACAGTTGTTTGCTGCTTCGGCGGTCGTCGCGCTTACCAGTCTTGCTAGCGTCGCGAACGCACAATCGGCACAGGCTGATCCGTCCGGATCGTCGGCCAGTCAAGCGCAGGTCGAGGAACTGGTGGTCACTGGCTCCCGGGTCGCGAGAAGCCGCCTTGAGACGTCAGCCCCGGTTGATGTCGTCACCGCCGAGGCGCTGACCGCCCAGGCCATGCCCGAGATCGCCCAGGCCCTCGCCAATCTGGCGCCGTCCTTCACCTATCAGCGATCAACGGTCGCGGACGTTACGGACAGCGTCCGGCCCGCCAAGCTCCGTGGCCTAAGTCCTGACCAGACCTTGGTGCTGCTCAATGGCGTGCGCCAGCACAGCGCCTCCTACCTGAATACAATTGGCGGCGCCCGCGGCTCGGCGGTCGTTGATCTCAATACAATTCCAGCGCTTTCCCTACAAAGCATCGAGGTCCTGCGTGATGGGGCGGCCGCGCAGTATGGCTCCGACGCCATCGCCGGGGTGATCAACCTGCGACTGCGGGAGGCAAGCTCTGGAGGCGGCGCCTCGTTCAGCGGTGGATACTACGACACGGAGATGAAGAGCGCGCGCGAGCCTGACGGCCGCCACATTCGTGATGGCGCCACCTACAGCGCCGCCGCGTGGCAGGGGTTCGCGCTTGGCGAGGGCTTCCTCACCGTGACGGGCGAGTATGTAAAGCGCAGTTTGGCCAACCGGGCCGGTCTGGATCCCCGCGTCACGCCTGCGCGGGTGACGTCGAGGGTCGGCGAGGCTCCGCTTGAGAACAAGACGATTGTCCTCAATGCCGGAGTTCCGATAGGTAACGGATGGTCAGTTAATGGTTTGACCCTCATTCAAGAGCGGCATTCAACGAGCTCGAACCTGGTTCGACTTGAAAACAACATCAACAATATCGACATTCGTACCGGTCAGGTGATCGTGCCTGGTGGATTTCTTCCCCTGAATGACACGTATGTTCGCGACTTTACCGTCGGCGGCGGCGTTAAGGGAGACGTTTTCGGCGGAGTATTTGACGCCAACATCACCTACGGCAGCAACCTGATCAAGGTCAACGTCCTCAATTCCTTGAATGGGACCCTGGGGCGTGCATCCCCGCGCGACTTCTATGCCGGCCGGAACTTCTACGATCAGCTCACCATTGGCGCGAATTTCGCGCGCCCCTTCGAGCTGGGTTTGCCTCGCCCCGTGGATATTGCGATGGGCGCGGAGTACCGAAAGGAAGGCTTTGAGATCGGCGCGGGCGAGCCTGCATCCTACATTGTCGGCCCCGATCTCGGCGGCGGCCGGAGCGCGGGCTCGCAGGGGTATACCGGATACAGGCCGAATGACGCGGTGGACGCTTCGCGTGACAGCTTCGCCGTTTACGCCGAACTCAATGCGGACCTCACCGACGCACTTCTCATCCAGGTGGCTGGTCGCCATGAGAACTATTCGGATTTCGGCTCGACTACGAACGGCAAGATTTCGACCCGCTATGAGATCACCCCGCAATTGGCCCTGCGCGCGACCGCTTCGACTGGCTTCCGCGCGCCAAGCCTCCAGCAGCAGAACTTCCAGACCACAGCCTCGCTATTCCAGTTGATCAATGGGGTGAGCACGCAGACCGAAGTGCGAACCTTCCAGGTGAGCGACCCATCAGCGATTGCGCTGGGGGCGAAGCCGCTCGAACCGGAGAAGTCGGTGAACATCTCGGGCGGACTCGTCTTCCGTCGAGACGCCTTTGAGCTGACCTTGGATGCCTACCGCATCAAGATCGAAGACCGTATCGTCCTGTCGGAGACCCTAAACGGCTCCGCACCGGGCACACCAGGCGCGACGGCGACCCAGTTGGCCATCTATCGACTGGTCAACACCGTTGGATCGTCAATCACCTACGCAGGTGGCCGGTTCTTCATGAACGGCGTGGAGTCAACGACCCGGGGAGTAGACCTGGTGGCGCGCTACCGGTTTGACACCGGAATTGGTCGCTTTGATCTAACTGGCGCGGGGAACTACAACGAAACCACGATCGACCGCGTTCCCGCCACGGCGGTGCTGTCCAGTCTCCCGGCGCCGCCGGTGCTATTTGGCCGCGCCAATACGCTCAACTTCGAGAGAGGAGAGCCCCGATACAAGATCGTGCTTGGCGCAGACTGGAAGAACGACGGGCCCTTCAGCGCCGGCGTGAGAGTCAACCACTATGCGAGCGTGGTGGCGGCGAGCAACGCCCCCGCCGGCGATCGCAATGCGGGCGAGAAGTCAGTGATTGATGCCGAGGGGCGTTGGGCGGTCAACAGCCACACGAAGTTCGCAGTCGGGGCCAGCAATCTCCTCGACACCTATCCCAACCAGATCCCTCCGGCGCTGGATACGGCAGGCCGATCTCCGCACGTCATTACCGCCCCCTGGGGCCGGAGTGGTCGCTATCTCTATGCCCGGATTGATCTGAACTGGTAGCGCGCGATCAAGACAGAACTCTCTCTGCCTCGCCTCAGCGAGCAGATAGGCGCGCGTCTTTGCGACTAGCTGACCCGCCTCGGAAAATTGGAGCCCACGGCTTTGAATTTTCCGGGGCGTGCGAGGCCGTCAAGACCTGCTGATGGCGAAGGGGCGGCTATGCGTCCCGGGGTGGCTGGGGACGGTGTTTGTCGCTCCTGCCCATCAGCGAAGTATCGCCCAGCCCACCAGGCTGATCGCTGCGACGCCCGCGCTTAGCGCCAGGAGCACCACGGCCCCGTCCCGGGCCGTCAGCCCCAGGCCGAAGACCGTGATCGTGGCCGCGGGGATGGCCGTAGAGAAGGGTATCAGCTCAAGGGGCGGTGTTATCAGCCCGATGAGGATACAGATCACCGCCACGCCCTTGCGTCCTGGACCCTGCGTCATGAGCAGCAGGCGCGGCCGGACCCAGCGGTCCAGGAACTGCGCCGGCTTGCGCGCCCGGCGTGCGCCTTTCTCGAGACTGGACCCCTCAACCTTCAGTCTGAGTAACCATCGTGGCAGCCAGACCTGATCGCTGCCGACCAGCATTTGGCCGGCGATCAGAACGACCGTCAGGGCAAGGACCGACGGAACGCCAGGTACGGCGCTGACCGGTGTCATGGTGATTAGCCCCGCCGTGAAAAGCAGGGGCCCGTAGGCCCGGCCGCCGATGGCGTCGCGGACCTCTTCGAGGGTGACCTTGCCCTCGGCGGCGCTGGCGACGTCACAGACGCAAAGCACGACGTCATCCAGGCTTCGCGGTGCGTCAGTCATCAAAGGGCTCCCGGGGCGTTGCGCCGTTACAACGCCCCAGGCCGTCCTTGGCGCCGCAAGGCCCTAGAAGGCGTTCTCGCCAGTGATGGCGCGGCCCAGGATCAGGGCGTGGACGTCGTGCGCCCCTTCATAGGTGTTGACGGTCTCGAGGTTCGCCGCGTGCCGCATCACGTGATACTCGCCGCTGATGCCATTGCCGCCGTGGATGTCGCGGGCCTCCCGCGCGATGGTCAGGGCCTTGCCGCAGTTGTTGCGCTTCATCAGGCTGATGGCTTCGGGAACCCAGGCCCCCTCATCGATCAGCCGGCCAAGCGCCAGGGCGCCTTCGAAGCCCAGCGCGATCTCGGTCTGCATGTCGGCGAGCTTCTTCTGGACCAGCTGCCGGGCGGCGAGCGGCTTTCCAAAGACCTGGCGGCTGGAGACATAGTCCCGGCTGGCGTGCAGGCAGAACTCGGCGGCCCCCATGGCGCCCCAGGCGATGCCATAGCGGGCCTTGTTGAGGCACGAGAAGGGCCCGCGCAGGCCCGACACGCCGGGCAGCATCTGGTCTTCCGGCACGAACACGTCGGCCAGCGCGATCTCGCCAGTCACCGAAGCCCGCAAGGAGAGCTTGTTGTTGATCTTGGGTGTGGTGAGCCCTTCGGACTCGCGATCCACCAGGAAGCCACGGATCACCCCGTCCAGCTTGGCCCAAACCAGGGCGACATCGCTGATCGGGCTGTTGGTGATCCACATCTTGGCGCCGTTCAGCACGAAGCCGCCATCCACCTTCTTGGCCACGGTGCGCATGGAGGCCGGGTCAGAGCCACCGTCCGCCTCGGTGAGGCCAAAGCAGCCGATGATGTCGCCCCGGGCCATGCCCGGCAGGTACTTCTGCTTCTGCGCCTCAGAACCGAAGGCGTAGATCGGGTACATGACGAGGGAGGACTGCACGCTCATCGCTGAGCGGTAGCCGGAATCGATCGCCTCCACCTCCCGGGCGATCAGACCGTAAGCCACGTGATTGACGCCTGCGCCGCCATATTCCTCCGGGATGGTGGGGCCAAGAAAGCCCAGCGCCCCCATCTCCGTCATGATCTCGCGGTCGAAGCGCTCCTCGGCATAGGCTGAGACGACCCGGGGCAGGAGCTTGTCCCGGCAATAGGCCCTGGCTGAGGCCCAGACCATACGTTCATCTTCTGAGAGCCGCGCGGCAAGATCGAGGGGATCTTCCCAGCGAAAGGTCTTCTGAGCCTCTCCGGAATCCAGAGCCATGACGCGCCTCCTTTGATCTGCGGCATTGGTATGTCTGCTGCGCTTATGGACCCAAAACGCTGCGGCATACAGCCTGCCGACGACCGGGCTGGCGCCCATTAATCCTGAAAAAAGCGCCCCGCCCAGGCGAGGAGCAGGGCGGGGCCAGGGCTTGGCGGGGAGGGAACGCCAAGATCGGGGTTGGCCTGCTGGCGCACGCTCGGCGCCCAGTTGCGACCCTCTCCTCATAATGGCGCCGTCGCCCATCAGTGCGAGTCGTTCGCAAAATCTGACATATTGGATAGGACTGCAACCATCCGCCCCTGCTGGGGGTTGATCAGCCATGGAACAGAGCGTCCCGCGCCCGATTGATCCCGCCAGACTTCTGATGTGGATCGGCGTGTTCGCCTTTTTCGCGGGATTCAGCGGCTATCTGGTGCTCAGCCTGGCCCAGCCGACCCCGCGGACCTTCGCCGCCGGACCCCCGGCGGCGGTCTATGCGCCTGTGCAACTGTCCCCGCCACAGCAGCCCTGGGTCTTCGAAAAGGCCATCTAGGGGCCCTGTTCAGCCTGGGCCAATCACGGCAATCTGCGGCGGATGACAGACGCCGCCCCCACCCCTGAGTCGCCCATCGATCTTAGCGCCCAGACTGTCGGCGCGGCCCAGATCGCCGCCTTTCTGGCGGCGCGCATGTGCCACGACTTCATCAGCCCGGTGAGCGCCATCGTCTCCGGCCTCGACCTGCTTGAGGACCCGGATGCTCAGGACATGCGCGAAGACGCCATGGGCCTGATCGCCGCCTCGGGCCGAAAGCTGGCTGAAATGCTGTCCTTCACCCGGGTCGCCTTTGGGGCGTCGTCCTCGGCCGAGGTTTTCGACCCCCGGGAACTGGAAAACCTCGCCCAGGGGGTGTTTGGCCACCAGCGGGCCGAGTTGAACTGGTCCGTGGAGGCCCAAAGCCTTGATAAGGCCTCAGCCCGAACGGTGCTGAACGTCGCCCAGATGGCCGGCGGCGCCCTGCCGCTCGGCGGGGTGGCCAGACTCAAGGCGGCCAAGGACGGGTCTTCCACCGTGATCGTTGCGGAATCCGTGGGGCCCAAGGCGCGCCTGCGTCCAGAGGTGGCCGCTGGCCTGAGAGGCGAGAGGCTGCCGGACGGCGCCCTGCATGGCCATTGGGTCCAGGCCTACTATGTCCACCTGTTCGTCACCGAGGCCGGCGGCAAGATTTTCGCCGAGGCGGGCGAAGAGAAGGTGACCTTCGCCGCCACGATTCCGGACGCCTGAACCCATATCAGGCGCGTTATGCCCCATAAGCGGCAAAACCATACGGCTCCTTAACCAGCAGGCCCGAAAACAGAGGCGGTCAGCTTGGGAGTATTGGGTTGAGGACTTGCCTCATCGTCGATGACAGCCGGGTGATCCGAAAGGTCGCCCGCAGGATCCTGGAGGATCTCGGCTTCGATGTGGCCGAGGCCGCCGACGGGGCTGAAGCCCTGGCCTGGTGTCGCACCACCATGCCCGACGTGGTTCTGCTCGACTGGAACATGCCGGTGATGAATGGCCTCGAATTTCTTCGCGGGCTGCGGATGGAGCCGGGCGGCAAGGCCCCCAAGGTGATCTTCTGCACGGTCGAGAACGAGGTGAGCGCCATTCGCGAAGCGCTGGAAAGCGGCGCTGACGAGTACATCATGAAGCCTTTCGACAGCGAGATCGTGGCGGCCAAATTCGCCCTGGCAGGCTTGGCATGAAGCCGGAGGACCGCGACCTGGTCGCCCAACTCTGCGCCGCTCGCTCAGGGCAGAAGGTGGATCCCGCCAAGGACTATCTTCTGGAAACCCGCCTGGGCCCCGTGGCGCGGCGCGAAGGATTCGACAGCATCAGCGACCTGATGACGGGTTTGCGCACCCGACGTGAGGACCGGCTCATCTGGGCGATCGTCGAAGCCATGGCCGCCGGCGACACCAGCTTCTTCCGCGACCAGTCGGCCTTTGATCATTTCCGCAACGTCCTGGCGCCAGAGCTGGCTGATCGCCGCAGGGATCAGCCCATCCGCATCTGGAGCGCGGCCTGTGGGACAGGCCAGGAAATCCACTCCCTCGCCATGCTCGTCGACGATATGGCCGGCCAATGGCCAGACGCCCGGTTCGAGTTGTTCGGCTCAGACCTCTCGGAGCGCGCGCTCGAGAAGGCCCAGAGCGGCCTCTACACCCAGTTTGAGGTCCAGAGAGGCCTTCCGATCCGCAGTCTCGTCCGGCACTTCGAGAAGATCGACGACATGTGGGTGATATCGCCCCAGCTTCGACAGGCGATCCGCTGGCGTCGCCTCAACCTGATTGGCGACATGTCCCGTGTCCGGGGCTTCGACCTGATTTTCTGCCGCAATGTGATCGGCGCCATGATCGAACCGGCTCAGCGGCAGGTCGTAGAAAATCTCGCTGCGGCGCTCAATCCTGGCGGAATGGTGCTGTTTGGCGCCGACGAGGATCCGGTGGCCGGCGCGGAACCCCTGAGCCCCGCGGAGGGCGTCGCAGGCCTCTATGCGCTGAGAAACGCAGACCGCGCGGCGGCCTGAGCATCAAGTCGGACGGTTCTGACCGCGCGCGTAGTCGAACCACACCCGTCAAACAAAAAAGCCCTTCCGCGGCGATCCCGCGGAAGGGCTCTTTCGACGGATAGTCGGCCCTCAGGCCGCCTCCCAATCTTAGTTCTTGGCGTCTTCAGCGGTGCGGGTGACCGCATCGCCCGCCGCGCCCACGTCCTGGCCGGCGCCGGAAATGGTGTTGCAGGCGGTCATGCCGAGGCTGGCGGTGAGGGCGGCCAGGAGGAAGAGCTTGCGCATGGTGGTCTCCATTGTTGATTGGAAGGCGGCGTCGCCAAGCTTAACGGTCAGACGCCGTGCGAGTTCCCTTCGGCCATGGCGATGGCCGGATGTGGCGTCGGAAACACCAGCCGCACGGTCACGCCGCCCGCAGCATTGCGCACGAGCTCCGACTGACCGCGAAGCTGGCGGGCGAAGGCGGTCATCAGGGTGCGGCCGACGCCTGTTCCCGCCAGGGCCTGGTCGCTGGCCTCACCGTCATCGGCGATCTCCAGCACGGCCTCATCCCCGCCGACTCGGAAATCCACGCTCAGCGTGCCCCCGCGCCCGGCAAAGGCATGCTTCTGGGCGTTGGTGATCGCTTCCACGGCGAACAGAGCCAGGGGGGCCAGCCGATCTGGATCAATCATCAATGTGTCGGCGTGCAACTCGGTCCGCACCGCCGGACCGTGCATCGACTCCCCGGCCACCAGCTGGGCGGTCAGCTCTTCCAGGAAGGGGCGCAGGTCCACCCGCTTCAGGTCTGGTCCCTGATAGAGGGCGCGATAGACCAGGGCGAGGGCCGAAATTCGCTGGCGGGTGTCGGACATCGCCGCCCGGGCGCCGGGATCGGTCAGGGCCCGTTGCTGCATGCTGAGCAGGCTGGAAATGACCTGCAGGTTGTTCTTCACCCGATGATGGATCTCCCGCATCAGGGCGTCCTTCTGGGCCAGGGAGTCCCGCAGGGAGGCGTCACGGCCGACAATGGCGTCGGCCATGTTTTCCATCGCCTCGGCCAGGTCGCGGATCTCCAGGGGCATGTCCTCGGCCTGGGCCGGGCGGACGGTAAGTCGCCCCCGGGCGTAGAGGGCTGCGATCCGCTGGAGGTAGATCAACCAGCGCACCACCACCCGGTCCACGGCGATGAACACCGAGCCGAGAACGACTGCGAAGGTCAGCAGCGGAAGGACAAGCCCGGTCAGGGGATTGAGGCGCGCCCAGGAGAACAGGCTGGGGGACTCTGCCGACAGAATGACGAACAGGCTCTCGCCGACCAGGGGCGCGGCGATGTGCACCCGGCGCTCCCCGCCAATCTGGGCGTACCAGACATAGGAGCCCGCCGAACGGGTGCGGGCCTGCCAACCCTCCGGCGGGGCGGCGAATGCGCTGGCGTCAGTCAGGCTCAGATACTCTCCCGCCGCATCCAGCAGCGCGACCTCTGAGCCTTCGGGCAAGGCCGCCGCGGCGGTGTTGGGCTGCAGGCTGGTCAGGGCGACGATGGCCGCCAGGGCGCCGTCAAACTCGCCGGCCGCATTATAGGCCGGCACCACAGCCATCAGGGCAGGTTGATCTGAGTAGGAGACCCCCGGGTCGCGGGTGATCACCATATCGCCCGTGCCTTGAACCTGGCGGAACCACGGCCGCTCGGCCCGGCCGGCGTCAGCGGGCACCGTGCTGGCGGCGCAGGCCACGCGGCCCGAACGGTCAAAGCGAATGAGATTGTCATAGCCAGGAATGCGGGCGGTGACCTCGGACAGCCTCTGGGCGCAGGCGAAACCGACCGATCCTGGGGCCAGCGTCTCCAATAGAATGTCGGCGGATTCCATCCGAGCCCGGGCGTCAGCCGCGCTGCGCTGCGCCGCCGATCCCAAGGTCTCGCGCACCCGCTCAGCCTCGTGGTTGAAAGCCAGCGCCGTCTGGATGGCGCCCAGGATCAGGACCGGAAGCAGCGCCGCCGCCATGGCGGCGATGAGACGTACGCGTATGGTGCCCAATGAGGCCCAGGGATCGCCGTTCATGACCAGGCCCCCCCGGGCCGTCAGCGTGCGGTGCTGAGTCGCTCGGCATCGGCCAGAATAGACCGCATGGCGTCGCCCGCCGCCCCGCCGTCACGGTCATAGGCGCCAGCTTCGAGAATGACCTGAAGGGCGCGCCGCGCCCGGCTGACCCGGCTCTTGACGGTGCCGACCGCTACGCCGCAGATCTCGGCTGCTTCCTCGTAGGCGAAACCGCCGGCCCCCACCAGAATCAGGGCCTCGCGCTGTTCTGGCGGTAACATGCCAAGGCTGAGGCGAAGCTCATCGAGGGCCACGGGCGCTTCGGGGTCATCGACCGCCACCAGGGTCCGTTCAGCAGCTTCCTGGTCGAGCTGGCTCTGGCGCCAGGACCGGCGCTTCTCAGAATAAAACTGGTTGCGGAGGATCATGAAGGTCCAGGCCTTCATATTGGTCCCCATCTGGAAGCTGGCGCGGGCGTCCCACGCCTTCATCATGGCGTCCTGCGCCAGGTCATCAGCCGCCGTCGCGTCACCACACAGGGTGCGAGCAAAGGCGCGCAAATGAGGGATCAGGGTGACGATTTCAGCCTTGAATGCGTTGTCGAGGGCCGGGTCCCGGGGGCTGCGGTCCACCATTAGCTCTGCTCCGACGACTTGTCAGCGCGACGCAGGATATCGAGAAATTCGTCAGGGACCGGCTCGTTGACCACCTCGTCGAACATCTGTCGAAGGCGAACGCCGATGGCCTGCTGGCGCAGGCGCGCCTCGTCGAGCGCTGCGGCGCTCAACTCCGGCCCGACCGATGGGTGTTCGGATTGGTGTTCGATCATATCCCCGGCGTCCCGCGGTGGCAGTGGACGCCCCTTCATGTTGTCATTCTGATCGCTCAAACGCCCGGCCCCCCGTGGAGTTCCATCGGGCTAGCGCAAGCCGCCCGATCTTTGAATGTCGAAAACGCCAAACCAGGGGAACCGGTTCCCTCCCGAGGCGTTTTGTGCCGTTGATGGGTGCAAGCGCGTTCGCAGTTGGGGCGATCGCGTGTTCATCCTTGTCTCTACGGGAGGGGTCATTGAGTCTTCTAGCCCGACTGGCGCCGCATCTGCCTTATGTCCGGCGCTATGCGCGTGCGCTTACCGGCGATCAAACCACAGGCGATCACTACGTCCGCGTGGCCCTTGAGGCCCTCGCCGCGGGTGAGAAGGTCCTTGAGGCGGGGTTGACCCCGCGGGTTGCGCTCTATCACGTGTTCCACACCATCTGGTGCTCCACTGGCGCCCAGCTGGAGTCGCCTTCTGTCGGCGATGGTGGGGATGACGACGCCAATACGCGTCTGATGCGCATTGCGCCGCGTTCGCGGCAGGCTTTCCTGCTGACGGCGCTCGAAGGCTTTACGCCCAGCGAGACGGCTCAAATCCTGGGCGCGACCTTCGACGAAGTTGGTGCGCTCATCTCCGAAGCCCAGTCTGAGATCGATGCGGAGCTGGCCACCGATGTCCTCATCATTGAGGATGAGCCGGTGATCGCCGCTGACATTGAAGCCTTGGTGAAGGAACTGGGTCACACGGTGGTGGACATCGCCGCCACGCGCACCGAGGCGGTCGACGCCGTCGGCCGCAACCGTCCTGGGCTCGTCCTGGCCGACATCCAATTGGCGGACGGCTCGTCAGGTATCGACGCGGTCAAGGACATCCTCGCCGAACTGGATGTGCCGGTGATCTTCATCACCGCCTTCCCCGAGCGTTTGCTCACCGGTGAACGCCCAGAGCCGACCTTCCTGATCACCAAGCCGTTCCAGCCGGAAACGGTAAAGGCGGCTATCGGTCAGGCGCTCTTCTTCCATCCCCGCCGCAAGGCGAAGGCCGCCGCCTAGGCGATCTCCGGCCTGATTGAGAGTCAGGCCGGAGGGCTCGGGCGTCATTAGAGTGTGGGTGCTTTTCGATCCGACATCTTCGGATCGGGGAGCGCCCCGCCTCTCGCTGCACGACCTCGGCCGGGCGATGTCGGGAACGGCACGTCATGCCTACACGTTTGAGGCCCATGGCGGCGCTTGAGGCCGTCCCTGAGTCAACAAGCTGAGGAATGACGGCATGCTTGGTTGGGCTATAGTTTTTGCGGTACTGGCGCTGGCGGCGGGTTATCTGGGCTTCATGGGCCTGGCTGGCTTGGCGGCGACCGTCGCCAAGGTGCTCTTCGTCGTTTTTCTGGTCCTGCTGGTGGCCAGCTTTGTTGTCAGGGCCCTGCGGGGACAGTCTGTCGTCTGACGGCGCCCGGTAGACCCAGTTAAGACGGGAAACACGCCATAGATGACAGGGCCCGAACCATCCGTTCGGGCCCTGTTTCGATTCAAATCTAGGTTGGGGGTGGCTGGGTGGTGGGCCCCGCCGGGCCATCCGCCTCGGGTATGCGCGGGGCCGGCGCATCCTGCTCGAACAGGGCCGCATCGCTGGCCTGACGGCCGGCATGGGCGTCCCCCTCTGCGAGATCGTCGGCGCGGAATAGCCACGCGGCCATCAGGCCCACGAAGGCCAGGGTGACCGACACCAGTAGGACGACCATCACAGGCTTGCCCAGGGCGCCTTGGCGCGCGGGCGTGGCGGGCACTTTCGGCGGGGTCTCGTCTTGCATGTTGGCCATCGGATTTCCTTGGCTAGAAGCGGATGAAGTTGAGCGGGCCCGCCGCGGGCGGCGCGCCTGCGACGGCGCGATCACTGTCGGCCATCGCGCCGAGAAGGGCGGTGGCGCTGGCCATGCTGAGAATGGCTGCAACGGCGGCCAGCCGCCGTTGCGTACGGCGCGCCCGCCCGGAGGGCGTCTCCAGATAGGCGAGCCCGCCGTGGGCGGCCATATAGCCTCTGATCATCGTCGAACCCGCAATTGGCGCAGCCTCAGGCTTGGCTGTTGTGGGTTAGAACGTCGGCAAAGCTTCTCCGTTCCACGCGGCGCGCTGTGCGCCATCGCGCTCTGGCCCGCGTTGAAAAAAACTTTCGGCGGTCGGGAACGGGCGAGGCGTGGGCGAGTTATTCAACCTGCGGAGGCGGCGACGCCCCCCCCGACTTGAGGCTGGCGATACTCCGCCAGCCTGCTGCCTCCGCACCCCCCCTTTTCTCGATGATACCCACTTTGGCGGACCCTCCCGGGTCCGCCATTCTCTTTTCTGTATCCGCCAGTCAGTCTGTGCGGGCCAGGCGAAGCACAATCTCCACACGGCGACGCATCGGGCGATCCACGCCATCGGCGGTGACGGCGTTCAGTTGACCTGCGGCCTGGGTATTGAAGGCCGCCGCAGGGAGCCCTGCCTGAGCGAGGGCAGCGGTCACCGCCGTGGCCCTGGCCTCGGACAGCGCTTGATTCATATCGGCCGCACCGGTCGCATCGGCCAGGCCAAGAACCTCCACGGATTCCACCCTACACCCATCGGACCGTTCAGCCGTGGCCGAGATCAGTCCGCGCGCCTCGGGACCCAGTTCTGCGGAGTTGGGCTCGAAATAGATCTCAGCCGTGACTGGCTCGCAACGGCTGTCCTGCGCCCACCCGCCGCGCCAAGCCTGACAGCCGCCTAGCGCCACGACGCCGGCCAGACACAGCCCACTGATCGCCACATGCCTTGTGGGAAATCTCATCGCTCACCCCTCCAATGGCGTTCACCACCCCACGGCGGCCACGCACGCAAAAAGGGGCGGCCAGCACGCTGACCGCCCCTAATCAAAACTCTAGTCGACCCTCGATCAGTAGCGGGGCTGACCGTCTTCCCAGTAATAGCGCTGGCTCGCCGAGTCGTAGAAATAATAGCGCCCGGCGCGCTCATCATAGTACTGGCGGCGATTGGGCGCATCGGCGCCGCAGCCGCCATCTTCGCGGCAACCTTTGTAGGCGCCCGCGGCCCCGCCCGCGACGGCCCCAATGGCCGCCCCGGTGGCGGCGCTACCCGAACCGACATTGTTGCCGATCACCGCGCCCGCCAGCGCGCCAAGCGCGGCGCCGCCAGCGGCGTTACGTTCCACCGTGCCGGTGGAGGTGCAGGCCGCGGCCAGGAGGCCAGCGCCTGCGACAGCGATAAGAGACTTCATCATTCCAGGCTCTCCTTGAGCTTGTGCCAAACAACAAACGCCCATCTGCTGGGTCAGGTTCCCGACGCGGCGGACAAGCTGGGCTGGCTTCGCTGACGAAAGGGAACCGCGGGCGGTCCCCGCCGTTAGCTTGGCCGCAGACATGACATGGAGCGCTCGAAATGTGGCCGCGATTTGGAAGACACCGCCAAGATGCTACGCCGCTGAACGTCGCACCGCCTGCGGCGTCCCCTGTCGGCGTTGATCCGCGCGAGGTCGAGCGCGCCTATGAACAAGGCCTTGGCGAAGGCCGCCGGATCGAGCGCCGCCGGCGCAGCCACCCCGTTCGCAACCTGATGATTGGCTTGGTGGCCCTGGCGGGCGGGGTCATGCTCGGCGTCGCGGCCTGGCACGGCTCGTTCGGCAAGGGCGGCGAGGTGGTCGACCAGAAGCTCGCCGTAGCCGCCGATCGCGCTGAGCCGACGCTGCGGGCGGCGGCCGATGAGGCTGGCGCCGTGCTGGGCGGGGCTGGCAGGGATCTCCAGACTGCGACCGACCCCGAACCCGGCCCGGCCCAGGACGCGTCGGGCGTCCCCGGCCAAGATCTTTAGGCTACCGCTGTGATCGGGGGCGTGCGCAAGATTGAAGTCGTTCTGAACCTGGCGTCGGGCGGCGTCTCCCCTGACGCTCCACAGGAGGCCGAGGCCATATTGGCTGAATACGGGGTCAGCTCCCGGGTCTGCGCCTCATCGTCTGGGGATCTGGAGCAATGCCTGAAAGCGGCCCTCGACGCTGGTCCAGATCTGCTCGCGGTGGTCGCCGGCGACGGCACAGCGCGGAGCGCGGCGGAAATGTGTGGCCCTGATGGGCCTCTGTTCGCCCCCCTGGCGGGAGGCACAATGAATATGCTGCCACATGCGATCTATGGCGCTCGGCCGTGGCAGGAGGCCTTGGTGGACATCCTGGATCAGGGTGTGGAGCGTCCCTTGGCGGGGGGTTCGGTGGATGGGAAGCTGTTTCTCGTGGCCGCGATCCTGGGGACGCCGGCCCTCTGGGCGCCGGCCCGGGAGGCGATGCGGGAGGGCAAGGCGCGACTGGCCTTTGATCGGGCGCGCACGGCCTGGTCCCGCGCCTTTTCCACCCGTCTCCGCTACGTCATTGGAACAGGGCCGCGTCAGAAGGGCGAGGCGGTCATCTTCATGTGTCCGACGGCCAGCCGGCGATTGGCTGATGACGAGCAGGCCCTGGAGGCCGCCGGCCTTGATCTCAACGGCGCCCTGGAGGCCTTCCGCCTGGGGCTGCATGCGGCGGTGGGCGACTGGCGGGACGACCCTGCTGTAGATCTTAGCCTCTGCCAGGAGGCGCGCGTCTGGGCCCCCCGCGGGATACCGGCCCTGCTGGACGGTGAGAGCGTCCAGCTCGGCCCCATGGCCAAGGTCGCCTTCGTGCCCCGTGTGGCCCGCGTCCTCGCCCCGCCTGACGAGCCGGCCGGCGCGGAGGCCGATGTGGCGGGCGCCATGCTCAATCCGGCGGCGCCATGATCCGGATAGCCCAGCTGTCAGATATCCATTTCGGCGATGAGAACCTGCCGGCTGTCGAGGCCGCCACCGCCCTCCTGCAGGGGGACCCGCCCGATCTCACCCTGATCACCGGTGACATCACCCGTTTCGCCGAGGTGGCCGAACTGGAGGCCGCCAGGGCCTGGCTTGAGCGCCTGCCGCGGCCCTGGCTGGTCACCCCCGGCAATCACGACGCCCCCTATCTGGCCTGGATCGAGCGCCTATTTGCGCCTTTTTCCCGCTTCGAGCGGATCATCGGTCCGGCCTGGAGCCAGTCTCATCTCGATGATCAGGTCGTGGTGGCCGGGGTCAATACGGCCCGCGGGGCGCAGTGGCGCCTGAACTGGTCGAAGGGGCAGATCTCCCGCGACCAGGTGCGCACCGCCGTCAGCGTCCTGAACTCCGCCCCGGCCGATCGCCTGCGGCTGGTGGCGCTCCACCATCCGCTGACCGAGATGATCGCAGGCCCCATGACCGCCAAGGTCTGGGGCGGCTCTGACGCCGCCCGCGCCTTCAGCGAGGCTCGGGTGGACCTGGTGCTGTCAGGGCACGTCCATGCACCGTTCGCCCTGCCCTATCCGTTCGCCGACGAGCGGACCTATGCGGTGGGATGTGGGACCCTGTCAGTGCGCGAGCGTGGCGTGGCCGCCAGCTTCAACATGATCGAGGCCGACGCCGAGGCGATCAGGGTGAAAGCCCTGACCTGGTCCGGCAGCCAGTTTGAGGCCCACCGGACCTGGTCCCTGGACCGTCGGGCCTAGAGTCTGCGCCCCCGGACCTCGTGCCTGACGGCCGAGACATGAAAAAATCCCGCGGCCCTGTCTGGGGCGCGGGATTTCAACGTGCCTGACCATAGGCTGTCACCGGCCAGGCTCAAGCTCAGTCTCAGGCGGTGGGCACCGGGTGCCGCCAGGCCTGACCCTTGTCCCGGGCGGCGTCGTATTGAGCCGCCGCGAAGGTCCAATGGGGCAGGTTGTCGAACCAGGCTTCGACGAAGGCCTTCCGGTCGTTCTGATGGTCGAGATAGTAGGCATGCTCCCACACGTCGCAGGTGAGCAGCGGCGTCAGACCCTGGTGCGTCAGCAGATCGTCGGCGTCGTGGGTGGACAGCACCTTGAGCTTGTCGCCCTCGGCGGCCAGCCAGCCCCAGCCCGAGGCGAAGTGGTTCACCGACTCGGTGACGAAGGCCTCTTTCAGCTTGTCCAGGCCGCCGAAGTCCCGGTCGATGGCCGCGGCCAGATCGCCCTGGGGCTGCTGCTTGTCGCCGATCATACAGGTCCAGAAGAAGGTGTGGTTGTAGGTCTGGGCCGCATTGTTGAAGAGCTTCTTCTTGGCGGGATCGCCGGCGGCGGCCTTGACCACCTCCTCGAGGGTGGCTGGCGTTTCGCCGGCCGCCTTCAGCAGGTCGTTCAAGGTGTCCACATACTTGGCGTGATGCTTGTCGTGGTGAAACCGCATGGTCTCGGCGGAGATGACCGGTGACAGAGCGTCATAGGCGTAGGGCAGGTCCGGAAGCTTGAACATCAGAAGTCCTCTGGCGGCGGCGTAAACAAGAACGAGCGCGCCCCGGCCGGGGGGTGCGCCGCATGGTGATTGGGACGGTCTCTACGGCGCGACCTTGAGCCCGACAATTTGGGACCGGGCCGCGCCGAAGCCGAAGCCTGGAGCACAATTGAACGTTCAGACGGCTTCGTCTGATCGCATCATGCTCTAGTGGCGACCGGAAGAGCGCCCGGCGAGATAGGCGCTAAGGGCGGTGGCGATCACCTTAGGGTTCTTCACCGCCAGGATGCCGGCGGCCAGTGTCGCCAAGAGGGCTGCGCCGCCTGCAGCGACAGGGTGCTGGCGGGCCAGATCGAAGGCCCGGGCGGCAAGGCTGTCATCTTCCTGCAGTGTAGGCAGGGTGGGTCCCTTGCCGCGCACGGCGAGAACCGCGCCAGCCAAAAGCAGAGCGCAGACGAGGGCGAGAACTCCCGCCGCCCCCGCAGAGCCGAGGAGCGGCGCAAGAACAGCGAACAAGGCGAAGCCAGCCGCCCCGACGCATAGGATCGTCAGGGCCGTCAGCGCAGCGAGTGCTATGATCGCGAGGAGCGCCTTCTCAATCAACGGCGGCCGCCGGCGAGCAGCAGGCCGATCACAACGCCGACGCCGACGGCGACGCCGGTGGCGGCCAACGGACGTTCGCGGACATGCTCAACCACGTAGCGCTGAGCTTCTTCGATCTGTTCGCCGGCCGTGTCGGCATAGACTCGGGACTGGGCGCGAATCTGGTCCACGCCTTCTTGCACCGCGCGTTCGAAGTGCTTGGCGGCGTCGCGGAAGGTGCGCTGGGCGTCCTCGGCGAGGACCTGGGCGGAAGCCGCGGCAGAGCTGGCGGCGGCCTTGGCTTCGCTGGTGGCGCGGTCAGAAGCGTTCGACATGCAGTATCTCCAGAGGTTCGAGGTCCCCGCACGCCTCGCACAGGGCTCCGCCAGAACGTCACATAGGCTAGGGAGGTTCCAGGTTCCAGGTGAGGGTGCGACAAATCTTCGCATCCTTTGCACGGTTCTTGTCGTATCCTGACCTACCTGACGCTAGGTTCCGATCATGGTCGCTGACCCGCGGCGCGCGCGCCTCACTATGGAGCATCTGGAACTGGCTCTGCAGACCGCAGGTCTGGGAGAGTTTCAGTATGATGTGCCGGGCGACTTCTGCATTGTCAGCGAGCGCATGGCGGCGATCACAGGTGGTCCGTCGGGCTATCTTCCGGCCGAGGGCGGGCGGGCCCTGCTGCCGCTTATTCACCCCGACGATCTTGATGCGACGCGCTCGCAGATGCTGTCCGGTTTTGACGCCGAGGACCGCTACGAGGTCGAGTGCCGCGCGGCGCCCCAGCCCGACCGCCCCGTGGTGTGGCTGCGAGTGGTCGGTCAGCGGATACGTGACGCCGAGGGCGAAATTCAGGGCGTCATTGGGATCGTCGAGGACATCACGGCGCGCAGGCTGGAGGAGCAGCGGCGCCACGCCCTGATGGCGGAGATCGATCATCGGGTGAAGAACGTCCTGGCGACCGTCCAGGCCCTGGCGGTTCAGACGGCCAAGCGGACATCGTCCATGGACGGCTTTCTCCAGACCTTCCTTGGGCGACTGAAGTCCATGGGATCGGCCAATGAGCTGCTCACCGCCGCCCGTTGGCGCGGGGCGGCCATTGATCATCTGGTGGCCGCCGAACTCGGCGGGCTGGCGCCTGGGCAGACCCGATGGGAGGGGCCAGAGCTTTTCCTGACGCCCCGGGCGGCCAATGCGGTGTCCCTGGCCCTGCACGAGCTGGCGACCAACGCCCTGAAGTACGGCGCCCTGTCGGTGGAGACCGGTCAGGTGACTGTGGTCTGGCGCGCCGCCCCGTCGGGGGGCTTTTCCCTCGACTGGACCGAGTCTGGCGGGCCCGTGGTGTCGCCTCCGGCGAGGACGGGTTTCGGGACCACCCTGCTCAGTCAGGTGACAGGTCGCGAACTCAATGGCCTCACGGCCCTGGAATTTCCGCCCACCGGCGCCCGGGCCCGGCTGGAGGCTGGCCCCGCTGCGGTGGTGGAGCGCCCAGAAACGGTCCCCGAAACCCCTGTCCGTCGGACGGTTGAAGCGATCGCCGGGCCCGCCGGACCCGTAAACCTGCACGGCGTCCGAGTGTTGATCGTCGAGGACGCCGCCCTGCTGGCCATGGAGCTGGAAACCGGCCTGTCGGAGGCGGGAGCGGTGGTGGTGGGCCCAGCCTACGAACTGGAGGAGGCGCTGGCCCTTCTGGATCAACCCCTCGACGCCGCAGTGCTGGACGCCAATCTCAATGGCCTCTCGGTCAGCCCTGTGGCCGACATCCTGGCGGAGCGGGGCGTGCCCTTCGTCTTCGCCACCGGCTATGGCGACGCTGGCGGCGCCCCTAGTGGTTTTGACGCCCCTGTGATCCGCAAGCCCTACGACGTCACCCAGGTGACGGCGGCGGTTGAGGAACTGTTGTCCTCCCGGCGTTAGAGCTGAACGGCGCCAACGCGCTCAAACGACTGAATCTAGAGTGTGATTCAGATCACGCCGCGGGCTCGCAGATCGGCGACCGCATCGGCAGACAGGCCGGCGACCTCCCTGAGCACCTCTTCGGTGTGGGCGCCGAGATCGGGCCCGGGCCACCGCACCTTGCCTGGGGTGGCTGACAGCTTCGGAAAGGCGTTTTGCATCTGCACCTCGCCAAACACCGGATGGGGAACGCTGATGATCGCCTCGCGGGCGATGAAGTGGGGATCGGTCAGCATGTCCGGGGCGCGGTAGATGCGGCCTGCCGGCACGCCGTGGCGTTCGAGTAGCTCCAGCAGATCCTCCAGGGAAAGGGTCGAGGTCCAGGCGCTGATGACCGCGTCCAGCTCCTCCTGGCGCTCCCCCCGGGCGGCGTGGGTGGCGTACCGGGGGTCTATCGACAGTTCTGGCTGCCCCATGGCCTCGCAAAGCCGGGCGAAGACGGTGTCTCCGTTGCCGCCGATCACCGCCATGTCGCCCCCTGAGCAAGGATAGGCGTTGGACGGGGCGATGCCGGGGAGGATTGAGCCCGACCGCTCGCGCACATAGCCCGTCAGGTCATATTCGGTGATCAGGTTCTCCATCACGCCCAGCACGCTCTCGTAGAGGGCGGCGTCGACCACCTGGCCCTTGCCTGTGCGGTCGCGGGCATGGAGGGCCATCATGATCCCCATCACCGCGTGCATGGCGGCCAGACTGTCGCCAATCGAGATGCCCGCCCGGGCCGGCGGGCGGTCCGGCTCGCCGGTGATGTGGCGCAGTCCCCCCATGGCCTCGCCGATCAGGCCATACCCGGCCCGTTGCGACAGGGGCCCCGTCTGGCCGTAGCCGGAGATGCGGGCCATCACCAGGCCGGGATGGCTCGCCGATAGGGCCTCGTATCCCAGGCCCCATTTCTCCATGGCGCCGGGACGGAAGTTCTCGATCACCACGTCGGCCTTGGCGATGAGGGTCCGCGCAATCTCCTGTCCTTCTGGCTGGCGCAGATCCAGCCCAACGGACTTCTTGTTGCGGCCGATCACCGGCCACCAGGGAGACAGGCCCTGGGGTAGGCTGCGTCCCCATTGCCGCATGGGATCGCCCTTGCGCGGGTCCTCGATCTTGATCACCTCAGCGCCGAAATCCCCGAGGATTTGCCCGCAGAATGGCCCAGCGATCAAAGTGCCCATCTCTATGACCCGAAGGCCGCTCAGGGGCCCGGGCGCGGTGGTCTCGGTCATGGGCGACTTCCGACTTTCTGGGAACAGATCACGGTGGCGTGAGTTTTTGACGGCAGCCGCATCGTTCGGATGCGTCGTCTGAAGTTGTCAACGTCCCAGGAGTTCACATGACTCGCCACCTGCTTATCGCGGGCGCCGCGATCGCCGCGCTTTCGCTCGCCGCTTGCGGTCAGCCGGCCGACCAGTCCGCCACCGCCCCGGCTGAAAGCGTCGTGCCCGACGCCAACCCCGCCGCCACCATTCCGACCCCTGCCGATGAGACCGCCGCGCCGGACTTCGCCCGTCTGGCGGCGCAGAGCGACATGCTGGAAATCCAGTCCTCGCAGCTCGCCGTGGAGCGGGCCCAGGACGCTGAGGTCAAGGCCTTCGCCCAGATGATGGTCGAGGCGCACACCCAGACCACCCGGGATCTGAATACGGCCATTCAGGCCACCGGCCAGCAGATCACCGTCCCGACCACGCCTGATGAAGACGTGACCGACGAACTCAACGACCTTCGCGAAGAGGCGGCGGCCGATTTCGACAAGGAGTATATCGACCTGCAGGTTGATACCCACCAGAAGGCCCTGAACCTGATGCAGCGCTATGCGGCCGATGGCGACATGCCGGGCCTGCAGGCCTTCGCTGCGGCGACGGCCCCGGCCATCCAGCAGCACCTGGACCAGGCCAAGGCCATCCAGGACCGTCTGGCCAACGCGAACTAAGCGCGAGCCACCTGCGGCTCTCGAAGATCAGGCTTCCGCCTCCCAGGCGGGAGCCTTTTCTTTGGCCGGCTGCGGGAGTAGGGCCTTGAGCATGACGCAATACGTTCTGGCTCCCCCCCCTGTTCCGATCGTCCCCGTGCTCGGGGAGGACGTCGTCTATCCGGTTCGACGGATCCTCTGCGTCGGTCGCAACTACGCCGCCCATCGCGCCGAGATGGGCGGGGACGACCGTGATCCGCCGTTCTTTTTCGCCAAGCCCGCCGACGCTATCGTCACGCCGGGGCGCGACGTGGCCTTTCCCTCCATGACCGCCGACCTGCACCATGAGATCGAGCTGGTCGTGGCCTTGGGCCAAGGCGGCGCCGATGTCCCGATCGACCAGGCCCTGAGCCTTGTCCTGGGCTATGCTGTGGGCTTTGACCTGACCCGTCGCGACCTGCAGGCTGCGGCCAAGGACAAGGGTCATCCCTGGGACGCCTCGAAAGGCTTCGACCAGTCTGCGCCGATCTCGGCCATTCGCCGCTGGACCGGTCCTGCCCCTCAGGGACGGATCTCAGCCACCGTGAATAGCCAACCACGCCAGGATGCGGTGGTCTCCGACATGATCTGGAACGTGGCCGAGATCATCGCCCAGGCCTCACGGCTGTGGACCCTCGCCCCCGGCGACCTGATTTTTACCGGCACGCCGGAAGGCGTTGGCCCGATCGCCCGCGGCGACCATGTGGCCGGCGCTGTCGAAGGAGTCGGCGAGCTCAGCTTCAAGGTGATCTGACCATGGCGCTCACGTTGTACAGCTACTGGCGGGCCACCGCCCCCTACCGGGTCCGGATCGCCCTGGCGCTCAAGGGCCTGGCCTATGACTACGCCCCCGTCAGCCTGCCGGGGGGCGAGCAGCGGGCGCCCGACTATCTGGAGCGCAATCCCCAGGGTCTGACCCCGATGCTGGTCGATGGCGACACCGCCATGACCCAGAGCCTGGCGCTGATGGAATGGTTGGAGGAAACCCATCCGCAGCCGCCTTTGCTGCCGGCCGACCCCTCGGGTCGCCAGGTGGTCCGGGCGATGGCCGGGATCATCGCCTGCGACATCCACCCGCTCAACAACCTGCGGATTCAGCAGCAGCTGGCCGCATTCGGCGTCAGCGAGGCCGATCGCCAGACCTGGGTGGCCCGCTGGATGACGGAAGGCTTCGAGGCTCTGGAGTCCCTGATCGCGGGTCATGGCCAGGGTTTCGCCTATGGAGCAGCACCGGGTCTCGCTGACTGCTGCCTGGTTCCACAGGTCTATTCGGCGGAGCGCTACGGGGTGGACCTTTCGCCCTATCGCGCCATAAGGGCGGCGGCCGAGCGGGCCCGGGCGCACCCGGCCTTCGCCGCGGCCCATCCTGACCGCCAGCCCGACGCGCCCGCGCCGGCCTGAGGTCGGGCCTGTGTAGCGTAGGGGCGAGGGGACGACCATGCTGGACCAGCTGAAGGACAACAACCGCGCCTGGGCCGAAGGCAAGCTCGCCGTCGATCCCGGCTTTTTCCAGCGTCTGGTGGGGCAGCAGAGCCCTGAATATCTTTGGATCGGCTGCGCTGACAGCCGTGTCCCAGCCAACGAAATCGTCGGGCTGGATCCCGGCGAGCTGTTCGTCCACCGCAACGTGGCCAACCTCGCCCCGCCCCAGGACGCCAACTATCTGTCGGTGCTGCAGTTCGCCGTCGACGTCCTGCGGGTGAAGCACATCATGGTCGTTGGTCACTATGGCTGTGGCGGCGTGGTGGCGGCCATTGATGGCCAGCGGCGGGGCCTGGTGGATCATTGGCTGCACCCGATCCGAGAGGTCTACGCCGCCAATCGCGCCGAGCTTGAAGCCATGGATGACGAACACGCCCGTCATGACCGGCTTTGTGAGCTGAACGTCATCCGTCAGGTGCGCAATGTCGCCTCCGATGTCTTCATCCGCGAGGCCTGGCTGCGGGGCCAGCCGATCAGCGTGCATGGCTGGGTCTATTCCCTGTCCAACGGCCTGGTGAACGACATGAATGTCACCTGCAGCGGGCCCGACGATGTGGCCCGGCTCTACTAGCCGCCCCTGATGCGGACCTGGGCCCGGGCGGCGCGACCCTGGCCATCCACCACGTTGAGATCGTAGAAGCCCGGCCCTTCTGGTCGCCAGAGCACCTGACCGCTCAAGGGGTCGGGGCTGAGCGGCCGGCCGGCCACATACCAGGCCAGGTCTTCCCCGCTGGCGGCCAGGACCAGGCCGCGGGACCTGGGCCCATAGGCGTCCACCTGCACCACCGCCCCGTCCGGGGGAAAGATCAGTCGCGGTCCGGCTGTCGTCCGTGTCTGGTCGTCGAGAGCCGCGGGCGCGTTGCGGGGGGCCAGGGGCGCAGGGGCGGCCGGGGGCGCGTGCAACAGGTCGGCGACCTCGAACAGCAGGGGGAGGGCGGAGTCCCGACCGGTGAGACCCGCCCGCGCCCCCCCGTCGGCGCGCCCACTCCACACCACGATCACATGGCCGCCGACAATGCCGGCCGCCACGGCGTCCCGGAAGCCGTAGGAGGTTCCGGTCTTGTAGGCCATCAGCGGCCGGCCTCGGCTGAGCGCGGCGGGCGTCACACCGGCCGGCGGCGGCGTCTCGCGCAGGATGGCCAGCACCTCGGCGGCGGCGGTCTCGCTCACCAGCCGCACCCCCCGATCATCTCGGCGCGCCTGGGCCTCAGCCTCTGTCCAGGCCAGGGGACGGGCCAGACCGGCCTCACCCAAGGCGCCATAGAGCACCGCCAGGTCCCGCAGGGAGATGCCCACGCCGCCCAGGGCGATCGCCAGGCCCGCGTCACGGGTCTCCGCCCTCGGCCGCCACAGCCGCACGCCCGCGGCCTCCAGCCGGCCCTCGAACGCCGCCGGCCCCAGGCGGGCCAGGGTGTCGACGGCGGGGACGTTCAGCGAGTGGATCAGGGCCTCCCGGGCGGTGACCTGATCGTGGAAGACCCGGTCGAAATTCTCCGGCTGGTAGTCGGCGTAGCGCCGCGGCGCATCCGCCATCCGGGTGTCCGGCGCCGCCAGACCCTGCTCGAACGCCATGGCGTAGATGAACGGCTTCAGGGCCGAGCCAGGGGACCGCAGGGCCCGGGTCATGTCGATCCACCCGCCCGCGCGTTCCAGGCCCGCAGATCCTACCGAGGCGCGCACCGCCCGCCCGTCCAGCTCGACCACCATCACCGCCGCAGTCGCCTCCGCTCCCTGCGCCCGGGCGGCGCGGGCGACCAGGGGCTCAAGCCGGGACTGAAGCCCCGCATCAAGGGTGGAGATCACCGAGGCTTCGTCGGCGCGCGCGCCGCGCGCCAGCTCGCCGGCGGCGTGCCACGCCAAGGCTGGAAAGGGTGCGCGCCCAGGCATGGGCTCCTCGGCGGCTTCGGCGGCCTCCGTCAGGCTCAGGACGCCCGCGCGGACCATCTTGTCGAGCACCAGGTTTCGGGCCCGGCGGGAGGCCTCGGGCCGTCGGTCGGGGCGCCGCGCCTCGGGCGATTGCGGCAAGGCGATCAGCAGGGCCTGCTCGCCTGGGGTCAGGGTCGAGGGTTCGTGCCCGTAATAGGAGAGGCTGGCCGCCCGCACCCCCTCCAGATTGCCGCCATAGGGGGCGAGGGTCAGATAGAGGGCGAGGATCTCACGCTTCGACAGCCGCGCCTCAATCTGCACGGCGCGGATCATCTCCACCAGCTTGGCCGGCAAGGTCCGGGGCCTTGGGGTGAGCAGGCGCGCGGTCTGCATGGTGAGCGTCGAGGCGCCGGAGCTCACTTCACCGGTGACTGCGGCCGACCCGGCGGCGCGGACGACCGCCAGCGGGTCAACACCGGGGTGACGCCAGAACCGCGCGTCCTCGACGGCGATCAGACGGTCGACGAAGCTCTCATCGGTGCGCGCCAGATCGGCCCGGATACGCCACCGGCCATCCTCCACCGGCAGGGCGCGCAGCCAGGCGCCGCGGCGATCCAGCGCCACGGGCGAGGCCTCCACGCCCCGGGACAGGTCGGGCGGCAAAACCGCGTCCAGGGCCACAGCGGCGGCCTGCAGGGCCAGGGCGCCGATCAGGCCGAGGGTCAGGCGCCGCACAACTTGTGGCGAGGCCGCCGCACGCAGGGCCCGGGCCCTGAGAGACGTCCACACCCTCACTGGCCAGGCGCGATCACCGTGCGGCCGACGCTCGTGCGGGCGTTGACCGCCGGACGGTACATGTCCCGGGCCTCGGCGCCCGGAAGCAGGAAGTCTCCAGGTGTCACCGCACGGGCCACATAGGCGAAGGCGAAGTCCTGGCGACCCGGCAGATCCATGGCCGCCACATAGCGGTCATCGCGGGCTTCCTGCACGTCGGCGGCGGAAAGCTCGCCGAGGAAGCGGAAGGGGCCGCTCTGGGCGTCATCCGGCCCGAGCACCGTCTCGATCTCGAAACCGGCCGGCAGGGGATCATCGACCACCAGGGCCATGGACCGGGCCTGCTGGGCGCGACCTGAGACGATCACGATCACCCGGTCGCCCTGGGTCAGGCTTGCGGGGTCCACAGGCCCACCGGTGAAGCTCAGCAGGCGCTTCTGCAGCGTCAGGCCGTTGCTGGTCGCCGAGGGGGCCGAGACGGGCGCGCCCGTCACGGTCACCGTACGCCAGACCGCGCCTTCGCCCGCGTTGACGAAGCGGGACTCCGCCAGCTTGCCCACCGCCCAGCGGGGCCCGCCTGCGACCGCGGTCAGGGGTATGGCGCCCGTGCCCTCGATCTTCAGGGGACCAGCCGCCGCCATCATGGCGTTGGCCGCCTGCAACAGCCGGGCCTGCTCCTGGGTGTTGAGCGCCTCAGGGTCCTCGACCGCGTTTTCCAGTCGGCCCTGAAGCTCCCGGGCGATGTCGGTTTCGCCGGCCTCATAGGCCAGGGCGATCACCGCAGCGAGGTCGCGCAGCGGGCTCTGGTACCAGTCGCTCTCCTCGCGATAGTTCAGGGACCGCGCCGCCTGACGGAAGGCCGAGCGGGCCCGGGCCTTGTCGCCCATCAGGGCGAGGCCTGCCCCGACATGGGCCTTGGCCAGGGGGGAGGCTTCGGTCTTCATCTGCACATCGTGCCACCACCGCAGCCGGCCGAGGTCGCCACGGCCGCCCTTGGCCAGGACATAGAGGGCGTAGGCCGAGGCCCGCCGACGCATGGTCGCCGTGGCGGTCTCTGACGCCTGGGGCGAACCCGCCCACCAGGTGGGATATTCCAGCCTGTAGGAGATATTGGCCCAACCCTCAGGCCGGGAAATGTGCCGCATGGCGCTGAGCGCCCGCTCCAGAGCCGAGGCCGGCACGGGGGCCCCGGCCTTCTGCGCCTCGATCAGGAAGTCGGTGGCGTAGGCGCCGAGCCAGGCGTCAGCCTCCCCGTCGCCGACCCGCCACATGCCGAACGCGCCATCAAGGGTCTGGCGGTCCAGCAATCGGCTGACGGCCTGATTGAGGCCAGCGCTGGAGCGTCGCGCCTTGGGGTCCTGGGAGACATTGGCGGCGTAAAGCAGAGGATAGGCGGCCGAGACCAGCTGCTCGGTGCAGCCGTACGGATAGCGCAACAGGGACACCGCGATCGGCCCGGGGTCGAAGCCCCGGAACGGCGAGTAGCTGACCTGCAGGGTCGCATCCCCCGCCGCCAGACCGGCCAGGAGTTCAGGCGTGGGCGTGAACGCGGCGCCGGGCTGTTGCAGGGCCACGGTGGTCCGCGTCACCCGTCCCCATCCCAGGCGGGTCTGCAGCGGGTAGTCCCTGGTGCTGGAGAAGCCTGGACCGGTGAGCGTCAGGCTCACCTTGCCAATCCCCGCCGTGCGCGGGGCGTCCAGGGGAACACGCTCCGCCAGGCGTCGGCCAATGGCCAGGTCATAGGCCTTGCGGAAGGGGGCGAGAAGACCGCCCTCGCCGGTCAGCTGGGCGATATACTCTCCGGCTCGCCCCTCGATGTTGTGAAGCTCCAGGGTGGCGAAGGCCTTGTCGCCGGGCGCCAGGAAGCGAGGCAGGGCCAGTTCGGCCACCACAGGCTCGCGGACCACCAGGGGTCTGGATGCGGAGCCCACGGCGTCATCGGTCCAGGCCACGGCCATCAGCCGCAGCTCGCCGTTGAAGTCCGGGGCCGGCAACTGGATGGTCGCCTTGCCGTCTCGCCCGGTCTCAACGACCCCTGACCAAAGCGCCACGGTCTTGATCGGCGTGACGGTCAGACCCTCGCCGCCGATCTCGTCACCGCCAAAGCTGACATTGGCCGGCGCCCCGAGGTTGGGGTCCAGCAGACGGCCATAGTCGTCGCGATAGTCGACGCCGAGGGCGCGCTTGCCAAAGTACCATTTGGCCGGATCGGGGCTCTCGAACTTCGTCAGGCGCAAAATGCCTTCGTCGACGGCCGCCAGGGTGACGCGGACGCGCTGGCCAAGGCCAGCGCCCCGCACCGTAATCGGCACAGACAGGGCCTCCCGGGCGCCGGCCTTCTCCGCCACGCCAAGATCGACCTCAAGCCGTCGTCCCTTGGGATCGAGGGGGACATAGACCAGACCCAGCGCCCGCCTGGGCTTGGGGGATTGGACGGGGTCGCGGGGCTGGACCACGGTGACCATCACATAGGCTCCGCCGCCCCAGCTGGCGTCGCTCTGGAATCGCACCGTGGCGCCGTTTTCGCCCACGGTCAGGGTGCGGAAGTCGAGCACCCGGTCGGTGGCGACCGCCACCTGGACCTCGCCCGCATAGGGCGGCTTGAGCGTGATCTCGACCGTGTCGCCCTGGGCGTAGGTCCGGTCTCCGGCGCTGACCCGAACGATGTCAGGCGCTTCGGCGTCCTGCGCCGGCGCGCCCCAGCCCGAGGTGAAGCGGATCACGCTGGCCGCGCCATCGGGCCCGCTCAGCTCGATCCGGTAGTCCCCCCAGCCCAGTCGCCGGTTCAGGCGGGCGGGTTCGCCGGCGGCCAGGTTGACCGTCCCCTGGTCCACCAGGGCGTCGCGGCTGGTGCGGCGCCATTGCCAGCGGCCATCCTGCTGGAACCAGTCATAGTCCCAGTTCTCCGACACCAGCCGCCAGGTGACGCCCGGCGCTGCGATCCGACGTCCGGTGGGATCGACGGCGATCAGGTCAAGGCTGACTGTCGGATCAGCGCCGCGGGCGCCCTCGGCCTGATTGACCTTGACCCCGAGATAGGCCGAGCGGGGCCGGATCTTCAGGTCGACGGATTCCCGCACGGGCCGGCCGCCGGGTTCAAAGACGCTGACCGTGGTGGCCGCAACCAGGGGCTGGGCGCTGTCGGCCGCCTGCGGCGGCAGGGTGATGACGGCGCGGCCTTCACCGTCCGTCACGGTGCGGCCCAGATCGACGAATTCCTCCTGGAAGGGCTCGCGCTGGTCGCCCCACTGGAAGTTCTCAAAGGTGGGGAAGGGATTGGGATCGACGCGCAGGCGGGCCTCGCCCTCGGCCTGCAGGCCCGAGCCGGGCGCGCCATAGAGGAAGCGGGCGCTGATATCGAGGTTGCGGCTTTGGCCGGTGGCGACGGGGCTGGCCTCCTGGCCCGTAACCGAAACCGCCAGCCGCTGAGGCGCGAAGTCCTCGACGGCGAAGGTGACCTCGCCGGCCGGGCGTTCCAGACCTTCAATCTCCAGGGTCGCGCGCCAGCGGCCGCGGGGCGCGCTGCGCGGCAGGGGAATGTCGGCCGCGGCCGAACCCAGGGGCGCGCCGTCGAAGGCGTAACGGCGGAACTCGACGCCTGAGGGCCTGCGCACCACGATGGCGCCCTTACGGTCCTTGACGGCGCGGGCTTCACGATTGCGAAGCAAGGCGTTCAGATGGACGGTCTCGCCCGGCCGATAGACTCCCCGGTCGGCGTAGAGATAGCCGTCGATGACTGACCCTGCGGCGCGCCCACTGGTGCTGACGGCGCTGGTCTCCTGAATCCGGCCGCCGACGCCAAGGCGCGACAGATCTGCCGGCGGTCGATCGAGGTCCAGGAGCGCCAGGTCCCCCTGGGGCCCATAGGCCATGATCATCTTGGGCCTGAGCGCGCCTTCGCCGTTGGTCAGGGCGGCGGCGAAGCTGGCGCGGCCCTGGCCGTCGGTGCGGGCCTCAGCCAGATCCTCGCCATTGGCGGCCACCAGGGCCACCCGGATACCCGACTGCGGACGGGCGCTCTTCAGCGAGCGCACCACCACATCGGCGCCCTCGGCGCCGGCATAGGCGCTGAGCGCCATGTCGGTGAAGATGATCCAGCGCCGGGCCTGGGCCGGGGGATTTGAGTCCTCCCCCGCTGTCAGACCGCGACCGCCAGACGCATCCCTGGCCTTGATCACATAGCCGCCGGGCTTCATTTCCCGCAGCACCGCGCCCAGGGGGAAGACGGTGGTGGCGCGCCGGCCGGCCTCTCCGGTCACCGCGACCTCGCCGCTCCAGACTCTCTGGCCTTCCTGGTCAGGACTGTCGGAACCCCAGTCGGAGGCCCATTCACCCTCGGCGGTGGGTTCCGGCGCGCTGACGGAGGTGCGGACCAGGTTCCGGTCCGCCACGCGCCAGACCTCGATCGCCAGGCGGGTGACATTGACGGTCTCGATGCCGACGCCGTCGGAATCTTCTCGGGGCAGGATCACCCCGTCGCCGGCGAAGCCGACGAAGGGGGGCTTTTCGCCAAAGGTGAAATCGACGTCGGCGTTGGCCGCCAGGGTCTCGCCCCCACGGGCCGGGAGCCCCTTGAGCAGGGTCACGCGGCGGTCATTGAACCCGAGGCCCGCCAGGCAGAGCTCAGACCCTTCTACGGCGATGGCCGGGGTCTCGCCCAGGTCTGGCGAGACCAGGACGAAATCGGCATAGGCGGCCTGAGGGTCAAGGGGGCGGCTCATCTCCACGCAGGCCCGCGGTTGGGCGGTGGAGGTGTCGACCCGGGTGCGCCAGACCGCGAAGCCCTCGGGCATGGGGGCGCCACGGCGCGGCGCGTCGGCCGCCCTTGGACGCCCAAACAGCGTCCCCGCCCCCGGAATAATCTCGGCGCCGGAAATCGCCGCGCGGGGAATACGCAGAATGTCGACGCCCTTGGCGGTCAGGAAGCCGCCGCCAAAGGCCGCCACGATCAGAGCCCCCGTGACAAAGACCGGCGCCCGGCCATGGGTCAGGCGCGCGCCCAGGCTCCGCCACCAAGGCGTCCTGGCCTGCTCATGTTCCGTCGCCTGCGGACCAGACGGAGCGGGCTCTGGCGCCGCGGGCTCGGGGGCGGTTCCGTTGGGCGTCTCGTCGCTCGGCGTCATCAGCTCTTCCCCCAGCCTTCCGGCCCGGTTTAGAGGAGCCCAAGCTTGGCGTCGCCGTCAATCATCCCGGGCAGCCTGGCCCAGGGCCAGGGTCATGGACTTGATCTGCAGGTAGTCGTCCACCCCATAGACGGAGCCCTCGCGCCCATAGCCGGATTGCTTGACCCCGCCAAAGGGGTTGGCCGCGTTGGAGACAAGGCCCGTATTGACGCCGATGATGCCGGCCTCAAGGCCTCGGCCCACCCGCAGGGCGCGGCCCTGGTCGGTGGTGAACAGGTAGGCCGCCAGACCGAAGTCAGAGGCGTTGGCCCGCGACAGGGCCTCGTCCTCGGTCTTGAAGCTGAAGACGGGCGCCACGGGACCAAAGGTCTCCTCGGCGGCGAACAGGCGATCATCCCCGCCCGCCAGAACCGTGGGCTGGAAGAACCGCCCGCCCAGGTCATGTCGCCCGCCGCCGGTCAGCACCTGCCCGCCGCTATCCAGGGTGCGCGCGATGTGGTCCTCGACCTTATCCAAAGCCTTGGGGTCAATCAGCGGGCCAATCTCGACACCGGCCTCCAGCGGATGGCCGACCTTCAAGGCGGCGACCCGGGCGGTCAGCCGCTCCAGAAAGGCGTCGAGAATGGGGGCCTGCACATAGAGCCGGTTGGGACAGATGCAGGTCTGGCCGGCGGCGCGGAACTTTCCGGCCATCACCCCGTCGACGGCGGTGTCCAGATCGGCGTCCTCGAATACGATCAGCGGGGCCGCGCCGCCCAGCTCCATCGACAGCCGTTTGAGCGTCGGGGCGCAGTCGGCCGCCAGTTTCCGCCCGACCTCTGTTGAGCCGGTAAAGGACAGCTTGCGGATCAGCGGCGAGCCGGTCAGCCGCGCGCCCACCTCGTTGTTGGCGCCCGTGACCACCGAAAAGACCCCGTCCGGCACGCCGGCCTCCAGGGCGAGTTTCGCCAGGGCCAGGGCCGTGAAGGGGGTGGCTGAAGCGGGTTTCAAGACGACCGTGCAGCCGGCGCAGAAGGCCGCGGCGGCTTTCCGGGTGACCATGGCGGCCGGGAAATTCCAGGGCGTGATGGCCGCCACCGGCCCCACCGGCTCCCGAAAACTGAGGATCAGATGCTCGTTGCTCGGGCTTTCGATGGTTCGTCCGTCCAGACGCCCCGCCAGTCCGGCGAACCAGGTGATGAAGGCGTTGGCGTAACGCACCTCGCCCAGGGCCTCCTTCCAGGGCTTGCCGTTCTCCAACGAAATCAGGGCGGCCAGGCTCTCTTCATGGGCTTCAACCAGGGCGGCCCATCTGAACAGGATGTCGCCTCGGGCCTGGCCTTTGCGGGCGGCCCAGTCCGGGAAGGCCCGGGCGGCCGCGGTGATCGCTGTGTCCACCTCCGCACCCGAAAGTCGCGGCGCCTGGCCAAGGACGGTCTCTTCTGCGGGGTTCTCCACGGTGATGGGCTTGCCGGTTCCGGAGATCCAACGCCCGTCGACCAGCGCCTGCTCGACAATCAGATCGGCGCCCATCTTGGCCAGGGCCTTAGGGGCCAGGGTCTCGGGTGCGGGGGGCTGCGCCATGGCGGTCTCCTGACATTTTCGGGCCTTCCTCGAACGCGCAAGCCGACGGTGAGGCGCCCGATCGGTCCGGCTCCAAGGGTTGAGGCCTGTTTACCCTGTTGTGCGGGGGGTTCGTTTACCCTGAGGCCGCATCATCAGCCCCTGAACATTGTTGCAGAAGCGGGGCGCAGACGTGCGAACCTCTATCCTCAAGGGCATGATCGCCCGGCTGAAATCTGGCGCCCGCGATGAGAGCGGGGCGGCGGCGATCATTTTCGCCGTGGCCCTGGTGCTGCTCGCCCCCCTGACGCTGGGCGTGTTCGACCTCTATATCGGCGCCAACCAGAAGCAGAAGTTGCAGGACGCCGTCGACGCGGCCGCCCTGTTCGCCGCCCGCTCTTCGGCCCAGACCCAGAAGGAAATCAATGAGGTCGGCCAACGGGCGCTAAAGGCCAATCTGACCGCCTTTCCAGGCTCGGCCCTGATCACCTCCAGCTTCGTGCTTGATGGCCCCAAGGTGGTGGCGACCGCCGAGATGACGCCCATGGCTGTGGCCACGGGCTTCTTCCAGCATGGCAATGTCAAGGCCGGCGCCGAGGTGCTGCGCGCCATGGACCGGCTGGAAGTCGCCCTGGTGCTGGACAATACCGGCTCCATGTCCGGGACCAAGATGACAACCCTGAAGACCGCCGCCAAGGACCTGGTGGACAAGCTGCATGCGGCGGGCCAGCGCAGCACGGCCACCGATCCGATCCAGATTTCCCTGGTGCCGTTCTCTAGCACGGTGCGGGTGGCGGAGAATGTCAGCGTCAAGAATTACAATACGAGCACCCGGACCGGCCCGAACATCCCCAACTGGCTCGACAGTCGCGCGCGGGGTCACAACGCCGCCGGGGTAGACATCTTCAGCACCACCAATACCGATCGGTTCGCCGTGCTGAAGTCGATGAAGGACAATCAGGTCTGGGGCGGGTGCGTGGAAAGCCGGCGTCAGCCCTTCGACGTGCAGGACACCGCGCCCTATTCGGCCAATATCGATAGTTATTTCGTCCCCTATTTCGCCCCGGACGAGCCGGATCGAACCTCCTGGTGGCAGGCGTCGAATCCGAACGACTACCTGGATGACAAGTCCAGTGGCGACGCCTGGGCCCGCCAGGGCAACGTGGCCAAGTATTCCAACGCCACCCCCCGCGCCGAGGGCCCAAACAAGGGCTGCGACCTGGAACCGATCCTGCCGCTCACCACGGACATGAACGGCCTCAAGAGCGCCATCGACGCGATGAGGGCGGTGGGAAACACCAACATTCCCATGGGGCTGGTCTGGGGCTGGCACACCCTGTCGCCCCACGCCCCCCTCGCCGACGGGGTGGCCTATGGGACCAAGAACCATCGCAAGATCATCATCCTGATGACCGACGGCGATAACGTCTTCAGCAGCGCCAGCAACCACAACAGCTCGGCCTATAGCGGCCTGGGCTATCTCTGGCAGGGGTTGCTCGGGATCACGTCGGGCTCGAACAACCTGCGCAATCAGACCATGGACGCGCGGCTCGCCCTGCTCTGCAAGAACATCAAGGACAAGGAAATCGTCCTCTACACCGTGCGGGTGGAGGTCACTACCGGCTCCAGCGACCTGTTGCGCAACTGCGCCACCGATCCGGACAAGTTCTTCGACGTCCAGAATGTCGCCCAGCTAGGGGCGGCCTTCGACGCCATCGCCGGTTCGATCGACAATCTCCGCCTGACCAAGTGAGTGTGACGGCGGCTTAAGCGCGCCAAGGGCCGGTCAGACCGCCAGGGGCGATCAGATCGCCCGGGTCTGTGGCTCGACGCCCTCTGCCTTGCCGGCCGCCGACCAGACCTCTTCGACCGTCGAAAGCAGGCGTTGGGCTGTGACGGGCTTGGTGACGTGGCCGTCGGCGCCGGCGCTTTCCGAAGCCAGGCCATGCTCAGGCATGGCGTTGGCCGTCAGCGTATAGATGGGCGTGCGGCCCCGGCCGGCGGTCTGCTCGCGCCGGCGGATCTCCCCGATGGCGGTCAGGCCGTCCATCACCGGCATCTGCATGTCCATGAGCACCAGGTCATAGGCGCCGGCTTCCCAGGCCTCCACCGCCTGGGCCCCGTCCTCGACACAGGTCAAGGCGACGCCGGCCGCCCCAAGGATCAGTTCCACCACCCGGCGATTGGTCGGGTGATCCTCGGCCAGGAGCACGCGCATCCCATCCAGCGGGGCGGGCCCTTCGGCCAGGTCAGATTTGTCATGCCAGACCTCCACCGCGCCCGTGCCGCGGGGCAACTCCAGCGCCAGGGTGAAGACCGAGCCTTCCCCGCTCCGGGATTCGGCCGACAGCAGGCCGCCCATGGCTTCGGCCAGAGAGCGGGAGATGGCCAGGCCAAGGCCCGTGCCGCCGAAGCGACGTGTGATTGAGCCGTCAGCCTGCTCGAAGCGGCCAAACAGGCGCTGGCGGGTCACATCGTCGAAGCCGATACCGGTGTCGGCGACCTGAAACACCAAGCGCGATCCCAATTGGCCCCGCTCGGCCATAACCTCCAGGCGAACCCCGCCCTGGGTGGTGAACTTGACCGCATTGCCCAGCAGGTTGGACAGAACCTGACGCAACCGCGCAGCGTCTCCCAGATAGGTCCCCTCGGCCTCGGGGTGGACCCGCACCTGGAAGCTCAGGCCCTTGGCCTCGGCGCTGGGCTGAAAGAGGGCCGCGCAGGCGGCCACGGAGGCCGCGAGATCAAAGGGCTCAGGGCGAAGCTCAAGCCGACCGGCCTCAATGCGCGCCAGGTCCAGAATGTCAGACAGCAAGGCTTCGAGGGTCTGGGCGGAGGTCTCGATAAGCCCGACCATCTCGGCCTGCCGGGGCGCAAGGGAGGTCCGCGACAGGGCGCCGGCCACCCCCATGACCCCATTCAGGGGCGTGCGGATCTCGTGGCTCATATTGGCCAGGAACTCGCTCTTGGCCCGGTTGGCGGCCTCAGCGGCCTCCTTGGCCTTCACCAGCTCAATTTCATCGTGCTTCTGGCGGTCGATGTCACGCATGACCCCGACCACGCGCTCGACCCGGCCCTTGGCGTCCTTGAAGGCTCGAGCCGCCGAACTGGTCCAGCGGGCCTGGCCACCGTCAGGCGGCACAAGCCGGTAGGTTTCATGAAAGGGCTCGTCGAGCCGAACGTGGCGGTCCCAGGCCGCCATCAGCCGGGGTCGGTCCGTGTGATGCACGGCGTCCCAGATGCCCACTTCGACGTCCTTGAAGGTCGCGCCCTTGTGGAGGCCCCTGGCCCCGGCCGCGGTCAGGATGCCGCGGCGATAGTCCATCTCCCACATCTGCAGGTCGCCGATCTCCAGGGCGAACTTCAGGCGTTCCTCGGAGCGTTGAGCCTCTTCCAGCGCGGCCACGGAATCTGTGATGTCGACGGACATGATCAACAGGCCGGCCACGGCGCCATCGCTGTTGCGCCATGGTGTGATCTCCACCCGCAACCAGCGATCCTCGCCGTCCTCGTTCTGAACCGACAGCCGTTCATACTGCGCCGGATGGCCTTGCAGGCAACGCTCATAGGCCGAGCGCCAGCGCTTTGTGCGGGGGTTTATATCGTAAAGAATATGGCCAATAGGCTCATCCAGTCCCCGCTCGGCGCGCCACAGGGGGCTGGCCTGGATGATCCGCATATCGACGTCTGTCAGGCACAGGGCGACAGGCGCGGTCTCGACAAAGGCGGCCATCATCGTCTGGGCGGCCTGGGCCTGGAGGTGAGCCTGGGCCAGGTCGCTCACCGCCTGGTGCCGGCTACATTCGCCAGCCGCCATGGCGGCCAGGTCCCGCAGACAGGTCCCCAGGCTTTCGTCGAACTCACAGACCTCCGGGCCCGCCACCACGACGGCGCCCAGTGCTGAGCCGTCCGGGAGCAGGATGGGCGCGCCGGCGAAGAACCTGACGAAGGGGTCGCCCGTCACATAGGGATGGTCGGCGAAGCGTGGATCGGCCCGGGCGTCAGGGACCCAGAGCCCGCCCTCGGCCTGGGCCGCCAACCCCGCGAAGGACCGGTGGGCGGCGATCTGCCGGGTGAAGCCCTCATCGGCGCTGGCGTGCCAGGTCCGGTCTCCGTCGATCAGGATGACATCGCCCAGCCCGCCGCCCAGCAGGGCGCGGGCCAGGCGGCCAATCCGCTCGAAGGGCGCCTTCAGAGCTGACAGGTCCAGAGCGCCGAGGACCGCCATCTGATGGGCCCTGGCCTCAATGGCGGCGGGAAAATCGACCATGGCGCTGACGCGTCTGCCCTCCGATGACAGGCTAGAGTCGCGCATGGGCGGTTAAATTTTGGTGGCCGCGGCAAAAAACCGTCGATCGACCTAGAGCAGTTTGATCTCCCGCAGGCGCTGCTGGAGATAGCCATCGGCGGTGATCGGCTCGGGGTAGCGATCAGGATGGGCGCCATCCACGCAGCCGGGCAGGGTCGCGATCTCATAGTCTGGATTGAAGTGCAGGAAGAAGGGCGTTGAATAGCGCGCCACGCCGCTGCGCGCCTGGGACGGGTTGACCACCCGATGGGTGGTGGAGGGCAGGCGGTGATTGGTCAGCCTCTGCAGCATGTCGCCGATGTTGCAGACCAGCGACCCGGCCGGCGGATTGATGGCCAGCCAGCTGCCGTCACGTCGCAGCACCTCAAGCCCCGCCTCTTCGGCGCCCAGCAGCAGGGTGATGACATTAATGTCCTCGTGCGCCGCCGCCCGGATGTGCGGCCCGTCGCCGGAGGTCGGCGGATAGTGCAGCAGCCGCAGCACTGAATTGCCGTGATCGACGGTGGGGGCGAAGAACTGGCGCTCAAGTCCCAGATAGACCGCCAAGGCCTCCAGCATCTTGCGGCCCATGGCGTCCAGCGCGCCGTAGAGCCAGCGCACCTCATCAGCGAAGGCCGGGATCTCCGTAGGCCAGACATTGGGCGGCATCACGGACGCATAGGGATGGCCCGAGGGCAGGTCCCGGCCCATGTGCCAGAATTCCTTTAGGTCATGGTGGGCCTCGCCCTTGGCGGTCTCCACCCCAAAGGGCGTGTAGCCGCGCTGGCCGCCCTGGCCGACCACATAGGCGCGCTTGGCCGCCTCGGGCAGGGCGAAAAAGGCCTTGGTCGCCGACAGGGCGCCGTCGATCCGGGCCTGTTGCAGCGGGTGGTCGGCGATCACCGCGAAGCCATAGCGGGTAAAAGAGTCCCCCAGGGCTTGGGCGAAGGCCTCGAAGTCAGCCTCATAGGCGCCAAACGAGACGGGAATGATGGTGTCAGATGTCACTTCTGGGCCTTTGGGGTGGATTAAGATCGCCGCGACGGACTTAAAACCGCCATATCGGAACTTCGTAAGAGGGCCTAGCGTTGCTGTAGCCATAACAACACTCGGAGACACAAGATGCGTCACCTGACCGCAGCCTCAGTGGGGCTCCTCGGCGCCTTCGCCCTGACCGCCTGCACCACCACCGATCCCTATACGGGCCAGCAGGTCCGAAACAACACCGGCACCGGCGTTCTGGCCGGGGCCCTCGGCGGCGCCGCCCTGGGCTATCTCACCAACACCAACAAGAGCTCTGAGGGCCGAAAGAACGCCCTCATCGGCGCGGGCGTCGGCGCCCTGGCCGGCGGCGCGGCGGGCAACTACATGGACCGCCAGCAGGCCGAGCTTCGCCAGCAGCTGGCCGGCACGGGCGTGGACGTCACCCGCCAGGGCGACAACATCATCCTCAACATGCCCGGCGATGTGACCTTCGCCGTTGACCAGTCCGATATTCAGCCGCGGTTCTACACCGTGCTGGACGACGTCGCCCGCACCATCAACGCCTATCCCCAGACCCTGGTGGATGTGATCGGTCACGCCGACTCCACCGGCGCCGCGGCCTACAATCAGGCCCTGTCGGAGCGCCGTGCGGGCTCGGTGGCCAACTATCTGGTCAGCCGTGGCCGGGTGATGCCCGACCGCCTCTTTGTGGCTGGCCGTGGGATCAACGAGCCCCGCGCGACCAATGCGACCCCTGAGGGCCGCGCTCAGAACCGCCGGGTGGAGATTATCCTGCGTCCCCTGACCAACTGATCGAACGACGCATCAGGACCTGACCTGAGACCGGCGGCCCCATGCGGGCCGTCGGTTTTCTGGACTTTCCCATTTGCTGCGCTGCGGCGTAGTATGAGCCATGGCAAACAAGGTTCGCAAAGACGCCGCCGAAGCCCTGGACGGGCTGCTGTTCGACGGCATGACCATCATGGCCGGAGGTTTTGGCCTCTGCGGCATTCCTGAGAATCTGATCGCAGCGATCCGCGCCCATGGGGTGAAGGAGCTGACGGTGATCTCCAACAACTGCGGGATCGATGGCTTCGGCCTCGGCGTCCTGCTGGAGAACCGGCAGATCAAGAAGATGATCAGTTCCTATGTGGGGGAGAACAAGCTGTTCGAGCAGCTCTATCTCTCTGGCGAACTGGAACTGGAATTCAATCCCCAGGGCACGCTCGCCGAGCGCATCCGCGCCGGCGGGGCGGGCATTCCCGCCTTCTTCACCAAGACCGGCGTCGGCACCCTGGTGGCCGAGGGCAAGGAAGTCCGCGAGTTCGACGGCGAGCTCTATGTGATGGAGCGCGGCCTTACCGCCGACCTCTCGATCATCAAGGCCGATGTGGGCGACACCGCCGGCAATCTTGTCTTCCGCAAGACCGCTCGCAACTTCAACCCGATGATGGCCACGGCCGGCGCCAAGACGGTGGTCGAGGTCGAGCGTATCGTGCCCCCTGGCGACCTCGACAAGGACCATATCCACACGCCGGGCATCTATGTGGACGCCATCTTCGAGGGGGCGGCCTTCGAAAAGCGCATCGAGCGGGTGACGACACGGCCGAAGGCCGTCGAGGGCGCCGGCGCCGGAGAGGAAGTCTGATGGCCTGGACCCGAGACCAGATGGCCGCCCGCGCGGCCCGCGAGCTGCAGGACGGCTTCTATGTGAACCTGGGCATCGGCATTCCGACCCTGGTGGCCAACTACATCCCGCAAGGCGTCGAGGTCACCCTGCAGAGCGAA
>NZ_JAUXSP010000020.1 GCF_030679875.1 Phenylobacterium sp. | reverse complement strand
TCCGCCCATGGGCGGACGCGGCGGTCCAGGCGGACGCGGCGGCCCAGGCGGCCCAGGCGGAGGCGGAGGCGGGTTCGGCGGTGGCGGTGGACCCCGCAGCGGCGTCTTCCAGGTCGGGCTCTATCATACGCTGGCCCTGCGCGATGAGGTGCAGATCGCCTCAGGCCTGCCCAAGCTCGACCTGCTGGACGGAGCGGCCCTGGGGTCAGGCGGCGGGTCGCCGCGCCATCAGCTGGAGCTGCAGACCAACTATTCGAAGTCCGGTCTCGGGGTCTCCATGAACGCCAACTGGCAGAGCGCCACCAGCATCTCCGGCAGCACGCCCGACGGGGATTTGGAATTCTCCGACTTCGCCACGATCAATCTGCGCCTGTTCGCCGATCCCGGCCGTCAGCGCTGGGCGCGGGACTATCCCTGGATGCGCGGCGCCCGGGCGACCCTGTCCATCGACAACCTCTTCGACAATCGCCAGGAGGTGCGCACCGGCGACGGCGCCATCCCGATCACCTACCAGCCCGACCTGCTCGATCCGGTCGGCCGCACGGTCCGCCTGACCGTGCGCAAGCTGATCTTCTGACGGCCAGGCGGCCGGCGTCACCGCCGGCCGCCGCGCGCCTTTAGAACTCCAGGACGATCTTGCCGAAGTGCTCGCCGCCGGCCATGGCGGCGAAGGCTGATTTCGCCTCGGTCCACGGGAAGACCTTGTCCACCACGGGCTGAATCTGGTGCAGCTCGATGGCCTTGCACATGGCCTCGAACATGTCCCGCGAGCCTACGAACACGCCCTGCATCTTCGCCGCATTGCCAATCAGCACGGCCGGGTTGATGCCCGCCCCGCCCTGGGCCACCACCCCGATGATGGCGATATGGCCGCCGATGCGGATGGCCTTCAGGCTCTGGTCGATGGTGCCCTGGCCGCCCACCTCCATGATGAAGTCCGCGCCAACCCCGCCGGTCGCCTCGCGCACGGGCTTGGACCATTCGGGAACCTCGCGATAATTCACCAGGTGGTCGGCGCCCAGGGCCTTGGCCCGGGCCAGCTTCTCGTCCGAGGACGAGGTGATGAGCGCGCGCAGCCCTGCGGCCTTGGCGAACTGCAGGCCGAAGATCGACACCCCGCCCGTGCCCTGCAACACCACCGTGTCGCCCGGTGACAGGTCGGCGTCCTCGAACAGGGCCCGCCAGGCGGTCAGGGCCGCGCACGGCAGGGTCGCCACCTGCTGGTCGGTGAGAAAGTCCGGAACCTTGGACACCCCCTCCTGACTGAACACCGCCAGCTCGCGGCCAGCGCCGGGGATAGGCGAGCCGAGCGCCGTCATCGCCTTCTCCAACGTCGGGGGACCTGACAGCCAGCCCTGGAAGAACATCGTCGCCACCCGGTCACCGACCTTGACCCGGGTCACGCCCTCGCCGACGGCCTCGATCACCCCGCAGCCGTCGGAAAACGGCGTCACCGAACCCCCGCCGGCCGAGCCGCGGCTGTACATGCCATTGATCATCAGGAGGTCGCGGTAGTTCAGGGACACCGCCTTCATCCGCACCAGAACCTCACCGGGGCCGGGCTTGGGCTCCGGCGCTTCGATGATCGTCAGATGGTCTGGGCCCCAGGGCTCGGCGGCTTGCAGTGCGCGCATGATCTTCAACTCCGATGTTTGCGTCAGTTTCGGCGGGCGCCCCTGGGGCATTCAAGGGCGCCTGGTCTATATTGGCTCCATGACCTCCCCTCGCCTGCTCCTCTGCGGCTTCGGCAGCTTTCCCGCCGCCCCGCTCAATCCGTCCGCCGCCGTCATCGCCACCCTGGCCCGTGAGGCCTGGGCGCCGACCGGGGCCGAGGTCGACTATCTGACCCTGCCCGTCCAATGGCAGGGGGCGGCCGAGACGATCCTGCGCGCGGTTCAAAGTCGTCCGGCGGACGGCATTCTCGTGGTCGGGGTGGCGGTGGAGGCCGAGGCGTTCCGGGTCGAGACCTTGGGCCGAAATGTCGCCAGCTCACAGCGCCCCGACCAGGCCGGCCGCGTCTGGGGTTCAGCCTGCGTGGCCGAGACCGGCGAGGACGCGATCGCCTCGACCGCGCCCTGCCAGGCCATGGCCTCGGCGCTCGAGACCGAGGGCCTGCCTGTCACCCTGTCGCAGGACGCCGGCGATTATCTGTGCAACTTCACCCTCTACCGGCTGCTGCATACGCAGGCGGCGGCTCATGTCGGCTTCCTGCATGTGCCCCAGGCTCGCGAGTGCGCAGACGCCGCCGCCTTCGACCTGGCTCAGATCCGCCAGGCGGTGTGCGCAGCGGCCGCCGCCTTCTGCGCCGACCTCAGCCGTCCAGCCGCCTGACGCCATAGAGCCGCAGGGCGCCGGCCAGGCCCAGGGCCGACATGGCGGCCATGGCGAAATAGCCATAGGCCCCCACCGCGTCATAGAGGCCGCCGGAGACGATGGTCGCCAGGCCGATCAGCAGGCCGCCGGAAAAGGCCGAGTTCATGGTCTGGGCCGAGGAGGCGTTGGCCGGGGTCGACAGCCGCTCCACCAGTTGCAGCGAGGCCATGAAGGTGGCGGCGAAGCTCAGCGCATGCAGGGCCTGAATCGGAAACAGCAGCCAAAGCGGCGGCGACAGGGCCAGGGCCCCCCAGCGCACCACAGCCGCCGCGCCGCCGATCACCAGCAGCCGCCGGGGGCCGATGGCGCGCCGCCACGGCTCCATGAACCAGAGGAAGCCGATCTCCACGGCGACCCCGAACCCCCAGAGCACACCGGTGAGGCTTTCAGGGATGCCCTGCGCCTTCCAGACCAGGGCCGAGAAGCCATAATAGAAGGCGTGGGCGGACTGGATCAGCCCCACCGAGACCACCGCCAGCATGAAGCCCCCGTCCCGCACCAGGCCGCCCAGGCCCGACAGCCGGTCAGCCAGGGCGATGCGGCCGCCCTCCTCCCGCACCGGGTCGGGGGGCAGCAGGTAGCGGGCGCCGAGCGCGGTCAGGAGGGCGGCCACGACGATCCAGGCCAGGACCAGATCGGCGGGCCCCTGCACCAGCAGCAGCCCCATCACCACATTGGCGAGGATGAAGGCCGCCGAGCCGATGCCCCGGGGCCAGCCATAGTTGAAGCCGTTCCGCCGGGCCCGGGCCAGGACGATCACATCGGTCAGCGGCGAGACCGTCGAGATCGCCGAGGCGGCCACGAACCAGACGGCGAACCACCACCAGAAGCCGAACGGCGCCGCCATCAGGACGTAGGCGACGGTCGCCAGGGCGCCCATGAGGATCAGGGGCGTTCGGCGCAGGGAAAAACTGTCGGCCCAGACCCCGATGGCCGGGGCGGTGATCATCCGGGCCATCATCGGCGCCGACAGGATCAGGCCGATCTCCGCCCCCGCCAGACCCTGACGGGCGAACCAGATGGGGATGTAGGGCGCGCTGGCGCCGGTGCCCACGAAGATGGCCGAGTAGAACAGGCCCAGACGCAAGGGCAGCGAGGGCATGGGGCAAGCCTGCGGGGCGATTGACGCCCCGCAGGCTCTAATCTGAGTCTAGCGTGACTGGTAGCTGACCGGCCAATAGTCCGGCAGGACGCCCTGGCACTCGGGCATCAGGATCTGATGCTGGGCGGCGAACGCCTCGCCGGTCCAGACCCAGCGGGTCACGGCCCCGCAATCGCCCAGACCCCGGCCCTTGTCGAAATTGGTCAGGGTCTGGGCCTCGGGATCGAAACTGATGTTCATCAGCTCCGAGGTGGTTTCGCCGCTCGGATAGGTCAGCTCCAGGGGGCGCGCCTCGCCGCCAGCCTCATTGGTCAGGAACAGCCGGTAGATGACGTTGTAGGCGCCCCGGGAGCAGACCACCCCCCAGAAGAGCTTGCCCTGGACCAGCCGGGCGATCTCCGGCTCGATCCCCAGATCAAAAATGTCGTCGTCACAGTCCCGCAGCTGCGCCTGTAGCGCCGGGGACGGCGCCCGCGGCAGGCGGGTCTGGCCAACGGCCGCCGCAGCCTTGACCACCGGCGGTTGGGGCGGAGCGGGAACCGCCGAAGCCGGGCGCGGGCCCTTCGCCACCAGGGCGCTGCTGGTCCCGGCCCGCTTCTGTCGGTCATCGACGAAACGCAGGGCCGCGCTTGAACCGCTCAGGGAAATGACGGCCGCAGGGTTCTGGCCCTCCACCAGGGTCAGCGTCCGCCCGTTCACCAGCACCGCCAGCAGTTCCCGGGTCTGGGCCGGAGTCAATTCGGTGAGCCGGCGCTCGGGGTCACTCTCCATGGGCGTGGCCGGCACGGCTGCGAGACCGGATGGCGCTGCGCCGTCCACCGCCAGGCGTAGGCTGGCGGCCTCGGTCCCGGCGGTGATCAGGGTGATCCTGGGCGGCGCATCGGGCGCCGCATCTCGGCTCAACTGAAGAAGCGCCGCGCCGCCCGTCTCGCCGAGTTCGCCAAAACCCATGGCGGCGCAGTTGCGGACATTGTCGCAGACCACGGCCCAGTCGCCGAAACTGCCGCTGTCGGCCTTGGCCGCCCCCCCGATCGCCAGGATGATCGCCGTCGCCGCAAGACCGCTGTTTCGCCAGCCCATGATCTGTCTCCTCGCACCGGCGTCAGATTCGCCAAGGCCGTGGCGCGGGACTATTCCAGCCTCACGCCACCGAACCCAAGTCATACCGCAGGAACATCTCATGAGCATCGATCGGATCTGGCTGGGACTGGCCGGCCTGGGAGGTTTCCTGGCCGTCGCGATCGGCGCCTTTGGCGCGCACGGGGTGAGTGATCCCCAGGCCAAGGCCTGGATGGACACCGGCGCCACCTATCTGATGGTCCACAGCCTGGCGGTCTTCGCCGCAGGCCATGTGGCGGCTCGGGGCGGCTGGCTGGCGCGGATCGCGCCGCCCTTCTTTCTGGGCGGCGGGGCGATTTTTTGCGGGACGCTCACGGCCATGGCGCTGGGCGGGCCACCGATCCTGGGGGCGGTGACTCCGATCGGCGGGCTGATGTTCCTGATCGGCTGGCTGGTGCTGGCGGTCGCCGCCTTCCGGCTGAAGCCGACAACCTAGCTTCGGTTGGGCAGGGCCAGACCGCGCAGGGCGAGGGCCGAGCCGGCCAGCGCCAGGGCCATGGCGATCCCCATGGGCCCCGGCGTGCCGTCATAGGCCAGGCCCGTCAGGCTGGCGGCCACCGCCCCGACCCCGAAGGAGGCCCCACCCATCAGGGCCGAGACCGAGCCTGACCGGCTGGGATCGACGCTCAGCGCCCCGGCCATGGTGTTGCCCTGGATGAATCCATAGGTGGCCAGGATCAGGAACAGCAGCGGCAGCACGCTCCAGCGCTCGCCAATCCCCGTCACCGCCGCCAGGGCCAGCAGCAGGCCAAGGCCCACGGCGATCTGGCTGGCGCGGGCCAGCACCTGGTCGGGCCCTGCATATCTCAGCAGGTAGCGATTGACCTGGCTGGCCCCGATCACGCCCGCGGCGTTGAGGCCGAAGACCCAGCCAAAATTGGCTGGCGAGATTCCATAGACCTCGATCAGCAGCACCGGCGAGGCGGCGATATAGGTGAACAGGGTCGCCCCGTTGAGCGCCCCGGCCAGGGCGTAGCCCACCAGCCGACGCTGACGCAGCAGGGCTGCGAAGGCGGAGAACGGGTTTTCCGCCCGGGCCTGGGCGGCGGTGGCCTCTGAGCGGCTTTCTTCCAGGCGAAACAGCGCGAACGCTCCGACGATCAGGCCGAACGCCACCAGCACCCAGAAGATCGCCCGCCAGCCGGCGAGCTGCAGGATCACGCCCCCCAGGAGCGGCGCGACAATCGGGGCGATCCCCATGATCAGCATCAGCAGAGACAACATCCGGGCCGTCTCGGTGTGGTCGAACCGGTCGCGGACAATGGCCCGGGCCACGACCCCGCCGGCGCAGCCCCCCAGGGCCTGGACGAAACGGGCGGCGATCAGCATGTCGGGACCCGTGGCCAGCGCGCAGGCCACGGTGGCCGCCACATAGACGGCGATCCCGGCCAGGATGGGCCCCCGGCGGCCAAACCGGTCCGAGGCCGGGCCGTAGATGAACTGGCCGATCGCCATGCCGGCGAAAAACGCCGCCACCGTCGCCTGGGTCTGGGCGGCGCTGGCCCCCAGGGTCTGGCCGATCTGCGGCAGGCTCGGCAGATACATGTCGATGGACATGGGCGCGAACGCGGTGAGCGCCCCCAGCAGGATCACGAGGCCCCAGGGGGTAGGCGCGGCGGCGGCAGGTCTGCTCATGCCCCTATCTACCCCACAGCCCCGGTGGTGGAAGCCCACACGCTTGCGTCCGCCGCCATATCCCCCCAGTTACCGCCCAGGACCTGACTGGAGCAGCCCATGGCCCCCGCCCTTCCCACCGCCCTGAGCGCGATGATGCCGCCGGTGCAGACCGCCCCGATCAACGGGATTGAGATGGCCTATTACGAGGCCGGCCCCAAGGACGGGCCAGCCATTGTTCTCTGTCACGGCTTTCCCGAAACCGCCTTTTCCTGGCGCCATCAGATCCCGGTCCTCGCCGCCGCCGGCTACCACGTGATCGCGCCGGACCAGCGCGGCTATGGGCTGACCTCAGGCCCTGAGGCTGTGGCCGACTACGACATGGAGCACCTGACCGCCGACCTGGTGGCCCTCCTCGACCACCTGGGCCTCGAAAAGGCGGTGTTCGTCGGTCACGACTGGGGGGGCTTCGTGGTCTGGCAGATGCCGTTGATGCATCCCGACCGCTGCGCCGGGATCATCGGCCTCAACACGCCATACCAGCCCCGCTACCGGGCTGAGCCCATCGAGCTGTTCCGCCAGGTCTATGGTCCGGACATGTACATCGTCTGGTTCCAGACCCCGAACGAGCCTGATCAGGTCCTGGCCGCTGACGTCGAAAAGACCATGCGCTTCTTCCTGCGCAAGCCCGCCGCCCTGCGCGCCTCCAGCGAGACGAAGAAGGGCGGCTCAAGCTTCGCCTTCGCCGCGGGCCTGGCGGCTTTCGACCCGGCCACCGACAAGAGCCAGTTCCTCAGCGACGAGGAGATGGCGGTCTATGTGGCCCTGTTCGAACACAGCGGTTTCACCGGCCCAATCAACTGGTACCGTAACTTCACCCGCAACTGGGAGCGGGGGGCTGAGCTTCCCACCCGCATCGACGGCCTGCCCTGCCTGATGATCATGGCCGAGAAGGACGCCGTCCTGCCGCCCTCCATGGCCGACAAGATGGGCGATCACATTTCTGACCTTGAGAAGGTGCTGGTGACCGAGTCCGGGCACTGGACGCAGCAGGAGCAGCCGGAGGCGGTGAACACCCACATCCTCGACTGGATGCGGCGGCGTTTCCCAGCGTAAATACGCACATGGATCGCCCCTCCCCCTCCGCCGCCGTCTCATCCCCCGCCCAACGTCGCGGGCTGTTCTCCGAGAACGAGCCGTTCGCCCATGGCTGGCTCGCCACCGAGAGCGAGCACGAGGTCTATTACGAGGAGTGCGGGAACCCCGACGGCAAGCCCTGCCTGATCCTGCACGGCGGGCCTGGCGGGGCGATCAATCCCACCATGCGACGGTTCTTTGACCCCGCGAAGTGGCGCATGGCCCTGTTCGACCAGCGGGGTTGCGGGCGCTCCCATCCCAATGCGCGGCTGGAGCACAACACCACCTGGACCCTGATCGCCGACATCGAACGGCTTCGGGTCAAGCTGGGGATCGAGAAGTGGACGGTGTTCGGCGGCTCCTGGGGTTCGACCCTCGCCCTGGCCTACGCCATCACCCATCCCGACCGGGTCGAAGGCCTGGTGCTGCGCGGCGTCTTCCTGCTGACCGAGCGCGAGCTGCGCTGGTTCTACCAGGACGGCGCCTCCATGCTGTTCCCCGACGCCTGGGCCCACTTCCTGGCCCAGATTCCGGAGGCCGAGCGCCACGATCTGATGGGCGCCTATCATCGGCGCCTGACCCACGCCGACCGGCGGGTGCAGGCCGAGGCGGCGACGGCCTGGAGTCAGTGGGAGGGAGACACCATCTCCATCCGCGGCCCCGAAGCGCGGCCTTCGAAGTTCAATGAGGTGGACTTCGCCATCGCCTTCGCGCGGATCGAATGCCACTACTTCGTCAATCGCGGCTTCTTCCCCGAGGACGGCTGGATCCTGAAGAACATCGACAAGATCCGCGGCATTCCCGGCTGGATCGTCCAGGGGCGGTTCGACGTCGTCACCCCGATGGACGCCGCCTGGCGGCTCAGCCAGGCCTGGCCTGAGGCCAAGCTCGACGTGGTCTGGGACGCCGGCCACGCCTCCACCGAACCTGGTGTGGTCGACGCCCTGGTCCGGGCGACGGACGCGGCGCTCACCCGTTAGCTCTTGGCGCCGCGCAAAGCGGCCTCAGACGAAGGCGCCCTTGCCGCTGGTCACCTCGCTGTAGCGATGGACCCGCACCGACTGCACGAGCCCCCAGCCGATCATCACGGTCAGCATGACCGTGCCGCCATAAGAGAGCAGCGGCATGGGAACGCCCACCACCGGCGCCAGGCCCATGACCATGGCCCCGTTGATCAAGACATAGAGGGTGAAGGTCGCCGTCACCCCGGCCGCCGCCAGTCTGCCGAAGTGACTGTGAGCCAGGGAGGCGGTGCGAAGGGCCATGAAGATCACCGCCGCGAACAGGGCCAGCACCAGGGCGCACCCCAGGAAGCCAAACTCCTCGGCCAGGGTGGCGAAGATGAAGTCGGTGTGCTTTTCGGGCAGAAAATTGAGCTGGCTCTGCGAGCCCAGGCCATAGCCCTTGCCGAAGAACCCGCCGGAGCCCAGGGCGATCTTGGACTGCAGGATATGGTATCCCGAGCCAGAGGGATCGCTCTCCGGGTCGAGGAAGGTCATCACCCGCTTGCGCTGATACTCATGCAGCACAAACACCACCATGATGGGCACGGCGGCGACGAACGAGATCACTGCGGCGCCAATGACCTTCCAGGACAGGCCCGCCAGCACCACCACCGCCGCCCCGGTCAGGGCGATCAGCATGGCCGTACCCAGGTCGGGCTGATGGGCCACCAGCACAACGGGCGCGGCGATCATGGCGGCCGGAACAATCAACCGCCAGGACAGGCGAGCATCCTCGGCCGAAATGCCGTGATAGAAACGGGCCAGGGCCAGGACGATCCCCACCTTCATGACCTCAGAGGGCTGAAAGCTCATGAAGCCCAGGTCCAGCCAGCGGGTGGCGCCCATACGGGTGTCGCCGACCAGCTCAACCGCCACCAGCAGCAGCAGACCCAGCCCGTAGATGGGATAGGCGAGCGCGAACCAGACCCGGATGTCGAACAGGGCCAGCGCGATCATCAGGACAAAGCAGAAGCCGAACCGGAACAGGTGCGGACCTGCCCAGGGCTCCCAGGAACTGCCCGCCACCGAGAACATCATCAAGGCGCCGGTCCCCGCCAGCAGGCAGAGCGCGATGGCGAAGGTCCAGTCGATCTGGGTGAACTTGACCACCAGGCGGTCGCGTTCGCCAGGACGACGCAGGGCGCTCATGGTCATGTGGGTTCACCCGGCTCAAGCGGTGGCGGCGCCGCCACAGCCCCGTCCGGCGCCATGCCTACCGGCGGCAGGTCGGTGACATCAGGCAGGGGCATGGGTCGGACAATGCGGGCGCGGATTTCCGGGTCTTTCAGCAGGGCCACCCGCATGACCTCCCGGGCCCGAGGCGCTGCGGCCGTGGCGCCGCCCAGGCCGCCGTGCTGGATGATCACCGAGATCGCGTATCGCGGCTCATCGATGGGCGCGAAGGCGACATAGAGGTTGTGGTCCTTCAGTCCCCACCGGACACTTCGGCTGTCGCGGTTGGCCACGCCGTCATAGCTGCGCACCTGGGCCGTGCCGGTCTTGCCGGCCATCATCACGTCACCGAGCCCAAGCTGACTCTGGCGGAAGGCCGTGCCGCTGCGGTCATTGGCCACCGAGATCATGCCGGCCCGCACATAGTCCAGGTGCTCCTGGGAGAAGGGCAGATTGGGCACCTCGTCCCCAGGCGGCATCTCCACCCCACCCACCGACTTGATCAGGCGCGGATTGAGCTGCTTGCGCCCATTGGCCAGGCGGGCGGTCATCACCGCCAGCTGCAGGCCGTTGGCGGTGATGTAGCCCTGGCCGATGCCATAGCTGACGGAGTCCCCGGGGTGCCAGGTAGGGTCGCGCTTGACCTGGGTCCGCTTCCACTCCCTCGATCCCACAACCCCTGTGCGTTGACCCGGAATGCCAATGTCGAAGGCCTGGCCGAAGCCGAGGGCCTTGGCCGCCCTGGCGATGTGGTCGGGGCCCATCCGCAGGGCGACCTGGTAGAAATAGACGTCACAGGAATTCTTGATGGCGTCGTGCATGTTCTGGGCGCCATGGCCCCCATGCCGCCAGCAGCGCCAGGTCCGTCCGCCGAAACGCCAGCCCCCGGAGCAGTGTATCCGCTCCTCGGGATTGATCCCGGCGCTGAGCGCGGCCAGGGCGGTGGTCATCTTGAAGGTCGAGCCCGGCGGGTAGGTGCCGCTCATGGCCTTGTCGAGCAAGGGCCGGCGCTCATAGTCCGCCAGGGCCCGGTACTCCGCCGTCGACAGGCCGCGCACGAAGCGGTTGGCGTCAAAGCTGGGCGCCGAGACCATGCACAGGAGGTCGCCGGTCCGGCAGTCCATCACCACGATGGCGCCGCTCTCATCCCCCATCACCTCAAGGGCGCGGTTCTGGATGTCCACATCCAGGGTCAGTTCGACCGTCTTGCCCGACACCGCCAGGATGTCCCCGTCGGGATCATTGCGGATCTCGCGACCGCGGGCGTCCACCTCGACCTTTCGCGCGCCCGTTCGGCCACGCAGATCCAGATCGAAGGCCTTCTCCACCCCCTGGCGGCCGATCCGGAAACCCGGATGCAGCAGGATGGCCTCGGAGTTTGGTCCCGTGTCGGTGAGATCCTCGCGGTTCACCTTGGCCACATAGCCGATGACGTGGGCGAACGCGCCGCCATAGGGATAGACCCGCACCTCCCCCATGTCGGCGGTGACATTGGGCATTTCCGGCGCGCGGACATTGATCGCCGAGAACTGCTCCCAGGTCATGTCCTCCATGACCGAGACCGGCACGCGGTTGGGCGTGCGTTCGAACTCGCGCATCAGTCGTTCCTGACGCGCCGCGTCGAGGGGCACGAAGTGGGCCAGGGTCTGGAGTGTGGCGCCAGGCTCGTGCTCGCCGTCCTTCACCACCAGCAGACGGAAATTGGGACGGTTGGTGGCTAGAACCTCGCCATTGCGATCGACGATCAGCCCGCGCGGCGGCGGCACCAGACGGAAGTTGAACTGGTTGGACGCTGAGAGCTTCTGATAGCGCTGGGCTTCCAGGATCTGCAGATGGGCCAGGCGCCCCCCGAGCGCCAGCAGGCCCGCCCCGGCGAAACCGCCCAGCAGGAAGCTGCGGCGGTGGAAGGCCCCCTGCCGCTCATTGACCTCGGAGAAGAAGATGGACGGCTCACTCATCGCCGTCGCCCCCTAACGGAACCGGACATCGGCGTCATCGAACCTGTCGATCAACCGATGCGCAAATGGATAGAGCAGGATTGTGGCGAGGAATTGCCAGAGCATGGCCAGCAGGTTGGGCGTCGCCCGGACGTCCAGCTGGGTGACCAGAAAACCGACCATCTGAGCCACAGCACAGGCCGCGGCGAACCATATCCACATCATCGGCCGGCTCTGGCCGACCATCATGTTCCGCGCGCCCAGCACCGTCCCGTAGGCCACCAGGAGCGACAGGGCCCAGAGCCCCATCGGTCCGCCCCAGAAGATATCCAGGAACAGCCCCATGGTCAGCACGCCAAAAGGGGCCGCCATGGACGGGCGGATCATCGCCCAGGCGAAGGCCGGCGCCATGCAGAAGATCGGCTCAGGCAGCCCCCAGCCGAACACCCGCACGGGGAGACTGAACAGAAGCGTGGCCGCCATGCACTGGAGCATGGGGGCGCCGAGCCAGCGCCAGGGATCGAGCCGGGTCGCGGTCAGGCTCAAAAGACCGGCTCCTCGACCACAGGCGACGCGGGCGGAGTCTCCGCAGGGGGCGGCGCCGGCGCCGGTGTGGGGGCCTTGGCCGCCGGGGCCTTGCTGACCGGCGCCCTTGCTGGGGGTGTCTTTGCAGGGGGCGCTTTTGCGGGGGGCGTCGCTGCTGGAGGCCGCGGCGCCGGCGGTGTCGGGGTGGGGCTGGCGGGCGGCGGCGGCGGCGCGGT
>NZ_JAUXSP010000018.1 GCF_030679875.1 Phenylobacterium sp. | reverse complement strand
CTCGCTGGTCTGGTATGCGGCGCACGCCTTTGACCATGCACCTGACGAATCGACCCTGATGGCCTGCCACGCAAAATCACACCTCTCCGAGGTCGGCCGGTTCGTCGCGCGGACCTCCACCGAAGTGCACGGCGGCATGGGTTTCACCGACCTCGCCGGGCTGCACTACTGGTTCAAGCGCATCGGTCTGGATCGCCAACTGCTCGGAGGGCCGGAACTCGTCCGTAACGAGGCCGCCCGCGTTCAGGGCTGGATCGCCGTTTAGGAAGCAGGCCCATGACCTGGAATTTCGGCGATATCCTCGACGCGCTCCCGAACGCCCTCCCGGCGGACGCGCCGGCCTTCATTCACGGGAATCGAACGATCACCTGGGTGGAGACGTCGCATCGGTCGAACAATCTTGCGCGCGCGATCCTGGCCCGGGGCGCGAAGCCGGGCGACAAGGTGGCGTTCTATATGCGCAACCGCCCAGAGTACGGCGAGGCCCTGGCCGCCTGCTTCAAGGGCCGCCTGACCCACGTGAACGTCAACTACCGCTACAAGCCCGACGAGGTGTTCTACATCTTCGATGACTCGGATGCGCAGACCATCATCTACGGCTCCGAGTTTCGCGACACAGTCCTCCAGCTGAAGGACCGCCTGTCCAAGGTCGCCACGTTCATTGAGATCGGCGACGACGATCCGCCGGCGCACTTCTCGGAGCGATATGAAGACCTCGCCGCGACCGGCGAGGGCGCCCCCTTGGGGATCGAGCGGTCTCCAGACGACCTTCTGTTCATCTATACGGGCGGTACGACGGGCATGCCCAAGGGGGTCATGTGGCGCCATGAGGACATGCGTGAGGCCCAGCTCGACGCGGTGCGGCGGCTCGGGCCAGCGCCGGAAACCCTCGACGCGCATCTCGACTTCGTTCGCGCCACCGGTCCGGGAAGCCGAACCCTCCCGGCCTGCCCGATGATGCACGGAACCGGTCTCATCACCGCGATCGGATGCATGATGAACGGCGGCTGCGTGGTCACCCTTGAGAATCCGTGGTTCGACGCCGACGAGCTCTGGTCGGTCGTTGCGCGCCATCGGGTGCAATCCATCGCCCTGGTGGGCGACGCCTTCGCCAAGCCGATGTTCAAAGCGCTGGAGGACCAGCCTGGGCGCCACGACACCTCGAGCCTAGTCTCCGTGGTCTCCTCTGGCGTGATGTGGAGCCGTGAGGTCAAGGCGGGCCTATTGCGACACATCCCACAAGTCGTGCTGATGGACTCCTTCGGCGCTTCAGAGGCGCTCGGCTTCGGCTCCTCGGCCATGACCAAGGACGGTGAGGTCAGGACCGCGACGTTCCAGATCGGCCCCCGGTGCAAGGTCTTTGACGAGGATGAAAATCTTGTGGAGCCGGGCACAGGCAAAGCCGGGATAATCGCCATCAGCGGCCCAATACCGCTGGGTTACTACAAGGATCCGGAAAAGACCGCCCAGACCTTTCGCACCATCGCCGGCCAGCGCTACTCGATCCCGGGAGACTGGTGCACAGTGGAGGCCGACGGGGCCATGACGCTACTGGGACGGGGCAGCGCCTGCATCAACACCGCTGGCGAGAAGGTTTATCCCGAGGAGGTCGAGGAGGCCCTTAAGACCCACCCGATCATCGAGGATGCGCTCGTGGTCGGCGTTCCAGACGATAAATGGGGCCAGGCCGTCACGGGCGTGGTGGTAGTGGCGAGCGGAGTTGCATTCGACGAGGACGATGTACGTCGGCACGTGCGCTCCAGCTTGGCCGGCTATAAGACCCCCAAGCGTGTCCTCGTGACCCAGGTCCCGTTGCGGGCTTCGAACGGCAAGGCCGATTACATGGCGGTCACCAAGTTCGCTCGCAGAAATTTAGGACTAGCGTGAGACCATGAACACCGAACCTGCCGTGCGGCCAGAAACCCAACCAATCGAGGAACTGGATGTCCTTGTGGTCGGGGCCGGTTTCACCGGCCTTTACCAGCTCCACCGCCTGCGCCAACTGGGGTTCTCGGTGCGCCTTTTCGAGGCCGGCGCCGACCTGGGCGGTATCTGGTACTGGAACTGCTATCCTGGCGCCCGCGTCGACACCCACGTGCCGATGTACGAGTTCTCCTGCGAGGATCTCTGGCGCGACTGGAACTGGACGGAGCGGTTTCCCGGCTGGGAGGAACTGCGCGCCTACTTCCGCTACGTAGACAAGAAGCTCGATCTGAGCCGGGATATCCGCTTCAACACCCGTGTCGAGGGTGCCGAGTTCGACGCCGGGCGCGACCAGTGGATCGTGACGACGCAGGAGGGCGGCGGCGTCCGCGCCCGCTTCCTGGTGCTCTGCACCGGGTTCGCCGCCAAGCCCTATGTGCCGCAGATTGAGGGGCTCGACCGGTTCGCGGGTGAAACACACCACACCGCCTGGTGGCCGCAAGGCGGCCTCGACATGACGGGCAAGCGCGTGGGCGTAATCGGCACCGGTGCGAGCGGCGTGCAGGTGGTGCAGGAGGCTGCGCCCGTGGCCGCGCAACTGACGGTCTTCCAGCGCACGCCGATCCTGGCGCTGGCGATGCAGCAGCGCAACCTGGACGAAGCGACCCAGGCCGACATGAAACGCGACTATCCCGCGCGATTCGCGCGGCGGCGTGAAAGCTTCGGTGGCTTCGACTTCCACGCGAGCGGAAAGTCCGCGCTGGAGGTCTCTCCGGAAGAACGGCAGGACATCTATGAGGCGAGTTGGGCGGCCGGAGGATTTAGTTTCTGGGCCTCGACCTTCTACGACGTGATGATGAACCTCGAGGCCAATCGTACCGCCTACGACTTCTGGCGCGAGAAGGTGCAAAAGCGGATTCGCGATCCGAAGCTCGCCGAAAAGCTTGCCCCGAAGCAGCCGCCGCACCCGTTCGGGGTCAAGCGCCCGTCCCTTGAGCAGACCTACTACGACGTCTTCAATCAGGACAACGTCGAGCTGGTGGACCTGAAGGAAACGCCGATCCTGGAAGTCACCCCCGGCGGCGTAAAGACCGCAGCGCGGGAGTACGAGCTCGATCTCCTGGTTCTTGCCACCGGCTTCGATGCCGTGACCGGCGGCCTGACGCAGATAGACATCCGCGGTGTCGAGGGGCTCACGCTCAAGGAGAAGTGGGCCAAGGGCGCGCGAACTCATCTGGGCATGGCTAGCGCTGGCTTTCCCAACCTGCTGTTCCTCTACGGGCCGCAGAGCCCCTCGGGGTTCTGCAATGGCCCGACCTGCGCCGAACTGCAGGGCGACTGGGTCGTCGAATTCCTGGGACGCGTGCGCGACGCGGGCGTCAGCCGGTTCGAGGCGACCACCACCGCCGAACAGACCTGGAAGGACCATATCGAGGCGGTTGGCGCCATGACGCTCTTTCCCCTGGCTGACTCCTGGTACATGGGCGCTAATATTCCGGGTAAGCCGCGGGAATTATTAAATTATCCGGGCGGCGTTCCACTTTACCTGCAGATGTGTCAGGCCAGCGCCGACAAGGGTTATGAGGGGTTTGTCCTAGGGACCTGAGGCGCCCGTCATCTTAATTGACGGGATAAGCAAGAGATGGAAAATGCAATGAGCGACGGCGCGATCGATCTGAGGGCCGAGGCCCGCGCAAAGGCCTACGCAATGCCGTTGGAGGACATCAACCTCGCCGACACAGAGCTCTGGCGCACCGACACGGTGTGGCCATACTTGGAGCGGTTGCGCAAGGAGGACCCAGTTCATCTGCACCCGGCGCATCACCACCCGGACGGCGCCTTCTGGTCCATCACAAAGTATGCCGACATCATGGCCGTCGATATCAATCACGAGGTGTTCTCGTCGGAGCCATCGATCACGATCTTCGACCAAAAAGAAGACTTCACCCTTCCGATGTTCATCGCGATGGACCCGCCCAAGCACGACGTCCAGCGCAAGACCGTCAGCCCGATTGTCTCGCCGGCCAACCTCCACCTGATGGAGCCGTTGATCCGCAGCCGCATCACCAAGACCCTGGACGAACTACCGATCGGCGAGCCCTTCGACTGGGTCGATCGGGTCTCCATCGAACTCACCACCCAAATGCTGGCCACCCTGTTCGACTTCCCCTGGGATGAACGGCGCAAACTAACCCGCTGGTCCGACATCGCCACCGCGGGCCCCCAATCCGGCCTGTTCCTCACGGATGACTACGAGACCGAGCGCAGGATGGAGCTGTTCGCCTGCGTGGACTATTTCACGCGACTCTGGAACGAGCGGGTCAACGCCCCGCCCAAGGGCGATCTGATCTCCATGCTGGCCCATGGCGAGGCCACGCGGAACATGGACCGCATGGAGTACCTCGGGAATCTGCTCCTACTGATCATCGGCGGCAATGACACCACCCGAAATACGATGACCGGCTCGATCTTAGCGATGAACGAGAACCCCGAGCAGCTACGTAAACTGCAGGCGAAGCCAGACCTGATCCCCTCCATGGTTTCGGAGACCATTCGCTGGCAGACCCCGCTCTCCAACATGCGGCGCACCGCCACCCAAGATTTCGAGCTTGGCGGCAAGCTCATCAAGAAGGGCGACAAGGTGCTGATCTGGTACGCCTCAGGCAACCGGGACGAGGAGGCGATCGAGAACCCTGAAGCTTACATCATCGACCGAGAGCGGCCGCGCAACCACCTGTCGTTCGGGTTCGGGATTCACCGCTGCGTGGGTAATCGCCTAGCCGAGCTCCAGCTGCGGATTCTGTGGGAAGAGATCCTCCCGCGCTTTCCTGAAATCCGTGTCCTGGAAGAGCCCCGCCGTGTGGCTTCGGTCTTGATCCGGGGGTACTCGTCCATGCCGGTCGTCATTCCGGCGCGCAACTGAGCCTGGCATTCGCTAAGTCCAGAGGACGCGCCCAATCTCAATAGCCTTGAGCCCGCCTGTGCGGGTCATTCAGCATCCACTCGAGCCAGACGGGCTCTGGAGTTCAGCAAGAGTTCCAATCACCAGGATCACCTACATCGAGCACGACGGGACGAGCATGTGGTCGACGTCAAGCCCGGCCTCACGGGAATGGAAGGCGCGGTCAAGAACAACATCCCGGGCATCGACGCAGACTGCGGCGACGCCTACGCCCCCTGCCGAGTCTATATTGACAAGGCTCGGGCCGACAAGACCGGCGCGTCCCGGCATTGGAGGAGTCGATGCTGGATTTTGCCGAGGGCGTCGAACCAACAGCCATCTCTCTTGCCAGATCAAGGTCAGCGATGCGCTCGACGGACTGATTGTGAATGCCGGAGCGTTGACACTTATTGGCCGCTGCGCGAGGAAACGCGCGTACTCAGGCAGATCGATTTCAGGTTAGGCTGTCGCGGAGCGTCATGAGCGTCGCAACGAGCGCCCTATGTTCGTCTTTGGCGAGCCGTCCGAACGTTTGCTGATGCAGCGCTTGAGCTTTCTCGCCCAGTGACGGCATGATCTCCTGAGACTTCTCAGTCAGAAAAACGCGCCATATCCGGCGGTCGTCCGGGTGGGCGCGACGCTGCACATGGCCGGAGTGCTCAAGCCGATCAATCATTTGTCCCAATGATGCCCGGCTGACCTCAAGCTCTTTCGCCAAGTCCGCCTGGGATCTCCCATCCTCGCGTTGGAGATAAACCAGCACACGCCACATTGAGCCTGTGAGGCCCAGGTCCAGCATTCTCCGGTCCACCGACGCGCGCAGCAGGCGAGTAACCTCCGCCAGGAGATAGCCGGTGCCAAGCGGAGTGAATTTGAGGTCCAGCGCCTCGGGCGCAGAGTCCTCATTGTGGGCGGCGCATTGCATGAGCGACATTCCTTAAAACCAGCGGAGATTCGAACAAGTTAGCTCGCGCGTGGCAATTGGCGACAGCGCCCTCGGCGGCATATTGCACACCACGGGCTGAACGAGGGATCAGCCCCGGCGCCGGCCGCGGGTGGTGGAAAGGCTGAGCGAGGCGAGCCGCAAGCCGCCACACAGCTTAGGCGGACCGCCTTGCGGCGCAGGATTCATGTCATAGCCTCGGCAGGCACATTACCTATCAGTTGCGTAAGCCTTTAGGAAGAGTCTCGAGCAAGCTCTAGCATGGGACTCTATGGGCTTTTCATCGTGGATCCCCGCCAGAATCATGAGTTGCGCGTTCGATACGACAGCAGTGTGGAAGAGTTGAGCTGCGATGTCGGGTTCATCGACAGTGAGACGCCCCCGCGCACATTGCGCGCGGAGATAGGTTGCGATGCGTTCCCGCATACGCACCGCAGTCGCGTCATAGATCAGCTGGGCCGCTGCCGCATCGTGCTGGATGGCAAAGAAGATCGCGCGAAGCATTTTCCGATAGGCGGGCTGTGAGAGCTCGCGCAGCAAGGCAAGGGCGTAGGATCCCAGCTCGTCCTCAGGATCTCCGTTGCTGTCCAGATCGAGCATCGGATCGTACAAAACACTGAGGCCACTGGCGACCAAAGCGTCCATCAGGCCGGCTCTGCTGCCGAAATGATTGTAGACCGTCTGCTTTGAGACGGCCGCTGAGCGGGCGATCGAGGTGACCGACACATCTGGGCCAAGCCGACTCATCAGGTCCGCCGTAGCCAAGAGGATCGCCTCCCGCTTGGCTTTGCAGGTCGAGTTTGCGCGCCTGTTCATATTCTCACCGCGCGAGCCTTGGCTTCAATTACAGGGTCTGCTGCTGGCCCGGCATCCGCCTCGTCTTCAGCCTTCTCAGCCGATTGGGGGCCTGGACCTAGCCGCGCAGCAACGCGCCCCAAGGCGCGATGGAGCACGAAAGTTGGCGCGAGGGCCACGGCGAAGACCATGGCCGTGATCAGGAATCCATCTCGATAGGCGGCGGCGGCCGCCTGGTAGTAAACCCCTTGCCCCAGCAACCAGCCGGCGGCCGGGAGTTGCTCCAGAGGCCCGAGTCCCAACGCGTGGACGGTTCGCGCGGCTTCCATGAGATAGCCGCTTGTAGCTGAATTATCCGACGTCTGGGTCGCGGCGAGGGCGTCGCCGTGGAACGCGGTTCGCCGCTCAATAATCACGCCCAGAATACCCGTGCCGAGCGCTCCGCCCAGTTGCCGGGTGAAGTTCATCGAGCCAGAGCCCTGGGATAACAGTTCCAGCGGCAGCACCTTGAGAGCTGCAGAACTCAGCGAGGGGAACACAAAGCCCATCCCAATGCGGCCAATCACCGTCCACCAGGCGAGCGTCCAGAAGGCGGTGTCAGCGCTCACGTGGGCCGTAAGCCACGAGGAATAGGCAAAGATAGCCATGCCCGCCCCGATCAGCAATCCTGGCGACAGCCGGTCGCTCATCATGCCTGCGGCGGGAAAGACGATGACCAGGACGAAGCCGGCCGGCATCAGCAGCAGACCCGCTTGGGTTGGGGTGAAGTTTTGAATCTGCTGGACGAAGACCGGGAGCAGATAGGTCGTGCCGTACAGGCCGGCCCCCAGCACAAAGCTGACCGCCGCGGCCGCAGCGAAGGGGGGACTGGCGAACACCCGCAGGTCGAGCAGCGGATGCGGAATCCGACGTTCGCGGACGAGGAAGGCCGCCGCGCAGGTCATCGTGATTGCAAGCCCTGCGAGGACGGGCGTGGAGGCCCAGCCCAAGCGCTGGCCGCTGGACATGGTTTGCAGCAGCGCGAGCAGGGCCACGCTGAGCCACACCAGAGCCGGCCAGTCCAGTCGGGCCTTCGCGACCGCAGGATCGCGATCGGGCAGGAAGAGGTGCGCCAGCGTGATGCCACCCAGGCCGAATGGAATCCCCAAATAGAAAAGGAACCGCCAGTCGAAGCTATCCATCAGCAGTCCCCCGACCCACGGACCCAGCGCCGGGGCGAGCACCACGCCAATCCCGAAGATTCCCATGGCCGCGCCGCGCTTGTCGGGGGGAAACACCTGGAACATCACGACCATCGCCAGCGGCTGGATGACGCCCGCTGCAGCGCCCTGGATCACCCGGGAGACTATGAGCACCGTATCATCCGGCGCCAGCCCGCCGAGGACCGATCCGAACAGGAACACGCCCAGGGCCACCGTCATGGTTTGCCGCTGACCGAAGGTGCGTTCGCACCAGGCAGAGAGCAGCATGGTGACCGTCATTGCGGCGAGAAAGCCGGTGGCGAGCCACTGCACCCGGGTCTGATCGATGCCGAACTGGCCCATGATTGCCGGAACAGCCACGTTGACGATGGTGGATGAAAGCACCACCGCGATCGCCGAGACCATGGCCGCCGCCGTCGCGAGCCAGCGGTACATCGACCCATAGCGCGCGAACAGGGCCTCAGTCTGTGACATCGATCGTGACCTCGGCCATCATCCCCGGCCGGAGGAGATTCTGCTGTTGGGTGATCGCCAGCCTCACGGGCAGCCGTTGGGTGACCTTGGTGAAGTTGCCGCTCGGATTGGGGTTGGGCAGTAGCGCGAACTGGCTCGTAGCGGCGCCCCCCAGGCGCTGAACCTTGGCCTCAAACGTGCGGCCGGGATAGGCGTCCACCTTCACCTTGGCCGACGCGCCAACCTTCAGTTTACGGAACTCCGTCTCCTTGACGTTCACATCGACCCAGACGGTATGCGGGTCGTGATAGAGCAGGATGCGCGAGCCCGGCGAGACGTACTCGCCCGGATCGACAACGGTCTGATCGATGACCCCATCGAAGGCCGCCACGATCTGTCGCCGTCCGAGATCGAGCCGCTGCTGTTCACGCCGCGCAGCCAGCGCGTCGATCTGGGCGTCGACGCTCGCAATCTGCTCGGCGATCACCTGCACCTGCTGGAGGCCCGTCTGGGTGACCTCGGCGCTCGCCTTCGCGCCGGAGATCGCGGCGCGGGCGCGGACGGCAGTTTGCTCGGCGGCCCGAAGCCGCGCCTGGTCCTCCTCGAACCGGCTCTTGGCGACCAGCCCTTTCCCATAGAGGGTTTCGGTGCGCTGAAAGGCCGACCGTGCCACGGCCAGCTCAGCCTGCTTGGTCAGATAGTCGGCCTGGGCGCTGTCGATGGTCGCGGAGGATACCCCAGCTTGATTGCCGACGGTGTTGCGCACCAAGCTTTGCTGGGCCAACAACTGCGCGCGCTGCGCGCGCAGGTTGGCGATGTTGGCGTTGATCTCCGCCAAGCTATATTGAGCGTCGCGGGGTTCTATGCGGACCAGAATCTGACCCCTCTCGACTTGGTCCCCGGCTTTGACATCGAGCTGAACAATCCTGCCGGCCGCCTCGCTGGAAACCGCAATGACATCTGCGGCAATGCGGGCGTCATTGGTCGACACCCGGCCGGCCCTCCCGTGCAGCCAAACCGCGCCGGCCGCAATGAGGGCCACGATCACGGCGGCGACGAGAAGCAGGCGCCGCGAGGGTTTTCGCCCGATGCGAATGCTTTTCACGCTCGCGACGGGGTTGTCATCCGCCGCGCTCATCTTTGTTCCAAACGCTGGTTGACTCGTCCCAAAACGGACAGACAGGTGACGAGATCGGCGTCAGAAATATCCGCCAGCAACTCGTCGCGAAGCGTGGCCGCAATGCTCGTGATGTGGTCGAGGACCGGCTCTGCCGCGGCGGTGAGGGTGACGCGTTTGGCTCGCCGATCATTCGGCGCCTCCCGCCGCGCAATCAGGCCGCGCCTTTCAAGGTCATCCAACTGGCGCACGATCGTCGGCGCCTCGATTCCGAGCCGATCCGCTAAATCCCGCTGTGTCAGCCCTCCGTCCGAACTTGATAGCTCAAACAACGCCAGCCACCGCGCCTGCGAGAGGCCCGTGTCCTTAAGCCGCTCGTCTAGGCGCGCCCGCCAACGACGGCTCATCAGGTTCGCTGCCTGTCCAAAGGCGTGTCTGGCGGTCATCGAGTACAAATCCGTGTCGATAGGGAGCTAATAATTAGCATCAAAACGCCCCGGCGCAAACCTCGCGGCGCTTGTTGGATGATAGCCCCCTAACCATTAACCTACGAAGGTGCGTTGGGTGCGATTGGGCGCCCTTCGGGAAATACTAGGGCTACCCTTGGGTCTGAAGCGGGGGTTCATATGTATCGTCGAATCGTTCTTGCCTACGATGGCAGTGTGGAGGGACGTGCCGCGCTGCGCGAGGGCGCGATGCTGGCCATGAGGCTTCGGGCCCGGGTCTTTCTCTTGTCGGTCGCCGCAGAGACGCCTGGAAGACGGCTGGCCGAAGGTGCGTACGCCGGAGTCATCGCTCACGAGCAGGAAGCGTACCGAGCGGTGCTGGAAGAGGGCGTCACGGGGCTGCGGCAACTTGGCCTCGAGCCGGTCGCCGAGTTGCGGAGCGGCGAGCCCGCTGCTGAGATTGCCGCCTTCGTAGAGCAAGTCGCCGCAGACCTCCTGGTCGTAGGCCACCGGCATCGGAGCTTTCTTGATCGATGGTGGGCCGGCAGCAGCGGCGCCTACCTGATGGACCGCATCAATTGCAGCATGTTGATCGCCGGCCACCTGGTCTCGGACGAAGCGCTTGTCGACGCACGTGGGGGGGGCAATGAGTGACCTTGCCCCCACCCTTGGACCAGGTCGGGCCGGGATTTCTCGCCGGTCAGGCGTCGGGTGGGCCATGTGTCCCGACGCCATTCATGAGCTCGATCGGGCACTTGTCGCCGATCGCGCTGTGGGGACGATGTTCGTTGTAGTCCCTACGCCAAGCCTCGCATTTTGATCGGGCGTCGTCGAGGGACATGAACCAGGCGGTGTTCAAGCATTCGGGCCGGACCTTGCCGTTGAAGGACTCCGCAAAGGCGTTGTCCGTCGGCTTTCCAGGGCGGCTGAAGTCCAGGATGACGCCCCGCTGGTAGGCCCAGAGATCGAGGTCGCGGGAGACAAATTCGGGGCCATTATCGACGCGGATGACCCGTGGATAGCCCACCGCTTTGCCGGCCAGTTCGAGCGTCCGGACGACGTCGCAGGCCTTGTAGGCGAAGCGGGGATCCAGCGCCGGCGAGAACCGGCTGAAAGTGTCGATGATCGCCAGGATGCGTATCTTGCGCCCGTCGAAGAGCTGGTCGGGCAGGAAGTCCATGGCCCAGACGTCGTTGGGCCCGGGCGCTGGCGCTCGCCGAGCTTGAAGCGCTGACGCGGGCGCGCGCGACCCAGCAGCAGATTGACGCGGCGCTGCGCAACGCTGCGGACCATCAACTCGAGCGGAAACGCTATGCTGCGGCCCTAACGTCAACGCATGGGGATCGCCCGTTAAGGAACAGAGTGGGTCAACTAAGAATGCAGGTTGAGCAACCTGCCACGTCACTCTGACCGCCCCCCGAATCCCGGCAAGGTGACCGGCCTGGTGCTGCTGTCGGGCTATTACCGCCAGCCCCGACCGACGGCCGCGCGGCTGCTGAAGGTCGGGCCGGGATGCTGGAGATCATTACCCGCGATGTGCGCCATCCCGTCTTGGAGGTCACCAACCAGCCCGACCAGCTACACAGCATGCCATGCGGCCCTGTGGAACATCAAGGTCCGGTCCCCGTCGTGCACGGCAACTAGGACGATTTAGCGCCCATCGAGCTGGCCGAGAACCTGGTGGCCGAGACCCGCACGCGGCGGCCGATGCAGTTCGAGCGGGTGACGGGCGCCGACCACTTCCTCAACGACGGATCCGCCGAGAACCTGTTGACCACACTTGCGGGTTGTATCCCCCCGCCGCGGGGTGACTTCCGACTGCGCTGGCCGAAATAGCCGGCGGCCTGGCCCAAACGAATGACCCTATTGCGGCTCAAACCGGCTGCGCCTTCGACTGCCTGAGGAGAGCCGCCAATTTCCCTTGGCGCAGGCCATGTGAACGGCGATAAGGTTGGCCTCTCGGGAAGTCTCGGCCATGTCCGGACTTCGATAATCCGCCCGCTAAGACGGGCGCTGTTCGGGGAACGCCAGTATGAAAGCCGCCGTGCTGCGCGAAGTGGGCAAGCCGCTTCAGATCGAAGATGTCCAGATCAACAAGCCAGGCCCCCATGAGGTCCTGATCCGCACCGTGGCCGCGGGCCTGTGCCACTCCGATCTGCACTTCATGGAAGGCTCCTACCCACACCCGCTACCGGCGGTGCTGGGCCATGAGAGCGCCGGGATCGTCGAGCAGGTGGGCTCGGAAGTCCGGACCGTGAAGGTGGGTGACCATGTTATCACCTGCCTTTCGGCCTATTGCGGTCACTGCGAGTCTTGCCTGACGGGCCACCTCTCACTTTGCGTCTCGCCCGATACCAAGCGCGGCGCTGATGAAGAGCCCCGGCTGACCACCGCCGCCGGCCCGATGATCCAGTTCCTGAATCTGTCGTCCTTCGCCGAATACATGCTGATCCACGAGCATGCCTGCGTCGCGATCCGCAAGGACATGCCGCTCGACCGCGCCGCCCTGATCGGCTGCTCGGTGATGACGGGGGTCGGCGCGGCAATGCACACCTCCAGCGTCCGTCCGGGGGAGACCGTGGCCGTCATCGGCTGCGGCGGCGTGGGCCTGTCGGCGATCAACGGGGCGGCCATCGCGGGCGCCGGCCGCATCATCGCCATCGACACGGTCGCCGCCAAGGGCAACTTGGCCATGGAGTTCGGCGCAACCGACTTCATCGACGCCTCCCAGACCGACGCGGTCAAGGAAGTGCTCGAAATGACCAAGGGCGGGGTGCACCACGCCTTCGAGGCCATCGGCCTGTCCAAGACCGCCGAGCAGGCCTTCAATATGCTGCGCCGCGGCGGCACGGCCAACATCATCGGCATGATCCCGGTCGGCCAGAGCATCACCCTGATGGGCGCCGCATTCCTGGGCGAGAAGAAGCTGCAGGGTTCCATGATGGGCTCGAACCGCTTCCCGATCGACATGCCCCGCCTAGTGGACTTCTACATGAACGGCAAGCTAAAGCTCGACCAGATGATCTCCCAGCGCATCAAGCTCGAGCAGGTCAACGAGGGCTTCGCTGACATGAAGCGCGGCGAACTGGCCCGTTCGGTCATCATGTTCACATCTAACGAGTAAGCGAGAGCCCATGCGCGAGTACCTGAAGCTCTATATCGACGGCCAGTGGGTCGAGCCGGTGGCGCTCAAGACCCTGGACGTCATCAATCCCGCCAATGAAGAGGTCGCCGGCAAGATCGCGCTCGGCGCCGAAGCCGATGTGGACAAGGCCGTAAAGGCCGCGCGCAAGGCCTTCGCCACCTGGTCTCAGACCACCCGCGAAGAGCGGCTGGACGTCATGCAGCGGGTGCTGGCCGAGTACCAGAAGCGCTTCGGCGATCTGGCCAACGCCGTCACCGAGGAAATGGGCGCCCCGGCCTCGCTGGCCCAGCGCGCCCAGGTGCCGGCCGGCATGGGCCACCTGGCCACCGCCATCGGCATCCTCAAGGACTTCAAGTTCGAGGAAGACCGCGGCGCGACGATGATCGTCAAGGAGCCGATCGGCGTCTGCAGCTTCATCACGCCCTGGAACTGGCCGCTGAACCAGATCATGTGCAAGGTCGCCCCGGCGCTGGCCACCGGCTGCACCATGGTGCTGAAGCCGTCGGAGGTCGCTCCCTTCACCGGCCAGATCTTCGCCGAGATCATGCACGAGGCCGGCGTGCCGGCCGGCGTGTTCAACATGGTCCATGGTGATGGCCTCGGCGTCGGCGTGCCGCTTTCGACCCATCCGGAAGTGGACATGGTCTCGTTCACCGGTTCGACCCGGGCCGGCATCGAGGTGGCCAAGAACGCCGCCCCGACCGTCAAGCGCGTGCACCAGGAACTGGGCGGCAAGAGCCCGAACATCGTCCTGGACGACGACGTCTTCGCCAAGAGCGTGGCCGGCGGCGTGCGCCAGATCATGACCAATTCCGGCCAGTCCTGTAACGCCCCGACCCGCATGCTCGTCCCGTCCAAGCGCATGGACGAGGCGATCGCCGTGGCCAAGGAAGCCGCCGCCCAGGTGACGGTGGGCGACCCCACCGGCAACGCCATGCTGGGCCCGGTGGTCTCCAAGACCCAATGGGACAAGATCCAGGACCTGATCCAGAAGGGCATCGACGAGGGCGCCACCCTGGTGGCTGGCGGGACGGGTCGTCCCGAAGGCCTGGACAAGGGCTACTATGTGAAGCCCACCGTCTTCGCCAATGTGAAGCCGGAGATGACCATCTCGAAGGAAGAGATCTTCGGTCCCGTCCTGTCGATCCTCGGCTATGAGAGCCTCGACCAGGCCATCGCCATCGGCAACGACACCGAATACGGCCTGGCGGCCTATGTGAACGGCGCCGACCTGGCCAAGGCCCGCGAAGTCGCTTCGAAGCTCCGCGCCGGCCAGGTGTCGATCAACGGCGCGTCGGACATGACCGCTCCCTTCGGCGGCTTCAAGATGAGCGGCAATGGGCGCGAGTGGGGCGACTTCGCCTTCCACGAGTTCCTGGAGGTCAAGGCGGTCATGGGCTACGCGCCCAAGGAAGCCGCCGAGTAGGCTTCGGCTCGAAAGACCAGCGGCCCCCGGCGATGTCGGGGGCCGTTTTCGTGACTGCGCCGGCAAGAGCGCGACGACCCCCCAAAAGACGCCCCCCAGGAGGAGACGCCGATGATGGATCCCCACTTTCAGGCCATGCTGGAGGCCCAGGCCAAGGCCGCCGAGGGCCAGACCCCTCCGCCCCTGGACGCCCTGCCGCCGGACATGGTCCGCGCCGGCTATCGCATGCAGCGCCAGGCCGCCGACCAGAATGCGCCCAAGGATGTCAGCGTCCGCGACCTGAAGGTCGACGGCGCGGCCGGCGAGATTCCGGCGAGGCTCTACACCCCGGCCGGGGCGCCTTCGACCACCGGCGGCCTCGTCTATTTCCACGGTGGCGGCTTCGTGATCGGCGACCTGGAAAGCCATGACGGCCATTGCCGACGGATGGCGGCTCTGGCCGGCGTCCGGGTGCTGTCAGTGGACTACCGCCTGGCGCCGGAAAACCCATTCCCCGCCAGCCATGACGATGCGCTCGCCGCCACCCGCTGGGCCTTCGACCATGCCGCGGAAATCGGCTTCGATCCGGCCCGCATCGCCGTGGGCGGGGATTCGGCCGGCGGCAACCTGGCCGCCTCGGTGGCCGCCGACCTCAAGGATGATCCCCAGCGCCGGCTGGCCTTCCAGCTGCTGCTCTATCCCGGCATATGGCCGGAAAAGGAGACGGCGTCGCGTCAGGCGCTGGACGGCCCCCTGCTGACCAAGCAGGCCATCGCCTGGTTCGACAAGTGCCTGGCGGCCATCGGCCATCCCCAGTCCCACCGGGCCATGCTGGGCAAGATGGACTGCGCGGGCCTGCCGCCGGCCCTGGTGGTCACGGCCGGCTTCGACCCGCTGAAGGACGAGGGTCGCGACCACGCCGAGCGCCTGCGGGCGGCCGGGGTCCAGGTGGAGCACATCGAGTATCCCAGCCTGATCCACGACTTCTACATCATGGCCGACGTCTCGCCGGCCGTGGGCGAGGCGGCCAAGGCCACGGCGGCGTCGCTCAAGGCAGCGCTGGCCTGAGGTTCAGATCGTCTGGGCGGGCGCCTGGACGATCTGTTCGACCTCGGCCGTGAACTCATCCCAGGCGGCCTGCATGGCCGGCGTCCAGGCCTCGCCGGCGATGTCGGCGAAGGCCTCGGCCATGGCCTTGTAGAAGGCGGGGAAGATGTCGGCCGGCACGCCGATGTCGTCGTGATTGCGCAGCTCGGCCCGCAGGAAGTTGGCGGCGAAGGCGTTGGGGCCCAGATAGTCCAGCAGGGTCTCGATGGCCTGGCGCAGCATCTGGCCTCGGGCCGCCCCGCGCTTGTCGCCGATGAACAGGGCCTCGGTTTCAGGATAGCGGGCGAACAGGCGAGCATAGACCTGCGGCGCAGGATCTTCGCTGTGCTTAGCAATCAGGTCGAGGCTGTCGAGAATGGCCTGGGCGTCCATGGGCGCGAGCTTAGCGCCCGGCCGCGGGCGCGCCCAGCACGGTTTGGATGGCGCCAGTCAGGCGGTCCAACTCCTCATCGGTAGTGACGAAGGGCGGCGTCAGATAGACCACCTTGCCCATGGGGCGGATCCAGCAGCCCAGCTCGGCGAACCGCTGGCACAGCGCGCCTGCGTCCACCGCGGCCTCGAACTCCACCACCCCGATGGCGCCCAGGGTGCGGACATCGACCACCCCCCTGGCCTGACGACAGGGCTCCAGGCCCGACCTCAAGGCGGCCTCGATCCGCGCCACATCGGCCTTCCAGCCGCCGGCTTCGAAGAGGTCGAGGGAGGCGCCGGCCGCCGCGCAGGCCAGGGGATTGGCCATATAGGTCGGCCCGTGCATCAGGGCCGCGCCCGCATCGTCGGACCAGAAGGCTTCGAAGACCCGGCGGCTGGCCACGGCGGCCGACAGGGGCAGGGTGCCGCCGGTCAGCGCCTTGGAGAGCGTGATGATGTCGGGCGTCACACCCGCGCCCTGGCAGGCGAACAGGTCGCCCGTGCGGCCAAAGCCGGTGAAGATCTCGTCGAAGATCAGCAGTACGTCGTGGCGGTCGGCGATGGCCCGCAGGCGGCGCAGCACCTCATCGTCGTGGATCAGCATGCCGCCGGCGCCCTGGATGCGCGGCTCGACGATCAGGGCGGCGATCTCGTGGCCCTTGTCGGCCAGCAGGGCGTCGAGGGCGGCTTCGCTGTCGGCGTCGCGGGGCAGGGCGACCACGTGCTGGCTGGGCATGACGCCTGCAAACAGGCTGTGCATCCCCTCTTCCGGGTCGCAGATGGTCATGGTGGCGAGCGTGTCGCCGTGATAGCCGCCGAGGAAGCTGACGAACTTCGAGCGCCCGGACACGCCGCGATTGATCCAGAACTGGATCGCCATCTTCATGGCGATCTCCACCGAGACCGAGCCGCTCTCGGCGAAGAAGACGTGGTCGAGATCGCCCGGCAGCATCGCCGCCAGCCGCCTCGCCAGGTCGTAGGCCGGGGCAAGAGGCGGAAGATCGTCCGGCCGCCCTGCCGGGGGCGGCGAGCGGGCGCATGGCGCGGCTGGCGCGTCCTGGATGGCGGGGGCTTCGTCCACGGGGTGCTCAGCACCGGCAATATGAACATCACCGGCGAGAGCTCCGACTACGGCCCCGACCGCCTCCTGCCGCGCAACGATCCAACTTCGTGGCCGCCTATTTCGACCACAGCGGCCTCTACAGCTTTGGGCGCTAGGCCGAGGCGGTGTTCTGGAACCTGCGCCAGCCGGGCGGCTGCTTTTGCCTGGTCAGTCCGCCCGAACCCCTGGTCGAGGCGCTGAACAGGTTTGCGGGCTCCTACTGGGCCGAGCTGGTGAGTGCCATGCGTCGCCGGTTGGGGGTGCGCAGCTATGGGATGGACGCCGATTCCAGCCTCGCCCAGGCGGCGTTCCAGGCGCTGGCGGCCGGCGGCAAGCCCTGCGCCGGGAGCCCTTCTTCTTCGACTGGTTCGGCGGCGATGACGCCCGCGCCCTGCCGGGCGCCCGCGGCGACATCTCTCGTCAGGCCGCCTTCGAGGACTTCCGCGCGCAACTGGCGGCCTTCGAGCCGGCCAGGCGTAATACCAACCGGCGCTGATCAGTATTCCTGGGCCCAGTCTCTGAGGCCGATGGACATGATGCGTCAGGGCTGGTCGGCGATGGTGTTCCAGGCGGCGCAGCAGTGATCGACGATGTCCGCGTAGTTCCTGAAGATGCGGCTGGAGAGGCGGTTGTCGCGCAGGAACTGCCAGAGGTTCTCGACCGGATTGAGCTCCGGGGCCTTGGCCGGCAGCGGCAGGAGGGTGATGTTGGGCGGCGTCTCGAGGGCCTGGGAGGTGTGCCACCAGGCTTGGTCGAGCAGCAGGATCGCGTGATGGCCGGGCTCGACCTGGGCGCTGATCTCGGCCAGATGGGCGTTCATTGCCTGGGTGTCGCAATAGGGCATGACCAGGCCGGCGGCGGTTCCCTTCTGCGGACAGATGGCGCCGAACAGGTAGGCCGACTGGGTGCGCTGGTCCTTGGGCGCGGACGGTCGGGTCCCGCGCCTTGCCCAGCGGCGGGTGAGCTTGTTCTTCTGGTCGATGCGGGCTTCGTCCTGGAACCAGACCTCAAGCCGGGTTCGCCTGGGGAGCCGCTCGCGGATCTCCTGGACCCGCAGGGGGAAAATCCCGCTTGAAGGCCTCCAGGGCCTGCGGGTTCTGGGCGTGGTGTCTGGGCCGGGCGGACAGGCGTCTGTAGCCGAGCGCCTTGAGGATCCGGCCCAGTCGGCTGGGTCCAGAGACACGCCGTATTCCTCGTGAATCCAGCCGGTAAGGTCGATCAGCCGCCAGCGCACCACCCCGTGAATGGCCAGGATCTGGCCGTCCTCCACCAGCCGGACGACGGCCGCCAGTTGCTCGGGCGTCAGCTTCGGCCTCGGCCCCGGAGCCTGGCGGTCGATCGGCCCGTCCGGCCCCTCGGCGTTGAACCGCAGCGCCCAGTCGCGAAGGATCTGCCGGTCCATCCCGCCCGCCGCCGCGGCCTCGCGCCGGCTGGCGCCGTCGTAGACCGCCGCCAGCGCCAGCAGCCGTCGAACCTGACGCGCGTCCCGGCTGGTCCGCGCAAGCGCCCGGACCCTGGCGGCATCGTAATCCTGGCGAAGCGCGATAGCTGGCATGGCGAAACCCTCCGGTCCCACCATCGAATCCTGCTTCGCCGCTCAGCGGAATCCCCCAGAGTCAGACGCCGCGCCGATTGGTATAAGGCGCTCTCACACCCCTATTTCGCCGCGCCTGAGCCCCAGGAGCTGATCTATGAGGAGATCGAGGCCATCCGGGGGCGGATCGACCAGGCCGACGACTGGAGCGCCTTCGAGGCCAAGCTCGCTGCGCTGGAAACCGCCCGTCAGGCCTATGAACCGAGCGAGGACTAGAGCAGTTTCCAAGCCGCCTGACTCGGGGGGATTCCCTTGAGGCGGCGAGTCTGACTCACGCTGGCTGCCGGTGAGGGAGGCCGGTGGCGATGGGCAAGCCGCTGCCGGTGGATCTTCGGGAGCGGGTGGTGGGGGCGGTCGACGAGGGGCAGTCGCGCCGCAAGGAGGCCGAGCGGTTCGGAGTCAGCATCTCCAGCGCGATCCGCTGGACCAGCCTGCGGCGGCGGACGGGCGAGGTGCAGCCCAAGCGCCAGGGGCGACAAGCGCTCGGGAAGGATCGAGGCGCATAGGCCGCTGATCCTGTCGCTGGTGGCGGCCAAGGCCGACATCACCCTGGCGGAGTTGCGCACGGCGCTCGCCGAGCGGGGCATTGCCGTGGCGATCTCCACGCTCTGGCGGTTCTTTGAGCGTCACCGGATCACGCTCAAAAGAAGACCGGGCATGCTCCGAAAAGCCGCCGCCCGCACCGTCGCCGCCCTCGAACGCGCCATCGTCGAGGCCATCGACACCTTCACCCCCACCGAGTGGGCCAACTACTTCGCCGCCGCCGGATACGATGCGACGTGATCGGAATCTGCTCTAGGCGGGTGGGCGCTTTGTGAACTGCCTGATTCGATCGACCATGTCCGGTCCTGCGCCCTGGCTTCGATAAACCTCGTGCGCCAAGCCGGCCGGCTGTGACAGGCCATCGGTTTCGGTCAGCAGCCGCTTGTTCGCGGCATGGCTGAATGACGAGTTGGTGAGAATTTCAGAGGTGAGGCTGTCCACGGCCGCTTCGAACTCAGCATCGGTCACGCACGCGTTGGCGAGGCCGATGGCCTCGGCTTGCCGTCCTGAATAGGTACGGCAGGTGAACATCATCTCGCGTGCCTTGTAGGTTCCCACCCGGCGCGGTAGCCGCTGGCTGAGGCCCCAGACCGGCGTCAAGGCCCATTTGGCGTGGGTGTCGGCGAATTTGGCGGATTCGGCCGCAAGAATGATGTCGCCAGCCAGGGCAAGCTCCAGGGCGCCGGTGTAGCAATGGCCGTGCACAGCGCAGACGACCGGCGAGGTAAGCTCGGCGAGGCGTTGGATGACATGCGACTGATAGTTAGGCCGGGGAAGTTTCTCGCCCTCGGCGATGTCGCCGAGATCGTGGCCCGCCGAGAAGCACCGCCCGGCGCCGCGCAGCACGACGACGCCAACCGGCGCCGCCTCCAGGTCGGCAACGTGGGCCTCGAGCGCCTTGAACAGATCGACATTCAGCGCGTTGAGCTTGTCCGGCCGGTTCAGCGTCAGCTGGCAGACGCCGTCCAGGTCAGAGCGGAGCACGAGATCATCCATTGAGTTCTATCCGATGTTCTTTTTCAAGGTTGTCGTCCTCTCCCGAAGTCAGGCAGCGGGGGCGTCCATCGCCTCGGCGTCGAAGCGGAACCCGGCGCCCTCCCGCATTATGTATCCCGCCGTCGGCGCCGCGTAGTGAGTGCCGATCACCAGAATGGGTTTGTCGGCCCATTCGGCGAACAGTCGCGCGCGCGTCGCCGCCGCCGCTCTCGGATCGCTGTCGAAGGGCGGCGACCAATGCGGATGGGCCATCTGGCACGGATGGTGGCTCATGTCGCCGGTGATGACCGCCGATTCACCGTTGGACTCGGTCATCACACTGACATGGCCAGGCGTATGTCCGGTGCTGGGCGTGAGCCGGAGGTGGGGCGAGATGCGGTGATCCATTTCGACGAACTCGGCGAGCCCCGCGTCGAGGATGGGCTGTACCGAGTCCGACAGGATCGTTTGCTGTTCCTCGTCGCCTTCTGTGCTCCAGTGGGCGAATTCGGTCTTGCCGAACAGGTAGCGGGCATTTGGAAACGTCGGAACCCATGCGCCGTCCTCAAGCTTGGTGTTCCAGCCCACATGATCCACATGCAGGTGGGTGCAGATCACGGCATCGACACTCTCCTGCGACCAGCCGACCTCGGCCATGGACTGCAGGAAGCCGGTGGCCAACGGCTGTCCACGCAGAATGGACCGGGGTCGATCGTTTCCGATGCAGGTATCCACCACCAGCCGTAGGCCCGGCGCATCCACCAGCAGCGCGTGGATGGACAGCAGCAGCTGATCCTGCTCGTTGACGAAATTCGGGTACAACCACGGGATGGCTCGCAACGCCTCGGGCGTCGCTTCAGCCAGAAAGGGGGCGGCTCGATTGTATGGGATCGGAATCTGGAGTTCCACGATCCGGGTGATCTTCACCGCCCCAACTTGCCAACTCAGCATCGCGGCCTCCCTTTGGTCATGGTCGTGGACCGCATCGCGGCGGAAGAAATCGACGCTGAAAAATTGTCCAACCGCAGCTGACGCTTAAGCCTCTGCTCGCCGCTCGCGGATTCTGCCACGCTCACTCGCTCAGTTGACTGCGGACAGATCGGGCAACCCCAGGATCCGCTTGGAGATGATGTTATTCTGCACTTCCTGGCTGCCGCCATAGATCGTGCTAGCCTTACCGCCCAGCCAGCCGCGCACGGCGTCCAGCTCCGCGGGGGTGAAATCCTCGCCCGCCCAGCCTAGGCCCTGGTGACCCATGATCTCGAGCGTCAGTTCGGCCCGGTCCTGAGTCCAGCGGGTGCCGGCGTTCTTCATGATCGAGGTCGCCGCCGACGGGCCGGCGTTGCCCTTGGCTTCCGCCATCGCCCGCATCGCCGTCTGCTGGAAGGCGCGCCCGTCCATCTCGTTTGAAACGATCCGGGTCCGCAGGTCGCTGTCGGCCAGGCGACCGTGCGCGTCGACGCCGACATAGGCCTTGGCGAGATCTGGAAGGGCCGCAGTGCCGCCGAGGGCGTTTCCCATACTCGAAATGCTGGAGCGCTCGTGCTGCAGGAGCCGCTTTCCGATTGTCCAGCCGGCGTTCAGGGGACCCACCAGATCCTTCTTCTCGGCGCGCGCGTCCGTCAGAAAGGTTTCGCAAAACGGCGAGCTGCCGGCGATCAGCTTGATCGGCCGCACTTCGACGCCTGGCTGGCGCATGGTGAAGAGCACGAAGGAGATGCCTTCATGCTTCTTCGTGGGATCGCTTCGAACAAGACAGAAGCACCAGTCAGCCCATTGGGCACCCGATGTCCAAATCTTCTGGCCGTTGATCCGATAGTGGTCGCCCATGTCCTCGCATCGCGTCTGCAGGGAGGCCAGATCAGAGCCGGCCCCGGGCTCGGAGTAGCCTTGGCACCACTGAACTTCGCCGCGGCAGATCGGCGGAATGTGCTCCAGCTTCTGTTCTTCAGTGCCGTACTCGAGCAAGGTCGGTCCGAACATCATGACGCCCATTCCCCCGATCGGGTTGTAGGCTCCAGCGCGCGAAAATTCCTGGTGGATAACTCGGGCGTGGGCCGAAGAAAGCCCCGCACCGCCGTATTCGGCAGGCCACGTCGGCGTCCCCCAACCCTTTCCGCCGACCGCCTTGCGCCAGGCGACCTGTTCCTCGGTCGGCTGCAGACGCTCTTCAAGCCCGGTCGGATTGCTCAGACCCTTCAAGTCCGAAGGGAAGTTGACTTCGACCCAGGCCCGCACGTCCTGACGAAAGGCCTCGATAGTCTGATCTGCGGCGTCAGCCATTACAAAAACTCCATTGTTTGAAGAGACGCGATCAGTTTCCAACTTGGCTAGAACGGCCACGTTTAGATTACGTAGTTATCAGAAGGCGCTCCTGTATGGTTCCGCCACGTTGTCGTGGCAGATCCAGTTCCATTCCTGCTCGCCCAAGCCCTTGGTGTGCTCTTCGAGCATGGTCTGCGACAAGGGGCAGGTTGAATCGGAACACGGGAAATCGTTCGCCCACATCAGTCGCCGGGCATTGCACATGTCCTTCATCCTGAACGCCACCCAGCCATTCTGGCAGCCGCGAATGCGCCGCGCGCCGTGATCTGCAGTGGGTCTTTGCCGGCGGCGACGACCGGCCCCGTTGGCATCGGCGAGGCTAGTCCTTCGATAACAAAGGCATCGCCGATCTTGTCGAGCCGCTCCATCCGCGGTGCTCGATCACGAAACTTCGGATCGATGTAGTCGACGTAGCAATGTTGCGGCTCGGTAATGTGGGAGTCAGCGGATATGGGCTTCTTCATCATCTTTATCCAAGCCCGCGTCGTTTCAGGGAAGCGTCCTCGCCGCGCCTGCGCTTGTGCGCGCGCAGCATTGACGGATGGCCGCCGCTTCTTGCTGTCTGGTCCAAGCGCGGTCGCTTGGCGATCACCCATCGTGTACGATCGCAAAATATATATCTGTTAGCCCGAAACTACTATGTATTAAATGACATGGTGAGCTTGGCCGCCCTCCGCGGGTCCCGTGCTCACCGCCGGTCGCGACGGGCCAACTTGCCATATATGGGGGTATGCCGGCTTGCCGGGACGAACGCCTGCGAGGGGCCTTCAAAGAGAGGGTGGTTTGCAAGATGGCTCGACCTGCAGGGTTTCGCCCCAGGGGCCGGACGACCACGCCACCAAACACTCACGCTTCGTTTTGGCCATTTCAACAACCGACCAAAACTCTCAGTGCTGATCCTCATCATGAGGTCATTTATCGTATTGCGACTTACGAGAATGACGTGTACCAGCCATCAGCCGATGAGGCTCGCACGGTATTCGGCTTTTCGTCTCTGAGAGCACGCACTGCGGCCCCATCCTGCCCAAAGCTCCAGCCTACCTCCCGGGGCCCAGGGCAGCTTAGGCGGCGCGGAAGACCGGCCGTGCCGCCCTTTTTTTTGGCAGGTGTGCAATGGTCTATCCGCGCCTCACGGTTCGCGAAATTGCATTCGGCTCTGAGAGGCTGTTTGGAAAAGGCGTGAGCGGGGATTCCGCTTCGTCGTGGTCTGTGATTCAAGCTAGGCGACGCCGCCCAGCCCCAGGCCGCGCTCAAGGATCTCCGGGGTGGCGTCGAGCAATTCCAGCACCTGCAGGATGCCCAGCAGGATGGCGGCGGCGGCCAGGATGCGCGTGCCGACGATCGACAGGATGTAGGCGTAGAGCTTCACGAGGCCTGGACCCGCGCATCCCGCGCCGCCATCGCCCGGGTGATCCTGTCCCCGGCCGTGCCGATCAACCGGCTGATGGGCGTCTCGCCGGGCCTGTTCCGGCTGCCCAGGAACATCCAGACGCCAAACCCGGTGAACAGAGCGAAGGGCGTCCAGATCCCGAAGAAGGCCGGGACGACCCCGCTTTCGGCCAGGGACTGGCCAAGCTGCAGGGCGTGCTGGAAGGCCAGCAGCAGAATGCCGGCGAAGACCAGGCCCGGCGTGCGCCGTCCCCGCTTGGTCGCCAGGCCGAGGGGAAAGGCGATCAGCGGCAGGAAGGGCAGGAAGGCGGCCCGCGCCAGCCGGCCGTAGAGCTCCGACAGCAGGGTGCTGCGGGGCAGGACGCTGTCGCCGGACCCCGCCAGGCGGGCCAGCTCGCCCAGGGTCAGTTCGCGTTCATCGCCGCCGCGGGCGCGGAGCAGTTCGGTGGCGCCGGCCAGGGGGGCGGTGGTGCTGAAACTGTCGAAATCCAGGATGTCATAGACCCCGTCCGTCCCCTCCAGGATGCGCCGGCCGTTCTGGAGGTTGAGGGTCACATTCAACCGGTCCTGGGACACCTGCAGGTCGGCCGTGGTGGCGGTGATCACCTCTTCGCGGCCGGTCGGCGTCAGCCGGCGTATGAACAGCCCCTCCAGCCGCTGACCCTGGGGGTCAGCCCGGTCGGCGGTCATGATCAGACGATCCTCGGTGACGAAGGCGCCCGCCTGCAGTTCGCCGTTCCAGCCGGCGTTGGCCGCCGCGTGCATCACCGCCCGATAGGCGTAGCGGCTGTAGGGCTGCATGTAGCCGAACACGATCAGGCTGACCAAGGTGAGCGCCAGGCCCAGGCAGATGAAGGGGGTGGCTAGCCGGGGGAGGGACACGCCGCTGGCCAGCAGGGCGTCGATCTCCGACCCGTCGCTCAGCCGCGTGATGACAATGAACAGCGCGACGAAGAAGGCCACCGGCAGGGCGAGGCCAAAATAGTGAGGCACCAGCTGGCCGGTCAGCTGCACCACGAAGCCGAAACGATCGCTGCTCTGGGCCAGCAGGTCGAGAAGGCGCAGCGCCCGTTCGAGCAGGAGGGCGATCAGGGTCACGGCCAGGCAGCCCAGCATCGGGCCTGCCGTCAGCCGCAGGACGTAGCGGTCGAGCAGGGGCAGACCGAACGTAAAGGTGGGCTTGGGCGTCAGAGCCGTGGTCACGCCGCGCGCCACTCGCGCCGCCAGGCCTCGGCCAGCGCCGCAAGACCTTCGGGACTGAGCGCCACGGCCGACGCCAGGTTGGGCTGGCCCGGCCAGCCGGCGTCGGCGAAGGTCTCGCCCGCGTGTTCACGCACGCCCTCGTACCGGGGAATCACGTGGAAATGTACATCGGGATCGACCATCATGAGCATCAGATAGTTGATCTTGGCGTAGTCCACAGTCTGGCGCAGAAGACGCTCAATCCCGCGGACCGCCACCTGCAGATCTTCAAAGGCCTGGCCGCTCAGATCTGAAAATGCCTGGACGGGCTCCTTGCACACAAGGACGAGAGACCCAAATGTAGGCTGCTTGGGGCGCACCAGCAACAGCCAATGGTCAGTCTCACCCACCATCGAGTGGGGATAGCCAAAGTTTACCGCGGTCGCATTGCTCATGAAGCACCCTGCTGATCGGGCGCCATCCGCCGTCGGCGCAAACATAGGGGGTCGTCACAGCCCATGAAAGTCCGAACAGCCCTTGCGGGCCTTGCCTTCGTCGTGTCGCTCGGGGTCGCTGCGCCCAGCCTGGCGGCCGACCAATGCGTGGGCCGTGAAGGGCCGCACAAGGTCTCGGTGGCGGTCACCGGCGTGAGCCCGATCAAGGGGGAGGTGGCGGTCACCCTCTATCCCGACAACCCCCGCCGGTTCCTGGCGCCCAAGGGCAAGCTGCTGCGCGCACGGGTGAAGGCGACGCCGCGGATGACCGAGGTCTGTTTCTGGGTTCCCGAGCCGGCCTACTACGCCATCGCCATCTATCACGACGTCAACAGCGATCATGACTTCAACCGGACGATCATCGGCATGCCGGCGGAGGGGTTCGGGTTTTCCAACAATGCGCCGACCCGCGTCGGCCTTCCGTCCTTTGAGAGCGTGCGGTTCCGCGCCGGACCAGGCACCACCCAGGTCCCCATCTCCATGCGCTATCAGCGCTAGAGACTGATGCGATCAGACGGAACCGTCCGATCTTTTAATCAGGCTCGGCGCCTCAACGCCAATTCTGGCCGTCTTGCCCTCTGGCAAGACCAACGTACTGGCCCTCGACCTCGGGATCCGGCCCGGCTGGACCCTGGACGCAACTCTGGCGCGGATCACCCGTGGCCCGCTGAACCTGAAGACACGGCGTCCCCTGGCCCTGGGCTGGGCTGGCGATGAGCAGGCGGATCTCGCGGGGTTCATCTTTGGCCTCGGCGCCTTCGTTCGCGCCACCCAGATGTCGCAGTCCGTCCACCGCATGGGGGCCTTCCACAGCCTGGCGGTGGCCTTGACGGTCGTCGGCGCAGCCTTTGGCGCACTGTTTGGCCAGGACGGCGACGGCTGGCGCCAGGGGGTGCGCGCGAGCCTGTCCATCGATGGGCGCGAGACGACGCTCGCCCCGCGCTTCGTCGTGCTGGCCACGTCGCTCAAGCGCCTGCCCCTCGGGCTTCGCCCCTTCGGTCCCCCGCAGGATGGGATGAAAGTCTTGGACGTCGCCGCCCCCCCCCAGGCGACTGGCGCTGGCCCTGCCGGCCGTGCTGATGGGTCGCGCTGAGACCTGGCTGCGACGCCAAGGTTACCGTCGGAGCCTGGCCGAGCGCGTTGTGGTTTCCAGCCCGGCGCCCGTGGTCGTTGACGGCGAGGTGTTCCCCGGCGGCGAGATCGCGATCGGCCTGGGCGCGCCTGTGCGATTCCTGGTCCCGTGATGGAGGCTCTGCAGACCCTGGTCGGCGAAGACCTGGCGCGGGCCGCCCCACCGCCGGGGCGCGCCATGGCGCAGGCGCTGGCCAGTCGCATCGAGGGCGTCGCCGCGGTTCTGTTCTACGGATCGGTCCTGCGCACAGGCGATCTGGACGGCGTGGTGGACTTCTACGTCCTTACCCATGGCCCGCGCCCGGGTTGGCGCGGCCTGGCGGGCCGGGTTCTCTGGCCCGATGTCAGCTACCACGAGCTGGAGCTCGACGGCCGTATCCTGCGGGCCAAGGTGGCGACCATGACCCTGGCCCAGTTCCGCTCGGCGGTCACGGGACGGCGGATCGACACGACCATCTGGACGCGCTTCGTCCAGCCCTCGGCCCTGGTCTGGGCGTCGGATGCGGACACCCTTCGGGACATCTCCCGGGCCGTCTCCGAGGCCGCCTGCGCCGCGGCCCGGTTCGCCGCCGCCCTCGGTCCATCGGAAGGCCCTGCCCTGGACTACTGGCGGGCCCTATTTCGCCAGACCTATGCGGCGGAGTTCCGCGTCGAGGCCCGCGGGCGGGAGAACGATATCCTGGGCGTCGATCCCGGCCGCTACGAGCGGCTGCTGCTGGCGGCCTGGCGGGCGCAGGGCCTGGCGTTCGAGGAGACGCCGGGTGATGGGACGGTGCGGCCCGTGTTGGACGACCATGAGCGGGGGCGCATCCTGGCGGCCTGGCGACTTAGGCGCGCGCTTGGCAAGCCGCTCAACCTGGCCCGTCTCGCCAAGGCGGCCTTCACCTTCGAGGGGGCGGCCCGCTACGCCGCCTGGAAGATCGAGCGGCACACCGGCCTGCGCGTGCCGCTCACGCCGTGGCGGGAGAAGCACCCCATCCTGGCCTCGCCCGGGGTGTTCTGGCGGCTGTGGAAGGCCCGTCGCGCGCAGACCGCCGGCCGCGACCGCGCCTGAGGGCGCCGACCGACCCGACCTTCAGCCGCGGGCACGCTTGGGTTCGGTCGCCAGCACGCCGAGTTCGCGCGCCACCTTGCCCATCACCGCGATGACCTGGTCCAGCTGTTCGATGCTGTGGGCCGCGCTGACGCTCGAGCGGAGCAGGGGGCGGTTGTCCGGGGTCGCCGGGGGCAGGGCGAGATTGAGATAGACCCCGTTCTGCAGCAGCAGGTTCCACATGGCGGCGGCCACCGCCTGGTCCGGCATGGTGACGGCCACGATCGGGCTGCAGGTCGGCCCCGTCGCCAGCCCCAGGGCGGTGAGCCCGTCATAGAGGTGCTGGGCGTTGGCGTGCAGCCGGTGGCGCAGTTCCGGCGCCTCCTGGATCCGGCGCAGGGCGCCCAGGGTCGAGGCGATCACCGCCGGCGGCAGGGAGGCGGTGAACATGTAGGGGCGGCAGACGATGCGCATGACATCGAAATCATCCATGTCCGAGACACAGAAGCCGCCCACCGAGCCCAGGCTCTTGGAGAAGGTGCCGACGATGACGTCCACATCGGCCTCGGCCGCCACCTCCTCGGCCAGACCGCGGCCGGTCGCCCCCAGGACGCCCATGGAATGGGCCTCATCCACCAGCAGATAGGCGCCCATCTCGCGCTTCACCGCCGCGATCTCCCGCAGGGGCGCCACGTCGCCGACCATCGAGTAGATGCCCTCGACGACGATGAGCTTCTCGCCGGGCGCGTCCTTGAGGCGACGCAGGCGCTTGTAGAGATCCTCGGGATCGTTGTGGCGGAAGCGGGTGACCTCGGCGTGGCCCAGGCGCGAGCCGTCATAGATGCTGGCGTGGCTGTCGGCGTCCAGAAGCAGGTGGTCGCCCCGACCGACCAGGGTCGAGAGCACGCCCAGATTGGCCTGATAGCCCGTGGTGAACACCATGGCGTGCTGGCGGCCATAGAAGGCTTCCAGGGCGCGCTCCAGCTCCACATGGCCCTCATAGCTGCCATTGGCGATGCGCGACCCCGTAGTGCCGGTGCCCCGCTCGCGCACTGCGCGGACCGACTCCTCGACACAGGCCTCGTCAAAGGTCAGGCCCAGATAGTTGTTGGTGCCGAGCAGAATGGTCGGACGGCCGTCGACGACGCCCTCCGTGGGGGAGATGACCGCATCGAACCGGACCCCGAACGGATCGGCCGCCGTATCGCGAAGCGCCTTATAGGCGTCTCTGGACGCCGCGTGCCTATCGAGCAGAGCCATGCTCAAACCTTGTTCCGGATGTTGTCGATAAGCGCCGCGAGATCGCCCACGGTCTGGACTTCGCTCAGGCGGTCGATGGGGATGGAGATGTCGAAGCGATCTTCGAGCTCCATCACGATGTTCATGAGGGCCAGGGAGTCCACGGCGAGGTCGCGCGAGATGTCGGATGACGCGGTCACAAGGACCTCGCGCTCCAGCACGGCCTCAGCGGCCTTCGCCACCTCAAGCACGGTGGGATCTGTCACCAGTTGCATAGAGACCGACTCGCCCCCTAGAACGATCGTCCGTTAACGCCGCATCTTTGGCGCAATATGACGCGGGCGTCAGCACCTGATCGCCTGCTGTAGCGGCGGTTTGCGAAACCTGACGCCGGAGGCCGCATACCCCTGAACCGTATGTAGGAACCCGTCGGCGAGATTAAAGCGGGCCGGCGGAAGTCCGGAAATCTGCTCGCCCGGCGCCACCGACCAGTCCAGGTGCGTCAACTCTCGCAGCTTGCCGAAGGTCAGCATGGGGGCCGATCGACCGCCCCGCGCCGCGCCCATCACGGCGACGACGCCCAGGGCGGCGTTGGGGATCCGCTGGAAGCGGGGCCTGCGGCCAAAGGCGTCCGCCGCCGTCTGGAACACCTCGCGCCAGCCATAGCCCTGGGGGCGAGGATCGGACAGGCTGAGCGTCTGGCCGCCCGGCTGTCCCGTCAGGGCGGCGATCTGCCGCGCCGCGTCCTCGACATGCATCATGGCCATCCGCGCCTTCGGATCGAGAAGCGGCAGGATCGGACTTGCGGCGGCCAGCTGGAAGAGGGGCAGGGTCTCGGCGTCGCCGGGGCCGTAAAGGGCCGGGGGGCGCACGATGGTCAGGCGCTCGCCCAGCACTGCGTGCGCCGCCGTCTCGCCGGCCCGCTTGCTGGCGGCGTAGTCCGAAAGTCCGGGCTCCCGCGCGGCCAGGCTGGAGATCAGCAGCACCGCGCCCTCGGCGCGCTCAGCCACCCGGCGGGCGCCTTGCTCATTGACGATGAAGAAGGCGGCCCGGCTGCGCGCCTTGATCAGGCCAGCCCCATGAATGACGACGTCGGCGCCGGCGCAGGCCCTGTCCAGGGCGCGATCATCTCCCAGATCGCCGGGCACGACCTCGACCTCCAGGCCGCGCCACAGGGGGTGGATAACGTCGCGGCGGGCCAGCACCCGTATGCGCCAGCCGTCGGCCGCGAGCGCGGGCACGAGATAGCGGCCGAGGAACCCCGTCGCGCCGGTGACCGTGACGAGACCCCGTGACACCCTAGGCCGGCTCGGCTTCGGCCAGCCCGGCGAGATACTCAGCCTTGGCCCGCGAACGGCTGAGCTTGCCCGACGAGGTCTGGGGCAGGGCGTGCCCGCCGACAAGGTTCACCTGGGCCTCCACGCCGTGGCGCTGGCGGAGCAGGTCGGTGACCTCGACGGCCAGCTTCTGGCGCGTTTCAGCGTCGCTGCTGCGGGTCTGGACCAGGACGATCACCGCCTCCTCGCCCTCGGCGGGAACGGAGAAGGCGGCGACATCGCCGCTGCGCAGGCCGGCGATCTCGGCCTCAGCGGTCCATTCCAGGTCCTGCGGCCAGATATTGCGGCCATTGAGGATGATCAGGTCCTTGCTGCGCCCGGTCAGGACGATCTCGCCCTCCGACAGATAGCCGAGGTCGCCGGTGTCGAGCCAACCCTCGGCGCCCAGGACGCGGGCGGTGGCGTCGGGGTCCTGGAAGTAGCCGCTCATCAGGCTGGGGCCGCGGGCGAAGACCCGACCGGTCCGGCGCTCCGGCAGGATCTCGCCCCGCTCGCCGCGGACCTGAAGCTCGTGCCCCGGCAGGGGCGGCCCGCAGCGGGCGAACTCCCGGACGCGGGGCGAGGGCGCGCCTGAGGCCGCCACGCCGTCGCGCTCCAGGCGGTGCACATCCAGTCGCTCGGTGACCAGGCCCTTGCCCAGGGGCGCCATGGTCAGGGCCAGCGTCGCCTCGGCCATGCCATAGCTGGCCACGAAAGCCTGGGGGTCGAAGCCCGCCGCCGCGAAGCGCGCGGCGAAGTCCCGCAGGGGCTTGGTGCGGACCATGTCGCCGCCGAGGCCGGCGATCCGCCAGCGCGACAGGTCATAGCCTTCGAGGCTGGCGTTCTCGGCCCGCCGCGCGCAGAGCTCGTAGCCGAAGGTGGGGCTGTAGGAGATGGTCGTACCGTTCTTGCCCATAAGGTCGAGCCAGAGCAGCGGACGGCGGACAAAGGCGCCGGTGGGAAAGCGCGTGCTGCCGGACGAGAACTGGAGATAGCAGGGGCTGTCTGGCCCGATCTCCGGCAACGCTTGTCCGGTGGACTGTGGCAGGTCGACCAGGGCGCCGGCGAACTGCATCGGGCGAACCGCGGCGGTTTCGGACGCAACGGGCGCACCCCAAATCACCACCCGATCAGTGAATCACAGGTCGAAAAGCGGAGATACAACAAACCGATCGGCCCGCGCAATTCGCAAGCTTTTGCGCACCCAATCCCCAAAACTTGCGAAAACGAATATCTGAAATCGCCGGGATTGACCGTCAAATCAAGGCGTTGATATTTTTCACGAGCGACTTCGGACTTATTTTAAGCACCGACCAGTGGCTGGTCGCGCGACCCGAGGGAGGGGCATTGCCTCAGGCGTGAACGGCGTTATGGTAATGGCCATTACCGTCAGCATAGAGGCAATAATGCCTAGCGACTGAGGGGGGAAACATGAAAAATTGCAAGAATCTACGATTCGCCTTCGCGAGCGGCGCATCCGCGCTCGCTCTGGCTGCGGCCTCGCCTGGTTGGGCGCAAGACACCGGCTTCACCATTGAAGAGCTGGTGGTGACGGCTGAAAGGCGCGATCAGCGCCTTCAGGATGTGCCCGTGGCCGTGACGGCCTATACAAGTGAGCGGCGCGACGTGCTTGGGGTAGCCAACGTCGAGGATTTGGCGCGTGTATCGCCGAGCGTCACTTATACCAACAACGACCGCCTCTCGATCCGAGGCTTTGGTCGCCTGACCAATGCTATCGGAACCGATCCTTCCGTAGCGCTGTACTCCGACGGAATATTCTCAAACTCCATGGCTGATGCAGCCACGCCGTCACTGTTTATCGAACGCACGGAGATTCTGCGTGGACCGCAAGGCACGCTGTACGGACGTAATTCCATCGGCGGGGCGCTGAACATCATCGCCAAGCGTCCAACGGAGGATTTCAACGGTGAGGTCCGTGCCGTTCTTGGGAACTACGGCACCTGGCGAACCGACGCCTTGGTTCGTGGACCGATCACGGATGGCCTACGCTTCCTTCTCGGGGGCTCTCTGGAGCGCCGAGAGGAAGGCTTCTTCGAGAACCTCGGGCCTGCCGGCGATTCCAGCGCTGTTAAACGGTACATAGTCGAGGCCCAGCTGGAAGCCGATCTTGGCGAGAACATCACGGCCCGCCTGCGCTATACGAAATTCGACTGGGATGACAGCTTCGGCGTTGGCAACGTCCACGAGTCGATCACGAGCCGCTACGACACCACGTCTCCGACCGGTCTCGGCAATGCTGGCCTCTACTACAATCCGACCTTCGGCTTCGCAGGAACTAATCCGGCGATGACCGACCCCTACAAGATCAGCACCAACCAGACGAGTGAAGGTAAGCTCAGTAATCATGAGCGATTGCACTTAGACCTTACCTGGGATCTTGGCGGCATGACCCTCAAGTATCTGGCCGGCTACCAATCCTATCTCTACGACACGGCTGGGGACGAGGATCGTTCATCGCGCACCGGCCTATTCAGCGTGCCGACCGCGACGCCTTTCGGCGCCTACACCGCTACGGGCGTGTCGCCAGACCAGAGGTTCTTCTACCGCGAGGACCAAAAATGGTACTCCAACGAGATCAACCTGTCATCGAACACGGGCGGGCCACTGCGCTGGATCGCCGGTCTGTACCAGTATCATCAAACCTACGCGCAACCCCAGGGCCAGCGGGTCCTTAACGATCCGGCCGTTCAGAACCCGATCAATCTGGCGACCAGTGGCCCGGCGGCACCGAACCCGATGGGGAACTATCTCTTCGTAGACGGTACGCTTGAGGTGGATTCTTACGCGGCCTTTCTTCAGGTCGACTATGATATCACCGATACCATCACGTTTACGGGTGGCATCCGGTACACGGTCGATGAGAAGTCGGGTACAGACTCGGCTCGCTACGTGTCGCGCACCAACACCACGACAACAATCTTGGCCGCCGCGGGGATACCAGCCGCCGTCGGACAAGGGATCGCGGTGGATTTGACAACCTTTGCCATATGCGGCGGCCCAACCATCGCGTCCTGCCTGGCCAACCCGTTGTACGCCAATGTACGTGAGCTCTCAGGCGGTGGTCTGACGCGTGACCTGTCGGGCGACTACGACGCCTGGACCGGGACCTTGGGTCTGCAATGGCAGCCGGACAGCGACACCAACGCCTACGCCCGTTACAGCCGCGGCTATAAGTCGGGTGGTTGGCAGGCCTCGAGCGGCCTCGCTCCGATCCCCTATGCTGATCCCGAATATGTTGACAACTTCGAGCTCGGGCTGAAGAAAAATGTGGGGCGGCGCTTCCAACTGAATTCTGCGCTGTTCTACGCGGACTATCAGGGTTTTCAGGCGCCGCTGACCGTGGTTCTTGACCCCGCGGCGGGCTTAACGGGCAGTCAGTTCGTGAATCTGGACGCTGTGAGTTGGGGCCTTGAGATGGAGGCCCAGTGGGCTCCGATCGATCATCTTCAGATTTTCGCGAGCTATTCGTACCTCAATACCGAGATTAAGAGCGGCTGCTGCTTCGTCGATACAGCCGACCCGAAGGCTCTGCAGGCGGGCGCGCGACCTACGGGCGTCGTGTTGCCGGACGGAAGCAGGCTCCAGACCCTCGTTGGGAACAGGCTTCCCATAACTCCGGAGAACAAACTCAACCTAGGACTGAATTATACAGTCGAGTTGGCTGAGGGCGATCTCGTACTTGGGGCCACCTACACCTTCACCGACGAGCAACAGGCCGTCGTTTTTGCTCAGCCGGGCTTCCGCTCGCCATCGAACGAAGTCGTCGACTTCCGGGCGCTTTGGAAGGACGCCGACGATCGCTACACGGTGATCGGCTACGTCAAGAACGCCTTTGATGAGTTGGCCTATCAGGACTTCCGAACCGGAGCCCCCTCGGCCAGCGGAATCCAGCGTACCACATTGAAGCCGAACTTTCCTCGGACCTATGGGATAGAATTCCAGTACCGGTTCTAAGCCAACAGTGGGCCGTTTCCGAGCGATAGCAGGGAGACGGTCCACCCCTTCCGTTGGTGGCAAGTTGCCTGGTCAGGTGACCTGCCCCCTCCGGTCCCTCGATCGTTGTGGGAGCCCAGGGGTTTGATAGTTGATCTGCAGCGCTGGCGGTGGCGGCCGGGCGCCATAACCTTTGAGGTTGCGCAGCCGACCGGCCGCGGGGTTCAGCCGCACTGCTTCCGGCATTGGGCCGCTATGCGCTGAGTGGGGCCGCAGATTTGTTGTAATCGCGCCGCCAGCGCTCGATTACGGCCCGGGCGTTCGCTGGGTGCGCGAAGACCTTCTCGTTCAGGCCCTCGTCGTGCAGCTTGCCGTTGAAGCTCTCCACGAAGCCATTCTGCTGTGGTTTGCTCGGCGCGATGTAGTGCCAGCCGGTCCCGGTGCGGTTGGTCCATTCCAACATCGCACGGCTTGTCATTTCCGTGCCGTTGTTGCTGACGATGGTGGGTGGCATTCCATGCCGGGCGATCAGGCAGCGTGCCATGCGATGGCCGCCGATCGAGGTGTCCACGATCAGCGCCAGGGCCTCGCGGGTGAAGTTGTCGACGGCGCACACCAGCTCTTCGACGGGCGTAAGATACGCATCCTGGCGATAATAGACACCTTCAGTCGGTGTTCGCCGGCGCTGGATCCCCGCTTTGCCTACAAGGCCTGCGACGTCGTCCAGACGCTCGAACTGGCCGGCAAAGCGGTCGGCTATCCACGGGTCATCCGCGTCGACAATGGCCCCGAATTTGTCTCCCGCGACCTTGATCTCTGGGCCTACCAGCGGGGCGTCATCCTGGACTTCAGCCGCCCTGGCAAGCCGACGGACAACGCCTTTGCGGAGTCCTTCAACGGCAAGGTCCGGGCCGAATGCTTGAACACCGCCTGGTTCATGTCCCTCGACGACGCCTGATCAAAATGCGAGGCTTGGCGTAGGGACTACAACGAACATCGTCCCCACAGCGCGATCGGCGACAAGTGCCCGACCGTGCTCATGAATGGCGCCGGGACACATGGCCCACCCGACGCCTGACCGGCGAGAAATCCCGGCCCGACCTGGTCCAAGGTTTGGGGGGCAGGTCCGGCGCAAGACCAACCCCCGGCCATCCCTCGCTGCTCTCCCGCGAGCCTAACAACCCGTTCCGACGTTAATCGCCTTGAATTCGCCGCCATCAGGCGCCCAACTCTTCAGTCGGAGAATATTCCCCAGGAGTTTCGAATGATCGGCAGCATCTCGGTCAAGTTGGGGCGGAAAGTATATTCCGCCACCCTTGAATACGACAGCCTTATCGGCCGCGGGTTGAGGGGTGTCCGGCACCGGCTTGAGACCCAGCTCGGCTCTCCTTTGGGAGATGTTCCGGCTTTTGCAATCGCCCAGACGATCGAGGACGTGACCGTTGAGGTCGATGCCCCTGGGTATGCCATAGGCGACATGGTCCTGGAGGCCACTCCCACGCGTTTGCGTCTGCGAGCGGCCGGCCGTCTAGGGCGGTCCGGGAACATTGGGCGTCCGTTCGACCTGAGCGTCGATCTCCCGGAGCCGGTCGATCCCGACGAGGTGACGGCGACCCTCGAAGACGGCGTTCTGACCGTGAGAATGATCAAGGCCGCGTGGGTGCGCGGGGAAGCAAGACGTGTTCCCGTGCGCGAAACCTCAATCCCGCCGGAACAGGCGACTCACGAAGGCGGCCAGGCCCACGCCTGACAGGATGACGATGGCGATCCGAGCGACCGCGGCGGCCTGATCGTCCTTCGCGACGATGACGACGGCGGCAGCGACGATAAGGGCCGCGACCACGATCCCGAGCGACAGGGTATCGGCGGCCCGTCTGACCGCTCGCGGCAACTCGGCCAGGTCTGAACTTGAGACCTGGATGACAATGCCCTCACGGCTGATGCGCCCGATACCGCGCCGGATCGCTTCTGGCCCGATGGCGAGGATCTGATCTAGTTCCTTGAACGTCCGGAAGGCGCGGGTGGCGAGCGCTTTCGGCGCAAACCGAGATGCGAAAGCCCGGAGAACCACTGGCGCGATAGCGGCGACGACATCGAGGTCGGGATCGAGCGTCCTCGCCAAGCCTTCGGCGATGCCCAGAGCGCGCATGAGCAGCAGCAGGTCCGGCGGCAACGTCAGTGCGTTTTCTCGGGCGATGGAGATGAATTCGGTGATCGCCTCCGCAAGCCGGATCGGTCGCCCGGAATCCGCGGCGTAACGCAGGAAGAATCGCTCGACACCTTGTTCAAGGCCGGGCGGCGGGGGTCCCGAGCGGCCAGCCCATTCCATCAGCACATCAGAGACCGCCGCTACGTCGGCATCCACGAGGGAGCCGAGGACCACGAGGACCTGCTCTCGCCTTTTCGCCGAGAGCCGCCCGACGGAGCCGAAGTCCAACAGCGCCAGACGACCATCCGGAGTCACCAGAATATTTCCTGGATGAGGGTCCGCGTGGAACACCCCGTCCAGCAGGATCATCCCCAGCAGCCCCCTCGCCGCATCGGGCGCCAAGGCGCGCGCCATGGCAGGCTCTTCGTTGCGGAACGCGGCGTTAGGACTGCGGCCACGGACGCGTGCGCTGACCATGGTCCTTTCTGTGGTAAATCGCTCATGAACGAGCGGAACATGGAAGACGGTTGCGCGTCTGCGGACCTCCGCTTGATTGCGAGCCTCGATCCGAAAATCGATCTCCTCGAGAAGGGCTTCGCTGAGCTCCGTCACGACACGCACAGGCTGATGTCGACGCAGTGCCGGGGCGCGACGCTCGATGACGCGGGCAGCGGCCAACAGTAGCCGCAAATCAGCGCGCATGACCGCCTCAATCCCCGGCCTGCGAACCTTGAGAACGACATCTTCACCGGTCATGAGCCGCGCGGCGTAGACCTGGGCAATGGACGCAGCCGCAATTGGCGTCGTCGAAAATTCGGCGAAGAGCTCTTCCGGCGGCGCGCCCAGATCGATCGTCAGCTGTTCGCGCAAATGGTCGAAGGGCACTGGAGCCACGTCGTCGTGAAGCCGGCCGAGCCGCTCGGTCAGCTCTGGCGGAAGCAGATCGGATCGTGTCGCCATGATCTGGCCTAGCTTCACGAATGTAGGACCTAGGGCCTCAAGTGCCGCAACGAAGGCCTCATATGCCGAGCCCTCGTTCGCCTCGTCGGAAGCCGCGCCCCGGAGCAGACCCAGCCGCACCAAGACCGGCCGCGCGGCTGTAGGGGCTAAGGTGTGGATCACCTTAGCGAGACGACGATAGTCGTTGGGCGAAAGGGTCAAGGGTGACATAGAGCCTCGATGCTTGGTCGGCCCTGGGGGCGCAAGACCCTGGGCTCGAACCGGTGGGCCCCTCACGGGTTATCTCTGGCGGCCCATGTGGAGGATCAGTTTTTGACTAGCTACATGATCGGCGGGCTGAGCGCTCTCATGATTGTGGCGGGCGTTGCGGGCCTGACTTTCGCCATCAGACGCCTTCGAGATTAGAAGGCAGAGGATTATGCATTTGAGTTCACTCACGATGATGGTGATCAAGCGAACGGTGAGGTGATCCTCCCCCGTTTTGGTGGACTGATCTTCCGCCGAAGTAGTGGACGGGGTTAGGCGGCTCTGCGCTCGGCGGCGGCTGGGGCTGATGTAGCCCAGGGCTGAGTGCAGGCGTCGGGGATTGTTAGAAGCCCTCGATGTAGTGGAACAGATCCCGGCGGGCTGGTCGCGCGTGGCATAGACCCGATGATGGACCCGTTCGGTCTTGAGGGTGGGGAAGAAGCTCTCCATTGGGGCGTTGTCCCAGCAGTCGCCCTTACGGCTCATCGACGGCGTAATCCCTTGTCGTGACCTGCTCCCGGAAAACTGGTCCAGTTTTCCGGGAGCAGGTCACACGCGCAGGCCACCTTGAATATCAGCAATCAGCCTACGTTTTCAGCATTGACGGTGTTTTGAAATGAACCCCCGTATGCGCAACTCGGTGCAAGGGATTACGTTTTCCGTCCGATTGGAGACGATACATCTCGAAAGATCCATTCTAGGAACAACGCCTAATTATTATACGAATCTCAGAAGCATAACTTTTTGCTGGCTGGCGTGACGGTATTTTCGCATGAGAATATTTTTTGTCCCGCAGAATCAAAGGGGTTGTGCATACCCGAACAATCGAGTGGGAATAGTCCGGGCCTGAAGTCGCGGGCCAGCTTCAGGCGCAGACCCGCACCAGGAATAACGGAAGTCCCAGCCAGGCGGTCGAAACCGCGCCGACGCCTGCGACGGCGAGGGTGGCGTATCGCAGGAAGCCGTCGGTCCCGTCGCCTGCGGCCGGCCGCCGCCAGACCCACAGGACGTAGGCCGCCGAAACGACGGTCATGACCAGCCACAGCCCGATCAGGGTCAGCCGCAGCGGCCAGGGCTCGGTGGGGCTCGCCCAACCGCCCGCACAGGCCGCGCCATGCACCCCATAGAGGACGACAAAGGCCAGGCTCCAGAGGACAAAGGCGCCCACCAGCCACAGCAGGTCGCCAAAGGCGCCGAGGCGGAGGCGGAGGCGGAGGCTCATGCGAACCACACCGGGCCGTGCAGCAGGGCGAGGCTGATAAGCCCGACCGCGCTGAGATAGAGCCACCAAAGGCGCAGGGCGGCGAACTCCACCCCGCGCCGAGCCGATATCCAACCGGCCTTGGACCGCGCCCAGGCGTAGGCGCTGAGGATCGCCGCGATCAAGCCGTGGAAGGCGACATAGCCGCTGATAAAGGTCACGGCCGCCGCGTAGGCGTGGCTGTCGGCGGGCGGAGCGGTGAACAGCGGGACGGCCAGGGCGGCGCCGCAGGTGACGGCGCCCGCCGCCGCCGACACCAGCAGCCAGGTGCGGCTGGCCTCAACCAGACCCTCGCGGTTGGCGTGGCTCGCGCGCCAGATCGCCGTGAGCCCGACGCCCAGACCCGCCAGGATCAACAGAGGTGTCACAGCCTCTTTCGCCAGCAGGCTCGGCGGCGGCCAGTTGGGCGCCACCACCCAGAGGAACAGATAGCCGAACACCAGGGCGCCGAAGAAGACGCCGTTGGCCATCAGGGTGAAGACCATCCCCCAGAGGCTCGGAGGATCGGCGGCGGTGGGATGAAGCGGCGCCCTTCGTCCCAGGCCGATATCCACCGGCTCGGCGTCGGCGGGCAGGCCCGAGGCCCACATCCATCGCCAGCCGCAGATTACGATCAGGACGAAGGCGAGGCCGGAGAGCGGGTAGAGCTTGAACAGGAAGCTGAGGAAGAACAGGCCTGTGGCGATGGCGGTCCAGAGCGGGATCAGGGTCGGCCCAGGCAGCAGCACCACCTGGTCGGGCTCGCCGCTCAGCATGTGGACGCCCAGCGTCTCGCGCCAGCCATTGCGGGGTTGGCCCAGATAGCCCTCGCCCCTGGCCAGGGCGGCGGGAAGGCCCGGATCATCCTCGAGCGGGTCGCGGCTGGTGACCTGGGGCTGTGAGCCGATGTTGTAGGACGGGGGCGGGGTGGGCATGCCCCATTCCAGGGTGCTGGCGCCCCAGGGATTGCGACGGGCGCGGCGGCCGAACCTGACCACTTGGATGACATCGACCACCACCAGGGCGAAGCCGATGGCCAGCACGAAGCCGGCGACGGAGCTGATCAGGTTCAGCAGGTCCCATCCCATGTCGCCGCCATAGGTGAACACCCGGCGCGGCATGCCCAAAAGGCCGGTCAGATGCATGGGCAGGAATGAGGCGTTGAACCCCAGCATGATCAGGGTGAAGGCGGTTCGGCCAAGGCCCTCGAGATGCTTGCGTCCCGAGAAGTGCGGCAGCCAGTAATAGATGCCGGCCAGCACGGGGAAGACGAAGCCACCCATCAGCACATAGTGCAGGTGGGCGACGATGAAGTGGGTGTCGTGCGCCTGCCAGTCGAAGGGCACCACGGCGACCATCACCCCAGTCAGGCCGCCGATCACAAAGGTCGACAGGAAGCCGTAGAAGTAGAGCATCGACAGGGTGATGCGCGGGCGTCCGCTGAGCAGGGTGGCCAGCCAGGCGAAGATCTGCACCGCCGTGGGGATCACCACCAGGGTGCTGGCCGCCGAGAAGAAGGCCAGCGACAGGTGCGGTATCCCGGTCGCGAACATGTGGTGGGCCCAGATGCCAAAGCTGATGAAGCCCAGCGCGATCAGGGCCACCACGATCCAGGCGTAGCCCACCAACTTCTGACCCGTGAACACCGGCAGGATGGTGGAGATGATGCCGGCCCCGGGCAGGAAGATGATGTAGACCTCCGGGTGGCCGAACAGCCAGAAGAGGTGCTGCCAGAGCAGCGGACTTCCTCCACGGGTGGGGTCGAAGAAGGGCCAGTCGAAGGCTCGCTCCAGCTCCAGAAGCACGCTGCCCAGGATCAGGGGCGGGAAGCCGAAGAGCATCATCGCCGCGGTGACCCACAGGTACCAGACCATGATCGGCATCCGGTGCAGGGCCATGCCGCCGGTGCGGATCTTCAGCACGGTGGTCATGAACTCCACCGCCGCGCAGACCGCCGAGACCTCAACAAAGGTGACGCCGATCAGCCAGACGTCGGAATTGATCCCCGGCGAGTAGGGTTTGGACGACAGCGGCGTGTACATGAACCAGCCGCTGTCCGGCGCGACCCCGGCCAGCAGGGCCAGGATCAGGATCGATCCCCCAAACAGGTAGCACCAGTAGCCGAAGGCGCTGAGCCGCGGGAAGGCCAGGTCCCTGGCCCCCATCAGCTTGGGCAGCATGTACAGCGCCAGCCCCTCGATGGCCGGGATGGCAAACAGGAACATCATCACCGTGCCGTGCATGGTGAAGACCTGGGCGTAGGCGGCCGCGTCCAGGAAGTCGGTCTCAGGACCCGCAAGCTGAGCCCTGATCAGCATGGCCAGGACTCCGCCGATCAGGAAGAAGACGAAGGCGGTGATGATGAACCGGAGTCCGATGGTGGAGTGGTTCACCGCCGACAGGGCCCCCCAGCCCGGCGGCGTCGCCCACAGGCGCTCCAGCGCCTTGTGGCGGCCGATGGTCGACAGCGGTGTGGCGGGGCTGTGCGTTTGATCCGTCATTGGCCGGCCCCTTGCCTGGACTGCCAGGCGCGATAGTCATCGGCGCTGTGGGCCTGGAGGACGAAATCCATCATGGCGTGACCGCGGCCACAGAATTCGGCGCACTGGCCGCGATAGGCGCCCGGCGCGTCAGCCTGCAGGCGGATGACGTTCACCTGGCCGGGGATGGCGTCGATCTTGCCGCCTAGCCTGGGGGCCCAGAAGCTGTGGATCACATCGCGGCTGGTCACATACACCTCAAAGGGACGGCCCACGGGCACGTGCATCACGCCGGCTGTGGCGGCCTGGCCCGGCGCGTCGGGATAGCGGAATGTCCAACCCCACTGGTGGGCTTCGGCCTCAATGCGCAGCACGTCGGGCTCTCCGCGCGGGCTCAGCCGGTCACCAATGACCAGGGCCGCGATCAGCAACGCCACGAGCACGACACCGGGAAAGGCCAGACCGCCCCCGATGAGCATGGCCCGGGTTGAGGGGGCTTTGAGCCGCCGGGTCATCAGGGGGAGGAGGGCGGCGCCGACCACGCCGACAAAGATCAGAACCGCTGCGGTCAGCATCACCCACCACAGGGTCGCAATCGTGCTGGCCGCCTCTCCCGCCGGGGCCAGGGTCGAGAGCGGCGTATCGCAACCGCTGAGCAAAAGGCCGGCGGCTACGGCGGAGCTATTAAGGCTCAGCCGCGTTGGGCTCCCATGTCGCAGACGCAAGAGCATCCCCCCCTCGCGCAGGATCGGTCTGAGGATCCTCATTCGGGCAATGTCGCCTCGAGCATCCAGGTCGCGGGCCATCCGGTTCACGTGATGCTGGTGACCTTCCCGATCGCCCTGGTGTGCGCCACCCTGGGGGCAGACCTCTTTTACTGGTGGAGCGCCGACCCCTTCTTCGCCCGGGTGGGTCTGTGGACCAGCGGCTGGGGCTTCGCCATGGGGGTGGCGGCTGCGGCCAGCGGTACGGCCGAGCTGCTTCTGGTCCGGGGCATCCGGCGCAGCGCCGAGCCCTGGAGCCATGCGGTCGCCGCGATGATGCTGCTGAGCATTATCGGCGCCAATTGGGGACTGCGGCTCTTTGACCGCGAGACCGCGGTCCTGCCCTGGGGCCTGTTCCTGTCGGTCCTGGGCCTGATCTTCGTCGGCCTGGCCGGCTGGCATGGGGGCAAGCTGGTGTTCGAGCATCAGATCGGCGTCGAAGGCAGCAAGGACTGAAGGCCGCCGGGCTCCAGCAGCCAGGCCGGCAGCCGGCTCGATCCCAGGAAGGGCTTTTCCAGCACCAGCCAGAGGATGGCCGTCATCGCCACGAAGACCAGGATCCAGACGGCCAGCAGCCGAAGGCGCGGCGGCTTGGAGCCAAGCTCTGACAGAGCCGACAGGACGAAGCCGTACTGTACATGGGCCATGACCAGGGCCCCCACCAGGGCCAGCTTGACGAACATCCAGCCCTGCAGAACGCCCGGCGCCAGCAGCAGCAGAGCCGTCCCGGCCCCAATGGCGACGAAGGCCGCGGGCGAGGTGATGGCGTTGTAGCTGAACCGACTGGCGTTGCGGATCCGGATGAAATCCTCCCGGTTGGTCATGTTCCTGTGGGCCAGGAGCAGGCCCGGGAGATAAACCAAGCCGGCGCACCAGATCAGCAGGGCGGCGATATGCAGGAATTTCAGCCACGCCACGCCATCGCCTCGTCATTCTCAAGACCCTTGAGCCAGCGCACGGCCAGCCAGATGACCGCCGCGAAGTAGGGCAGGGCGCCCGGCGCCCACATGATCAGTCCTGCCAGTTGCTGGTCTTCCAACGGGGTCAGCCCGAAGGCCTGGGTTGTCGCGAAATGGGCGGAAAACAGGGGCTGCTGGGCGAAGGTGATCAGCGCCGCCAGAAGTCCCATCTGCGCCATGGTGAGGATGAGGGCCAGGATCACCGCCGGCGCCTCGGCACGGCGGGCGAGTGCTGCGCTCCAGAAGACTGTAGCGCTGGCCAGCAGGGTGATCTCCATGAGCCAGTAGCTGGCGACCCCGGTCACCGCCCAGCCGTAGGCCGGGGGCGCGTGCCACATCCACAGGATGACCATGTGCAGGAGGCCCGCTGCGGTCAGCCAGCGGCCAGGCACGGCCCGGGGCAGGGCGTAGGCCAGCAGCGGCGCGGCCACCGCCACCATCAGCATGTGATGGCCGATGCGGGCGGAAAACAGCGCCACGCTCAGGGCGCACAGAGGGGAGACGAAGGCCACGAGCAGTACGCCCTGGGCCCCGAAAAACGCGCCTTTCTGGTGGGGCGTCGCCCTTGCGCGCCACATAAAGAGGCTGGTCGCAAGCGCGAAGGCGGCGAGAAGGACGGGGTCAAGATTCCAGCTTGCCCAGACCTCAAGCGGTTGTGGCGCTGGCCCGCAGTATGAGAGCCCAAGGGCGTCTGGTCCGGTCATGCGAGACGCACCCCCCGTTTAGTCTGAACCGAGCTTGATCTTGCAAAACAAGCTTGGGCGCAGAGCGTTCCGAAAAATCGTCGTCACCTTCATATCCCGAGCGTCGTCAGGCCCGGTGGTCGACAAGGCGGGCGGGCTTGGCTAGGCCAGGGGTTCAGGAGCGGTGCGCGCGGGGGCGAATGAAACAGTGGACCTTGGGGATCATCGGGGGCTCTGGTCTCTATGAGCTGGACGGTCTGCGTAACCGCAGCACCCTGTCGATCGAGTCCCCCTGGGGGGCGCCGTCCGATGAGCTGGTCACGGGCGAACTCGACGATGTCCGGCTGGTCTTTCTGCCGCGGCATGGTCGGGGGCACAGGATTTCGCCAGGCGCGCTCAACGCCCGGGCCAATATCGATGTCCTGAAGCGGGCCGGGTGCACCGACATCCTGTCGGTATCGGCGGTGGGCTCACTTCGCGAAGAGCTGCCGCCGGGGACCTTCGTCCTTGTGGATCAGTATATCGACCGCACGGTCTCGCGGCCGGCCTCCTTCTTCGGCGAAGGCCTTGTGGCCCATGTCTCCATGGCTGATCCAGTCTGCCCGCGCCTCTCCGCTGCGGCGGCGGACGCGGCCCGGGCGGCCGGAGCGCCGACGGTCGAGGGCGGCACCTATCTGGCCATGGAAGGCCCCCAGTTCTCCACCAGGGCCGAAAGCCACCTTTATCGCTCGTGGGGATGCTCGGTGATTGGCATGACCGCCATGCCAGAGGCCCGACTGGCCCGGGAAGCGGAGCTGCCCTATGCCAATGTCTGCATGGTCACCGACTACGACTGCTGGCGCGAAGCCACCGCCCATGTGGAAGTGTCCAATGTGCTGGAGGTGCTGCAGAGCAACGCCGACACCGCGCGCAGCATGATCGCCCACCTCGCCAGGGCCTTGCCACAGACCCGCGCGCCCTCGCCGATTGATACCGGCCTCGACTATGCGGTGATCACCGACCCGGCGCGGTGGGATCCTGAGCTCGCCGAAAAACTCGCCGCAATCTGTCCCCGCAAGTTCAGCCCAGCCGCCGCCGGGTGAGCGCCCGGCGCAGGGCCTCGCCATCATCGACATCCTCGCGAACCTTGAGCTGGGCGATCTGTACGTCGCCTAGGGCGCGGACCGTGTCGGCCAAGGTGTCGGCGGTGGACCAGCGGACGCCGTCAAAGGGTAGGGGCTCCCGGGGGCGCCGGCGAAGGCCGATCAGCCAGTAGCCCCCGTCGAGGGCGGGACCGAGAACCGCGGGCCTGGAGCCCAGGGCGGCGAAGGCGGCCGCTACGTCGGTTCGGCTGACCCCCGGGGTATCGGCGCCGATGATCACGACGGGCCCCGGCGGCAATCGGCGCACCACATGCTTGAGCCTGGCCCCCAGATCTCCGCGCCCCTGTGGGCAGGCCCGTCCTGTCCTTACCCAGTCGTTTGGCCGGTCGGGTGAGGTGGCGACCCACAGGGTCCAGCGGGGATCCGCGCCGAGTTCTCGCCAAAGGCGTGACAGGGCGTACCGGCCAAACCGGAGGGCGGCCAGGTCGCCGACATCGGCCGCCAGGCGCCGCTTGCCCACGCCGAATCGAGGGTGGCGAGCGAAGATCACCAGGTGGCGACGCCTGCGGTCAGCGGCCATAGATCTGGGCGATACGCGCCGGCGGGGCGCCGGTCAGGTAGAGGGCCAGGCAGTGCAGGTTGAGCAGGCTCTGGCGCATCCAGCCGCGTCTGCGCCAACGGACCGCCGAGGTCAGGGCGACGCCGGGCAGAATACGGAGGCGCCTGCGGCCGAGCCTTTGGACCAGATCCACATCCTCCATCAGGGGCAGGGGGCGATAGCCTCCGACACGCTCATAGAGCTGACGGTGGATCAGCATGCCCTGGTCTCCATAGGGCAGGGCCAACAGCGCCACGCGCAGGCGAACGCCCAGCTCCAGCAGCCGCGCCTGCCAGGCCCTGGTGTCGAGGCGAAAGCCAAAGGCCGCCGCGGTGTCCTGGTTGGCGCCATCTGCGACAAAGGCCTCGAGAGCCGCCCAGGCCTTGGCGTCCAATCGAGTGTCGGCATGCAGGAACAGCATCCACGGGGCCCGGGCCTGAACCACGCCCGCCGCCAGCTGGCCGCCTCGCCCGGCGGGCGCGCGCAGCACCTGCGCCCCGGCGGCTGCGGCCACCTGGAGGGTGGCGTCGGATGAGCCCCCATCAACCACGATCACCTCGGCATCCGACGGCAGGGCCGCCAGGGTTGTGGCCAGGCCATCTGCGGCGTTCAAGGTGGGAATAATGACCGACAGCCGCGGGGCGACCTGGGCCGCTAAGCGCTGCAACTGGCCCCGCCCAGCACGCAGAACTGCGCGCAGAAGGGGTGATTGAGGCTGACGGCGGTCGCCGCGCCTTCCAGGGTCGCCGCCAGCTCGAACTGAGGATCATAGGGGGTCAGCGTACAGGCCACGACGACCGGCCCAGCGGCGCCACGTCGGCGCACCACCATGCGGCTGGTGGCGCACATCATCTCAGTTGGCGACCGGTTGAGAATGCCCCAGCAAGCCTCTGTGATCTCAGGCACATCTGCGCCTGGCTCCATTTCGGGAAACAGCACCAGGGCGCCGGGATTTATGGCGTCCACCGCAAGGCTTCTGGTTTCAAACAACTGGGCGAAGGCCATCCGCGCCTGCACTTCTGACTCCTCGGCCATACGCCGTCCGGCGATGGCGATCCTGGCGCCCTCGCCACCAAGCCAGTCCAGGCCCGCCCAAGCCTTGTCCCAGGCTCCCTCGCCCCGCTCGGCGTCATGGGCGGCTTGTGTGTGGTGATCGAGGCTGACGCGAAAGGTCAGCTGGTCCCCATGGTCATTGATCAGCCGCCCAAGTCGGTCGCCCCAGCGCATCATCGGCCGCATGGCGTTGGTCAGGACCAGCACCCGATGTCCGCCGGCCAGCGCCAGGTCGAGCATGGTCAGAATGTCGGGGTTCATGAACGGCTCGCCGCCGGTGAAGCCGATCTCCCGGGTGGGAAGATCGCCTTCAGCGATTTGGGCGAGATAGGCCGCGCAGTCGGCCGCCGTCAGATAGACCAGGGCGTCATTGGTCGGAGAGCTTTCGATATAGCAGTTCAGGCAGGCGATATTGCAAAGGCTGCCAGTATTGAACCAGAGGGTCTCCAGCGCCTTCAACTCGACCCGCGCCCGCGCTGAGCCGTCCGCCGTGATCAAGGGATCGGAGAAGCGTCCTGGAGTGGCGGGCCCGCGGTGGGTGGCGAACGGAGACAGGGCGGTCTGGGTCATCGTATCCTTGCGCAGGCGGCAGCCGGCGGGGGCCCCAGGGACGCGAGCCGCCTTCCTAAGCCTATTCGGCCACCGGCGCCGATTGGTTTCAAGCTCTGCCCCCTATCCTGACCGGCTGGATCGTGAAACGGTCACGCTTGCTGAATTTCGCAGAAGGTTGACGCCATGCGGCTGCTGATCGCCCGTTTCGCCCTGGTTCTGTCGCTATTGCTCCCGTTCTGGTTCATGGGCGCCGCCCTGGGGGTGAAGTTTGACCTTTGGTCCTGGCGCGTTGGGCTGGGGGTGCTGATCATCCAGTGGGGCCCGCGCCTGCTGATCGCCGCTCTGGTTGTCGCCCTTGTCGCCCTGGTGGCGACCCTGGCCCGCGCCCCGCGAACGGGCTGGCGCGCGGCGCTGGTCGCCCTGCTGATCCCCGCCGCAGGCTTTGGCTATCTCGCCTATGTGCGCGCCCAGTCCGCGGACATCCCGCCGATCCACGACGTCACGACCAATATCGAGGATCCCCCCATCTATTCCCCGGCTTTGATGACCCTGCGGGACGCCGAGGCGGCCAATCCAGTCGCCGATGTCGCAGCGCCTCTCACCAGCCTGCCAGCCTATCAGGGGCCACGTTTTGCGCCTCTGGCGGGCAAGTCCCTGGGGCAGGTCGGACAGGCGGCCTATCCCGCGCTGAAGTCCCTCGCCACGGACGTCGCGCCTGCCGAGGCTTTCGCTGCGGCGGAAGCCGAGGTGCGCGCCCAGGGTTGGACCGTGGTTTCGGCCGACGCCACGACCGGACAGATCGAGGCCACGGCCGAGACCTTCTGGTTCGGGTTCAAGGATGACGTCGCCGTGCGGGTCCGCGCCGCTGGTTCTGAGGGTTCCAGCATGATCGACATGCGGTCCACCTCGCGCGTTGGTCTTGGCGACTTGGGCGCCAACGCCGCGCGGATTGAGGCTTACATGACGGCGCTGTCTTCGCGGCTGGCGGCCGACTGAGGCCTTGCGGATGGCGCAGTAGACCATGAGGCTGGTCCTGGCGGGGGCTGGCCATGCCCACCTGCATCTGCTGGCCCATGCCGCATCCCTGCGCGCGGCGGACCTGGACGTGACGCTGATCGCGCCGGCGGCGTTTCACTATTCGGGTCTGGCCACAGGCGTTCTCTCCGGCGCCCTGCCTGAGTCCGCCGCCATGATCGATGTCGCGGCCCTGGCGGCGCAGCAGGGTGTGAGGCATCTGCCGACGAACATCGTCGCCGTCGATCTGGCCGCCCAGGTCACGCGCACGGCCGAGGGGGAAGATCAGGCCTTCGACTTGATCTCCTTCAATATCGGCTCAGTGGTGCGTGACCCGCTCAACCTGGCCGCCGCGCCGGGGGTATGGCCGGTCAAGCCGCTGACCCGACTGTTTGATCTGCGGAAACAGCTCGAGGCGGTGTTGCTGCGCGAGCGGCGTTCCCCCCACGTCGTGGTGGCGGGGGGCGGCCAAACGGGTTTTGAGGTCTCTGCGGCCATCGCGGGGCTTTGCGAGCGCCATGGGCAGGTTGCGAGGCTCACCCTTGTCTCGCCCCATCCTGCGACCTGGGCGCCTCGGGCTGCGGTCGCTGACCTGCTGCCGCGGCTGCGGGGCCGGGGCATCGTGATCCTTCAGGGCGAGGTCACAGGGCGCGGGGATGGCCATTGCCGTCTGGCCGATGGCCGGGACCTGGAGTGCGAGATGCTGGTCCTCGCCGGAGGCCTCACCGCGCCTTCCCTGACAGGGGGCCTGGGGTTGGCGATGGATGCGGCGGGACGCCTGCTGCTCAACCCAGAACTCCAGGCTCTCGATCACCCGGCGGTCTTCGCGGCCGGCGACTGCGCGGTGATCGCCAAGGCGCCGCGCCCGCCGGTTGGCGTGTTCGGGGTGCGAGCCGCGCCGATCCTGCTGGCCAACCTGATCGCCAGGGCCCAGGCCGGGCCGCTGCGCCCCTATCGCCCCCAAGGCCGATGGCTATCGATCATGGATCTCGGCGACGAGACCGGGCTCGCCCTCCGGGACAAACTCTGGTGGCGGAGTCGTGGCGCGCTCTGGGTGAAGCGCCGTCTCGACCTGGGATTCGTCGCCCGCGCCCGAGGCCTCAGGCTAGCCGCTTGAGGATCGAAACCACCTTGCGTGTTCGGGGGGAGAAGAGTGCGGGCGTGTACCACTGCCCGGCCAGTCGCTTGCTGATCTCGCCGCGGGTCGGATAGGGCGCGATCATGCCGGTCACTTGGCTGAGCTTCAGGCTGGCTGACAGAACCAGGGCCCAGAGCGCGATGTGATCGCCCGCGTGGCGACCCACCAGGGTGACGCCGAGCACCTTGCCCTTGGCCGTTGTGACCAGCTTGCCCATGCCGCGAGTGTCCCCCTCGGCGATGGCGCGGTCATTGCCTGCGAAGTCGAAGGTCTCCACGCGGATGTCGTCCCCATGGACCTTGCGGGCCTCAGCCTCGCTGAGCCCGACGGCGGCGAGTTCAGGGTCGGCATAGGTCACCCGTGGGTTGGCCAGGCTATCGGCGTTCACCGGCAGGCCGAAGATGGCCCGACGCACCACCAGACCCGCATGGGCCCCGGCCAGGTGGGTGAATTGGCCGCGTCCGGCGGCGTCCCCCACGGCGTAGACCCGTCGGTTGCTGCTGCGCAGCGACCTGTCGGTGACCACGCCATTGCGGTCACGTTCGATCCCCGCCGCCGCCAGATTGAGCGCGTCCAGGGCGGGTTTGCGGCCCACGGCCACCAGCAGGTGGGAGCCGGAGATTCGCGTTTCGCCGGCCTCATCCTCGACAATCAGCGTCGGTCCGGCCTCGACCCGCACCGCCTTACGGCCGGCCATCAGTTCCACCCCGTCGGCGCGCAGCTGCTCCACTATGATCGCCGCCGCCGCTGGATCTTCGCGACCGAGGATCTGGTCGGCTTCGACGATCACCACCTCGCTGCCGAGGCGTCGGAAGGCCTGGCCCAGCTCAACCCCGATGGGACCGCCTCCGAGGACGATCAGCCGCGATGGCGCCTCTGTGAGCTCGAAGACCGTCTCATTGGTGAGGAAGGGCACGGCGTCGAGCCCCGGGATGGGCGGGATCGCTGCGCTCGATCCGGTGGCGATGATGATCTTTCGCGCCCGGACGCTCAGGCTCGCGCTGCCGACGGTGCGGGCGTCGAGGAAGCGGGCGGGCTCTCGGACCACGGTCACGCCGAGACCTTCGAACCGCTCCTGGCTGTCATGGGGGGCTATGGTGGCGATGGCGGCGCGCACGTGGGCCATGACCTGACTGAAATCCACCGACACGCCGGAGGTATGCACCCCGAGCCTTGCAGCGTGCCGCGCCTCGTGCGCCGCGGCGGCCGCGGCGATCAGGGCCTTGGAGGGGACGCAGCCATAGTTGAGGCAGTCACCGCCCATCTCGCCCTTTTCAAACAGGACGACCTTCAGCCCGAGCTGGGCGGCGCCGGCGGCGACCGACAGGCCGCCGGAGCCTGCGCCAATGACGGCCAGATCGGCCTTGATGGTCTTGGCGCTCACAGGGCGTCTCCGGACTTGGCGCGGTGGCGCTGATAGAGGGTCACCCCCAGGGACAGCAGGCCCAGCGCCACCAGGGGGCCGAGGATATTGGGCTGGAAGATGACCCCCAGGTCGGGCGCCTCGTCGCGGGCCAGCAGATCGCCGATCCCGGCGCCGATGCCGCTGTAGATGAAGGTCGCCGGCATGATCCCAATGAAGGTCGCGAGCGCATAGGGCGCCAGGGGGGCGTGGGCCAGGGCGGCGGCCACATTGACCAGCCAGAAGGGCGCCAGCGGAATGAGGCGCAGGGTCAGAATGTAGCCGAAGGCGCCGGCGGCGACCCCGTCGATGATCGCCTTGAGCCGGCCGTTCGAGGCCTCTGCCCGTTGTCGCAGAACCGCGCCTAGGGAGGTGCGGACCGCATAGAAGACGGCGATGGCGCCGATCGTCGCCCCGACTACGGTGGCTGCGCCCCCCACCCAGATGCCGAACAGGTAGCCTCCCGCCAGGGTGAGGATCACCGCGCCCGGGACGCTGAGCGCGGTAGACAGCGCGTAGACGCCGATAAAGGCGAGCAGCGCCAGGGGCAGGTTGTCGGCGACAAGGCCTCGCAGCGCCGCCTCGTGCGTCTGAAGGGCCTGCAGATTCAGAAACCGCCCCAGGTCACTGGTGAACACCAGGACCAAGCCGATCGCGAGGACCAGCAGGGGCAGGTAGCGCTTCAATTGGGTCATATATTCCTCGGGGGCGGACCTTCGGCGCGGCGACCGACGAGCTTGGCCGACCACTTCAGGTCTTCGTCGACCCGCCTGTCCTGGTTACAGCCACGCCCCGCCGCGCGTCCCGGAAAAAGAGGAACGGCGCGTCAGTCTCTCGACCGACGCGCCGCTGCTGTCGCTCCGCCTTGCGGTCGCTGGGCTTTAGAAGGCCAGGCGCAGGCCGACCCGGAAGGTCCGGCCCAGGGTGTCATAGAGGCTGCGATTGGTCTGCAGATAGCCGACCGTGTTCTCCGCCCCAAGGGCGGCCGGGTTGGCGGTCAGGGGCGGGTCGTTATTGAACAGGTTCTTGATCGAGATATAGGCCTCGCCGCTGGCGCCGCTGGCCCCGAGATCAAAGGCGTAGGTGGCCGAGGCGTCGAAGTAGAGGGCGCCTTCGATGTTGTTGTCGTTGATGGTGTAGTAGGGCGGCGCAAGGGTCGGGCAGGCGCTCGTGCATTCGGTGTAGGCGTTGCTGATCACCCCGTCGCTGACCCCGCGCGCGGTGAAATTGAGGCTGATCGGGTCAAGGCTGTAGGCGGCCGTAACCCGGTAGGACCAGTCGGGGGTGGAGCCAACATTGGAGCCGGCCAGGTCGATGGCGGTGACGCCATTGTCCGTGACGTTCTCCATATAGTGGGTGGCCATGGCCCGCAGGGTAAGGTCGCCGGCCGCGCTGGGGATGAAGGCGTCGAGCGAGGTCCGGTAGGAGGCTTCGATGTCCAGGCCCTTGGCGCTCAGGCTGTTCAGGTTTTCGTAGAACAGGTCGATGAAGGCCAGCTGCCCGTTCTGATAGCGGAGATTGTTACAGTAGCGCTGAACATTATTGAGCAAACAGAAGTCGGCGGATTGCTGGGCGTTGACGAAGTCGATCACTCCCTCGACCTTGATCTCGTAGTAGTCGATGGAGGCCGCGAACCCCGGCAGGAAGCTTGGCTGGAAAACGACACCCAGGCCGAGCCCATCGGCCACCTCCGGCTGGACGTCGACATTGCCCTGCAGGTTCTGCACGAAGGCGGTCGCGACACCGTTGATCGAGACAGCGTTGCTGCGGGCCGTGCCGGCGTCGAACAGTTCGCTCATGTTCGCCGCGCGGATGTCCCGCGACGCCGTGGCGCGCAGGGTGATGTCCGGGATAGGCGAATAGGTGAGGCCAGCCTTCCAGGTCGTGACGCCGCCAGAAGTGCTGTAGCGCGTGTAACGGGCCGCGCCGTTGAAATCGAGCCCTTCGATGATCGGGACCAGGGTCTCGATATAGCCCTCGACCACGTCGTACTCGCCGGTGGTGACCTTGTAGTTGCCGTACTTCCAGCCAGACTCAGAGGCGGCGTCGACCTCGCCCTCCAGGCTCTCGTTCCGCCACTCGGCGCCAAAGGCGATGTCGATGGGGCCGGCCCAGCCGGTGAAGTCGGTGGTGAAGTTCACCGCCGCGACATCCTGGACGAACTCCTGGGTGCGGAGGGGCTGGCCGAGCACATAGTCGATGGCCGCCTGGCTGGCGACGCCGACGCCGAGCCGGTTCAGCGGCACGCACCCGTTGGACGGGCTCGTAAGGGTGGAGCGGCAGACGATCTGGCCTGTGGTCGGGTGGACCACCGCATCGGTGGCCAGGGCCAGCCGGGCATTGTTCCAGGTGGGCGTCAGCTCCTCGCGGGTCTTGGTGACGCCGTGCTGGTAGTAGGCGTCCCAGCCAAAGTCGCGGCCCAGCAGGCTGAAATCGCCATCGGCGCCGACCACATAGCGGGAGGTCTCGCGGATATTGTTGCTGCCCGACCAGGGCAGGTCGGCGTTGCCCGACCCCATGACGAAAGAGGTCAGGCCCAGGGTCGCCATCTGGGTGCGCACCGAGGCGGGCAGGAAGGCGTTGTCCGAGCGGATCGTAACGCCGGTGTTGGTCGGCTGGATGTAGTAGCTCAGGCCCTCGTAGCGGGCGTAGGAGGCCTGGGCGAAGACATTGATGTTCGGGGCGACCTCATAGCTGACGCGGCCGAAAAAGCTGTCGCGGTCCTCGTCGGGCAGCAGGGAATTGGTGCCGTTCAGGCTGGAGGTGTATTTCCAGTCCCCGCCGACCATCCATTGTCCGGACACCTGCCCGTAGGCCAGTTGGTTGACCGTGCCATTGACGCCAAAATAGGTTCCGCGCAGGGGGCCTGCCGTGATCAGACCGCCCGGCGTGTAGGACGAGATGCCGACATTGTCGGCGACCACGTAGAAGGGCTGGCCGGCCGCGGTGTTGGGATTGCGGATGGCGAAGTGGCCGGTCTTGTTCCAGTCGCGGCTGACCCCGTGGATCCCGGTCTGGCTGACCGTTTCGGCGCTGAGCAGGACATGACCCTTGCCGTCCGCGAAAGGGGACCCGGCGGTGAAGTTGTACTTCCAGTTCTCCCCGTCGCCATAGGTGGTCTCGCCGTACTCGGCGGTCATTTTCAGGCCCGTATAGCCCTTGTCGAGGATGAAGTTCACAACCCCGCCGACCGCGTCCGAGCCATAGGCTGACGAGGCGCCGCCAGTCACCACCTCGACCCGCGCGATCAGCGACTGCGGGAAGGTGTTGGTGTCGACCTGGCCCGTGGCGGCCGAAACCACGGAGCGTTGGCCGTCAAACAGGACGAGGGTCCGACCCGTGCCGAGCGCGCGCAGATTGAGGGCGCTGATGCCGGCTTGACCGTTGCTCAGTGAGCCCGACGAACTGGAGGCGGTTACAGAGCCCGCCACCGAGGGAAGGGTGTTGACGAAGTCGGCGATGTTGGCCGGCGCCTCGGCGAGGATCTCGGCCGATCCCAGGACGTTCACAGGGGTTGGGGCGTCATAGCCGTCGCGCACGATGCGCGAGCCGGTGACGACCACTTCATCAAGTTCGGCGCCGGCGGCCGTCTGGGCCAGGGCGGGAGCGGCCTGGGCCATCAGGGCTGCGGCGCTGGCGGTGGCCAGGGCATAGCGGCGGAGTCGATGAGAGGATGATGCGAGCGATGGAGACGGATAGATCATGGCGGTTCTCGACTTTTCTTGAAGGGCTCGCGACGCCTGAGGCGTGAGGAGCCATCACACGCGCCCTCCAGAGGCGCGCGTTGACCTGGGGCTGAAGAGGCCCCTTGCAGCGATGTTCGGAGCGAGGCTTCGGCGACGCGAGGGATCGGGGAGGCGATCCTGGATGCGCCGGGCCGTCGTGGTGGCCCCTGGCTGACTATTCTCGCCAGCGTGGGTCAGAGCGCGTCAGGGACTGCCGCGCCAGGCGGGACCGCCGCCGGCCAGACTCGACCTCAAGGGTCGGTTAGGCCAGGATAAATCATTCAATCGGACACACATGGAGACTACCCCCGGTTATATTTGTTCCAATGCGTCAGTTGCTAACGACCTTAGTTGCGCCACCCTGCTGCAACCGCTGGTCGCCAACTCAGCAAGGACAGAATAGTTTGAATTGCTGCTCGTCCGTCTGGTTAGATGGCCCAATTGTGCGTAAATCGTCTTTCTGCTCTCGAATTGCGCAGTGAAACAGGAATTACATGTCGAAATTCGAACACGATGGCTTGGACGCTATCGACTTCCAAATCCTAAGGGAGCTGTCGGTCGACGGACGGGCGTCTGATGTCTGGCTCGGGGAGAAGATCAACCTCTCCAGCACAGCGGTGGCGCGCCGCCGAAAAATCCTTGAGGAACGCGGGGCGGTGCTGAGCTATTCAGCCGACCTGAACATGCCGATGTTGGGGTTCGGTATCGTTGTGTTCGTTGCCATTGAGCTGAGTTCTCAGGCCGAACGGGCGCTGAATGAATTCGAGCGTGAGGTGGTGAAGTGTCCTTCGGTATCCTATTGCGGCTTTGTTTCCGGAGATACCGATTTCCTAATCATGCTGAATGTGGAGTCTTTCGAGGACTATGATCGGGTCTATCGGCGGGAGCTCTCGATGCTCCCCCATGTGTCCCGGATCCGCAGTAGCTTCGTCATCCGGGAGGTGGCGCGGCGCTCGACTCCGCCCATCGTCTTCCAGGACCGCACCGAGGGCCGCTAGGCGGCCAGCTCGTCTGAGCATTCAGATCCTGGGCCGGTAGTCTCGGCGTCCCGCGCCAAGGGGATAACGCGGGACGCCGCCTTGGGATTACTTCTTCGCCGGAGGATTGGGGTAGGCGATCCCAAGTTGTTCAAGGTAGCTATTGTACTTGCTGGGGTCGTAGTAGAGCGGCTCCATCTTGGGTCGCATGCGAGCCATGATGTCTTCGTTCAGGTGGATGGCCGGCTTGTCAGTGTCCGCCAGTACGGGGTCGTACTTTTGGTCCTTAAGCTGGACATTCTGGAAGTAGTCTTTGGCCTCGGCGACCAGGCTCGGCGTGGTCACCAGGTCCAGGATGGTCATGGCCAGGGCCTCTGCGCCGACGACCACGCCCTTGTGGGCGATCGGGGTGGCCATGCCGATGGCGGCGGTCACATGGTGGCCAATAGTGTTGGGGATGTTGGACGGATAGCGGATCGTGATGGTCGGCACGGTCCACATGATGTCGCCGATGTCATCCGATCCCCCGCCCATGGAGATGCCTCGGGAATCCGGCGTCGACAGTTCGGCGACCTCCGTGGCCAGGGGCTCCACTTTCAGGTGATTGGCGTCCTGGGTGGCCCGGGCGAAGGCCTGGTCGGCTGCGCTCCATTGCGGCATGCCGACGGTCTTGATGTTGGCGTAGGCCGCCTCGGCCAGGGGCTTGTTGCCATAGTTGGGGGCCGCATAGCCCAGGACCCGCCGCTCTACCCGGGTGTCTGTGGCCATGGCGGCGGCCTCGGAGATCCGGTTGCCGATCTCATAGAGGCCGCGGATGGTCTCGAAATTCTGCTCGCGGAAATAATACCAGACGCTGGCTTCGCCCGGCACGATGTTGGGCTGGCCGCCGCCATTGGTGATCACATAGTGCGAGCGCTGGGTGACCGGCAGATGCTCGCGCCGCATGTTCCAGGCGGTGTTCATCAGCTCGACGCCGTCCAGGGCGCTGCGCCCGGCCCAAGGCGCGCCGGCGGCGTGGGAGGTCTTGCCGTGGAAGGTGTACTCTACCGACACCATGCCGTTATTGCCGGCCGGACCCCATCCGGTGGAGAAGTCGCGGCTGACATGGCTGAAGATGTTGACGTCGACGTCGTCGAAGAGGCCTTCGCGCACATAGAAGGCCTTGGTCGCCAGCAGTTCCTCGGCGACGCCCGGCCAGATCATCAGGGTGCCGGGCAGGTTGTTGGCCTGCATGATGTCCTTGGCGGCCAGGGCGGCGACCACCATCATCGGCATGCCGGAGTTGTGTCCTTCCCCATGGCCAGGAGCGCCCGGGACCTGCGGCTTCAGTTCTGGTGAGCCTGGCACCTGAGACAGGGCCAGCAGGGCGTCGATATCGCTGCCGAGGCCGATCTTCGGTCCGCCCGAGCCCCAGGTCGCCGTCCAGGCGGTGGGGATACCGGCGACGCCGCGCTCGATCTTGAAGCCGTTCTCCTCGAGAATCTTGGTCACGTACTCCGAGGTGCGGAATTCCTGGAAGCCTGGCTCAGCGAAGCTGTAGATCGAATCGACCATCTCCTGGGCCAGCTTGGCCCGGCTCTTGACCCCCTCAGACGCCGCCGCCTTCATCTCCGGCGGAGCCGCCGCCTGCGCCGCCTGCCCCGGCAGGTAGAGCGCGGTCGCGAGCAGGATGGCGGTCAAGGATCTGGTGCGGCTAGCTGCCATATGGTCGTCCCCCAAGTGTTTTCACGGCGGCCTGTAAGCCGGGCTCAGCGCCGGCGCCGCCCCTCAATAGAGCCTTCAACTGGTCGTCGAATTCCGCCACATCGGAATGAACCCCTGCTTGTGTTGCGGATTAGCGCGCAGAGATTCCAACCAAAATGGGATATTTGCTTCGATAACCATCAGTAATCTGGAGCACGACATAGAAAACCGGCGCTGTAAACGCTGCGGTTGATGCGGGGGTGGGGAATCGCCCCCCCGAGACTGCGATGATGGTTTTTTATGCGCCGCCAGTGCGTCACCGTTCAGAACGCGCAGGGTGCTGCGCGCTGGCGAAGGCTTACTGGCTGGAGGTTGGACGCCCAATCATGACCAAGATTTCATGGTGGCGCTTGCATCTGTCGGGGACGGCGCGCGCCTCTTATGGTGTGAACGGGTCAGAAGCGCCCGACCGCGCCTAGATAGGAAATCTCCCATGGACGTCGCCATCGCCGGCATTATCTCGAGCGTCTTCACAACCGCGATCGTGTTCAGCGCGATTGTCGCCATCGTTGTCGTGCCCCGTTACCTCAAGGCCAAGGAACGCGCCGCGCTCCACAAGACGATCCAGGCCGCCTACGAGCAGGGGCAGCAATTGCCGCCGGAGCTGATCCAGGCGCTCACCCATGACGTGAAGATCAAGCCCAAGGCCTCGCCGGCGCGTGATCTGCGGACGGGCATCATCTGGGTCGGGGTGGCCGTCGGCCTGGCCGCCTTCGGCTATGCGCTGGGGTTCGAGGAGCCCGACGCAACCTATATCTTCCTCGGCATCTCCGCCTTTCCAGGCTTCATCGGGCTGGCTTTCATCCTGATGTCCTTCATCGGCCGGGACAGGTCCTGATCGCGCGCGGCGGGGCACAGCCATGTCGCGGGCCGAACGACACCGACTCTCAAGTCTGCACGACGTCGAACTGGCCAGCCTGGCCGCGTCCGGCGACCGCCAGGCCTTTGGCGAACTTGTGCGACGGCACGGGTCCGCAGTCAGGGCGCTGCTGCGACGAATGGGGATCAGCGCGACCGAAACCGATGATCTGGCGCAGGACGCCTTCATCTCGGCTTTCGAATCCATCGCCGAATTCCGGGGCGAGGGGACCTTTGGCGGCTGGGTCAAGAAGATCGCCGCGCGGGCCTGCGTGCGCCGGATTCAGAAAGATAAGAAATACAGGTCCCGGCTTGAGGCGGCAGATCTCCTGGATGAATCCCCGCCTGAGGATCCAGGCCGACGGATGGACCTGGACGAGGCGCTCAAGGGCCTCGGAGAGGCTGAGCGGCTGTGCGTCAGTCTCTGCTATGGGGCGGGGCTGTCACACGCCGAGGCGGCGGAGGCCTTGAACCTGCCGCTTGGAACGGTCAAATCGCATGTCAAACGTGGTCTGGATAAGCTCAGGGCCCGGCTGGCGCCCGACGGCGATACAATGGAGGGACGGCGTGGCAATGGCTGAGATGGAGGTCGAACGCACGCTTGAGCGGCTGTTCGCCCGCGCGCCGGAGTCCTCCGACGCCGAAGCCTTCGCCGAACGCGTTCAAAGACGTTTGGACCGCGGCTGGGCGGCGCGCCGGGTTCTGATTGGCGCTGCGGGCCTTGTGGGCGGCGTGATCGGCGCCAGTCAGCTGATTATGTTCAACCTGTTTTCCCGCGCCGAGGCCGCCTCGAGCGAATCCGTACAGGTCCTGACCAGCGGCGTCCGTCAGATCGCCCCCCAGGCCGAGTGGTTGCTAAATGGCCCGGCGGGGATCGAGGCCATCTGGCTGGTGGCTGGGTTGGCTGTCGTCGCCATGGGTCTCGTCCTGACCCGCATTATTGAGGAGTTCTGACCCTGTCCGCTCAACGCCAGGAGACGGTGCGACGCCTAGCAGCGCCCGACATCACCGGACGGAAGGGCAAGACGCCGATCGTCTGTCTTACCGCCTATACCGCGCCCATGGCCGAACTGCTGGACGAGGCCTGTGACCTGCTGCTGGTCGGGGACTCCGTCGGCATGGTGATCCACGGTCTGCCCAACACCGTGGGTGTCACCCTGGAGATGATGATCCTGCATGGTCAGGCCGTCATGCGCGGCTCCCGCCGGGCCATGGTGGTCGTCGACATGCCCTTTGGCTCCTATGAGGGCTCGGCTGAGCAGGCCTATGCCAATGCGGCGCGCCTGATGAAGGAAACCGGCGCCCAGGCGGTGAAGGTGGAGTCTGGTCCCACGGTGGCCGACACGATCGACTATCTGGTGAAACGTGGGGTGCCGGTCATGGGCCATGTGGGCCTGCGCCCCCAAGCCGTGCTGGTGGACGGCGGGTTTCGCGCCAAGGGGCGCGGCGAGGCGGAGCGCGCCAAGATTCTGGACGAGGCCCGCGCCACCGCGGCGGCGGGGGCCTTCGCGCTGGTGATCGAAGGGGTGGCCGAGGGGCTGGCCCAGGAAATCACCCGGGCCGTCGATGTGCCCACCATCGGGATCGGGGCCTCAGCCGGCTGCGACGGGCAGATTCTGGTCACCGACGACATGCTCGGCCTGTTCGACTGGACGCCCAAGTTCGTGCGTCGCTATGCCGACCTGCGCAGCGAGATCCTCGGTGCGGTCCAGGCCTATGCCGCCGACGTTCAGGCCCGGCGTTTCCCCGGGCCGGCGGAGATTTACTTTCCCAAGGCGGGCTAGCCTCTCACCAATGGGCCTACGACCGGACAGTCAGGCGGCGTTGCGGCGCGCCCGCTTGCACTATAGGTTCGCCGCCTCTGATTTTGTCGCCTGAGCGCAGGGATTCCAATTCGTGACTGACGTTTTTGAAGAGGTCGAGGAGCAACTTCGCACCGACCGCTACAAGACGCTCGCCCTGCGCGCCCTGCCTTGGGTGTTGGGCGGGCTCGCCTTGATCCTGGCGCTGGGCTTGGGGCTCTGGGGCTGGAACGCCTGGCAGAGCCGAGCCATGGGCGATGCGTCCCAGGCCTATGCCGAAGGCGTTGAGGCCTTTGGCGCCGGCGACATGAACAAGGCCGAGCAACGCTTCGCCGAGGTCGCCGAGAATGGACCGGACGGTTACGCCGCCCTGGCCCTGATGCAGCAGGCCGGGCTCAAGGTGAACGACGGCGACGTTGATGCCGCCGTAAAGCTGTTCGATGAGGCCGCCGCCAAGGCCCCGGACCCGATACTGGGTGACGCCGCCCGCCTCAAATCCGCCTTCGCGGTGCTCGATACCGCCCCGCTGTCGGAATTGAAGACAAGGCTTGAGCCGTTGACCGAGGACGGGCGTCCCTATCGCGCGCTGGCCCTCGAGGCTCTGGCCTTCGCCAAGCTGATGGGGGGCGAAATGGATGAGGCCCGTGCGGATTTTGGCGTGCTCGCCCTCATGCCCGGGGTTTCTGAAATGGCCCGGCAGCGCGCCCAGGCCGCTCGGGCCATGATTGACTCCGGGACGGCCAAGGCCCTGCCTGACGCGGTTAAGGCCTCGCTCGCGCTTCCCCCGCCCGCTTCCGACGATGCGGCCTCTGCCGAGGCTCCGCTGCAGCAAGGTTCGACCGCGCAATGATCCTCTCCCGCCCTTCGATGGTCGCCGTTCTGCTGGTCAGCGCCGTTGCGATGTCCGGCTGCTCGACGATCAACCGCCTCAATCCCTTCGACCAGGACGACGGCCCGCAGGAGATTGCGAGCGGCGGCGAGCGGATTTCGGTCATCGCCTTTGACGGTACGATCGAGCCCTCCGAAACGCTTCGCGGCGCCGACTTCTTCCTGCCGACTCCCTATGCCCGCACAGCCTGGCCCCTGCCGGGTGGCGTGGGCGAGCAGGCGCCGGAGCACATTGAGGCGCCGGTCAACTTCGATATCGCCTGGCGCCGCAACTTCGGCGAGGGATCGGGGCGTGGCCATCATGTGACCGCCCCCCCCGTGGCGGCGGACGGCCGTATCTATGTGATGGATGGATCGGCCAAGGTCTCCGCCATTGAACTTAAGACGGGCCAGACGGTCTGGAGCGTCGACCTTGAGCCCCCTCGCCGCGCCGAACGAGAGGGTTTTGGTGGCGGTCTGGCCTATGCAGATGGCAAGCTCTACGTCGCCTCGGGCTACCGCTTTGTCGCTCGCCTCGACGCGGCGACCGGAGCCGAGGAGTGGCGGCGGACGACCGAGCAGCCGATCCGCTCGGCCCCGACAGTGACCGCGGGCCGGGTCATGGCCGTGACCATCGACAACACCCTGCTGACCTTTGAGACAGCAACCGGGGCGCCCAGCTGGACATACCAGGCTCTGAGCGAGCCTGCGCGCATCCTCGGGTCCTCCAGTCCGGCTGTCTCTGGCGACACCGTGATCGCCGCGTTCAGCTCCGGCGAACTGGTCGCCCTGCGCGCGGGCAACGGCAATGACCTGTGGAACGAGGGCCTATCCCGGGGTAGCCGCACCAACGCCTTGTCGGAAATTCGCGACATTTCAGGGCGGCCGGTGATCTATCGCGGGGACGTCTATGCGGTCAGCCATGCGGGCGCCTTCGCCGCCGTGGACCTCCGCACCGGCGCGCCGCGTTGGACCCTGCCGGTCACGGCGACCTCCACGCCCTGGCCCGCAGGCGACGTCGTCTATGTGGTGTCCAAGGCTGGAGAGGTGATGTGCATCTCCCGCGAGAGCGGGCAGGTCTACTGGATCCGCGACCTCAATGAGGGCGTGGAGCCCAAGAAGGTGGGCGGAGTCTTTGGCATCGGCGCCCGGCCTGGGGCCAAGCCGATTTGGACGGGTCCCCTGTTGGCTTCCAACAAGCTGATCGTGGCCTCGACCACCGGCGAAATGGCTGTGCTGAACCCCAAGACGGGCGCTGTGGAACGCAAGCTCAACCTGGGCTCGCCGGTTCTCCTGGAACCGATCGCGGTGGACGGCATGGTCTATGTCGCCACCGATTCCGCTCAATTGATCGCCCTGCGCTAGGCCTCCAGGGCCGTCGGCGCAGCCCGTAGGGGCGTCTAAGCGTCTTTCTGCCGCGCCTGGAGCGTGGATTCGCACCATCTTGAGCGAAATCTGGTCTATGGAGACCAGCTTCTGTTCCAGCGCGCCAGGGGGCGCCTATGCCACTCAAAATCGCCATCGTCGGCCGTCCGAACGTCGGCAAGTCGACCCTATTCAACCGGCTTGCCGGGCGAAAGCTCGCCATTGTCGACGACCTGCCCGGGGTGACCCGCGACCGCAAGTTCGCCTCTGGTCGCCTGGGGGATGTCGATCTGGAGCTGATCGACACCGCCGGCTTCGAGGACGTCACTGACGAGAGCCTGGAGGCGCGGATGCGCCAGCAGACCGAGCTCGCCATCGATGAAGCCGATCTGATCCTGTTCGTGATGGATTCCCGTGAGGGGGTCGCCCCGATGGATGAGGTCTTTGGCGAACTGCTGCGCAAGTCCAGCAAGCCCGTCGTACTCCTGGCCAATAAGGCCGAGGGCCGCCAGGGCGACGCCGGGACCATGGACGCCTTCCGCCTGGGATTTGGCGAACCGGTTCCGGTGTCGGCCGAGCATGGTGAAGGCATGGCTGACCTCTATGCCGAGGTGGTTCGTCTGTTTCCCGAGGCCGGAGAGGATGAGGATGAGGGCGGGATCAAACCCGTTCAGCTGGCCATTGTCGGTCGCCCCAACGCGGGCAAGTCCACCCTCGTCAACCGGCTGATCGGCGAGGACCGGCTGCTGACCGGACCGGAAGCCGGGATCACCCGCGACTCTATTCCCGTCGACTGGACCTGGGATGACCGGGCGATCCGGCTGGTGGACACAGCGGGGCTTCGCCGCAAGGCCAAGGTTCAGGAGAAGCTGGAACGCCTGTCGACGCAGGACACGATCCGGGCCATCACCTTCGCCGAGGTGGTGCTTCTGGTCATGGACGCCACCCATCCCCTGGAGATCCAGGATCTGCAGATCGCCGATCTGGTGGAGCGGGAAGGTCGCGCCCTGGTCTTCGTCCTGGCCAAGTGGGACCTGGTGGAAGATCCGCAGATCCGTCTGAAGGAACTGGAGGAGGAGGTTTCCCGCAAGCTGCCCCAGGTCCGCGGAGCGCCGATGATCGCCCTTTCGGCGGAAACCGGCCGCAACCTCGACCGCCTGATGCCGGCTGTGTTCAAGGCCCATGACGACTGGTCGACCAAGGTCAAGACCCGCGACCTGAACGACTGGCTGGCCATGGCGGTGCAACGCCACCCGCCGCCGGCGGTCAATGGCCGTCGTGTTCGCCCGAAATACATCACCCAGACCAAGGCCCGTCCCCCGACCTTTGTGTTGTTCGCCAGCCGGGCCAGCACCTTGCCCGATAGCTACCGCCGCTATCTGATCCACTCGATCCGCGAGAGCTTCGACCTGCCCGGCGTGCCGGTGCGACTGACCGTGAGGTCCGGGGCGAACCCCTATGCCGAGGGCGAGTCCCGTTCGCCGGGGCCCTCACGCACCGCGCCGCGAAAGATGAAGTCCTCCTCCGCCAAGCCGGGATCGAAGAAGCCCGCGGGCGCCAAGGCCGGAAAGACGCTCAAGACGGGCAAGCCGGCGCGTGCGGCCAAGTCGTCTGGCTTCGGCGGCGCCAAGGCCAGGCCCACCCGCGCTCGACCGGTCAGTGGGCGGAAGACGCCTGCGCGGCCTTCCACGCGGCGAAGCTGATCGGCGTATCGGGCGGACCAAGCTCGGCGCTCGCCAGCTCGACGATCATCGGCCCGATCTCAGCGGGATCGGGCAGGGTGTCCGGATCCTCGCCGGGCATCGCCTCGGCGCGCATCTTGGTGCGCATGGCGCCCGGATCGATCAGGGCGGCGCGCACGCTGGTGTTCTCAAGCTCGTCGGCCCAGGTGCGCACCAGATGGTCGGTGGCGGCCTTGGTGGCGCCATAGGCCCCCCAGAAGGCCTTGGGACGGGCCACGCGGCCGCTGGTGAAGATCAGGGCCCGTCCGGCCGGGGCGGCTTTCAGCAGTCGCTCAGTGCTGCGCAGCAGGCGATAGGTGGCCGTCAGATTGACCGCCACAGCCTTGTCCCAGGCCGGCGGATCAATGTGTGACACAGGGCTCAGCCCCCCCAGGATGGCGGCGGCGTGGACCAGGATATCCAGCTGGCCGTGTCTCTCGTGGATGGCCAGCCCCAATTGGTCGACGCCATCGCCCTGGGCGAGGTCCAGGGGGACCAGGGTCGCGGGGCGGCCCGACACGGCGCGAATCTTGTCGTCCAGCACCTCCAGGCCGCCTTGGGTGCGGGCGACCGCGATGACATGGGCGCCGGCCCTGGCCAGGGCGATGGCGCATTCGCGACCAATGCCGCGGCTGGCCCCGGTGACCAGGGCGATACGGCCCGCCAGGGGCGTTGAGGAGGCTTCCGTCATGGTCTTTGTCTAGCTGGCTTCTGAGGGGCGCTCGGCCCGTTTGGCGTAGTGCCCAGCAATGGCCGCACAGGCCATGAGCTGGAACTGGTGATAGAGCATGATCGGCAGGAGAACGAAGCCCACGGTGGCGGCGGGAAACAGGACGGCGGCCATGGGCGCCCCTGCCGCCAAGCTCTTGTTGGAGCCGCCAAACAGGATGGTCGCCTCGTCTTCGACGGAGAATTTCAGCCGCCGGCTGATCCAGACCGTCCAGCCCATGGAGGCGACGAGCAGAACCAGACAGATCAGCGACAGGCGCAGCAGATCAGTCATGGACACCTGGCTCCAGATCCCCACCGCCACAGCCCCGGAAAAGGCGTTGTAGACGACCAGCAGGATCGAGCCGCGGTCGACCAGACCGGCCTGTTTGGCGTGACGCTGGATGAAGCCTGCGATCCAGCGACGCATGAGCTGGCCGGCGATAAACGGGACCAGAAGTTGCAGCAGGATCGCCTCCAGGGCGCCCCACGAGAGACCGCCGCCCTCGGCGCTGAGCAGGAGGCCCACCAGCAGCGGCGTGATCAGCACGCCCAGGATGTTTGAGGCTGACGCGCCGCAGACGGCGGCGGCGACATTGCCGCGCGCAATTGCGGTGAACCCGACGGCCGACTGAATGGTCGAGGGCAGGCACCCCAGATAGATCAGCCCTGGCGCCAGGGCTGCGGGCACGATCCAGCTGGGCAGGGTGGAGAAGGTCAGACCCGCCAGAGGAAACAGGGCGAAGGTGGTCAGGAGCACCACAAGATGGAGACGCCAGTGGGCGATGCCGGCCACGACGGCCTGGGGCGACAGCTTGGCGCCGTGCAGGAAGAAGACCAGGGCCACGCCGATCTTGGTCGCAACATTCACGACATCGGCGGCCTGTCCGCGGGCGGGAACCAGAGAGGCGAAGACCACGGTCGCCAGGATGGCCAGGATGTAGGGATCTATCCGGAATCGCGCGAGCGCGCCGCGTATGGCGCCGATCACGCGTCGACCAGGAAGGTCAGTTGTCGTTCATCCGCCGCGTTGCGACCTTCGGCGATCTCCCGGTCAAGCAAGCGGGTCGGGTAGTCGCCCGTGAAATAGTGGTCGGTGAACTGAGGCGCCGCAGGGTCCCGGGGCTCGGACTCCATGGCCCAATAGAGGCCATCCACTGACAGGAAGCCCAGGCTGTCGACCTCGAGGATCCGGGCCATCTCTTCAAGGCTCTTGTTGGCCGCCAGCAGCTGCTGCCGCTCGGGCATGTCGATGCCGTAAAAATCGGGCCACATGATCGGCGGCGAACCGGAGCGAAGGTGGACCTCCTTGGCGCCAGCCTCACGCACCATGCGCACCACCCGCAGAGAGTTTGTGCCCCGCACGATGGAGTCATCGATCAGCATCACCCGCTTGCCCGCGAGAACCGCACGGTTGGGAGAGAGCTTCATGCGCACCCCCAACTCTCGGGCGCCCTGGGTCGGCTGGATGAAGGTGCGCCCCACATAGTGGTTGCGCATGATCCCCATCTCGTAGGGCACGCCGGTCTCCTGGGCGTAGCCCAGCGCGCAGGGCACGCCGGAGTCTGGCACGGGCACCACCACGTCGCAGGGTGGCGCGCTCTCCTGAGCCAGGCGCCGGCCCATCCGCTTGCGCACCTCATAGACCGAGCGGCCGTTCACCACGGAGTCGGGGCGGGCGAAATAGACATATTCGAAGATGCAGGGCCGGGCGCGGGCGGCGGGGAAGGGGCGCAGACTCTCAACGCCACTTTGGTCGATCACCACCATCTCGCCGTGCTCGATGTCACGGATGAAGCGGGCGCCGATCATGTCCAGGGCGCAGGTCTCCGACGCCAGGACATAGGTATTGTCCAGCTTGCCCAGGACCAGGGGGCGGATGCCCAGGGGGTCGCGCACCCCGATAAGCTTTTTGTTTGTCAGCGCCACCAGGGCGTAGCCGCCCTCGATCATCGACAGGGCGTCGATGAAACGATCGGTCATCCGGCCTTTGCGCGACCTGGCGACCAGATGCAGGATCACCTCGGAGTCGGAGGTCGACTGGAAGATGGCGCCCTCGGCCACCAGATGCTGGCGCAGGGTGAGAAAGTTGGTGAGGTTGCCGTTGTGGGCGAGGGCGATGCCGCCGCTTTCCAGATCGGCGAACATGGGCTGGACGTTGCGGATGAAGCTGCCGCCGGCGGTGGAGTAGCGGGTGTGGCCGATGGCGGCCCCGCCGGGCAGGCGCTGCGCGAGGTCGGCGTCTCCGAAGGCCTCGCCGACGCGGCCCATATGGCGTTCGGTATGGAAGCGTTGGCCGTCAAAGCTGGCGATGCCGCAAGCTTCCTGTCCCCTGTGCTGGAGCGCGTGCAGCCCGAGCGCCGTGAGGCCGGCGGCCTGGGCCGCCCCATAGACCCCGAAGACTCCGCACTCCAACCTCAGACTGTCGTCATCCGGGTCTCGGACCGGGGGGGACCAGGTCGCAGAAGCGGGGCTCATCGGGATTTCTCCACCAGATCATCGATGTCGTCGCGCGCGCGCTCGTCATAGCCTTCTTCCGAAGGCGGATCACCTGCGCCGTCTCGAACTGCGCCCGTGATCGCCGGGCGTAGCCGATCAGCCACGTCCATTCCCTTAGGCGCGAAGGCTTTCAGCACCTCGCCGGCGGTCTCGGTCAAGGGATAAAGCGCCGCACTGGCAATCCATTGCGGCATGCGCTCAGGCGGCGTCGCGGCCTGGAAGGCCAGGTTGAAGGCGCCGAGCACTACCAGAGAGCGAACCAGCCCGAACCCTGCGCCGATGAGGCGATCGAGGAAGCCCAGCACATCGGTGGCCTGAACCCGGTCAGCCATCCGGCCACCGATCAACCGCAAGACCACATAGATTACAACAAACACCACCAGGATCGCCGCGACATTGGCCGCCCAGGCAGGCTCGACGATCCCGCGCAGCAAGGGGCCGGAGAAGCGCAGTCCCCATAGCGCCGCGGCGCCCGCCACAAGCAGGGCGAGTACGGTGGCCATCTCCCGGACCGCACCCCGAAAGAAGCCCACGCCGCCTGAGATCGCCAGCAGCCCGAGTGCGATGATGTCAAACAGCGTCAAGAGCGCCCTTTCCAGTCCTGTTCGCCGATCCGCGATATGGCGTCGGCCAACCTCGCCACCGGGTTGACCTTCATCCCTGCCCCCCCCTCAGCCTCGACCGGCGCCAGGGCCTGTCCGAAGCCGAGCTTGGCGGCCTCTTTCAGGCGGCCGTCCATCCGGCTGACCTGCCGGATGTCGCCGGCCAGGCTGATCTCGCCGAACACGACGCAGTCCTGTGGCAGGGCGACGTCGAGGGCCGAGGACGCCAGGGCCGCAGCCGCGGCCAGATCCGCCGCGGGCTCGGTGACCCGCAAGCCGCCCGCGACGTTGAGATAGACGTCCCGGTCGCCAAACCCAAGACCGCAGCGGGCTTCCAGGACCGCCAGGACCATGGCCAGTCGTCCGGAGTCCCAGCCCACGACAGCCCGCCGCGGCGTGCCATAGGCGCTGGGCGCCACCAGGGCCTGGATTTCCACCAGGACGGGTCTGGACCCCTCGATTCCGGCGAAGACAGCCGCCCCAGCCGCCCGTTCGCCGGCGGTGTTCAGGAAAAGAGCTGAGGGGTTCAGCACCTCTATGAGCCCGGCGTCGGCCATCTCGAAGACGCCGATCTCGTCGGTGGCCCCGAACCGGTTCTTGACCCCCCGCAGGATCCGGAACGGGTAGCCCCGTTCGCCCTCGAAGGTGAGGACCGCGTCGACCATGTGTTCAATCACCCGGGGCCCTGCAATGGCGCCTTCCTTGGTGACATGGCCGACCAGGATCACGGCCACGCCGCGCTTCTTGGCGATGCGGACCAGTTCGCCGGCCGCGGCCCGCACCTGGGTCACCGAACCTGGAGCCGCCTCATGGGCGTCGCTCCACATGGTCTGGATGGAATCGATCACCACCAGGTCGAAGGCGTCCCGCTTCAGCCCATCGAGGATGATCCGCAGGGAGGTCTCGGCGGCGAGCTGAACCGGCGCCTGGGCCAGGCCCATCCGGTGAGCCCGGGCGCGGACCTGTTCGACCGCTTCTTCGCCGGAAATATAGGCGCAGCGGGCGCCGCGCAGGGCCGCCTGCCCGACCACCTGCATCAGCAGGGTGGACTTGCCCACCCCCGGGTCGCCGCCGACCAGAAGCGCCGAGCCGGGCACGACGCCGCCGCCGCAGACCCGGTCGAACTCCGCCACCCCCGTGAGGATGCGCGGGGGCGCGGGGGTTTCGGCCGACAGGGTTTCGAACACCAGACCGCGCTGACCCCGTCCGGCCTTGGCTGGCGCCAGGGCGCCGGGGGGCCGGGACTGGGCCTCCTCGACCATGGTGTTCCACGCCCCGCAGGCCGGGCACTGGCCGGCCCACTTACCGTGCACGCCGCCGCAGGACTGGCAGACATAGACCGCGCCGTCTCTGGCCAAGCGGGACTCCTGATTCGCTGAGGTTGCAGTCTAACGCCCCCGGGGCGGGTTTGGGCCGCCTCACGCCGGTGGCTTGGCGTCAGCGCCGAGATAGATGCGCTCGGCTCGCGAGGACAGGCGGACCAGGCATTCGTGGGCGATGCTGCCCGCCGCCCTGGCCTGATCGTCGAGCAGGGCGTGAGGTCCCAGGAGCTCCACCATGTCGCCGGGCTGCATCTCGGCTTCACCGAGATCGACGACAGTCAGGTCCATGTCGACGATGTAGAGCCGGCGCAGCGCCCCCGCCGCCCAGGCCGTGCCCCCGCGCCGCGTGGCGCGGATGACCCCGTCGGCGTAGCCCGCGCCCACCAGGGCGACGCGGGTCGCCCTCTCGGCCGAGATGGTTGCGCCATAGCCGATCAGCTCCCCGGCCGCCACGTGACGAATGTCCAGGATCGGGGCCTCCAGCCGCGCGACGGCCCGCAACCGCGAATCGGGCTGCTCCTGTGGCCCGCCCCCGAACAGGCTGATGCCCGGGCGGACAAGGTCGAACCTGTAGTCTGGCCCCAGAAAGGCGCCGGCCGAAGCGGCGAGACTGGCTTTCGCCCGCGGGAAGAGGGCGCGCACTCTGGCGAAGGCGGCCAGCTGGTGTCGGTTGCGCTCATGCTCGGGGACCGCGCCTGAGCCGAGATGGCTCATCACCAGCTCGATCTCCAGGCCCGTCAGCCGGTCGGACTGGGCCAGGGCGCTGGCCTGCGCCAGACCGAGACCCTGCCGGTTCATGCCGGTGTCCACCTGAAGGGCGCAGGGTTGGGACACGGCGGCTGCGATGGCGAAGCGGCTCGCTGCGGCCACCTGGTCAAGACTGTTCAGCACCGGGGTCAGGCCCGCCGCCGCCATGCGTGGGCCGCTGCCCGCGGTGAACCCGTCCAGCACAAGGATGCGCGCTGCGCGAGGGCTCAAGGCCGCGCGCAGGGCCTCGCCCTCCTCAAGGCGGGCGACGAAGAAGGTCCGGGCGCCCTCGGTCCACAGGCGTCGCGCGATCGGCGCTGCGCCCAGGCCATAGCCGTCGGCCTTGACCACCGGAGCGGTCTCCGCGCCGGCCGCCTCGGCGGCGATCGCGTGGTAATTGTGGGCCAGGGCGTCGAGGTCGATGCTCAGCCTGGCGCGGGGGGAGGGGGCCATCTGCTCCCCTTGAACCGCTGAGGACCGGGGCGCAAGCCCGGGCGCGTCAGTGGGGATCGTAGCGGCCGTCCCGGGCGAGGTTGCCGAACTTGGTCAGGTCTTCATGGAAGGACAGCTTCACCGTGCCGATGGGGCCGTGCCGCTGCTTGCCGATGACGATTTCCGCCAGGCCGCGGACCTGATCCATCTGCTCCTGCCACTTGAAGTGCTCCTCAGTGCCCTCCCGGGGCTCGGTGCGGCTGAGGTAGTAGCTCTCGCGGTAGATGAACATGACCATGTCGGCGTCCTGCTCGATCGAGCCGGACTCTCGCAGGTCTGAAAGTTGCGGCCGCTTGTCCTCGCGGTTCTCCACCTGGCGCGAGAGCTGCGACAGGGCGATGACTGGGACCGACAGCTCCTTGGCCAGGGCCTTGAGCCCCTGGGTGATGGCGCTGACCTCCTGCACGCGGTTGTCGCTGGAGCCGGAGCCCACCGTCACCAGTTGGAGATAGTCGACCATGACAAGGTCGAGACCCGAGGTCCGCTTCAGGCGCCGCGCCCGGGCGGTGAGCTTGGCGAGACTGAGGCCGCCGGTGGCGTCAATAAACAGGGGCGCTTCCTGGATCTCCAGAGCCGCGTCCCGCACGCGCCCGAACTCCATGGCGTCGATCTCGCCCTTGCGGAGTCGGTCGCCGGAGACGCCGGAAGCCTCGGCCAGCAGGCGCATGGCCAGCTGCTCAGCCGACATTTCCAGGGAGAAGAAGGCGACGACGCCGCCGCTGACGGTCTTGCGGGTGCCATCGGGACGGGGCTCCCAGGCATAGTTGCGCGCCACGTCGAAGGCGATGTTACAGGCCAGCGACGTCTTGCCCATGGAGGGGCGCGCCGCAAGGATCACCAGGTCGGACGGGTGCAGGCCGCCGATCTTCTGGTCAAGGTCGATCAGGCCCGTGGACAGACCCGCCAGACCGCCATCGCGCGCGTGGGCCTCCGCCGCCATGGCGACCGCCCCATGCAGGGCGTCGGCGAAGGGAATGAACCCCTGGCTCACGGAGCCGGTCTCGGCCAGGGCGTAAAGCTGCTGCTCGGCGGACTCGATCTGATCGCGGGCGGAGGTCTCGCCGTCGGTGGTCTGAGCGCCGGTGGCGATCTCCTGGCCGATCCGGATCAGGTCCCGGCGCAGGGCCAGGTCATAGACGGCCCGGGCATAGTCCGGCGCATGGGTGGAGGGCGGCGCCCGGTCCACCAGATTGGCCAGGTAGCGAAGACCGCCCAGTTCCTCAAAAGCGGGGTCGCGGGCGAATTGCTCGGCGATCAGGATGGGCTCGGCCAGCTGGCCCTTGCGGATGGAGATCTCAATGACGCCGTACAGACGGCCATGGAAGGGCTCGAAAAAGTGTCGCGCCTGCAGGTTGTCCCCCAGCCGCTCAAAAACCGCGTTGTCGTAGAGCAGGGCGCCCAACAGCGCCTGCTCGGCCTCGATATTGGCTGGGGCGTGTGAAATGTGGGTTTCGTCGTCCTGCGGCATGCGCAGGTCGAGGGCGGGAACAATGGCCATGTGTGTCTGATAGCTTAACGAAGCGGCCGCGACCCCTGGGGATCTGGCCCGGTGCACAGGAAAGACGGCGCCTGTGGAAAGGTTGGCCCCCAGGGCTGGAAATGAAAAGGGGGCGGACCTGCGCCCGCCCCCTCAACATCACTTCAGTAGACCAGGGCTACCAGCGGATGCTGACCCGACCATAGAGGAAGCGGCCGTTGAAGCCGAAGGGCGAGAACGACGAGAACGGCGCGGCGCCCGTGGTGTTCAGGGTCGGCGGGATCTGACGCGGATAGACGTCGAACAGGTTATCAGCCCCCAGCGCCACGGTGACGCCCATGGGGAAGGTCCGACGGGCCTCCAGGTCCACCACGCCACGCACGCCGGTCTCGCTGTCGGCGCTGCCATTGGCCAGCGTGCCGGGCGAAAGGGCCGAACCGTAGAAGGTGCTGCGCAGGGTCGCGCCCCAGGCTTCGCGGTTCCAGTCGCCCTGCAGGGTCAGCTTCTGTTTCGGCGCGCCTTCCTCAAACCGCAGGACGGCCTGGCGACCGAACAGGGCGGTCTGGGTCGGCAGGATCGAAGTGCTGGAGGTCGGGGTCTTGGTGACTTCGAACTCATTGATGTTGCCAGCCGCGGTCAGGTCGAACGTGCCGGCCTGGGGATCGACGATCCGGTAGCGGGCGACCACATCGACGCCGGTGGTTTCGGTGTCCACGCCGTTGATGAAGAAGCGCGCGGCCGTGGCGCCGAAGGGGGCCAGCAGGTCGGCGATGACCCGGGCGTTGGTTCCGGGCGCGGCGGTGGCCGAACCCTGGAAGGTTTCGCTCAGGACGATGCGGTCCTCGACCTCGATGCGGTAGGCGTCGACAGTCAACTCGAAGGCGCCGCGGCGATAGACCAGGCCCAGGGCATAGTTGCGCGAGGTTTCAGGATCGAGCGCTTGGCCGCCGAGCGCCACGCCGATGGGGCTCACCGAGGGATAGGTCCCGGTCTCGAATGGCACGCCGTTGATGTAGAGGATCGAGGTGGCCGTATAGTACTGCTGCTGCAGGCTCGGCGCCCGGAAGCCCGACGACACAGCCCCGCGAAGCGCGAAGGCCGGGGTGAAGTCATAGCGCGCCGAGACCTTGCCCGAGGTGTTGGAGCCGAAGTCCGAATAGTCCTCATAGCGGACCGCGCCCGAAGCCGAAAATTTGTCCGTCACCTGGCCTTCAAGGTCGAGATAGATCCCGATGGCGTCACGATCGACGTCCACCTCGTTGCTGGGCGTGAAGCCGGTGAAGCCCCGCGAACCGAACGAGACAGTGGTGATCGGACCACGGTTGTACGAGGTCGGCTCGCCCTGATTGATCTCGAAGGTCTCGGTGCGCGCCTGCAGGCCGAAGGCCACGTTCAGCGGACCGGCCAGGCCCACATCCACGCCGCGGCTGAAGTCGGCGGAGAAGACCGTCTGGCTGTATTCTAGGCCACCGGCGTCAAAAGAGGTCTGCGAGGCCGCGCCATAGGACGGGTTGATGGTGTCGCGAACGCCGAAATTGATGTCGTTCTTGCCGTAAACGACGTTGAAATCGGCGTTGAAGCCGGCGATCTCACCGCGCAGCCCGAGGGCCCCGCTCAGATCGCTGGTGTCGGTGGCGAGCTTGGGCAGATAGCCGTTTGGATAGACCGCCGGCACGTTCTGGTTGGCGTCAGTCGGGGTGCGATAGGTCGCAGCGCTGGCGGCGTCGCGCTCCTGCACGCCGAACCAGCCATAGGCTTCCCAGACATCGCCCAGGGGCTTGCCAGCGTTGGCGTAGAAGGAGACGTCCTCCACGTCGGCGTCGCCGAACCGCGAGGTGATGCGGTTGGGGGTCACGCGGCGGTCAATATCGCTGCGGTTGGTGTTCTCCCGGTCGCGATACTCCGCCGACAGGGTGAGGAAGCCGTCCGCGCCCAGGGGCAGGCCCTGCCAGCCGGAGACGGTCGTGGTGGCGCCATCGGAGATATTGCCGTCGCGGCCATAGAAGCCGTCGAACTCGGTCTCGTATTGGCCGTAGGTCAGGGACAGGCCGCCGCCGGAGGCCGCTTCGCGCAGGCGCAGGTTGACCACGCCAGCGATAGCGTCGGAGCCGTACTGGGCCGCGGCGCCGTCACGCAGGACTTCGATCCGCTCCAGGGCGGTGGAGGGGATGGCGTTCAGGTCGACGGCGGCCGAACCGCGGCCCACCGAACCATTGGTGTTGAGGAGGGCGCTCACATGGCGGCGCGTGCCATTGACCAGGACCAGGGTCTGGTCAGGCCCCTGACCACGCAGGGTCGCCGGGCGGACCGCGTCGGTGCCATCGGTGTTGGAAGGGCGTGGGAAGCTGATGGACGGCACGGTGGTCGACAGGGCGGCCGCCAGTTCGGTGACGCCACGCTGCTGCAGGCTCTGGCTGGTGACGACGTCCACAGGGGCCAGGGTGTCCAGCCGGCTGCGGCCGGTGGTGCGGGTCCCGGTGACGACGATTTCCTGGACTTCGGCGGCCGACGGCGCGGCGTTCGGCGCGGTCTGGGCCAGGGCGGCGGTGGACATCAGGCTGGTCGCCGAGGCGGCTGCGAGAAGAAGCGTACGATACTGCATGTAAATCCCCTTGTTGGGGTCCGGCTTGGCCGGCCCCAGGTCCCTTGGTGGCCCTTGGGGGATAGCTAGTGTGTCTTGCGTGCCGAAAGAATGACATATTTACAACAACCGCTCGCCATCTTTCAGCCAAAGAAAAAGCGGCCCGGAGCCTGGGCTCCGGACCGCTGATCTTGATCGCCAGACGAGGCTTCGATCAGGACTCGACGTAGTCGCCTTCGATCGAGCCCGCGCCGCCTTCGAGGAGATCGGCGGCGGCCTCATCGGCTGCAGCGCGGTCTTCCTCAAACTGCGAGTTGATAATGTTCTCGCCGCGGGCCTGACGATCGGCTTCGTCCTGGCTGCGGGCGATGTTGAGGTTGACCGTCACGATCACCTCGGCGTGCAGACGGACCTTCACCGCGTGCATGCCCAGGGTCTTGATCGGCTTGTCCAGCACGACCATCGCGCGCTCGACCTTACCGCCTGCGGCGTTCACGACGTCAGCGACGTCGCGGCCAGAGACCGAACCGTAGAGCTGGCCGCTCTCGCCAGCCTGACGGATCAGGATGTAGGTCGTTCCATCGAGGCCCTCGCCAGACTGGGCGGCGTCGGCGCGAGCCTCGGCGTTACGGGCTTCGATATTGGCGCGTTGGGCCTCAAAGACCTTCATGTTCGCCGTGGTGGCGCGAAGGGCCTTGCGGCGCGGCAGGAGGAAGTTGCGGGCGTAGCCGTCCTTGACGGTTACGATTTCGCCGAGGCCGCCACGGCCTTCGACACGTTCAAGCAGGATGACCTTCATAGCTTCTGGTCCCTCACTTCACGACATAGGGAAGAAGGGCGAGGAAGCGGGCGCGTTTGATCGCACGGGCCAGTTCACGCTGCTTCTTGGCCGAGACGGCCGTGATCCGCGACGGCACGATCTTGCCACGCTCGGAGACGTAACGCTGCAGCAGCTTCACGTCCTTGTAGTCGATCTTCGGCGCGCCGGCGCCCGAAAACGGGCAAACCTTGCGGCGACGGAAGAAGGGGCGACGCGGGGCGGCGGCGGCGGCTGCCGGCGCGCCGGCGGTGTCATTGGTGTCAGTCATGGCTTTTGATCCTCCCCTTAAGCGTCGTCACGGCGCGGTTCGGCGTCACGGCGACCTTCGCCATCACGACGGGGGCCGTCTTCGCGGCGCGGCTCGCGCTCACGGTCACGGCGGGCCAGCACCGGCGACAGCTCCAGGTCGAGTTCCTCGACGCGGACGGTCATGTAGCGCAGGACGTCTTCATTGAGGGAGAGCTGGCGCTCCATCTCCTTGACGGCCTCGGGCTTCGCATCGATGGCCAGCAGGGAGTAGTGACCCTTGCGGTTCTTCTTGATGCGGTAGGTGAGGTTGCGAAGGCCCCAGTACTCGATCTTGGCTACGGCGCCGCCGCTTTCCTCGATCATCGACTTGAGCTGGTCATTGAGGGCTTCGGCCTGTTGCGGCGAGATATCCTGCCGCGAAATGACCACGTGTTCGTAAAGCGCCATGTGTCCTCTTCCGTTGTGGAGGGCGGCGGGGTCGGCGGCGGAAGTCCGTCGGCCACGATGGATCTCTGGCGCGGCGGTCGAGCGAGCCCCGACCTGTTCGCGTTCCGGCTAGAGACCGCCATCCGTGAAGAGGCGGGCTAGTACGCCACTTCCCGGGCCAGGGCAAGCCTGAGAGGCCAATCTGGCCGGCAAACATCCATTAATCGAACTCAGATATGCATGGCGGCTCGGAGTCCCCTTTGCTCCGCCAAGGAGGAAGAAATGTCTTCCGTCAGAAGTTCGGCCTACCGTCGGGCGGCATCGGACCACTTTGAGCCCCAGGACGAGAGTGACCCCGCCGCCCATCGCCGTCTGCGGGGACTGCTGGAGCAGATCGACTACACGGCCTTCGCTTCCAATCGGGAGGTGGTCGCCCAGATGCTCGGCCCTGTGGACGTGGGCAAGTTTCAGCGCCTGGCCTTGGCGGCCGCGCATGCGCGCGCGGCCTGGGTGGCCGAAAGCCTGGCCCTGGCCGGGCGATCACATCTGGTGACTCCGGAACAGACCAGTCGACTGGCCCAGTTGCGCGCCACCTTCGAGGAGTTGACTGAAGTCTATGAAGCCATGCGGCGCATGGTGGAGCGCGGCTATCTTCACTGTGGCCCGGTCGCCGACGCCTAGAGCGCGTTTGGTAAAAGTGGAACCCGGTTTGCGGGTTTAGTGGACCGGACGGCCGATCCAGTCGACCAGCAGGGGCAGAACCTGTTCCGCCCGGCTGAAGCCGCGGGTCACCACCCCGTAGCGCCCTGTCTCATCGGGCCCGCCCACCAGGGTCGGAAATCCCGTGACCCCTGACTTCTGCGAGATGGCGTAGTCGGCCCAGGTCTCGTTCTCGGCGTCTTCGCTACGCCAGTTGGTCCGGAAAGCCTCCAGGTCTGCGCCCGGCACGACCTCGCCCAGCACCTCGCACAGCACAGTTTCCTGCGTGATATCTCGCCCTTCGCCATAGAAGGCCTGCTGCAGAGCGCCCAGATAGTCGAGGGCGAGGTCAGGTCGTTCCCGGCGGATCACCACCACGGCCCGCGCCGCCGGATCGGTGTCATAGACAAAGCCTTCGCCGCCCATCGCCGTCTCGCTGAAGGTCTGGCCCGACGCGTTCGCCACTTCGGCCCAATGCCCTCTCAGCTTGGCCTTGGCGTCCTCGGTCATCGCTTCCGTGGTCCCGGGACGCAAGCCCCCCATCACCAGCCGTACGGGCAGGGTGTCGCCAAAGGCCGCGCGCACCGCGCTGATCACCGGCCAGAAGCCGTAGCACCAGGAACACATGGGATCGGCGAAGTAGATCAGGTGGCGGTCGGTCACGACGGGCTCCGGCTAGAGAGGAGGGCGGCTCCTGAGACGCAAAGTCTGCCGCATCGTCGGTGCGACGTCACCCCGGCAGGGCTGCTGGCCCGCCCCATGCTTGCCGCCCCGGGTCTAATCCCCTAACCCTCGCGGCTCGGAATCGACAGAGCGCGCGCCGAGGCCCGGACGCCGCCAGCCAGGGAGCGCAAGCCATGAGCCTCGCCTTTATCTTTCCCGGCCAGGGCAGCCAGACTGTCGGCATGGGCGTGGATCTGGCCGAGACCTTCTCGGCCGCCCGTGAAGTCTTCCAGGAGGTTGACGACGCGCTCGGCCAGAAGCTGTTCGCCCTCATGCGCGATGGCCCGGAGACCGATCTGACCCTGACGGAAAACGCTCAGCCGGCCTTGATGGCCGTCAGCCTCGCCGTCAGCCGTGTTCTGGAGAAAGAGTTCGGCCTCGGCGTCGACAAGGCCGCCTTCGTGGCGGGCCATAGCCTTGGCGAATATTCAGCCCTCGCGGCGGCCGGCGCGATCAGCCTGGCCGACACCGCCCGGCTCCTGAAGCTGCGCGGGCAGGCCATGCAGCGGGCCGTGCCGGTGGGCGAAGGGGCCATGGCCTCCCTGATCGGCCCGAAGACCGACGTGGCTCTTGCAGAAGCCGCCGCCGCCGCCGGCGCTGAAGTCGGTGTCTGTGTGGTGGCCAATGACAACAACCAGGGCAATGTGGTGATCTCCGGCGCCAAGGCCGCCGTCGACCGGGCCATCGAGAAGGCCAAGGAACTGGGCGCCCGCGCGATCCCGCTGAACGTCTCGGCGCCCTTCCACTGTCCCCTGATGCAGCCGGCCGCCGATGAGATGGCCGAGGCCCTGGCCGCGGCGACGATCATCTCGCCCCGGGCGCCGCTGGTGGCCAATGTCACGGCCAGACCGGTGCATGATCCCGAAGAAATCCGCCGTCTGCTTGTGGAGCAGGTGACCGGCCGGGTGCGCTGGCGTGAGAGCGTCACCTGGTTGGTGGAAACCGGCGGCGTGACGCGCTTTGCTGAAGCCGGTTCGGGCAAGGTTCTGTCGGGTATGGCCAAGCGCATCGCCCCGGACGCCGAGGCCACGCCTCTGAATACGCCCGCTGACCTGGAAGCCTTCGCCAAGTCCCTTTGATTTCCAATCGCCGCTGGAGGCGCTGAGATGTTCGATCTTTCGGGAAAGACCGCCCTGGTCACAGGCGCCACCGGCGGGATAGGCGCGTCCCTCGCCCGGGCTCTGCATGCCCAGGGCGCCCATGTGGTTCTGTCAGGGACGCGGCAGGCGGTGCTGGATGAGATGGCCGGCGAGTTGAAGGACCGCGTCAGCGTCGCCTCAGCCAATCTGTCTGATCCGGCTTCGGTGGATGGGCTCGTCGCCGCCGCCGAGTCCGCCGCAGGCGCCTCGCTGGACATCCTGGTGGCCAATGCCGGGATCACTCGCGATGGGCTGTTGATGCGGATGAAGGACGACGACTGGGACGCGGTGATCCGCGTGAATCTGGAGTCTTACTTCCGTCTCAGCCGCGCGGCGGTGAAGGGGATGATGAAGCGCCGCTATGGGCGAATCATCGGCATCACCTCGGTGGTGGGCGTGATGGGCAACCCCGGCCAGACCAACTACGCGGCCTCCAAGGCGGGTATGATCGGCTTCTCCAAGGCGCTGGCCCAGGAGGTCGGGAGCCGTGGAATCACCGTCAATTGTATCGCGCCAGGTTTCATCGAAAGCCCGATGACCGATGGTCTGACCGAGGCCCAGAAGGCCCAGATTCTCTCGACCATACCGGCTGGCCGCCTGGGAACCGGGGAGGAAATCGCCGCCTCCTGCGTCTATCTGGCGAGCACCGAAGCCGCCTACGTCACGGGGCAGACCCTGCACGTCAACGGCGGTATGGCGATGATCTGACACCCCTTGCTGGCGGCTGGCCTCGCCGAAAGGAACATGCTACGGCGCTCGCCGATTAAGCTGGCCTGGACTGCCTGGGACCCCTTCAAAGGACCCAAACCCAACACCGCCGAAGGTTGACAAGGTGTCTCCCGTCGCGGATGCATCAGTTGAATTTAGAGGGACTAAAAGCGAATGTCCGACATTCTGGAACGCGTGCGCAAGATCGTCATCGAGCACCTCGACGCCGATCCCGAGAAGGTCACTGAAAAGGCCAGCTTCATTGACGACCTGGGCGCTGACAGCCTCGACAATGTCGAGCTGGTCATGGCCTTCGAAGAAGAATTCGATATCGAAATTCCCGATGACGCCGCCGAACATATCCAGACGGTCGGCGACGCCGTGAAGTTCATTCAGGAGCGTCTGGGCGCCTGACGCCCGGGCGTCTTCGCCTGACGTCTGACACATGACCGCCGCGTCCCTTAGGCCCAAGCGCCGGAGAGGCGCGGCGGTTTTGTTTTGGGCCGGCGCTGGGAGTAGAAACGCCATGTCCACCGCCAACACCCGCCGCGTCGTCGTGACCGGCCTCGGCCTGGTGACCCCGCTCGGTTCGGGCGTCGAGGTCACCTGGAAGGCGATCCTGGCCGGCAAGTCCGGGGCCGGGAACATCACCACCTTCGACGCCTCGACCTATGCCTGCAACGTGGCCTGCGAAGTGCCCCGGGTCGACGGGCGCGGCGGCGGCGGCGCAGACGTGGAAGGCGCCTTCGATCCCGACAGCGTGATGTCCCAGAAGGACCAACGCCGGATTGATGATTTCATCCTCTACGCCATCGCTGCAGCCGACGAGGCGGTGAAGGATTCCGGCTGGGCCCCGGAGGATGACGAGGGACGTGAGCGCACCGGCGTCATTATCGGGTCCGGCATCGGCGGTCTGGCGACCATCGAAAAGACCAGCATCGAGTTGCACGAGAAGGGGCCCCGCCGCGTCAGCCCCTTCTTCATTCCCTCAGCCCTGATCAATCTCGCCTCGGGACAGGTGTCCATCCGGCACGGCTTCAAGGGGCCGAACCACTCGGTGGTCACGGCCTGCGCCACCGGCGCTCACGCCGTCGGGGACGCCGCCCGGATGATCAAATACGGCGACGCCGACGTGATGGTCGCCGGCGGCGCCGAGGCGGCCATCTGTCCTGTAGGCATAGCCGGCTTCATCGCCTGCCGCGCCATGTCCACGGGCTTCAATGATGATCCCACCAAGGCCAGCCGGCCCTATGACAAGGACCGGGACGGCTTCGTGATGGGGGAGGGCGCCGGCGTCCTGGTGCTGGAGGAGTACGAGCACGCCAAGGCCCGCGGCGCCAAGATCTATGCCGAGGTGGCCGGCTATGGTCTGGCGGGCGACGCCTACCACATCACCGCGCCCGCCGATGACGGCGACGGCGGGTTCCGGGCCATGCAGGCGGCGATCAAGGACGCGGGCATCTCGCCCGCCGACATCGACTACATCAACGCCCATGGCACCTCGACGCCCCTGGGCGACGAGATTGAACTGCGGGCTGTCGAGCGGATGCTGGGCAATGCGGGCTCCCGCGTGACCATGTCTTCGACCAAGTCGGCGACGGGGCACCTGCTTGGGGCGGCCGGAGCCATCGAGGCGGCCTTCACCTGCCTGGCCATTCGCGACCAGATCGCGCCGCCGACCATCAATCTGGACGATCCTTCGGTGCAGACACCGATCGACCTGGCGGCGAACAAGGCTCAGCCTCGGGAAATCAAGGTCGCCCTCTCCAACAGCTTCGGCTTCGGCGGCACCAACGCCTCCGTGGTGTTCAAGCAGGTCTGATCCATGGCAAGAACGCCTCGCGCCCGACCGGCCAAGACGGGCGCCGGCGTTTCCCCCTTGCGACGGTTGCTGGTCACCCTCGTCAGCGCGGTTGTGACCTTCACCCTGGTGCTGGCCCTGGCGGGACTCTGGGCCCTCTGGATGTATCAGGGGCCTGGGCCGTCGGCCGAGGGGGACTCCACTACGGTGATGCTGCGCCGTGGCGCAGGCTTGCCTGAAATCGCCTCCAGCCTCGAAAGCGCCGGGGTCATCTCATCAGCTCCGATCTTTCTCGCGGCCGCCCAGGCGACCGGCGCGGCGCGCAGCCTCAAGGCGGGCGAGTACGAATTTCCATCCCGCCGGCCGATGTCCGGGGTGCTGGACGATATTCGCGCAGGCCGCGTGGTGAGGCACTTTGTGACCATTCCCGAGGGTGTGACCTCGGAGATGGTGGTGGAGATTCTGGCGGCGAACCCGCTGCTGAGCGGCGTGGCGCCGTCGCCGCCGGAAGGGGCGCTGCTGCCGGAAACCTACCAGATCGAGCGTGGGGAAGACCGCGCTGCGGTGCTTCAGCGGATGATGGACGCCCATGATGAGGTGCTCGCCCTCCTGTGGTCCAAGCGCCAGCCTGGCTTGCCGGTCAACAGCCCGCAGGAGGCGGTGATCCTCGCCTCGGTGGTCGAGAAGGAGACCGCTCTGGGGTCGGAGCGGCCCCAGGTGGCCTCAGTCTTCGTCAATCGTCTGCGTCGCGGCATGCGGCTGGAGAGCGACCCGACCATCATCTATGGGCTGACCAAGGGCCGCCCTCTGGGGCGGGGCATTCGGCTTTCAGAGCTCAACCGCCAGACGCCCTACAATACCTATATGATCGACGGCCTGCCCCCGACGCCGATCTGTAATCCAGGCCGGGCGGCCCTTGCGGCGGTGCTCGATCCCCCTGAGAGCGACTATCTTTTCTTCGTCGCCGACGGCAGTGGCGGTCACGCCTTCGCCGCCACCTATGACGAGCATCGCCGAAACGTAGAGCGCTGGCGCCGGATTGAGCGGGCCCGGGCTCAGCCTGCCGAGACCGCGCCGGACGCCCCCGTTGATGCGCCGCTGACGGCCGAGCCATGACGAACCTCGCGCGGCCCCGGTCGCCCATGACGCCGGGGGACTGACCATGGCCTTTTCCGGGATGACGGGCTTTGGCCGTGTCGAAGGCGCGCAAGACGACTGGAGCTGGGCGGCCGAGGCGCGCTCGGTAAATGGGCGCAACCTGGACGTCCGCTTTCGCGGCCCCCCGGGCTTCGAAACCCTGGACCGGATCGCCCGCGATGGCGCCCAGGCCCGATTTCAGCGCGGTCAGATCACGATAGGGCTGCAGGCCAAGCGGGCCGAAAGCCAGGCTCAGGTTCGCATCAATCTTGATCAGGCCGAACGCTATCTGGCCGCCACCGCCGCCCTGGTGGCAGATGGCCGCGCCGCTCCGCCCAGCCTGGATGGGTTGCTGGCCCTGCGCGGCGTCATCGAGGTGGCCGAGACCGAACCTGATCCAGAAGTCATGGCTCGGGTGACCGCGGCGATGATGGTCTCCATCGCCGGGGCGCTTGACGCGCTCAAGCTGGACCGTGAGGCCGAGGGCGCGGCGCTGCAGTCGGTGCTGTCGGGGCTGGTCGACAAGATCGCTGACCTGACGCGGCAGGCAGGCGCGCTTGCCGGCGAGCAGCCGGAGGTTCTGAAGGCGCGGTTCGCCAGGCGGATGTCCGAGTTGATCGGCGATCCGGCGGGTCTGGAGGCGCGGATCATCCAGGAAGCGGCGGCCATGGCCGTGAAGGCCGATGTTCGCGAGGAACTCGACCGCCTCTCGGGCCATGTGGACTCTGCGCGCGACCTCCTGAGGGGCGAGGCCGCCGTGGGCCGGCGGTTGGACTTCCTGACCCAGGAATTCATGCGTGAGGCCAACACCCTTTGCTCAAAGTCGGCCCTCTCGGCCCTGACGGCGGTGGGGCTCGAGCTCAAGGCGGTGATCGAGCAGCTTCGCGAACAGGTCCAGAATGTGGAATAGACCACTCGCGTGGGCCCGCCCCGATCAGATCCGAGACCGATGATCCAGAGTTCAGTCCCTCGCCGCGGCCTCATGCTGCTGATCTCAAGCCCCTCGGGGGCCGGTAAGACGTCGCTGTCACGCCGTCTGGTGGCCGACCATGCGGAGCTGGAGCTTTCAGTTTCGGCCACGACCCGCGACCCGCGTCCGGGCGAAGAGGATGGTCGAGAGTACCACTTCGTCGATCGGCCCAGCTTCGACCAGATGGTGGCGACTGACGCCTTTCTGGAGTGGGCCAATGTGCATGAGCATCGGTATGGCAGCCCCCAGCAGCCGGTGATGGACGCCCTGGGCGGGGGCCGTGACGTGCTGTTCGATATCGACTGGCAGGGTGCGGCGCAGATCGCCCAAAAGGCGCCGGAGGACGTGGTCCGGGTATTTATCCTGCCGCCGAGCATGGCCGAGCTGTCCCGGCGTCTGCACGCCCGGGCGCAGGATCGGGAGGATGTGATTCAGCGCCGCCTCGGCCGCGCCTATGGGGAGATAGAGCGGGCGGTCGACTACGACTATGTGATCATCAACGACGACTATGATCGGGCTTATTCGGACCTGGCGCACATCTATCATGCTGAACGTCAGAAACGCGTCCGCAACCCGGGCCTTGTGGACTTCGTGCAGCAGCTCCTGGATGAGCGTCTCTAGGGCATGATGCGATCAGGCGGAGCCGCCTAGCGTCGGATTTCGCGGACCGAGCTAGGCGCCGGGAGGCGCCCGACCCGCGCCGTCCCTCAGGCTGTCCGTCAGCCCGCGCATGTCCCGCCCTGTCGGCGCCTGGAAGAGGCGCAGGTCGAATTCCGGCAGGATGGACAGGACGTGATCGAAGATGTCGCTCTGGATCGCCTCATAGGCCTCCCACTCCACGGTGTTGGCGAAGGCGTAGATCTCCAGGGGCAGCCCCTCTGGCGTGGGGTCCCGCTGCCGCACGAGAAGGGTCTTGTCCTTGGCGATGCCGGGATGGACCTTCAGATAGGCCAGGACGTAGGCGCGGAACGTCCCCACATTGGTCAGGCGCCGGGTGTTCACCGGGTCGCGGCCCGACCTGACCAGGGACTCATTCCAGGCTTCCAGATCCTTGGCCTTTCCAGCCAGATAGACATCGAGCAGGGCGAACCGCTTGAGCTCCTCCCGCTCCTCGGGCGTTAGGAACCGGATCGCGGTCTGGTCGAGGAGGATCGCCCGCATGATCCGCCGTCCCCCAGACTCCTGCATGCCTCGCCAGTTGACGAAGGATTCGTTGATCAGCCGCCATGTCGGGATCGCGGTGATGGTCTTGTCGAAATTCTGGATCTTGACCGTATGCAGCGCCAGATCGATCACGTCGCCATTGGCGTTGAGCTGCGGCATCTCGATCCAGTCACCGACCCGGATCATGTCGTTGCTGGTCAGCTGAACCGAGGCGACCAGCGACAGAATAGTGTCCTTGAACACCAGCAGCAGGACCGCGGCCATGGCGCCCAGGCCTGAGATCAGCAGCAGCGGTGAGCGGTCCAGCAAGGTGGCCACAACCAGGATGGCGGCGGCGGCATAGAGGATGATCTTGCCGACCTGGATGTAGCCTTTGATCGGCCGTTGGCGGGATTCCGGCCGGCGGGAATAGAGGGCGTTTAGGAGGTTGAGCCCGCCGGCGATCGCCAGAATGACGGTCAGGATCATGAAGGCGGCGGCCACATTGCGGACCACCGTCTGGGCTGTGTCAGGCAGATGCGGCACCAGCAGGACGGCCTGATAGATGATGATCGCCGGCGCCACGTTGGCCAGCCGGGCGATGAGCTCGCCGAAAATGGCCTCAGCGTCGCCGCTCAGCGACAGGCTAAGGGCCCGACGCACGATGCGAAGCAACACATGATGGGTCAGCCAGTTGACGATGGCCGCCAGGGCGGCCAGGGCCGCCAGTCCGATTAGCGTCTGCAGATAGGGGTATTCATTGAGGCCCGCGAGGGCCTGATCAAGGTCCAACATTGGGCGGTCCTAGAGCATGATGCGATCAGACGGAACCGTCTGAGCGTTGAATCATGGTCCAGATCCCAGACCTTGAGCGCGCTTGCGAAAGCAAAACTTGCCGCCACATTAGCGGCGCGCCCCTCAGACGAGGCCCCTGTTGAGCACAAGGCTCAGTCAGCCTCGTCGCGCAGCACCGCCGCAGCCAGGCTCATAAACTCGTCCAGGGCGAGGGTTTCGGCGCGTCGGGCAGGATCAATCCCGGCGGTCTCACAGAGTTCTGCGCCGCCGAGGGACTTCAGGCTTGAGCGCAGCATCTTGCGCCGCTGGCCAAAGGCCGCCTGACTTACCCGTTCCAAGGCGCTGAGCAGGGGCTCCGTCGGGCGATCGGGCAGGGGGTCAAGACGCACGACGGCGGAGTCCACCTTGGGGGGCGGCGTGAATGCTCGCGCCGGCGCCTCCATCACGATCCTGGCCTGGGCTGTGGCCTGGGCGATGACCGCCAGGCGGCCATAGGCGTCATCCCCTGGCCGGGCGACAATTCTCTGGGCCACTTCCTTCTGGAACATCAGGGTCATGGAGGCCGGGCGATAGGGGCCGGTCAGCCACTTGATGAGCAGGGCGGTGCCGATGTTGTAGGGAAGGTTCGAGACAATCGCGACCGGTTCGCCGCCCGTCAGCGCAGCCTCATCGACCTTGAGCGCGTCGGCCATCTGGATCGACAGCCTGCCCTCAGAAACCTGCGCCAGTTCGTTGAGAACAGGGAGAAACCGGGCGTCTTTCTCGACGACCGTGAGATGTGCGCCCGCCTCGAGTAGGGCGCGGGTGAGGCCGCCGGGGCCAGGGCCGATTTCCAGCACCTTCACGCCGTCCAGGGGCCCGGCGAGGCGGGCGATCTTGCGCGTGATGTTCAGGTCCAGCAGAAAGTGCTGGCCCAACCCCTTGTCGGCCATCAGGCCGTGCGCCTCCAGGCTCTGGCGAAGGGGCGGCAGGTCAGTCAGGGCGCTCATGTGCGTCGGTCAGCGATGTCTTTGGCCATGCGGATGGCCGCGATCATGCTGTCGGGCCGCGCCTGGCCGCGCCCAGCAATGTCAAACGCCGTGCCGTGGTCAGGAGAGGTCCGCACGATGGGCAGGCCCAGGGTGATGTTCACCCCGCCCCAGAAGTCGAGCATCTTGATCGGGATGAGAGCCTGGTCGTGATATAGGCAGAGGACGGCGTCGTACTTGCTCCGGGCGCCCTCGTGGAAGAGGCTGTCGGCTGGGCTTGGTCCCTCTACGGTAACGCCCAGGTCGCGCAGAGCGCGGACGGCTGGTCCGATGACCTGAATTTCCTCACGCCCGATGGTCCCGCCCTCTCCGGCATGAGGATTAAGACCCGCGACAGTCAATCGGGGGGAGTCGATGCCGAAATCCCGTCGCAGCGCCTGGGCGGTCACCAGACCGGCATTGACGATTTTCTCCACGGTCAGGCTCGCAGATACCTGAGCCAGGGGCGTGTGAACGGTGACGAGCGAGACCCGAAGGCCGGGCGCGGCCAACATCATCACCGGACCTCGCGCCCCGTCATAGCGATGCGACAGGGTCAGCTCGCCTAGAAACTCGGTGTGTCCAGGAAAGGTGAAGCCCGCGCCATAGAGGATCTCCTTGGCGATCGGGGCGGTGACCACGCCGCCTACGGCGCCCGACAGCGCCAGGCCGACGGCCGTCTCGATCCAGGCGATCACCGCCTTGGCCGATCGGGGAGAGGGCGCCCCGGCCACCACGGGCTCGAGCAACGGGATGTCGATGACGGGCAGGGCCTGGGGGAAGGTCCGGGCGGCGTCCTCGGCTGTGCTTATGCGCCGAACCAGACCCGTGCCGGCGCTAGGCGCGGCGGCCACCTGATTGACATCGCCGACAACAAGGAACGGCGGCCCGGTATGGCGCAGAGCGCTCCAGGCCTTGAAAACAATCTCGGGACCGATCCCGGCGGGATCCCCGAGACTGACGGCCAGGGGTCGATTCTTCACCGTGTCTCGATGGTGGCTGCGTTCCGGAGGTCTCGCATGTAACGCCGCGCGATCAGACCCAGTTGCTCGAAAAACAAGCGACGCTCGACCAATTGCGGCGATATCTCTGCGCCGCCAGAGGCGCGCTTGCCGCAAACGGCGACGATATGCAGGCCAGCCTCGGTGCGGATGGGCTCGGAAAGCTGCCCGACTTCGAGAGTTTCAGCCGCTGAACGGAAGGCCGGGGCGAGATCATTGATCTCCGCCTCTCCCAGATCGCCGGCGATGACGCCAGGTTGCTGGCCCGCCACGGCTTCCAGGTCGGCGCAGCCGGTGATCTGAGCCTTCAGGGCGACCAGTTGCGCCCGGGCGGCCGCAAGCTGGCTCTCGGACGATCCCGCAGGCACGCCGATCGCCGCCTGCTTCAGGTTGACCACGGTGGCGCCTGCGCCGGACCGCTTGTCCCGAAGATAGACGATGTAGACCCCGTCGGTGACCGGGATGGGGCGGGAAAGCTGGCCAGGACGCATCTGCTCCAGGGCCTGCTCGACTTCGATGGGCATCTCGCCTGGGCTGACCCAGCCAGCGTCGCCGCCGGATGCGGCCGTGGGGGCTGCGGAAAACTGACGGGCCACCGCCTGAAACGGTGCGCCCTGCTGCATCTGGCCGACCAGCTGTTCGCCGCCGCGCAGAGCTACGTCCATCCCGCCGACCCGGGCAGCGTCGATGAAGACTTCGCTCACCTGAAACTGGGTGCGAGACGCCTGGGCTTGCTGCTGTTCCACCACGGCGCGCACTTGATCTTCGCCGATCCGCAGACGCGAGCCATACCGGCCCTGAATCCAGCGCTGCCAGCTGGCCTGGGCGCGAAGTTGCTCGCGCAGCGAGTCCAGCACGCCCTGGCCGCGAAGCATGGATGTGAACTGCTCGGGGGTCATCTCATTGCCCGAGGCCAGTTCAGCTAGCTCCTCATCCACGTCCTCGTCGCTGGCGATGATGCTGAACTTCTGTTCTCGCTCGACCCGACGGAGTTCCTGCAACTGAAGGGACTCATCGACGAGGGAGATCAGGGCCTCCTGCTGAATTTGCGGCAGGTTCTGTTCGGTGGGCTGCACGCCAGTGGTGGCGATCAGGAGCCGCATCCGCTGTGCGAGATCATAGGTCGAGATGATCTGGTCATTGACCACGGCGGCGGCATATTCCGAAAGGCCCGCTGCGGGGGCCGCGGCAGGAGTGGATTGCGCCGCAGCGGCCTGCGCCAAGGCGCCGCCGGGGACGGCGCTGGTCGCCAGAAACGCCACAAGGGCGACGCCGCAGGCCGCTCGGCCGCGGACTGAACGCGCAGACAACATCGCTTGGGTCATTCCTTCGTGGCGGCTTGAAGCGCCGCTGATCCTAGTTGGCATAGATAGGTTCGCCCAATGTGGCGAGGGTTAGGCGCACGGCTACAGACTCGCTGGGGCCTAGACGTCCGACAATGGTGTCCTCGCGCCGATATATGACTTCAATCCGTGTGCACTCGTCCCGATAGACCACCCCGACATCGCGCACCACCCAGCCATTCTGGACCATGTCGCGATTGCCATAGGCGATGACGCCCCAGTTCTGGGTGAGAAACAGCTCTCCGCCCAGATCCAGGTTCTCGCGCTTGACCCCGTTTATGTCGAGATCGTCCCACAGATAGCGGAAAAATCCGGAGCCGCGGCCCAGGGCGACATTGGCGCCGGCTTCGGCGCGACGGACGTCCAGGGTGTCCCCGTCAAGCCGTGCCCGGCCAAAGGCCGAGATGCCTCTGATCGGCTGGGCCTGCGCTGCAACGATCCAATCCGAGGCTGTATCCCGCAGCCCTGTCCGTTCGGGGAAGGCGACTTCCTCCTCGTTGCGGAAGCTCCGGCCGACCAGCAGGGTGGCGCGCCGCCCATCATCCCAAAGGATGCTGCCTCGTGCCGCCGCGTTGGCGCGCAGTCCGCCCTCCATCAGGTCGAAGCCCGGGAAGCGGTCAGCCATGAGCAGGTTGGTTTCGTCGAACTCGAAGGCGAGGCTATCCTCGTCGAGATAGACCGGCTCGCCCGCTGCGTTCAGGCCGGTCTGGATCTGGTTGGGGCGGGGCGAAGCGATAAGCTGCACAAGCGGCTCAAGGATCGCCGTCTTGTCGTTGAAACGACGGTAGAAAGGCCAGCTAAGGTCTGCGCCGACCGTGCCTTGAAGGCGGGTTTCGGTGCGTCCGCCATATCCGTCCAGCGGCACGTCGCTGAGGCTGTAAGCGTCGGCCCGGATATTGGCGAAGGGCTCAAGTCTCAGGCCTGCAGGGGTTGTGAACGACCGCCGCCAATCGGCCTGGGCGACAACCCTGCGGCTATCGAGGCCGGGAATATAGTTCGTCGAAGTGCTCAGCGGCGAGATATCCCGCTCAAGGGCTACGGCGTTTCCTCGCAGTCGGAGCCTTCCGCCGGCGAGGCGTGCGTCTGGACTCCAGCGCCCTTCGATCAGGGGCGCCACTGTGGGAAAGGTGCGATCATCATCCCCAGGGCGGAGACCCTGGATATCGAACGCCGCCATGGACAGGTAGGAATTGTCATCCTCCCTGATGGCGTAGAGCTGCGAGATCAGCCGTCGATCATCTGCGATATAGGGCCCGCGAGATTGGTAGACATCGCCAATCTCATATTTGTCGAACAGCAGGTCGTCAGACGTCCGTTCAGCGGTGAAGCCCCAGTCCCAGTTCTCGTCGATGGCGAAGGCGCCGCGGGCCAGAATGTAGCTGCGGGAGGTGGCCTCGCCAAACCGGCCCGTGGAGTCGAAGTCCTCGGCATAGGTGTAGCCGCCCCGGACATCGATCTCGCCGGAGTAGAAGCGCTTGCGATACCGGGCGTTGAGGAAGGGCTCGACCTTGACGTTAATCTGCGGGCTGAGCGTCAAGTCCGAATAGTCTGACAGAACAACCAGATACGGCTGTTCATAGGAAAGTCCTCTCCGGTCGGACGCCGAGATGTCAGGGGTCAGGAGCCCCGACTTCCGCTCCGCCTGTGGGTCAGGATGCCAGAACAGGGGCATGTAGAAGACCGGCGCGCCAAAGAGACGGAACACCGCGTGACGGTAGTAGACCAGCTGTCGCTCGCGATCCTGGACCACCTTGTCGGCCTGGATCGACCAGGTCGGCGTCTTACTCTCGCTGTCGGCGCAGATATCGCAGGGCGTGTAGATCGCCCGATTCAGTTCGTTGACGTTCTCATTTCGTCGGACGGCGCTTGCCGCGGCGATCTTAACATTCTGCGGGAGCCGGGCGGAGAAGCCTCGGGCGACGCCCGCCCGCATCTGATCGTCCATAACGATCTCCCGGGCGAACTCGACGCTGCCGTCGGGGTTGGAAATCTGGACGTTTGAAGCCTCGAGCACACCTTTGGCTTCATCATAGACAATGGTGTCAGCCCGCAGGTTGCGGCTGTCGTAGCGCGCTTCGACCTGGCCGGAAGCCGTGGTCCGGGAGGCCGTGTCGTCGCGCAGCACCGACTCCGCCTCGAGATAGATGGCGCCGGCGGTCAGCCCGTCCGCCCCTGGCGGCGGCGTGGGGGTCGGCACGACGGCGTCCTGGGCCGACGCTGCGCCTGCGCACAGGCTCGCCACCGCGACCCCCGCCAGGAGGTTGCGCTTGACCGAGGCGAGCGAGGTGCGCCGAGGTGACGTCTTCAAACGTGAATCCCTTCTTGCCGCGGGCCGTGCGCAGGGAATAGCGGCGTGGCGGCGTCTTTCAACCGTCTTCGGTGTAGCAGAGCAGTGTGAGGCCCGACAGGAGGGCGATCACAGGCGGCGCCCAGGCGGCGGCGGCCAGGGGAATTATGTCTGCATTGGCCAGGGCGCCGGCGAATTCGTTCAGGAAGAAAAAGACAAAACCCAGTGCTACGCCAGCGCCGGCCAGACCCGCCAGCCCACCAAGGCGAGCCAAACGCAGGGAGAAGGCTGCGGCGAGGATCGTCATCGCGGCGAACAACAGCGGGGTCGCCAGGAGTTGTTGGAAGCGCAACTGATAGCGGCTGGCGCTGAACCCCGCCTGCTCGGTGGTTCTGATGGCGGCCGGCAGTCGCCAGAAGGCGATGGCCTGCGGAGATGCGAAGCGTTCAAGCGCCGATTCGCTGTCCAGGCTGGAGCGGAGTGACAGGCTCTCTGAGCGCACGGAGCTTTCACCAGCTGCGGCCTCGCGAACGTCGGTCAATCGCCAAAAACCGGGGAGCAGGCGCGCTTCTGCAGCCTCCAGCCGCCGCCTGAACTCCGGAATGCCGGCTTCGTTCTTCTGGTAGATGAACAGGGACACGCCCCGCAGGACCACTGTCCCGTCGATGATGTCGCGGTCCTTGGCGTGAATGACGATCTGGCTCCGCTCATCGCCCTGCCGCAGCCAGATGTCCTCAGGCGCGTCGACCAGATAGTTGTCCATGATCCGCGCCCGCTCGATGCCAAATCGGGCGTTGGCCGCCGCCGCCAGGGGGTTCAGGAGGGTGACTGAGATCGCGCCCACGAGCGCCGCGGCCACCGCGGTCGGCAGGATGAAGCGCCACGCTGAAACCCCGGCCGCGCGCATGGCGACCAGTTCGCTGCGTCGGTTGAGGCTGACATAGGCCGCCATGCAGCCAAACAGGAAGACGAAGGGCAGCAGCACGAGCACCAGGCTGGGTGTGCCCAGGGCGGTCAGGCCAAACAGCTCGGCGACGCTGACCTCGGCGCGCACGCCCACGGAGCGGGACAGCTCCACAAACTGAACGAGGATGATCACCGCGGTGATCACCGCCAGGGCGACGCCGACGCTCAGCAGGCTCCGCGAGAGCACATAGGCTTCAATTCGTCCGAACCTCATGCCGAGGCTCCAGCCCTGGCGATGCGCACCGGGCGTTTGCGCATGTCGATGAACCGGGACACGCGCTGTCGGAAGACGCTGCGCAGCGCGAGCGTGATCGCCAGAAGCGGCACGGCGTACTGAAGAAGATTGAGCCAGGCGCTGGATTCTGCGGCCGCCTGAACGACGAAGCCCAGGATTCGGGTCAAGGCTGCGGCCCCCCCGGCCCAGGCGATCCGCCGACCATAGCCCATCCGGTCATAACCCCCACCCAGGATGGCGGCCAGGGCCAGGGCCATGAAGGCGATGTTGTATAGGGGCGTCGCCAGGCGGGCGTGCCCCTCGGCTAACATATCCAGGCGGTTCCGGCGCTCCCAATCCTGCTCCAGGTCGGGGAAGAACAGCTCGTGCAGATATCGGTCGGAGGGCTTGTAGTGGACCAGCTCGTCTGAGGCGACCAGAGGCCCTAGATCGAAGATGTACTCGTCGAAGGTGAGATAGTTCAGAACGCCTGTCGCGCTGAACTCCTGTGTGGAGCCGCGGGACATCACCAGGACCGGCGCCCCTGCTCGGGTCGCCATGCGGCCCTCATCGGCGGTGTAGGTCGTGGCCTTGCCGTCGCTCTCGGCCACATGGATGAACAGGTTGCCCATCCGACCGCGACTGTCCACGCTCTGGGCATAGACCGTCAGACCCGGCGCGGGCTCTGTGAACTCACCTTCGCGAACCAGTGTGGCGGCCAGGTCGGTGCGCACGTCAAACAGGGTTTCTCTCAGTTCCCGGTAGGACGCCGGCTGGATGAACAGATTCAGCACCAGGGCCAATAGGGCGACAACCACAGCTAGCCGCATGGGTGGCGCGATGACCCGCCAGCGGCTCATGCCGCCGGCGAAGCACACCACGAGTTCCTGCTCGCTCTGCAGGCGGTTGAGCGCCACCAGGGCGGCCACGAACAGGGCCAGCGGCATGACCATGTTGATCAGCTGCGGCATGGCCAGCAGGGTGATCTTCAGGAAGACGCCGGCGCTCTGACGCTGGTTTATGATGACATCAAGGGCCGACAGGCTCTGACTCAGCAGGGCCACCGCCGTCAACGCGAGCGTCGCCAGCAGGGTCGGGCCCAGGAGCTGGCGAAGCAGATATCGGTCTATCAGGCGCATGGAAAAAAGGCGTCGCCGGGCTGATTTGGCGCGCCCTGGGCGCGAAGCTGTTCTAAACCATGCGTCGCCGCGCCACACAACCGCCGCAGGTGACGCCAGTCTAGGCGGCCTGGTGGCGGAGCGCCTTCAGCTTTGCTTTGGTTGAGATATCGCATGGACATCCAATTCGTCACGGCCGCGGCCGACCTCCCCGAGAATTCGGCGTTGGCCATCATCGTTTTCGAGGGCGCTGTGCTCTCCGGCGCAGCCGCCGAAGCCGACAGCCTCGCTGGAGGTGTGGTCGGTCGCGCCCTGGCGCAAGGCCGCTTTACCGGCGCCAAGGGGCAGGTCCTGGATTTCGTTGCGCCGGCCGGCCACTCCGCGGCGCGTCTGGTTCTGGTGGGCGCAGGCAAGCGCGACGCGTTCGACGCGGTCGGCGCGGAGCATGCCGCCGCCAGCGCCTATAGCGCGGTCAAGCTCTCGGGCCTGACAGGCCTTCGAGTCGCATTCGCCGATGAGGCGACGGCACAGCCCGAACGGGCGGCCCTGGGGGTGCGCCTGGGCGCCTACCGGTTCGACCGCTACCGAACGAAGGAGGCCGCCGACAAGAAGCCCTCCGTGGTCCGGGCTGAATTTGTTTGCGCCGATGTCGAGGCTGCGCAGGCGGCCTTCACAACCCTGGCCGCCCTGGCCGACGGGATCGCCTTTGCCCGCGACCTGGTCTCTGAGCCGCCGAACATCCTCTACCCCGTCGAGTTCGCCCGCCGCGTCAAAGCGCTGGAGACTCTCGGCCTTGAGGTCGAGATTCTCGGTGAGGCCGAAATGCAGAAACTCGGCATGGGCTCACTGCTCGGCGTCGGCCAAGGCAGCGCCCGGGAAAGCCAGCTGGCCATCATGCGGTGGAACGGCGCCGCCGATCCTGCGGCTCAGCCCATCGCCTTCGTAGGCAAGGGCGTGTGCTTCGATACGGGCGGCATCTCGATCAAGCCCGCCGAAGGCATGGAGGACATGAAGTGGGACATGGGCGGCGCCGCCGCCGTGGCCGGTCTCATGCACGCCCTGGCCGGCCGCAAGGCCAAGGTCAACGCCGTGGGCGTTCTGGGTCTCGTGGAGAACATGCCCGACGGCGACGCCCAGCGCCCGGGGGACGTGGTCACCAGCATGTCTGGCCAGACCATTGAGATCATCAACACCGACGCCGAGGGCCGCCTCGTGCTGGCCGACGCCCTCTGGTACTGCCAGGACCGCTTCAAGCCGAAGTTCATGGTCGACCTGGCCACCCTGACCGGGGCGATCATCATCAGCCTGGGCAACGACTACGCCGGCGTCTTCTCCAACAATGACGAACTTGCCGACAATCTGCTGGCCGCCTCCAAGGCCGAGGCCGAGCCCCTCTGGCGGATGCCGCTGCCGCCGGCCTACGACAAGCAGATCGACAGCATGATCGCCGACATGAAGAACACCGGCGGCCGGGCCGGGGGCTCTATCACCGCGGCCCTCTTCCTGCAGCGGTTCGTCAACGATCTGCCTTGGGCGCACATGGATATCGCCTCCACCGCCTGGAAGAAGCCGTCCAGCGTGCCCACCCTTCCTGAGGGCGCCACGGGCTACGGCGTCAGGCTGCTCAATCGGATGGTGGCGGACAGATACGAGAGCTGATCGAAGCCTGTCGGGACGGGGAGGGCGCGGTGCGGTTCGTCCTGTTGCATAGTCCCCTGCTGGGTCCCCTGACCTGGCAGGCGGTGGCCGAGGATCTGCGCGGCCGGGGCGCCCACGCCGAGACTCCGGCCTGGCCTCCCCTGTCGCAGGTGGGGGGAGACTTCTATCGTACCCTGGCGACCGAGCTCGCAGGAACGGTGGATGCTGCGGGGCGCGAGCCGGTCCTTCTGGTCGCCCATAGCGGCGCCGGGGCGCTGATTCCCGCCCTGGCGGCGGCGCTCTCAGCGCCCGTGGCGGCCACGATCCTCGTCGACGCCATCCTTCCTCACCCGGGGCAATGCTGGTTGGACACCGCTCCGCCGGGCCTGCGCCAGGACCTGACCCTGGGCTCACAGGGGGGGGAGCTGCCCTCATGGGATGGCTGGTGGCCGCCTGGAGCCCTGGCGCGACTTGTCCCTGATGACGATCTGCGCCGTGATCTCCTGGCCGAACTGGGGCCGCTGCCGCTGGCCTATTTCGAGGAGATCGCGCCACCAGGGGGGCTGGCCGGGCCCGGCGCGTATCTGCAGCTCAGCGGCGCCTATGAAGATCAGGCCCAGGCGGCGAGGGGGCTCGGCTGGCCAGCGCGCAGACTGCAACTCAATCACCTCTCGCCCCTGACCGCGTCACGGGTGGTGGCCGCCTCGATCTTTGACCTGGGGCAGGCGCTCAATGAGGCGCCCCATGGCTGAGGCGCCTTGCGAAGTCTGGTTCTATCACATGGAGCGGTCAGACCTTGATCAGGTGCTGCCGGAGCTTCTGGAGCGAACCCTGGCCCGGGGCTGGAAGGCCCTGGTCCGCTCACGCCTCGTCGAACGCCTTGAACACCTCGACAGCCACCTCTGGACCTATCGCGACGACAGCTTTCTGGCGCACGGGCGGGTCGAGGAGCCCCATGCCGCCCAGCAGCCCATCTTGCTCACCGCTGGGATGGATAATCCCAGCGACGCCGACGTGGTGTTTCTGCTGGATGGGGCGGAGGCGGGACCCCTTGACGGCTTCGTCCGTTGCATCGTCCTGTTCGATGGGCGCGATGCGGCCGCCCTCGCCACAGCGCGGGCGCAATGGCGTGCCATCAAGGCGTCAGGGCTTCCGGTGAGTTACTGGAAACAAATGGTCCGTGGTTGGGAGAAACAGGCATGACGCACAAACTCGCCCTCATTCTTGGCGCTAGCCTGGTCCTTCTGGGCGCCTGCGCCAGCGAGCCCTCTGCGGCGCCGCCCACAACCGGTCCGCAACCTGCGCCGCGCCCGGCGCCCGCGCCTGTGGCTGACCAGTGCGGAGCCGCCCAGGCTCAGCGCCTTGTGGGTCGGCATCGCAGCGAGATCCCGGTTCCGGTCAACCCGGGACTGCAGCGCGTCGCCTGCACCACCTGTCCGGTGACGATGGACTTCCATCCCCGCAGGCTGAACTTTTTCTACGACGCCGATACCGGACTGATCAAAGAGGTCCGCTGCGGGTAGGCGGCTGAGCTGTCAGTCGCGCGGCCGACGACGTACCCAGCGCGCGATGATGGCGAAGGCGGCCGGCGCCACCAGGACGGCCGCCAGCAGCAGATAAATCACACGCGCCCACTCCGGCATCGCTCTATCGCTCCCTCACGCCCGGCTGGAAGATGGGGCGCCGGCCAGCAACATGTCCAGGGCGCCGAGGAGCCGTTCGAGCTCAATGGGCTTGGGGGTCAGCGCGTCCATACCAGCCTCGAGGTATTCGCGCTCATGGTGAGACATGGCGTTCGCCGTCAGGGCGATGATCGGGGTGCGGGGGCGACCCTCGGCCTCTTCCCGTATCCGGATCATCCGCGTGGCGGTCGGGCCATCCATCCGCGGCATCTGCACGTCCATCAGAATGGCGTCCCACTGGCCATCAGCCCAGGCGGCGACGGCGTCCTCCCCATCGTCCACGAGATGGAGGTCGATCATGAGCGGGGCGAGCAGGGTCTTCAGGACCAGCTGGTTCATGGGATTGTCCTCTGCCGCCAGGATGCGCAGGGGGCCTTGGTGCGCAAGGTGAAGGCCGTGAACTGCGTCTGGCAGGGCATCTTCGGCCATGGGCGCCGTGGCCACCTTGAGGGGCAGCTTCACCGTAAAGGTGGATCCGCGCTCGAGGACGCTTTGCACGCTGATCGTACCGCCCATGAGGCTGGACAATTCCCGGCAGATCGCCAGGCCGAGGCCAGAGCCGCCGAATTTCCGCGTGGTCGAGGTATCGGCTTGGACGAACTTCTCGAACAGGGCGCCGAGGCGCTCCGGCGCGATACCGTGCCCGGTGTCTGAGACGGCCATGACCAGGTCGCCATTCCTGCTGGTCACCTTCACCTCGACCGATCCGCGGGCGGTGAACTTCACGGCGTTGGACACCAGATTGTACAGGATCTGCCGAACCCGATTGGAGTCCCCCCACCAGTAGGCCGGCGTTTGGGGGTCGATCGTCAGGCTGAAGGAAAGGTCCTTTTCAGCGGCAAGTGTGGTGAAGGTGCTCTGCGCCCCCTTGGCGATCTGGGCGATGTCCACTACGCCGTTTTCCAACTCGAGCCGTCCAGCCTCGATCCGGGAAAGGTCCAGCAGATCATTCAGCAGGACCAGGAGGGTTTCGCCGGCCTGGCGGATCACCGCCAGGCGTTCCTTCTGATTTTGCGGCAGGTCCTCACGGGCCATGGCCTGGGCCATGCCCAGCACACCGTTGAGCGGGGTTCGGATCTCATGGCTCATCGTGGCCAGGAAGGCGCTCTTGGCCAGGTTGGCCGCATCAGCCTGATCGCGGGCCCGCTTGAGATTGGTGTTCAGGGTGCGCAGTCGTCGTTCTGAACGCTTCAGGTCTGCGATGGACTGGGTGAAAATCACCACACGGACAGGGCCATCCCCGACAAACCGCGAGGCGCTGAGCCGGAACCACTCCCCACTCATCGCTTCATAGGTGCGGGTAAAGGTCTCCCTTTGCCCGTCGATCACCGCCCGGATACCACGCTCCAGGGACCGACCATGGCCCCCAGGCAACCGGCGGAAAATCTCAAACATGTTCAGACGGGGGGTCTGCTCCGGCGATGAACGGGCGCCGCCAGCGTTCCGGAAGCTGCGGTTGGCCTCAATCAGTTGGCCGTTGGCGTCGATCACCGCCACCATGGCGGCGATGCCGTCGATGACGCCGCGGGCGAAGCCTTCGGATTCCCGCAGCTCACCCAACGCGCGACGCATGGTTGTGATGTCCTGGCTCGCGCCCCGCACCGCCACGCAAACCCCATCGATGACTTCTGCGACCCCCATCACGCGAAGCCAGATTCGCCGGCCATCACCTGTCAGCGCCTCAGCCTCGAAGTCCATGCGTTCACCGTTCTGCACGGTTGCGATGACGGCGCTCATCACAGCATCCCGGTGCTCGGGCAGATAGACCTCGATGGCGGTCCGGAGACTTTCAGAGGACTCGGTTCGCCCCATCATGGCGCCCAGTTCTGGGCTATAGTCTATTTCTGCAGTACCAAAATTGATCTCCCAACCGCCGAGTCCGGCCATGCGGGCGGCGTCGCGCAAGGCGGTCGAGGCGGCTTCAGATCGACGCTGGGCGTCTCGGATTTCGGTGATGTCGGCGAGGGTGAGGACGTAGCTCTCAAGCTCGCCGGCGGAGTCCGAGACCGGGCGCAGGTCGGCGTCCACCCAGTAGGTCTCACCGCTCTTGCGCCGCGCAGAGGCCTCGGCGCGGTGCCCGTAGCGCGCATGCAGTCGACGGGTGATCTGGGCCTCTTCGGTCTGGCCAGCAGGGCCAAGCAGAAGGTCGGCCGCGTTTTGACCAACCGCCTCCTCGGAGGTGTAGCCGGTGATTGAGGTGAAGCTGTCATTGACCCAGGTGATCGCCCCCTGCAGGTCGATCAACGCCATCCCATGAGAGACGGCGGCAAGAGCCCGGGCGAGCCGCCCGTCAAGCGCGCTCTCACGGGTTGGGGAATCGGTGGCGATCCGGGCGTCCATGCGAATCTTGTGCATGAGGTTAAGCTTGGGGTGTGAACAAACGCAAAATTGCCCCCCGGCGCAATCACCGTATCAGATTCAGCACCCCTTACGCCGCAGGAGACTTCAAAGCCTCATAGGCCTCGACGGCGGCCATCCATTCGGCTTCTGCGGAGTCCAGAAGCCCCTGGAGCCTCGTCCGCTCTCGACCAAGCGCGGCGGCCTTTTCTGGACCATCAGCGAAGACGGCCGGGTCGCTGAGCTGAGCGTCGATCTTGGCGACGGCATCCGTAGCGCGGGCAAGGGCCTGCTCTGCGGCCTCAGCCCGACGGCGGGCGTTGCCGGTGGGCGCCTTGCGCGCAGGGGGTGGGGGCGGTGGTGGCGGAGGGGCTTCCTCCCGCACCTGTGACGGGGCTCGGACGCGGGCCTTGGCCCGTTCGATCACATACCGGGAGTAGTCTTCCAGATCGCCCTCGAAGGGTGCGATCGACCCATCGGCCGCCAGCCAAAGCCGGTCGGCGACCATCTCCATCAGCGAGCGGTCATGGGTGATCAGGATGACGGCGCCGGCGTAGTCGTTCAGCGCCTCCAGCAGGGCGCGACGGGAGTCGATGTCCAGGTGGTTGGTCGGTTCATCGAGGATCAGCAGGTGGGGCGCTTCGGCTGCGACCATGTTCAGCAACAGCCGCGCCCGCTCGCCCCCGGACAGGTCGGCGACGGTGGTCTCCACCTTGTCGCGGTTGAAGCCGTACTGCGCCAGCCTTGACCGCCGCGCGGCCTCGGACGCCTCGGGCATGGCGCGGCGGATGATGTCCAGCGGCGTATCGGTCGGGTCCAGCGCTTCGATCTGGTGCTGGTGAAACCAGCCCACCCGCATACGGCGGTCGCGGTGCATGTGGCCGTGTTCGATGGCCAGGGCCTCGGCCACCATCTTGGCGAAGGTGGATTTGCCCGCCCCATTGACGCCCAGCAGGCCGATCCGGTCATCGACATCCAGGCGCAGGTTGAGATCGCGCAGGATCGGCGGTCCGCCATAGCCGACGCTGACGCCTTCCAGCCGGATCAACGGCGGCGCCAAAGGACGCTCTGGCGAGGGGAGGGTGAAGGGCGCCACGCTCTCGCTGCCCACGGCGTCGATCACCGGCAGCTTGGCGAGGGCTTTCAGGCGCGACTGGGCCTGGGTCGCCTTGCTGGCCGTGGCCCGGAAGCGGTCGACAAAGGACTGCATATGGGCGCGCTTGGCCTCGATCTTCGAGCGCATGGCCTCCTGCAGCCGGGCCTTTTCGGCGCGCTGGGTCTCGAACGCGTCGTAGCCGCCCGCATAGAGGGTCAGCTTGCCGTCCGCCAGATGCAGGGTGTGGTCGATGGAGTTATTCAGCAATTCCCGGTCATGGCTGATGACCAGGGCGTTGTAGGGATAGGTGCGCAGGCGGGCTTCGAGCCAGAGCGCCCCTTCGAGGTCGAGATAATTGGTCGGCTCGTCCAGGAGCAGCATGTCCGGCTCGGAGAACAGGGCGGCGGCCAGGGCCACCCGCATTCGCCAGCCGCCGGAGAACTCCGACATCGGCCGTTCCAGATCGTCGGTCGAGAAACCCAGGCCGGCCAGGATTTCCGCGGCCCGGGACGGCGCCCGGTCCGCGTCGATCTCGATCAGGCGGGCATAGATTTCGCCCATGTGCTCGGGCTCGGCGGTCTCAAGGTCTGCTAACAGGCCGTGACGGATTTCGTCAGCGGCGAGCACCGTGTCCAGCAGCGATACCGGAGTGGCGGGGTGCTCCTGATCGACGGAGCCCAGCCGTGCGCCCTTAGGCAGGCTGATCTCGCCCGATCCCAGCACAAGTTCGCCCTTGATCAATTTGAACAGGGTCGACTTGCCGATGCCGTTTCGGCCGACGAGGCTGACCTTGGCGTTGCGGGGGAGGGTGACGGTGGCCCCGTCAAAGAAACGGCGGCCCCAGGCGTCGAAGACGAGATCTTGAATTTGCAGCATATCAGTCAGGGCACAACAAAAGAGGGGGCGGCCCGCAGGGGCGCGGACTCGGCGGCACGGTCAAGAGCGCCGTGAGGGGGAAAGGCCGGGAAACTCGAGATCTGCGCCGCCGCCGTCCCGACCGTGGCCGCGCTCATAGCAGACGGGGCCTCCCGCGTCAGGGGGTATCGCCCGCTGCGGCTTGGCGTGGGCGGGTCTCAGGGCTATACACGCGCGCCTCTGGGCGAAACCCCGCCCCAAGACCCCATTCCTGAAGAAAAATCCCATGACCGAACGCACCTTCTCGATCCTCAAGCCGGACGCGACCGAGCGGAACCTGACCGGCAAGATCAACGCGGTGATCGAAGGCGCAGGCCTGCGCATCGTCGCCCAGCGCCGGATTCGCATGACCGAAGCCCAGGCCAAGACCTTCTACGAGGTCCACAAGGAGCGCCCGTTCTATGGCGAGCTGGTCGGCCAGATGACCTCTGCGCCGGTGGTGGTCCAAGTCCTGGAAGGCGAGAACGCCGTGGCCAAGTATCGCGAGATCATGGGCGCGACCAATCCGGAACAGGCCGCCGAAGGCACGATCCGCAAGCTGTTCGCCAAGAATGTCGGCGAAAACTCGGTTCATGGCTCGGACAGCCAGGACAACGCCAAGCTGGAGATCGCTCAGTTCTTCACGGAAGACCAGATCGTCGGCTGATCGACGGACAGTCTGAATGAGGAAGGGCCGCAGCGGTGAGCGCTGCGGCCCTTTTTCATGGGCGTTGAAGGCAGGCTCAGGCCGCCGCCAACTCCCCGCAGATGAAGGCGTCCTCGCCGGCCGCCAGAAGGGCCTCGAGGACCGCCGGGGCGTCTTCGGCGCCAACGATCAGGATCATGCCCAGACCGCAGTTGAAGGTCCGGCGCATCTCCTCCTGCGCCACGCCGCCGACCTCGGCCAGCCAGGCGAAGACCGGCGGCAAGGTCCAGGCCTCCCAGTCGAAGCGCGGCGCGAGGCCCGGCGCGATGGCCCGAGGGGGATTCTCAGTCAGGCCGCCACCGGTAATGTGCGCCAGGCCCTTGAGCTGGCCGGCCTTGATCAGGGGCGTCAGGCTGCGGGCATAGATCCGGGTGGGGACCATCAGGGCTTGCGCCAGGGTCTGGCCTTGGGCGAAGGGGGCCGGGGCGTCCCAGGCCAGCCCTGAGCGCTCGACGATCTTGCGGATCAGCGAATAGCCGTTGGAGTGCGGGCCCGAGGAGGCCAGGCCGATCAGCAGGTCGCCAGCCGCCTGGTCATCCATTCGCGGCAGGACCCGGTTGCGGTCCACGGCGCCGACGGAGAAGCCAGCCAGGTCATAGTCGTCGCCGTTGTACATGCCCGGCATTTCGGCGGTTTCGCCGCCGACCAGGGCGGCGCCGGCCAGCTTGCAGCCTTCGGCGATGCCCGCGACCACCCGCGTGGCGACGGCGACGTCCAGCTTGCTGGTGGCCAGATAGTCCAGGAACATCAGGGGTTCGGCGCCCTGGGCCAGCAGGTCGTTGACGCACATGGCCACCAGGTCGATCCCGACCGTGTCGTGCAGCCCGGTCTCGATGGCGATCTTCAGCTTGGTGCCGACGCCGTCGGTGGTGGTGACCAGCAGCGGATCGTCATAGCCGGCCGCCTTGAGGTCGAAGAGCGCCCCGAAGCCGCCCAGAGACGCTTCTGCGCCCGGCCGCCGCGTCGCCTTGGCCAGCGGCTTTATGGCGTCCACAAGCGCGTTGCCGGCGTCGATGTCGACACCCGCCTGGGCGTAGGTCAGCCCGTTTGGCCGTTCGGTCATTTCAAAGCCCTCGCCTCAGGGGAGGCGTAAATAAAAAGTGGGGCGCCCTCGCATCGGGCGCTTGCAGACTCGGTCGCGCGCGAGGCTATAGCTACGTGATGACGCCGATTACAACCACCGCCGAACTCGCGGCGTTCTGCGACAGACTGAAAGGCCAGCCCTTCGTCGCCGTAGACACCGAGTTCATGCGCGAGACCACCTACTGGCCCAAGCTCTGTCTGATCCAGGCGGCGACCGCCAGCGATGAAGCGGTCATCGACCCCATGGCCGAGGGCATGGACCTTGAGCCGTTCCTGGAAGTCATGCGCGACGAGAGCATCCTCAAGGTGTTCCACGCCGCCCGCCAGGACGTCGAGATCTTCAACAACCTCAAGGCTATGCCGCGGCCCCTGTTCGACACTCAGGTGGCTGGCATGGCCGCAGGGTTCGGCGAGCAGATCGCCTATGACGCCCTGGTCCGCCAGATGCTGAAGATCGAGCTCGACAAGTCGAGCCGCTTCACCGACTGGGCCAGGCGTCCCCTGGCGGAGTCGCAGCTGACCTATGCGCTCGCCGATGTGACCCACCTGGCCAAGCTCTATCCCATGCTGCGCGAGCGGTTGGAGAAGGAGAACCGCCTCGTCTGGGTGACCGACGAGATGCAGGCCCTGACGGATCTGGCCAACTATGACGTGACGCCCGAGAACGCCTGGAAGCGCCTGAAACCGCGCCGGCATACGGCCAAGTACATGGCGGTCTACAAGGCGGTCGCGGCCTGGCGGGAGCGCACCGCGCAGCAGCGTGACCAGCCGCGCGGCCGGATCCTGAAAGATGAGGCCATCGACGAGGTGGCGACCCAGGCTCCCACAGACGCCGCTGGCTTGGATCGGCTGAGGTCCGTGCCCAAGGGCTTTTCCGGCTCAAAGTTTGGCCCGGATCTCCTTGAGGCGATCCGCGAGGCCTTGAAGAGTCCAGAAGCCCATGGACCTGTGGTCGAACGGGCCAAGCCGGCTAGTTCGCCGGCCGCCGGGGCGGTGGTCGAGCTTCTCAAGGTGCTGCTCAAGGCAAGGGCGGAGGATACGGGGGTGGCCTCCAAGCTGATCGCGACCGTCTCTGACCTCGAAATGATCGCCAATGATGACGAGGCCGACAGCCAGGCCTTGAAGGGCTGGCGTCTGGAGGCCTTTGGCGCCGACGCCCTGCGGATCAAGCGCGGGGAATTGGCCCTGGTGCTGGATGGCGCCCGCGTCCGGGTGGTCGAGGTTCGTCGCGCCCCGAAAGCCGGCGCCTGACCTCAGGTCAGGGCGAGTTTGAGCTTCAGCGCCCCGGCCAGAGTCGCGGCGCGCTTGGCCGTCTGTTCCCCGAGCAGCAGATCTGACCAGCCCTCGGCGGCGGACAGGCGCAGGGACATCCCCTCGATGGCCAGTTCAGCCTTGGCCAGGAGCCGGCCGTTCCTGCCCGACAAGTCACAGCCCAGACGCAGGGCCGCCCCCAGCGCCCGGGCCCGGGCCCGCCGCTCGACGGTTAGCACGCGGCTTAGCGTATCAGGCTCTGGCGCGCTGCTTGAGGCGGAATGGCGGGCGAACGTCGCCAGGGCCAGGAAGCAGCGCTCGGCGTGCGACATGCCGGCGATCGGCGCACGAAGCACCTGGGCGAAGGCTAGCTCGGCCCGGTGATCGGGGTGCAGGCGCCCCCCCAGGTCCGCGAGCCGGCAGGCGGCGGCGATCAGCAACGGGTCTCTTGAGCCGAACACGGGTTCCAGCGTGGCGAAGGCTGGCGCGAGCCAACGATCCAGGGCCTGCGCCATGTCACCTGCCGACAGCCCCCGCATGACGCTCATCGCCTCGCAGCCTTCCAGCAGGGGGTCGCGGCGGCGGACAATCTCGTCCATGCCGTCCCACAGCAGGCCCTCTCGCAGGCCAAAGGCCGAGACGACGATCCGCTCAAGGCCAAGCTGCTCGATCAGGGTTTCCAGCACCAGCGCCGCATAGGGCAGGGTCTCGTAGCGCTTCTTGGACAGGCCGACGATGCGCTCCAGGGAGGACCGTGACTGGCGCACGACAAACCGCGTCAGATCCAGGGCCTCGGTGCGCGACATCTCGTACTGATGGGCCACCCGCAAGGGGTAGTCCGTCATGACCATGTGTAGCAGGCCAAGATTGCGCCAGGCGCCGCCGACGGCATGAAACTCGCCGCCGCCAAGCGCGCCGGCGAGGGGGCGGAGGCTGTCGGCGATGAGGTGTCGGGTCGGCTCCACGTCCAGCACCCGCGGGGCGCCGAGGGCGAACGGACCAAGGGGCAGGGTCAGGCCCGGCGCCGGGCCGTCTGGCCCGACCTTCACCAGCTCCAGACTGGAGCCGCCCAGATCCCCGACCAGGCCTTGGGCGGCCGGATGGCCAGCCAGCACCCCGGCGGCGGCGAAATAGGCCTCTTCCTCGCCAGAAAGGACACGGAGAGGCAGGCCCAGCTCGGCCCGGACATGGTCGGCGAAGGCCGGCCCATCCTCGGCTTCGCGGACGGCGGCGGTCGCCACGGCGATCACGTCGTCAGGGGCCCAGTCCTGCAGGATGGCGCGGAAGCGGCGCAGGGCGCCCAGAGCCACCTCGATCCCGTCAGGCGCCAGCCGCCCGGTGTCGGCCATGTCCCGGCCGAGGCCGGCGAGGGCCTTCTCGTTATAGACGGTCCAGATGGCCCGGCCCTCAAGCCGGTAGATGACCAGACGAACCGAGTTCGAGCCGACGTCGATGACCGCCGCCTGGCGGCTGTCGGATCTAGGTTCTGGCGGCGACATGGTCGATCGCGCGCGGCATGTCCTTTACTCGCTGGCCACGGCCAGAGAGGCTTGGATTGGTCATGAAATACTCGTGCGCGGAAAAGGCGCTGGGGTGGTCCCAGTTGGGATCGCGGGTGTAGCCCCCCTGGGCGTTCAGGGTCCAGCTCTGAGCTTCATCCTTGAGGTTCGCCACCATGATCTGTTGCAGGACCTGCTGGTGGACCGTGGGGTTTTCCACCGGCACGAGGCTCTCGACCCGGCGGTCCAGATTGCGCGGCATCCAGTCCGCCGACGAGATGAACACCCTGGCCTTGCTCGACGGCATGGCGTGGCCATTGGCGAAGGCCACAATGCGTGAGTGCTCCAGGAAGCGTCCGACAATGCTCTTGACCCGGATGTTCTCGGACAGGCCTGGCACGCCAGGACGCAGACAGCAGATTCCTCGGATGACGAGATCGATGGACACGCCGTCGTGGCTGGCGCCGTAAAGGGCGTCGATGACCTCCGGGTCGACCAGGGCGTTCATCTTGGCCCAGATGGCGGCGGGCTTGCCGGCCCTGGCGTTGGCCGCTTCGTTCTGAATCAGGGCGACCAGATCGCGCTTCATGGTGATGGGCGAGAAGGACAGCCGCTCGAGCTTCGTCGGCTGGGCGTAGCCGGTGATGAAGTTGAACACCCGTGAGGAGTCCCGGGCCAGGGCCGGATCGGTGGTGAACAGGGACAGGTCGGTATAGATCCGCGCCGTCACCGGATGGTAGTTGCCGGTCCCATAGTGGCAGTAGGTCCGAACCTGGTCGCCTTCCCGGCGGACCACCACAGAGAGCTTGGCGTGGGTCTTGTACTCCACGAAGCCGAAGACCACGTGGACGCCGGCCCGCTCCAGATCGCGGGCCCATTTTAGGTTGGCCTCTTCGTCGAACCGCGCCTTGATCTCGATGACGGCGGTGACGTTCTTGCCATTCTCGGCGGCCTCGATGAGGGCCGCGACGATCGGGCTGTCTGATGAGGTGCGGTACAGGGTCTGTTTGATGGCCAGGACGTGGGGGTCGCGGGCCGCCTGGCGGACGAACTGCACCACCACATCGAAGCTCTCGAAGGGATGATGGACCAGGATGTCCTTCTCCCGAATCGCCGAGAAGCAGTCGCCGCCATGATCCAGAATCCGCTCCGGGAAACGGGCGGTGAAGGGCTTGAACTTCAGGTCCGGGCGATCAGACGGAATGAGCTGCGACAGCTCGTCCAAGCCCAGCAGGCCATCGACGAGCAGGACATCATCAGGTTGAGCGCTGAGGTTCTCACAGATGAAGCCGCGCAGGGCCTCCGGCATGGCCTGTTCAATCTCGACCCGAACAACCGAGCCCAGACGTCTCTGCTTCAGGCGCGCCTCGAACTCGCGCACCAGATCCTCGGCCTCCTCCTCGATCTCCACGTCGGAATCGCGGATCAGACGGAAAACGCCGCTGGCCTCCACATCGCAGCCTGGGAACAGGTGGTCGACAAACAGCGCGACCATGCCCTCCAGCGAGATGAACCGCCGCTGCGGCCGGGCGGGCTTGCGTCCGACGCGCGGGGTCTCCAACTGCCAGAACCGGGCGACCTGGGCGGGGACGGGCACCAGGGCGTTGAACTTCCGCCCGTCAGCGTCGCGCCGGAGAGTCAGGGCGAGGGAGAAGGCCAGATTCGGAATGAACGGAAAGGGGTGCGCCGGGTCGATGGCCAGGGGGGTCAGGATCGGGAAGACCAGGTTGAGGAAGGCCGCCTCAAGGCTGGCCCGCTCGGCCGGGGTCACCTCGTCGGCCTCAATGAGCCGCAGGCCTTCGCTCGCCAGTTCCTGTCGGAGGTCGCGCCAACGGGTCTGCTGGTCGGTCATCAGCATCGCCGCCTCGGCGTTGACCCGCTCCAGCTGCTCGGCGGCAGTCAGCCCGTCCTGACTGACCGAGCGGACGCGTTCGCGGACCTGCGCCTTCAGGCCCGCCACGCGGACCATGTAGAATTCATCGAGATTGTTGGCCGAGATCGACAGGAACCGCAGCCGCTCCAACAGCGGGTGGCGGGGATTCTTGCTCTCCGAGAGCACGCGCTCATTGAAGGCGAGCCAGGATATTTCCCGGTTGAAGAACCGGTCGCCAGACGCCGCCAGATCTACATCCCAACCTTGGACCGGACCGGTCTTTGGCGCCCCCTGGGCGGGCGGGGATGAGACATAGGACATGGGGACCTCGCTTGAGCCACGCTGATCGGCCGAACCTCGCCGATCATGGCCGCAGGGTCACTCGAAAAGGTCAAGATTCTCCGTCTCGTCGTCCAGAACCTGTCGCGCCAGGACCCGAGAGACCGGCCGATGGGTCTCGCCGGAGGCCGCATCAAGCCGCTGCACCAGGGTCCAGGCCGCCGTCGCGGAGCGCTCGATGCGATTGAGCAGATAGGGGATCACGTCATCGTGCGGGGTGATGTTGCAGCGGGCGAAGAGCCGGCGGAGCACAGCCTCCAGCACCTCATCATCCGGCGGTTCGATCTCAGCCACCGGAAGGGCGTTGAGCCGGGAACGCAGGTCAGCGAGTTGGGCCGGCCAGGCGGCTGGCAGGGTGCGCGCGGTCAGCAGCAGTCCGCCTCCTGAGCGTCCGGCCATGTTGATGCGGTGAAACAGGAACTCTTCGTCAAAGCCCTGATCGACGTCCTCAATGAGCACAGGTCCTGGATGGGCCAGGTCGCCGCCCTGGGCCGACGCCTCCGTCGCGCCGGCGTCCTCCAGCCAGAGTTTGGCCAGATGGGTCTTTCCGACCCCCTCGGGGCCCACCAGCGCCAGGGTCCCGCCGTGCCATCCTGGCCAGACGGCCAGGGCCGCCCGGGCGGCGGCGTTTGACGGCCCGGCCGCAAAATCGACCCGGTCATAGGACGGTGGACGTCTAAGCTTCAGCCGAAGCTGTCGGGCCATGGTCCATTTCCGAAGGCGCTACCAAACCAGGCCTGATCTTAGCAGGCGGTTGGAGGAGGGTCGATGTAGCCGTGCGCCTCGCCTGGGGACGAGACCGTCAGGCCTGTGAGTCGGGGCCGGAACGCGGGGGGCGGTCAGACGCTTAAGGGGAGCGCCGCGCCGGCGTTGCAGACAGGAGCGTTTCATGTCCGATCACGTGTACCGGGTTGTTGAACTGGTGGGCTCGTCCAATGACAGCATTGACGACGCCATTCGCAACGCCATTTCGGAGGCGTCAAAGTCCCTGAGGGATATGCGCTGGTACGAGGTGACCGCGACCCGGGGCGAGATCGTCGATGGCCAGGTTGGCCACTTCCAAGTCTATCTGAAAGTCGGCTTCACTCTTGAAGGGTCGCGGGACTGACGCAAAAGCGTCAGCCGCGGGACGCGTTGAGGATCTCGCGGCTGTTTACCCGCGCCCATCCTTCGGGCCGAAGGAGCTCGATCGGTGAGAAGCGGGCCTTGTAGTCCATCTTGTCGCTGCCCCGCACCCAATAGCCGAGATAGATGTGGGGAAGGTCCAGCAGGCCGCCCTGTACGATGTGGTCCAGGATCATAAAGGACCCGAGGCTACGACGCGGCAGGTCTGGGTCATAGAAGCTGTAGACCATCGACAGACCGTCCCCCATCAGGTCGACGAGGGCGCAGGACACCAGGTCGCCAGGACCACCGTCCTGCGAACGAACGCGGTACTCCACCAGGTGAGTGCGCACGGCGGTGTCCTCGACCATGGCGACATAGTCAGGCCAGCTCATCTCGGCCATGCCGCCATCCACGTGGCGGGTGGTCAGATAGCGTCGCAGCAGTTCGAACTGCTCCATGGTGGCTTCTGCCTCGACCACGGAACGCTCAATGTCCTCGTTGCGGGCCAGCACCCGGCGCTCTGAACGCGAAAAGACGTAATCCTGCACGGGAAGGCGCGCCGAAATGCAGGCCATGCAGGACTCGCAGGCCGGGCGATAGGCGATGTTCTGGGACCTGCGGAAGCCCATCTGGGTCAGTGAGTCGTTGACGCCAGGCCCATCGGTCAGCGGCAGATGGGCGAAGACCTTCCGCTCATATCGGTCAGGCAGATAGGGACAGGGCGATGGCGCTGTCAGGAAGAACCTTAGCTGTCGCGTCGGGAAATGCTGCGTCACGGAGCGGTTTTCGACCTTAAGCCTCGGAGTCACCGCCGATTAGGCGGCAAGGATCGGGATCAGGCAAGCCGGACGTTTGGGCATATCCCGTCCAGGTCCTCATCTTCGGCGCCTGATCACGGCCGTACGTCTGGCGGAAGGACGGGCGCCTCCCGGAGCAGCACCACGGCGATCCGTCGATTGCCGGGCAGGGTGGGGTCGTCCGGATAGAGCGGCTCGGAATTGGCCTTGCCTGACACCTGGTAAATTCGATCCGAGGCCACCCCGGCGCCCTGGAGGACCCGGCGCGAGGAGTCGGCGCGGGTGGCCGAGAGGGCCCAGTCCCCCTCGGAGCGGGCGCCATTCATGTTCACGCTGGTGTGGCCGTAGATGCTGACCCGATTGGGAAGCTGATTGATGATCTTGGCCACGGCCCTCAGCAGCAGCCGGGCGCGCTCATTGGGTTGACCGGAGCTCTCGTCGAACATGGAGCGGCCCTCCTGGTCGACGAGTTGGATGCGCAACCCTTCAGGGGTCTGGTCGATAATGATGTTCTTGGACAGCTCGGCCAGTTCCGGCATGTCCTGCAGCGCCTGGCGCAGGGACTGCGCCGCGGACTGGAAGGCGGCCTCTTCGCGTTTGTGAAGAGCGTCCCGCAGGGCCTCTGTACTGGCCTCCTGCAACCGACTCTTTGCCGAGGGATCCTGGGTCTCACCATCCTCCTCGGGGTTGGGAGATTCCGGTGACATCTGCTCGATGATCGACATGGAGCCGGAGGACTTCGCGCCATCTGGCCCCAGCGCGGTGCCGCCCAGGATGCCGCCGGAGCCCGAGGTCGTCGACGAGATGCTGGCGGGTGCGAAATAGTCTGCAATCCCTCGCTTCTGCTCAGGGCTGGTGGTGTTGATCAGCCACATCAGCAGGAAGAAGGCCATCATCGCCGTGACGAAGTCGGCATAGGCCACCTTCCAGGCGCCGCCATGGTGCGCATGGCCGGCCTTCTTGATCTTCTTGATGATGATCGGCCGCTCGCCCGACGCCATCGCCCCACCCCGGTTAACGCTAATTGTGCGTTAGGGTCCCTGGTCGGCGTTAAGATGCCGTTGCCAATTGTGAGTCTGGGAAGCGGTGATGAAGCTTGCGTTTGTAGGTCTTGGGGTCATGGGCTTCCCCATGGCCGGTCATCTGGCTAGCGCTGGCCATTCGGTTTCGGTGTTCAACCGGTCTCCGGCCAAGGCCGAAGCCTGGGCCAGGGCCCATTCGGGGCGGGCGGGTCCCACCATCGCGGAGGCGGCGACGGGCGCCGAACTGCTGATCCTCTGCGTCGGCAAGGACGATGATGTCCGCCAGGTCGTGGGCGAGGCCCTGGAGGTCCTGGCGCCCCGGGCTGTGATCATTGACCACACCACCACCTCGGCGGTGGTGGCCCGTGACATGGCGGAGAAGGCCTCTGGGCTCGGGCGTAGCTTCATCGACGCCCCGGTCTCAGGCGGGCAGGCGGGCGCTGAGGCCGGCAAGCTGACCATCATGTGTGGGGGTGATCCCGAGGCCTTTGACCGTGCGAAGCCCGTGATGGAGGCCTACGCCCAGGCCATCCGGCTCATGGGGCCCCCAGGTTCGGGCCAACTGACCAAGATGGTCAACCAGATCTGCATCGCCGGCGTGGTCCAGGGCTTGGCCGAGGGCCTCCATTTCGCCAAGCGCGCCGGCCTTGAACCGGCCGATGTTCTGGCGGCGATCTCCAAGGGCGCGGCGCAGTCCTGGCAGATGGACAACCGCTGGCCGACCATGGCCGAGGGGCGGTTCGACTTCGGTTTCGCCGTAGACTGGATGCGCAAGGACCTGGGCTTGGTGCTCGACGAGGCGCAGGCCAATGGCGCCCGTCTTGAGGTCACCCGCCTGGTCGACAGCTACTACGCGGAGGTCCAGGCCATGGGCGGGGCGCGGTGGGACACCTCCAGCCTCGTGGCGCGGCTGGAACAGCCGAAGTGATCCTGGAGACCCAGCGTCTGACCTTGCGCGAGGCGGTTCGTGACGACGCGGCCTTCATTCTCGACCTGTTGAATGCGCCGGGTTTCATCCAGGGGATCGGCGACCGGGGCGTTCGCACGCTCGATCATGCGAGGGGGTATATCGAGGCGCGCCTCCTCTCCAGCTATCGCGACCATGGGTTCGGGATGTGGGTGGTCACCCCCAAGGTCGAAGACCGGCCCGTGGGCCTATGCGGCTTGGTGCGCCGCGAGGTCCTGCCGCATGAGGACCTGGGCTACGCCTTTCTCGAGGACTGTTGGGGGCGAGGCTACGCCCAGGAGGCGGCCGGCGCGGTGCTCACCCATGCGCGGAGCGTGCTGGGGCTGACGACGGTGGCGGCCATCGTCAATCCAGACAATCTCGCCTCCCGCCGGGTGCTGGAAAAGGTCGGGCTTGCCTTCATCGACGAGCGACAGCTGGACGGCTGGGACCAGCCCAGCGCCTACTACAGCACCTGACGAAATTGGGGGACGATGACCATCACAACGCGGACCATCGCGGCCAACGGGTTCGCCTTTGCGGTGGACGAGACTGGCGCAGGTGACCGGCTGGCCCTTTGCCTGCACGGCTTCCCTGAAAGCCGGTTTTCCTGGCGAGCCCAGCTTCCGGTCCTGGCGGGGCTGGGGTACCGCGTCTGGGCGCCGGACCTGCGGGGTTACGGTGAGACCGAACCCAAGCCCCAGGATGTGGACAGCTACCGGATGGAGCGGCTGCTGGAGGATGTGGCCGCCCTGATCGATGCGGCCGGCGCCCGTGAGGTCATGCTGGTGGCCCATGACTGGGGCGCTGCGGTGGCCTGGACCTTCGCCGCGCGGAAGGTGCGCCCCTTGAGCCGCCTGGTGATCATGAATGTCCCGCACCCGGCGGTGTTCGCCCAGGTCCTCCGCCGCTCGCCCAAGCAGATGCTGCGCTCCTGGTACATGGCCTTCTTCCAGATCCCGGGTCTGCCTGAGCGGATGCTGCTGGCCCGGGACGCCCAGGCCATTCGGCGGGCCTTTTCCGGTATGGCCAAGGACAAAGGTCGCTTCCCCGACGCGGTGCTGGATCGCTACGCCCGGGACGCCCAGCGGCCGGGCGCGATAACCGGTATGATCAACTGGTACCGCGCCGCGGCCCGCCACGCCGACTTCATGCGTGAGCCCTGGGCGAAGATCGAAATCCCAACCCTGGTCATCTGGGGCGAAGCTGACGCGGCGCTTGGCCTTGAGACGCTGGAGGGGACGGAGGCCTTTGTCACCGATCTGCAGATCAAGCGGCTTCCGGGGGTCTCCCACTGGGTGCAGCAGGAAGCGCCCGAGGCGGTCAACACCCTGCTGGTCGACTGGCTCAGGCCTTAGGCGCCGAGCAGCCGCGCCGCATGGGGGGCGAAATAGGTGATGGTTCCGGCCGCGCCGGCCCGCTTGAAGGCGCCAAGGCTCTCCAGAATGGCGCGATCCTCGTCGATCCAGCCATTTGCGCCGGCGGCCTTGATCATCGCGTATTCGCCAGACACCTGGAAGGCGAAGGTCGGCAGGGCGTAGGCCTCCACCAGGCGGCGCAGGATGTCGAGATAGGGCAGGCCAGGCTTGACCATCACCATGTCGGCCCCCTCGGCGATATCGAGGGCGACCTCACGCATGGCCTCCTCGGTATTGGCCGGGTCCATCTGGTAGGTCTTCTTGTCCCCAGGATTATCCACAGTGCCTGTGCCCAGTTTTCCCGAGCCGATGGCGTCGCGATAGGGGCCATAGAAGGCCGAGGCGTACTTGGCGGCATAGGACATGATCATCACGTCCTGCAGGCCCTCGGCCTCCAGGGCGGTGCGCAGGGCGCCGACCCGGCCGTCCATCATGTCCGATGGGGCCAGGATATCGCAGCCGGCCTGGGCCTGGACCAGGGCCTGCTCGACCAGCTGTTCGATGGTGGCGTCATTGAGAATGCGACCCTGCTCGATCAGGCCGTCATGGCCGTGGTCGGTGAAGGGGTCGAGCGCGACGTCGCACATGATCCCGACCTCAGGGGCGGCGTCCTTCATGGCCTTGACCGCACGACAGATCAGCCCGTCGGGATCGGCCGCGAGGGAGCCTGAGGCGTCCTTCCGGGCCATGTCGATATGCGGGAAGATGGCGATGGCCGGAATGCCCAGTCGCCGGGCTTCCACTGCGGCTTTGGCGGCCTCGGCCACCGACAGGCGGGACACCCCTGGCATGGAGGCGACAGGAACCTGGCCCTCGCCCTCGTGGACGACCATCGACCAAATCAGATCCGCAGGAGTCAGAACGGTCTCGCGGACCAGTCGACGAATCCAGTCCGCCTGACGCAGGCGGCGCAGACGCAGGGCGGGGTAGGCGGCGAGGGGGGGCTGGCTCATAGCGCCCGGCTCTTACCCATCCCCTGGTCGGAGGCAAGCCTGATCGCGCCGATGACCGAGGCGCCGATCAACCACAGCCCCGAGAGGAAGGTGAGCGCGATGGCGCCCACGATCATGGCCAGCAGGGCCGCGTCGATGGCCACCTGACCGATCACCACCTCCATCTTGTCGAACCCGTCCCAGCCCAAGGCGTCGGCCATGCCATAGAGCGAGGCGAGCACGTGGATGATCGCCGCGAGGCCGAAGATCCCCGCCAGAAGCGCGAGAACAAACGACACCCAGAAGCACCTGATCTGAAAGGTGAAGTGACTGCGGCCCGGCTCGATGGCCGAATCGCGCTGGGTATAGGCGATGACCACCGCCACCAGCGCCGGCACTCCGGCGAAAAAGAACGAAGCGAACAGCAGGCCGTAGTTCATCAGGGCCAGGTTGCGGGCGGATTCGCGCGGAGTCCCGCCAACGCCATCGAATGTCATTCTTGTGTCCCCCTGTCGTTGACAGGGTGCGCCGCCCGGGCAAGTTCCTCAAGCCTACCCAAGAGGCCAGAGCATGGATTTTGAACTTTCCGAAGATCAGCGCGCCCTTCAGGGGGCGGCCCAGGCCTTCGCCGCAGCCGAACTCGCGCCTTATTCCGCCCGCTGGGATGCGGACTCCCACTTTCCGGTGGAGACCCTGCGACAGGCGGCGAGCCTGGGTTTCGCCGGCATCTATCTCTCAGAGGATCTGGGAGGTTCTGGCCTGTCGCGCCTGGACGCCTCGCTGATCTTCGAGGCCCTGGCCTATGGGGACGTGGCGACCACCGCCTATCTGACCATCCACAATATGGCGTCCTGGATGATCGACCGATTTGGCGATGACGACCTGCGCCGTCGCTACCTGCCCCGGCTCTGTTCGATGGAGCTGATCGCCTCCTATTGCCTGACCGAGCCTGGGGCGGGGTCAGACGCCGCAGCCCTGACCACGACCGCCCGCCGGGATGGCGAGGCCTATGTCCTGGACGGCGCCAAGGCCTTCATCTCCGGCGGCGGGGTCTCTGACCTCTATGTGGTCATGGCGCGCACAGGGGGCGCAGGCGCCGGCGGCGTCTCGGCCTTCGTGGTCGAGAAGGGGACGCCCGGCCTGTCCTTTGGCGCGCGGGAGCGCAAGATGGGCTGGAACGCCCAACCCACCGCCCAGGTGAATTTCGACGGCGTGCGCGTGCCGGCCGCCAACCGCATCGGCGGGGAAGGCGAGGGGTTCCGATTCGCCATGATGGGGCTGGACGGAGGGCGGCTGAACATCGCCTCCTGCTCCCTGGGCGGCGCGGGACTGGCCCTGGATACGGCCCAAGCCTACCTGGCCGAGCGACGTCAGTTTGGCCGCCCGCTGAGGGATTTCCAGGCCCTGCAGTTCAAGCTGGCTGACATGGCCACGGAGCTGGAGGCCGCCCGGCTGATGGTCCGTCGCGCCGCCGCGGCGCTGGACGCCGGGCGTCCGGACGCCACCAAGCTCTGCGCCATGGCCAAGCGCTTCGCCACCGACGCGGGATTCCAGATCGCCAATGAGGCCCTGCAACTGCACGGCGGCTACGGCTACCTCGCGGACTATCCGCTAGAGCGGATCGTCCGCGACCTGCGCGTCCACCAGATTCTGGAAGGGACGAACGAGATCATGCGGGTGATCATCGCCCGGGAGATGTTCCGATGAACGACGCGCCTGAGGTCCTGACCCACATCGAAGGCGCGGTGGGGCGCATCACCCTGAACCGGCCCCAGGCGCTGCACGCCCTCACCACCTCGATGTGCCGGGCCATGATCGACGCTCTCGTGAGCTGGCGCAGCAATCCAGCGGTAGAGTTCGTCTTGATCGACCATGCTGGCGAGCGGGGATTTTGCGCCGGCGGCGATATCCGGATGCTCGCGGCGAGCGGGGCCCGGGACGGTTTTGAGGCCCGGGAGTTCTTTTTCACCGAGTACCGGCTGAACCACCTTTTGTTCGAGTACCTCAAGCCGGTGATGGTCATCATGGACGGCGTCACCATGGGCGGGGGCGTCGGCGTGGCCCTGCCGGCGCGCTACCGCGTGGCCACGGAGCGAACCACCTTCGCCATGCCGGAGACCGGTATCGGGCTGTTTCCGGACGTGGGGGGCGGCTGGCACCTGTCTCGGCTGCCAGGGAAGGCTGGCCTATGGCTCGCCTTGACCGGCGCCCGGCTGAAGGCCGCCGACTGCGAGTTGCTGGGGCTCGCCACTGACTACATCAGATCCGAGCAGCTTGATGAGCTGAAGGCGCAGATCATCGCCGATCCCGCCGCGGTGGAAACCCATCTCACTCTGCTGGAAGCTGACGCCGGTCGACCGCCGATCGGCGCCCATCGCGATGAGATGGATCACCTGTTCGCGGGCGAAAGCGTAGAGGCGATTGTCGCAGCCCTGGAGGCGGACGGCGGCGTCTGGGCCAGCGCACAGCTTGACGTCCTGAGGACCAAGTCACCTCAGACCCTGAAGGTGGCCTTCCGGCAACTGGCCTCGGGGGCCCGTGCGACCAGCTTCGCCGAGAACATGGAAATGGAATACCGCATCGGGTCGCGGGTCGTGGGGCTCTACGACTTCATCGAAGGCGTGCGGGCGGTGATCATCGACAAGGACAATGCGCCACGGTGGAATCCCAACCAGCTGGAAGGCGTCACCGAAGCCATGCTGGACGAGATCTTCGCCCCCCTCCCTTCCGCTCAGAGCTGGCGGCCGATACCCTTGGAATAAGGCGGCGATCGTCCGCCATCACGGGAGGACTGCGATGCGACGCCGGGAACTTCGGAGGCGGGTATGATCCGCTACGCGCTGATCGGCCTGGGCAATATGGGCGGGGGCATGGCCGCGGTGCTGACCGCCGCAGGCCACACGGTACAGGCCTTCGACCTGTCGAGCAAAGCCCTGGAGCGAGCCGCCGCCGCAGGGGCGGTCGCCTGCGCCTCGGCGCCGGAGGCTGTGAGCGGCGCGGAAGTGGTTCTGACCATGCTGCCGGCCGGCGCCCATGTGCTGGAAGTCTACCAGCAGGCCATTTTGCCCCACGCCGCGACCGGGGCGCTGCTGATCGATTGTTCGACCATTGATGTGGCGACCGCCCGGGACATCGCGCTTCAGGCGAGCGCCGCTGGTTTCGCTGTGGCCGACGCACCTGTCTCCGGCGGCGTCGCAGGGGCGGCGGCCGGTACGCTCACCTTCATGGTCGGCTGCCCTGAGCCTGTTTTTGCAAAGGTTGAAGCGGCCTTGTCTCCCATGGCCAAGACCGTGGTCCGGGCTGGCGAGGCCGGGGCCGGGCAGGCGGCGAAGATCTGCAACAACCTGTTGCTGGGGGTCTCGATGATTGGGGTTTGCGAGGCGCTGGCCCTGGCTGAGCGACTCGATCTGGATCCCGAGCGATTCTTCGAGATCGCCTCGGCTTCGTCGGGTCAGTGTTGGTCTCTGACCACCTATTGCCCGTGGCCAGGTCCGGTGGAGACCGCCCCGTCCAACCGCAACTATGAGGGGGGGTTCGCCACAGCCATGATGCTCAAGGACCTCAGATTGGCGCAGGGCGCGGCAGCCTCCGTCGGCGTCTCGACCCCACTGGCGGCCCAGGCCCAGGCGCTTTATTCGCTGTTTGACAGCCTCGGCTATGGCGAGAAGGACTTTTCAGGCCTACTTCAGTTGCTAAGGGGCCGGCTGGCCGAACTGACCTGATCGTTCACGCAGAACTGACGGTGGTTGACGCAGATCAAGCAGCCGCGACGCGGTGGCCTGTAGACAATTTACGCACCCGGCGCCAAAAACCGGGCGGTTAATAGGGGACCGGTTCCAGCGTGAGATCGTCGAGCGCGCGACCGGATTTCGTTGCGATGGATTACAGAGCCGCTTTTCACAACGCACTTGAGCGGATTCACGCTGAGGGCCGTTATCGGGTGTTCGCTGATCTTAAGCGGCATCGCGGCGCTTTTCCCCGCGCCACCTGGACGCGCCAGGATGGTTCATCCCAGGACGTCGTCGTCTGGTGTTCCAACGATTATCTCGGCCAGGGGCAAAACCCGGTCGTGATCGACGCGATGAAGCAGGCCATCGACGAGGCCGGCGCCGGCTCGGGCGGCACGCGCAACATCTCAGGCACCACGCATTATCACGTCGAGCTTGAGCAAGAGCTGGCTGACCTGCACGGCAAGGAAGCCGCCCTGCTGTTCACCTCGGGCTATGTCTCCAACGAGGCTTCGCTCTCGACGCTCTACAAGATCCTGCCTGGGCTCATCATGTTCTCCGATGAGCTGAACCATAATTCGATGATTTCCGGCATCCGCGCCGGGGCCCGTGAGCAGCGTCGGGTTTTCCGTCACAACGACCTCGCCCATCTTGAAGAGTTGCTGGCCGCAGCGCCGGCCGACGCCCCCAAGCTGATCGCTTTCGAGAGCGTCTATTCCATGGACGGCGACATCGCCGACATGAAGGGCATGGTGGCCCTGGCCAAGCGCTACGGCGCCATGACCTATCTTGATGAAGTCCATGCTGTGGGCATGTACGGCCCCCGCGGCGCGGGCGTGGCCGAACGCGACGGCGTCATGGACCAGATCGACATTGTCGAAGGTACGCTGGGCAAGGCTTTCGGCGTCATGGGCGGCTACATCGCCGCCGACGCGGTGATCGTCGATGCGATCCGCTCCTATGCGGACGGTTTCATCTTCACGACCTCAATCCCGCCGGCCCTGGCGGCTGGGGCTGTGGCGTCGATCCGCTATCTCAAGGAACATAATGAGGTGCGGGTGGCCCATCAGGCCCGGGCCGAGGCTCTGAAGGTCCGGCTGATGAAGGCCGGAATTCCGGTGATGCCGTCCGAAAGCCATATCGTTCCGGTGCTGGTCGGCGACCCTGTCCACTGCAAGATGATCTCTGACATCCTGCTCAGCGACTATGGAATCTATGTCCAGCCGATCAACTATCCGACCGTGCCGAGGGGGACCGAGCGGCTACGCTTCACGCCTTCCCCGGCGCACTCTGATGAGATGATCGACCACCTGGCGCAGTCCCTGGAGACCCTCTGGGTCCACTGCAATATCAAGCGCGTCGGCGGCGTCGCGGCATAGAGCGCGGTCGGTAAAACGGACCCGGGTTTATCGGTTGGAACGCGCTCAAACTCTGGAAGCCAGAGGATGAGCAAACGATCAGACGTCACCGTCTGATCGCATCCTCCTCTTACGAGCGGCGGCGCACACCCTTGCCCAAACCGATCTGCTTGGCGAAATCCGAACGCTTGGCCGCATAGGCCGGGGCCACCATGGGGTAGTCCGGCGGCAGGCCCCAGCGGCGACGATAGTCCTCGGGGCTCATGTCGTAGCGGGACCGCAGATAGCGCTTGAGCATTTTCAGGCGTTTTCCGTCTTCAAGGCAGACGATGTAGTCTTCCTGAATGGAGCGGTTGATCGCCACCGCGGGCTTTGGCCGTTCGGCCACGACCGGGGCTTCGGCCTCACCCAACCGGTTCAGCGCCCCATGGACGGACCGGATGAGGTCAGGCACGGCGTCGGCGCTGACGGCGTTGCGGCTGACATAGGCCGCGACAATGTCTACTCCCAGGCGAAGGACATAGTTCGACCGCTCAGCGGGCTCGTCTTCAGCGCTCATATGAAATATCCCCTGACGATACGCGACTGTGCCACCGCCCTCTGTGCGGGGCCTTGGCGATAGGTTCCGAAACGCGCAATGGCAGGCTTCGTTCCCGCCAGATGCGGCTGTTGTTGGAACCGCCCAGCGATGGGAGTAAAAGGCGCCTCCGCCCCAACCAGATTCCGACGCGAGACCCGCCCTTGACCGTCCAAGCCCAGACCGCCTCCGCCGCCGACGCCTTCTTCAGCCAAGGCGTGGCCGACACCGATCCCGATATCGCCCGCGTCCTGACCAAGGAGTTGAAGCGGCAGCAGGATCAGATCGAACTGATCGCGTCCGAGAACATCGTCTCCCGCGCAGTGTTGGAGGTGCAAGGTTCGGTGCTGACCAACAAGTACGCCGAGGGCTATCCGGGGAAGCGCTACTATGGTGGCTGCGACGAGGTTGATGTGGCCGAGACCCTGGCCATCGAGCGGGCCAAGCAGCTTTTCGGTGCGGCATACGCCAACGTTCAGGCCCACTCTGGCAGCCAGGCCAATCAGGCGGTCTTCATGGCCACCATGAAGCCCGGCGACGTGTTCATGGGCATGGATCTGGCGGCTGGCGGCCATCTCACCCACGGCAAGGACGTCAACCAGTCGGGCAAGTGGTTCAGCCCGGTGGCCTATACGGTGCGGCAGCAGGATCACCTGATCGACTATGACCAGGCCGCTGAGATCGCCCTCAGCGCCAAGCCCAAGGTCATTATCGCCGGCGGATCGGCCTATAGCCGTGAGATCGACTGGGCCCGGTTCCGCGAAATCGCCGACAGCGTCGGCGCCATACTGATGGTCGACATGGCCCACTATGCCGGCCTGATCGCCGGCGGCGCCTATTCAAACCCCATGCCCCACGCCCATGTGGTGACCAGCACCACCCACAAGACCCTCCGCGGTCCCCGGGGCGGCCTGATCCTGACCAACGACAAGAAGCTGGCCAAGAAGATCGATTCCGCCGTCTTCCCGGGTCTCCAGGGTGGGCCGCTGATGCACGTCATCGCCGCCAAGGCTGTCGCCTTCGGCGAGGCCCTGAAGCCCGAATTCAAGCTCTATGCCCGCCAGGTGGTGGACAACGCCCGGGCCATGGCTGACGCCCTTGCGGCCTCGGGCCTGAAGATCGTGTCCGGCGGCACTGACAGCCACCTGATGCTCGTGGACCTGACGCCCAAGGGCGTGACCGGCGCCGACGCCGAGGTGGCGCTGGAGCGGGCTAACATCACCTGCAACAAGAATGGCATTCCCTTCGACCCGCTGCCCTTCATGCAGACATCTGGCCTGCGTCTGGGTTCGCCGGCGGGCACGTCGCGCGGGTTTGGCCCCGCCGAGTTCCGCCGCATCGGCCAACTGATCGCCCAGGTGGTCGATGGTTTGGCGACCGGTGGCGACAACGCTGCGGTCGAGGCCAAGGTGCGCGAAGAGGTCCTCACCTTGACCCGGCGCTTCCCGATCTACAACTAGACCGTCTGGGATGCAGTCCGGGAGGGGCTGAACCGATGCGATGCCCGTTCTGCGGCCATGCCGAGAGCCAGGTGAAGGACAGCCGCCCGTCGGAAGACGGCGCGGCCATCCGCCGCCGCCGTCTGTGCCCGGCCTGCGGCGGCCGGTTCACCACGTTTGAGCGCGTTCAGCTGCGCGAGCTTGTCGTGATCAAGCGCTCAGGCCGGCGTACGCCCTTTGATCGCGAGAAGCTGCTGCGCTCGATCGACATCGCCATCCGCAAGCGTCCCGTTGATCCGGAACAGGTGGACCGGATGGTCAACGGAATCACCCGCCAGCTTGAAAGCATGGGCGAGACCGACATTCCCTCCGAGGTGGTCGGCGAACTGGTGATGAAGGCGCTCAAGTCCCTCGATGACGTCGCCTATGTCCGCTATGCGTCGGTCTATCGGGACTTCCGCGAGACCCGTGATTTTGCCGACTTCCTGGGGAGCGAAGGTTTCGGTGATCCGCCAGAGGAGGAGCGCTAGGCCCATCTCGCCTGGCGCCGGCGTCCGGCCATGATCACCTTGAAACTGGCCACGTCCCTCGATGGCCGTATCGCCACCGCCCAGGGGGAGAGCCGCTGGATAACAGGCGCAGAGGCGCGCGCTCAGGTCCACCGGCTGCGCGGGGCCCACGATGCGGTCGTGATCGGCGCGGGCACGGCGCTGGCTGATGACCCTGAACTGTCGGTGCGTCTGCCCGGCCATTCCGGCCCCCAACCCGCCAGAGTCGTGCTGGACGGCCGCCAGCGACTGCCCGTCACCTCCCGGCTGGCCAGTTCCGCTCGCACGGTCCCCACCTACGTGGTCTCGACAGAGCCGCTGAAGCCTTCCCTGGCCGCGGCGGGCTGTAGGGGGGTCGTGGTGGCGAGCCTCGGGACAGGACGACCAGACCCTGTTGCGGTGATTGCGGCGCTGGCCGCGCTTGGCCTGCGCCAGCTGTTCGTAGAGGGGGGCGGGGAGGTGGCCGCCAGCTTTCTGCAGGGTGGCGTCGTTGACCAGCTGGAGTGGTTCCGCGCACCTATCATCATCGGCGGGGAGGGGCGTCCAGCCGTGGGCGCCCTGGCCTTGGAGGCGCTGGCCCAGGCGCCGAGGCTCGCCCGAACGCAGGTCAGCGCCCTCGGCGACGACCTCTGGGAAACCTATGAGAGGATTTGAATGTTCACCGGCATTATCACCGACGTTGGCCAGGTGCGGGCCGTTCGAGACACAGATCGGGACCGCAGGTTCGAGATAGAGACGCGATTTGACCTGCCCACCATTGAGATCGGCGCATCCATCGCCCATGCCGGCTGCTGCCTGACAGTGGTAGAAAAGGGCGTGGACTGGTTCGCGGTGGAGGTGTCCGGCGAAACCCTCGACAGGACCACGCTGGGGGCGTGGGCGCCGGGTCACCGGGTCAATCTTGAGCGTTCCGCCCGGGTGGGCGACGAGCTCGGCGGGCATATCGTCTCAGGGCATGTGGATGGGGTGGGCGAGGTCGTCGCGGTCCGGTCCGAGGGGGGCTCGCACCGGGTTCAGGTCAAGGTTCCGCGGCCCCTACACCGATATATCGCCCCCAAGGGCTCCATAACCGTCGAGGGGGTGTCACTGACGGTGAACGAGGTCGAGGATGATGTCTTCGGCGTGAATCTCATCCCGCACACCTGGGAGGTCACGACGCTGGGAGACCTGAAAGTCGGCTCAAGGGTGAACCTGGAGATCGACATGCTGGCGCGCTATCTCGCGCGGTGGCGCGAAACCGCCTAAAGGCAGAGAGAAGATCGCCTCCCGCGGTCGCTGGAATCTATGATGCAAGACGAGAAGCTGCGCGTCCTCGTGGTCGAGGCGCGGTTCTATAGTGAGATCGCTGACGCCCTGCTGGCCGGCGCGAGCGATGTTTTGAGCGCTCATGATGTCGATTTCGATATCGTCACCGTGCCCGGCGCCCTGGAGATTCCAGGGGCGATCGCCATAGCCGACGCCTCGGGGGCGGGGGCCGGCGTCGCCTATGATGGCTACGTGGCCCTTGGCTGCGTGATCCGCGGCGAAACCTATCATTTCGAGGTGGTGTCCAACGAATCAGCCCGTGGGCTGATGGACCTGACCCTCAACCGCCGGCTTTGCATCGGCAACGGCATCCTCACCGTGGACGAAGAAGCTCAGGCCTGGGACAGAGCCCGGGCGAGCCAGGCCGACAAGGGTGGCGGGGCGGCGCGGGCCTGTCTGGAAATGATCAGTCTCAAGGCCCGCCTGTCCGGGCATGATCAATGAACGGAGATCTTCCCCCAGCGCCGCAGCCTGCGCGACAGGCCCGATCCGTCGCCCGTCTGGCCGTCGTCCAGGCCCTCTATCAGATGGAGGTCTCTGGCGCTGGCGTCGAGGCGGTGATTCGCGAGTTTTCCGACCATCGTTTTGAGCGGGATGTTGAGGGTTTTGCGCTTACCGGCGCCGATGAGACGTTTTTCGCTGAACTGCTCCGGGGGGTGGTCGCCCATCAAGGCCCGGTTGATCGCGCCGTGGTTCGGCGGCTGGCGCAGGGCTGGCGACTGGAACGCCTGGACGCCACAGTCCGCGCGATCCTGCGTTCGGGCGCCTATGAGTTGTCTGAGCGGCCCGATGTCCCGACCGAGGTGGTGATCGACGAGTATGTGGAGTTGGCCAAGTCGTTCTTCGACGGCCCAGAGCCCGGCTTTGTCAACGGCGCCCTGGATGGCGTGGCCCAGGATGTCCGGACCTGACGAGACCGGCCACTCGCCGGGGGAATTCGAACAGATCGCCCGGCTCTACCGTCCCCTGACCCGGGGAGCGCCAGAGGCGCTTGGCCTGCTGGACGACGCCGCGGTGATCCCGTCGCGGCCGGGATTTGACCTCGTGGTCACCAAGGACGCCCTGGTCGAGGGGGTTCACTTTCCCCAGGGCGAAGCCCGCGACTTGGTGGCGCGGAAGCTCCTGCGGACCAATCTCTCGGATCTCGCCGCCAAGGGCGCTGAGCCCTACGGGTACTTCCTGGCGGTGGCCTGGCCCACCGGGACGGACTTCGCCGCCCGCCAGGCCTTCGCCCAGGGACTTGATGTCGATGGCGCCGCCTTCGAGACGTATCTGCTGGGGGGAGACACAGTCTCGACCTCCGGCCCGCTGGTGGCCAGCATGACCCTACTGGGCTGGGTCCCGCAGGGCCGGGCGGTTCTACGTTCCGGAGCGAAGCCTGGGGACCTGGTCATGGTCAGTGGCCCGATCGGAGATGGGGGGCTTGGCCTCGCCGCCGCCCAGGGCCGTTGGCCAGACCCGGGCGGAGCTTTGATCGAGCACTACCGTCTGCCGATCCCGCGACTCGATCTTCGAGACCACCTTCGCCAGTGGGCTTCAGCCTGCGCAGATATCTCCGATGGCCTGCTGGCCGACGCCGGCCATGTCGCCACAGCCAGCGGCGTCGCCCTGCGTCTGGACCTGGGGGCGATGCCCCTGTCATCGAGCGGCCGAGCCTGGCTTCAGGCGCAGCCGGCTATCGACCAGGGGCTGGCGGTGCTGGCCAGCTTCGGCGACGACTATGAATTGCTGATCACAGCGCCGCCAGGCGCGGCCGGGGCCTTGGGCCTTCCCGTGATCGGCGTGGCTGAGGCTGGGGCAGGGGTGATCGCCACGTTCGATGGCGCGCCTTTGCCGATTGCTCGGGGTGGCTGGACTCACCCGTGATCGTAAGAATGCGGCAACCCTAAACCGCTAGCTTGGCAGCATGCACCGCCGAAGCCTTCTGGCCTTCCTTCCCGCTGTCCTGTTCGCCGGCCAGGCGTCGGCCGCCGCCCCCTCGGGCGGAAAGGCGGCGTCTACGGGGCAGCATCTGGACATCTCGCCTGTGGCCCTGCCGGTCGTGCTCGGCGAGCGCGTGGTCAACTACATCTTCGTGGGCGTGCGGCTGAGCTTTTCGCCGATGGCCAACCTGCAGAAGGCTCGAGAGCGGGAGCCGTTCTTCCGCGACGCCCTCGTGCGGTCCGGACACCGGGCTCCCTTCACCAGCAAGACCGACTTTGTCAGCATTGATGTGGAGCGGTTGAAGGCCGTGATGCTCAAGGAGGTCGTGCGGCTGGGCGGCAAGGATGTCCAGGGCGTTGCGGTCATGTCCCAGACGGCAAAGCGTCAGAACGGCTTGCCCAAGCATCCCGGCGCCTGACCGGGGCGAGCGCGGCCCAGCCCACAACCCGTTGCGCCCCTATCGCAACCTTGGCACAGTCGCCGCGCGACCAAAAAAATAGAGGCGGTGCAATGACGCCGCCTCAACCCAGAGGAAACGTTGCGACCTGTCCTTCCCGCCGAGCTGGCGTGGAGCGGCTGTTTCGCGCCATTGAATAGGGGCGTCTGAACTATGAGTCTCGAGCTTATGCTGGTGATCATCGCCGGCCTGCTGGCGGTGCTATACGGCGTCGTCCAGTCCGCATCCCTGATGCGGGCTTCCCCCGGCAACCCCCGAATGCAGGAGATCGCCGCCGCGATCCAGGAGGGCGCGCAGGCCTATCTGCGCCGCCAATACGCGACCATCGCCATGGTGGGCGTGGTCATCCTCATCGGCGTGGGTGTGCTCCTGGGCGTTCTGCCGGCGATCGGCTTTCTGATCGGCGCAGTCCTGTCCGGCGCAGCCGGGTTCGCCGGCATGTGGATTTCGGTGCGCGCCAATGTCCGCACCGCCCAGGCCGCATCGGAGAGCCTCGAGAAAGGCCTTTCCCTCGCATTCCGTTCAGGTGCGGTCACCGGCATGCTGGTGGCGGGCTTCGCCCTGGTGGGCGTGGCCGGCTACTTCTTCGTGCTCACCGGCCCGCTTGGCCATGAACTGACCAGCCGCGAAGTTGTGGACTCTCTGGTCGCTCTGGGCTTTGGCGCCTCCCTGATCTCCATCTTCGCCCGTCTTGGCGGAGGCATCTTCACCAAGGGCGCCGACGTGGGCGGCGACATGGTGGGAAAGGTTGAGGCCGGCATTCCCGAGGATGACCCGCGCAACGCCGCCACCATCGCCGACAATGTGGGCGACAATGTCGGCGATTGCGCTGGCATGGCCGCCGATCTGTTCGAGACCTATGCGGTGACCACCGTGGCCACCATGGTCCTGGCGGCCATCTTCTTCCGGGGCACGCCCCTCGTCGAAACCATGATGATGCTGCCCCTGGCCATCTGCGGCGTCTGCATCATCACCTCGATCATCGGCACCTTCTTCGTGCGCCTGGGCAAGTCTCAGAACATCATGGGCGCCCTCTATCGCGGCCTGATCGTCACCGGACTGCTGTCGGTGGGCGCCATCTGGTGGGTGACCACCAGCATGGTCCCTGAGGCCGTCACCCTGGGAACCCGCACCTTCGACGGCCTGTCGCTCTTCTATTGCGGCATGGTCGGTCTGGCCGTGACCGCGGCCATCGTGGTCATCACCGAATATTACACCAGCACCGCCTTCCGCCCGGTGAGGTCGGTGGCCAAGGCCAGCGTCTCGGGCCACGGCACCAACGTCATCCAGGGCCTTGCGGTCAGCCTGGAGTCCACGGCCCTTCCGGCCCTGATCATCATCGGTGGCATCATCGTGGCCAATGGCCTGGCGGGCCTGTTCGGGATCGCCATCGCCACCACGGCCATGCTGTCCCTGGCAGGCTTCATCGTCGCCCTCGACGCCTTCGGCCCGGTGACGGACAATGCCGGCGGCATCGCCGAGATGGCGGGTCTACCCGCCGACGTTCGGGTGTCCACCGACGCCCTGGACGCGGTCGGCAACACCACCAAGGCGGTCACCAAGGGCTACGCCATCGGCTCGGCCGGTCTTGGGGCGCTCGTGCTGTTCGGCGCCTATACCGAGGACCTGCGCTACTTCTCGGCCACGGCTGAGCCTGGGTCCTTCTTCGAAGGCGTGGGCGTTGTGGCCTTCGACCTTTCCAATCCCTACGTGGTGGTTGGTCTGCTGTTTGGGGGACTGCTCCCCTTCCTGTTCAGTGGCATGTCCATGACCGCCGTGGGTCGCGCCGCCGAAGCCGTCGTGGTTGAGGTTCGCCGACAGTTCAAGGAGAACCCCGGCATCATGACCGGTGAGGTCAAGCCTGAGTATGGCCGGGCCGTGGACATTCTGACCAAGGCCGCGATCCGCGAGATGATCGTGCCGAGCCTTCTGCCGGTCGTCTCCCCGGTGGTGCTGTTCTTCGCCATCATGGCCATCGCGGGCAAGGCTGACGCCTTCTCAGCCCTGGGCGCGATGCTGATGGGGGTCATCGTCACGGGCCTGTTCGTCGCCATCTCCATGACCTCGGGCGGCGGCGCCTGGGATAACGCCAAGAAGTTGATCGAAGAGGGCCATCACGGCGGCAAGGGTTCGGAGGCTCACAAGGCCGCCGTGACCGGCGACACCGTCGGCGACCCCTACAAGGACACGGCCGGCCCGGCCGTGAACCCGATGATCAAAATCACCAACATCGTCGCTTTGCTGCTGTTGGCGATCCTGGCCCATGGCGTGGGCGGCTAGCCCCGTCTTCGAGCTCTGAACGAGGAACGCCCCGGAGAGTGATCTCCGGGGCGTTTTCCATTTTTCGATGAGAGCGTTGGTCGTCCTAGCGACGATCCCCCGGACGGTTGCCCGGCACCGACTCGTCGTCCCGAGGCAACATGCCGCCGCGGCCGACATTGCCCAGGAGCTGTTCGAGAACGGTCAGCTCGCGGCCCCGGGTCGGAGTTTCGCGGTCGTTGAAGGCGACGACCTTGCCGTCCTCCAGGGTGTAGTGGTCCACCGACTCGACCACTTCGCTGTCGGCGTTGAATTTGATGGCCACCACCTCGCGGTTCACGACCTGGGGCTTTCGGAAGGCCACCTGCTCTTTCACCTGGGCGATATAGAACCAGATGTCGTCCTCGAAGGTCGAGGTTGTCGAGGGTGAGCCCAGGCGGCCGCGGACGGTGGACTTGGTGTCCTCGCCGACCTTCACATCGGTCGGATTGGCGTCGATGGCCTGGAAGCCGGAATAGGTGGTGATCGGGGCGCAGGCGCTGGTGGCCAGCAGTCCGGCCGAGAAGACCGCGAAGGCGACATGGCGAAACATGAGGAAACCGGACCTGTTCAAGATTTCAAGACTTTGACCTATCGCCCGCGGGGCCTTAGTTCAATGCCCGCCGTTAGCGCCCTGTGGCGGCGAAATCGAGGCCAAGATGATTCTGGAGCGTCTCTTTCGTCCCAAACCCGCGAAGATCGCGGGGCAGAAGCTGTATGCCGGCGTCGTGGCGCAGGCGAGGCAGCCAGACTTTTACAGCCGGTTGGCCGCCCCCGACACGGTCGAGGGGCGCTTTGAGCTCTACTCCCTGCACGTGGTGCTGCTGCTCGATCGCCTGAAGCGCCAGGGCGCGGCGGCGGGCACCACCGCCCAGGCCTTGTTCGACGCCTATGTCTCCGCCCTTGACGACGCTCTGCGAGAGATGGGGGTAGGGGACCTGTCCGTGGGCAAGAAGATGCGGAAGCTGGGCGAGGCCTTCTATGGTCGGGTGAAGTCGTACGAGGCCGCCCTGGCGGCGCTCCCAGACGAGGGGCCACTGGCTGGGCTGATCATCCGTACGGTCTATGCCGAAGCCGAGGGCGCGCAGGCCCAGCCGCTTGTGGACTACATTCTTCGGCAACGGCGACTGCTGGCCGATCAGCCCCTGGATGCGATCCTGGCCGGCGATGTGGATTGGGCCGCCCCATGAACGAGACGCCTATCTGGTCTCATCGGTTCCGCATGGCCGATCTCTCCCGCGGGCCTGTGGTGTTGTCACTCGAGGCGGACTCGGCGACCCGCGACTCCCTGGCGAGTCATCTGGGTCTGAGGGTGATCAAGTCTCTGGTGGCGGAGGCGCGGATTCGCCCCTGGCTGGATGGGGCGGAAATCAGCGGGCGGTTCGAAGCGCTCATCGAGCAGGAATCGGGCATCTCCCTGGAGATCTTTGACCAGGTGGTGGCCGGGCCGCTGGAGGTGAGGCTCGTGCCGGCCGGTAGCCCGAATGCGCCAGATCCCGAGATCGAACTCGACCCCGAGGCGCCTGACCCGCCGGAAATTCTCGACGGGGACATCATTGATGTGGCGGCCTATGTGGTCGAGCATCTGGCGGTAGAGATCGACCCCTTTCCGCGTCAGCCCGGCGAGACCTTCGAGTATGTATCGCCACAGGATGACGACTCGCCCTTCGCCGTGCTTAAGCGGTTGAAAGACGACAATGGGTGAGCGCCCGCCAATGATCGCCGGAGCGGCCTGCATCTGTTGCCGAATTGGGGCTGAAATCACGCCGTGAGTCAGGTTTTCACCATCTCAATCGACGCCATGGGGGGCGACCACGGCCCAGTGGTGACCATACCTGCCCTGGCCAGGGTCGCGCTGCGCCTGGGGCCAGACGTGCGCTTCCTCGCCCACGGCGACGCTACGCGAATCGAGGCGGAACTGGCTCGACTTCCTGATCTGGTCGGCCGGGTCGAGGTTCGTCATACCGAGAAACAGGTGGCCAGCGACGAGAAGCCGGCCACGGCCCTGCGCCGGGGCAAGGGCACCAGCATGTGGAACGCGGTCGAGGCGGTGAAGTTGGGCGCCGCCGGCGCAGCCGTCTCAGCCGGAAACACCGGCGCCCTTATGGCCATCTCCAAGCTGATTCTGCGCATGAGCGCTGATCTGGATCGACCCTGCCTGACCGCCAGCTGGCCGACAGTGCGGGGCTTCACCACCGTGCTCGACGTGGGCGCCAATGTGGATTGTGACGCCGCCAGGCTGGTGGAGTTCGCGATCCTGGGCGAGGCTTTCCACCGCGCCGTACACGGTGTTGAACGTCCGTCCATCGGACTTCTGAATGTCGGTTCAGAGGACATCAAGGGCCATGAAGAGGTCCGTGAGGCCCACCGGATCCTCCGCGAGGGCGGCGTGGGCCTGAACTATCATGGCTTCGTCGAGGGGGATGACCTCACCCGCGGGGTGGTCGACGTGGTGGTCACCGATGGCTTCACCGGCAATGTGGCGCTGAAGACCGCCGAGGGGGTGGCGAAGTTCATCTCCGGCGAGTTGCGGACCGCCTTGACCTCCTCCCTCTCATCCAAGCTTGGGGCGCTGCTGGCGCGCAAAGCCCTGCTCGCTTTTCGCGAGCGACTCAGCCCGCCCGCAGCAGCGCCCTTGCTTGGCCTCAATGGGGTGGTGGTGAAGAGCCATGGGGGGGCCGAGATTCGCGATTTCGCGGACGCCATCCAGGTGGCGGCTGATCTGGCGCGGAGCGACTTCTCCAGCGAGATTGCCCGAAGCATGACGCGGCTGGGTTTCGACCCCCAACCGATCACCGCCGAGGCGGGTCAGGGAGGCGAGTAAGTTGAGTTCTGTGCGTCGCAGCGCCGTCACCGGCGTGGGGGGGTATCTCCCCGACGAGATCGTCACCAATGACGACCTGGCGAAGTTTGTGGACACCAGCGATGAGTGGATCCGCGAGCGCACCGGCATCCAGATGCGCCGCCGGGCGGCCCCCGATCAGGCGGTCTCTGACCTTGCTGTCGAGGCGGCGCGCCGGGCGCTGGCCGCTGCCGGGCGCAGCGTTGACGAGGTCGATCTGATCATCGTCGCCACCACCACCCCCGATCTGACCTTTCCGGCCACGGCGGCCATCGTCCAGCGGAAGCTGGGATGTCCGGTGGGCGTCGCCTTCGACATTCAGGCGGTCTGCTCAGGCTTCGTCTATGCGCTCTCGGTCGCCGACGGCTTCGTGGCCGGCGGCCGCAGCCGTTGCGCCCTGGTGATCGGCGCCGAGATGATGACCCGGCTGATGGACTGGACCGATCGCGGCACCTGCGTGCTGTTCGGCGACGGCGCCGGCGCCGTGGTGGTCGAGCCCGTCGAGGGGCAGGGAACGACGGCCGACCGTGGCCTTCTGGGCTTCGCCCTGCGGGCCGATGGGACCAAGCAGGACCTGCTCTATGTGGACGGCGGCCCCTCCACCAATGGCCAGGTCGGCAAGCTGCGAATGCAGGGCAATCAGGTCTTTCGCCACGCCGTGGTGAACATCTCAGAGGCGGTCACCGCCGCGGCCGCCGACGCCGGAATTGAGGTCGACAAGGTCGACTGGTTCATTCCGCACCAGGCCAATCTGCGAATTCTGGAAGGCGTGGCCAAGCGCCTGGGTATTGATGAGGCGAAGGTCGTCACGACGGTCGCCGAGCACGCCAACACTTCGGCGGCCTCGATTCCCCTGGCCATGTCCGTGGCCGTGGCCGACGGCCGGATCAAGCCCGGGGACCTCCTTCTGCTCGAGGCCATGGGCGGCGGCCTCACCTGGGGCGCCTGTGTGCTTCGCTTCTGAGCGGCTGCTCAGAAGCGGTCGGGAACCCTTTGACCTTGCGCGACAATCACTGCATGAGGGGGGTTCATAATTGTCCGGGGGCGGGGTGCGTATGAAGGGCTCGACATTGACGCGGGCTGATCTTTGCGAAGCAGTCCACGACGAAGTGGGACTGTCGCGCCAGGATTGCGCCACTCTGGTGGAACGAACCCTGGAGCTGATGATCCAGGCCCTTGAGGCTGGCGAACAGGTCAAGCTCTCGGGATTCGGCGTCTTTCAAGTCCGCGCCAAGCGCGCCCGGATGGGGCGTAACCCTAAGACGGGTGAGCCGGCCGCGATCGAGCCACGCCGGGTGATTGGCTTTCGAGCCTCCCAGGTGATGAAGGCGAGGGTCGACAAGGCGCTCGCTGGGGACGACTAGGCCGTGGCCAAGAGCCCCGAGGCCTTCCGGACGATCTCGGAAGCGGCTGAGGAGCTGGACGTGCCTCAGCACGTCCTGAGATTCTGGGAGACCAAGTTCTCCTTTATCCGCCCCATGAAACGCGCCGGCGGCCGGCGCTTTTATCGCCCCCAGGACATCGCCGTCCTGCAGGGGGTGCGCCGCCTGCTGCACGACGAAGGCTATACGATCAAAGGCGTCCAGAAGCTCCACAAGGAGCAAGGGGTTCGCCGGCTCCTCACCGTGGCGCAGGCAGATGGCGATGTGCCGCCGGTCTTTGAAACATTCCTGGAAGACGAAGCGCGTCAGCGTCTGTGGGCGGTTCTGGCCGACCTCGAAGAGGCCAAGCTCGCCCTTGATGAGCGACTTGGGGACAGGGGTGACGGTGGCTGACTTTGCGGGTTGCCCGTCGCGGGGCGCCCGCCTATAAGACGCGACCTCGCCGCTGGCGACGGAGCGTAGCGCAGCCTGGTAGCGCACTTGACTGGGGGTCAAGGGGTCGTGGGTTCGAATCCCGCCGCTCCGACCATCGTCCAAACTGGACGGGGTCGAACAAGGGGCCACCGCCGCGCGGGGCCCGTCAGGGGCCTCAGTGGCCGCGGTTCATCCAACTGATGAGCGGCAGGATGGGGATCCCCCAGGCCAGCCCCGCAACGGCGAAATAGACCGTCTGAATCCACAGGCTGTCGGGCAAGCGCTCGCCCACCAGGATGGCCGCCACCGCATAGGCGGTGACGAACGCCACCATACCAAACAGGCCGATCAGTTTGCGCAGTCGGGCGCTCATCAGTTCCTCGCGACGCATGCGGCGCCAGGTCGGCGCAACCCCCATATAGGTTGCGCCGCCGCCCGATGTCACTTGCGCCGGATAAGACCAAGAATGGCCAGGAGCAGGACCGCGCCGATGGTCGAGACGATCAGGCTGCCGATGAAGCCACTGAACGGGAAATCAATCGCGTTGGCGATGAACCCACCAATGAGCGCGCCGACCAGGCCCACCACCAGGTTGGTGAAAAGCCCGTGGTCGCGTTTCATGATCTTCTCGGCGATCCAACCCGCGAAGATGCCAATGATAATCGCGCCAAGGATACCTACGCCGCTCATGCTGTCTTCCCTCTCATGTCCGGCTGTGGTCGCCGCCTTTGCAGAATGCGGCCAAGCTTGGGGGGTTCCAAAAGACCTGACAAGGTCCGCAGACCATGGACGGATTTCCTCCGGTGCTTTAGCCCATGGCCCAACTTAAACCCCAAAGAGGCGCGATCCCGCCGCAATGACCTCGTTCCTGCGTTCGGACCGGTCGACTCCGGTCGCCATCTGGCTTTCCATCGTCGCCGCTCTCGTGCTGCTGATGGTGGTGGTCGGCGGCGCGACCCGCCTGACGGACTCCGGCCTTTCCATCACCGAATGGCGACCGGTCACAGGCGCCCTGCCGCCGATGTCCGACGGGCACTGGGAGTCGGAATTCGCCAAGTACAGGGAGATCCCGCAGTACCAGCTGGTCAACCGCGGCATGTCCCTGGACGAGTTCAAGGTCATCTACTGGTGGGAGTGGGCGCACCGCTTCCTGGGCCGTCTGGTCGGCCTGGTTTACGCCTTGCCCTTCGTCTACTTCCTGGTCCGCAAGGAGATCCCCAGGCGCCTGATCCTGCGCTGCGTGGGGCTGTTTGCGCTTGGCGGACTGCAGGGCGCCATTGGCTGGTGGATGGTTTCGAGTGGGCTGTCGGAGCGGGTGTCGGTGGCGCCAGAGCGCCTCATGGTCCATCTGGGGCTGGCCTTTATCCTGTTCTCCGCCCTGATCTGGACGGCGCTGGACGCCTGGCGGGGGGAGGCGCGCCAATCCTTGCCCAGCCCCTGGAGCGGCCTCGCCCTCGGGCTTATGGGGCTGATCTTCCTGCAGATCCTTCTCGGGGCCCTGGTGGCCGGGAATGACGCGGGCAGGGTCTATAATGACTGGCCGCTGATGAACGGCACCCTCTTCCCGCGGGACTATGCCGGCGACGGTCTGTGGGGAACCATCGCTCATAGCCAGGGGGCGGTGCAGCTCCATCACCGGCTCATGGGCTACGTCCTGACGGCGGCGGTGATCTGGATGGCCATCAGCGCCCGCCGGACCAACTATGTGCCGTCCTCAGCCAAGCGGCTGATGATGGCCACCACCCACGCCACCCTGCTGCAGGTGGTGCTGGGGATCGCCACCCTGATGCTGGTGGCGCCCCTGTGGCTGAGCATGATCCACCAGTTCCTGGCCGCCGTGGTTCTGGGACTGGCGACGGCCTTCGCCTGGCGCATCCGACGGGTTTAGGCCCCCTGACGCAGGCCTATGCGCGGAAGCTGTTCCAGGGTCCGGTGATCGCCACTGTCAGTCCAGGCCAGTAGATGTTGACGAAGCAGGTGGACCCATCCGGCGAGAAGCAGGCGCCGGCCAACTCCGCATTCCCCTCAAAGACATTGCGGGCGATCGTATAGATCCGCCCATCTGGCGTGATCCCCTTCAGGTGATTGCGCAGGGTGTCGGAATAGCGATCTTCGCAGGCGAACATGTGCCCCCAGGGCGAGATGGCCAGGTTGTCGGCGAAGTCCATGACCCGGAGATCAGTGGGCTCGACAAACAGCTCCAGCTGACCTGGGGCGTCAGCCTCGCCAGGCTGGCCCTCCTGCGGGCTGGGGATGTAGCGCAGTACCTGGCCATGGCCGGCGGGCCCGCTCGAGGTGCAGGTGAAATAGACCCCCTCCGGGCTCCAGAAGATGCCTTCACCCCGGCCGATGAAGGCCGCGCCGGCGTTATGCATGCGCAAGCGCAGATCTTCATTGGGATTGTCTGACCCTTCCACATCGATCCAGACGCAGGCCTTGCGGTCGCCCACCTGCCAGGTGGGTTCGGATCCCTTCATGTTACGCGCATCGCCGCCCTCGGGCGCGTCGCGGAACCCCAGGACCTGCAGCCGCCCGCCCTTGGCGAGATGGCGCCGGTCATTGGGCAGGAAGCGGTAGAACAGACCCTTGGAGTCGAAGGAATCCTCGGTCTGGTAGACCACGCCGGAGCCCGGATCGACCGCCGCCGCCTCATGCTGGAATCGACCCATGGCTTTCAGGGGAACCGGGTCGACCAGTCCTTTCGCCTTTGCCGGCACCTCAAAGACCCAGCCGTGTTCCTTGCCCAGCCCCGCCTTGGGGGAGAGGGTGGTTTCCTCGCAGGTCAGCCAGGAGCCCCAGGGCGTGACGCCGCCGGCGCAATTGACCAGGGTGCCGGTCAGGCTGAGATGCTGGCTCTCCAACCGCTGGCGCTTCAGGTCGTAGACCAGGGTGGTGACGCCGCCCCCCAGGGGATAGCCGTCGGGTCCCACATCATAGGCCTGCTCGCGCTTGAGCTTATCGGCCAGCTTCCGGCCATGACCCAGGGGACCATAGTTCAGGTCGCGGGGGCTGAGCTCATGGTTGCGGAGGAGGGCGATTCGCGACCCGCCCAGGGGGACCACGCCCATGCCGTCGGCCTTGTAGGGCACGAAAAAGCCGTCATCCATGGTCTGGCCGGCATGGGAAATCACCCGGTAGGAGAAGCCCTCCGGCAGATCGAGAATCTTGTAGGGGTCCGGCTTCAACGGGCCATAGCCATAGACCTCGTTGAGATAGGTCTCAGTGTCGGCCTGAGCCTGGGCCCGCAGGGCGTAGCCGGAAAAGGCCGCGCCGGCCGCGGCGGCGCCCAGCAGGGCGCGTCGATGAAGAGACATGGGGCTCCAGAGGTCAAAGGCGTTTGACGTCATTCTATGCGAAAGCCGTGGCGAGGCGATGACAGGTGTCAAATCCAGGGTTGGATCGCTTCGATATGACAGTTATCGTGTCAATATATAACGGCGAGCATCTCGCCTGAGAGAGCCAGCGGAGGCCCAATTGACCCTGACCTACGACCTCTACTGGTCCTTCCGCTCGCCTTATTCCTACATGATCACCCCCCGCCTGATGGCTCTGGAGGCGGAGTTTGACGTGACCGGCGTTATCCGCCCGGTCTATCCGCTGGCCGTCCGGACGCCGGAGTTCTTTGAGACCCGTGACCCCCTGTGGTTCAGCTATTTCCTGACCGACATTCATCGTGAGGCAGGCTTCCTGGGCCTGCCCTTCGCCTGGCCCCGGCCTGATCCGGTCTTTATGGACATGGCCACCCGGACCTATCCCAAGGAACAACCGCACATCCACCGCCTGACCCAGATGGGGGTGGCGGCCGCTGAGCGCGGAAAGGGACTGGCCTATCTGACCGAGGTCAGCCGTCTCATCTGGAGCGGGGAGGTCGAGAATTGGCATGAGGGGGATCATTTGGCTGGGGCGGCTGAGCGCGCCGGGCTCGATCCCATAGAACTTGCCGCAGCCGTAGACGCCGAGTCCGCCAGACTCGACGCCGTCGTCGAGGCCAACCAGGTCGCGCAGCGGCAGGCGGGCCACTACGGGGTGCCGATGATCGCTTTCAACAGCGAGCCGTTCTTCGGTCAGGACCGGTTTGATCAGTTCAAGTGGCGGCTCGAGCAGCAGGGACTGACCCGACGGGTTGGCTGAGGGCCACAAGCTGGTAGGCGGCTTGGCTGGACCTGATACAGTCTGGCTCGGGGTCGCGTTCGGCGCGGCCCTGGCCCGATGACGGCCTCACCTTTCGACAGATGGTTCATGAGCGAGTCCAAACCGCCCCCCGGTCCGCCGGAGCCAACGCCCGTCTCGGCCCGGATCCGGGCGCGGCTGAAGTCCTCCAACAAGCGCTTCTTCGCCAACGACAATATCGCCGCCTTCCTGGAGCCCGGCGAGCTCGAAGGGTTGCTGGACGAGGTCGAGGGCAAGTTCCGCTCCGTGCTGGACAGCCTGGTGATCGACACCGAGAGCGATCACAACACCCAGGACACCGCGCGACGTGTGGCGAAGATGTACCTGACCGAGGTGTTCCGCGGCCGGTATGCCGAGGCGCCGCCGGTGACGGAGTTCCCTAATGCCTCGGCGCTGAACGAGTTGATGATCGTTGGCCCGATCACTGTCCGAAGCGCCTGCAGCCACCATTTTTGCCCGATCATGGGGCGGCTCTGGGTCGGGTTGATGCCCAATGAGCACTCCAACCTGATCGGCCTGTCGAAATACTCCCGCCTGGCCGAATGGGTGATGTCTCGCCCCCAGATCCAGGAGGAGGCGATCACCCAGATGGCCGAGCTGCTGATGGAGAAGGTTCGTCCCGACGGTCTGGCCGTGGTGATGGAGGCCGACCACTTCTGCATGCACTGGCGGGGCGTGAAGGATACGGAGACAAAGATGACCAACAGCGTTATGCGCGGGTCGTTTCTGAAGGACCACACCTTACGCAGCGAGTTCCTCTCGCTGATCAGGTCCAGCAAGTAGGTAAGGCGTCATGCTCGTTCGTTGTCTCTACGCCAGCCGCCCATCGACCGCCCTGGAGGGCGCTGAGCTTGACCGCATTCTCCAGCAGTCCAGGAAAAACAACCCTGCGCTGGGCATCACCGGCCTTCTCTGCGTCTCCGACAATCTGTTCATTCAGGTGATTGAAGGCGGGCGTGACGAGGTTTGCGACCTCTACAACGCCATTGTGCGCGATGACCGGCACCAGAACGTCCGGATGCTCTCCTATGAGGAAATTTCCGAGCGGCAGTTCGGGAATTGGACCATGGGCCAGGTCAGCATCAAGAAGCTCAATCCCTCCCTGGTGCTCAAATACTTCCGCCGCCTGGAGTTCGACCCGTTCGAGTGTTCCGGCGCCGCCACCCTCTCCCTGCTCAACGATCTCGTGGCCACCGCTTCGATCGTCAACCGCGGGGACTGAGGTTGAGCCTGGTAATATAGTACCACGTCCCCGCAGACCGTGATTTATAAGGCTTTCCGGGCTATCTGTGTTGACAACCTGATGTGCGGCACGTACATGCCGCGCCTCACGTCGCCGGCGCTACGCCGCCGTCGCAACTAACGGATCGTCCCCATGATGAAGACCACGGCTTCTTTGAAGCCCGCCGAGGTCGAGAAGAAGTGGATCGTGATCGATGCTGAGAACGCCGTGGTCGGCCGCCTCGCTTCGTTCATCGCCATGCGTCTTCGCGGCAAGCACCGGCCCGACTACACCCCGCACGTCGATTGCGGCGACTATGTCGTGATCGTCAACGCCGACAAGGTGAAGTTCACCGGCAAGAAGCTGACCGACAAGATCTATTACTGGCACACCGGTCACCCAGGCGGCATCAAGGAGCGCACCGCGGACAAGATCCTCGGCGGCAAGTTCCCCGAGCGCATCCTGGAAAAGGCCGTGGAGCGCATGCTGCCCAAGGAAAGCCCCCTGGCCCGCAAGCAGATGACTCACCTGCGCATCTATACGAGCGCTGAGCATCCGCACGCCGCCCAGAACCCCGAGACCATCGCGTTCGCCGAGATGAACGCCAAGAACGTGCGGAGCGCCTGAGGCCCATGTCCGAGACCCAAGGTTTCGAGGCCCTGCAAAGCCTCTCGTCCAACCCCGAAGCCGCGCCGCGTGAGCCGGTCATCGACCAGTACGGCCGCTCCTACGCCACCGGTAAGCGCAAGAACGCCGTGGCCCGGGTGTGGATCAAGCCCGGCAAGGGCAAGATCACCATCAATGGCCGCGACCAGGAGATCTATTTCGCGCGCCCCGTGCTGCGCATGATGATCGCCCAGCCGCTGGAGATCGCTGACCGTCTGGGCCAGTTCGACGTCATCGTGACCGTGAAGGGCTCTGGCCTTTCGGGTCAGGCCGGCGCGGTCCGTCATGGCATCGCCAAGGCGCTCACCTATTACGAGCCGGGTCTGCGTCCGGTCCTGAAGCCGCACGGCTTCCTGACTCGTGACTCCCGTGTCGTCGAGCGTAAGAAGTACGGCAAGGCCAAGGCCCGCCGCAGCTTCCAGTTCTCGAAGCGCTAGTCGCGCGCGAACACCGCGTATGCGAAATGGGGCGCTTCGGGAGACCGGAGCGCCCTTTTTCTTGTTCATCGTCCCAGGCGGGAGACGACCATGGCCCATAAGATCTTCATTGACGGCGAGGCTGGCACCACGGGCCTGCAGATCCGCCAGCGCCTGGCCGGTCGGCGTGACCTGGAGGTGGTGTCGATTGATCCGGCGCGACGCAAGGACGCCGACGCCAGGGCTGAGCTGCTGAACAGCGTCGACGTGGCGATTCTCTGCCTGCCTGATGACGGCGCCCGCGAAGCCGTGGCCATGATCGTCAATCCTGACGTGCGGGTGATTGACCCCTCCACCGCCCACAGGACCGCGCCGGGCTGGGTGTTCGGTTTCCCGGAGCTCGCCCCGGGGCATCGTGAAACCATCGCCGCATCCAAACGGGTCACCAATCCGGGCTGCTGGTCCACAGGCTTTATCGCCCTTGTCGCCCCGCTGGTCCGGGCCGGGCTGATTCCTGCGGAGGCCGCCCTGAGCGTCCATGGGGTGTCGGGCTATTCCGGTGGCGGAAAGGGTCTGATCGCCGAGTTTGAAGACACCCCTGCGCCCGCGCCTTCGGCTGACGCCTTCCGTTCCTATGGCCTGACCCTGGCGCACAAGCACCTTCCCGAAATGGTCGCCTATACCGGCCTGACCCACGCCCCGGTCTTCTCCCCGGCGGTAGGGCGCTACGCCCAGGGCATGATCGTCGAGGTTCCGTTGGCGCTGTGGGCCCTGCCGGGTCAGCCCGGGGTCGGTGATCTGCGCGCGGCGCTGTCAGAAGCCTATGCCAACGAGGCCTTCGTCCAGGTCGCCAGTGATCTGGAGATGTCCAGCCTCAGCCAGGCCCGGGCCGGGGCGGCGGGCTATGTTCATGCCCTCGACCCCGAGGCCGTGAACGACACCAACACCTTGCGCCTCTACGTCTTTGGAGATGAGTCCAAGGGCCAGGCCCGACTGATGGCGGTGTTGGATAATCTGGGCAAGGGGGCGTCCGGAGCGGCGGTCCAGAACCTCAACCTGATGCTGGGACTGGATGAGGGCGCGGGGTTGACGCGCGCCTGAGGGCCGAAAGTGACAGCCTGCGCGCCAACACCAACAATGAGTGCTTAACCGGACTCCGATATGTGTGGGGGGTCATAGTCTGGCGCTTAAGGATCTCGTTTCATGACCCATGTGTCATTCCTCGATCCCGACTCCGAGGCGGAATGGCCGCGCCAGGAATCGCCGGCCCTCGACGCTGGCGCCTTCTTCGACGTCTCCCATGATCTGCTCGTGATCCGCGACATCGAGGGACGCGTCCTGAAGGCCAGCCGCTCCTGGCTGACCACCTTGGGGCACGATCCGGCGGAGATGGAGGGACGGCCGCTGCTGCGTCTGGTCCACCCCGACGACCTCCCCAGCACACTGGGCAGCGTGGATGAGGTTGAGCAGCGCAAGGCTGGTGATCCGGTGCTGGGGTTTATCAACCGCTATCGGCATCGGGACGGCGGATACCGCACCCTTGAGTGGCGCGCTCAGAGATTGGGCGACCGGATCTATGGCGTCGCCCGCGACGTGACTGACCGGGTCGCGGCCGAACAGGCCCTGCTGGAAGCCAAGGCGGCGGCCGAGGCGGCGAGCCGGGCCAAGACCGACTTTCTCGCCAATATGAGCCATGAGGTGCGCACCCCCCTCAACGGCGTGATTGGCATCATCGATGCGCTGTCGCGCACCCCCTTGAGCCCCGACCAGGCGGAGATGGTGGGCCTTGTCCGGGATTCCGGCGTGATCCTTGAGCGTTTGGTCTCAGACTTCCTCGTGGTCTCCAAGATTGAGGCCGGGCAGCTGGAGCTGGAAACCCGGGCCTTTGATCTGGAGGAGGCGCTACGGCCCTTTATCGAGGTCACGCGCCTTCGCGCCGAAGAGAAGGGCCTACGCCTGCACGTGGACCGAGACGAGGCGATTCAGGGCCGGTTTCTAGGGGACGCCACCCGGATCGGGCAGATCGTCGGCAACCTGTTGTCCAACGCCGTCAAGTTCACCGAGACCGGGCACGTCGCCCTCCGAATTGGTCGGGTGGAGGGGCCCGGCGGGGACCATCTGACCCTTGTGGTCGAGGATACCGGCGTGGGGTTCGACGCCGCCGCGGCCGCTCGCCTGTTTGATCGTTTCAGCCAGGCTGACGAGACCATCAGCCGACGCTTCGGCGGGACGGGTCTCGGGCTGTCCATCTGCCGGTCTCTGACCGCCCTGATGGGGGGAGAAATCTCGGCGGAGTCGGAGCCGGGTCGGGGCAGTCGCTTTGTGGTCTCGATCCCGCTGCCCCAGGCGGAGCCTGTCCTCCTCGACGAGGCGTCGCGCCCCGTGGACCGAGATCCGGCGGCCGTCCAACGGCCCCTGCGCATTCTCCTGGCTGAGGATCACCCAACCAACCAGCGGGTGGTCCAGCTCATTCTGGCGAGTCAGGACACAGAGATCGTGACCGTCGAGGATGGTCGCCAGGCGGTGGCGGCTTTCGCCGGCGGCGGGTTCGACATCGTGCTGATGGACATGCAGATGCCCCACATGGACGGTCTGAGCGCCACCCGCGCCATCCGGGCCCTTGAAGCCGAAGAGGGACGGGCGCCAACCCCCATCGTCATGCTCAGCGCCAACGCCATGGTCGAGCATCAGGCCGACGCCCTGTCTGCGGGCGCGAACATCCACGTGGCCAAGCCGATCACCGCGGCCAGCCTGCTGGCGGGGATACAGGCTGTTCTGACGTCCTAGGGAGTGGTGGTTCGGGACATTTTGGCTGGGGTTCATCCGCAGTCCGAAACCCAGCGTATAATCGGGTATGAACCTGCTGCACGCCTTCCATCGCCGCGCCGTTCTTCTCGGCGCTAGCGCGCTCGCCGCCTGCGGCGGCGCGCCCCAGGCCAAGACTCCCGACACCCATGCCAGTACGCCCTGGCGCAAGCTGACAGACGCGGAGTGGAAAAGCCGCCTCTCCCCCGCCGCCTATCAGGTTCTGAGGCACGAGGGGACCGAGCGGGCGGGATCAAGTCCGCTCGACAAGGAGACCCGCCGCGGAACCTATGTCTGCGCCGGCTGTGAGCTGCCCCTGTTCAAGTCGGACTGGAAGTATGACAGCCGCACCGGCTGGCCGAGTTTCTATCGGCCCATCGAAGGGGCGCTGGGCGAGAAGACCGACTTCAAGATCGGCTTTCCCCGGACAGAGTACCACTGCGCCCGATGCCTGGGTCACCAGGGACACGTGTTCAAGGATGGGCCACGGCCTACGGGGCTGCGCTACTGCAACAATGGCGTGGCGTTGAAATTCGTGCCGGCCTGAACCGTCCGATGAAATTCTAGGCCGAGGTTCGGCGGCGCCCTAAGACGTCCTTCAACGAGGGACAACACCTTAGGGAGGTATGATGCGACACCATATGGGACGCCGACTGGCTGGAGCCGCTTCGGCGCTCGTTCTCTCTGCGCTGGCCATGGGCCCGGCCTTAGCTGAAGTGCCCGTGGTCGCGCCGGCTGAGGCCGGTTTCGCGGCGACAGGTATCGAAGCTCTGAGTTCCGAAATGCAGAGCCTGGTCGACCAGAAGAAGCTGGCCGGCGCGGTCACCCTGTTGGCCCGGCAGGGCAAGGTCGTCCATTTCGAGGCCTATGGCGTTCAGGATGTCGCCACGGGCCAGCCGACGGCCCGCGACACCATCTATCGCATCGCCTCGATGACCAAGCCGGTCGCCGGGGTGGCCATGATGATTCTCTGGGAGGAGGGGCGCTGGAGCCTGGACGACCCGGTGGCCAAACATATCCCGGAATTCGCAGACCTCGCGGTGGCCACTGCGGGCGGCGGAACCGAGCCGCAATCCCATCCCATGACCATGCGCGAGCTCATGAGCCACACGGCCGGCTTCGACGTCAGCGCGGGCTATGAGGATGACGGCCTGCAGGACGGCGATCTTCAGGCCATGATCGACAAGCTGGCGGCCTTGCCTCTTGCGGTTCAACCGGGAACCGACTGGCGCTATGGGCCGAGCGTGAACATCCAGGGGTATATCGTCGAGAAGCTTTCGGGCCAGAGCCTGGACGCCTTCCTCAAGACGCGCCTCTTCGATCCCCTGAAGATGGAAGACACAGGCTTTCATGTTGAGGCGGCCAAGCTCGGTCGGGTCTCAGCGATGCATACCTATGGTGATGACGGCCTGATCGCTCCGGCTGGCGAGGTAAGGGCCGCGCCGACGAGTCCGCCCGCCTTCCTCTCGGGCAGCGGCGGCCTGTTCTCCACCGCCGAGGACTATTGGCGCTTCGCCCAGATGCTGGCCAATGGCGGCGAACTGGACGGCGTTCGTATTTTGAAGCCGGACACGGTTGAGCTGATGCGCACCAATGTGCTGGCCGACGGGGTGACCGTCGACCTCTATGGTCCCAGTCAGACAGGCGTCGGCTTTGGGCTGGATTTCGCGGTGATCAACGATCCCGCGGCCGCAGGCACGCCTCAGGGCCTGAACTCATTCTACTGGGGCGGGGCGTTCGGCACCTGGTTCTGGATCGATCCGACCAACGATCTCGTTTTCGTCGGCATGATCCAGAATCTGCGGGGCAGCATTCCTGGCGCAGGCACCCCGGCCATGCGCGATATCTCGCCGCGCCTGGTCTATGACGCCCTGAGCCCCAACTAGCGCCTCAGGGTCCGTCCTCCCTGCAGAGGACGGACCCTGATTGGCCTAAGATTTCACCTTCACATAGCCGCCGGGGGCATCCTCTATCGGCTTTAGCGGCCCCTTGGCGGGGTCACGGGCGGGAATCAGTCCGCCGGAGTGCGTCTTCAGCCAGGCCGCCCAATGGGGCCACCAGGAGCCTGGAGTTTCCTCAGCCCCCGCCTGCCAGCCGGCGAGGGTCGGGGGGAGCTGGTCGAAGGTCCAGTGCTGATACTTCTTGGCCGCCGGCGGATTGACGACGCCGGCGATGTGGCCTGAACCCGCCAGAGTGAAGGTCACCGGCCCGCCGAACAGGCGCGCGCCGCGATAGACAGAGGCCGCCGGCGCAATGTGGTCCTCCCGGGAGGACTGCACATAGATCGGGGTCTTGACCGTTCCGAGGTCGAGCTTCACCCCATCGACTTCCAGCTCGCCCTTGGCCAGGGCGTTCTGGCCATAGAATTTGCGCAGATAGAACATGTGCAGCGCCTTGGGCATGCGGGTCTGATCGGAGTTCCAGAACAGCAGGTCGAAGGGGCGCGGCTCCTTGCCCATCAGGTAGTTGTTCACGAAGAACGACCAGATCAGGTCGTTGGACCGCAGCACATTGAACGTGTCGGCCATGGCCTGGCCCGACAGGACGCCGCCCTCGGCGTCCATCTTCTGCTCCAGGTCCTTCAGCCAGGACTCGTCAGTGAACAGCAGCAGGTCGCCAGCCTCGCTGAAGTCCTGCTGGGCGGCGAAAAAGGTCGCCGAGGCGATCCGCTGGTCCCCTTTGGCGGCCATATGCGCCAGGGCGGCCGATAGCAGAGTTCCGCCGATGCAATAGCCCACCGTGTTCACAGCTTTGACGCCGGCCTGGGTCAAGGCCGCCTCGGTGGCCTCATAGATCCCCTGGCGCAGGTAGTCCTCGAAGGTCTTGGTCGCCAGGCTCTGGTCTGGATTGACCCAGGAGACGACAAAGACCGTGATCCCCTGGTCGGCAAGCCAGCGGATCATCGAATTGTCGGGGCGCAGATCGAGGATGTAGAACTTGTTGATCCAGGGCGGGAAGATCACCAGCGGGATCTGGTGGACCTGGTCGGTGGAAGGCGTGAACTGCAGCAGCTGTAGCAGTTCGTTCTGGAACACCACCTTGCCCGGGGCGGTGGCGACATTTTCGCCAATCTTGAATTGCTCGTAGTCCGTCTGGCTGATCGAAAGCTGGCCGCCGCCGCGGGCGAGGTCAGCGGCGAAGTTTTCCATGCCCCTCACCAGGCTCTCACCGCCGGTGGCCATGATTTCCCGCAGGGCCGTGGGATTGCTGGCCAGGAAGTTGGTCGGCGAGAAGGCGTCAGTGAGCAGCTTCATGAAGAACTCGACGCGTCGCCGCGCCATCGGATCGACGCCCTCGACCCCGCCCACCAGGCCGTTTAGCCAGTCAGCCGTGACCAGATAGGACTGTTTCATCACGTCGAAGACGGGATTTTCCGACCAGTCGGGATCGAGGAATCGCTTGTCGCCCTTGGCTGGGGTCGCGACCGGGGAGGGCGTCTCGCCGGCCATCCGCCGGGCCGTGGACTGCCACAGGTCCATATAGCGCGACAAAAGATCAGCCTGGGCTCGGATCAGACGGTCTGGCTGGCTCGCCAGCTTGCCCATGACCTCCGTCAGCGCCGGGGCGATATGGAAAGGGTCCGTGTTCAGGGCGGCTGGGCGGTCGGCGTTGCGCAGCGCGGCCTCGGCGATGGCGCCCTGGGCGGTCATGGCCGCCCGGGCGAGGTTGGTCGACAGGTTTTCCAGCATGCGTTGCTGGTCAAGGGTGAGGTCTGCCGGCCCCAGAGCGGGTTGAACCGGCGCGATCTGCTCCACCTTGGGCGGCGGTGGGGCGGCGGGGGTCGGGCGAGCCTTATCGGCCGCCGCGGGACTGACCGCTTTTGGCGCCGCGGTCTTGCGGGCTGCCGGGCGCGGAGGGGCGGCGGCCTTTGGCTGCGCCGCTGTGGCCGCAACCGCAGTGGTCTTCTTGGCTTTGGCCTTTGCAGGCGCCGTCTTCCGCGGAGACGCCGGGACGGAGGCCTTAGCGGGGATCGCTTTTGTTGATTTAGGCTTTGGGGCCGCCTTGGGCGTCTTCGGGCTCTTTTCGCTCATGGCAGGCCGTCCTCCGGGTAGGTGGGCCGATTGCAGCCCTTTCGCTGGACCGCATCATGTCATAAGAGCGAGGCGGAAATGAATGTATCGCCCGGTCTTTTTGAAAACCCCCAAGGCGCCCGTATCTGGCGCGGCGCCGGCGTGTGCCTGGGCGCGTTCATTCTCGCCGGGTGCGCCAGCGCTAATCCGTTTGCCGCCGCGCCCGTCGATCCGCTGTCGCCGGCGGGTGAAGCGGTGCTCGCCGCCGCCAGGGCGGACAAGGCCTATCCTCGATTCAGCGATATCCCACCGGCCCCGACCGATGTGCGGGGGCCGCGGGCCTGGGCTGCTGCGGTCTCCGAGGTAGAGGCCGCGCGCGCTGACCTGTTCGCCCGGACGGCGCCATCAACCTGGACGCTGGACGATACTGAGGGCTTCGCGACCCGCGCTCAGGCCCAGGCGGCGCCCCCGCCGGTGGCTGGCGCGCCCGCCAATACCGAGGCCTTCGCCCGGGAGGCCCGGGAGCGAGCTACACCGCCTCCGTCGCCCCGTTGAGGGGGCCCGCGGAGGCGAAAAGTTCCTTGAGCCTGCTTGGCGGACTCCAGCCCGGAGTCTATCCATGCGCGACTTTCAGCTCCCAGACGCCGCAACAGCGGCAGAGCTTGCAATGACCCCCGAATTCCATCGCATCCGACGCCTCCCGCCCTACGTCCTCGAGGAGGTGAACCGCATCAAGGCGCGGCTTCGCGCCGAGGGCACAGACATCATCGACTTTGGCATGGGCAATCCCGACATGCCGACGCCCAAGCATATCGTCGAAAAGATGATCGAGACCGCCCGAGATCCGAAGGCGGGTCGCTATTCGGCCTCGAAGGGCATTATCGGCCTGCGCCGCGCCATGGCCGGCTACTACAAGCGCCGCTTCGACGTGACCCTGAACCCGGACACCGAGGTGATCGCCACCCTGGGTTCCAAGGAGGGCTTCGCCAATCTGGCCCAGGCCCTGACCGCGCCGGGCGACGTCATCATCTGTCCAAATCCGGCCTACCCGATCCACGCCTACGGCTTCATCATGGCCGGCGGCGTGATCCGCCACGTACCGGCTCACTCGCCGGAGGAATATCTGGCCGGTGTCAGTCGGGCCGTGAAGCACTCTGCGCCACCGCCAAGCGTGCTGATCCTGTCCTATCCGTCCAACCCGACCGCCCAGTGCGTGGACCTGGACTTCTACAAGGACGCCATCGCCCTCGCACGGAAGCACGATCTGCTGGTGATCTCCGACATCGCCTATTCGGAGATCTATTTCGACGATAACCCGCCGCCATCGGTCCTGCAGGTCGAAGGCGCCAAGGACATCGCCGTCGAGGTCAATTCGCTCTCGAAGACCTACGCCATGGCCGGCTGGCGCGTGGGCATGGTGGTCGGCAATGAACGGATCTGTAACGCGCTCGCGCGGGTGAAATCCTATCTGGACTACGGCGCCTACACGCCGATCCAGGTTGCGGCCGCCACCGCATTGAACGGGCCGCAGGACTGCGTCGCCGAGATCCGCAGCATCTACAAATCGCGCCGCGATGTCCTGGTTGAATCCATGAAGCGGGCCGGCTGGGACATTCCCTCGCCCAACGCTTCCATGTTCGCCTGGGCGCCTGTCCCGGAGAAATTCAAGGAGGCCGGCGCCTTGGTCTTCTCAAAGCTGCTGATCGAAGAGGCGGGCGTGGCCGTCGCGCCCGGCGTCGGGTTCGGCGAGTATGGCGAGGGGTTTGTCCGCGTCGGACTGGTTGAGAATGAGCATCGCATCCGGCAAGCCGCCCGCAATGTGAAGAAGTTCCTCGGCAACGCCGATGAGATTCTCGCCCGGGCGCACAACACGGTGACAAGCTGATGAGTCCGCGAAACTGGCGCGTCGGCGTTGCTGGCCTGGGCACCGTCGGCGCCGGCCTCCTGACCTTTCTGAGCGAGCGTCCCGGCTTCGCCCCGGCTGGGGGCCTAGTCACGGTCAGCGGCGTTTCGGCCCGCTCTCGGAGCCGGCCGCGACCGTTCGACATTTCGAAAATGGCGTGGTTTGACGATCCGGTGGCGCTGGCCCAGTCGGACGAGGTCGACCTGTTTGTCGAGTTGATCGGCGGGTCAGACGGTCCGGCCAAGGCGGCCGTCGAGGCGGCGCTGAAGGCGGGCAAGCCCGTGGTGACGGCCAACAAGGCCCTGATCGCTGAACACGGCGCGGAGCTGGCGTCCCTGGCGGAGACCGCCGGCGTTCCATTGCTGTTTGAGGCCGCGGTGATGGGCGGCACCCCAGCGGTTAAGATGGTCCGTGAGGCCATGGTCGGCGACGACGTCCGCAGCCTTTCCGGGATCCTCAACGGCACCTGCAACTTCATTCTGACCGAGATGGAACAGGGGGGGCGCGCCTTCGAGGACGTCCTGGCTGAAGCCCAGCGCCTGGGCTATGCCGAGGCCGATCCCACCATGGACGTGGGCGGGTTCGACGCCGCCCACAAGATTACGATCCTGGCGGCCCTGGCCTTCAACTGCGCCCCGGACTTCGCCGCCTGTCAGGTCGAGGGCGTCGATCAGGTCGAGCTGCTCGACATCCGCATGGCCAAGGACCTCGGCTATCGCATCAAGCTGATCGCCTCGGCCGACCGCAGCGACGAGGGGGTGTCGGTGCGGGTTCATCCGTCCCTTGTGCCCCTGGCCCATCCTCTCGCCCAGGCCGGCGGCGCCCTCAACGCCCTGTTCATCGAAGGCCAGCGGCTTGGCCGGATCTTTATCCAGGGCGCCGGCGCTGGCGCAGGTCCGACGGCGGCCGCGGTGGCCGCGGACATCGCCGACGTCATGACCCAGGCTGTCCGTCCCGTGTTCCAGCGCCCGGCGACCGAGCTGGCCGCCTTCACGCCTGTCGACCGCAGTCGCAGTCTGGTCCGGGCCTATCTTCGCCTGCTGGTCAAGGATGAGCCGGGCGTCATCGCCGCGGTGTCCGAGACCCTGGCGGAAGCTGGCGTTTCCATCGAGAGCTTCCTGCAGAAGCCCGTGGAAGACGCCGAGGGGGTGCCCATCGTGCTGACCACCCATTCGGTGTCTGAAGCCGTGCTCGCCAAGGCGGTGGAGCGCATCGGCGGTCATCCCGCCGTCATACAGGCGCCACGGCTGATGCGAATCGCCCGGATATGAGACTTCCCGGAGACTAACGGCCCGCGGGGGCAGGACGGAGACCGACATGAGCGCTGAGACCCTCGATCGCGGATTGGTGCTGGACTCGGTGCGGGTGACGGAAATCGCCGCCATCGCGGCCTGGAACCTGGTCGGGCGTGGCGATGAGAAGGCCGCCGACCAGGCCGCGGTCGACGCCATGCGCACGGCGCTGAACGACCTTGCGATCGACGGTGAGATTGTCATCGGCGAGGGCGAGCGGGACGAAGCGCCCATGCTCTACATCGGCGAAAAGGTGGGCCGGGGCGGGCCGGCGGTGGACATCGCCCTGGACCCGCTTGAGGGCACGACGCTGACGGCCAAGGCCATGTCCAACGCCCTGACGGTGATGGCCTGGGCGCCCAAGGGCACGCTTTTGAATGCGCCCGACACCTATATGGACAAGATCGCCTGCGGACCCGGCTATCCTGCGGGGGTGATCGATCTCGACGCCACCCCGGCTGAAAACGTCCAGGCGCTGGCGCGAGTCCGGGGTGTCGACGCCAGCCAGATCACCGTCTGTGTTCTGGACCGGCCGCGGCATGGCGAGATCATTGCACGGCTCCGGGAGGCCGGCGCCCGGGTGCATCTGATCACCGACGGGGACGTGGCCGGCGTCATCAATACGGCTGATCCCGACACCGGCATCGACCTCTATCTGGGGCAGGGGGGCGCGCCGGAAGGGGTTCTGGCCTGCGCCGCGCTGAAATGCGTGGGCGGCCAGTTCCAGGGACGGCTGGTCTTCCGAAACGCCGATGAGCGGATGCGCGCCGAGCGATGCGGCATCACTCAGCTCGACAAGAAGTATGACCTGCATGAGATGGTCCGCGCTGACGCCATCTTCGCCGCCACCGGCGTCACCAAGGGGGTGCTGCTGGACGGCGTCCGGCTGAAGGACGGCTTCGTGCACACCCATTCCATGGTGATGAATTCCTTTACCCGCACCGTTCGGGAAGTGCGGATGAAGCGGCCGGTGTGACCATGGCCGACGGCGCGGGCGGCCCAGCAGGCTATCTGGATGTTGATCGCTCCCTGAGCGGCCGGCTCTGGCGCGCGCGTCCGGCCGATCCGGCCCTGGTCCGAGCCCATCAGATGGCCCTGGGTCTCGATGAGCCCATGGCTCGGGCCCTGGCGGCCCGGGGGATCACGGCCGAGGCGGCGGTCAGCTATCTGCAGCCGACGCTCAAGGCGCTGTTTCCCGATCCTTCCACCTTCGCCGATATGGACAAGGCCGCGCGGGTGCTGGTGGACGCCCTGGTGGCCGACAAGGCCGTGGTGGTCTTCGCCGACTACGATGTGGATGGCGCCTCCAGCGCAGCCCTGCTGGTCCGGTGGTTCGACGCCATGGGCAAGCGCCTGACCATCTATGTCCCTGATCGCGTGGCCGAGGGCTATGGCCCGTCGCCGGCCGCCTTCCGACGCCTGCGGGAGGAGGGGGCCGATCTGGTCGTCACCGTGGACTGCGGGGCTGCGGCCGTGGACGCGATCGCCTGCGCTGGTGAGATCGGCCTCGACGTGGTGGTGGTCGACCATCACCTGATGCGCGATGAGATTCCGGTCTGTGCGGCCCTGGTCAATCCCAACCGCGCCGACTGTGGGTCGGGCCAGGGGGTGCTGGCCGCCGCCGGCGTGACCTTCGTCCTGCTCGCCGCCCTGAACCGCGAGGCCCGCGCCCGGAACCTCTTTGTCGAGCGTCCAGAACCTGACCTGCGTCAGTGGCTCGATCTGGCGGCCATGGGGGCCGTCTGCGACGTCACACAGCTGGTCGGCTTCAATCGCGCCCTCACCGCCCAGGGACTCAAGGTCATGTCCGCCTGGGCCAATCCCGGCCTAAAGGCGCTTCTTGAAGCCGCGGGCGCCAAGGGTCCGGCCACCACCTTTCATGCTGGCTTCGTCCTGGGCCCCCGAATCAACGCCGGTGGGCGAATCGGCCGCTCCGACCTGGGCGCCCGCCTGCTCTCGACCGACGATCCGGACGAGGCGCGCAAGATCGCCCTCGAGCTCGACGCCCTGAACGCCTCGCGCCGCGAGGTGGAGGCGCAAGTCCTGGAGGCCGCCGTCCGCATTCTGGAACGCGAGAGCAATTTCGCCGACCAGCCCCTGCTGCTGGTCGCCGCCGACGACTGGCACCCCGGCGTTATTGGCATCGTCGCCGGACGCCTGCGGGAACGCTACCGCAAGCCGACCCTGGTTGTGGGGATCGACCGCGCCGCCGATGTGGGCAAGGGCTCAGGCCGCTCACAGCCGGGGGTGAACCTCGGACGCGCGGTTCAGGCGGCCTTCGACGCCGGACTTCTACTGGCCGGCGGCGGTCACGCCATGGCGGCGGGGCTTTCGGTCCGCCCCAATCTCCTTCCGGAACTGCGAGAGTTTCTTTGCGCCCGACTTGAAGTGGAAGCCGACGCCGCCACTGAGGCCGACGCGCTGGAGATCGACGCCCTGATCACCGCGGCGGGGGCGGACCGCGGCCTTCTGGAGTCTTTCCAGCGACTCGCTCCGTTCGGTCCCGGCAATCCCGAACCCCTCTTCGCCCTCGCTGAGGCCCGTGTGGAGCGTCCGATGATGCTTCGGGGCGGACATGTGCGCTGCACCCTTACAGACCGCTCTGGGGCCCGCCTGAAGGCCGTGGCGTGGCGGGCGGAGGAGACCGAGGTCGGCCGCAGGCTGATGGGTGGCGGCGGCGCGGTCCATGTCGTGGGCCGTCTGAAGGCTGATGATTGGAATGGGCGACAGGGCGTGGAGCTGGAGATCGACGACGTGGCCGATCCCCGCCGCAAAAACGTCTAGCCTGCGGGTTGCGTGGGGCAGGGAAGGCGGATATAGAGCCGCCCTCCGCGTCGAGTGGTCCCTTCGTCTATCGGTTAGGACGCCAGGTTTTCAACCTGGAGAGAGGGGTTCGACTCCCCTAGGGACTGCCACGCGGAGCTCTCCTCATCCCTTGATCTGACCGGCCTTTATCTGACCGGGGCGCCATTCCGGGTTGGCGCAACAAATAGCGTAGCCTTGCGTTCAACTCCGGCATTCTGACGGAGAGACCGAGCGATGAAGATCATCACCCTTCTGGCGGCTGGGGCGGCGGCGCTGGCCATGACCGCCTGCACCGATACGAACCCGGAGCAGACGGACACAGCCGCCGCCATGCCGGATACCAGCGCTGCGGAATCGCCTGCGCCCGACGCCGGCGCCACGGGCGTGGCTGGCGAAGGCGCCATGCGCGCCAATCCCGCGGTCGCGTCGCCGGCCGGCACGGCGGAGACCGATGAGAACCTGCCGCCGGTCGACCTGCCCCCTGTGTCAAACTAGGCGTAACACGCCCCTCGGCGCGGCCTCTTTTCCTCAAATCTGCCCTGCAAGCTGGCGATTTTCGTATTGCCAAGCTTGTTCAGCCAAATGGTTATTGACGGCTCTCGGCTAACGAGAACAGTGTTATAACTGGCCTGGTCGTGTGGATCGAGGGAGACCGGGTCAGAGGGGCGCATGTCTGGTTACGATTTTCAGGATGCCGGCGCGGATGACGCTGTACGCATCAGCGGTCGCGTAAAATGGTTCGACGCCGGCAAGGGCTATGGCTTCGTCGTCCCGGATGATCCCAGTCAGACGGGCCTGAAGGACGTGCTGCTGCACGTCACCTCCCTGAGAGACTCCGGGCATGAGAGCGCCCTTGAGGGCGCCATCATCGTCTGCGAGGCCATTCGTCGCCCCAAGGGCTGGCAGGTGGCAGAAGTCCTGGAGCTTGACGAGAGCGCGGCCCCGCCCCCGGATCCGCGGCGCAGCCGCGATGAGGTTCGCCGCGAGAGCCACGACCGTGAGGACCGCAGCCATGATCGTGGGGATTCCTTCGCCCGGCCGCGTCGCCCGGTGCTCGCCGGCGGGCCTCAGGAGCGGGCCAAGGTGAAGTGGTTCAACCGAGCCAAGGGCTATGGATTTGTGGTCCGCGAGACCCAGCCAGGGGACATTTTCGTCCACATCGAGACCCTGCGTCGTGCCGGTCTCGAGGACTTGCAGCCGGGGGACGACGTCGTGGTCCGGTTCGCCGAGGGGCCAAAAGGACTTGTGGTGGCCGAGATTGAGCCGGTAGGTCTGGCCTAGAGCGCGTTCCGTAAAGGTGGACCCCGGTTTTACGGCCGAAGCGCGCTCCTGCTCGCAAGCCGTATTCGACGTCCGCTGATAACTTAGGCGCGCGTCTGGTCGGCCGCTCATGGTCTGTCGGAGGTTTTGCCCTGTCCCGTCCCTTGGTTCATCGCCGCGCGATTTTGGCGGGCTTAGCGGGTCTCGCCGCGCCGACGCAGCTATTCGCCAAAACCCTGCCCGCCCTTGAGCCCCTGCAGATTCTCACGGCCCGCGGCCCCGTGCGGTTCCAGGTCGAAGTCGCCGCCGACAACGCCAGTCGAGCCCAAGGCCTGATGTATCGCAAGTCACTGGCGGCCGATCGCGGGATGCTGTTCGACTTCCACACGCCGCGCCCGGTCTCGTTCTGGATGCGAAACACATACATCTCCCTGGACATGATTTTCATCCGGGCCGACGGTCGTATCCTCTCCATCGCCCGGAACACGGTTCCCCTGTCCGAGGAAGGCGTCCCCTCCGGTGGGCCTGTGCGGGCGGTCCTGGAGCTGGTCGGGGGGCGTGCGGCTCAGATCGGCGCCTTGCCGGGGGACCGAGTGGTTCACCGGATCTTCCCCGGTGGGTGAGTCGCACGACGAGATCCCCGCGCCGCCGGAAGGCTTTGTTCGTTCGGAAGGGCGCGGCGCCTATTCCGGTCATAACGGGCCCTATTTTCACCGGTCGACCCCCGGGGAAACCACCGAACAGGCCTTCTTCGCCCTGCCGCGCCACGCCAACGGGCTCGGCCTGGTGCATGGGGGCATGCTGACAAGCTTTCTGGACGGCTTGATGGGGGCGGCGGTCTTCCGCGCCGCCCGTCGGCCGGGCGTGACCATCCACCTCTCGGTGGACTTCCTGCACATGGGTCGGGTCGGGGAGTGGGTCATGGGCGAGTCACGGGTCACCCGCCTGACCCGGGATGTCGCCTTCGTGGAGGGGCGGGTCTATGTGGGCCGCCGCGATGTGGTCCGGGGGTCTGGTGTGTTCAAACTGATGCACAAGCGGGATTGATCGTCGCAGCTCACATTGCGGCGCGGCGCCTTGCGTGGCATGAGACGGCCGTTGTCGGCGTCCGTCTCGGGGCGTAGCGCAGCCTGGTAGCGCATCTGCTTTGGGAGCAGAGGGTCGCGTGTTCGAATCACGCCGCCCCGACCAGACGCCGACGTCGGGCCCTCGGCCTTCCAGCGACGCTGGGGAGCCTGTGGTCCCTGAGTTTCGCCGGGGGGCCTCCGTGGCCCGGAGCAGGGGCCACACCTGTCCGGGAGGGGCCGCCGAGATCGCCAATGGGACAGCCACATGCTCGCGCGCATCCTTCGCCCCGCCAAGAACGCCATGCAGTCTGGACGCGGCAAGTCCAATGACTGGGTTCTGGAGTTTGAACCCGCCAGCGCCCGTCGACCCGACGCCCTGATGGGCTGGACGCAGACTGATGACACCCGAGGCCAACTGCGCCTGTCCTTTGAGACCAGGGAAGAGGCTGTGGCCTATGCCGAACAGAACGGCATCGCCTTCGAAGTCTTTGATCCCAAGCCCGCCAAACGCATCATCAAGGCCTATGCCGACAATTTCGCCTTCGGCCGCAAGGTCCCCTGGACCCACTAGCGCCAGGTCCTCAGGCGCCCTTAGCTCAACCGGATAGAGCATCCGCCTTCTAAGCGGACGGTTGCAGGTTCGAGTCCTGCAGGGCGCGCCATTCCGGCCGCAACTCCAAATCGAGGGGTAGGTTCATCACGCCTTTGAGAAGTGTCGACTGACCGACAGACGGACGAGCTCCGCTGGCCCAGAGGTTATCTGGCAGACTCGCCCGGATGACTGTCTTTACACGGGAGGACCCATGGCCTGGCTCGCGAAGGTTGGTGAAGCCGTGGACAATGTCGTGTCCGTCTCGCCTGTCGAGGGCGGCTGGTCGGTGACCTGTGGCCTGGCCGATCATCCGCTGATGTTCATCTCAGGGGCCGACGCCGAGGCCAAGGCCCGCAGTCTCGCCCAGCTGATCGCCTCGGCCGGGGGAGACGCCCAGGTGCTCGTCCACGATCGCCGCAACACCTTGGTCGGAACCTTGCGCTATTTCGCCGAGGAGGGCGCCGGCCTCGAGCTCAGCGCCTCGACCCAGCAGGTCCAGCCATCCGCATAGTGCGATCCGGGGCGAGGTCGATCACCAGATCGGCGAGATCGGGCAGGGTCGCCAGGATGTGGCGGGTCAAGCGCTCATAGAGCTGGATGAAGTTTCGAACCGCTGCGGGGTCCATGGTCTGGCCAGGGCCCAGGCCTTCGGCCTGACGGCTTTGGCGCAGCTTCTCTTCCTGTTCTGTTCGCCAGTCGGCGACCACCTCGAAGCTGGGCGCCCTCAGGAGCGTCAGGTGATCGATCCGGTCGAACAGCTGCTGGTAGGGGCCTGACAGGGCGGCGTTTACCGCGGTGCGCCATACGGCCTCAGGATCCTGATCATGCTCGAGCCGGTTGATCGGCGCGGCGAGCGCGTTGAGCGGCTGAGCCTGGGCCCCGACACACCAGCCCTCGAACAGGATCAGATCGACTGGCGCCTGGACCAAAGGCCAGACGCCCTGCGCCGCCGGCTCGTCGCTCGCCTTGTCGAACCGCGGCAGGACCACCCCGCCAGTCCCCGCCAAGTCGTCAAACAGGCTGAGCCCCTGGTCGATATCGTGGGTCCCGGGCGGGCCGCGGGTGGCGAACAGAGGATGGATGCGCCTCGCCAGCTCTGCACGCGCCGCACGGGACAGATAGAGGTCATCCAGCGACAGGACCGCCACCCTCAGGCCCCGCCGTCGCAGCAGGCGCGCCAGCGCCTCGCATAGGGTCGACTTGCCTGAGCCCTGAGCGCCGCAAACGCCTGCAATGACGGGCCCCCGGCGTCCGGCGCTCAGGGCGGCCAGCCTCCGAGCCAGGGGTTCGGCCACCGTCTGGATCGTCCCCCGATAGGCGGCGGGCAGGACCTGCTCGCACAGGAAGTCGGCGATCCAGTCCGCCGGTTCAGCCATCTAGAACGCCGCCCGCCAGGCGGAGAAGCCGCGTTCCAGGTCTGCGATCAGGTCGTCTGGGTCCTCCAGTCCCACATGGAGCCGGATCAGCGGGCCCCCATAGGCGTCGGGGGAAAGGCGGCCCGATAGCTGTGGGTCGCAGTCGATCGCAAGACTCTCGAAGCCGCCCCAGGAGAAGCCCAGGCCAAACACCTGCAGGGCATCGAGGAAGGCGGCCGTGGCATGTGGCTTGCCTGGCGCCAAGGTGAAGGCGAACAGGCCACAGGCGCCGCTATAGTCCCGCCGCCAGATCTCGGCCCCTGGAGCGCCCGGCAGGGCCGGGTGCAGGACTTGACCCACCTCCTCGCGGAGGGCGAGCCACGTCGCCAGGCGCCGCGCCAAGGCGTCGTGGCGGGCCATGCGGGTGGGCAGGGTCCGCAGGCCTCGGAGCATCTGATAGGCGTCGTCAGGGGACACCGCCCAGCCGATGTTCAGCACGCCGTCGTCCAGGGCGCGAACCAGGCTCTCCTCGGCCACGGCGGCGGAGCCCATGAAGACGTCCGAATGGCCGCCGACATATTTTGTCAGGGCCTGGACGCTGATATCGACCCCATGGTCCAGGGGCTTGAACAGCAGTCCGGCGGCCCAGGTGTTGTCGATCAGGGTCAGCAGCCCGCGGGACCGGGCGGCTGCGGCGATGGCCGGCACGTCCTGAAACTCGAAGCTCAACGACCCCGGCGACTCCAGGAGGATCAGCCGGGTGGCCGGTCCGCAGGCGGCCATGAGCGCCTCGGCGTCCAGGCTGGCGGGATAGTAGCGGACCCCGATGCCAAAGCGCCGCAGCACGGTGTCGCAGAACCGTCGGGTCGGCTTGTAGATGGTGTCGACCACCAACACCTCGTCCCCGGACTTCAGGACCGCCAGCAGGGCGCCAGTCAATGCGGCGAGCCCCGAGGGGTAGAGGGTCACGCCCTGGGCGTTCTCCAGCTCAGCCAGAGCGGCGATCAAGGCCGACTGGGCGGCCAGACCCTGTCGCCCATAGGTGACCTGCGCTTCGTGATCATACAGCGCCGCGGCGTTGGGCAGCAGGACAGTGGAGCCCCGCTGAATTGGTGGGCCGACCGTGCGGGCGAGAGGCGTTTGCGCCAGACCCGAATGGATCAGGCGTGTTTCTTCGGTCATGCGGGTTGACGTTCGTGAGGCATCAGGGGCGAAACTCCATGTACTAGACCTCTCTACCCCTGTCCGATCAAGGAGCCCCCCATGATCCGACGCCTCGCGGCGTCCGCTGTCCTGTTGCTGGTCCTGGCCGGGTGCGGTCGGGAGGCGGAGTCTCCGGAACCTGAACCGACGCCAGCGCCCACCCCTGCGGTGGTGCGCGACTTCGCCCCCACGCCCAGTCCGACCCTGCAGGCGGTGCGACGGCGCGGCCATGTTCTATGCGGCGTCCATGCGGGCCTGGCCGGGTTTGCGGTGCGCGATGTGCGCGGAGTTTGGCGTGGCTTTGACGTGGACATCTGTCGCGCCGTCGCCGCCGCCGTGCTCGGGGACGCCAATGCGGTCCGTTACCGCTCGGTCTCGGCGCAGAACCGGTTTGCCGAGTTGCAGGGCGGTTCCGTGGACATTCTATCGCGCAATACCTCCTGGACCCTGTCTCGGGACGCGGGCCTCGGTCTCGATTTCGCAGCCATCACCTATTACGACGGCCAAGGCTTCATGGCGCCTCGTTCACTCAATCTGACCAGCGCCGATGAACTCAGTGGCGCCCGGATCTGCGTTCAGGCGGGGACGGCGACGGAAACCACCCTGTCGGACTATTTCCGCGCCCGAGGGCTTGAGTTCACCCCCGTCGTCCTGGATGACGAGGCCGAGGCGCGAACCTCCTACGAGGCGGAGGCGTGCGACGTCTTCACCGCGGACGTCTCCGCCCTGGCCTCGGCCCGCTCGTTGATGAGCAATCCCAACGCCCACGTCATCCTGCCGACCGTGATCTCGAAGGAGCCCCTCGGCCCCGTGGTCCGCCAGGATGACCCAGCCTGGACCGATATCGTCAGATGGACGGTCAATGCCTTGATTGTCGCTGAGGAATTGGGTGTGAACTCAACCACTGTGGAAGGGTCCCGGGAGACGGCGTCTGACCCTGACACCCGGCGTCTGCTGGGAGTTGAAGGGGAACTAGGGGCGATGTTGGGCCTCGAAGCCGACTGGGCCTATCAGGCCATCTCCCAGGTGGGGGCGTACAACGAGATCTTCCGCCGCAATCTCGGCGCCGATTCCGGACTGAAGCTTGAGCGCGGGCTCAACGCCCTGTGGAGCGCGCCCGACCCTGGCCTCATCTACGCAGCCCCCGTCCGCTAGAACCGCAGGAGCATGGCGCACCGCCGGTGGGGATCATGACCGCGGGCGATCTCCCGGTCGAGATAGGCGACGAGCGTGGTTGGGGCCTGGCCGCGCTCAATGACCTCAAAGCCCGCCGAGGCGTAGAAGGCCGCATTCCACGCGACATCACGGAAGGTGGTCAGGCTGAGCCCCTCAAGGCCTCTGCGGCGGGCTTCGTCGATGACAAAGCCCAGCATCCGCCGTCCGATACCCTGGCCCTGATGGCGGCGATGGACGTCAAATTCGAGGATATGGAGACGACCGTCCTCGATTCTGGCGGCCAGGAAGGCGCCGGGCGCCTCGTCATCGGCCATGACCCACAGCAGGCCGGCCGCCATGATCGGCGCCCAGGTCTCCGCGGGCGTGAACTCGATGGGGGCGTCGTCGGCCTCACCGGTGATGATCTGGACGCCAGAGTCTCGAAAGAGAGTCGCGGCCGAGACTTCTATTTCCGGGAGCATTGGGAGGTCATCGGCCGTGGCTAGACGGATGACCATGGCGCTGCTCATGGGCCGGTGACGACCGGCGTATCTGACCGGGCGCCCCACTCGCTCCAGGAGCCGTCATAGATCGGGACCCGATCAACGCCGAGCCGGGCCAGTGCCAGGGCCAGGACGGCGGCGCTCACCCCGGAGCCGCAGGTGGTGATGATCGGTCGGTCCAGATTGATCCCGGCCACAGCGAAGGCGGCGTGGAGCTCAGCCGGCGCGCGTAGGGCCCCATCGGCGTCGACGACCGCGCTCCACGGCAGATTGCAGGCGCCGGGCATATGCCCGCCGCGCAGGCCCGCGCGGGGTTCTGGCGCCTCGCCGCGGAAACGCGGAGCCGGGCGGGCGTCGAGAATCTGCACCTGCGGGTCGGCAAGGGCCGCCAGTACAGCATCCAGATCGCGCACCAGATCTAACTGTGGTCGGGCCGAGCTTGGCGCCGGCTCCAGCGTCGGGGCGCCAGAGTCGAGAGGCAGGCCGGCCGCCCGCCAGGCCTTCAGCCCGCCGTCCAGCACCGCCACCTGCTCAAACCCCATCACCCGCAGAGTCCACCAGACACGGGGGGCTGAGAAGATCCCCTGACCGTCATAGACGACGATGCGGTGCGCAGGGGCCAGGCCCAGGCGCGAAGCCGCCGCAGTGAAGGCCTTAGGGTCGGGCAACATGTGAGGAAGGTCGAGGGTGCGGTCCGCGATCTGGTCGATGTCAAAGAAGACCGCGCCTGGGATGTGTCCCCGCTCGAACTCCGACAGACCCGGCCTGTTCTCAGCCGGCATGTACCAGGTGGCGTCGACCACCCGCAGGTCGGGCTCTCCCAGGCGCGAGGCCAGCCAGTCGACAGAGACGAGGGGACCGGTCTCCATTCTCAGAGCCAGGCCGGAATGGGCAGGGCCTTTTCCGTGAGGAAGGCCCGATTGAAGATCTTACTCTGGTAGCGCGCGCCCTGGTCGCAGAGGATGGTCACGATGGTGTTGCCGGGGCCAAGATCCCGCGCGAGCCGGATGGCGCCGGCTACGTTCACGCCGGTTGATCCGCCCATCACCATGCCCTCGTGCTCCACCAGGTCAAAGATGACCTTCAGCATCTCCTCATCAGAGATCCGGTAGGCGTGATCGACAGTGAGACCCTCGAGATTCGCCGTGATCCGACCCTGGCCGATGCCCTCGCTGATCGAGCCACCCTCGGACTTCAGCTCGCCGGTCGTGTAGTAGGAATACAGCGCCGCGCCATAGGGGTCGGCGAGGCCGATCTTCACATCCGGCCGCTCGGCCCGTAGCGCCTGGGCGACACCCGCCAGGGTGCCGCCAGAGCCGACAGCGCAGATGAAGCCATCCACCTTGCCGTCGGTCTGTCGCCAGATCTCTGGCCCCGTGGTTTCGGCGTGAGCCCGGCGATTGGCGACATTGTCAAACTGGTTGGCCCAGATGGCGCCATTGGGATCGGTGGCGGCCAGCTCCTCGGCCAGGCGACCGGAATAGCGCACATAGTTGTCGGGGTTCGAGTAGGGAACGGCGTCCACCTCAACCAGTTCGGCGCCGAAAAGGCGGATGGCGTCCTTCTTCTCCTGGCTCTGCGTCCTGGGGATGACGATGGTCGCCTGGTAGCCCAGGGCCTTAGCGACCATGGCCAGGCCAATTCCGGTATTGCCTGCCGTGCCCTCGACGATCCGCCCGCCGGGGCGCAACATGCCTTTGGCCTCAGCGTCACGGACGATGTAGAGGGCCGCCCGGTCCTTCACCGACTGGCCGGGATTCATGAACTCGGCCTTGCCGAGAATCTCGCAGCCCGTGAGATCGCTGGCCCGGTTGAGGCGGATGAGCGGCGTATCGCCGATGGTGTCGAGAACGCTGTGTGCGACGGTCATGGGCCGCTATTTAGGGCCCTGCCGAGCGCTGGAACAGGGGGCAGGGCGCCCTAGGCTAGGTTTTTGAGAGGGCGAGCTGGATTACGTTGGTGCGTTCGGTCCGGAACCCGGCCTCGCAATAGCCGAGATAGAACCGCCAGAGCCGCCGGAAACGATCGTCAAATCCCTGCGCCTGAATATCTGGCCACGCGGCCTCGAACTCTCGCATCCACTCAGCCAGGGTGTCGGCATAGTCCTGGCCGAAGCGGCTGACCTCGTCCCAGGCCAGGCCCGCCGTCCCAGTTTCGATCCGCAGGCGCTGCTCGCTGATCAGCATGCCGCCCGGGAAGATGTAGCGTTGAATGAAATCGGCGCGGCGGCGATAGCCCTCGAAAAACTCATCCTTGATGGTGATGATCTGCAGCCCGGCCCGGCCGCCTGGGGCCAGGGCCTCGGCGATCTTTCCGAAATAGCTCGGCCAGTATTTTTCCCCCACCGCTTCGAACATCTCGATCGAGGCGACCCGGTCATAGGTCCCGGCCACGTCGCGATAGTCGACCAGCCGAATCTCCGCCCGCTCGGCCAGGCCCAGGTCGAAGATCCGCTTGGCGGCGAAGTCGTATTGCTCCTGCGAGATGGTGATGGCGGTGACCTTCGCGCCGATCTCGCCGGCGGCGAAGGCGGCGAACCCTCCCCAGCCACAGCCAATTTCCAGCACGTGATGCCCGGGCTCCAGACGCATATGCGCCGCCAGAGCGCGATATTTGTTGGTCTGCGCCTCAGCCAGCGGCTGGCCCTTGTGGGCGTAGCGGGCCGCTGAGTAGGTCATGGTGGGGTCAAGCCACCGGGAATAGAAGGCGTTGCCCAGGTCATAGTGGGCGTGGATGTTCTTCTTAGCGCCGGTCCGGCTGTTGTCGCGAAACAGATGCAGAAACCGGTTCAGCACCCACATCAGCGGCGCGCCCAGGGCCAGGCGCTCAATCTTGTCGAAGTTCAGGCTGAAGACGCAGAGCAGGGCCGCCATGTCAGGCGTCTCCCACTGGCGCGCCATGTGACCCTCGGCGAAGCCGATGTCGCCCGCCGCCAGGACACGGTTCATGAAGGCGTAGTCGCGGATGATGAGCCGGCCGCCGGGACCAGGCTCTGGGCCCACCAGGTCCAGTTCACGCCCCGTGGGGAGGACGAAGGTCAGGGTTCCCACGGTCCAGTTTCGCGCCAGAAGACCAAGGGCGCTGCGAAAGGCCGCTGGGGCGCCGCTGAGTTCCGGGGCACGGCGAAGCGCGCCGGGGACCATGGCAAGCTCGGCCAGGGAAGACGAGTTGTGGGCGATGGTCATCGTCGCTTACCCCTCGTGTCGAACGCAAATTAGCACAGCAGGCCCCGGTGCGCGACACTCGCCCGGAGCCCAGTGTACGGCCCCTGTGCAGCCCCGGACGCAGCCGGACGGGCCGGCGCGCAGGATTTCCGGCTTGTGAAGCCGCAAGCCGGGCGCCACTTAGGCCCTGATCCGCTCACCCAGGGACGATCTGATGGCCGCACTCGAACTGAAGCACTGGAACCTGTCGATTGGCGCCGGCCAGCCGCTGGCGGTGATCGCCGGCGTCAACGTGCTTGAGGACCTGGAGCTGGCCCGCGACGCCGCGCGCCACCTGAAGGCGGTCTGCGCTGACCTGGGCCTGCCCTATGTGTTCAAGGGGAGTTTTGACAAGGCCAACCGCTCCTCGATCCGCAGCTATCGCGGCCCGGGGCTGGAGGAAGGTCTCAAGATCCTTCGACAGATCAAAGACGAGTTCGACGTTCCGATCTGCACCGACCTGCATGAGATCGATCAGGTCGAGGCGGTCGCGGCCGTCGCTGACCTCGTTCAGATTCCGGCCTTCCTCTGTCGCCAGACCGACCTCGTGGTCGCCGCCGCCCAGGCGACCAAGGCCGCCGGCGGCCTTCTGCACGTCAAAAAGGGGCAGTTTCTGGCGCCTTGGGACTGCCGCAACATCCTCGACAAGATCAAGGAGGCGGTGGAGGTCGACATGACCATCCTGTGTGAACGCGGGGTCAGTTTCGGCTACAACAACCTGGTCGTCGACATGCTGGGTATCGCCGAGATGCAGGCCCTTGGCGCGCCGGTGACCATCGACGCCACCCATGCCGTGCAGCTGCCCGGCGCCAATCCGAAGTCCAACGGCGCCTCCACCGGCGGACGCCGTGAAGGCGTGCCGATCATCGCCAAGGCGGCCGTCGCCGCCGGCGCTGACGGCGTCTTTCTGGAATTTCACCATGATCCCGACCGGGCGCTGTGCGATGGGCCGAGCTGCCTGCCCTTGAAGGACGCCGGGCCTCTTCTGCGGACGCTCAAATCCCTGCACGACGCGGTTCAAGCCTGAGGGAACGCCCCATGGATCTCGCCGCCCTGCAGCATCTGCTGTCCACGGTCCCAGGCGTGAGGGTCGCCTGCGTCGGCGATCTGATGATCGACCGCTTCGTCTATGGCGAGGTGACGCGGGTCTCTCCGGAGGCGCCGATCCCCGTCCTGGCGCGCCAGCGGGAGCTGGTCATGCTTGGGGCGGCCGGCAATGTGGCGCGAAATGTGGCCGCCCTGGGGGGGCATGTCTGCCTGGTCGGGCTAGTCGGGGGAGACGGCGAGGGGCGCGAAGCCTTGCGCCTCGTGGCTGCGGAGCCTGGCGTGGAAGGCTTCATCGTCACCGATGCCGCTCGCCCGACAACCCTCAAGACCCGCTTTGTCTCCGGGGGCCAGCAACTTCTGCGGGTTGATAACGAGGTGACCAGCCCAGCCGACGGCGAGGTTGAGGAGCGCCTGATCCGCACGATCCGCGACATCGCCGCCGATGTTGGCCTGATCCTGCTGTCGGACTATGGGAAGGGCGTCGTGACCCCGGCTGTGATCGCAGCGTGTCGGGCGGCGGGGGCGCGGATCATTGTTGATTCCAAGGCCCGCAACTTCGCCCGCTATGGCGAGGTGGACATCATCAAGCCCAATGCGGCGGAGTTGGCCCACGCGACGGACATGCCCACCTCCACCGACGAGGAGATCGCGGCGGCCCTGGCCCATGCGCTGAGCCTCTGCGAGGCGCGAGCCATTCTGGTGACCCGGTCAGCCAAGGGGATTTCACTGGCTGTCCGCGGTCAGCCGGTCCGACATTTTCCAGGGACGCCGAAGGAGGTGTTCGACGCCTCGGGCGCCGGCGACACCACGCTTGCGGCCCTGGGGCTGGCCCTGGCGGCGAACGCCGCCATCGAAGACGCGGCCGCCTTCGCCATGCTTGCGTCCGGCGTCGCGGTGGGCAAGGCCGGAACCGCGGTCGTCACCCCGGGTGAGCTGATCGAAGCGGCCCTCGCCGCCCACCAGGCGCCGGCTGAGGCCAAGGTCTGCACTCCCCAGCGCATGGCCGAGGAAGTCGCCCGCTGGAAGGCGCGCGGCCTGAGGGTTGGCTTCACCAACGGCTGTTTCGACATCCTGCACAAGGGCCATGTGGCCTATCTGAACCAGGCGCGCAGCTGGTGCGACCGGCTGATCGTCGGGGTCAACGACGACGCGTCGGTCCGGCGACTGAAGGGCGAGAGCCGCCCGGTAAATGACCTGGAGAGCCGGTCCGTGGTGCTGGCCGGTCTCGGCGCGGTCGATCTGGTGGTGCCCTTCGACGCCGATACGCCCCTGGATCTGATCGAGCTTGCCCGTCCCGACGTGCTGATCAAAGGCGCGGACTATGTCGAGGACCAGGTGGTCGGGGCCGCTCAGGTGAGGGCCTGGGGCGGCGAGGTCCGTCTGGCCCAGATTGTCGATGGCTATTCCACCACCGCGGCCCTGGCCCGGATGCAGGAGAAGGCATGAGCCGACGTATCGTCTTCGTCACCGGTGGGGCTGGCTTCATCGGCTCCAACATCGTCGCGCGCCTGGCGCAGGACCGCAGCCTCGATGTGGTGGTCTGCGACCGTCTGCGGGAGGCTGAGCTTGGCAAGTGGCGCAATATCGCCAAGCATCCGATCGGCGACTTCGTGGCGCCCGAGGAGATGTTTGACTGGCTGGAGAAGCGCTGGCGCGACGTGGAGCTGGTCATCCACATGGGAGCGGTCTCCTCCACGACCGAGCCCGACGCCGACAAGATCATCCAGTCCAACTTCGCCTTGTCCCGGGACCTGTTCCGCTGGTGCGCTGATCGGCAGCGCCGGCTGATCTACGCGTCTTCGGCCGCGACCTATGGGGACGGACACCTGGGCTTTGGGGACGACAACAGCTTCGAGGCGCTCGCCGCGCTCAAGCCCCTCAACGCCTATGGCTGGTCCAAGGCCCTGTTCGACATCTTCGCTGTCCGTCAGGCCGCGCGGGACTATGCTCCGCCCCAGTGGGCGGGACTGAAGTTCTTCAACGTCTACGGGCCCAACGAAGGCCACAAGCACGGCATGAAATCCGTGGCCGCGCAGATCTGGCCCAAGGTCCGAGACGGCCAGCAGGTCCAGCTGTTCCAGTCCCATCGTGACGATATCGCTCATGGCGGGCAGTTGAGGGACTTCGTCTATGTCCGGGATGTCGCCGACGTGATCGCCTGGCTGGCGGCAAATCCCCAGATTAATGGGATTTACAATCTTGGATCAGGCGACGCGCGGACCTTCGCCGATCTGGCCAGGGCGGTGTTTGCCGCGGCGGGCCGGGCGCCAGATATCGATTACATCCCCATGCCGCCGGCCATCCGCGAGCGCTACCAGTATTTCACCCAGGCGGAGATGGGGAGATTGCGCGAGGCGGGCTACGAGTCGCCCTTCACCAGCCTGGAAGCGGGTATCAGCGATTATGTCGGCAGCTATCTGTCACAGCCTGACCCCTATCTCTGATCCCGGTGTCGATGGGCTGCAGATTTCCACTCGCCCGATAAAACGCTAGCCTCGCGCCATGGGCGACACAGGACGGACAAAGCTTTGGCTGACGGGGGCGGCCCTTCTGATCGTCGGCCTGCTGGTCGCCGCCGGCGTGGTCTGGCGCGACGACATCCTGCGCACCGGGCTCGATCCAAAGGAACCCTTCCAGACCTATGAGCCGCCACCGGCGCCCGACTATGCAAGCCGGGAGGCCTGGAGCCTGCTCCCGGCGAAGCCGGATACCTGGACTGAGGATGCGCATCAGGCGGACGTCTTCTTTGTCGGGCCGACCAGCTACGACGGCGGCAGCCACTGGAATGCGCCCATCGACGACCCCCGAGCTGATGCGTTCTTCCGCCGTACTGTGGGGCCAAACTATGTGGGGCCCTTCGTCCGCACGGGACGGGTGTTCGCCCCCCGCTATCGGCAGGCGAGCCTCTATTCCATGCTCACCCTGCGCGATGACGCGCGGGAGGCTCGGCGGTTCGCCTATGGCGATGTGCGGCAGGCCTTCATCCAATATATGCGCGCCTACAATCATGGGCGGCCCTTCGTCATTGTGGGGGTGGAGCAGGGGGGGACCCTCGCGGCGCGATTGCTGGCCGACGAGATCGCAGGGGATCCTGATCTGCGACGTCGGTTGGTGGCGGCCTATCTGATTGAGACCGCCGTTCCAGCCAACGCGCCGCCCCTGCCGCTCTGCCGCGCGCCGACTGAGACCGGGTGCCTGGCGGCCTGGGTGTCAGCCTATGATCGGGATCGGGAGCGCGCCCAGCTGCTTCGTGACCGGTCTCTGACCTGGGATGGGGCGGGGCAACTGGTCAATCTGACGGGCCCGGCGGCCTGCTACAATCCCCTGCTCGGCGCGGTCAGCGAGGCTGAGGCGCCGGCCCGCCTGGCCAAGGGCGCAACCAACGCCACCAGCCTGGAATGGGGCGCCCGGCCAGCCTTGCAGAGTCGCCAGGTCAGCGCCCGCTGCGAGGCCGGCATTCTGCGGGTCTCCCGGCCGCGCTCGGCGGCATTTCGCCCAACCGGATCATGGGCAAATCAGAGAAAGATACCTGGATACAATCTATTCTACGGGGATCTGGAGGCGAGCTATGAGCTTCGTCTGAGCGCGCTGCTGGCGGATCCGGACTTCCCCCACGCGGCCCGACCCATCCCCCCGGGCGCCGAGATCGAGACCTCTCCCGTTCACCGCATTGACTGACATCGCCTGACGGCTCAGCCGGCGTCCTGGAGGGTGGACTGCGCCTGCCAGTCAAACAGGGCCTGGAGCACCCGCAGCGCCTTGCCGCGCTCTGAGGTGAGGTCCGGGTCGCGGGCCAGGATCAGGCGCGCATCGTCACCGGCCGCGGCGATCAGGTCCCGGTGCGCGATGGGATCTGCGAACACATAGGCCGGAAACCCGCTTTGGCGCAGCCCAAGCGGGTCGCCGCCGCCGCGCAGCTCCAGGTCGCGCTCGGCGATGAGGAAGCCGTCATCTGTCCGCCGCAGGATGTCGAGCCGCTTCTGGCCAGCCTCGGAAAGGGGTGGGTCGTAGAGCAAGACACAGGCGCTTTCCCCATGCCCACGGCCGACCCGGCCGCGGAGTTGATGAAGCTGGGCCAGGCCAAAGCGCTCCGCCTGCTCGATGACCATGATTGTGGCGTTGGGCACATTGACGCCCACTTCGACGACCGTGGTGGCCACCAGGACCGACAGCTCCCCCTGGGCGAAGCGCGCCATGACGGCGTCCTTCTCGGGGCCGGGCATCTTGCCGTGGACGAGGCCGACGCTGGGGCCGATCCGCTGGCGCAGTTCGCCGGCTCGACGCTCGGCCGCAGCGAGATCGCTCTTTTCCGACTCCGAGACCAGGGGGCAGATCCAGAAGGCCTGGGCGCCTGCGGCGACGACAGACTTCAACCGCGCCTCCACCTCGGACATCCGGCCCATGGGGATGGCGCGCGTGGCGACAGGGGTGCGGCCCGGGGGCTTCTCGTCGATCCGGGAGACATCCAGGTCGCCGAACACGGTCAGTTCCAGGGTGCGCGGAATCGGCGTCGCCGACATGGCCAGGAGGTGGGTGGCCTGACCCTTGGCCTGCAGGCGCTGACGTTCCGCGACGCCGAAGCGGTGTTGCTCGTCGATGACCGTCAGCCGGAGGTCATGGAAGACCACGTCGTTCTGGAAGAGGGCGTGGGTTCCAACCGCCACCTGGATCGCGCCGCTGGCGAGGGCGCGGAGCTTCTCGGCCCTGGCGGCGCCCTTGTCGCGGCCCGTCAGCAGAATGGCGGCCAGGCCCTGCGCCTCCAGCGGGGCCGCCAAGGTCTCAAAGTGCTGCCGCGCGAGGATCTCCGTCGGCGCCATCAAGGCGCTCTGACCTCGAGCCTCGGCGACGTCAGCCATGGCCAGCATGGCCACGACGGTCTTTCCAGAGCCCACGTCCCCTTGGAGCAGCCGCGACATCCGCTCGCCGCTGGTGAGGTCGGCGCGGATGTCGGCCAGGGCGCGTTCCTGAGCCCCAGTCAGTTGAAAGGGCAGGGCCGCCGCCAGGGCGTTGGCCAGGCGGCCTGGAACAATAGGCGGCGCGGGTTCGGCCCGCCGCTCGGCCCTCCGCTGCCCCATGGCCAGCTGATGGGCCAGCAGTTCGTCAAAGGCCAGGCGCTGGCGGTGCGGGGCCTGGGGGCTAAGGTCAGTTTCCTGTTCCGGCGCATGGAGCCGTTGCAGGCATTCGCGCCACGACCCCCAGCCCTGGCGCGCCAGCCAGGCGGCATCCTGCCACTCCGGAAGCGCCGGCGCCCTGGACAGGGCGTCGAGGGCGAGACGTCGCACTGTCCGGGCGGGCAAGCCGGCGGTGGCCGGATAGACCGCCTCAATCTCCGGGATCTGGTCGGCCTTGTCGATCGGCACCAGATAGTCCGGATGCGCAATCTGGATCTCGGAGCCGAAGCGCTCCACCTTGCCGCTGACCAGACGCTGGTGGCCGACGGGATTTTGCCCCTCTATCCGCGCGCCCAGGCCACCGAAGTAGACCAAGGTCAGGAAGCCGGAGCCGTCGAAGGTCCGGACGCGCCACGGTTGGGAGGCGTTGCGGGGCGCCTGATAGGCCTCAATGGTCACCGCAAAGGTCTGCACGGCGCCTTCCACCGCGGCGTCGACCCGGGCGGGGTGTCGAAAGATCAGACTGTGCGGGGCCAGGAAGGCCACGTCCCGCACCAGGGGGCCCGCCAGTTTGGCCAGAAGGGGCGCAACCCTCGGGCCTACGCCCTTGAGCGTGTCTATCGGGGCGAAGAGCGGGTAGAGAATCTCCGGGCGCATGGCGCGACCATAGCGTGGCCAGCGTTGCCGCGCGCGATGGACCGACCAAAGGTCGTCGGGTGTTTTGAGCCTTGGCTCTGGCAGGGGGACGTGATGCGAAGGTGGATGTTCAGCGTGGCTTTTGCAGGCCTGATGGCAGCCTGCAGTGAGACTGATCCAGAGGCCGCGTCCCTGAACGCAACGCCCCCGGCTCCGGAAGGACAGGTCGAGGTCGCCGCGCCGACCCATCCGGGCTTCTCTCACGTCGCCGGCGAGGACCTGTTTGGCTATTACATCCCGAGCCAGGAGGTCCGCATCGGCGAACTTCGGCTTGATCATCTGCACATCGGCGGGGCGGCCGAGTTCGCCGCCTGGGAGGGCGGTGATCGGATGGAGACCTATGCCCCGGTCATGCTGGAGTTCTCGGACCTCTCCAGCCCGGTTGAGACCAATGAGCTTGGGGGTGAGGCGCACAGTGTGCGCATCCGCGTCCTGCCGACGAGCTACAAGCTTGGGAACGGTGAATTCCGATTCGCCGGCGAGGCGCCGGGGGTCGGTCAGGTGAGGCTTGATGGCCAACTGGACCTAGAAGCCCTGCGGTCGGCGCAAGGGTCGGCCGTTGGCGGCGAGCCACCTGTTATCCTGCGCACAGCCGGCCAGATCGGACCTGAGCGACTTCGGACCCTCTCATTCACCTGGTTTGGCGGGGATTGATCGTACCTGACCCTGGCGCTGGCGCGACAGGGCCTCTATATCCGCGCACGCAATGGCCAGCACGCATGACATCCGACTGAAGCGCCTGAAGTTCCGCTCCTGGCATCGGGGCTTCGTGGAGGCCGACCTCATCCTGGGCGGTTTCGTGGACCGGCATGCCAAGGCGCTAAGCGAGGCCCAGCTCGACATCCTTGAGCACCTCCTCGATCAGCCGGACCATGACATCTACGCCTGGATCGTGGAGCGGTCGCCCACGCCGCCTGAGTTCGACACCGAAATCATGACGATGATCAGGGTGTTCCGGGACGAGGCTCACAAGACGATTGGCGGTCAAAGTGGCGGCTGACGGAGCCGCCGCGCCCAGCGCCACCCAGCTCAAGCGCATCAACACCGACCCGGAACGCATCGACCTGGTCGGCGCGCCAGAGGGCTATGACGCCCTGGTCATGTCGGACATCGTTCGCGCCCGTGGCGGGCTGAACGTCTTCATCGCCCGCGACACCGCTCGGCTGAACGCCTTTGCGGAGGCCTTCGCCTTCTTCGCCCCGGACGTCGAGGTCATGCGACTTCCGTCCTGGGACTGCCTGCCCTACGACCGGATCGGCCCTTCGCCTGCGGTGGCGGCCCAGAGGATGACCACCCTGGCGCGCCTGGCGACCGGGGGTTTCGCGCCCAAGGTCCCGGCCCTGCTGGTGGCGGCGATCCCGGCCATGATCCAGCGGGTGCCCCCCAGGGTCGCGGTGGAGGGGGCCTCCTACAGCGCCCATGTCGGCCGCCAGGTGAAGATTGCTGACCTCGAGCGCTACTTCGCCGTCAACGGCTATCAGCGCGCCTCCACGGTTTCCGAGCGGGGCGAATTCGCCATCCGCGGCGGGGTGATCGATGTGTTTCCGCCCGCAGCCGACGAGCCTGTGCGGCTCGACCTGTTCGGCGACATTCTGGAATCCATCCGAGCCTTCGATCCCGAGACCCAGCGCTCCACCCGCCAGCTCACCGAGGTCAGCCTGCTGGCCGTGAGCGAGGCCCTGCTCGACGCCGAAGCCGTCTCCCGCTTCCGGACCGGCTATGTGGCGACGTTCGGCGCCGCCGGTGACGACCCGCTCTACGCCACGGTCAGCGAAGGGGGGCGGCGGGCGGGCATGGAGCACTGGCTGCCGCTCTATTATCCGAGCCTAGAGACGGTCTTCGACTATCTGCCGACCAATACCCTGATCGCCGTCGACCACCTGGCGCCAGAGGCCCGGGACGAGCGCCTGAGCATGGTGACGGACGCCTATGGCGCGCGGGCCGAGGCCGGTCGCAAGTCCAACTACCGGCCCCTGCCACCCGAGCAGCTCTATCTCACCGTCCCGGAGTGGGAGAGCGCGCTTTCCACGCGGCCCAACCGGCGTTTCTCGGCCTTCAACGCCGTCGAGGGCGAGCAGGTGATCGACCTGGGCGCCCGGGCCGGGCGCAGTTTCGCGCCTGAGCGGCAGCGCGACAGCGTCAATCTGTTTGAAGCGACCGTCGATCACGCCAAGGCCATGTCGGCGGCGGGCAAGCGCGTCCTTTTCGCGTCTTGGACCGAAGGCGCGTCTGAGCGTCTGGGCGGCATGCTGGCCGACCACGGCCTCTCGAAGATCGCGCTTGCGCCGTACTGGCAGGCGGCCAAGGCGGCCGATCCAAAGATACCCCAGAGGGTGGTCCTGCCCCTGGAGGCCGGTTTCGAAACCGACAAGCTGGTGGTCATCTCCGAGACCGATATTCTCGGCGACCGGCTGGCGAGACCGCGCAAGCGTCGGCGCGCCGCCAACTTCCTGGCTGAGGCGTCCGCCCTGACGCCCGGCGACCTGGTCGTCCATATCGAACACGGCATCGGACGATACGAGGGTCTGAAGACCCTCGACGTCCAGGGCGCGCCTCACGACTGCCTGGAGCTGCAGTACGGCGGCGAGGCCAAACTCTATCTGCCGGTGGAGAACATCGACCTTCTGACCCGCTACGGCGCGGAGTCCGACGGGGTCGCCCTCGACCGGCTTGGCGGGGCGGCATGGCAGGCGCGCAAGGCCAAGGCCAAGGAGCGGCTGCGCGAGATGGCCGGCGGCCTGATTCGCATCGCCGCTGAGCGGGCCATGAAAACCACCCCGGCCATCGATCCGCCGCACGGGGTGTTCGACGAATTCTGCGCCCGGTTCCCCTATGAGGAGACTGAGGACCAGCTCAACGCCATCGGCGACGTGCTGACCGACCTGGGCTCAGGCCGGCCGATGGACCGGCTGATCTGCGGGGATGTGGGCTTTGGCAAGACCGAGGTCGCCCTGCGGGCCGCCTTCGTCGCGGCTATGAGCGGCCAGCAGGTGGCTGTGGTCTGTCCCACCACCTTGCTGGCCCGTCAGCATTTCAAGACCTTCGAGGCCCGCTTCCAAGGTTGGCCGATCAAGGTTCGGCGTCTGTCCCGCCTGGTTCCCGCCAGGGAGGCGGCCGAGACCCGCGAAGGCCTCAAGTCCGGCGAGATCGAGATCGTCGTCGGCACCCACGCCATCCTGTCCAAGCAGGTCGGGTTCAAGGACCTTGGACTGGTGATCGTCGACGAGGAGCAGCACTTCGGGGTCAAGCACAAGGAGAAGCTCAAGGAGCTTCGCGCCGATGTGCATATGCTGACGCTGACGGCGACGCCCATCCCGCGCACCCTGCAGATGTCGCTCTCTGGAATCCGCGAGATGTCGATCATCGCCACGCCGCCCGTCGACCGACTGGCGGTGCGGACCTATGTCACCCCATGGGATCCAGTGACCGTTCGAGAGGCCTTGCTGCGCGAGAAGTACCGCGGCGGTCAGGCCTATTTCGTCGCGCCCCGGATATCGGATCTGCCGAACCTGGAGCGCTTCCTTCGCGAGCAGGTGCCCGAGGTGCGCTTCGTGGTTGGCCATGGCCAGATGCCGCCGACCCAACTCGAAGAGGTCATGTCGGCCTTCTATGACGGCCAGTACGATGTGCTGCTCTCCACCACCATCGTGGAGTCCGGGCTCGATGTCCCCACCGCCAACACGCTGATCATCCACCGGGCCGATATGTTCGGCCTCTCGCAGCTCTATCAGATCCGCGGCCGCGTGGGCCGGGCCAAGGCCCGGGCCTATGCCTACATGACCACGCCGGAAGACAAGGCCATCACCCTGTCGGCGGAAAAGCGGCTTCGGGTTCTGCAGTCCCTCGACAGCCTGGGCGCGGGTTTCCAACTCGCCAGTCACGACCTGGATATCCGGGGCGGTGGCAATCTGTTGGGGGAGGAGCAGTCTGGTCATATCCGCGAGATCGGGGTCGAGCTTTACCAGCAGATGCTCGAGGACGCGGTCAATGAGCTGAAGGAGCTCGTGGGCGCCGAGGGTGTTCAGGATCGTGGCTGGTCGCCGCAGATCAACACCGGCGCCGCCGTGCTGATCCCGGAGGCCTATGTGCCGGACCTGAACGTGCGCCTGTCGCTCTACCGCCGCCTGTCGGACGCCGAGCAGGCCGCCGATCGGGAGGCGTTGGCCGCCGAGCTGATCGACCGCTTCGGCCCCCTGCCGCCCGAGACCGACCAACTGCTCAAGGTGGTGGCCATCAAGGGCATGTGCCGCCAGGCCAACGTGTCGAAGATCGATGTGGGGCCCAAGGGCGCCGTCGTCACCTTCCGCAATGACGCCTTCCCGAACCCGGGCGGCCTGATCGCCTTCGTCGGGCGCAATCAGATGGGTTGGCGCCTGCGGCCGGACAACAAGGCCGTGGTCAAGGGCGAGTGGGAGAGCGCTGAGCAGCGCCTGAACGCCGCCGAGCGGATTCTGACCGAACTGTCGCGCCTGGCGGTGGCGGCCTAGGCGGGCGCCTCAGAGCGTTCCTTTCGCGACCGCGCGCGGTATGGCCCGCTGCGCTGGTTTGTCGAATAGCTTTTCAAAACAACAGGCTAGCGCCGTTGCTGCGCGCGTCGGTCAGACGGCTCTAGGTCGCCATGGCCCGGCGCGCGGCTTCCTCAAGGGCCCGGCCGGCGCCTTGCGCGGGGCTGACCTCGGCCACGCCGATATCAAACTCCACCACGAAGGGCGGTCGGCCATCGCCGGCTTCAAAAGCGGTGCAGCCGATGACGGCGGCGATCCGCTCGCCCGCCGCTCGCGCCGCCGCGGCCGGCGTGGCGGGCAAGGCAAGGGCGAACACCTCGTGGCTCAGGCGCGCGGCGGTGTCCTCGACCCGCACCAGTCGGCCGATCATGGCGCCGATCTGCGGAATGGCCCGGTCCAGCCAGCCCTGGGCGCGGGCCTCGGCGACGTCCTCCCGTTCAGAGACCTTCAGCACGCAGACGCTGAGGGGGCGGTTGCGAATCCGGGCCGCCTGGGCGAGCCGGCTGAGATGGGTGGCGAACAGCTCCCGAGTGAACAGGCCCGTAGCCGGATCCATCAGGCCTGAGGCGCGGGCGCGTTCGAGGGCTTTGCGGGTGGCGGTCTGCTTTCGATAGGACCTGGCGAGCTCGATAACCCGGCCGGCGGTCTCACCTTCAGGAGAGCCGGGCGAGGCCACATCGGACACTCCGCGGTGATAGGCTTCGGACATGGTGAGGTAGGATTCCTCGCGCATGTAGAGCAGCGCGGGCACATGGTAGAGCCGGGTGTTGCGGCGCATGCCGGCCGCGATGGACAGCGCCTCGTTCGGATTGTCCCCAGCCCACAGCACCACGGTGTCAAAGGGCCGCTCATGCAGATAGTCGAAGGCTGTATAGGCGGTGAAGGCGCCCACGACCTCGGCGCCGCTGCGCGCCAGGGCGTTGGACAGGGCCAGAAACTGAGGGGCGGGTTCGCCGATGGCGAGGATCCGGAACGGCGCCGGGTCGGACTCAGCTGAATCCAGGGCCCGGTTCTTCTCGGCGAAGGTCTGTTGGCGGAGCTCGTACTCCTCCTCAGCCACCGCCATGCGAACCAGGTTCTCGAGTCGCAGCACCGCCTGGGCGGGATGGAGCGGCGGGGCGAGGATCAGATCGAAGTCCTGTGCCCCCTCATCGGGCTCTCCGATCGCCACCACGGGCAGGCGCCGAGGGGCGCAGGCGGCTTTTAGGCGCCGGGCCAGGGTCAGCGCCTCTGGCCCACCGCTGCGCAGATCGACAATGGCGGCCTCAATCTGCAGATCAGCCAGGGCGGCGATGCCCGCATAGGGGCCTCGCGCGGTGATCGTACGCCAGCCGAGGCGATCAAGCCCCTCAGCCAGGGGGCCAGCCAGCCCGTCGTCTCGCGCGACAATCAGAACCCGCGCCTGGACGCCTGCGGACATTCTCTGCACCTTTGACGCAATACACATTCCCCGGCTCGCGCCCAGGGCGCCAGAATCGGGCGTCCGCGAAGATATCCCGCCCGGACGGTCCGAGCGAGGGATGTGCCGTCGCATGTCCGGCATAAGGAAGAAAAGATGGTCGCTGAAAGACTCCTGGAGGGCAAGGTCGCCCTGATCACCGGCGCGTCCGGGGGGTTGGGCGCCCACTTCGCCCGCATCCTGGCGATGTCAGGCGCCGAGGTCGTCCTTACGGCGCGGCGCCTGGACCTGGTTCAGGCGGGGGCGGCGGCGATCTGTGATGCGGGCGGTCGGGCTCATGCCCGGGCCCTGGACGTCGCCGATGTCGCGCAGATCGGCCCTGTGTTCGACGACGTGGCCAGGACGGTCGGTCCGGTCTCGATCCTGATCAATAATGCCGGGGTTGGCGGGGAAGGGCGGGCGCTGGACCTGACGCCAGAGGCCTGGAACCAGGCTTTCGACGTCAATGTCCGAGGCGTGTTCTTCTGCGCCCAGGCGGCCGCGCGCCAGATGATCGCCGCTGACCTCGCGGCGGCCGGCGGCGGGCGGATCGTCAACATCGCCTCCATCGCCGCCCACACCGTCCTGCCGGGACTGAGCGCCTACAACGCTTCAAAGGCGGCCGTGGGCATGATGACCAAGGCCCTGGCGCGGGAGTGGGCCCGCCACCACATCGCCGTCAACGCCCTGTGCCCGGGCTATGTTGAGACCGACATCAACGCGGCTTGGTTCGCCACCGAGGGCGGGCAGAGGCAGATCCACGGCTTCCCGCGCCGGCGGCTGATGGACGCCGCCGATCTCGACGCGGCGCTTCTGATGCTGGCTGGCCCCTCTGCAGCGGCGATCACCGGAACCCTGGTGACGGTGGATGATGGGCAGTCTCTTCCGTGACGGTCTTGGCTGACGGGGCGTCACGGCGCCTAGGTGGGGCACAGAAGAGTACGACAACGGAGGATCGCACCATGCGCCAGGGGCCCTTGAGCGGATTGAAGGTTGTGGAATTCGCTGGGATCGGACCTGGTCCATTCTGCGGCATGCTGTTGTCCGACCTCGGGGCGGACGTGATCCGGATCGACCGAAAGGGGAAGGGGCGGGCCTCGCCTGCTGACGTCACCAGCCGGGGCCGGCGCTCCATCGGCATGGACCTGAAGTCGCCGGACGCCATCGAGGCCTGCCTCAAGCTCATGGAGGGCGCCGACGCCGTCTTTGAAGGCTTCCGACCTGGGGTCATGGAGCGTCTGGGCCTTGGTCCGGACGTGGCCCTGGCCCGCAACCCCAGGCTCGTCTACGGCCGCATGACAGGCTGGGGGCAGACAGGCCCCTACGCCAACGCCGCCGGACATGACATGAACTATATCGCCATCACCGGCGCGCTGGACGCCATCGGCACCCACGAGAAGCCCGTTCCGCCGCTCAACCTGGTGGGCGATTTCGGCGGGGGCGCCCTCTATCTGGCGTTTGGGCTCCTGGCTGGCGTGATCCACGCCCGCGAGAGCGGCCAGGGCCAGGTCATCGACTGCGCCATGAGCGACGGCGCGGCGTCGCTCATGGCCATGTTCTACGGCTTCAAGGCCTCAGGCATGTGGAGCAAAGGGCGCCGGAACAATCTGCTGGATGGTGGCGCCCACTTCTACGACACCTACCAGTGCAAGGATGGCAAGTGGGTCTCGATCGGCTCCATCGAGCCGCAGTTCTACGCCCTGCTGCTGGAGAAGACCGGGATTACGGATCCGGCGTTCCAGAAGCAGATGGACCGCGGAGAGTGGGAGAGCCTGCGGGCTAAGCTCGCCGAGGTCATCGCGGGAAAGACCCGGGACGAGTGGACGGCGATCATGGGCGGCACAGATGTCTGTTTCGCCCCCGTCCTCGATATGGATGAAGCCCCGAGTCACCCCCACAATCAGGCGCGCCAGACCTTTGTTGAGGTGGCAGGCGTCATGCAACCGGCGCCAGCCCCCCGCTTTTCAGCGACGCCAGGCGTGATCCAGGGCCCGCCTCCGGCCATCGGCGCGCATGACGAGGAAGCGCTGTCGGACTGGGGCTTTTCCGGGGACGACATCGGAGCCCTGCGGCGCGCCGGCGCTGTGTCGGAAGCCAACTAAGTTTCTGAACAACAAGCCGAATTACTGTTCAGGCGCCGTTCAGCGGGCGCGCCCTAGCTTGGTTGCAGGTTAAGGCCGCACTCCCGTCCCTCGAAGTGGCCCTGACCCGATGGCTGACACGCCCATCGATGGCGCGCCTCCGGTCGTTCCGGAGGCGCGCCGTCACCCCCGGAAGGGGGCGCTTGCGTCGTCGCAGTTTCCTTGATCAACGTGCGGCATGTCGATCCACCAGGAGTTGGACCGCTTGGGCCTGCGTCGATGGGAGCCCCTCCATGTGGCCCGTCTTGGCTTGTCCACGGTCGGTCGCGCCCTGACCCGTCTCTGGGGTCGGGACGTGATGCTCTATGTGGGCGGCACCTCCTTCTTCATCATGCTGGCCATCTTTCCAGCCGTGGCCCTTCTGATCGGCGCCTACAGCCTGATGGCCGACCCGGCGCAGGCGGAGTTTCAGGCCGAGGCCCTGGCCCGTCTGATGCCGGCCGGCGCCCAGGACCTCTTTCGGGCCGAGTTGGAACGGCTAGCCCACGCCCCACGGGACGCCATCTCGGCCCAGAGCGGGGTCGCGCTGGTCATCGGCGCCTATGCCGCCCATCGCGGCTTCAAGGCTCTATTGGCAGGGCTTTCGTTCATCCATGACGAGCCAGATCCCCGGGGCTTCGTGGGGTTCAACCTGCTGGCCCTCGTCGTGCTGCTGGCTGCAGCGGCGATGATGGGCGTGGTCTCGTCTCTGTTTCTGGGCCTGCGCGTGGCCGGGGCGAGCTTTGACCTGCGACCTCTGGCGGGGGTCTCATGGCTCTACAGTGAGTGGACCTGGGCCAGTTCCGGCCTGACCCTGGGGATGAGCCTTATCTATCGCTACGCCATGTCGCGCCGCACCGTCGCCTGGTCCGCGGCGGTCTGTGGCGGGTTCGCCTCGGCCATGCTGTGCCTTTTCGCGTCCTGGGCCAGCGCCTTCTATGTGGAGCAGATCGCCCACCTCGGCGCGACCTATGGCTCGATCACCGCAGTCGTGGTGTTCTTGATCTGGCTGTCATGGAGCGTCAACGCGGTCTTCTTTGGCGGCGCCCTGGCGACCGAGATCGAAATCCGGCTCGATGAACACCGCCGCCAGGCCCTGCTCGCTGATCTCAGGCCAAAGAGCCCCCGGCCGTCTTCTCCACCAGGAAGCTGAACCCACCGTCATCTGACGTCTGGGCGATCAAGGTCATGCCTGCGCCCGCGACGAAATGAGGGACATCGATGCGCGCCAAGGGGTCGTCCGCCAGCAGGCGCACCCTGGTCCCTGCGGGCGCCGCTTCCAGCGCTCGGCGCAGGCGCAGGGTGGGGACCGGACAGCGGTGGCCCCGGGCGTCGACCAGGATTTCGGGCGCGGACATGTCGCCCCTTAGCGCCGCCGCGGAGCCGGCGAAAGCCCGCTGATCAGGTTTTTATGGTCCGGCCTGCGTCCGATCGCTCGCCTCGGGCGTTAGGGTCGAGTTTGGGGAGAGGGGACCCGATGGCCAGTTCCGATGTCTTTGTCACCCAGGTGCCGGCCAGGCTTGATCGCCTCCCCTGGAGCCGGTTCCACTGGCTTGTGGTCACGGCCCTGGGGGTCACCTGGATTCTCGACGGCCTTGAGGTGACCCTGGTGGGGTCGCTTTCACCGGCGATCGCCGGCGCCGACGGGCTCAATCTTACCGCCACCCAGGTGGGTCTGACCGGCAGCGCCTACATTCTGGGAGCCGTTTTCGGCGCCTTGGTCTTCGGGCGTCTCACGGATCGTTTCGGCCGCAAGAAGCTCTTCACCGCGACTGTTTTCGTCTACATGATCGCCACGATCGCCACCGGGTTCTCGTGGGATTTCTGGTCGTTCATGGTGTTCCGCTTTCTGACCGGGGCAGGCATCGGCGGCGAGTACGGGGCGGTCAATTCGGCGATCCAGGAACTGATCCCCGCGAGGCGGCGTGGCTTCACCGACCTCGTAATCAACGGAAGTTTCTGGCTGGGCGCGGCGCTTGGGGCGCTCAGCTCCATCTTTCTCCTCAATGCCGACTTCATTGATCCGGCGTGGGGGTGGCGCCTGGCCTTCATCATTGGCGGCGCCATGGCGCTGATCATCATCTGGATCCGCCGGTTCATGCCCGAGAGTCCTCGCTGGCTCATGACGCACGGGCGCGAGGCTGAGGCTGAGGCGATCATCGCGGAGATTGAAGCCCGGGTTGAACGCGATACCGGTCAAAAACTGCCGCCACACGATGAACTGTTGAGCCTGCGGCTGGTGCGCCGGCCCCCGACCTCCTGGCTGGAGATCGCCAGCACGCTTATCCGCCGTTACCCCCAGCGCACCACCCTCGGCATTGTCCTGATGGCGACCCAGGCCTTCTGCTACAACGCGATCTTCTTCACCTACGCCATGATCCTGACGCGGTTCTACGACATCGAGCCGGCCAGCATCGGCTGGTTCATGCTGCCCTTCGCCCTCGGAAACTTCATGGGCCCACTGCTGCTGGGCCGGCTTTTCGACAGCTGGGGCCGCAAGCCGATGATCAGCCTGACCTACGGCCTGGCGGGCGTCCTCATGTGCCTGACGGGATGGCTGTTCAGCGCGGGCCTGCTGTCGGCGCCGGCGCAGACCGCCGCCTGGACGGTGATCTTCTTCTTCGCCTCCGCCGGCGCCAGCGCGGCCTATCTCACCATCGGCGAGACCTTTCCGCTGGAAATCCGCGCTGTCACAATCTCGATGTTCTATGCCTTCGGCACCCTGGTCGGCGGCGTCGGCGGCCCGGTTCTGTTCGGCGCCCTGATCGATACGGGCGAGCGAAGCCAGATCCTCTGGGGCTATCTGCTCGGGGGCGGCCTCATGATCCTGGCCGCTCTGGTGGAGATGAAGCTCGGCGTCGCCGCCGAGCGCCGACCCCTGGAAGAGGTGGCGCCGCCCCTCTCCCAGGCCCCCGCCGATGTTCCCTGAGCTGACTGCGCTGGACCGCGGCCCAATGACGCACGGCTTGATATTGCAGACGAACGCGGAGAGAAATTGCAACAGCGCGGGATGATCGATGGGGCGACACGGCTATGAAGTCTCTGACCCGCCAGTTCTTGATTAGTATCGGTCTGACCGCGCTATCTTTAACTGTATTGGTCGCGGTGATCGCCGCCCTGATATTCCAGCGAGAACTGTCCCACCGACAGGTCGCCTTTCTTGGTGATTATGTTCGTGAGCGCAGCCTCAATCTGGATAGCCGGTTTGCCGCACTCACGGCGCTGCAGGTTGCCGCCGGCGAGGAACTAGAGCGGCGCGCCCTGGCCCTGGAGCCCGGCGAGGCTGAGCGCCTGTTCGACCAGTATTTCCCCCTGCGTCCGGACGGCACCCGCCGCAGCCGGCCCGAGTATTTCGAGGGGGTCCGACGCTGAGACGGCGGCTTCGTCTATGGCATGGGCGCCTTCATCGGGCGGGCCAGCGAGACGCCGGCGGCGGAACTCGCCGCGCTGGCCGCCAGCTTCAGTGTCGTTTCGGATCTCGGTCAGGCTGCGGGGGCTGATGTCGACAACTTCTACTTCTTCACCCCGGCCACCCGGCTGGTGATGTTCGGGCCTCACCGTCCCGACCGGCTGATGTTCTATCGCCAGCTTGCTCCCGCCGACCTTGATGTGAGCGGTGAGGAAATGACCTTGATTTCCTTGCCGTCCAACAATCCGACGGGTGAGACCCGCTGCACACGGTTGCAGAGGCTGGTGCAGGAGGCAGATCAGACCCCTCGGTTGGGGTCGGCCTGTCTGACGCCGGCCTATGTGGACGGCAGCTTCGTAGGCGCCTTTGGCTCCTCTATCGAGCTCACGGGCCTGTTCCGCAGCGCGGTGCGGGAAACCCTTCGGGGCGCCACCGCGATGATCATGACCCACGAGGGCGAGATCATCGCCGATCCCGCCTTCGGCGCGGACGGGTTGTTCTCCGAGGCCCAGGTGAAGGCGCTGGAGCTGGAGACCGGAACGCGGGAGATCGCTGCTGCGATCGCGATCCATCCGGACCGGTTCGGGGTCATGGACAGTCCCGACGGCTCAGCGATCATCGCCTTCGGCCGACTGAACATGGCCAACTGGAACTACCTGCTCGTCTATCCCAAGCGGGCGCTGATGATCAGTGCGGCCCAGTCGGCCGCCTGGGTGCTTTTGCTGGGCGGCCTGGCGGCCGTGCTGCAGGCTTGGCTGATGGTCGCTCTGGCCCGGCGGCAAATAACCGGTCCCGTCCGGCGGCTCGCTGATTCCTGTGATCCTGATCTGGCGCCGCCGAGCTTGTCGCGGCTTGCCGAAGACGAGGCCCGTGAGGATGAGATCGGCCTCCTGGCCTGCGCCCTGGCAGCCGAGCGGGCCAATGCTGAGAGCGCGAGAGCGTCCCTGGAGGACCGGGTGCGCGAACGGACGGCCGAGCTGGAGCAGGCGAACGCCGAAAAGTCCCGTTTCCTGGCCAATATGAGCCATGAATTGCGCACGCCGCTGAATGGCGTGATCGCCATCTCCCAGGCCCTGAGGGCCCGCCAGACTGACGAAAAGGACCAGGAGCTGGCTGAGCTGATCGTCTCGTCCGGTCGTCTTTTGGAACAGGTCCTGACCGATATCCTGGACTTCTCCAGCATTGAGGCCGGGCGGATACAGCTCTCCCAGAACACCTTCGATCTCGAGACTGTGGTGCGCCGTATCGCTGAGCTCCACCGGGCGGCGGCCGAGAGCAAGGGGCTGACCCTGGAATGGTCGGTGGCGCCTGAGGCGAGTGGCGGCTACCTCGGCGATCCTGTGCGCCTGACCCAGGTGCTGTCCAACCTGCTGAGCAACGCCGTCAAATTCACCCAGCTCGGGGGCGTGAGCCTGGGGGTCCAGAGCGCGGGAAGGGCGCTTGAGTTCACCGTCAGCGACACGGGGATCGGCTTCGACGAGACGGTGCGTAGCCGCCTTTTCCGGCGCTTCGAACAGGCAGACGATTCCATTCGCCGGCGTTTCGGCGGCACCGGCCTGGGGCTCGCCATCAGCCACTCCCTCGTCGAGCTGATGGGGGGCGACATCTCGGTATCGTCGACGCCAGGGGAGGGCTCGGTTTTCCGGGTTCGCCTTGTGATGCCGCGGGTAGAAATGACCCCCGCCGATCTGAGCACCGTTGAGGACCAAACGACGTCCAAGTCCATGGGCGACCTCCGGGTGCTGCTGGCCGAGGACCATCCCACCAATCAGAAGGTCGTCCAGCTGATCCTAGGTTCTATCGGGGTTGACCCTGTTGTCGTCGGCGACGGTCAAGCTGCGCTCGACGCCCTAAAGGACGCGCCATTTGATGTTGTGCTGATGGACATGCAGATGCCAGTCCTGGATGGGCTGAGCGCGACGGCGGAAATCCGACGGCGGGAAGTCGCCCAGGGCCGACCTCGGATTCCGGTCATCATGCTCACCGCCAACGCTCTGGAAGAGCATGTTCGCGCTGGCCAAGCCGCTGGCGGAGACTGGCACCTGTCAAAGCCGATCCGGGCCGGGGACCTGCTCGGGGCCATCGCCGCGGTCACGGGGCAGGGTGATGATTCACAGGAAGAACACCTATCTGCGGACAAGGCTGGAGCTTAGGCGGGCCTCCGCGCATTATGGCGGCGGCCACCCGTGACCCAAGACACCCTGCAAGATCCCTCCGCGGAGCCTTCCGCCCTCAAGTCTGTATCTCATAGGAGACGCGGACGACGTTTGGCGTGGGGGGTCTGCCTCCTGGTCTTCGCCCTGATCATGGCGCTCGCCGTGGCCTATTTCGCCCGTCGGGTCCTGGCCCGGGAAGCGCTGGTCGGGTGGTTGGAGGCCCGGGGGATCGAGGCGGAGGCGAGCTTCGAGGCTTTGGGGCCCAGAGGGCTAACCGGTGGACTGCGCATCGGGCCCGCGGGCGCCCCCGTCCTGACGGCGGAGAGGGCGGAGCTGTCCTACCGGATCACCGGACCCTGGCGGGGCCGGGCTTTGGGCGTCGAGCTTGAGCGGATCGAGTTGTTTGAGCCCACCATCCATGTCCGCTGGACGCCGGAGGGACCGAGCCTTGGGGACCTTGACCCCCTGATCGCGGAGTTTCGCAGCCGCCCCTCACAGCCGGACGCGCCCTCGCCTGACATTGTCGTCCACAACGGTCTCCTGCAGTTGGAGCATGCCGGCGGACAGGCTGTCATTCATGCCGATGCGCGTATGGCCAAGGGTGTGCTGATCTCCCTGACCGGTCGACTTGAACCTACGCGCCTGTCCCTCGATGACCTTGTCCTTGACCTAGGTGAGGCGCGTCTGGGTCTTGTGACCCGTGATGGTCGCACCAGCGCCAGCCTTGCGGCCGCATTGAAGTCTGGCCGGCTCGGCGACGTTGCTGTCGGGTCTGGCGCTGTGTCGCTGGCGCTCAACGCCGCCTATCCCGAAGCCCAGGCTCCCCTGGCGACGGGGCCCATCACCCTTGTGGTATTGGCAAACACATCGAGCCTTCGCCAGGGTGAAACCCGCGTCGAGCGCCTCAGCCTGTCGGGCAGCTTCAAGGGAGACGCCGCTGGGGACCTGCCCCGACTCACCCTGCGTGGCCGCGGCGCCCTGCGAGCTGAAGCTGCGTCCGGACAGGCCTCGGAGGTCCGGTTCGGGACCCTTCAGGGGTCGGCTCAGTCTGATGATCTGGTTTGGCGTCGGGGTCCCAATGGCGAGGTTTCCGGTGGCGTAAGAGTCAGCCTGGAAGGCAAGGGCATCGAGACAGGCCAACTCGACGTGACCCAGCTGGCGCTGGATCTGAGTGGGTCAGTCCGCCATGGGGCCAGCGTACGAAGCGCCGACCTCACGGGCGCCATGAGCCTGGTCGGCGGATGGAGCGGGCTGGGCGCGGTGAAAACCGGCGACGTCGAGACCGTGGCGTCCCTCAAGCGCGCGGCGCGGGCGTTCCGCCTGAGCGCGCCCGAGGCCAGCCTGACCTACGGTCCATCAGGCCTGCAAGTCGGACTTCCGCGTCCGGCAGAGATCATCTCGGACAGCGGGGGCCGCCTTGTTGTCACCGCTCGAAACCGGGCGCCGGTCTATGCATCTGGCGCCGGGGCCTTTGACCTCTCGGCGGACGGGGGAGGCCTGCCGAAGATCGACGCGCAGGTGGCAAGCTACAGGGCGAATTCCCAAGGGGTGAGCGCCCAGACCCGCCTCGCCGTTGCGACCGACTTCGGGCCCCTGGAAGGTGTCGAAGCCGAGGCCGCCGGCCGGTTGGCCTTCGCCGGGTCGCGTCTCGCCTTCCACGCCTCTGGCTGTGCGCCGGTCCGCCTGGAGAGGTTTGAGGCAGGCGCCACCAGTGTGGAAGCCATCAGCCTGAGGCTTTGTCCTGGTTCACAGCCGCTCCTGATCGCAGAAGGTGGCCAGTGGCGCATTCAGGGCCGCGCCGAGGCGGTGGCGGCTGCGGCGCCCTTCCTGCAGGCCGAGCTTCTGGACGGCGGCGGCGACCTTGTTTTTGGCGTCCGATCCGGAGACCTGTTCACCAATGTCCAGGTTAGGGGCGGCCGTCTGATGGACGCCGCCGATAGCCCGCGCTTCAATCCCCTCGAGGTCACGGGGCAGGTTCGACTGCAGCGGAACGTATGGAGGGGCGACCTGCGTCTGGCCTCCTCAGGCGAGCAGGTGGCTCAGGTCGAGCTCAACCACGATGGCGAGGTGGGTGTTGGCGACGTGAATGTGGACACCGGTCGCCTGGTCTTCGCTGAAGACGGGCTGCAGCCCTCCGACCTTTCTCCCCTGGCGGAGGCGATCGGCTCCCCTGCGGTCGGAGCCGCCCGCTTTGTCGGTGGATTTCAATGGAACCCTGAGGGCGCCGTGAGCGCCGGGCGGCTATCTGTGCTTGGACTGGATTTCAACAGTCCTGCTGGCCCGATCCGGGGACTGGCCGGCGAGATCGAGTTCACCAGCCTGACCCCCTTGGAAACGGCCCCCGGCCAGCAGTTGGCGGCGACTCAACTGCAGCTCCTTGCCCCCCTCGACGCGCCACGCCTCACGTTCCAGCTGTTGGGGCAAAGCCTCGAGGTTTCTGGCGGCTCCGTGGACGTGGGTGGCGGTGTGATCCGCCTGGAAGCCATGAGCATTCCCTTCGATCCTGGCCAGTCCTGGCGCGGGGAGCTGGTGATCGACGGGGTCCAGCTGTCGGACATCGTCAGCGCCACGCCATTCGCCGATCGGTTCGCCCTGTCGGCGAGGGTCAGCGGCCGTCTGCCCTTTATTGCGGGGCCGGACGGGTTCCGGTTCGTGCAGGGGCGGCTGGAGGCGATTGAGCCCGGCCGGCTTTCGATCCGGAGGGCCGCATTGACCGACGTCAACGCCTCGGGCGGGGGCGCCAGCGCCGCCGTCGACGGGCTGGGCGAGGCGGCCCCGATCGAAGAGACCAATACCGCCGTAGAGTTCGCCTATCAGGCCATGGAGCATCTGGCCTTCGACCTACTTGACGCTGAGGTGAATAGTCTGCCTGGCGGCCGCCTGGGCGTCCTGTTCCACATCCGCGGCGAGCACAGCCCTCCCCAGCGCCAGGAAATTCGCCTGACCCTCGGAGAACTGATCCGCCGGGACTTCCTCAACAAAGAACTGCCCCTGCCGTCTGGCACCAAGGTTGATTTGACGCTGGACACGACCCTCAACCTGGACCAGCTCTTGGCTGACTATGCTCAGGCCCAGGCCGCCGGCGGTTCAGGCGAGGTTCAGACCCCGGAGCCACAATGAGCCATTCGATCCCAATAGCCCTGAGGAGCCGCATCTTGACGCCCCCAAATCGACAGATCATCGGCGCGGTCATGGGCGCCGCCGCCCTGGCCGTCGGGCTCAGCGCCTGCGCCCCAACAGTGCGGGTCCAGGTCGACCCGATCACCATATATGCAAAGCTGGACGCCGATGTGCGTGTGCGCCTGGACGAGGACGTCAAGGCGCTCATCCAGCAGAACCCGAACCTGTTCTAGGGGATGATCATGACCCGTATGAAATATCTGGCCCTGGCCGTCGCCATCCTGGGCGCGACGGGCGTCGCCACCGTCGGCGCCGCCGCCAGCTCCGCCATGGCGCTGACAGCCGAAGCCCTGGCCAGGGTCGACGCGGCCAATGCTCAGTGCACGGTGGGCTAACGCAACGACGGACTGCTGGGCTTTGTCGTGGCCAGCACTGATCCGGCGCTCGAAGGGGCGGTGAACGAGATCAACGCCGGCCGTTCGCAGCTCTACCGTCAGGCTGCCGCGCGAAATGGCGTCACGGTGGCCGCCGCTGGGGCGGCAGCCTTCACGGAGGTTGTGA